>CAVUPE010000019.1:0-83667 GCA_963743265.1 uncultured Alphaproteobacteria bacterium | reverse complement strand
CGTCGCCGAAGGCGCGATGCGCCGCGCGGCTGACGCTCTCCATCGTCACCGCGGCGATCTCGCGGTTGCGCTCGACCAGCCATTCCGGCGCGCGGCGCTCGAGCTGGATGTGGACGAGCTGCGAGGCGATCTTGGCGGAAGTGTCGAAGCGCAGCGGATAGGAGCCGATGAGATAGGTCTTGCCTTTCTCCAGCTCCTCTTCGTTAAGCCCGTTCAGCGCTACGTCGCGGATTTCGGCCGAGGCGACGTCGAACGATTCGCGCGCCCGCTCGTTCTTGGTCGTCGTGCCGCCGTAGAAGTAAGCGCCGCGCTCGAGCGAATAGAAGCTCCCGAACACCGTATAGGCGAGGCCGCGCTTCTCGCGCACCTCGCGAAATAGCCGCGAGGTCATCGAGCCCGACCCACCCAGGACATGCGCGGCGACGATGGCGGGAATAAAGTCGGGGTCGTCGCGCTTGAGCGATGGCCGGCCGAAGCGGATCGTTGATTGCGGCACGTCGAGATCGATCCGGTCGATCGCGCCGAGGCCGGCGAACGTTGCGTCGGGGATGGGCTTGAGATCACCCTTGGCCGGCAGATCGGCGAACGCCTTGTCGACCAGCGCCGCGGCGCCCTTTTCGTCGATCGCGCCGACGACCGCGATCAACAATTGATCGCGCGCGATCCCGCGCTTCGCAGCCTTGACGAGGTCGCCCCTTTCGATGCGCGCGAGCGTTTCGAGGGTCCCGCTGGCCGCCTGGCCGTAAGGGTGACCGGGAAACGACTTTTCCTTCCAGTGACGGTTGGCGAGGGTCCCGGGATCATTGGCGTCGTGACGCAGGCGCGCGTTCATATGCTCACGCACGCGCTCGAACGGCTCCTCGTCGAAGCGCGGCAGGTTGACAGCGAGGCGCAAAAGCTCGGCGGCGCGATCGAGGTTCTTGGTCAGCGTGCGCATGCGCCCGCTCCAATGATCGCGGTCGCACTGGAACGACATTTCGACGGCTTTCTCGTCGAGAGCGCGGTGAAAGGCTTGCGAATCCAATTCGCCCGCGCCCTCGTCGAGAAGCGCGGACATCAGCGCGCCCAAGCCCGCCTTCTCCGCCGGGTCCTGCGCGGCGCCGCCGCGCATGGCGAATTCGAGCGAAACGAGCGGCACCGCGTAGGAGGGGACGAGCCAAAACTTCAAGCCGCGCGGGCTGACGACGACGTCAACATTGACGGCGGAGTGGGAGGGCGGAACGGCGAGGTGCTTTTGCATGAGCGTTTCCGTGGGTTTTGTCTTTTTGGCTCCGCGTGACCGGAGCGGGAAGATCGTGGGTCCTAAGCCGCTTCCTCGACCAGAGGCATGAGATGTCCGGTCACCGCAGGCTTATGATCGAGCCAGCGTCGCGCCGCGCCAATCACGTCCTCAGCGCTGACGCGCTCGATTCTCGCCGGCCATTCCTCGACGTCACGCAAGGTCTGGCCGATCGCCAGCGACGAGCCGTACCAGCGCGCGAGGTCCGATTGGCTGTCGCGGGCGTAAATGGCGTCAGCGACCATTCGCGTCTTGGCGCGCTCCAAATCGCCAGCCTCAACCCCATCGTGCACGAACCTCCCCAGCGCCCGGTCGAAAGCCTTGTCGAGCGTCTCGAGCGATACGCCCGGCGCGGGCGTCATGTTGACGATGAACCGGCTCTGGTCAACCGCGGCGCCATGATAATAGGCCCAGGCAGAGACGGCGATCCGCTCCTCGATGACCAGCGTTCGATAGAGGAAGCTGGTCTGGCCGCCGCCAAAAAGATGGCCAAGCAGTTCGAGCGCCTCCGCCTCGCCCTCGGGTGCGGTGCGGGCCGACGGCGCGAGATAATGTCGCTGCCACCCGGGTTGCTCGACCTTGTCGTCGGCGACCGTCACCAACCGGTTGGCGACCGTCGGCGGCTCCGTCGGGCGCACGCGCTCGGGCTTTGCTCCGCGCGGCTTGATCTTGCCGTAGGTCTCCTCGGCCAACGCGCGCGCTTCGTCCGGTTCGACGTCGCCGGCCACCACCAGAATGGCGTTCTCGGGCGTATAAAAGCGCCGGTAATAGGCGAGCGCGTCCTCGCGGTTCAGGCCTTCGATCTCATGCCCCCAGCCGATAACGGGGATCCCATAAGGGTGATGGGTAAAGAGGGCCGCCTGCACGGCTTCGCCGAGTTGAGCGCCCGGGTCGGTGTCGCAATGCATGCGCCGTTCCTCGAGCACAACGTCGCGCTCGGGCGTAACGATGTCGTCAGTCAGGATCAAACCCGTCATGCGGTCGGCTTCGAACGCCATGCAGGCCTTGAGATGCTGCTTGGCGATCTGCTGGAAATAGGCGGTGAAATCGTTGCCGGTGAAGGCGTTTTCCATGCCGCCGACCTCTGAGACGAACTCGGAGAATGCCCCCTTGGGGTGGCGCTCGGTCCCCTTGAACATAAGGTGCTCAAGGAAGTGGGCGATGCCGGATTTGCCCTGTGGGTCATCGGCCGCGCCGTTACGGTACCAGATCATGTGTGTGACGACCGGCGCCCGATGGTCGGGAATAACGACGACGTCGAGGCCGTTGGACAAGGTGAAATTCGCGACCTGTAGCGTGGAGGAAGGGGAAGACGTCATCGCGGTCCGATCAAAATTGACGAGCCCGCCCAACCGGCCGCGAAGCGGCATGATCATGACGGTCCCACGACATATAGAACGCCATTCGGCTTCTCGCTAGGCAGGGCGCATCCGCGCCTTTATCGGACCCGTCCCTCCAGCGCTTGCATGATCTCGTCGAGCGCCTTCGGGTCCTCGATCGTCGCCGGGGTCGACCATGGATCCTGATCGGCGATCTTCTTCATCGTGCCGCGCAGGATCTTGCCGGAACGGGTTTTTGGCAGGCGGGGCACGACGAAGGCCATCTTGAAGGCGGCGACCGGGCCGATCTTGTCGCGCACCAGCTTGACGACCTCGGCCTCGATCTCATGCGGAGGCCGGTTGACGCCCGCTTTCAAGACCACAAACCCGCAGGGCGTCTCGCCTTTGACCTCGTCCTTGACGCCAAGCACGGCGCACTCGGCGACGTCCGGGTGCGAAGCGACGACCTCCTCCATGCCGCCGGTCGACAAGCGATGGCCCGCGACGTTGATGATGTCGTCGGTTCGCCCGAGGATGGTGAGATAGCCGTCCTCGTCGATGAAACCGGCGTCGGCGGTTTTGTAATAGCCGGGGAACTCGTTCAGGTAACTCTCCCGCATCCGCTCGTCCTGACGGTAGAGCGTCGGCAGGCAGCCGGGCGGCAGCGGCAGCTTGATGACGAGCGAACCCATCGTCCCGGCCGGGCAGAGGCTTCGCCGCGTCGTCGACGACGTGAACGTCGTAGCCCGGCATCGGCACGCTGGGCGAGCCAAGCTTGATCGGCAGAATTCCCAGGCCGACCGGATTGGCGGCGATCGGCCAGCCGGTCTCGGTCTGCCACCAGTGATCGACCACGGGCACGCCCAAAACCTTCTGGGCCCACATGACTGTGTCCGGGTCGGCGCGCTCGCCGGCGAGGAACAACGTGCGCAATGACGTGATGTCGTAGGTCTTGATGAGCTTCGCTTGCGGGTCTTCCTTCCGTACCGCGCGCAAACCTGTTGGCGCCGTGAAAAACGCAGAAACTTTATAGTCCTCGATCACGCGCCAGTAGGCGCCGGCGTCGGGCGTCCCGATCGGTTTGCCCTCGTAAAGAACACTGGTGCAGCCTTGCAGCAGCGGCCCGTAGACGATGTAGGAATGGCCCACGACCCAGCCGATGTCGGAGCCGGTCCAAAAGGTCTCGCCGGGCTTGACGTCATAGATCGCCGACATCGACCATTTCAGCGCGACCAGATAGCCGCCGATGTCGCGCACGACGCCCTTTGGCGCGCCAGTCGTGCCGGAAGTGTAGAGGATGTAGAGCGGGTCGGTGGCGGCGAGGTCGGCGCACGGCGCTCTTTTGCCCGCCGCTCTGGCCGCGTCGACCAGCGCGATCCAGTCCCGGTCGCGGATCTCGTTCATGCCGGCCTGGATTTGCGGGCGCTGATAGACGACGCACGTGGCCGGCTTGTGCGCGGCGAGAGAGATCGCGAGATCGAGGAGCGGCTTATATTCGACGATCCGGCCCGGCTCGACGCCGCAGCTCGCGGTTAGAACCACCTTTGGCTCAGCGTCGTCGATGCGCGTCGCCAGTTCCTTGGCGGCGAAACCGCCGAACACCACCGAATGCACGGCGCCGATGCGCGCGCAGGCGAGCATGGCGACGATCGCCTCGGGAATCATCGGCATGTAGATCAGCACCCGGTCGCCCGCCACAACTCCGAGATCGTTGAGCGCAGCGCCGAGCGTCGCCGTCTCGTCCAAAAGTTCGCGATAGGTGATGGCGCGCTTGGTCGCCGCGACCGGGCTGTCGTAATGGAGCGCGACCTGGTCGCCACGACCGGCCTCCACGTGCCGATCAAGCGCGTTGAAGCACGCGTTGCAGCGCGCGTCGGGGAACCAGCGGCCGTAGACGCCCGCGTCTGGATCGAAAATGCGCTCCGGCGGTCTTATCCACGCGATCTCGCGCGCCGCCTCCGCCCAGAAGCCTTGCGGATCGGCGCGCCAGCGATCATAGGTCTCGCGATAGCCGCTGGTCATCTTTCGCTCCCTTGCCGGCGAACTCCGGTGCGCCTCGTCGCGTGCGAACTGTCGCGCCTGTCGTGTCCGAACGCAACGTCAGCTCGGGGCGGCGCTGGGCCCGTGGCCCAATTGGTCAGCGTCTAGGAAGAGGATGAATGTCGGGCGAAACGCAATTCTACCTCGTCGCAATCCCGGCGGTGATCTTGTTTGGCCCGTCGAAAGGCGGGTTTTCGGGCCCCAGGACGATCGCGGGGCCAATATTGTCGCTGCTCGCCGCGCCGGTCGGGGCGGCGGCTATCTTAAGGGACGGTTTAGGGGCCAATGCGCATATCCGCTCCGAAACCCAATTCGAACGGCTGCGCCCATGAATGTCGTCAACCCGGCCGCCGCCACCCGCGGGCGCATCGCTGAGCAGGTCCCCGCCTTCGCGGCGATCGGCGTCGTCGGGTTTCTTGTCGATGCAGGAGTCACCTACCTCGGCGCCAAATATCTCGGCCTGTCGCCGGAGTTCGCCCGGCCGCCGGGCTTCATCCTAGCGACGATCGTTAATTTCGCTCTCAACCGATCGATCACCTTCCGTCACGCGCGCTCGCCGCTGACCAGGTCCTTCATGCGCTATTCGCTGGTCGCGTCGGCCGGGTTGGTGGTCAACTACGCCGTTTATTCGGCCTGCGTTTTTCTGGCTCCCGGAGCCGGGATCGCCGTCACGCCGGCGATCCTGCCGCTGTTCGTCGCCGCAGGCGGCGGCGCGGCGATGTTTCTCACCTTTGTCGGCTTTCGGTTCTTCGCCTTTCGCCCCTGAGGATTGTCGAATCTCTGGCCCAAAGCTTGCAGATGCGCGCTATGATTGCCTCGCAGCGCCGTGGAGCTCCGCGAAATGTCCCTTTCGCCATATGATCGCGACCTCGATCGCAATCCGGCCAATTTTCAGCCGCTGACGCCGCTGACCTTCCTTGAGCGCTCAGCCGCGGTCTTTCCGGATCGGCTGGCCATCGTCCACGGGGCCCTGCGCCGCAACTACCGCGAGTTCCACGCGCGGACGAAGAAGCTCGCCTCCGCGCTCGCCAAGCGAGGCTTCGTGCGCGGCGACACGGTCGCGGTCATGCTCGCCAACACCCCTGCGATGCTCGAATGTCATTATGGCGTGCCGATGTGCGGCGCCGTGCTCAACGCGCTCAACACGCGCCTCGATGCGGCCTCGATCGCCTTCATGCTCGATCACGGCGAGGCCAAGGCGCTCGTAGTCGACCGTGAATTCTCCGCGGTCATCGGCGCGGCGCTCAAGCGGGCCAAGGCCCGGCCGCTCATCATCGACTACGACGACCCCGAGTACGCTGGCCCCGGCGAACGGCTGGGAAGCCTCGACTACGAGGCGCTGATCGCCGAGGGCGACGAGGCTTATGGGCGTACGGCGCCGGGCGACGAATGGGATGCGATTTCGCTCAACTATACCTCGGGCACCACGGGCGATCCCAAGGGCGTCGTTTATCACCACCGAGGCGCCAATCTCCTCGCCGCCGGCAACATCCTCACCGGCGACGTCGGTCGCCACCCGGTCTATCTCTGGACGCTGCCGATGTTCCATTGCAACGGCTGGTGCTTTCCCTGGTCGATCAGCGTGAAAGCGGGCGTGCATGTCTGCTTGCGCCAGGTGCGCGCCAAGCCGATCTTCGACCTGATCGCCGAGCACAAGGTGACCCACATGTGCGGCGCCCCGATCGTCATGTCGATCCTGCTCGACGCGCGCGACGATGAGAAGCGGCCTCTGCCGCACCTCGTGCACTTCTTCACCGCCGCCGCCCCGCCCCCCGCCGCCGTGCTCAAGGCGATGGGCGAAGCCGGCTTCGAGGTCACTCACCTCTATGGCCTGACGGAGGTCTACGGGCCGGCGGTGGTCAACGACTGGAAGGATGAGTGGAACGCGCTCGACCCCGACACCCAAGCGCATCTCAAGTCGCGCCAGGGCGTTCGCTATCACGCGCTCGAGGCGCTCGACGTCATGGACCCCGAGACGATGCAGCCTGTGCCCGCCGACGGACAAACGATGGGCGAAGTGATGTTCCGCGGCAATGTGGTGATGAAGGGCTACCTCAAGAACAAAGCCGCGACCGAGAAGGCGCTCGCCGGCGGCTGGTTCCATTCAGGCGACCTTGGCGTCAAGCACAAGGACGGCTATGTGCAGCTCAAGGACCGGTCGAAGGACATCATCATTTCCGGCGGCGAGAACATTTCATCGATCGAGGTCGAGGACGCGCTGTTCGAACACCCGAGCGTTCAGCTCGCGGCGGTGGTGGCGCGACCCGACGACAAATGGGGCGAAACGCCCTGCGCTTTCGTCGAGTTGAAGCCCGGCCATAGCGCCACCGCCGAAGAGCTCATCGAATGGTGCCGCGCGCGGCTTGCGCGCTATAAGTGCCCGAGCCGTGTCGTGTTCGCCGAAATCCCCAAGACGTCGACTGGCAAGGTGCAGAAATTCGCGCTGCGCGAGCGGGCGAAGGCTCTCGATCTGAGGCCTGCGTAACGTGCGCTCCGACGCCTGGCCGCAACATTGCCGCGCCGCGCTCGTGCGAGCGGTCGGCTCGGCGGCGGCGCAGTTTCCTGGTCCCGGCGAAGAGGCGCCGAAACGGGTCCATGACGTACGCAAGACGCTGAAAGAAGCGCGCGCGATCGCGCGGCTCTTTCTCCATTGCGTCGGCGAACCGGCTCGGGTGACGATTACGGCGCTGGCTGCGACGCGCCGCCAGATCGGCCGGGCGCGCGACCTCGACGTGATGGCGCAACGCGTCCAGCGTCTCGAGCCCCCGCCAGAGGTCTTCGAACCGCTGATGGCGGCAATCGCGCGGGAGCGGGAGGCTGCTCAGCGCGCCCGCCGGGGTCTCTCCGCCAGCACGCCTCGCGCGCGGCTGAACGCAATCGTCAGACGCCTCGAGGCATGGGACTTAAGCGCGCTCGGCACGCAGGAGATTGTCGACGCGGTCGCGCGCACCTATCGGCAGGCGCAGCGGCGCGGACTTCTTGCGTTCGAAAGCGAGGATCCCACGGCCCTTCATGCTTCACGCTCCCGCGTCGTCGATCTGCGTTACCAGCTCTCACTCCTCTCCTGTGCTTGGCCGGAGGCGCTGAACGCCCAGGCCGAAGCCTTGAACGACCTTCGCGAAGCGCTTGGGGACTTCAACGATCTGCACGTGCTGGAAAAATTTGCGGCGGAACACAGCGGGTTACCGCCGGAGGCGCTGGAAGGGCTTGGCGCCCGCATCGAGTCGAAGCAGAAAAAGCTTAAGCGGCGCGCCAATGTCGAGTTCGAGCGCCTGTTCGCCGAAACGCCGAACGCCTTTGCGATCCGGATCGCGGCCTATCTCGCCCGTCCGGTGACCGAGCCGGAAGGCGAGCCGGACGAATCGAATGCAGCTAAGGCTGTTTCGGCGGCGTAGGGGTGGCGCTCGCCAACTGCGGGGCCGGGATGACGGACGCGATCACGTTCGTGTTAATCCCAGTTGACAGCCGCCAAACTTTTGAGCACCGTCCGCATGCCCTTGGGGAAAGGGCTGGTCGTGCTCGAAAGGCCGGCTAGGGGTTACTCACCACCGCAACGGTCCAGGCAGGGCGCAGGAGGGATGTTCCTCATGCGCCGGTCCGTCATGCGTGCGAAACAGGGGAACGTTCAGATGAAGCGAATATGTTTGGCGATGGCCGCGCTCGCGGGGACGGCCTTAGTCGAGGCAAGCTGACGCCGCCACTATGTCCCATCACCTTTAGCGGTAGCGGCGTCAGCGGATCGCTGCTCATAACCTTTGGCGCGGCGACGGATCAAAAGTATCCGACAACGCGTTCGAAATCACCGGCGTGAGCGGGACGTTCACGGATACAAACAATGGCGTCAATATCGTCGATGCGCCGGTCAGCCTATTTGCCAATCTATCCCCTCCCTCTGTCCAGAATTGACTAATCTCCTTGCGCCACATGATTTCAGCAGATTCGCGGTCGCGTCGGGCCTGCCGCCCGGACAACCACGGCTTCGTGACGTATGACAATCTGTTCTGGCCCGGCAAAGCGCCGGCGACTGCGTCTGACTTCTTCGGGCCACGGGACATTCCTGGATATCTACGGGCTCATGTTCAGCATCGGCGGCGGCACTACGGTGGTCGATTTGTTCAGCAATGGCGTAGGCTTTGGCCCCGGCCGGACGCGGTATTCGGCCTCGCGCGTCGCCACACTCCAAGACGACTTGGACTATGTTACGGAGCCGGCGTTCTGCGTCAACGCCGAGCCCTCGACATGGGCGATGATGATCCTCGGCTTCGCCGGCCTCGGTTTCGCCGGCTATCGCAAGAGCCGCAAGGCCGCCGCGCTCGCCGCCTAAGCGCAGCGATCCAACGGAAAGAAAAGCCGCCTCTCGGGGCGGCTTTTTTTCGGCGCTTCCGATCCTCATGCTCCGCGCCCTCAGGCGGCGGCGCCCCGCGCGCCGACCAGTAACGCGACGCCGAACGCCAGCACCGCCAGGGCGGCGGCGAATTCGAATCCTCTCGCCACCAGCGCCAGGCGCGAATTTTCGCCCGCCGCAAGCCGCATCGCCGTCGACTTGGCGAAGACGGCCACCCAGGCGAGCGCTCCGGTCGCCACCGCCGTGCCGATCGCCATGGCGAAGGCGGCGGCGACCCCGGCGGCGAACAGCCCTTGCGCCATGGCGAACACCAGCACCAGGATCGCCCCCGAACAGGGACGAGCGCCCGCCGCGATCACCGTTCCAGCCGCGGCCCGCCATGAAAAGGGGCCATTAAGCTGAGCCGGATCGGGCATGTGCATGTGTCCGCATTCGTCCGCCAGTTCGCTCGGCGCGTCGGGCGGCCCGGCGCGATAGGCCGCCGCCGAGAGGCTGAAGGCGGCCCGCCCCCATGCGACGCCAGCATAGGCCGGAGCGGAAGCCAATGCGCGGCGGCGCGCCGCGTGCTCACGGAACGCCGCAATGAGCGCTGAGCCCTTTCGCCACACCAGCCACGCGCCAATGGCGGCGACGCCGCAATAGCTCGCGAGCTCGATCCAGTCGGCAGCGTGAGTCATCTGCGAAGCGGTCGCCTGAAAGATAAACCCGGCCGCGCCGACGAGCGCGATCGCGATCAACGCCTGAAGCAACGCCGCCATCAGCGCCATCACCGCGCCGCGTTTGAGCGACGTTTCGTTCGCCAGCATGTAAGAGGCGAGGACCGCCTTGCCGTGTCCGGGGCCTGCGGCGTGCACCACCCCATAGGCGAGGCCGAGGCCGATGAGGCCCCAGGCGGCGCTCGGCTGCCCGTGCAGCGCGTGCACTTTGCCTGCGATGAGATGGGTGAGCGACGATTGCTGGGCCATCAGCCAGCCCGTGAGCCCGCCTTCGGCGCCGCCCCCGCCCTCGCCGCCGGCAACAGCAAATGGCCGCTGCGACAGCTGCGCCAATGCGCTAACGGCCGACACGCTCCAAGCGGCCAATCCAAGACCGGTCCATGAGATCACGCGTCTCGTCATGGGCACGCGACGATGGCGGCGCTCGCCATTTTGAAACCGAAATTGCTTCCCGGCGAGAGGTTGGTGAAGAACGACTTGCTCAGCTTCTGCTTGTCGTTCGCCTCGAGCGGCTTCGGTTTGGCGACGTTCGCCGAGCATCCCGACGGCGCGGAGACCAGGCTCACCGGCTCCTTGTCGTCGAATTCGAAATCGATGAAGTACTCGGGATCGGCGACCCGCAACGTGAGAAACTTGGTCACCGGCGCCGGCGTCTTCAGCGGCAGCGTGACATGAAACTCGACCAGATGGTCGGGCCGCTCCTGCATCCAATAGTCGGTCACCGTGCCGAAATCCATGGCCGCGCCGCCGTTCTTCAACGTGGTGAAATAACCAATTTCAGCCAGGCTCCCGGCGTTCTCCTTGGCCAGCGGAGCGAACTGCTCTTTCTTGACGAGCTGGCCAGCCGGCGCGAGGCCCTGCGTGGCGAAGGACGAATACATCTCGTCGAAAACCCAGTCGTGAATCACCGCCGAAACCTTCCCGTCAGGCGTGAACGCGATTTGGCTCTTGACGGTGATCCAGACGTGCGGATGCGCGCGAGCCGGCGTCGCGGCCGCAAGCCCGAGCGCGAGGCTCAACGCAACGCTGCTCCAATTCCGCTGTCGGCCGCCCATAGCGACGCTTCCTTGCTGGCAAAGTGCGGCGACGAGATGGCGCGCAGGCTCAACCATGGTTGAGCGAATCTTAACGCGGCATGGTTCAGCGATTCTTAAGCCAATCGGCGCAACGTCGCGTCATGGCGCGTCGCGTTTCGCCTGTGTTCCTCGCGTTCACCGCGGCTTTGTGTCTCGCAAGCTGCGGATTCCTCGGCCATCCCGAGCGGCCGGTCTGGCGCGCCCAGGCCGAAAACGCCTGCTTCGCCCGCAAGCAGGTCACCCTTTCCGACACGATCGTCCAGGCGGGGGAAATCGACGGCCCCGGCATCTGCGGCATGACGCGTCCGCTGAAAGTCTCGGCTCTCGCCAACGGGACGATTGGGGTCGACAAGACGCTGACCATCGACTGCCCGATGATCCCGGCGCTCGAGGCTTGGCTCGACGCCATCGTCGAGCCCGACGCTCAGACCCGCTTCGGGCAGAGGGTCGCGACCGTCAAAGTGTTCGGCGCCTATAGCTGCCGGGGCATCGACAATATGCCGGGCGCGCGGCTCTCCGAGCACGCCTTCGGCAATGCAGTCGACGTCGCCGGCTTCACGCTCGCCGACGGGCGAGAGATCGACTTCGTCCGCGACTGGAAGAACGAGCGACACCCAGGAAGCCGCCTTCCTGCACGAGGTCCACGCCGGCGCCTGCCAATATTTCACGACGGTCTTAGGCCCGGGCGCGGACGTGTTCCACTACAACCACATCCACCTTGATCTCGCCAATCACGGCTCGACCGACACGGGCCCCCGGCGCATCTGCAAGCCGACGCCGGCGCCGGATCTCCTGCCGGCTCCTCAGCCCCGCGACGGCTTGCCGCCCGCGCCCGATATCGAGGAGCCGCTCGACATCGCGCACCTCAGCGCGCCGGGGCCGGGCGATGGACCCGACGGCGCCCTGCCGCCGGCGCCAATGGGCGAGAGCGATCCCGCGCCGCCGATCCTGCCAGCCGGCGCCGGTCCAAGCGTCGATCCGAGCCCGACCTCGTCGATCCGCGACCACGACGAATAGACCGCCGCGCCGCTCGAACCGCCTTGCGGCAGCGCAAAGCGTTCCCACAAGCGAGAGGGGTGAGGGGGTTCAATAAACGCGCGTAAACGCCAATAAACGTCAGTAAACGCTAGTAAAAGTGCTAGCGTTTACTAGCGTTTATTTGGCGGTATTACACTTGCCATACCAAGGCGCAAGCCCTAGATAGGGGCGCGCTGTAATTCGCGCCGCCCAGAGGTCCGCCGTGATCCGAATTTCCCTAAGCTACATTTTTAATATGTGCTCAAGGATGGATGGCTTAGACGGCTTACCAACCCTAGATACAGAGGTGGGGGAAATATTTCTGCCTTTGATATCGGCTCAATCGGCTATTGAAGAGCTATATAATAGCCTATATGGTCCATACCTAAAGATATCCTATGGCTATTCACGACCATTGCTGGCATCGCTGAAGGGTGTTTTGGAACCATTTGATGTATTAAAGAAAATACAATCATATCAAATAATAGGACTGCGGCAACAGTATACTCAATACAAAACCGCCCTTACTGGCGAACTTACTGTCATGTACTCGTACTTTGTTACCCAAAAGGGTGGGTTCGATACCGCCTCTCTGTTGGCTTATGGAGAGAATTTGCTCCCATTAGTGCTGGCTTCAAAGGTTCCCGAAGGATTACCGGATGTTCGTGAGGCCGGTAGGTGTCTAGCCTTTGATCTTCCCACCTCTGCCGGATTCCATGTTTTCAGGGCGGTAGAGAGCGTACTTAGAAGATATCACGCTCACGTTACGGGCGGTAATTCACCACCTAAGGTGAGGAATATGGGAGTTTACATCAAATCACTAATCACCAACGAAAAAGGAAATCCAAAGGTAATCGCTGCGTTACAGCAAATGAAGGACTTACACAGAAATCCCGTATCTCATCCTGAGGCTATTCTTACTCAGGAGGAGGCGTTAGCAATATTTGGTATCGCGAGAAGTGTGATTACACCAATGCTGGCCGAGTTACCAACACCCTTGCTAACTACTAGCGCTCCCGCTGCGTCGGCTTTGCCTGTCCCTTGATGAGTGCGGGGTGCGATCTTGGCAAATGCTTCATCAAATGCCTCGACACTATCGGACGCGCCCACCTTCTTTGCCGTTTCGACAAAGCGCTAGTGGCGCTCGGCGTCGGTTATTTTTGTCCTTTGTGGAGTAACTACTTTTGCTGACAATTAAGACTCCTGTTGAGCGATAACTGCACATTTATCGCCTCAGAAATTGTGCCGGGTATTTCCGCTTGTGCCGAGGCTGAGTTCAATTACAGGCGGCGCATTCCTTTATCACGATCCTGCCGCGCGGCCTCGTGGGCGGCGAAGTTGTCGAGTTCGTGTCTACTTGCTTTGCGACCCCTTCGCCCGAAGGTGAGCCGCCTGAAGCTGTCAGGGTACACTTCAATTCCCCTGACTGCTATGCCGCTGTTACGCGTACTACTGCAAGTCTGCCTCCGCTCTTTGATAGGTCCATTCATTGATAGGTGTCGGGCATGTCCGAGTTCGTATGATACGCCGGAAGGCGTCGTAATCGTCCTTCTTGATAATGGGCGAATAGGTGGTGGACACAACTCTAAAACTCCCAAATTCCGACGATTTGGACTCCTAGCTTTGCGCAGTCGTTTCGTAAGTCAACCGCTTCCCTTTGACACCTTCCAACGCGATTTCAGCGCGATTGGTGTCGTTAACCCCTAGCTTGACGCGGTTTGAATAGCGGAAATCAAATTCCGCCAGATAACGGTGAAGGTGTTGCTCTCCACAGTGTTGATAAACGCCGATCATTCCGCGCTTGAAGATGCTGTAGTAGCCTTCAACGGTGTTGGTGTTGATCTTCTCGCCGCTCTCGCGGTCGCGGTAGCCATATTCGCCGCGCGAGTGCTCGACAGCGCCGTGTTTGGAGAAATCATTGCCGAGCTTCGAGTAGATGGGCGCTTCGTCGGTCATGACGTGGCTTTCGCGCGTCGATGTTCTCGCGAACGATAGGGATAATCACGTCCTTGGAGGCGTTCTCGACATGGAACGAGCGGGCCTTACCGTCGCGCTCCACAAGGGTAAGAACCGCGTTCTTGTGGCCAGAACCGCGCTTAACCTCAAAGCCGTCTTTACGGCCGATGTAGGTTTCGTCGATCTCAACAACGCCACCAGCGCCGCCCATTGGCGAGAGAGCGCCGTCGCGCATTGCCTCGCGGATGCGGTGGGTAAGGAACCAAGCGGTTTTCATGCTGCAAGAAAGCATCCGCTGGATTTGATTGGTCGAAATGCCCTTCTTGCTGGCGCACATCAGGTGAATGACCTGGAGCCACAGATGCAGGGGCAAGGTGCGGAACTCTCAAAGATGGTTCCCTGCCTAACGGTGAACTGGCCCTTGCACTCGTAGCACTTGTGAAGGCCAAGGCGAGTGGTCTTGCCCTCCATCTTGCGAATGCGCTTCGCATCGGCATTGCCGCAATGCGGGCATACCGGACCATTCGGCCAAAGCCTGCTCTCGACATACGCGAAAGCGCTTCTTCGTTGATGAAATGAGGGGCGTTGAGAACCGAGGTAGCCATCGACGAATCTCTCCGATGGCCAATACCTACATCATGGGGTTGGTATGTCAAGTGTAATATCGCCATTTCGAATCGAGCCTTTTCAATGGGTTACAAGCGATTGGAGCAAAATTTTTAGCTCGCAATCTCAGGCGCCATGCGAAACATCTCGCGGCCTCCCGTCTCTCATGGCCCGTCCTCTCTCGCACTCCACGTGTGAGCATTTCGATCCGGCGACTAAGAATAGGTATAACACAGATTCAGAAATTCCGCAAGGAATTGCTCTTCGAACTTCCGCAGCCGCCCAGGAAGCCTTTCGAGGAGCAATGCGTCCGGAGTCATGGCCGCCATTGAGGCCGCCCATTTCAAACCGATCGGAGCGAGCGCTCGGCAGGCATTAAAACAGACGATCCAAAGGGCCGCCCTTCTCGATTTTAATTCGGCGCGTCATGGGCCAGCACGACGCCGCCTTCGGGAAGGTCGCTGCGGATCACATCGGGAACTTCCTCGCCCGAGGTTTCAGCGCGCACCTTTTCGCGGATGCGGGCATAGGCGTCCTCGATGCGCAGTCGCGGGGTTGGCAGGATAGAGGCGAAAGCGCGCGCGAACGGGCTGCCCTGGCCCGCCACGCCATCGGCGGCGGTCCTGCCCGACCGCGTCGAAATCACGACAAAGGCGCCGTCGAAAGCGGAGACGTCAAAGGGCGCAAAGCCGCGCGAGCCGACGCCGCGGCTCGCAAGCGTGGGGACTTCACGGCAGGCGTCGACGAAGATCAACGTCGCCCGCGCGTGGCCGATAATGGTTTCCTCGACGTGCTCGAGCGGCTCGCCGCCCTTCTCAACCCGAGCCCGGTCCTCGCGTGAAAATCCGCATCGGTCGCCATAAGAGGTTCTGCTGCCGGCCCCCGGCCGCGATCGAGAAGCCATGGCCGGCGAAATAGAACAGCGCCACCTCGGCGCCCTTGGCCGAGTCCGAGAAATCGTCGACGGCCTGCTCCAAGGCGTCGAGGCCGAGGTCCTTCTTCACGGTGACGGTGAAGCCGGTCTTTTCGAGGCTCGCCGCGACGAGATCGGCGTCGATCGTGGGATTGGCGAGCGGGGCGTCGTGGTAGGCGCCGTTGGCGACGACGAGCGCGACCCGCCGGCCGATCGCAGGCGCGGCGTCCGGGGCTCTGTCCGGCGCGGCAAGAGCCACGGTGCAGTCGGCGCGCGGGCTTCTGTCGAGGCGCCTGCGGAGGCCAGCGCCGCAAGTACGCGTTCGCGGCCGGCGCGGGCCTGGGCGTCGAAAAGACCGTTCTTTAACGCCAGCGCCTGCTCGAAGTCGTCGAGCGCGCCGCGGACGTCGCCGGACTTTTCTTTAACTTCGCCACGCGCTTCGTAACCGCCTGCGTATTTCGGGTCTAAGCGAATGGCTTCCTCGGCGTCCGCGAGCAGCATGTGCTGTGACGCCCTTGCCGAGATAGGCGCGCGCCCGGTGAGCGTGAGGATTGGCAAATTTCGGATTGAGCCGGATTGCCTCGTCAAGATCAGCTATCGCCTTGTCGTAATCCTTCAGCGCGACGAACGCGAGCCCTCGATTGTTCAGCGCGCCCAAATCCGGCTTGAGACGAACCGCCTCATTGAGGTCAGTCATCGCGAGGTCGTAGTCGCCTTTGTACGTGTACACGAGCCCGCGAGCGCTAAGCGTCCCCGGATCGTCCGGCTTGAGACGAAGCGCCTCACCGACGTCGGCGATCGCGCGGTCGTAATCGCCTTTGCGCAAGTGTGCCATTCCGCGATTGCTAAGCGCTTCGACAAAGTCCGGCTTCAGCTGCAGCGCTTCGTTGTCATCCTCGATCGCACGGTCGTATTCGCCCTGAGATCGTGGGTCTTACCGCGCCTCAAGATAAGCCTCGCTCGTTCCGTGGGTTAATCTTGAAGACGGCGTCGAATTCTGCAATCGCACGATCGTATTCAGCTTTGGCCATAAAAACGTCACCCAGATCTAGTAAATACGTTTCATTCTTTGGGTTTAATTTCGAAGCCTCGTTGAATTCTGCCATTGCGCGATCGTATTCGCCTTTATCGAAATAGGCATTACCGCGTTCATTGTAAGTATTGTCGTTCTTTGGGTTGATCTTGATCGCCTCATCATAATCGGCAATTCCACGATCATATTCGGCTTTCCGAACATAAGCTTGACCTCGGCCTACGTAGAACACATCATTCCGCTTATTTAACTTCAGCGCTTCGTTATAATCTGCAATTGCTAGATCGTTGTTGCCTTTGTTCAAATATGCCCGACCACGGTTAACAAAGATTACATCGTTCTTAGGACTAATCTTCAACGCCTCATCATAGTCCGCGATTGCCCGATCGTTGTCGCCCTTGTCGAAATAGGCGTTTCCCCGGTCATTGTACAAATCCGTCCTACTACCATTTGCGGACGGATTTGCGAGAGCATGTGTACAGGCGGCAATCTTTTGATCATTATCTTTTGAATCGAGCGCAAACATTGATGTCCGAGTCCCGCGCGAAACCGCGGCGCCGTCATGAACGCCAGCGCTACAATCGCAGTCGGCCACGCCCGCGACGCCCGCATCGAACGAACTCCGCGCTCGAAAACCTCTTCTGACCCCCGCTACTCGGCGATGCCACTCACAACATTCAGAGCGATGACCGCCGCTAAAGCTGGTCCGTCGCGCGACCATACATCGAGGCGTCGTCCTTCGGACCCTCTGCGTTCCAAATGACCCGCAGAGGCACCGGATCTTGCGGTTTGACCTTGTCGTCCGCGCCGATCAATTGCGCCGACACCCACTTCGCGCATTGCTCCTTGGTGACGTCGAGAACGCCCTTGCTGATTTCCGCCGGGGTCGCCATGCCCAACTCGCTCGAGCTGATCGACTCGATATTGTCGGACAGGCAATCGTAGATGATCCGCTCCGCGCGGTAGCGCAGCGCGAAGGCGTTCTGGTCGCGCCGCAACTTCGGCTCGATCTGCCCCAGGCCTGAAGTGGCGGCGTCCGCCAACAATTGCTCCGCGCTCTCGCGAACCTCGCCGTTCACGAGGTCGCCGTGGGTCTGATAGAGACGCTCGACGAACAGGGTGGAGCTGCGATTTGCAGCAAGCAATTCCGATGTCTCGAACAGGCGCGCATAGACGTTTTTCGCCGCCTTCTTGATCATCAAATCGAGGTCGTTCATCGTCACGGCGCCGCGATTGGTGCCGTCGAACAGACCGCCGATTTCATTCTGAACGCGATCGAGAATCATGACGCGCAGACGCTCCGGCGACCAGTTCTCGCCGAGAAACGTCTCAAACTTGGTCAGGTTGGCTTCGCGTATCGAGCTCTCCAACGCCTCGAGAATCGCGTGCTCCGTGACATCCCCCTCCTTGGTCGAGTGCTGGCTGTTCTGGGCGATTTGAATGCGCTTGATGAGATCATCGATTCTGCTGGTGTAATCGCGACCCGCCTCGGCGTTGTCATCCCTGCCGATCTGATTGAGATCGTCCGAGGCGCCGACTGTCCCAAGCGACTGACTGGGCACCACGGACTTCAGGAGCGCCTGCGCCTGCTGAGTGGTCGGCGGCGCGAGCGAGGCCAGCGCCCGCGACGAATCGGCCGCGGAAGGAGGAGCCTGGGACGCCCCGCCGGAAGCGCCGCCAGCATTGCGTGCACGTGCAGGCCGACCCTCCGAGCGATAAGAGGGCGCGTAATGGTAGCGAGGCTCCACCAGCATGTGCCCGATGACGCCCCCGACGACGCCGCCGACGAAACCGCCCAGGAATCCGTTGCCGGCGTAAGCGGCCGTCTGGTCGAAGGGCGCGACCGCGATGACGACGGCGGCGACCGGCAGGAGTTTGCGAAATGCGCGATGCTTCGATGAATTGACGCTCATGGAGAACTCCCGATGGCGCGATAAAGCCGCATAGATTTACAACTAATTTGCGAAGCTTTCAACGGCGAGGTTGGCGAGACGACGGCGCGCTTTCCTGGGCTTGCGCGGCGATGATCTGCTGGTTGATCAAATCGGCGAAAGGCACCTTCGCCTTGCGCGCCGCGTCGAACGAGGCGGACAGCGTGCGGCGCAGAATGTCATTGTCGTAACAATAGGTCTCGCGCTCCAGACTACGGAACTGCGGCTCGGTCGGCGATTCCGCGCGCCCCCAATCCCACACCCAGACCGATTTCCTGAAGGAGTTGCACCCGCCAAGCGGAACTTCGAGTCGGCGTATTTTCACTTTGTGCGTCGCCGGGTCGACCGTCCCATAAAAGCGTTGCAAGCGGTCGACTTCGTCCGGATTCAGAAGCGCGCGATCGTTGACATCGACAGCTTGGCCGTTCACCGCCATCTCCGCCAATGAGATGCCCGCGTTTATTTCGTAAAATGGATTGCCGTCCTCCTTGGCCGGGTCGGCCAGCACCGACAATTTTATCGCGAGAAAGGCGTATTTCATCGCGAGTAAAGGATCCTTGGGCTGATCGATCTCGCCGTTGCGATAGATCTCCACGAGCATGTTGGCCGCTCGCGCCGATCCATGACTGAGCGCACGATTGAGCAGATCGATGGCTTCGTTCGTGCCATTCTCAGGCTTGACCAGCATGCGGCCGGCAATCAGGCGGCGCGACAATTCGATTTCCGCGTCTTCGTTGCCCCCATGCGCGGCGAGGCGGTAATAGCGCTCGGCGATCTCCGGCTGTGGGCTGGGTAATCCGTATCCGCGCTCCATCATCGCGGCCATCCAATATTGCGCGGCCGGATTGTTTTCGGCGGCGGCGCGTCCCCACCACAGCAACGCCTGCGTATCGTCGGGCAGCAGGCTGCTGGACGTGAGGTCGTCCCCGATCATAGATCCTGTTGCCTCTGAAATAATACCATCCGAGGTTGAATTTAGCCACGTCGGAGCCCGAGTCGGCCGCGCGTTGCGCCCATTCGACCGCTCTACGCGGATTTTTCGCGACTCCCTGCCCGTAGAATAGCGCTTCGGCCGTCTCCACCATCGCCGGGACCGAGCCGCTCTCCGCCGCCTTGGACATCCAGCGATAGGCCTCAGCAAGGTCGCGCTGCAGACCGAACGAGCCCTTGCTGTATCGGCGACCCAGCTCGTACATCGCCAGCGGAAATTCCTGATTGGCGGCTTTCAACAAGAGGTCGTTGGCGCGCGACTGTTCCTCCTCGTCGGCGTCCGTGTAGTCGGAGAGCGTCGCCAGACTGTAGAGGGCTGCGACATAGCCGCGGTTGGCGGCGTCATTATAAGCGGCGCGCGCGCTGGCGATCAGGGGCTTTCGGGTGGGATCGTCCAGCCGCACGGCGTTTGCGGCCGCGAATTTGGCGCGGCCCAAATTAAACAGGAACCGGACGATGCGCGCGTTGCGTTGAATCGACTTCTCGCAGGCCGCGGTCGCCGCATCGAAGTCTATTTTGTCGAGCGACACCCCGGAGACCTCGGGCGGGCGGGAGGGATCGCTGTCCGACGCGGCGAGGCGGTCGCAATCGTCGATCTGTTTCGAGCCGGCGGGAAGAACCGGCGTCGCAACTTCGGCGGAACCGATCAGGCTGACGAGGGCGCGGCGCGCGAGCTCTGCAGTCGGGCAATCGTGGAACCGTCGACGATGTCGCTCCAGCGCCTCGCGCTCCGGCTGTTGGCTGATCTCCGCCCAGTCCACGTCAGCCCCCGCGCATTGTTGCTGCGTTAGCTGGAAACGTTGGGCGCCAACGGAATCGACGAGCTTGAAATCGTCGCTCACGCCCAGATTCTCGAAATACTCCGGCTCCTGCTGCCGGCCGCCAGCCAGCGCGAACGCCCGCACCATGCGGCTGACCCTCTGGCCAAGTTCAATCAGCGTCTGCCCAGGCCGTTGCAGCTCCGACCTGAGGACCTCGGTGAAAAGGGAGTTGCGCCGATGATCGCCGGAGCCGAAACTCTCGATGGCGGTTTCGCCGAAGGAAGCCGAGAAAATCACGATCGAGCCTGCCGGCAGATCCTTCGTCGGCAGGAGCCGACTGCCGGAACTGATCCCACGTTTGATTTCCCGCTCGTCCGTCGTCGCCCGGATGATCGAACGGCACGCGTCAAGAAAAAGAATTGAGACCTTGGGTTTCTTCGCTCCGATCGCGTTCATGACGTCGGTGACGGAGACGCCGTTCTTGGCGATCTCGTCGGTTTCATAGGCGCCTTCGAACGAAGGCATCTTGAGCGAAATGAGGTCGTCCCGGCGGCGGTCCGCTTCGATCACCTGCCCGCGCGTATAAGTGCGGAGGCTCTTGATGTCGCCAAGCAGCAGGTAATTGGTGTTGTTCGCTTCAACCCCCAGGCCATGCCCAGAATAGAAGAACAATACGGTGTCGCCCTCTTTCACCGTGGCGAGGAATGCGTTGAACCGTTTGTCGAAGTCGGCCTTGCCGCGCAATTCCGTCGCCAGCGTGATGTTCTTCTTATCGAAGCCCACCTGCTCGAGGTCGGCCGCGACGTCGCTGGCGTCATTGTCCGATCGGGTGAGGCTCGGAATGTCCTGGTCCGAGTAGCGCTGTTCGCCGAGAACGAAAGCGCGCCGGGTCTGCGCGCTCGCCGGATCGGCGGCGCCGAGCGCGGCGGTCGCAATCGCGAAGATCGCCACCGCCAGAGCGCCCGCTCCCCAAAATGATCGTCTCGTCACGCTTCGCCTCATCGGGTTCGAATCTGGGTTCATGTTCTGGTTCCGCTCAGGGGCTCAAGTCCCTCGCCACGCGGAACCCAATTCTTTCCGACCCTTCGTCGGCGCTCTCGTAGTCGCGCGCGGAAGCCCGTAATTTGGCGGGGTCATCCGCCCACGAGCCGCCGCGCGTGGCTCGGGCGGTGCAATCCCCGGAGAGAACCGGCGCGCCGTTCGAAGGCGAGGCGGCGGGGGTCGGGTTCCAGCAATCCTGGGTCCATTGGCGCACGTTGCCGAGCATATTGTAAAGCCCGAACGGATTTGGAGATCCGTTGTCGACAGGCGCCGTTTTGAGCAGCGCTGCGGCTTTGGGACTCCCGTCATAGGAGCGCCGGGAATCGTAGACCGCTAATTCGGGCTTGATTGCCCCGAACCAGAAGGGCGCGTAGGCGCATTTGAGGGTCCGGCAGCCGCGCGCGGCGAACTCCCACTCGGACTCGCTGAGGAGGCGATAAGGCTGGCCGGTCTTCCGTTTCAGCCAATCCACATAAAGCTGCGCTTCGGTCCAGGTGGCGAATATCGCCGGACGGTTGCCGCGGCCAAAATCCAGATCGCCGAGGCGGCGGTGGCCGCAGCCTCCCTCGGCGTAGCAGGCGTCCCATTGCGCGAAAGTCACCGCGTATCGGCCGACAGCGAAGGGTTTGCCGATCTCAACCGGGTGCGGCGCGGCTTCGAACGTTTGGCGTCCGCTTTCGCCGAGCGGCGAGCCGAGTATCGCCACGCCGGCTGGCACGACGACCATCTCCGGACATTGCTCGCACTCCTTGAAGACCTCTCCGCCCGGATCGTTGACCGCAATCCTTGGCGGCGGGCCCACTGCGGCCGTCGCCCCCGCCTTGGCCGGCGCAGGCGCCTCTGCAGGCGCGGCTGGCGCCGGAGCGGGTGCGGCCGGTGGGACGAGCGCGGCGGGCGGGGCCGGTTGAAGCATGGCTTCGTGCGCCGCTGCAGGCTGGGACGGCGCTTCATGCGCCTCGAGCAGCGTCACGCCGCCTAGCGGCAGATCGCTGCGAATGACGTCCGGAACCTGCTCTCCGGACGTCGCGGTGCGCACTTTTTCGCGAATGAGCGCGTAAGCGTCCTCGATGCGCAAACCCGGGGTGGGCGCCACCGCCGCGAAGGCGCGAGCAAAGGGACTGCCCTGACCCGCTTCCCCGTCCGCGGCAGTCTTGCCTTCGCGCGTTGACAAGACGACGTAAGCGCCCTCAAGCGCCGACCGGTCGATGGGCGCAAATCCGCGAGAGCCGACGCCGCGCGTCGCCAGGGCCGGGACGTTGCGGCAGGCGTCGATGAAAATCAGCGTCGCCCGCGCATGGCCGATGATCGTCTCCTCGACATGCTCGAGCGGTTCGCCGCCTTGCTGCAACGCAAGCGTTGTCTTCGCCTTGAAATTGGCCGAGGTCGCCATCAAGAGGTTCTGCTGGAGTCCGCCAGAAGCCACGGAGAAGCCGTGGCCGGAAAAGTAGAATAGCGCGAGGTCCGCGCCTTTGGCGGTCTCGGCGAAGTCGGAGATCGCCTGCTCGAAACCATCGAGGTCGAGATTCTCTTTCACGGTGACCGCAAAGCCGATCCGCTTGAGGCTGTCGGCAATGAGGCCGGAGTCGATTATGGGGTTGGCGAGCGGCGCGTCTGGATAGGCGCCGTTCGCGATGATGAGCGCGACGCGACGGCCGGCCGCAGCGGGGGATTTCGCCGAGGCGGCGCCGTCAACATTGGCCACGCTTGGCGACCGCAAGTCTTGCGCCGCGGTCGGAGGCGAAAGCGCCAGTCCGAATAGGATCAACAACAAGGAGGCCACGGCCAGCCTCGCGTCGGCCAAGCGTCGGGCTCCTAACGAGCCCCGCGCCGTCCGGTCGAGAAGAAAGCCCGGCATATCGCACCTCGCCTTACGCGGAACCCGACCACCTCCGCGGTCCGGTCACCTACTCGTCCGCTCAATCGACTTGCTCGGAAGCGGCGCCCACGCAAGTCGCCACGAGAGTGGCGCCGCTGTCTCCCTCGTGTAATCCGTAGATAGACGGCTTGTCGAGAGCCATGTGCGACGGTCGTTCGAGCCTTATCGAATGTTGTAGGCGTGATAGGCCACCGACCAGGGCGCCGCGGTCGAGCTTTTGGTTTGAAGCGAAAGACTGCGCGCCAATTCGTCGCGCAGGCGGTGAATGACATCCACTCCCTCTTTGGGAGAGGCGAAGGTCTTTGGAGCCTGCGGCGTGTCGAAGCTCGTCAGCGGTTTGTCGCTTAACAACGCGACCATAACGCCCTTGCCTCGCGGCTCGGTGATCTGAACGTCGAAGCCGCGATAGGGGTTTCGGTAATCGGGGATCGTTATGGGCTTGCCGGGGCGGATCATGGCCGACGCCAGGGTTGGGCTCCCGGGCGACCTCAACGACGCCGCGGTGGGATAGATCTGCGTCAGCTTGCCGTCGGGCGTCCCGTCCAGGACCGTGAGATAGCCAGGCCGCTCAGTCGTCACGACATAGGCGACGCGTTGGCCGACGCTGAGATCGTCGCCTTCTTTGAAAGCGATCGTGACACCCGCCGGATTTTCGAGAGGTGGGTCAGCGGCGGCGGACGCGTTATCGGCGGCCCCCGCCGGCGCCGAGGGCGCCGACGTCGGCTGATCCGGCCCGGTGGTCGAGGGCGCTGACGACGGCTGGTCCGACCCCGCGACGACGGCATCCCCGCTCATCACGTTCTTGATCCAGGCGCTGAACGCCGAGACACGGGTGTAGACGCCGGGATACTTTGGCAGAGCGCAGCCCTTGCCCCAGCTCACGACGCCGATTTGCCGCCACTCGCCTGCCGTGGACTTCGCCATCATCGGGCCGCCGCTGTCGCCCTGACAGGAATCCAGCCCGCCTGTCGGCAGGCCCGCGCAAAGATTGCGGCCGTCGATCTTTTGGAGCACGCCGCTGTAAGCCCGGGCGCATTGATCGACCTCGACGAGCGGGATTTCAGCCTTTCGCAGATCCGGAGACTCAAATTTCTCGAAGTCGACCTTTTCGTGCGTTGTTCCGTCGAAGAACACAACATGACCCGTGTTGTCTTGCTTGCTAACGAGCCAGCGGGTCAGGCCCCAGCCGGTAACCGTTACCGATCGATTCGACTCCTCGGCTGGATCCGGCTCCAATTGAAGCGCGATGAGCGGTTCTGGCAGCGGCTCCGCTAGCTCCATGAGCGCGATATCGTTTTCCTGTGATTTCTGGTCGTACCCTTCGTGCACAACGAGACGCTTGACCTTCCGCGTCTCGGCATCGGGCGGCAGTCCCACGGCCGTAAGCTTGCCAATATGCGTCGCAACCGTCCAAGCCGCCGGATCGTCGGTACTCCCTTCTCCGAAGCAGTGGGCGGCCGAAAGCACCCACCCCGGGGCAACGAGGGATCCGCCACAGGTGAATAACTCGTGGCCATTCGACGTGCGGTAGAGCGCAGTCTGCCACGGCCATTCACTCCAAAGCGTGGCCTGGCCGCCGACCATCCGCGAGTATTCGATCACGCTGGACGGTTGCAGCCCTCTCAGCGCCTGCTCGACCGACTCGGCTTGCGCGGCTTCGCTTGAGAGGGAGACAGCGGCGACGCAGAACGCCGCTATGTTCAGGTGCTTCATCGAGCCCTCTTTCAAGGCTGTTGACGCGCGTTTGTGAACACGCCCGCAAAGCCAATGCGGATTGTGGGATCGGCTTGAATGGCGCTTCTGAGAAGTTCCGGAATAAGCGCGGCGTCGCGCCTGCCGTGATGTGCGCGCAGCCACGTCAAAAGTTGGCTCGAAACTCCCGAACTCGCGAGCGCGACGATCGTGTCGGCGCCGAAGGGAGGCGTGACGCCGAGCGAGCAGCGCCAATTGCCGCCTTCCGCGTCCGGGCAATGCGCGGCCTCGCCGGGGGCGCTCGGGTAGAGCATTTGCACGGTCGCGTCGGCTCCGATGTTAAACACCACGAGGCGCGCCTCAGCGATGTCGTCGATCTCGACCTGCGCCTCGTCGCCTGCCGTCAGCAGTCGCCCTTGGCTTGACAGCTGCGTTGGAAGGTTTCGATGTTCGGCAATCTCACGCAATCTCTCAATCGCCCAAGTTCGGTCGATAACGCCGCCGATCAGCGATCCGTCGACGGATTGCATCACAAGGTCGCCGCGGGACAGCGCCTCGCTCTTGCCGATGTCCCAGACGAGATCCGCTCCGTCGACCGAAGGGGATTTGGTGAAAGGCGTATTGCCCTTCTCGATTGTCTCCCAAGCCTTGTCCGGGCCATCAATCATGGCGACGCGGACGGCGTCGTTTCGGACATCGGTCGGCGTGGCCGCCGGATTGACTGGCGGGGACGGCGGCCCGGCAGGGGAGGAGGAAGAAGGCCCGGCGACCGAGGCGGCCGGCGGGGACGACGGCGCAGCGGGGTCTGGGGAAGCAGGCCCGGCGACCGATGCGGATGTCGGCGAGGCGGCGCCGGCCAAGGTCATGACCGGTTTGCCGTAGACGGACGGATCCGGACTCTGGGGCTCGACCTGGATCAACTGGCGATCCTGCGTCGCATGTCGGACATTGGGCTTCAAATAGTCGTAGAGCGCCTCGCGGGTGATTACGCGATCCTTGGCGAGACCTTCGCCGAGCGCACGAGCCACATAATAGCTCAGCGCGCCGCGCGGTCCCTTGGGTTCCAGGCCTCCGGTTTCCGGAACGACAGATCTGCTCGTCGCGCCGGCGAGAAACGTGACATGGGACATCAAGGACACGTCCGCCCGCGCTTCCTTGGCTGTCATGGGAATGCCGACAAATTGCCTGCGGTCGTTCTCGCCGGCTTTGATCTGCTCGGCGTTGCCGTGCAGGACGCGCGTCCGCATTTCTCCCGTTCGCGGATCGACCTCTCGCATTCCCCCGCCGAAGCACGAATCCATGACGACGAGCGTATCGACCTGCTTGGCGTCGAGCCGCGACAGCCACGCCCGCATTTCCAGATTCACGACGATCTCGCCGGCGCCGGCGCCGCTAAAGCTGAATCCGGACAGCGCAATCTGTTCGTTGACTCCGTCGCGATCGATCCCCTGCCAACGACGATATTCAGGCACCTGCATGCCGTGTCCGGCATATGCGAATAGAACGAAATCGCCCGGTTTCGATTCGGCGACGAGCGCGTCCATCTGCGCCACGATCTTTGCGCGGGTCACGTCAGCGTTGAGAACAACGATGGGCTCGACGCCGCCGCGCCTGAGCGCCCCGGCGATATCCTCGGCGTCCGCCTGCGCGCCGTGCAGCTGCGCTGAAGCAGCCAAATTCGGGTAGGCGTCGACGCCGATGACGAGCGCCCGGATCGTTCCTCCGCCAGGCGCTTGCAGACTATCCGCAGACGTCGCGCCAACTTGCGCGATCGTCGCGGTCGCCATCGCCGCCCCCGCAATCATGAACCGCGCGAGTTTACGCATGAGCACCTTCCGTCCTATGCCCGAAGATCCTCAATCCGGCGATCCCTGGCGAACCCATTCCACGCGACGGTCGAGCGCCCATTCCTCTTCCTTCGCCACAGGCCGCCCAAGCAAGGAGACGTCAAAGGGACTGTCCGGTCCTTTGCCGTCCACATCGATACGCGCGCTCACCCCGTGGGACAGCAGATAGTCTCGCACCGCGGCAGCGCGACGCTTAGACAAGTCAATATTGTAATTATGATTGCCTCTCGGATCCGTGTGGCCGACAAGGACCATGGTTTCGATGTTTTGCTGTTTGACCACTTCCAGCAACTCCTCCATCGCCTTCTCGCCGACCGGCGTGAAGCGGGTTTCGTCATAGAAAAAGTTTATCGGCAACGGCACGGCCACGGCTTGAGCGCCACGCAGGAGGTCGCGGGAATAGATGCCCCCGAGGCTCCCGTCGGCGTCGCGCGTCGTGGACGCGAACGACGCCGAATGCCGGCCTTGGCTGTCGTCGCTCGCCTGATGCTTGGCCGCTTCGGCGCGAGCCAGCAGCTGTTCGCGCTCCTGCGGGGTCGAACTGGTCGAAGCCCGTGAGAGGAAGGAAATGCCTGTTTCGTACCAGGCAAGAGCGTCCTTGAACTCGCTGCGACGGGCGTAATAATCCCCCATCGTCTCCGCCGAGCGCCAGGTGCCGCCGATGCGGATGGCGTTCTGGGCGAAATCGATCATTTGTTTTCGCTCACCCTCGGTTGCAGCGGCGCCGGCGGCCCCGATAGCGAAATCGATCTCTTGCAGCCGATACGCGTCGATATCGAAATTGCAGATGCTGTCGTCCGCGATCGCCGCCATCGCGTCCTTCACCTTCGCAATCGACTTCTCGGCGATCGCGCCTTTGAAGTTGGCGGCGAGGCCGTCGCAATCCGAAGCCGAGGCGGTCGCCGTCAAAAGCAGCGTCGCCGAGAGCGAAATCAGAAGTCGGCTCGATACCGAGAGCATCCTGGGCTTCTCCATAGGCTCCTCAAGCAGTCGCAGCTCGATAGTATCGATGACAAAGCCAAAGCAACGCGCCGACCGGCGCTCCTGCGATCGCGGAAGACATGATACCTCTATCGTGATCCGTGGTAAACGCCAGTAGCGAACCCAACTGCTCGCTCGGCGCTGGGCGGGCAGTTTGGCGCAGGACGCGACGGCCATTTCGCGCAGGCGCACGACACCCCGGATGACATCCGCCGTCGGCGGCGCATGCCGACGAACGCTCGCCCGAAACAATCAGTTTTCCACAGCTTGGGACAAGGGTTCAACTTGTCGCAACCGAATACCACAAGATATAGCTCGAACTCGCGCCCCGACCGGCGAATGCTTGATAGAGCGAGCCTCTCGGGGATTCCAGACAACGGCGTGCGAGCGGACAGCCATGTTCAATTCGCGGCATGGAGAGTTTCTTCGAGGCGTGGGTGGAGAAGCGATTTCCATAGTCGCTTTTGCTGCGATTACTTTGAGCTCATGCTCAGTTATCGGCCCGGCGTCGATCGATCATGGGCGAACATCTTACAACGAAGTCATAGAGGACACGTCGCGACAGCAGGCGCTCCTGAATGTCGTGCGGGTCAGCAACGGAGAATCGCCGCTTTTTATGGACGTGGCCGAGGTCGACGCGGCAACGTCTGCCGGAGGGACCCTTGGTAGCGGCGCTACGGGCCTGGGAGCAACGGCGAACTTCAAATCCACAGCTGGAACAATAGCTGGACCCGTCGAATCCATCACAGGATCGGTGTCTTATCAGGAGGCGCCGACTGTCCGCTATTTTCCTCTTTCCGGCAACGCTCTCATTGCTCAAGTCTCGACGCCGATAAGGCCAGAGTCGCTTGTTAATCTTTACAATTCCGATTGGCCTCTCGCGGCCATTCTAGATCTAAGTGTAAACCGGGTGACGAGCGGCTACGAGGACTACGACGCCGCCATTGACGCCATGATTGATCTTGACGCTTATGGAGCGCTGATCCTCGCGGCGACTTCAGCGGATAGTCTCACGCTATATCCGGCCAAGAGGAATGTAGCAGAGCGTCAAGCCAAATGCGATGGAAAGCAACCCAAAGATGCGGAAGGAATCGTTGCCGTCCTTTGGCAACGACTTGCATATTATATAAACGGATCCAGCGGCGCGGGCGGTTCGATAACGATTCGGTCCAAGGCGAGCGAAAATTTGCACGAAAGGAATCAACCCCCTTTCTTGCAAACACGGTCAGCTCTCGGCGTAATGAAGGCCGCCACTGAGATCACAGGGCGGCCATCAATCGCATTTTTGCCACCCGAAGACGTAAGACGAATAATCGATGACTATAAGATTCGCTCTAAGTTTTGCCGCCAGCTCTTTTATACTTTAGTCCCCGGAGCGTTTCAACTTAGTGTTTTCGGACACGGCGGTGAGTTTAAGGAACCCACTGAAACAGAAGCCAAGGTTGGCGATGTCATATCGCAACGTGACCGATCCCTGATCACCATGAATACCGACAAGGCGGTCCTTAATGCTCAAGAGCTGAGAACCGAAAGCGATTTAGTCAATGCAAGGAAATATATGCTGATCGCCGTCTCGGACACTCCGCCGGTGAGCGCTTTTGCCTCTGTCAATCACGGCGGGAAGTGGTATTACATTTTTGACGATGACGAAGTGTCAAAAAGGACGCTAGCGTTGATCATCCAGATTAACACCATTCAGGCGATTCCCACTCAGAGCGCGCCGCTGACACCGACGATTTCCGTAGGCGCGAGGTAACGAGTGATCGTCGCGTCAGGGAGAACGACATGCGTACACCGTTTTTGATTGCTTTTGCCTTCAGCTGCCTGTCGACGGTTGGCGCGGCGAACGCCATGCTTCCCGCATCCCCTGCAAAGTCGGGAGCGATTTCATCGCCGCAAGAAGTTCAGGTCGCGCAGCAAGGACCCGTGAAGGCCAAGGCAATCCACCGACAGCGCCAGAATCCGCAGCATAAGACGCCAGCGCCTGAGGGGGGAAAGCCCACTTCCGCGCCCGAGTCTGGTGATGTCCAACCGCGCCTTGCTCCGGGATCTTGAACCCGCTGAGCCGATTTCTCCCCACACGTTGACGACCGCACCGGCTGCGAGCCACGCGATGTTTGGCGCACGGTTCCCCGCTCGACCGGGGTGGCGGCGCCATCTAGGCGCGCGGCGCTAGTCGAAACACGCGCGCGAATGTTCTTTTAATGGACGTCCGGGCCTATATCGCTTTGCGCTGCGCGTTCATATTTGCGCGCGGCAGTCGTCACGGCCATCGCTGCGATGGCGAGCGGCCCCGCTGGTGGTTCGGTCACCACGGCGGCCCGGTCGGATGAGCCGACGAGAAGCGCCTGAAGCCAGTTGCTGATCGCAAGGTCCGGCAGAGGGGCGCCAGTCTGCGTCGCGAGACGCGCGGCCGAAAGTTGGGCCACGAGGCTATAGGCCCTGATGAGCAGGTCAGCCATCTCGTCGAGGCCCTTGCGCGCCGTCATTGGCTCGATGGCCATCCGGCCAGCGGAATCGGAAAGCGCGGCCATGGCCTCGATCACGTTCTTGCGCGCCAGGCGGTAGTCATGCTCGCTGACGTCGCTTCTCAGCGCTGCGGCGGCAAATGCTGCAAGCTGCGTCTGAAGGCGGCTCGCCAATTGCGGCGCCTCGAAAAACTCCCAGCGCGGCCAAAAATAGTTGAAGAGATGCGCGATCGCCGCGCCGATCAGAGTATCGGCGAGGCGGACAAGGATGGGCGCTGAGACCCAAGGCTGGACGAGATGCAGTGTCACCAGGGCCATCACCGAAGCGCCGGTCGAAGAGATGCGGTAGTTGAGCCGCGCAAAGCTGTGGGTTACGGCGACCGCCAAGCCCTGGACCCCGACCAGCGCGGCGACAGGCAAATAGGCGACTGAGCCCGCCGCCAGCACGCACCCAATCAGCGTGCCAATGACGCGGTCGTCGCGCCGCTGCCGCGTCAGGCCATATCCCGCTCGCATCACCACGGCGATGGTGAGCAGAACCCAGTTGCCATGCCGGTCGTCGCCGAGCGATTGCGCGACCAGCGCGCCGGACATCATCGCCAGCGACAGGCGAGTCGCGAATCGCAGAACCGGCGATTCGGGGCTCAAATGCGGGGCAAGTGCGCTCGGCCCATAATTTCGCTTCGGGATGAAAGCCGCGAGGTCCACGTCGCCGATCGCGGCTCGAGCGGTCGCGTCGTTCGACAGAGATTGCTCCAATCGCCGGACGTGGCCGAGCGACAAAACGAGCCGCCAGGTCGCCGCGTCGAGCGCCGCGCGCGCTTGCGGGTCCATTGACTTGGCTTCGACCTGCGCAGCTTCACGCTTAAGGGCGTCGATCGCGAGCTGATGGTCGGGCGGCAGGGTAGGATGGCCGGTCGCAAGAAGCTCCAGGCTCAAGTGCCTGAGATCGAGAGAGCCAACACGCAATGCGTCTCCGATCCGGGCGAGAACCGCCGCGGCCCCAGGCGTCGTCCGGATGACCTCGACGTCGCACTGAGCGGCGACCAGCGCATCGAGCGCATCGAGCAGAATGCCGATCGAGGCCGACAGCCGCATGCGCTCGCCCGTCGTCCCCGGCCGCTCAAGCAAAAGCGCGCGCGCTGACTGCAATTGGTCCGACAGCGCCGACTGTTGACGGATCGTTGCGCCATAGGCGGCGGCGAGATCCTGGTCTGGATCAAAGATGCCGGCGACCGCACGCAAGTAGATGGAGAACTCGCGGATCGTTTCGCTCGCCACCATCCGGCGCGCGCTGGGGTCGGTGAAGACGGTCGCCAAGAGCGCAATGGCGATATAAGCCACGCCGCCGCAGGCGAGCAAAATCTCGGTGTGAACCGCGGCCGGATAGGTTTCGCGTGGGAACCCCAGGATGAACACCATCGGGATGACAGCCTGCATGCCGACCGCCACTGCCCATCGGCCGAGCCCGGTGACGAGACCGCCGACAAAGCTGATAATGCCGATCATGAGGATGGTGGCGCCGAGCCAGGGCAGCGCAAGTTGGATTGCGACGGTCGAGAGCATCGCAAGCGCGAAGCCAAAGCCCAGCGTCCGCGCCTTCTCGCGCCATGGCGCCGGAAGATCGGAGATGCTGGCCGATATGGCGCCGAGCGTCGCCGGCTGGCCCGCGGCGAAGCCAAAGATCGCCGAGGCCACGAGCGCGACCGCGACGACCCCAAGGCCGACGCTCGCGCCATTGATAATGTGCTGGCCGACGAAAAGCCGCGTGAGGTTTTGAGGGCGCGGCCAGCGCGGCATGGGGCCCGGCAGAGTTCTACGCGGCCAACTCGCTCTGTTTCAATGAGTCGATCGCGCGCGCCGCGATCGCATTGAGGCCCGGATGGCCTTGATCGGCGAAGGCGATGATCTCGCGAATCATCTTCGGCGTCCAGTAGAGGCGCAGATGCGAAGCGGCGCCCTCGATCGCTTCCCGCTCGGGCATGGAGGCGTAGAAATCGCCGATCTGATTGGCCATGCGCACGAGTCTATCGAGCTTCCCGGTGCTCAAGCCGCCAACCCTCCGCTAGCGTCGGTGCTCCCACTGTCGAAGCACAAAGCCTGGTCGGAGCGGGCGACAGCAATCAAGCGAACGCCGAACCGCTGAGCGCGCTCCAACGCGAGCGAGGTCGGCGCCGAAACGGACACCAAGGTTCCGGCGCCAAAGATCGCCGCCTTGGCCACCATTTCGAACGAGCAGCGGCTGGTGATGACAAAGAAACCGCTGTCGGGCGTCACCCCGGCGCGTGTGAGCGCTCCAATCGTCTTGTCGAGCGCATTGTGCCGTCCGACATCCTCGCGTGACAAAACGATAGTCCCGTCTCGTCTGCACCACGCGGCGGCATGGACGGCGCGAGTCGCCTGATTGAGCGGCTGCCGCGCCTCGAGTTCGCCAAGGGCCGCGCGGATCGCGTCAGGGGCGACGGCAGCCTGCGGATGGAGCGGCGGGCGGGGCGAGGGCATCTGCGAGAAGTCCTCGATGCCGCATAGGCCGCAGCCCGTGCGTCCGCTCATCGCCCGGCCGCGCGCGAGGTGGGCCTGCAACCGTTCGCCGGCGAGCGCTATCTTGAGCCGCCAGCCGTCCTCGGCCGGTTCGACCTCGACGCCGCGGATATCCCCAAGACCGCCCGCGATCTGCTCGGTCAACGCAAAGCCGTAGGCGAAATCTTCGAGATCGTTCGGCGTCGCCATCATGACGGCGAAAGGCGCGCCGCCTATGACGATCTGAACCGGCGCTTCAACCGCGATCGCCCGCGTCAGCTCCGGCCCGGTTGCGCCGGAATCATAGGAAAAGGCCCGGACTGGTACGTCGATCGAGCCTAAGCCTTCACTCGGCCGCATCGGCCAAGGCTTTCGCGGTCCGCCGCAAGGAGACGCTCTCCTCGCGATCGCGCACCTGCCAGTCGGAGAAATGGTTGGTCCGCCTGATCTGCACAGCCGTCACCTTATACTCAGGGCAGTTGGTCGCCCAATCCGAGTAGTCGGTCGTCACCACATTCGCGCCGGTAATTGCGTGGTGGAAGGTCGTGTAGACGACCCCAGGCTGCACGCGCTCGGTGATCTTCGCGTGGAGCGAAATCTCGCCGGTGCGGCTCTTCAGCGCCACGAGATCGCCGTCGCGCACGCCGCGTTGTTCGGCGTCGAAGGGATGAATTTCGAGCACGTCCTCGCTGTGCCAGACCGCGCTCGCGGTGCGGCGCGTCTGAGCGCCGACATTGTATTGCGACAGGATGCGGCCGGTCGTCAGCAGAAGCGGGAAGCGCGGTCCAACGCGCTCCTCGGTCGCGACGAACTCGGTCAGCATGAACTGGCCCTTGCCACGCACGAAGTGGTCGACATGCATGACCGGCGTGCCGGTCGGCGCCGCATCGTTGCATGGCCACTGGATCGAGCCGAGTTCGTCCAGGCGCGCATAGGACACGCCCTTGAAGGTCGGCGTCGTGGCTGCGACCTCGTCCATGATCTCGCTTGGATGGGTGTAGCTCATCGGTACGCCGATCGCGTTGGCGAGCGCCATCGTCGCTTCCCAGTCGGCCAGTCCAGCAAGGGGAGGAATCGCCTTGCGCACGCGGTTGATGCGGCGCTCGGCGTTGGTGAATGTCCCGTCCTTCTCCAGGAACGACGCGCCGGGAAGAAAGACATGGGCATATCGCGCCGTCTCGTTCAGGAAGAGATCCTGCACGACGACGCATTCCATCGCTCGCAAGCCCGCAGTGATGTGCTTCGTGTCCGGGTCGGACTGGGCGATGTCCTCGCCCTGAACGTAGAGCCACTTGAAAGAGCCGTCGATCGCCTCGTCGATCATGTTGGGGATGCGCAAACCCGGCTCGTTGCTGAGCGGCACACCCCATAAGCGTTCGAACGTCTCGCGCACGACGTCGGTCGACACATGGCGGTAGCCGGAAAACTCGTGCGGAAAGGAGCCCATGTCGCATGAGCCCTGCACGTTGTTCTGGCCGCGCAGCGGATTGACGCCAACGCCTTCGCGCCCGATGTTTCCGGTCGCCATGGCAAGATTGGCGATCGCCATGACCGAGGTCGAGCCCTGGCTGTGCTCGGTTACGCCAAGCCCGTAATAGATCGCCCCGTTGCCACCCGTGGCGTAGAGGCGCGCAGCCGCGCGCAGCTCCTGCGCATCGATGCCGCTCGCCTCCGCCGTCGCCTCGGGCGAATGACGCGGATCGGCGACGAACCGCGCCCAGGACTCGAAGTTGGCGAGGTCACAGCGTTCGCGAACGAACAACTCGTTTATGAGGCCTTCGGTCACGATGACATGGGCGAACGCATTGAGCACGGCGACGTTTGTTCCCGGCTTCAGCGCAAGATGGTGGTCTGCCTTGATATGTGGGGTCTTGACCAAGTCGATCTGGCGCGGATCGATGATGATGAGCCGGGCGCCGGCGCGCAGGCGTTTCTTGAGGCGAGACGCGAATACCGGATGGGCGTCAGTCGGATTGGCGCCGATGACGACGACGACATCCGACTTGGCGACTGACCTGAAATCCTGCGTACCGGCCGAGGTGCCGAAGGTCTTCGACAGGCCGAAGCCAGTCGGCGAGTGGCAAACACGCGCGCAAGTGTCGATGTTGTTGTTGCCGAACCCGGCGCGAACCATTTTCTGAACCAGGAAAACTTCCTCGTTGGTGCAGCGCGAGGAACTGATCGCGCCGACCGAGTCGCGCCCATACTTCCCCTGAATGCGCCTGAATTCGTTCGCCGCATACGCGATCGCATCGTCCCACGACACTTCGCGCCACGGATCCTCGATCCGCTCGCGGATCATCGGCTTGAGAATGCGGTCCTTATGCGTGGCGTAGCCATAGGCGAACCGGCCCTTGACGCAGGAATGGCCCTCATTGGCTTTGCCGGCCTTGTAGGGGACCATGCGCAGGACTTCGTCGCCCTTGAGCTCCGCCTTGAAGGAGCAGCCGACGCCGCAATAGGCGCAGGTCGTCACGACCGTGCGCTCCGGCGTTCCCTTTTCGATGACCAGCTTTTCGTTGAGCGTGGCGGTGGGGCAGGCCTGCACGCAGGCGCCGCAGGACACGCATTCCGACGACAGGAAATCGACGCCGCCTGTGCCTACCTTCGAGTCAAATCCGCGACCGAGAATGGTCAGCGCGAAGGTGCCTTGCACCTCCTCGCAGGCGCGCACGCAGCGCGAGCAAACGATGCACTTTGACGACTCGAACGTGAAATAAGGATTGGAGGCGTCGGTCGGCGCCTCCAGATGGTTTGCGCCGGCGTAACCGTAGCGCACGTCGCGCAGGCCGACGTTCCCCGCCTGGGCCTGCAACTCGCAATCGTTGTTGGCGCTGCATGTCAGGCAGTCCAGGGGATGATCGGAAATGTAAAGTTCCATGACGCCGCGGCGCAGCCGCTCGAGGCGTGGCGTCTTGGTGCGAACGATCATCCCCGCTTCGGCCGGCGTCGTGCAGGAAGCGGGCGTGCCCTTTCGCCCTTCGATCTCAATCGAGGCAAAGGCGGCACGAGCCGAAGGCCTCGACGCTGTCCGTCGCGCAGAGCTTCGGGATCGGATTGTCGATCAGCGCGGCGGCGGCCATCACCGATGTCCCCGGCGGAACGCTCACCTTGGCGCCCGTCGATGGTCAGCGTGACCGTCGCCTCGCCGGTGCGAATTGGCGTGCCCGTATCGAGTTCTTGCAACAGCGACATGGCTGATCTCCTATTCCGCCGCCACGCGCGCAGGCGCCTTGGCGAAATCCTCGCTGAAATGATTGAGCGCGCTTAAGACCGGCATCGGAGCCAGTCCGCCGAGAGCGCAGAGCGAGCCGTCTGTCATGACCTCGCAAAGATCGCGCAACAGTTGCACGTTCTTTTGCCGGTCCCGGCCGGCGATGATCTTGTCGACGGTCTCGACGCCGCGGGTCGAACCGATCCGGCAGGGCGTGCATTTGCCGCAGCTTTCCTTGGCGCAGAACTCCATGGCGAAGCGCGCCTGGCGCGCCATGTCGACGCTGTCGTCGAAAACGACGATCCCGCCATGGCCCAGCATGCCGCCGGCGGCGGCCATCGACTCGTAGTCGAGCGGCGTATCGAGGAGCGACTCCGGAAGATAAGCGCCGAGTGGGCCGCCGACCTGAACTGCCCGGACCGGCCGGCCGTTCCTTGTACCGCCGCCAAAGCCTTCGATCAGTTCTCGCAACGTTGCGCCGAAGGCGAGTTCGACGAGCCCGCCGTAACGAATATTGCCGGCCAGTTGGAAGGGTTGCGATCCCAGCGATCGTCCGACGCCGTAAGCGGCATAGGCCTTCGCGCCGTGCTCGAGAATCCAGGGCGTCGAGGCGAAGCTCAACACATTGTTGATGACTGTCGGTTTGCCGAACAGGCCTGAGATCGCTGGCAGAGGCGGCTTGACGCGGATCTGCCCGCGCTTCCCCTCCAGACTCTGCAGGAGCGACGTCTCTTCGCCGCAAATATAGGCGCCGGCCCCGAGTCTGCGCCTCGAGATCGAAGGCGAGCCCTGAGCCAAGCACGCTCGGGCCGAGCAGCCCGCCCGCCCGCGCGCGCTCGATCGCGCGCTGGAACGTCGCGAACGCGTGCGGATACTCGGAGCGGATGTAGACATAGCCCTTGGTCGCGCCGACCGAGAGCCCGGCGATCGCCATGCCTTCGATCAGCAGGAAGGGGTCGCCTTCCATCAGCATGCGATCGGCGAACGTGCCGCTGTCGCCCTCGTCGGCGTTACAGACGACGTATTTTTGACCGGCCTCGACGCTAGCGGTCGTGCGCCATTTGATGCCGGTCGGGAAGCCTGCGCCACCACGCCCACGAAGGCCGGAGGCCAAAACTTCTTCAATCGTCGTCTTGGGACCCAGCGCCAGCGCGCGTTCAAGGCCCGCAAGTCCGCCATGACGGCGATAGTCGTCGAGCGAGAGCGGGTCAGTCAGCCCGCAGCGCGCGAAGATGAGCCGCTGCTGTTTTGCGAGGTAAGGAATGTCCTCGACGCGCCCCAGCGCTTTGGGATGAGCGCCACCGCTCAAAAAGTCCGCGTCGAAAAGCTGAACCGCCTCGCCCGCCGCGACCGGTCCGTACCCGACACGCCCTGTGGGTGTTTCGACCTCGACCAGCGGCTCAAGCCAGAAGAGGCCGCGCGATCCGGTGCGCACAAGCTCAATGTCGAGGCCGCGGCGGCGAGCCTCGTCGTGAATTGCTTCGGCGACGAGGTCCGCGCCGACCGAGAGCGCCGAAGAATCCCCAGGGACGAAGACGCGGACGCTCATTGCACTTTGCCTTGCGCCGCCGCGACGATCGCGTCGATCCGATCGCAGTCCAGGCGGCCAACCGGCGCGCCGTCAAGCAAGGCGGCGGGCGAAAGGGCGCAGTTGCCGAGGCAATAAACCGTTTCGACATGGAGGCCGGAATGGTTATGGTCGTCGACCTTGATCCCGTGACGAAGTTCGAGGTGCGAAACGAGATTTTCGCAGCCCATGGACTGACAGGATTCAGCGCGGCAAAGCTTCAGCTCCCGGCCGTCCACAGGCGAGCGGCGGAAGTCGTGATAAAAGCTGACCACGCCAAGCGTTTCGGCGCGCGAAATATTCAGCGCGTCCGCGATCAGCGGGATCGCGGCGTCGTCAATGTAGCCAAATTGCTCCTGCAGGTCGTGCAGGATTGGCAGCGCGGCGCCTGGCGTGTTGCGCTTGCGGTCGATGAGCGCCTGCGCCAAACCCAGATCAAAGGCCGTTCGGCCGGACACAACATCCTCCCAGAATCCTTGTTAAAGATGCGCTTCTGGGGGGTTAGGTTCAAATTGAACGTTTGGAATGAGCGATAGGAAACTCCTATCGATCTTCCAGGTTCTCGCCGGGGCGGTTTGGCGGCTGGATGAGCGCCGCGATGTCCTCGGGCAACTGCATCGCGAACAGGTTGCGGGCGAGTGGCGACGGCGGCTCGCGATCGCTCATCACAAGGCCAATGGTGCGTCGCGCGGTCGGTTCGACGAGCTCGATCGCCACCGTACCCTCTGGAACGCCGAAAAAGCGCAAGAGCTGGCGCGGCACGATCGCCGACCACTGGCCCGCGCTCACATGGGAGACTAGGTTGAAGATCGAATTGGTCTCCACAGCCGGGACGGGCTTCGCCCCGACCGAGCGAAAGACGCCGTCGATGATCCGCCGGTTCTGCATGTCGGGCGTCAGCAGGCACAAAGGCGTGCTCGCCGCTTCGCGCCAAGTGACCTGCGCTCGGCCGGCGAGCGGCCCACTCGCTGGCGTGAGAAAGAGATATTCCTCGACACAAACCGGTTTGGCCTTAACGTGCGCCATCGGTTCGGCGTCGAGATAAGTGAGGCCGACGTCGAGTTCGAACTCTTCGATCCCGCGATCGATCTCCTGGCTGTTCATGGAGATCACGGCGACCGTTACGCCGGGAAATCGAGCGTAAAAGGGGGCCGTAAGTTGGGAAACAAGCGGCAACGCGGTCGGAATGACGCCGATCCGCAGACGGCCGGTCAGGCCCTTGTCGATTTCCTCAAGCCCCCGGCGGAGATTCTCCACCTCAGCGAGAATCCGGTGCGCGTGCTCCAGGGCCACGTGCCCCTGTGGCGTCAGGCCGACATATCGGTGCCCGCGTTCGACAATCGGCGCCCCGAGATCGTCTTCGAGCAGGCGGATCGCGGCCGATAAAGTCGGCTGGGACACGTGGCAGGCGTCTGCAGCACGGCCAAAATGCCTTTCGCGCGCAAGCGCCGCGAGATATTCGAGTTGACGAAGGACCATGACGCCCTATCCAGGCGCTTGTCGTGGCGCCCTGCTAAGCCAAGGTCAATAGCAGGTTCCTATCGGGTTGGCCTCCGTCCGGAGATCGCCCAATTTCGCATTTAGGAACCCAATTCCGAATGGAGGTCTGATGCCGGAAGCGGAAGGCGACAATGCGGTGCGATCAAGGGCGTTCGCGATCCGCGTCGTCGCGACTCTTGTCGCCGTTGCGCTGGTGGGCTTGGCGGCGTTCCTGCTCACCAGTCCGTCGGAGAGGCCACGCGGGGCTCTGATCGGCGGGGCCTTCGCTCTCGAGGACGGGGCCGGCAAGACGATCAGTGATCAGACGCTGAAGGGACGCCCGTTCCTGGTCTATTTCGGATACACCCACTGCCCCGACGTCTGTCCGACCGAGCTTGCGCGCATCTCCGACATCTTAAGCAAGATGGGAGACAAGGCCATTCCGACGCTATTCATCACCGTCGACCCGGAGCGCGACACGCCAAAACTGATGCAGGACTATGTCAGCAGCTTCAACCCCGCCGTGATCGGCCTTTCCGGCAGCCCGCAGGCCGTGGAAGCAACGGAGAAGACTTTCCGGGTGTTCGCCCGCAAGGGTCAGCCTCAGCCGGACGGAGACTATTCCATGGACCACAGTTCGATCGTCTACTTAATGGACAAGAACGGCGCCTTCGTCGAGGCTTTCAACGTCGAGCGCTCGCCTGAAGATGCGGCGAAGGACCTGGAGAAATATCTGTAGATCGAGGCCGTTGTCGGAGGAGGCGCGGCTTGATAAAGCTCGCGGCGACGAAATCCTTGACCAGCAGCGTAGCGCGCAAGACGGCTTGACCGCTGGAACATTTCGCTTCTCGTCGACGCCCACACAGTGACGCATCGTCGGGAAGCGCGGACACGTAGAAAGTTTGAGTGCATGGACAAGTTTACGACATTGACCGGGGTCGCGGCCCCGCTGCCGATCGATAACATCGACACGGACATGATCATCCCCAAGCAATATCTCAAGACGATCAAGCGCACCGGCCTCGGCGCGGGCCTGTTCGCCGAGATGCGCTATCTTGAGGACGGCTCCGAGCATCCGGACTTCGTTCTCAACAGGCCCGCCTACCGCAACGCGACGATCATCGTCGCGGGCCACAATTTCGGCTGCGGCTCCTCACGCGAGCACGCGCCCTGGGCGCTGCTCGACTTCGGCGTCCGCTGCGTGATCGCGACCGATTTCGCCGACATTTTTTACAACAACTGCTTCAAGAACGGCATTTTGCCGATCAAGGTTTCGCGCGAAGACCTCGCCAAGCTGATGGACGACGCCGAGCGCGGCGCCAATGCGACGCTGACGATCGACTTGCCGGCGCAGGAGATCCGCGGCCCCGACGGCGGCGTCGTCAAGTTCGAGCTCGACGCTTTCCGCAAACAGTGCCTGATCGAAGGCCTCGATCACATCGACCTCACCCTGGTCGAGGCGCCGGCGATCGAGGCGCACGAAAAGAAGTCCGCCGACGCCCACCCCTGGCGATGATCGCCTTCTAGGGTGCTTTGCATCGGGTCGAACCGCGCTCGTCATTGCGAGCCACAGGGCGTCGAAAGACGCCCGTCCTTCCGGACCGGGCTATGGCGAAGCAATCCGGAGTCGTCGGTCGCCCACGTTGTCTGCATTGCTTCGTCGTTGCGCTCCTTGCAATGACGATGTCGCCCGAAAGCAGCGTGGGCTAGGGCGCTCGTCCGCGGGCTGCGGCGTTGGTCCCGCCGTTTGGGTTTTCTTGGCGTCTCGCCATTTGGATTTGAAACCCCCCGCTTTTGGGCCTTGGAATCTCTTGGATTTCCTTGGATTCTCTCGTCCGAATCATGACTTTTCAATGGGTTACGCGGCTTTTCGCGGGAAAAATTTTTGCCGTGCCTTTCCGTGGGCTGAGGGGCAGGACAGGAGCCTGCGGTCGAGGCCATGCGGAAACGCAGGATTGTTCATGGGGCGAGCTTAACTTAGCTTCTGATTATCTGCAATGAATTGTCGACTCACATAGCTGCTGGTTGGAAAGGAAGAGCGGCTCCGAAGGCGTCATGGCCCCCCGGACCACAGTCCGGGTGTCGGCCCTCTGCGGGAGTGGGCGCTTTAATCGTTCAGTTCGAGATGCAGGTCCCGCCAGTCCGGATTCAGAGCGAGGTCAGGCGAACTTTGCTCTCTGCTGGATCCCACGGGGACGCGCGGAGACGCCTTGGTCATGCACAAACCACCTAAGCCCGCGCCGCTGAGGGCGCAGGTGACCCGCTACGCCGCCATACGCGAGGCGGCGGAATAGGGCGCACCCGATTCGGGAGCCTGAAACGCAATCGCGAACACGAATTGCCGTCGCCTCGCACGCCCCAAACGGGCGCAGCGCGCCAGAGACGTACGACGCTTGCGCGCCCGGCGCCTCACACCCGCGCGATCGACAGCGACCGGGCCGCCGCCGGCGGGGCCCTGGTGCTCGGCGCCGCCCGACACGTAGACCGCGCCGGTTCCCGCGACGCCTCCGATCAATCCGCCGACCGCCGCGCGGGCGTGCCGGGTGGCGTTGATGTCCGAATCCTCGAGCATCGTGTGGCGAAGGCCACGGATGGAGCCGTCCGGGGAGGCCTCGGCCTTGGCGAAGATGTTGACGACCCGGCGTTGCGAATGCGCGTCGAACGCCGTCAATCCCACGCTCTCAAGCGCCTGCGTCACTGCGGGGAGGTCGATCGCATCCCGCATCACCGCGTGGCCGATCTTGAACGGGCTCGACGAGAAGCGGGAATTGCCTACCACAATGACGACATTGTGCATGAGCTCGATGCCGGCCGAACAGGAGGCGACCGATGAATAGAGCGCCCAGTCTTTCAGCACTTGGCGCTCGCCGACCTCAGCGCCGACCTCGCCCAGCGCTTTGGCGACGCCGACGGCGGAAGCGCCGCGCGAATAGCCCATCGAAGCATAGCCGCTCGCGGTGACCACGGTCTTGCCGCGCGCGCCCGCGTCCTGGACGCGCTCGCTGGTCAGCAAAGGACATTTGATCTGGACAAAATGCACATCGGCGACCGCCTCGATGCGGGCGTCGTGCATCGCCGCCCCGACAGCCCTGGTCGTTTCATCGATCTGCGCATCGCGGCCGATCTCCTCCGGCAAGAAGTCGCGGGTATGGGCGATGCCGACGCTGAGTCGTTCTCGCCGGGTTCTCGCCGACGCTCTCGAGGGGCCGGCTTCGCGCGAATACGGTGATGTGCGGCGACAGCACGCCCTCTGTGCCGCCGGACATGACGAACGCTATTCGGGCCTCGACCTCGCGCGGCGGGAGCTTGAGATGGGGAGAAAGAGCGTTACACAATGCAGCGACGGCATATTCGCGGGTGAAGTCGTTGACCCCGCCATTGCCTTCGGTCTTGCCCAACACCGCGAGAATGGAAGACGGCTCGAGCGCGCCGCTGTCGATAAGAGCCATGAGGCCGGACACGTCGCCGGGCCCGTGGGTCGGAATGCGCATCACTTCAAAGGAACTCGGCTGCATAACCCCTCCTTATCTTCCGTGGGAAAGCGCTATCAAGTTCCGTTCCGCGTGGCTTCCCCCGTTGCGCGAAACCTGGATTTCGGGTTGAGAAAGCCAGGTGGCCTTATTTCTCGCTTGATCGTCATTCGCCTTTGCGTCCCGATGCGTCGATCACTATGAGGGCTTCATGGATCGGCGCGAGTTTGTCATCGGGGCGGCGATGCAGGCCACGGCGCTCGCCTCTCGTCCCGCGCTGGCTATGGTGCCGACGCCCTACGACTGGAGCGCTTCGCCGCCGCGCGAAATGCGCAGTGCTTTCGTCGAGTGGATGGTGAAGAATCGCGGCGAAGACGCGAACTTCCTCGGCCAGCGCTGGGACCGCTTGCAACAGCTCATCGTCCGTCACGACGTGTGGGATGAAGTCGACATCCGCGCGTTTCTGCTAACGCCGCGCGAGGAATTCGTCACCGCGGAGAACCTTGATCGCGCCTACGAATGGCATCACCTCAACATCGGCTTCGGCGTGACCATTACCGGACCGCATACGGTCGCGCGCATGACCAACACGCTTGAGATCAAGCGTAGCGACAAGGTGCTCGAGATCGGCACCGGATCTGGCTACCAATCCGCCTATCTCGCGAACCTGACCCCGAATGTCTGGTCGATCGAGATCATTCCCGCCTTGGCGAAGCGCACACGGGCGCTCTACGACAGCCTCATTGCCCGCGGCTACAGCGAATACCGCGGCATCCGCACTCGCCATGCCGACGGCTATTATGGCTGGGAAGAGAATGCGCCGTTCGACAAGATCATCGTCACCTGCGGCATCGATCACATTCCCCCGCCTTTGCTGCAGCAACTTGCCCCCGACGGGATCATGGTCATTCCGGTGGGTCCGCCCGGCGCGCAGCATGTGCTGAAAGCGGTCAAGCGGATGTCGCCAGACGGGCAGATGTCCGTCGCGCGCTCCGACATCTATGGCGGCGCGATCATTCCCTTCGTGCCGTTCACCGGCGCTCACCAGTCGTAAGGTTCGCGGGCCCTCAGCTCGACCCGATCAGAATTCCGGCCGCCAGCACCAAAGCGCCGCCGATCATCACTTTGGCGGCCGCCGAAAGCGGCGGCACGTCCATGTAACGCCACTGGATCCAGGCGATTGCGCTCAACTCGATGATGACGACCACGAGTGCGATCGCTGTCGCCGTGTAGAAATACGGGATCAGGAAGGGCAGGGTGTGACCGATGCCGCCCGCCATCGTCATGAGCCCGCAGACGAGGCCGCGCAGCAGCGGCGCGCCGCGTCCCGAAAGCTTGCCGTCGTCCGACAGCGCCTCGGCGAAGCCCATCGAAATGCCGGCGCCGATCGAAGCCGCAAGTCCGACAAGAAACGCGTTCCACGAATTGTGGGTCGCGAAAGCCGCGGCGAATACTGGCGCCAGCGTCGATACCGAACCGTCCATCAGGCCGACGAGGCCGGGCTGGATGATCTGTAAGACGAACCGCCGGCGCTCATTCTCTGCTTCGTCGCCTCGGGCGGAGGTGGTGAGGATTTTCTCCTCGAGCCCCGCGGCGATCTGGTCGTGCTTCTCCTCCTCTTCGGCGAGGTCGCCGAGCAGCTTGCGGGTCGAAGCGTCGTTGGTGCGCGTCAGCGCCTGGCGATAGAACCGCGCCGCGGCGCGCTCCATCTCGCGCGCATGCGAGCGCACGGTGTCGATGCCCAGCGGCCGTTGATGCCACACGGGTTTCAACGGGATGTAGCCGCGGATGTGATCGCGCCGCACCAGGGGAATATGATCGCCGAATTTCGACACGAAGAGGTCGATGAGCCTGCGCCGGTGCCCATTCTCCTCCGCCGCCATCTCGTCGAACACTTTGGCGCTTGCCGGGTAATCGTCGTGCAGGCCATCGGCGAAATCGGCGAAAATGCGCGCGTCCTCCTCCTCGTTGCTGATGGCGAGAGCCAGAATCTCGCGCTCTGAGAGATCGTCGAACTTGCGCATGGATTGCATCCCCAGGATTCGCGCCTGGTCGGATTTGCTCTATCGCGGCCCGTCGCGACGCCGCGCGCTCGAACGCCGCTAGCCGTTCTAGGGTTCCGCCGCCGATGAGGTCAAGGCGCGTCCCCGGATCGAGGCGCGTCGAACAGCCCGCTGAAACCGCCTTATGACTCCACCGCGCCATCGCTTTGCGCCGATCCTTGCCTTACTCTGATCTCGCCCAGGTCGCGCTCGAGAAAGTAATTGAGGAAGGTGCGGATCGCGGCGATGGCCGCAAGCCGCGCCACCTCGTCCCAGCTCGTGGTGATCGCGGTTTCCAGGACATCGGCAGCGAGTTGGAACGTGAGGCCTGCGACAAGCCAACGGCCCAGACGCAGCCAGACGTCGCGCTCGTGGTGGCCGTCGCGCGACGAAAACATCGTCCACAGGCCCTGGAAGAAGGCCTCGACCGCTCCCACGACGATGAGAACCAGCGCCAGCCAGTCGATCGCGTCGACGGCGACGTTGGTCGCGAGAACCAGCCACTCTTTCACCGCGTTGCGCTCATTGCGCGCGGGCCGATCGGCTTCACGGAGGCGCGGAAACCCACCCGGGCAGGGTAAGGCGGCGCCAAACGCGAGTCGGTTTTGAACGATTCCAAGCGCTTGCGGCGCCATTTCCGACTCTCTCCCTTACCCGAGCGCCGTCTCCAGTTATACATCTGTATATTGTTTTATGCGACTGAGTCGGTTCCGTCGGGTCGGAGCGGAACGCCCGCCCCGACAGTATCTGAAAGTCCGCTTCAGTGCATGCCGCTGGCGGTGTCGTGCATCGCCTTCAAGGCGTCGTCGAGCGTGAAGGTGTTGGGCTTCTGGATGGGCGGGAAGTCCTTGAACGTCGCCGCCCACTGCCCTGCAGCCGCTTGCGCGCCGTAGATCATGAAGACGCGGCGCAAGAACCAGTCGTAATAGCTGTTCGACGTTATATCCGCCCGCTCGAAAGGATCGGTGCGAAGATTGAACAGCTTCGGCACCCTGAGCTTCGTGAACGGCTCCGCCCAGACCTGCAGCGTACCCTGACAGCGCTGCTCCATGAATACGACCTTCCAATTGTCGTAACGCAAGCCGAGCACGTCGCCATCGTCGCTCAGATACATGAAGAAGTTGCGCGGACTCTTTTTCTCCTGGCCGGTCAGATAGGGCACAAGGTTGTACGCGTCGAGGTGGTTCTTGTAAGTGCGGCCGATGGCCTGATAGCCCTTCTTCAGCTTCTCGATGATGTCAGGCTCGCCGGCCATGGCGAGGAAGGTCGGGAACCAGTCGTGGTGCTGCACGATTTCGTTCGAAACCTGGCCCGGCTTGATCTTTCCCGGCCAGCGCACGAGCATTGGCACCCGGAAAGCGCCCTCCCAATTGGTGTTCTTCTCACTGCGGAACGGCGTCATGGCGCCGTCCGGCCATGAGTTCATGTGAGGACCGTTATCGGTCGAATACATCACGAACGTGTTGTCGGCGATGCCGCTCTCATCGAGAAAATCGAGCGCCTGGCCGACGTTCTTGTCGTGGTCGATCATCGTGTCGTGATAGGGTGATTGCCAGCGTCCCGCCTGCCCCAAGCTTTTTGGCTTGGTGTGGGTGAAGGCGTGCATGTGGGTCGTGTTGAGCCAGACGAAGAACGGCTTGCCCGCGTCGTTCGCCTTTTTCATAAATTCCTTGGCCCGCGCTACGAAGTCGTCGTCGCAGGTCTCCATACGCTTCCTCGTGAGAGGGCCGGTATCCTCGATCTTCTGCTTTCCGACCCTGCCCCAGCGGGGCTGCTCGGTCGGATCGTCCGTGTCCGTCGCGAAAGAGTGCATGACGCCGCGCGGGCCGAACGTCTTGTGAAAGTTCGGGAACTCCTTCTCGTCGGGATAGTCGTCCGCTTCCGGCTCTTCCTCGGCGTTGAGATGGTAGAGATTGCCGTAAAACTCGTCGAAGCCGTGGTTGGTCGGCAGCATCGAATTGAGATCGCCGAGATGGTTCTTGCCGAACTGGCCGGTCGCATAGCCCTGGTTCTTGAGAGCGGCGGCGATGGTGATGAGCTTCTCATTCATGCCGATCGGCGCGCCGGGTATGCCGACCTTGGAGAGGCCGGTGCGATAGACGCTCTGCCCGGTGATGAACGACGAGCGGCCCGCGGTGCAGGACTGTTCGCCGTAGGAATTGGTGAACATCATCCCTTCCTTGGCGAGGCGGTCGATGTTGGGCGTCTGGTACCCCATCAGGCCGTGCGAATAGCAGCTTAGGTTGGCGATCCCGATGTCGTCGCCCCAGATGACGAGGATGTTCGGTTTGTCTGTCTTGGGCTTCGGTGACTTAGGCATGTCCCTCTCCTACCTTTCGATCGAATTTCAAATGAACAATTCCGGCACCGATGCCTGGAACACAACCTCGCGGCACGCCTCCTACTCGAAGGGGCCGACGTGAAACACCATGCTCATGATCGCTGCGACGCCGATCAAGAGAAGGACGAGCGCCGTAACCAGAGTGAACGACAACGGAAAGCCGGTCTCGCCGTGGATGAGCCCTTCTTCTCGCATCGACACTCGCAGGTGGCGCAGCCCCATCATGAACTGCACGTGGTAGACGATGCCGATAACCAGCATCACGATGCCCAACCCAACCAAGGCGAGGCCGAAGTTGCGCGGCGCCCCGGCCTTGGTGATGATATCCTGATCGCGCAGCTTCTGAAACACTTGCGCGATGGTGAACCCGAAGCCGATCAGCGACAACGAGGTGCGGATCACCGACATCAGCGTGCGATCGGCGCTGAGGCGGGTGCGCTGAAACGACATGCCCGTGCGACGCGCCGCGAGTTCGGTGTTCACGTCCAACTTGAGATCGGGGCTCGCCATCGTCCTTTCTCTCCTGCCGCCTGCTCAGCTCGACGCCGGCCGGGCGATCCAACGATGCGCGACGCGCTCAATGGGGCCGCGCAACAGAAGATAGGGAACAAAAGCCAGCAAAATTGCGATCACCGCCGCCTGGCCCGGGTAGAACGTTTTGAGCACCAGCCATTGGTAGACACTGTCCATGACGACGCCAAGGATCAGAATTCTCGCCGTCGAAATGATCCCTTCCCACAGCCGCGCGCTGCGGTCCTCGCCGCGCACGATCGCCGCCAAATAGGGCGTCCGCCCGAGCCGGGCGTCGCTGACGCCGTCGCGCAGCGCAGCGATGATCGCCATCGCCGGTTGAAGTATGAAACGGAAGGTCATCGGCCCGCCTGGCCGATCCAATATGTCGTCCCACGTGCGACCAAGATTTTCGAAGGAAACACCATACCAAATAGCGCCGAGCGCAAGCAGGCCTACGATCAGCGCGACCGCGACGCGCGCCGTTAGAATCGCATTCTTCGACGGCGCATCAGTCAAAGCGAGGACACTTCTTGCGGGGTACGATAGACAATACGCGAGGCGTTCAGCATTTTTGCAATACAGCTCGCGATGGTGTTAACCAAAATCGATTCGGGTTGTTTCGATAATGGCTGTCCAATCGCCTGTCAAAGCACGCTTGCGTGCAGACGCCGATCTCTCTGGAACGTAAGGACCGCAGATGCCGCCGGCGAGCGAGGCTTCTGAATTGTCGGCCGGGCGTGTCGAGGCGATCCGAGCCTTCTACGAGTCGCACCCCTATCCGGCGCCCGTCGCCAGTCTCGATCGGCTTCTTGAGCGCTATCGCGATCCAAGCCGGCGGCGCGCACAATCCTTGCTGCTATGGCCGTTGCAGAAGCCGCGCCCAGGTCGCACGATCCTTGTCGCTGGATGCGGAACGTCTCAGGCCGCGAGGCACGCGCTTATGGAGCCCGAAGCGCGCGTGATCGCGATCGACGTCAGCGAGACAAGCCTGCGCCATACGCGTGATCTTCAACGCAAGCACGACATCCGAAATTTGCAGCTCCATCCGGCTTGCGATCGAGCGGATCGGGGAGCTTGGCGAGACGTTCGACCAGATCGTCTGCACGGGCGTGCTCCACCACCTGAGCGATCCTGACATTGGCCTTCGCTCGCTGCGTGACGTCCTCGCGCGCGACGGCGCGATGCACGTTATGGTCTACGCGCCTTATGGGCGCGCTGGCATCACCATGATGCAGGACTATTGCCGGTTGCTTGGGATCGGCGTCCGGGATGACGAACTGCGCGATCTCGGCGAGACGGTTCGAGCGTTGCCGGTCGACCATCCGATCGCTGGCGTCGTGAAACGGGCGAAGGACTTCGCACGGCCGGACGCGCTCGCCGACGCGTTGCTGAACCCGCAGGATCGCACCTATTCCGTGCCGCAGATTTACGATTGGCTCGAGCGGTGCGGCCTTAAGTTCGGGCGCTGGTACGAGCAGGCTCCTTATCTTCCGCAATGCGGGGCGATCGACGGCGCGCCGCACGGCGCTCGCCTTGCAGCGCTTCCCTCGCCCGCCCAACATGCGGCGATCGAACTCTTGCGCGGAACGATGGATAGGCACAGCTTCGTCGCCTACCGCGACGATCGCGAACGCGAAGCCCAGCCCATCACATTCGAAGGGGAGGCCTGGCGCAGCTTCGTTCCCGTTCGATTGCCATGGACGCTGACCATCAAGGATCGGGCGCCTCCCGGCTTCTCTGCCGTGCTCGTCAACCCCAGCCACGCCTATCCCGATCTTGCGCTCTTCATAGACGCTGCCCAGGAGCGACTCCTTGCAGCGATCGACGGCGAGCGGTCCGTGGGCGAGATCCTGGACGGCGCGGGCGGAACGATCGGCGATGAGCAGGGGCGTCCGTTTTTCAGGCGGCTCTGGGAGCACGACCTCGTCGTGTTCGACGCCAAACCGTCCTAGGGCCTCACCGCGAGATCGGCGACACGCGGGCGCAGGTCAGGCGCGCCCGGCGCGCACCACGCAGCGAAAGCCGACGTGGCTCGTCGATGTGTCGACCGGCTCGGCGTGCCGCGCCGCAGGGCGGTAACGGCGGCAATAGTTCGGCGCGCAGAGGTGCGAGCCGCCTTTCAGCACCTTGCGCGGAATGCGGATTTCGGGTTGGCAGGGATCGTAGCTCTGCGCCTCCGGGCCGCCGCGCGGGTTCTGCGGCACGCAGCACGCCTTGGGCGCGTCGGCCGGGTGACGGGTCGACCAGAAGTCGGTCGTCCACTCCCACACATTGCCGATCATGTCGTAGATTCCGTAGCCGTTCGGTGGAAACGACCTGACCGGCGACGTACGCTCAAAGCCGTCCTGCTTGAGATTTTGCTGCGGAAACGCGCCCTGCCAGGTGTTGGCCATCTGCTTTCCGGCGGGCGTCATTTCATCGCCCCAGGCGTATTCCGCGCCATCAAGGCCGCCGCGCGCCGCGAACTCCCATTCGGCCTCGGTCGGCAATTCCTTGCCCGCCCAGCGCGCGTAGGCCTCAGCGTCGCGATAGGCGACATGCACGACGGGGTGGTCGTCGAGCCCACTGATCGAGCTGCGTGGTCCGTATGGCCTTCGCCAGTCGGCGCCGAATTTGAAGCGCCACCATTGTGACCAATCCTTGAGATCGACCGGCTCCTTAGGAGGCGAAAAGACGAGCGACCCCGCCTTGAGCATGTGCGGCAGCGCGCCCGGATAATCCTCCGCCTTCGGCGCGATCTCAGCGAACGTCACATGCTTCGTCGCATTGACGAACTTGCGGAACTGGCGGTTCGTCACCGGCGCGCTGTCGATCCAGAATGCGCCGACGCTAACCCGGTGCGCTGGCGCTTCCTCGGGATAGTGCCCGTCCGAACCCATGCGGAATTCGCCGCCCGGCACGAAGACCATGTCGGCGAGCGGATCCGCCTGTGGCGTTTCGATGCGTTCGGAAACCTGACTCTGTGAACCCATGTCGCCCCGCTGATCGGCCGGGCGAACCTGATCGCATGGATTGCGTCAATTCTCAAAATGGCGCCTTGAAACGAGCCGTCGCTGTAATAAGTGAGAGCGGTCCGGCGCTGCCGGGGACGTCGCTTGAGCGGTCGCCTGGCGCCTGGCTTGCAGGCTCGGAGTTGGTGATCGCGATCGACCTCACCCGTCGCGCCTAGTATCGCTGAGCATCCCCGCAGCTTAGCAAAAGGTAGCAAAAAGCCGTGGTTTTTGGGAGACCATGGAACTCAGTCTTTATTCACGCGTTTTAAGCTCACGATCTGAGCTGAAGCCACAGTGAGACACGTCGATGTTGGCCCTTTTGTTAAATCATAGCCCAGCGTTCCTGACTGGCGAGATTTTCCTCGGGCTGTCCCTCGGGCTGTTTGGCGTCGCTCTGGTCAACACGGCGCGCGAAAGATACTCCGTCAGAGTTCCCGCGGCGCGGATAAGGGACCGAACCCTTCGTTGACGCCGTGAACCACCCTACTTAGGCGAGACATCCGAGGAGTTGCGCGGGCCTGAGCATCAATTCACTGCTCGGGCCGCGATGGACGCGTTGCTTGGCGTGCGGCCCTTCTAAGGTTGCCCACTGGGGATCGGCAACAAAAGCGCCGCGCTCTCTTGCCAAGCCGTTCGGCCCCAGAGACGATGCCGAATGCCCATACCTCCCGCTGTCATCGGAGTTCTCGGCGCGCTCCTCTGCGCAAGCGCGTTCGGCGTCAATCTTCAACGTAAGCTCGCCGAGCAGCACAAGAGCCGCGAGACCGGCGACCACGTTCGCCTCATCATTTCGATACTTGTGACGTTCACAGCGGTCGTGCTCGGGCTTTTGATCTCGAACGTGAAAGCCTCCTATGACCAGTTTGAAAGCCGGCTGAACACGTTTGCCGGCGACATCACCGAACTCGATGTCCGCTTGCGCGAGTACGGCGAGGACGCGGCGCCGATCCGGGCGATGCTGCGCACGTACGTTGCGGCGTCGATCGCGGACACTTGGCGAAACGAACCGCCACCGGCCGGCGTTTATCCGAAGTTTGCTGAAAGTCCCGTTCTGGAGCGTCGCCAACTCGGAGACATGCTGATCCGCGCCGATATCGCGATTGGCAACCTCGATCCGCCCGACTTGTTCCGCAAGCGCCTCGTGACCCAGATTGAGAACCGGATGTCCGAGACGATGACCCAACGCCGGTTTCTCCTGGCAACCTCCCGCGACACGATCTCCTGGAGTCTTCTCGTCGCCATGACCGCTTGGCTGGTGATCGTCTTCGCCGTGTTCGGCGTCATCGCGCCCCGCAACGCGGTCGTTTACGTGACAATTCTCTTGTGCGCGCTGTCCTTTTCATCCGCGATTTTCTTCATCCTCGAGCTCGATACCCCGCTCGACGGATTCATCTACGTGTCAAGCGAACCGCTCCGCGACGCGTTGCGGCATATCGACGCCTCGTAGATTGCGAGCCGGCCGCCGGATTTTCCCTTTTGCTTTGCCCCGAAAGCCGAAAGGCCTAGAAGGGCTGCCTTGTGAATTGGACGCCAACCCCTCTTAACCCGTTGCCCGGCGGCGGCGCGACGCGCGTCCGGGCCCGATAGCTATGCGCCATCTGCCGATTTTTCTCGAACTTGGCGATAAGGCGGCGGTCGTCATCGGCGGCGGCGCGGTAGCGGCGCGACGGGCGGAACACCTTATCAACGCCGGCGCTCGCGTGACGACATTCGCGACTGCGCTCAGCGACGATTTTCGCGAGCTTCTGGATCAGCCGAACTTTCGCCATGAGGCGCGCGCCGCGGAACTCAAGGATTTCGAGAACTCCTCGCTGTGTTTCGTAGCGGTCGAGGACGAACGCTTGGCAATCGAAATCTGGGCGGCGGCGAAGGGCGCGGGCGCATGGGTCAACGTCGCCGACCGGCCGCAGTTTTGCGACTTCATCATGCCCTCGATCGTCGACCGCAGCCCCCTCGTCATTGCGATTTCGACCGGCGGCGCGTCTCCGATTCTGGGCCGCATGCTGAAGGCGCGCCTGGAAAGCCTTATTCCCGCTGCGTACGGCCGCTTGGCGGAGCTCATGGGCGGATTTCGCGGCGCGGTCGCCAAGGCGATCGCCTCTCCGGTCATGCGCCGCCGATTCTGGGAGACGGTGCTCGAGGGACCAATCGCCGAACAGGCGCTCTCCGGCGACGAGCGCGCTGCATCAGACGAACTTGCCCGCGCCATCGAACGCGCTGCAACCGAGAAAGCCGAGGCGCCGCGCGGCGAGGTCTATCTCGTCGGCGCCGGCCCTGGCGATCCGGATCTTCTGACCTTCCGCGCCCTTCGGCTTATGCAAAAGGCCGATGTCGTGCTCTACGACCGGCTCACCGATGCGCATGTGATGAACCTGGTGCGCCGTGAGGCCGAGCGCATCTATGTCGGCAAGCAGCCGGAAGACCATGCTTTGCCGCAAGGCGAAATCAGCGCGCTTCTCGTCAAGCTCGCCAAGGAAGGCAAGCGGGTGCTGCGTCTCAAGGGCGGCGATCCCTTCATGTTCGGCCGTGGCGGCGAGGAGATCGAAGCTCTCGCCGCGGAAGGAATCCCTTTTCAGGTCTGTCCGGGGATCACGGCGGCGGTCGGCGCCGCGGCCTATGCGGGCATTCCCCTTACCCATCGCGACCACGCTCAGGCTTGCGTGTTCGTGACCGGCCACGGGAAAGACGGCAAAATCGATCTCGACTGGACGGCTCTCTTGCAACCGCGCCAGACGGTTGCGATCTATATGGGGCTGCGCAACGTCGAAGCGCTCACGCACGAGTTCGTTGTGCGCGGCGCGGACCCGAATTTGCCTGCGGCGATCATTGATAACGCCACGCGGACTCATCAACGGGTCGTTGTGGGCACACTCGCAACGCTCTCTGCGAAGTCGCATGCGGCCGAACTGAGCGGCCCCGCGATTATTATCGTCGGGACAGTTGTGACGTTACGGAATACGCTCGATTGGCGCCTGGGCGCCGAGGCGCCGTCGGCCGAGTACGGCCGCTCCGCCGCGACGAGCGGGAAGGACTGAGATGGTTTCTCGCGACGAGGTCATGGCGGCGCTGGCGGCGATTCCCGGCCCGGACGGGCGCGCGTCTTTGCCCGAATCTGGGGCCGTTTCCGGCGTCACCATTCGCGACGGCAAAGTATTCGCCGCGATCGCTATCGACCCGGCTCGGGCCAAGGCGATGGAGCCGATGCGGGCTGAAGCCGAGGCGGCGATCCGAGCGATTCCGGGCGTCGCGGGGGCTGTGGTGACGCTGACCGCCGAATCCGCGCGCGCCGTCTCCGGCGGTTCGCCCGGTCACACCCATGAGAGCAAAGCGCCGCCGGTGCGGCACGGCCGGCCAAGCGAGCCGCTGCCCGGCGTCAAGAACATCATCGCGGTCGCCTCGGGCAAGGGCGGAGTGGGCAAGTCGACCGTCGCGTGCAATCTCGCCGTCGGGCTTGCGAAGCTCGGACTGGCTGTCGGGGTTCTCGACGCCGATCTGTTCGGACCCTCGATGCCCAAGCTGTTTGGCCTCCATTCCAAACCGAGCATAGCGCCGGACGGCAAGCGGCTCATTCCGCTCGAAAGCTTCGGCGTCAAGGTGATGTCGATCGGATTCCTGATCGACGAGGGCGCGCCGGTGGTCTGGCGCGGCCCTATGGTGGTGTCGGCGCTGAACCAGCTCCTGCGCGAGGTCGTGTGGGGCGAACTGGACGTACTGGTCGTCGACATGCCGCCGGGCACCGGCGACACGCAGCTGACCATGGCCCAGAACGTGCCGCTCGCCGGCGCGGTGATCGTCTCGACGCCGCAGGATCTGGCGCTGATCGACGCCCGGCGCGGCATCGCGATGTTCAACCAGGTCAAAATCCCGCTGCTCGGCGTGGTCGAGAATATGAGCTACTTCGTCTGTCCGCATTGCGGCGGCCGGACGGACGTCTTCTCGCACGGCGGGGCGCGCAAGGAGGCCGAAAAGCTCGGCGTTCCTTTCCTCGGCGAAGTGCCGCTCGACATCGCGATCCGCGCGAATTCCGACGACGGGCGCCCGGTCATCGCGAGCATGGCGGAAAGCCCGCAAGCCAACGCCTTGCTCGAGATCGCGCGACGGGTTGCGGATACGCTGGCTGTCGGCGCGCCGGGCGCAAAGCCTGCGCCGCGCATCCGCATCCTCGAGTGAAGGGAACCGCGATGTCCTGGCCAACCGATATTACGGCGATGGACAAAGGGCGTGTCCTGGAGGTCGCCTTTGATGACGGTCAGACGATCCGCCTGAGGGCGGAGAGGCTACGCGTCGAGAGCCCGAGCGCCGAAGTGCAGGGGCATTCGCCAAGCCAGAAAAAGATTGTCACGGGCAAGGAGAATGTCGCCATCGTCGCGATCGAGCCAGTTGGCAATTACGCGATCAAGATCGTGTTCGACGACGGACACGACACCGGCCTCTATAGCTGGGACTATCTGCGCAAGCTGGCGGGTTAACCCGCTATGCGCGGTCGCGGCGGAGCGACAAACACACTCAGAAGCGCGACAGAACCGTGCCCGCGATGTCGCACTGGAACCCCTCCAGCGCTCGCGAGATCTTGCTGATGTCCTTCGCCCTCGTTCGGTGCCGCCGAGCCGCGAGGATCGCGGCGCCGACGCGGGACGCGACAACATACGCGTCCGCGCTCTCCAACGCCGCCGGGGTGTCGTAGATCACCACGCCATAGTTCCGCTGTGCATTCTGCGACAGCGTCAAAAACTCCTTGGAACTCAGCAATTCCTGCGGGTGGGGCGCGGTTGCGCCTGCGACGAGCAGCGACAGACCCGGCACGATGTCGATCGTGACGGGCGGCAATTCGGCGTCGCCATGGGTCAGGGCCTCGACCAGGCCCTCAGTCTTCGGATCCACGCCGAACAGCGCTGCAAGCCTAGGCTTTCTCAAGTTTGCATCGACGAGAAGAGTGGGAACAGCCATCTGGGCAAACGAGAGCGCCAGATTGGCGGCGAAATAAGTCACCCCGACCCGGGCGTGCGGCCCGATGACGGCAAAGGCGTTCTTACCCTGCGAAAGCGGCCCGGTTGCAAGCGCAGACCGCACCGACCGGAAGGCCTCGGCGGCGGTGCTGAAGGGCTGGTAGCCGACGACCAACTCGCGCGAAAAACGGCCCTCGTCGACGCCGAAATTCAGAACCGGATAATTGTAGCGTTTCGATAGCGCCAGAAACAAACTGTCGCGCCGCACCAAGCCGAGCGCGATCGCCGCTTCGCCAAACGTCAATCCTTTGCGCCGCTGAAACCCGCGGATCGCCTCGACCTGAGCCTCGCTCAGATTGCCAGCCGCGAGAATCTGCTGCTCGATCGGATCCTTCGACGTCTGGACGGCGACGATATTCTCCGCTTCTTTGTGATAATTCGGTTTGATCGCCATGGGCTCAAGCTCTCAATATCTGATTGGCAACCCGCCCGCGGCCGGCGGGTCCGAAATGGACGTTACGCCACAAATGTTTTCCGAACCGTTCCGGGCCATTGGGGCCGGCCTCCGGCCGCCCGAAACCGACCATTCGTACGGCCGCGTCCTATCGACCTCACGCGGGTCGAAGACTGCGCTGTGATGCGCCAATTCTTCGTGACTTCGCGCGTCCCGCGCTCCCGAGAGAGCCCAAGAATGGCGCCGGGGCCGCATGCTCCAGATCGATCGGAAAGCGAACCCGCCGGTCCGCCGCTTCGGCGAGAAGGGCAAGGACCAGGCCGAGGCCGAGGCCGGCTGCGATCCCGACCGGCATCACGACAAACGGCTTTGGAAACGCCGGATCGACTGGCGGGACTGCTTTGTCGAGGACAGTCATATCCGAAAATGTCAGCTTGCTCTTCAGCTTAGCCTGCTCGGCCGTCCTCTGGCGGGCGCTAAGCTCGTCGGCGCGGAAGCCGACCTCGCGCTGCAATTGGTTGAGCCGGTCCCGCTGCCCTTGAATCGCGATCAAGGATTTCTGCGCTTTCTCTTGCTCGGCCTCGAGCGAAGCGATCTGCGCCTGCGACAAGGCGATGCGCTCTTTCAGATGCGCGCGCATTCTGTCGGTCGCGTCGCCAATCTGCTTGTGAAGAGTGGCGAGATTCGTCTGTTGGGCCACTATCTTTGGATTGTTGGCGCCGAAGACCCCCTTCGAGGCCACAATGTCGGTTTCGGCGGTCGACAACTTCTCTTTCAAACCGGAGAGAATTTGCAGGTCGGGATCCGACGGGTCGTTCGACAGGTCGGTCGAGCCGCTGCTCAAGCGGGTTTGAAGGGCGGTCAGCCCCGCTCTGGCGCCCGTCAACTGATCGGCGATCGCCATGTATTGGGTGGTCTCTTTGTCGCCGCCCGTGGCGGTGGTCGCAACCATATTCGTCTTGGACTGGAAGGTTTGAAGCGCCGTGCGCGCCTCCTCCAGTTCCTTACGCAGTTCGTCGAGTTGCGGAGCAAACCACTGCGCGGTCTGGTCGGCCTCCGCGGCTTTCATGGCCACGGAGCCGTCGATCGTCGCTGCGAGAAACGCATTGGCGATCAACGCCGCCTGGTTCGGGTCGCCCGACTTATACCTTATCGCGAGGACGTTCGTTCCCAGAGTGAACTTTGGATCGACATTCTTTACGAGGCTGTCAGCCATCCATTCCTCGATGCTCTCGCGACCGAAGGAAGGTGATCTTCGGAAATTCTCCTGCACTGCCGGATTCTGGGTCAAGTTCAATCGCTTAACGACATCGACCCCGACCCGCTGGCTGCTGACGAGCGAAAGGATGTTGCCTTGTATGAGTCCGATTGCGCCAAGGCCGCCGCCCATCTCGGAAAGCGGATCAAGGTTGCCGGGGTCGATGCTCGCAGTCGCGGTGGCGTCGTAGCGACCCGGCACAAACAGCAACACCCCACCCGCCACGATCACGGTGGTGAGGAGCGCCAGGATCACGATCCACGACCGGCGTACGAGGATCACCAGAATTTGGGTTACCGACACGATCTGACTCCTGCGCTCAAGGCCAACCCCAAAATGAAGGCCTAGCAGACGCTTAGTGACTAGAATATGCGCTCGCTGACGATAATCGTATCGCCTGCTTCCACTTGATCGTCAAGTGAAGCTGGGACTTCATAGCTTTGCCCGTCGCCCGCCTTGCGCTTGATCCGGATCCGCCATTCCGACCCGAGGACCGCCAATCCGCCGCCAATCGAAATCGCTTGCTGGACCGTAATAGGACGAAGCAAAGGAAATTCGCCCGGATGACCGACATAACCATAAATGTAGTAAAACGGCGCCAGGTCGACAAAAATCTCGTCGTTATTGGCGATCCGCAGAGAGGCGCCAGGGCCGCGCCCGGCCTGGACTTCCTTGGAATCGAACTTTTGGACCGAACCCCCGGGGCGGCGCACAGTGACCGTTCCGCCCACGGCGCTGTCTCGTAGTCCGCCTGCCCGAGAGAGCAATTGTGTCAGGTTCGTTGGGCGATCGAGCGTATACACGCCGGGCGCCCCCACCTGACCTTGCACGCTTGCTTGCGTGCCGAAGCTCGTGGTTTCGATCAGCACGTGAGGCTCGGTGACAATCTGACGCGCCGCCAACTGTTTTTCGATCGCGCGCGCCACTTGGTCTTCAGTCAACCCCGCGGCCCTGATCCGGCCAACATAAGGAAAACTGACAGTTCCATCAGTTTCGACGCGGGTCGTGGTGTCCATATCGGGTTGGTTGACGACCTTGATGGTGATCGAATCTTGCGGCGTCAGGACTCGGCCGCCGGCTGCGAGCGCCCAAGTCGGGACGACCGCGCCGATGGTCAAGACGGCCAGCCACAGCGTCCACAGCCGGGCCATTCGCATCGTTGTCACCATTGCTTCCGCTCCCAGGACTGCTAGTACGGTGTATAGTTCAGGCTTACGGTCACCAAATCCTGCGGGGTAATAAAACCATTTCCGACCCGCTCGCTATATGAGGCGTTCAGCGCGGCTGACACGAAGGGCGTCATCGCGTAGGACAAGCCGGCATTCAGCGTGTAACTCTTATTGTTGCCAGTGAAAATGGGTGAAAAGCCCGCCTCCGCCAACGCCGATGTGAATGTCGAGGTGGAATAGAAGACGGAACCGGTGGCGGTGGCCGTCAGCTTGGGCGTCACCTGATACCCCAGAGTCACGTTAGCGGAGTAGCTGTTCTCCGCGTTGGCGATAACCGTCGTCGGTGGAGCAACTGTTCGTGACGCGGACGCGGTCACGGTCCACCTTGGCGTAAACGCCCACGTAGTCCCCAGTGTAAAGATCGGCACGAGCGACTTGGGGAGACCCAAGGTGAATCCGCTCGTAGTCCCGACCAGTCCGAGCAGCGCGTTCACGGAAAAGTTGGTATCGATTTGTCGAGTATAGTTTAAAGTGAAGCTATGAAAGTCGGTTTGGGTGGCCAACCCGAGAGCGGACTGCGCCGCGGTTCGGCCGGTAAAGTCGGCTTCAGTAATACTAGCCAGAGCCGTGAGGGTGCTCTCCCCCTTCGAATATTCTATGCCTGCGGCGATAAGCTTGCTTCGAGCGTCATTCACCGCGTCGATCGGATTTGTATTCGTCGAGGTTGTTAGACCGCTGTTCAATACCAAGGCATATCCGTTGGAGACTGCGCATTTCCCGGTTTCATTGAGCGCAGTCGTCGTCGTGTAGTTGACGCCGACCCCGACCAGGTCCGTAAGCTGGGCGGGAGACTTCGCGACGCTCACACTCAGAGCTCCTGAGCATCGCGACGTCAAGGTCCAGTCAACGCCAGCATTCAACGAGTACACAGTTGAATCGAAGGAGACCTGATGAAGATACCGTATTACGCCGAACGTTGCGTCGAAAAACAACTGCTGGCCGTACACGTTCGCCCTGGTTGAGAAGCCGAAATTGGATGTCGCCGTGAAATCTCCGAGGACCTGGCCCGGCCTAGCGACGCCAATCGGAATACCATTTACGTTTGAGTCATAGGACACGGTTTCCGAAGCGGTCAGCTTCACCGGCAAATCGGCCCAATTCCGCGGGACCGCCGGCAGGACAAACCCGTCGAACAACGACCCGTTCGTCGAGGTCACAGAGCCCGATAGCTCCTGCCCCCGGCCGCCGGTTACTGCGCCAAGCGTTAAAACCACCCCGAGCGTCAAGGCCCCGCTCCGCCTCATACCACCCCTTTGCCTCAAAACGCATGCACGCGTACGAACAACGCCTAGTCTCCGCCGATATCGCGCGTCACACTCGCAAGTCTCTGTAAGTCTCAACTATACCGGCAATTCCACTGCTGTCAGTCTCGGCCTCAAATTGACGAGCTTGCTACTCTACCTCCAGAACCGTGTTGATCCGGCAGCGCTTACGCCCTCTTGACCGCAGAGACGGCGGCTTTGGGGCGCACGAATCCGAGCGTTGCCGCCGACACAGAATAGCCATGCATACGCATATTCGGCCTCACCCGACAAGGCGACAAAAGCCACACTCGCGGACAAAATCGGTGCGGTCGCGCGCCGCTGGACATCGTTGTCTAGACAGAGGTCGGTCGGGTCTGTAGGCACATGGACAGGCGCTTCGGTTGAAAGGCCCGCAGAAGATGAAAGCGCACTACCGGGTCGTTGTTATCGGCGGGGGCGTGGTCGGGGCCTCCGTTCTTTACCATTTGACGAAATACGGGTGGAGCGACGTGGCGCTGGTGGAGCGCTCGGTCCTGACCGCGGGCTCGTCCTGGCACGCCGCCGGCGGCTTTCACGCTCTTAACGCCAACCCCAACATGGCGCTCCTCCAAGCCTATACGATCGACCTCCTGAAGGAGGTCGAAGCGGAGTCAGGCCAGCCGATTGGCATGCACATGACGGGAGGCATTTCCGTCGCGTCGGCGCCGGAGCGCTGGGAGTGGCTGCAGTCGTCCTATCGTCGCTTCCAAGCCATTGGGATTGATGACGTCCGCCTGGTGACGCCGGAGGAAATCGAGGCCCGCTGCCCGATCATTAGCGTAGAGGGCGTGCTCGGAGGCATGTGGGCGGACCGCGAGGGCTACGTCGACACCACAGGGACGGTCTGGGCTTATGCGGGCGCGGCCAGGAAACGCGGCGCGACGGTGATCGAGCACAATCGGGTGCTGGAGCTGAAGCAGCGCCCGGACTTCTCCTGGGACCTGATCACCGAGGCGGGGGTCATCAATGCAGAGCATGTGGTGAACGCTGCGGGCTTATGGGCGAAGCAGATCGGGCGGATGGTCGGGCTCGACCTTCCGCTCTCTCCCCTGGAGCACCACTACCTCCTGACCGAGACAATCCCCGAAATCACTGGCCTCAAGACCGAACTGCCTATGGTCGTGGACCTCGAGGGGTTCACCTACATGCGCCAGGATCAGAAGGGCATGCTGATCGGCATCTACGAGACCCGTCCGCAGCACTGGTCGATGGACGGGGCGCCCTGGGATTACGGGGTCGAGCTCCTGCCGGAAAATATCGACCGCATCGCCGAGGAACTCGAACTCGTCCACCGCCGCTATCCGGTCTTGCAGACGGCAGGCATACGGAAATGGGTCAACGGCGCCTTCACCTTCTCTCCGGATGGCAATCCGCTCATCGGCCCGGTTGCGGGCAAGCGCGGCTATTGGCTCGCCTGCGGCGTCATGGCTGGATTTCTGCAGGGCGGCGGCGTCGGAAAGTCGCTCGCCGAGCTGATGATCCATGGCGAAGCGTCGACCGACATTTACGGCCTCGACATCGCCCGCTACGGCGGGTTTGCCTCCAATCGGGAATACATCAAGCAGACGACCGGCGAGTTCTACGCCCGCCGCTTCGTCATGACCTATCCCAACGAGCAATTGCCCGCCGGCAGGCCGCTCAAAATGACGCCGGCCTACGACGCGATGACCGCCGCCGGCTGCCGCTGGGGGAATTCGTGGGGATTGGAGATCCCGCTTTATTTCGCGCCGGCGGCTTTCGAGGAAAAGTCGACGCTCAGGCGTTCGAACGCCTTCGACATCGTCGGCGCGGAATGCCGGATGGTGCGCGAGGGCGTCGGCCTCCTCGATATTGCTTCGTTCTCGCGCTACGAAGTCACCGGCCCCGAGGCCCAAAGCTGGCTCGACTGGATGACAGTCTCCCGCCTCCCCAAGCCCGGCCGCGCACGCCTCGCGCCGATGCTCTCCGAGACTGGAAAGCTCAAGGGCGACCTCACGATCATCAATTGGGGCGACGGGACTTTCTGGATCGAGGGCTCCTACTATCTGCGCCAATGGCACATGCGCTGGTTCGCCGATCACGCGCGAGAGGGGGTCAGCGTTCGCGACATCTCCGACGACATGATCGGGTTTTCGGTGTCGGGGCCGAAATCCCGCGAGCTGCTCGCGCGCGCCACCCATCACGACGTGTCGAACGCCGCCCTGCCCTTCATGGGCGCGGCGACGCTGGACGTGGGCCTCGTGCGAGCGAAGGTCGCGCGGCTCTCGGTGACGGGCGAACTCGGCTACGAGATCAATTGCCGCGCACTCGAACACGCCGCCCTGCGCCGGACCCTGCTCGAGGTCGGGCGCGACCTCGGAGTCAAGGAATACGGCTACAACGCGCTTCTGTCGCTGAGGCTCGAGAAGAGCTTCGGCATCTGGTCGGCCGAATTCACGCAAGATCGTACGCCGCGCATGACGGGCATGGACCGTTGGATCGCTTGGGATAAGGGCGACTTCGTTGGCCGGAAGGCGGCGCTTGCGGAGAGCAAGGGACCTCCGCCCGACCGCCAGCTGGTCACGCTCGAGATCGACGCCGTCGATGCGGACGCCACCGGCTACGAGCCGGTCTGGCGATCGGGCGCGATCGTCGGGTTTGTGACCTCCGGCGGCTATGGCCACACGGTAAGAAAAAGCCTGGCGATGGCCCTGGTCGCGCCGGAAGCGGCGGCAATCGGCTCCGAGCTCAGCGTCCACATCGTCGGCGTCGAGCGCAAAGCTCGTGTCGTCGCGCCTTCCCCATACGACCCCTTGGGCGAGGCTCTGCGCGCATGATCAGCCAAGCGGCCGCTGCAAGCTAACGATGGCGAATTCCGCGATCTGGCCCTTAGCTCCAGGCTCGCCGCCGCGCCGGACGGCGCAATCGGGCAACGTCAAGGTGACGCGGGGCGACTGGCTTGACGTTGCGCTGAACGCGCTCGCCATCGACGGCGTCGATCACGTCACGGTGCTCAACTTAAGCGAACGGCTCGGCGTGTCGCGGTCGAGCTTCTACTGGTATTTCAAGAATCGCGACGAGCTGCTCGTCGCTTTGCTCGACCGTTGGGATCGGCTCAACACGTGCTCGATCGTGACCCAGGCGGAAGAGCTCGCGGCAACCGTCAATGAAGCGGTTTGCAATGTCTTTCGCTGCTGGGTCAATCCCGCCATCTTCAGCCCGCGGCTCGATTTCGCGGTGCGCGAGTGGGCGCGCCGCTCGACCCACGTCCGCAAGGCCCTCGATCGCTCCGATCGCGTGAGGACCGACGCGCTGAAAGCCCTGTTCGTGCGCTTCGGCTATGACGAAGGGGACGCTCTCGTGCGCGCGCGTGTGCTCTACTATATGCAGATCGGCTATTACGCGCTCGACCTGCGGGAGCCCATCGAGACGCGCCTCAATCTCACCCCCCACTATATCAAAGCTTTTACAAGCGTTGATCCAAGCAAAGCGGAAATCGAAGCCTTCCGCGCCTACGCCCTGGGCCATGCGCATATCCCGGATTTCGAGCCTTCCAGAGGGCGGCCATGAGCGGGCGCTACTCGGCCTTTGCTCTCCTCAAGCAAGGCTTCACCGGTCATAAGGGTTGGCCGCAGGCTTGGCGCAAGGCGAAGCCCAAGCCGGCCTATGATTTCGTCATCATCGGCGGCGGCGGGCATGGGCTCGCGACTGCCTATTATCTCGCCAAGACCTACAAACGCACGCGCGTCTGCGTGATCGAGAAGGGCTGGCTCGGCGGCGGCAACACCGGCCGCAACACCACCATCGTGCGTTCGAACTACTTCTATCCCGAATCGGTCGCGCTCTATGACCTGGCGCTCAGGCTCTATGAGGGGCTGTCGCGCGAGCTCAATTTCAACGTGATGCTGAGCCAGCGCGGCATCCTCAATCTGGCGCACACGCCCGCTCAGCTTGAAATCGCGGCGCGCCTCGCCAACGCGATGCAGCTCAACGGCGTCGACGCCGAGCTTTGGGGTCCGAACGAAGTCCGCGAACGGCTGCCGCTGATGACCCAGTCGCTCGATTCCCGCTATCTGCCGAATGGCGGCGTCTGGCAGAAGCGCGGCGGGATCGCACGGCACGACGCTGTCGCGTGGGGATATGCGCGCGCTGCCGATCGGCTTGGCGTCGACATCGTCGAGAACTGCGAAGCGACGGGCTTCGTCATGCAGAACGGCGCGTGCGTTGGCGTCGAGACGACCTCGGGCGAGATTCGCGCGGAAGCGATCGGCGTCGCAGTCGCCGGCCACTCATCGCAACTCATGGCCAAGGCCGGAGTGAAGCTGCCGATTCATTCCTACACGCTGCAGGCGATGGTGAGCGAACCCATCAAGCCTTGCCTCGACATCGTCGTTCTTCATCTCGGGACCGGCGTCTACGCCAGCCAGTCGGACAAGGGCGAGATCGTGTTCGGCGGCGGTCTCGACCGCATTCCTTCGTACGGTCAGCGCGGCTCGCCGCCGATGCAAGAGCTCGTCATCTCCGGCTTGCTCGAGATGTTCCCCTCTTTCGGCCAATTGAAGCTGATGCGGCAATGGGGCGGGATCGTCGATGTGGTCCCGGATTCGTCGCCCATCATCGGGCCTGCGCCGACGAAGGGCATTTTCCTCAATTGCGGTTGGGGCACCGGCGGCTTCAAGGCCATTCCCGCCGGCGGTACGCTGCTCGCGCATTGTCTGGCGACTGGCGCGCATCATGAGATCAGCCGCCCCTTCGACCTTTCCCGTTTCGCATCAGGGCGCCTCATCGATGAGGCTGCGGGCTCCGGGATTGAGCATTAAGTGTGATGCAATTGGACTGAACCCATGAAGGGAGACCGCCATGTATATCGCCATGAATTGCTTCAAGGTCATGAAGGGCGCGGAGAGCGCGTTCGAACACGTGTGGCTCTCGCGCGACACCCATCTCGACCGCGTGCCCGGGTTTATCGAGTTCCATCTGTTGCGCGGCCCCGAACACGACGATCACGTGCTCTATTCGTCGCACACGGTCTGGGCGAGCAAAGACGCCTTCACCGCCTGGACGCAGTCGGAACATTTTCGCGCCGCCCACCGCAGCGCAGGCGCCAACAAGCCGCTTTATCTCGGTCATCCCGAGTTTGAGGGCTTCGAAGTCCTCCAGACGATCGAGAACGCGAAGGCGCGGGATCAGGTCGCCTGAATCGGCGACCAAAGGCCATCCATGCAAATCTTTCCCTGCCCCTTCTGCGGTCCGCGCGACGAGACCGAGTTTCACTATGTCGGCGAACCGAAAGCGCGGCCCGAACCTGCAAACTCGGTCAACGACGCCGAATGGGCGGACTATCTGTATTTCAACAGCAACACGAAAGGCGCCGCCCGCGAGATTTGGCTGCATCTGACCTGCATGGAAATGTTCGCGATGACGCGCGACACGGCGTCCAACGCCATCGTCGCGAGTGAAGCTCCGGCGAGGCCTGCGTCTTGACCAGCGCTCGCCTGCCGACTGGCGGCCAGGTGGATCGCGGGCGGCCCCTCGCCTTCACCTTCGACGGCAAGCCCTACCAAGGTTTTGCCGGCGACAGCATCGCCTCGGCGTTGTTGGCGAACGGTGTCAAAATCGTAGGCCGCAGCTTCAAATATCACCGGCCGCGCGGAATCTGGGGCGCCTGGACGGAAGAGCCGAATGCAATTGTCGATGTCATGCGCAACGGCGCAACGACGCCGAACCTGCGCGCAACCACCGAAGCGCTTGAGAATGACATAAACGTGCGATCGGTCAACGCGGCGCCGACGGCCGCCGCCGATCGCGCCGCTCTCATCGATAGGCTCGCGCCGCTGCTGCCGGCGGGTTTTTATTACAAGACCTTTATCTGGCCACGGTGGGAGGCGTTCGAAGGTTCGATCCGCGCCATGGCCGGCCTTGGCCGCGTCGATCCGAACAATCGCCCGCCAGCCGACAATCCGCAGATCAACGCGCGTTGCGATCTGCTCGTCGTCGGCGCCGGTCCCGCGGGCCTCGCAACGGCAAACGCCGCCGCCCGAGCGGGTCGAACGGTGTTTCTCATCGACGATCGCGGCGATATCGGCGGTCAACTCGTCCATCGCGGCGGCGCGATCGAAGGCGGAGACTGGCGGGATTGGGCGTTAAGCGTCGCGCGTGCGGTGGAAGCCGCCGGCGGGCGGTTGATGACGCGCACGACGGCCTACGGCGTCTATGACGGCAATCTCGTTTGCGCCTGGGAGCGTCGCTCGCCGCTGCCGGACGCGCTCTGGCGCATTCGCCCCAAACGGATCGTGGTCGCGGCCGGCGCGATCGAGCGGCCGCTCACCATCCCCGACAACGATCGGCCCGGCGTGATGTCCGCCGACGCGGCGCTGGTCTATCTCAAACGTTACGCAGTCCTCATCGCCAAACGCGTGGTGGTCGCGACCAACAACGACAGCGCCTATGCCGTCGCCGAGGCCCTGGCCGAGGCCGGAGCAGCGGTCGAGATTGTCGACACGCGCGTCTCTGGCCCCGAATGCGCGCTGCGCGTGACGCGCGGCGCCGCGATCGAAGGCGTCATCGGCGCCCGGAGCATCGAAGCCGTGCGGGTCGCCGGGCGAACGCATGCGTGCGACGCGCTCCTCATGTCCGGCGGATGGTCGCCGACGGCGCATCTCTATGCGCAGGCGCGCGGGAGGCTGCGCTATGACGAGGCGCGCGCCGCGCTCGTCCCCGTGGGCGGCGTCGAAGGAGTCACCGTCGTCGGCGCCGCCAACGGCGCATTCACGCTCGCCGAGGCTTTGCGCGAGGGGCACGAGGCCGGCGGCGGCGAAGGCGCCGCGCCGAACGCGCCTGCGGGTCAGTACGCTATCGAAGCCTCATGGCCAAAGGCCGACGACGAGGGCCGGCGCTGGATCGACTTTCAGAACGATGTGACCCTGAAGGACGTCGCGCTCGCCGCCCGCGAGGGCTACGTCTCCGTCGAGCATCTCAAGCGCTACACCACGCTCGGCATGGCGACCGATCAGGGCAAGACCGCCAATGTCACCGCGATCGCGGCGATGGCGGCGCTGACCGGCCGCACCATTGATGAAACGGGAACGACCACCTATCGCCCGCCTTTCGCGCCGATCCCGATGGGAATCATCGCCGGCCGGCGGCGCGGCGCACTCGTCAATCCGCTGCGACGCTTGCCGCTCGAAGCCGAGCATCGCGTCGACGGCGCGCAGATGCGCGAATATGGCGGCTGGCTGAGGCCGGCGTGGTACGGGCCAGACGACCCGGAGCGCGCAATCCAGCGCGAGGCCGCGCGGGCGCGCGACACGGTCGCCTTGTTCGACGGCTCCTCGCTCGGCAAGATCGAGATCATCGGTCCCGACGCCGCCGCGCTCGCCGACTTCCATAGCTACAACCGCCTCTCGACCCTTAAAGTCGGCAGGATCCGCTACGGCTTTGTGTTGCAGGAGTCCGGCGTCGTGCTCGACGACGGCGTGACGCTCCGCCTGAGCGAAGATCGCTTCCTCGTCTCCTGCTCGTCGGGGCATACGGATGCGGTGCGCCTGCGCCTCGAACTTTGGCGACAGGATCGCTTCGACGCAGCCCATGTCGCCATTCACGACACGACCGCGCAATGGGCGACGCTTACGGTCACTGGCCCGCGCTCGCGCGATCTCGTCGAGGCCGCGGGCGTCGAAATCGCGCTCGACGATGAGGCGCTGCCGCATATGGCCTTCGCGACGGCCACGTTCGATGGCGGGCCGCTCCGGGTCGCACGGGTGAGCTTCACCGGCGATCGCTCCTATGAGCTCTCGGTTCCGGCCCGCCGCGCGGCGCGTCTACGTGCGCGCCTCGTCGAGAATCTGCCGGCGTTCGACGGGGGCTTGCTGGGGCTGGAGGCGCTGATGATCCTGCGGGCGGAGAAGGGTTTCATCGTCATCGGCAAGGACACCGACGGAACGACCATGCCGCACGATCTGGGCGTTGCGGGTCCGCGCGATTCGCGAGAGGACGAATATATCGGCAAGCGCTCTTTGTTCATGCCCGTCGCCTGCGACCCGCGCCGCAAGCAATTGGTGGGCTTGAGCGTCGCAGCGGGAGAAGCGCCGCTGCCGACCGGGGCGCATGTGACGACGGGCGCGGGCCGAGCGCGGCGCTCGCAGGGCTACGTGACGTCGAGCTATATGAGCCCGACGCTCGGCCGCCCGATCGGGCTTGGCCTGGTCGAAGATGGCCGATCGCGCATCGGCGAAGCGGTCGGCGTCACCCATCTTGGCGCCGAGCGGCGCGCGACCATCGTGAGCCCGGTCGCGCTCGATCCCGAGGGAAAGCGGCTCCATGCGTGAGATGGAGTGGCCGCCCGCGCGGGGCGGCGCGGAGCTTCTCATCGACCGCCCGCGGCTGACGGCGCGGAGGCTCGGCGGGCTCGGACAAACCTTGATCTCAGGCGATCTCGAGGCGGCCATCGCCGCACTCGCGCCTGGCGCGCCCATGCTTGGCCTCTACGCTCTCGCGCCGGAGGGTGCGCATGCTTTGCGCATCGGCCGGATGAGCGCGCTGCTTCTCACGCCGACGCCGCTCGCGATCGCCCAAGGCTGGCGCGACGGCTGGTGCGCGACCAGCGTCGACGACGGCTGGGCCGCGGTCGAAGTTTCAGGCTCGGACGCAGCGCAGGCGCTCATGCAGGCGACCTCGGCCGATCTCGGCTCGGGCTCGCCCTCGGCCGCCGCGCTGGTCTTCGGCCTGCGAGCCCTGCTCGCCCGGACGCCCTTCGGCTTCCGCGTCCACGTCGAGTCGCCGTGGCTGGAGACGCTGCTCGGCTGGCTCGACGGCGTCTAACCAATCTAGTGACATCGCATCTACGTTCGACTATCGCACGCAGATGCGTCGAAGTCGATCTGGCCATTGAAGTGCTGGACGGCGCCGGGACGCCGGAAGTGGGAGGATGGGCATGACCGCACGAGGAACGGGCGCCGCTGCGAAAGGCGCTAAGGGTGGCCGCGTTCCGGCTGCCTCGAAGCCGATGACAGGCGCGGAATATCTCGAGGAACTTCGCGACGGACGCGAAGTCTACATCTACGGCGAACGCGTCAAGGACGTCACCACCCATCCAGCATTTCGGAATACCGCGCGGATGGTCGCAAGGCTGTATGACGCGCTGCATGACGAGACGCGCAGCAGCAGACTGCTCCTTCCAACCGATACCGGCAACGGCGGTTTCACTCACGCGTATTTCAAGGCGCCGAAGACGATGGACGACCTCATCGCCGGCCGCAACGCGATCGCCGAATGGGCTCGAATGACCTACGGATGGGTCGGACGCGCGCCAGACTACAAAGCTTCTTTCCTGGCGACGCTGGGCGCCAACGCTGATTTTTATGCCCCCTATGAGGAGAACGCGCGTCGTTGGTACAAATTCAGCCAAGAGCGCGTACCCTTCATCAATCACGCGATCATCCACCCACCCGTTGATCGCGATCGGCCGCCCAACGAAGTTGCAGACGTCTGCGTTCACGTCGAGAAGGAGACCGACAAGGGACTTATTGTTTCTGGCGCCAAGGTTGTCGCGACGGGGTCGGTGCTAACCAACTATACTTTCATCGCTCATCACGGGCTCATCCCGCTGCAGGACAAGAACTTCGCGGCCGTGTTCATGCTGCCCACCAACGCGCCGGGCGTCAAATTCATCTGTCGAACCTCCTACGAAATGACCGCAACTGTGATGGGCAGTCCGTTCGACTATCCGCTATCGTCGCGCCTGGACGAAAACGATGCGATCTTCATTATGGATAAAGTGCTGGTGCCCTGGGAAAACGTGTTCGTCTACGGCGATATCGAGAAGGCGAACAACTTCTTTCCGCGCACCGGTTTCCTGCCCCGCTTTGTGGTGCATGGCTGCACCCGTCTTGCCGTCAAGCTCGACTTTATCTGCGGGCTGCTGCTGAAAGCGGTCGAAGCCTCCGGCACCAAGGACTTCCGTGGCGTTCAAGCCAATGTTGGCGAGGTGATCGCCTGGCGCAATTTGTTCTGGGGACTGTCGGACGCGATGGTGCGCGATCCCAAGCCCTGGATCGGCGAGTATGTCCTGCCGAATATGGATCCCGGCAATGCCTATCAGATACTCGCGACCATGGCCTACACGAAGATAAAGCACATCATTGAGCAAACCGTTGCGTCGGGACTCATTTATCTCAACAGCCACGCGCGGGACTTCCAAAATCCGGAGATGCGGCCCTACCTCGATCGCTACCTGCGCGGCTCCAACGGCTACAAAGCGGAGGAGCGCGTCAAGTTGATGAAGCTGCTGTGGGACAGCCTAGCCACCGAGTTCGGCGGCCGGCACGAGCTTTATGAGATCAACTACGGAGGCTCCACCGAGGAGATCAGACGCTACTGCCTGTTCGGGGCTCAGGCTTCCGGCAATGCCGAAAAATTCAAGGGATTCGCTGAGGAGTGCATGGCTGAATACGACCTCAACGGCTGGCGGGTCCCCGACCTCGCCGATCCCGGGGAGCTGAGTTATCACTTTACCCATCATGGCAAGTGAGCCGAGCGATTTGATCGTGCCTGCGGATGAGACGATCGATCCTCGACTGTTTCGCAAAACGATCAGGGGCGGCAATGTCCCCGCTCCGCTCTCGACGGGCGTAATGATCTGATGCGGCCCGCCAGGCTCGGCCCGCATGAATCAACAATCAAAGATGCGCGCGACTCCAAACGATCGACCAGGCGATCAAAAAAACCAACGGCAGAAGAATCGGAGACGCGAAGCCCAACCAGCGTATGAGCCGGCTCCCTTGGTAGATCTCAGGAAAATTTCCGACCGGCGCTACGTGCGTCGCGTAGGCCTTACGGAGGCGGTAAAGCGCGAAGATTCCCGCGATGACGCTGCAGTAAATCAGAAGATCAGAAATGCAAGCTACGGCTGGAATGATATTAAAGAGAAGGTCGAGCTGTTTGGCCGAAAGAGGATTGCGAGGCTGCGATGTGGCGTTGGCGACGATTGCATACCCGGTGAACAAGAACGATTGGGCGGCCATCAACCAAGCGAGTCGTTGCACGAGGAGATTATCTTCGTGTTGGATCTGATCCCGAATGGTTCGATACCAATCGGAGGGACCAAACACATTGACTGCGGGAATGCTCATGGGCTTTAGCCCTGGTTATTCCAAGTCCTTATCCCATAACCGTCGCGCTGTGAAATCTTCCAGCCTTGGCGAGGCTGTCGACGAAGCTGGTCCTTGCATCTTGTCCTACCCCACCGCTCAGCGAGCATGACCCAGTTTGAAAGGATAGAACTTTGACCGACGCTCTGACCCACGGCGTGCATCACGTCGGCCTTGCCGTGCGCGACCTCGACGAGGCCACGGGCTTCTTCTGCGGGACGCTGGGCTTCAAGGAGGTGGGCCGTAACGACGCCTACCCGGCCGTATTCGTCTCCGACGGCGGCGTGACGCTCACCATTTGGCGTGTCACCGATCCTGCAAACGCGGTTCCCTTCAACCGCAAGACCAATATCGGCCTGCACCACCTCGCGCTTGCGGTGGCGGACGAGGCGGCGCTCGCCACGGTCTACGAGCGCGTTAGCAAGCATCCCGGCGTCATGCTCGAGTTCACGCCGCAGCCTGTCCGCCCGGGCTCGACTACACATCACTTCATTTGCGCCATACCGGGCGGACTCCGGATCGAGTTCGCGACGCGCCCGAGCTGACGGTACAAGGGGGCCAAGCCGTTCTCTTATTGAGCGCCTGCTCAAGCGCTCTCTATGATGCTCAGCGACGCCGAGCGTCGCCGCCATCCGACGCGCGGTCGCTTCGCGCCGAGCAATCAGCTTAGCCGAATTTCGACGCGCTCTCTCCACGATCTCCGGAGGCGCCGTATGGGGCGTCCCGCTCTGAAAGGGCGGCTCTGGCGCGTAGGCGATGTCGAGCTGGATGAGTTGGGCGGCCGGCGCGCCGCGCACCTCGGCGGCAAGGCGAAAGGCGGCGTCGATCCCAGAGGTGGCGCCGGCGGCGAAGATCCAGTCTCCGTCGACCACGACCCGTTCGTCCACTGGGATCGCGCCGAAGTAGGGCAAGAGGTGGAACGACGCCCAGTGCGTCGTCGCCCTTTTTCCCCGGATGAGACCGGCGCCTCCGAGCAGGAGCGCTCCCGTGCAAACGGAAAGCACCTTCTTCGCGCCCTTGGCTTGGCTGCGCAGCCAGCCGAGAACCTCTTCATCCTCCATCAAAGCCTGCTGACCTGGTCCGCCGGGCACGTGCAGGATATCGAGCTGAGGCGCCTCCGCGAGTGTCGCGTCCGGCACGATGCGCAGCCCCATCAAGTCGCGCACCGGGTCGCGCGACTTCGCATAGATGCGGTGGGTCGCATTGGGGAGGCGGGAGAGCACTTCGAACGGGCCGGTGAGGTCGATCTGGTCGAGGTTCTCAAACAAGAGTGAGCCGATGTTCAGGTGAACATTTTCAGGAATCATGGCGTCCTCGTCTTGTCGGAGGGGGAGTCGGCCGCAGCGCGCCATGCGTGTCCTGGAACATCGGTTCGAGCGGCGGCTCGGCGATGTTCAGCGCGTAGTTGGTGATCGTGGAGGCGGCGGTCACCGCAAGCGTCTCCAGCGCCTGCTCCGCCTTGAAGCCGGCGGACAGGAAGGTCGTGACCGCCGCGTCGCCGACATGGCCGCGCTGGTCGATCAGGCTGCGGGCGTAAGCGGAGAGGGCCGCGTAACGCGGCTCACGCGGCGCGCCGCCCTCGCGGATCGCCTCAACGTCGTGGGGATCCAATCCCGCCTTGAGCGCAAGATAGCTATGAAAGGCGACCGCCCAGGCGCAGCTGTTCGTGACCGCGTTGGTGAGAAGCAGCGTCTGGATCTCGGCTTCGGTGAAAGTTCCGCTGTGCACGCCCTCGAATAGCGGGACGAAGATATTCGCCAGGACCGGCGAATTGGCGATGATTCCGGCGACGTTGGGGACCATGCCGAAGGCCATTTGGAGTCTTTCGAGCGGCGCCTTCGACCCCGCGGGCGCTTGATCGATCGTCTGGACCTCGAAAATGGACATCTGTCGGCTCCTTGGGTGGATTGAACTCGACATCGTCCATTTAGTCGGGCACGATTTGGCGATGTCGCCAAAGACCCCTCAAATCCCGCCACAGGCGCCGCGGCAAGTCGAAAAAGCCCCGCGGCGTATCGAGGTGCTGGCCTTCCCCGACGTTCAGATGCTTGACGTGGCCGGACCGATCCAGGTTTTCACTGCCGCCAATGAGCGAGCCAGTTCGCCCCGCACGCGCTTGCCCTACGAGACACGGGTGGTCGCTCCGGAAGGCGCTAGGATACGGGCCACGTCGGGACTGGCGTTCGCGACCGAGCCGCTCCCGGACCCGACCGAGCCGCTCGACACGTTGATCGTGGCCGGAGGTCAGGGCGTCATGCTGGCGGTTGAAGACGCGAGCTTAGTCGAATGGCTTAGGCTTCGCGCCGGAGCTGCGCGGCGGACGGCTTCGGTTTGCACCGGCGCCTTCCTGCTTGCCGCGACGGGCCTGCTCGACGGGCGCCGCGCGGTGACGCACTGGGAATATTGCGATGAGCTCAGCCGGCGCCACCCCGCTGTGACAGTGGAGCCCGATCCGATCTTCGTGCACGATGGCCCCGTGTGGAGCTCGGCCGGCGTAACGGCCGGCATCGATCTGTCGCTGGCGCTGGTGGAAGAAGATCTCGGACGCGCGATCGCACTCAGCGTCGCGCGCCATTTGGTGATGTTCCTCAAGCGGCCCGGTGGACAGGCGCAGTTCAGCGCGGCGCTCTCGCTGCAATCGGCGGGCGACCGATTCACCGAGCTGCACGACTGGCTCGCCCAGCACCTTGCCGAGACCCTGCCGCTTTCCCGCCTGGCGGCGCAGGCGGGCATGAGCGAGCGGACCTTCCTGCGCCGCTACCGGGAGGCGACGGGCCTGACGCCCGCGCGCGCGATCGAGCGGCTGCGCGTCGAGGCGGCCCGTCAACTGCTCGCCGACACCCGCCTGCCCGCCAAGCGGATCGCAGCGCGCTGCGGATTCGGTTCGGAAGAGACGATGCGACGAGGTTTTCTGCGACTCCAGGGCGTGAGCCCATTAGACTATCGGCAGCGGTTCGGCGGTTGAAGGCGCGGACAAGGTGACGCAGCCAGGCAAAGAAACCTCCGCCGCGCCCGCCAACGCCCAGCGCCCTTGGGTCATGTTCCGGTCTTTCGCCGGCTGGCGCGCCAGCGACTTCGGCGCCGACGCCGTTGCCGGCCTGACGCTGGCCGCCATCGCCATCCCCGAGCAGATGGCGACCGCCCGCCTCGCCGGGCTTCCGCCGCGGATCGGCTTTTTCGCTCTCCTGGCCGGCGCGATTGGCTTTGCTCTCTTCGGCGCCAGCCGGCGGCTTTCGGTCGGCGCGGACTCGACGATTGCGCCCATTTTCGCGGGCGCGCTGGCCGTGCTTGCCGCGGCCGGGCCCGCCCAATACGCCGCCGCGGCGGCGGCGCTCAGCCTCATGGTCGGGCTCATCCTCATTTGCGGCGGCGCGCTCAAGTTCGGCTTCATCGCCGACCTTTTGTCCATTCCGGTGATGACCGGCTTTCTCATCGGCATCGCCGGCCATATTCTGGTCTCGCAAGCGCCGTCGGTGCTGGGGGTCGAAGCGAGTCCGGGTCCGCTGACACAGCAGGCCTTGTCCCTCGTCGCGCGAGCCGGGGCGGCCAATCCCTGGACATTGGTCATCGGGCCTGGGCGTGCTCGCGATCATGCTCGCGGGCGAACGCGTAAGCCCCCGTTTTCCTGGCGCGCTGATCGGCCTCTGCCTCGCCGAGTTGGCCACGGTCACGCTCGGCCTCGAGGCGCGAGGGGTGGCGACGCTCGGATCCCTCGGCGGCGCGGCGCCCAGTTTCTCGCTGCCGATGATTTCCTGGGACGAATTTTGGGTTGTCGCACCAATCGCCGTGCTCATCGCGCTGGTGGTGATGGTGCAAACCGCGGCGACGACGCGCTCCTTCCCAGACGACGGCGACGGGCCCGACGTCAACCGGGACTTCATCGGCGTCGGCGCCGCCAATGCGGTCGCGGGGCTGATCGGCGCATTCCCGGTCAATGCGAGCCCCCCGCGCACCGCGATCGTGGCGGAGACCGGGGGTGCATCGCAGCTCGCCGGGCTCATCTCGGCGGCGATTGCCCTCGCCGTTCTTCTTCTCGGCGGCCAGGCGCTCGGCCATGCGCCGCGCGCCGCGCTCGCGGGCGTCCTCCTCTTCGTCGCAACGCGTCTCGTGCGGGCCGGCGTGGCGCGCGACGTGTGGGTAAGAAGCCGGGCCGAGTTTCTGCTGATTGTGGTCACCGCGCTCGCCATCCTCGCTCTCCCGATCGAGCAGGGCGTGAGCGTCGGCGTCCTCTTGTCGGTGCTGCATGGCGTCTGGACGACGACGCGCGTACGGCCGGTCGAGTTTGAGCGCATTCCCGGCACGTCGATCTGGTGGCCGCGCGATGAGGAGACGAAAGGCGAGCTCCTGCCGGGCGTGCGGGTGATCGCCTTGCAGGCGCCGCTGTCGTTTCTCAACGCCTACAATTTCCGCCGGGCCATCGAGCGCTTTGTCAGCGAGGACAGTTCCACGAGGCTCATCGTGATCGAGGCGAATGCGCTGGCCGAGATCGACTACACCGGCGCGACCGTGCTCGCCGAACTCGTTCACCGGCTGCGCGGCCGGAGCGTCGACGTCGCCGTCGCGCGGCTCGAATCGGTGCGTGCGCAGCAAAGCTTTGCGCGGCTCGGATTGTTCGAGCTGATCGGCCGTGATCATGTTTTCCGCAGCGTGCAAGAGGCGGTCGACGCGCTGGCCAGGTCGCGCCGGGATTGATGCACTCACGCGAACAGCAATTTTCCCGCCGGCAAAATGGCGCTATGGTGCGTCGAAGCCGCAGATGGAGCGTCGCTCTCCGGGGTGCCGATCTTGGCGCGGTTTGAGGATTGAGTCGCGGGCTTGGCGTTCAATGGCGGACATTCCCATCGGCGTTGTCACCATATCTGATCGCGCCTCGCGGGGCGTCTATGAGGACAAGGGCGGCCCGGGCATCGAGGCGGCGCTGAAGGAGCTTTTGGCTACGCCGTGGCGGCCAGAGCGGCGCCTCGCGCCCGACGAGCGGCCGGCGATTGAAGCCGCGCTGATGGCGCTCGCGGACGACGTGCGTTGTTCGCTCATTCTCACGACTGGGGGCACCGGACCCGCCCCGCGCGACGTGACGCCGGAGGCGACGGAGGCGGTCTGCGACCGAATGCTGCCTGGCTTCGGCGAACTCATGCGCTTGAAGAGTCTGGCCGAGGTGCCGACCGCCATTCTGTCGCGCCAGGTCGCCGGCACGCGCGGCTCGAGCCTCATCATCAATCTGCCCGGCAAGCCGGCGGCGATCCGCACCTGCCTCGACGCAGTCTTCGCCGCCGTGCCCTATTGCATCGACCTCATCGGCGGCGCCCGCCTGGAAACGAATCCGGAGTTCTGCACGGCCTTCCGACCCAAGGGGTGAAATACGCCATGGGTATTTCCACCCTCTTGTCAGGCGTCATTCATTCGCGACGATCTGTATGAGACTCGGCGAGTTCACGGAAATTTGTTTTTCCCAGCCTGGAAACGCCATTTTTGTGGAATGGTCTTTTCTTCCGAAGCTGACTAAGTCGGGAGAGTTGCAGCGCAGTGGGAGCGTTATGTCGGTTGTTCAGATCGTCAAGCCGGAAACCGATATTCGCGCCGCGATGCGCGAAGTCGGAGCGAAGGCGCGCGCCGCGGCGCGGGAGGTCGCCAATGCGCCGGCGGAGAAGAAGAACCGCGCGCTTCTCGCTGGCGCGCGCCTTTTGCGCGAGCGCGCGGCAGAAATTCTAGCGGCCAACGAGCTCGATTGCGCGGACGCCCGGGCGAAGGACTTGAGCGCGGCGTTGATCGATCGGCTGACGCTCAATCCAGCTCGAATCGAGGCGATGGCGCGCGGAGTCGAGGAAGTCGCCGCCTTGCCCGATCCCGTCGGGCGGGTGCTTGCGACCTTCACCCGCCCCAACGGCCTGCATCATCGAGCGCGTCGCGACGCCGCTTGGAGTCGTCGGGGTGATCTATGAGAGCCGTCCCAATGTGACCGCCGACGCCGGCGCGCTCTGCCTCAAGAGCGGCAATGCGGTCGTGCTGCGCGGCGGCACCGATAGCTTTCGCTCATCCGCAGCCATCCACGACTGCCTGGCCGCGGGCCTGAGGGAGGTCGGTCTGCCGGAAGCTGCAATTACGCGGGCGCCCTTCGCCGCGCGCGAGGCGGTCGGCGAGATGCTGGAGGGCCTCGGCGGCGCGCTGGACGTCATCGTGCCGCGCGGGGGAAAAAGCCTGGTCGAGCGGGTCCAGCGCGAGGCGCGCGTGCCGGTGTTCGCCCATCTCGAGGGCGTGGTGCACGTCTACGTCGACCGGGCGGCGGATTTCGACAAGGCGCTGAAGATTGTCGTCAACGCGAAGATGAGACGCACCGGGGTCTGCGGCGCAGCCGAGACGCTGCTGGTGCATCGCGCCGTCGCGCCGTTCCTGCTTGCGCCGCTGATCGATGCGCTGATCAAGGCAGGGTGCGCGGTGCGCGGCGACGCGGCGGCGAGCGAAGTCGATCGGCGGGTGACGGCGGCGAGCGAACAGGACTGGCGCACGGAATATCTCGACGCGATCATTACGGTCGGGGTCGTCGACAGCCTCGATGCGGCGATCAACCACATTGAGACCTATGGCTCGCATCACACCGACTGCATTGTGACCGAGGACAAGGCCGCGGCGGAGCGCTTCTTGAAGGAGGTCGATTCGGCGATCGTCCTGCACAACGCCTCGACGCAGTTCGCCGACGGGGGCGAGTTCGGCTTCGGCGCCGAGATCGGCATCGCCACTGGGCGCATGCACGCGCGCGGGCCGGTCGGGGTCGAGCAACTCTGCACGTTCAAGTATCGGGTGCGCGGCGACGGGCAGACGCGGGCCTAAGGGCGGATCGCGGCGGTTCACTCGGGGCGAATCGGCCGCAAACGCGGCCGCTCGCAGCGAGTCTGCGGCGTCGACACTGCGGCGGCCCGTCGGTTTCGCACAAGTTTTCTTCGCGTCGGGGTTGATTGCGCGACTCCCCTGTGGCCGCTAAGCCCAGCGTAGGCCTCGCGAAAAATGATTCGCCGCGGGCAAACACGATGTGAGCGGCGCAAAGCGCGCCGAACCGGACCGAAGGGTCACGACGATGAAATTCGAGCGCTTGCGCCTGACTGGCTTCAAGAGCTTTTGCGACAACGCTGAGTTCAAGATCGAACCCGGCTTGACCGGCGTCGTCGGGCCGAACGGCTGCGGCAAGTCGAATCTCGTCGAAGCCTTGCGCTGGGTGATGGGCGAGAACTCGTTCAAGAACATGCGCGCCTCCGGCATGGAGGACGTCATCTTCTCCGGCTCGGGCAGGCGCCCCTCGCGCAACAACGCCGAGGTTGGGCTTGTGCTCAGCAATTCCGATCGCCGCGCGCCCGCCGCCTTCAACGATTCCGAGACGATCGAGGTCACGCGACGCATCGAACGCGACAACGGTTCGACCTATCGCGTCAATGGCAAGGAGGTGCGCGCGCGCGACGTGCAGCTCCTGTTCGCCGACGCTTCCACGGGGGCGCGCTCGCCCTCGCTTGTGCGCCAGGGTCAGATCGGCGAGATCATTTCCGCCAAGCCCCAGGCGCGGCGGCTGATTCTGGAGGAGGCCGCGGGCGTCTCCGGCCTGCACTCGCGACGGCACGAGGCCGAGCTTCGGCTGAAGGGCGCCGAGGACAATCTCACCCGCGTCGAGGATGTACTGAAGCAGATCGACGCCCAGGTCGACAGCCTCAAACGGCAGGCGCGCCAATCGAACCGCTACCGCGAACTCGCGGGTGCGATCCGCCGGCAGGAGGCGCTCGCGCGCCTCATCGCCTGGCGCGAACATGAGGCGGCGTTCGCGGAGGCGCGCCGGCGGCTGGACGCCGACCTCCTCGAAGTCGCGGAGCGCACGCGCGCGCAAGCCGAGGCCGCGCGTCTGCAGGCGCTCGCCGCCGCCGCCCTGCCGCCGTTGCGCGACGAGGAGGCGCGACGCGGCGCAGCCTTGCATCGCATCGCGCTCGCGCGTGACGCGCTCGAAGCGGAAGAGAAGCGCGCCAAGGAGCGCGAGGCCGAACTCGATCGTCGCCTGGCGCAATTTGCCGGCGATCTTCAGCGCGAGGAAGCGCTGATCGCCGATGCGGCCGGCGTCATGGACCGGCTCTCGGCTGAGGACGTCGTGCTGACGCAGCAGGGAGCGCAAGCGGAAGAGGACGGGGCGCATGCCCGCGAAGCGGAGCAGGAGGCCGAGCGTCGCCTCGCCAGCGCAGATAGCGCGCTCGCCGAGGCGCAAGCCGCCGCCTCGGACCTCGGCGCCCGTCGCCGGGCGCTTCTTGATGCAGCCGGAGATGAAGGGCGGCGCCTCTCGCGCCTGGAGTCGGAATATGCGTCGATCGAGCGCGAGCGCGGCGCGCTCAGGATCGCGGGGTTTGAGGAGCCTGAGCGCACGGCGCGCGCTGAGGCCGTCGCCGCGTTCGCCGAGGCGCTCGCCGCCGCAGAGCACGAAACGCAGGCGGCTGAGCAGCGTCACGCCGAGGCGCGAGAAACTGAGGCGTGCCATCGCGGGCCTCTGGCCGAGGCCGAGCGCGCTGCGCAGAGGCTGGAGACGGAGGCGCGCACAGTCGCTGGCCTTTTGGGCTCGGACGCGAGCGGCCCCTGGCCCCGGATTGTCGACGCGGTCAGTGTCGCACGCGGCTACGAGGCGGCGCTCGGCGCGGCGCTGGGCGACGATCTCGACGCCTCGGTGGACGAGGCGGCCCCTGCGCACTGGTCGGTCCTTGCGCCGGCCGACGAGGATCCATCGCTGCCGGCCGGCGCCGATCCGCTCGCCGCGCGCGTCTCCGCGCCGGCCGCGCTCGCCCGCCGTTTGGCCCAGGTCGGCCTGGTCGCTCGCGCCGAGGGAAAGCGGCTCGCCGGGGCGCTCAAGCCCGGCCAGCGGCTGGTTTCGCTCGAAGGCGACCTCTGGCGCTGGGACGGCTTCGTCGCCGCCGCCGAAGCGCCGACAGCGGCGGCCCGGCGACTGACGGAGAAAAATCGCCTGAGCGACCTTGAGCGTGAAGCCGAGGCGGCGCGCCAGGCCGCAGCGGCGCTCGGCGTTGAAGCGGCGAGGGCGGTCAGCGCGCTCCGCGAAGCCGCCGCGACGGAAACGGACTGGCGTGGGCGGGTCCGCGCCGCTCGCGCCGCTTCGGACTCTGCGCGCGACGCCTTTGCGCAATTTGAGCGAGAGCGCGCCAAAACCCTGTCGCGCCTGTCGGCGGTGGAGGAGGCCTTTTCCCGCGCCGGCGCTGCCCGCAACGAGGCTGCCGAACGCAAGGCCAACGCCGAGGCCGCGCTGGAGCAGCTTGGTCCCGGCGACGACGTCGCGCAGAGCCTCGAGAGCGCGCGCGAGCACGCGGCGCGCGAACGGACCGCCTTCGCCGACGCGCGCGCGGCGGCGCAATCGATCGCGCGCGAGACTGCGGCGCGCGCCGCCCGCTGCACGGCGATCGCCGCCGAGCGGTCCTCCTGGGATGAGCGGCTTACCCATGCGCAAAGCCGTATTGCCGAACTCGCCGGAGCCGCGGGCGGAAGCGGAGCGGGAGCGGGCCGCACTCGCCGACGCGCCGACCGATTTCGCCCGCGCGCGCCGCGCGCTTGCCGACGAACACGGCGAAGCGGAAACCGCGCGCAAGGACGCCGCCGACGCGCTGGCGCTCGGCGAAACCGCGCTCGCCGACGCCGATCGCGCCGCCCGTCAGGCGCTCGAAGCGATGAGCGCCGCGCGTGAGCAGCGCGCGGCCTCCGAGGAGCGTCTCGAAGGCGCGCGCGCGCGGGACGAAGAGCTTAAGCACGCGATCGCGAGCGAACTGGATTGTGAGCCTGCGGGACTCGCCGCTCTTGCCGATCATAAAGCCGACAAGCCGCTGCCCGGCGGCGTCGAGGTCGAGCGCCGGCTGGAGAACCTGCGCCAGGAGCGCGAGCGGCTCGGCGCGGTCAACCTGCGCGCCGACGACGAACTGGTCGAGGTCCTGGGAGCCCGCGACAAGCTCATCGCCGAGCGCGATGATCTGACCGAAGCGATCAAGCGCCTGCGCGGCGCGATTGGCACGCTCAATCAGGAGGGGCGCGAACGCCTCGTCGCCGCTTTCGATGTCGTCAACGGCCATTTCAAGGATTTGTTCTCGACCCTGTTCGAGGGCGGCCAGGCGGAATTGCAGCTGATCGAATCCGACGATCCGCTCGAGGCGGGACTTGAGCTTGTCGCCCAGCCGCCGGGCAAGAAGCCGCAGACCCTGACCCTTCTCTCCGGCGGCGAGCAGGCGCTGACGGCGCTGGCGCTCATCTTCGCCGTGTTCCTCACCAATCCGGCGCCGATCTGCGTGCTCGACGAGGTCGACGCGCCGCTCGACGACTATAATGTCGAGCGCTTCTGCGACCTGCTCGAGGCCATGCGCAAGCGCGCCGACACCCGCTTCGTCGCCATCACCCACAACCCCATCACCATGGCGCGCATGGACCGCCTGTTCGGCGTCACCATGGCCGAGCGCGGCGTGAGCCAGCTCGTGTCAGTCGAGCTGGCGCAGGCGCAGGAGTTCGCCGAGGCGGGGTAGGGAGCGGCGAGGGGTGCCGAAGAAGGCCGACCAATGTTGTGGCTCCCGTATCGGGCCCATCCGGTGGTGGCGATTCGGCTTCAATCGCGGCAGCGGACGTCTGACGATACCGTTCAGAAAAAAGTTCGCTCGCAGTAGGTGATCCCGATTCCGAGATCGATCCTGCTCGATGAACTCGAGAAGTGGTCGAGTATGTCCGCTCGCATCGAAAGTTCCTGCGCCTCGGGCGGCGACGAGTGAAGAGCGTACTTCAATTGTCAAAGGCGAGTGCTTCTGCGAACAGTCTCGGTGTATCGTGGGAAGTTTGGGGAAAAAAGACGTACGAATCATCACAACCTTGGAGCTCGTCGATGACCGGGAAGGTCAAGGTCATCCATCGCCGTAAAGCGATTTTCTTGCTTCGTCGTCTCCTTCGAGCGAAAGGTAAAGCGCCTTAAAAATGTCACGTTATGCTCAGAAGATCGTTAAGAAGTAGATAGAGTCCGCAAGCTTGGGCGTGCAAAAATTGCGTCCGCTCCTTTTCGAGCGTAAGAAATCGAGCAATAGCCATTACCACTAGGCAACGGGATGCCCGACTAGGGCCGTTACGAGTGAGGTGACGACCGAGGCATTCGATAGGAGTGGGTTTATAAATCGTGGGCATCGCGGGAGGCCTTCTATAACGGGGTGCCTCGCGGGACTGGAATCTTAGTCTCCGGGACCGGAGTCGAAAATTCATACCAGGCTAATCCTTGGTATGAGTAATGAGTCGTGGATACGACGGCAGCCAAGGGAGCGATTGGAAGCAAGTTTCCGGTGCCGACAATATACCCTTTGGTGTCTTTGGTCTTGTTTGATTTAGGATCGTATGTTCCTTTCGTGTAACCTTTTGTGTCTTTTATAGTTTGTACACCACTGCTTGCTGTCGATATTTTCCCAATTGTGAAGCCTTTTTTGTCTTTAAGGATTTGGTCGGCCATTTGCTAGACTTTATATCTCTGCGCTCCACAGGCGTGCGCGATAATTTCAATATGAGCTTCGCCGCCCTCGCCTTCAAGCAAATCGACGACGGCGCCTGCGACATTGCGGCAAAACGCCCCGAAGGTCTCCCCTTCGACGTGCAGGCCCTCGACGTCGGAGTGCTCGACATACCAGACGCCGGCCTCATCATCATGACCGGCTTTGACGACGGCGACGGGCATTTCTTTATTCCTTTGCCTAGCCTGACCCCATAACACGCGCGCAGATCTTCGTCCTCGTGACGCGGCCGGCCTCCGGACCGAGCCGCGCCCACCACTTGACTGAGCAGGGATCAACAGCGGCGGGCGTGGGGGTGAATTATGCGGAGCGCCTGCGAGCGCCGACGGGGCTGCCGCGTTCTTGATTTCAGTGCGGAAGAAGTGGCAGGTGAGAATTCTCTGACCATGCAATGGGCCGCTCATCCATGAAATACTGGCTCGACACCGAGTTCATCGCACGGCCGTTCACGATCGATCTCATCAGCATTGAGTCGTCGCCGATAAAGCGCGTGAGTGTTATGCGGAGAGCAACGAGACGGACTGGTCCGAAGGCGAGCCCGTGGACGCTCGAAAATGTTCGCCCGCAGCTCGACGGCAAGGGCATGAGCCTCGCGAATACATCAGCTACGCGTTGCGCAACTTCACGGACGGCGACGAGCATCCGGTGTTCTGGGGCTATTTTCCGGCCTATGACTGGGTCGCGTTCGTCTGGCTTTTCGGCGGCCTCGAGGAATTGCCGTTCCATTTCCCCCAGCTCTGCCTCGACATCAAGCAATGGGCGATCGAGCTTGGCGATCCCGAGCTTCCGCACCAAAAGGAAAGCCGCCACCACGCACTCGCCGACGCCCGCTGGACGAAAGAGGCCTGGGCGTTCCTCGCGAGCCTCCATCCCGCCGGAGCCAAGCGTCGCATAACTGGACGCAAGAACCCCGGCCAGGCCGGCGCGGGAGCGCCTCCCCCTTTCCCGCCGATTGAGAGTAGGCCGGGATGACGGCGGCCGCGGAGGTCGATGCTGTCGATGGGGGGGCGCCGACGAGTCGGCCAATTAAAGCCGACAATTCCGGCCGTACCGGCAGAGGTGTGGTATGGTTTTTTAGAATTGACTAGGAATTTGCCTCCTTTTCCGTGAGAGGCGCGCGACCCCGTCCGAAAGTCAAAGCCAGGAGACGCAAATCGGACGTAAGTCCTTGGAATTGCTCGAAACGGCCTCGGAAATGGCCATTCGAGCTTCGAATAGTCTGGGCGAGATGGCGGTTGCTATGGCGTCCTTGCTGAAGATTTGCCGGGGAGAAAAGTGGGAGGGTGGAGGCGCTTGGGACGTTTCGCGCCAAGCTTGAGAGGAGAGCAGATTTTTATTTGGATTTGCCGTAACCCATTGAAAAGCCCCGTTTCGGACGAATAAAACCAAATAAATCCAAGCTATTTTGCTTGGATTTATTTGGTCTGGCTTGGGATTGGCTTGGATTAATTTGGCCGTTCGGCCGAGCCTGCAGCGGCGCGCCGTGACGGCGGCCTCATCGGCCTTGGGCTTTCAGCGCCTTATCGAGGCGGGGATAGACCCGGCGCGCGTTGCCTTCGTAGACCTTGTGGCGCTCCTCCGGGCTCAGGTTCCCGGTCGCCTCGATGTATCGCTTGGTGTCGTCGTAATAATGGCCGGTCTCGGGATCGATGCCCCGCACCGCGCCGATCATTTCGCTGGCGAACAGGATGTTGTCGACCGGGATCACCTTGGTGAGGAGATCGACGCCCGGCTGATGATAGACGCAGGTGTCGAAGAAGACGTTCTTGAAGCTGCTCCGTGAGCAGCGGCTTCTTCAGCTCCTGTGCAAGCCCGCGATA
>CAVUPE010000018.1:0-34147 GCA_963743265.1 uncultured Alphaproteobacteria bacterium | reverse complement strand
GGTCGCGCTGAAGAAACGAGCCGAGCACAAATTGCGGAGGCCCTGGCCCTCAGTCCGCGTGACGAGGCCCACACCCGCGACGGCATATCGCGGGCCTTGCGAAGCTCCACCTCGGCTAGCTACCACCAAGCCGTCGCCTGGTATCGGCGGGAGATCGAGGCGAATCGAAATGTTCCGCAGCACTATTTCCACTTGGCTGCCACCCTCGCCCAACTCGGTCGGCGGACGAGGCCCGCTCCGCGGTCAAGGCCGGTCTCGCGCTCAACCCTGACTACGTCATCTCCCGTGATCCGAGACGCCTGGACGGCGAGGACCGCCGATCCGACGTTCCTCGCCGACCTTGACCCCGTGTTCGAAGGCATGCGCAAAGCTCATCTTCCGGAATCATGACAGCCCCGCCCTCACGCCGTGCTCGCCGCCTTCCTGCCCAGCGCGGCCTGCGCCGCGGCGAGGCGGGCGATCGGGATGCGGAAGGGCGAGCAGGAGACGTAGTCGAGACCCGCCTGTTCGCAGAAGGCGATCGAGGCCGGGTCGCCGCCATGCTCGCCGCAGACGCCGAGCTTGAGGTCGGGGCGGGTCGCGCGGCCGCGCGCGGCGGCGATCGTGACGAGTTCGCCGACGCCTTCGGTGTCCAGCGTCACGAACGGATCGGCCTTGAGCAGTCCCTTCACGGTGTAGAAGCCGAGGAACGAGGCGGCGTCGTCGCGCGACACGCCGAGCGTCGTCTGCGTCAGGTCGTTGGTGCCGAACGAGAAGAACTCGGCGCTCTCGGCGATCTCGCCGGCCCGCAGCGCCGCGCGCGGCAGTTCGATCATCGTGCCGACCTGATAGGGCGTCTTGACGCCCGTTTCCTTGGCGACGGCGTCGGCCATGGCGACGATGATCGCCTTGACGAGGTCGAGTTCGGGCCGCCCGAACACCAGCGGGACCATGATCTCGGCGGTCACCGGCTTGCCCGTCTTGCGTCCCGCCTCGACCGCGCCCTCGAAGATCGCGCGCGCCTGCATCTCGGCGATCTCGGGATAGCGGATCGCCGAGGCGCACGCCGCGGAAGCCGAGCATGGGATTGAACTCGTGCAGTTCCGCCGCGCGCGCGCGCAACTTCTCGGCGCTCACCTTCATCGCCTTGGCGACCTCGTCGATCTCGGCGTCAGTGTGCGGCAGGAATTCATGCAGCGGCGGGTCGAGCAGGCGGATCGTGACCGGCAGGCCGCTCATGATCTCGAACAGTTCGGCGAAATCCTTGCGCTGCATCGGCAGCAGCTTGGCGAGCGCGGCGCGGCGTCCCTGTTCGTCGTCGGCGAGGATCATCTGGCGGACCGCCACGATCCGCTCGCCGTCGAAGAACATGTGCTCGGTGCGGCAAAGGCCGATGCCTTCGGCGCCGAACGAGCGGGCGGCGCGCGCGTCCGCCGCGGTCTCGGCGTTGGCGCGCACCTTCATGCGCCTGACCGAATCCGCCCAGGTCATGAGCGTGGCGAAATCGCCGGTCATCTCGGGCTTCACCATCGGCGCGGCGCCCGCCATCACTTCGCCTGAGCCGCCGTCGATGGTGAGGATGTCGCCCTTCTTCAGCGACATTCCGCCCGCGCTCATGGTCTGCTTGGCGTAATCGATGCGGATCGCGCTGACGCCGCAAACGCATGGCTTGCCCATGCCGCGGGCGACGACCGCAGCGTGCGAGGTCATGCCGCCGCGCGTCGTCACGACGCCCTCGGCGGCGTGCATGCCGTGAATGTCCTCCGGCGAGGTCTCGACCCGGACCAGAATCGATTTTCGTCCGGCCTGACGCAAAGCCTGCGCTTCGTCCGCGGAGAACACGATCTCCCCGCTCGCCGCGCCGGGCGAAGCGGGCAGGCCGGTCGCGATCGCGGCCGGCTTGTTTTTCGGGTCGAGCATCGGGTGCAGGAGCTGATCGAGCGCGCTTGGCTCGATGCGGCTCACCGCATCCTCGCGCGAGATGAGGCCTTCGTTCGCCATTTCGACCGCGCAGCGCAGCGCGGCCTTCGCCGTGCGCTTGCCGTTGCGCGTCTGCAGCATCCACAACTTGCCGCGCTCGACCGTGAACTCGAGGTCCTGCATGTCGCGGTAGTGCTTCTCGAGGAGTTGGGTGGTGGCGACGAATTGGCCGAACACCTCGGGCATCAGCGATTCGAGCGAGGGCTGGTCGGAATGGGCCGCTTTCCGCGCCGCTTCGGTGATGTTCTGGGGCGTGCGGATGCCGGCGACGACGTCTTCGCCCTGGGCGTTGACGAGGAATTCGCCGTAGAGCTCTTTCGTCGCCGGTCGAGGGATTGCGGGTGAAGGCGACGCCCGTCGCCGAGGTCTCGCCCATGTTGCCGAACACCATCGCCTGCACGTTGACGGCGGTGCCCCAGTCGGCGGGAATGGCGTTCAGGCGCCGATAGGTGATGGCGCGCTGGTTCATCCAGGATGAGAACACGGCGCCGATCGCGCCCCAGAGCTGATCGCGCGGCGCTTGAGGGAACGGCTTGCCGGTCTCCTCGATCACTCTCGCTTTGTAGTCGTCGATGATCGCCCGCCAGTCTTCGGCGTCAAGGTCGGTGTCGAGCGCGTAGCCCTTGCCGTCCTTGTATTGCTCGAGGATGTCCTCGAAATTGTGAACGTCGACGTCGAGCACGACGTTCGAGTACATCTGAATGAAGCGGCGATAGGAGTCGTAGGCGAAGCGCGCGTCGTTCGACGTTTTCGCCAGAGCTTCGACCGAGGCGTCGTTCAGCCCGAGGTTGAGGACGGTGTCCATCATGCCGGGCATCGAGGCGCGCGCGCCCGAGCGCACCGAGACCAGCAGCGGATTGGCCGCATCGCCGAATGCGCGCCCGGTCTGGCGGCCGACCTCGGCCATCGCCGCGTCGACTTGGAGCCCAAGGTCGGCCGGATAGGTTTTGCCGTTGGCGTAGAAGTGAGTGCAGACTTCGGTCGTGATGGTGAAGCCCGGCGGCACGGGCAGGCCGAGCGAAGCCATCTCGTGCAGGTTCGCGCCCTTGCCGCCGAGAAGGTTCTTCATTTCGCCCCGGCCTTCGGCGCGCTCGGCGCTGAAGGAATAGACCCACTTCGTCATTCTCGCTTCCCCGATTTCAAGCGGAAGGCCCGAGCCGCGCTCAGGCGCGCGCGTGCAACCCCATGCCGAAGCTTACCCATCCGACCCCGTGAAACAGGAGGTCGACGCCGAGCAGAGTGCCGAGGACGTACACGCTGTCGAGCGGCCAATGGCTCACAATGATCAAACCGAGCAGGATCGTTACCGCGGCGGCGAGAAAGACCAGGCCGCGCGGATGGTCTGCCGGGAGCTGGAAAGCGAGGTAGGCCCGGACTACGCCCGCGGCGATGAGGCCGGCGCCCGAGAAGTAGCGTCAGCACGACCGAGGCGAGCACCGGGTTCACGATACACACGACGCCGGCGGCGATGTAGACGAGGCCGCCGACCACCCAAAGAAAAAACCGCCCCCACTCGCGCGCATGCATGCCGATGCCGATCTCGGCCCCGCCGGCGATCAGGAACAAGACGCCGTTGAGCGTCACCGTCGCGATGGTCGCGACGAGGGAAAAGAACAGCGCCGCGACCCCGAGGACGACCAGAAGCACGCCAAAGGCGGTGATCGCCGCCCATTTTCCTCGCAAGCGCTCGATGGCTTCGCCGAGACTGTGCGCGGATGTCCCGACGTTCGACGCGTTCGACATTGCGTATCTCCAGGCAGCGAAGACAGGACCCGGCCTAGCGCGGACGTTTGAGCTCGCCGAGCACATGCGCCGCATATTCGACCATCGGCACGATGCGGCCATAGTTAAGCCGGGTCGGCCCGATCACGCCGAGCACGCCGGCGATGCGATGGTCCGTGCCTCTGAGCGGCGCCGCGATCATCGACGATCCGGAGAGCGAGAACAGCTTGTTCTCCGAGCCGATGAAAATCTTGACGCCTTCGCCGGTTTCGGCGCGATGCAGAAGCTCGATCACGTCGGTCTTGGTCTCGAGGTCGGCGAATAGCGTGCGAATGCGCTCGAGGTCCTCGGAGGCGTACACGTCGCCGAGAAGGTTGGCTTGCCCGCGAACGATCAATTGGTCGCGAAGTCCCCCGGCGCCGGACCACGAGACGAGGCCAGCTTCCACCAGGCGGGCGGCGATCTCGTCGAGCTCCTGGCGGGCTTCGCGGCGCGCGGCCTCGATTTCCGCCGTTACCTCCGACAGGGTGCGACCGCGAATGCGAGCATTGAGAAAGTTGCTGGCTTCGACAAGCGCCGAAGCGGGCATGCCGGGAGGCGTCGCGACCACCCGGTTCTCGATCGAGCCGTCCTCGGAGACCAGGATCGCCAGCGCGCGCGCAGCCTCGAGACGGACGAACTCGACGTGCTTCAAACGCGCATCGGTCTTGCTGGTCAGGACCACGCCCGCGCCGCGAGTCAATTCGGACAACAGGCCCGTCGTCGCGGCGAGCGCGCCTTCGAATCCGCCTTCCTCCGCCGCCGCCCGCACCTGGCTATCGATACGTGCGCGCTCCTCGCGGCCCAAATCCCCAAATTCGAGCAACGCGTCGACGAACAGCCTCAAGCCTTGCTGGGTCGGCAGGCGCCCGGCGCTGGCGTGCGGGGCGTAGATGAGCCCAAGCTCCTCGAGATCCTGCATCACATTGCGAACCGAGGCCGGCGACAGCGACATCGGCAGCATGCGCGACAGATGCCGGGAGCCGACGGGTTCGCCGGAGGAGAGATACGAATCGACGATATTGCGGAAGATCTCTCGCGAACGGGAGTTGAGCGTCGTCAGCGCACTCGATTTCAGCGGGACGTTCTGTGGGAGCCGACATGCGGCAAGAATGGCTGGAACTCCGGTCGCGCGCAAGGCGACGCCGCTCCCTCCCGCCTGCGATTGAAAAGAACAGCGTGAACTGCCACAGATGCCGCGATCGATAAGGAGCAAGCGGCGTTGGGCGAGACTTTGCGATCGGGCGGACAGATTCTCGTCGACCAGCTCGTCGCGCAGGGGGTCGAGCGGGTTTATTGCGTTCCCGGCGAATCCTACCTCGCCGCCCTCGACGCCATGAGCAACGCGCCGATCCAACTGACCGTCTGCCGGCAGGAAGCCGGCGCGGCGATAATGGCGCTAACAGAAGGGCGGCTCACCGGACGACCAGGAATTTGTTTCGTCACCCGCGGCCCCGGCGCGACGAATGCGGCGCACGGGCTGCATATCGCCGAGCACGATTCGGCGCCGATGATCCTGTTCATAGGCCAAGTCGAGCGGGCGATGATGGGGCGGGGCGCCTTCCAGGAAATGGACTATCGGGCTTTGTTTGCTTCGACCACCAAGCTTGCGACGCAGATCGAGTCCGCCGCGCAAATCCCGGAAATTGTCCAGCGCGCGTTCCACATCGCGATGCAGGGCCGGCCGGGCCCGGTCGTAATCGCGCTGCCCGAGGACATGCTGACGGAGATGGCCGCGGTGCCGGACGCCCCGCGCGCCGAGCCGGTCCCGATCTGGCCGGGCCTAACGCAAATGGCCGAATTGCAGAAGATGCTATGGGCGGCCGAGCGCCCCATCGCCATTCTCGGCGGGGGCGGATGGACCAAGCGGGCGAGCGCCGCCTTCGCCCGGTTCGCCGAGCGCTTCGACTTGCCGGTCACCGGCTCCTTTCGCCGCTCGAGCACGTTCGACGGCGAGCACGACAATTTCGCGGGCGAAGTCGGCCTCTCGATCAATCCCAAGCTGAAAGCGCGGGTCGAAGCAGCCGATCTTGTCCTGCTGGTCGGCGGACGGATGTCGGAGGCCGCATCGCAAAGCTACACGCTGTTCGGCATTCCCGCGCCCAGGCAACGGTTGGTGCACGTCCACCCCGACGCGACCGAGATTGGCCGCAACTACCATCCCACGCTCGGCATCGTCGCGACGACGTCGGAGTTCTGCGCCGCGCTGGAAGGCGTTCAGCCGCCCTCGAAGATCCGCTGGTCGGCTGAAACGCGCTCTGCGCGCGCCGACTATCTGGCCTGGAGCGAACAGGCGCCGCGCAATCCCGGCCCGGTGCAATTGAGCGAGATCATGTTCGCGATCCGACGCCGCTCGCCAGACGGCATCTTCACCACTGGCGCCGGGAATTTTGCGATTTGGGTCGGCCGCTTCCTGCGCTTTCGCGCGGTCGAGCAGCAACTGGGTCCGACTTCAGGCTCGATGGGCTTTGGTCTGCCGGCGGCGATCGGCGCGCAGCGCCTGTTCGCGAAGCGGACGGTCGTCTGCTTCGCCGGCGACGGCGATTTTCTGATGAACGGCCAGGAATTCGCCACCGCCGTTCAATACGATCTGCCGATCATCGTGGTGCTGATCGACAACGGCATGTACGGCACGATCCGCATGCATCAGGAGCGCATGTACCCCGAGCGCGTCATCGGCACGGCGTTGCGCAACCCCGATTTCGCCGCTTATGCGCGCGCCTTCGGCGGCCACGGGGAAACGGTTGAAGAAACGGCCGAGTTCCTGCCCGCGTACGAACGCGCGTTGGCTTCCGGCCTGCCTTCGATCCTGCATGTCAAAGTGGATCCCGACGCGATCACGCCGACGACGACCTTGTCCGCGATCCGCGCGCAGGCGCTCAAAAAGAGCGCCGCCACATAAAGCGGCCGCCGCCATAAGGAGTTCTCCCGTTCTTCAGGTCGCAAGCCAATTGACCCTGGGTGCGACGGCGCAGCGCAGGGTCATCAGCTCCGCCGAATACCGATTCGACGTGAACGGGGAAGGCGATGAAAGCCGGCTCGGGAGCGAATGATCGCATGGTGGTCGTCTACGATGGGGAATGCCCATTTTGCGCGAACTATGTTCGTCTGATGGGGCTACGCAGGTCTGTCGGCGATGTCGATCTGGTCGATGCGCGAACCCATGCGCCCGTTGTGCAGGATCTCGTCGATCATGGCTATGATCTCAACGAGGGCATGGCGGCGATCTTCGGCGGAAGAACCTATCATGGCAGCGACGCCGTCATCCTGATTTCGTCGATGTCCGGGGAACGGAGTTGGGTAGGCCGGAGCATTGCGGCGCTGCTCGGCCGCCCCGGCAGGGCAAGGCTATTCTATCCCGTGATGAAGCTCGGCCGACGTATCGTACTCAAGACCCTCGGCAAACCTCTGCTTTAGCCGCTGTCGAACGCCGGCGTCTAATGGACCATCCTTCGAGACGCCGCGCTTCGCGCGCCTCCTCAGGATGAGGTCGTTGAAGGCTGAACCGCTCCGGCCTTCATTCGTCGCGAAAGTCACTGCGGCCGACGTCGCCGCGCGCGACCTCGCCGTCGGTCGGGGCGGGAAAGCGGTTCGACGCGAATCGGATGACGAAGACCGCGAAGGCGAGGATCAGGATGGCGCTCGCAAGAATGAGCACGCCCACGTCCGCGACCTCTTCGTGCTGGACAAAGCCGATCAGGTGACGCGTCAGCGCCGTGATGCCGACATAGAGCAGGAACCGCACCGGCATATGATTGGTGCGAAAATAAATCCCGACCATCGAGCCGATCTCGAGATAGATGAACAGAAGCAGCAGATCCTCGATCGTGGCGCTGCCTTTCTGGACCATGGCGTAGAACGCCACGGCGGCGGCCCAGACGGTGGCGCCCCCGATCGCGAATAGCGCGAGAATATGGAAGCCGTCGGTCAGCAATCGGCCGATCGGATCGACGAACGACAGCATCCGCTGGTCAAGGGTCTTGGCGGGATTTTTCTCGTCCGTCATTGCGATGCCCCTTCGTCGCGCGCGCCGAAAGTTTCTGACCTTCAGCGCGAGCAAAAAGCGCGATCAGCTTATGCCGCGGAACGATCACGCGCCAACGCACTGCTAAAGAAATCCGAGCGTTAAGGAACGGCGTCGAGCCCCGCGCCCGCCGCCCAATCGAGCCCTTGTTCGAGCCGGTCGTTGCCCCAGAAGACTTCGCCGTCTGCGGTCACGAGACACGGCGCGCCGATGACGCCGATCTCCACCGCACGGGCGCACTCGGCCTTGAGCCGCGCCTTGTTGGTCTCGCTTTCGGCGCGCTCGAGCGCCGTCGCCGGATCGACGCCGCATGCGGCCAGCAATGCGCCGAGCGTCGCACGATCGCCGATCGGCAAGCCTTGACCGAATTCGGCGACAAAGACCTTTCGGGAAAACTCAGCGCGCTCGTCGCCTTCGAGCACGAGCGCAATTCGTGCGGCGAGCAGGCTCGGCTGCGGAAAGGGATCGGGACGCTTCAGCGGAACGCCCATCGCTTTGCAGGTCCGCTCGAGGTCGCGCCACATGTAGCGGCCCTTGGCCGGGTAGATGTTGAACGGCGAGTCGCGCCAGCCCTGCGCCGTGAAGATTGGCCCGAGCAAGAACGGCCGCCAGACAAGGCTCACGCCGCGGTCATCGGCGAGCGCCGCGACCCTGAGCGCGGCCGGATAGGAATAGGTGCTCGCGAACTCGTACCAGAACTCGGCGCTCGCCATTGCGCCTCCTCAACACCGCGCGAAGATCGCGCGCGAGTTTGCCATGGGCGCGGGCGAGGCGAAAGCGACCGACTTCAGGACACAAAAAACCGCCCCATCCGTGCGATGGGGCGGCTCATATCTTCGAATTTGGCTTTATCGTCCGCTCGGCGACTTAGCTCTTCGGCGCTTCGGCCGGAGCGGCTGGCGTCGCGTCGTCCGCCGCCGGCTTCTTCATTCTTAGTCGCCGTCTTCTTGGGCTTGGCGTGATGGTGCGGCTTGGCCTTCTTCATCGAGTCGGCTGCGGGGGCCGCTGCATCTGAGGCCGCGGGAGCGGCGCCGGCCGGAGCCGCGTCAGTCTGAGCGATCGCGGCGAGGGGCGCGAAAACGATCGCGGCGCTGATCCCGATGGCGGTCAATGTCTTGAGCATTCTACATTCTCCGTTTTGTTCGAACTCTTGGCCGTTGGCGGGCGAGGGCATGCGCCCCTTCAGATGAATTGGCAATGAATATTGCAGTGGCGGGAATTGGGCGCCGCCACGGGTTTGACGCGGTTGAGAGCCGCCCCTATGAACCACCAGATTCGCCATGTCCCATAACACTTTCGGACACCTCTTCCGCGTCACCACCTTTGGCGAGAGTCATGGGCCGGGAATCGGGTGCGTTGTCGACGGTTGTCCGCCGCGCATTCCCCTCGACGCGGCTGACATTCAGGCCGAACTCGACCGGCGGCGGCCTGGAACGTCGCGCTTCACCACGCAACGCCGCGAGCCGGACGAGGCGCGCATTCTCTCCGGCGTGATGAACGACGAAAAAACCGGCCGTCAGGTGACGACGGGAACGCCCATCGGCGTGTTCATCGACAATGTCGATCAGCGCTCGAAGGACTATAGCGACATCAAGGACAAGTACCGCCCCGGCCACGCCGATTACGCCTATGAAGCAAAGTACGGCATCCGCGACTATCGGGGCGGCGGGCGCTCCTCGGCGCGCGAGACGGCCGCACGCGTTATAGCCGGCGCAATCGCCCGCAAGGTGACGCCGGGCGTTCTCGTTCGCGGCGCGCTGGTGCAGATGGGCGAATTGAAGATCGACCGGACGCGCTGGGACTGGGACGAGGTCGGCCGCAACCCGTTCTTCTCGCCCGACGCCACAGCCGCCGAGCGTTTCGCTGACTATCTCGACGAAGTGCGCAAGGCCGGCTCCTCGGTCGGAGCGGTGATCGAGATCGTCGCCGAGGGCGTTCCGGCAGGGTGGGGCGCGCCGATCTATGGCAAGCTCGACGCGGAGCTCGCCGCGGCGCTGATGAGCATCAACGCCGTCAAGGGTGTCGAGATCGGCGACGGCTTCGCGGCGGCGGAACTCTCCGGCGAACAGAACGCCGACGAAATGCGCGCCGGCAACGAGGGGCAGCCGCGCTTTCTCTCCAATCACGCGGGCGGCGTTCTCGGCGGCATCTCGACCGGACAGCCGGTCGTCGCGCGCTTCGCCGTCAAGCCGACGTCGTCGATCCTCGCCCCTCGCCGCACAATTACTCGCGCCGCTGAGGAGACGGAGATCGTCACCAAAGGCCGCCATGACCCCTGTGTCGGCATACGCGCCGTGCCGGTCGGCGAAGCGATGGTCGCCTGCGTGCTCGCCGACGCTTTCCTGCGGCATCGCGGTCAAGTGGGCGCATAGGCCGAAGCGGCAAGCGCCAGGAGCCGAAGCCAACACTTCGCGCTCATCCGCATCCAGCTTTCAATTCCAAGGCAAGAAGCGGAGTGTGGCGACACTCTGCGACGCTTAGTCCTTCGCTCGGATCATCGAGCGGTTTCGATGGTCCTCCAAGGCGAGAGGATCCATTTCCATGAGCAAGCAAGACGACAACAAGGCCGTCGTGGGCCGCTGGTTCACCGACTTCTGGGGCAAGGATGTGAATCTCGCGATCGTGGACGAGATCGCTGCCCCGGACATGCTGCTGAAATATTCGTTGCACGCGCCTCGCCGTGGCCGCGACGACATCAAGGCGTTCATGACCGACTTCCGCGCTGCGTTTCCCGACCTCAACTTCTGGGGCGCCGCCGATCTGATCGCCGAGGGCGACTATGTCGTCGGTCAATGGGAAGGCGGGGGAACCCATACCGGTCCTGCCTTCAAAGACTTTCTCGTTGGGAGCCTTCCCGCCGCAACCGGCCGCAAGATGCGCTTCACCGGCACGACGGTCTTGAAGGTGATCGACGGCAAGATCGCGGAGGAGGTCGGCCTCGACGATGGCGTCACCGCGCTGACTCAGCTCGGCCTGCTCAAGGCCGCCTGAGAACGCCGACCCCTGGCTAGCGCCGCAGTGCGCAGGTCAGGGGTTGGCTCCGATCCGGACACCACAGCGCGTTGCCTGGCTTGTAATCGCTCGTTGCGCCGATGTAGCGGTAGCTGCTGTTGAGCCCGTTGTTGCTCGGCGCAGGTTGAACGGGATCGAAAGGCTCGATCGTTAAAGAGCTTAGATGCGCGCCGGTGGTCTGGGCGGTGACGGGCAGGGTGACCGAGCCGGGAGCCTCGCCGCGCTCGACCCAGGCGACAAGCTCAGGCATGAACTGGACGGTCGTTGCGGGGTCGCCGTCAACGGGCTGTCCGCACGGACAATGGTAGAGGCCAGGAATCATGTACAGCCGGCTGAACGACTGCACGGCCGGCAGCCCTCCCGCCTGTCCCACGACGGCTCGGTAGTAGTCGATTGTCGCAAAAGGCGGAATCGCCTGGTCCGCCCAGCTGTGATAGATGATGAGCTTGCCGCCATTGGCCGCAAACGCGACTGAGGTCTGGGTCGGTCGCGTTGTAAATCCCGCCGAGTTGCTCGAGCTCATCGTGCATCGCCACGGTGAACGGCACGTTGTCCAGAGTGTAGCGTCCGCGCGGGTTGGGCAAGAAGGCCACGTCGTTAAGGTAGCTGACACCGAGCTGCGCGCCATAGGTGTCAGTCGGCGCTGCGGCGTCTGCGGCCGGCATGACGATCCAACCGGCCCAGGCCAATTCGGATCCGTAAGGCTCTCCGCCGTCGAACAGGCCATGACCGTCTTTGTCTGACGGCCCGCGGTATTCGTCGCGCACCACGCGGATCTGCTCGTCGGTCAGGCAGTTCGGCTGGTCAGAGCCGGCGGGGCATCGCATGCTCGCGGGATCGAAAGCGCAGGCGCGAGGGTCCTTGATCACGCCGTTCTCGTCGGCGCATGCGGCCATGACAGCGGCGTGTAGAGCCGGAAGCTTCTCCGCGGTCAGAATCTGCCCGCCCTGCGCGTTTCGGTTGGCTGCGGCGACCCAAGGTTGGAACAGGCCGAGGAGGGGCGCCCAGTTGTTGGCGGGGGCGCCGGCGATGATGCCGTCGAAGTCCGCCGGATAACGCTGCGCCAGCACCAGCGCTTCGTGCCCGCCGTCAGAGACGCCGCTGAAATAGGAATAGGCGGCCTTGCGCCCATAGAAGGCGCGCATCATGGCTTGCATTGTTCGCGCAAGCTGATGCTCCGAACTGTATCCAAACACCGCCCGCAGTCGAAGGTCGTTTCGTCCCCACAGGGCGTCGCCGTTGCTCGCGGTCTCGTGTCCTTGATCGTCCGCTGCGACGACCATCTCGCCGTCTGACAGAGGAGCGTAGGGCGCCTGATAGCCGCTGGTCCGGGACGGATCGTCGAGGTTCACCTCGACCTTGCCGCAGAACCCGCCGCAGCCTTGCTGCAAATAGTCGCCGCGCCACGTCTCCGTCGGCAGGAGCGCCTCGAACTGGGTCAGCGGGCTGATATAGCCTTTGACGTCGCAGAACGCGTGACCGTTGCGCGTAATCTTGCCGGCTGTACTGATCCGCGCGTCTAACGGGGACAGGTCTGTATTCGCGAGCGCCTCACAGGACATGACCGGAGGGATTGCTCCTGCCTCAGCGGCGGACGCCTCGGTCTTCACTGTGATCATTGAGCCGGCGAACGTGACCGCAGCGAGCGTCAGCAACCCGGCATTTCGCGCGAAAAGCATTCATTCCTCCCTTGGACGGCGCCGTAAACCCACCCCCGCGGGCCGACACTGACGCCTCCTCGAGCGTAAGGAGCCGTTTGCGCCCGGACCAGCGTCGGGTCATTCAATTGTCTGTGATCAAGCGATGGATTAAAGATTGAATTCCCGTCCGACCAGCGTGGTGCAAGTTGCGCTTTCATTTTGTGTTGGCCGCAATCCTCAGTCTCGCGTCAGGCGCGTTCGCCGAGGACTACGGACGGCCGACGGCGATCTTGGTCAGTCCGATTCACGAGGCCCAAGTCGTCCGCGGCGACGACGGCATGGATCACGTCGAATACGAACTTCTCGTCGTCAGCGTGTTCCCCGAGCCGGTGACGCTGTCGAGCGTGAGCTGTTCTCGATCCCGCCGGAAAGGAACTGATGCGGATCGAGGGGAACGCCCTTGCGGCCGCGACCCAGACTCTCTTCGCGAAGACGCCGTCGCCGGTCATTCCGGCGTCGGCGGCCGTCTCGGTTGACGTCGATCTGATCCTGCCGCCGGGCTCGGCGCCGGACCGGGTTACGCACCGCATCGCCTATACGCTCAAGGCGGACTCGCAGCTTGGGTTACTGGCCGACCCCCCGGAGGTTGACGCGCCCGAAGTCGCCATCAACCATCAGCCAGCGATCGTGATCAGGCCGCCTCTTAAGGGGGACGGCTGGCTCGCGGGCGCCGCTTGCTGCAAGCCCAACGTTCACAGGGACGAACGTATCGCGATTGACGGCACCCGCATCGAGACGGCTGAAACCTTCGCGATCGACTTGGTCAAGGTCAGACATGACAGAATCTTCGACGGCGACGGCAAGAAGGTCGAACAATACTACGACTTCGGCGAGAACGTGCTCGCGGTCGCCGATGGAACCGTGGTCTCTGTCCACGACGGCATGTCCGATCAGACGCCGTTCGTCTTGATGACGCCTAAGTCGAAGTCGGACTATGGCGGCAACAACGTGATGGTCGAAATCGCTCCGAATGTCTTCGCCTGGTATGCGCATTTGCGTGAGCGCAGCATCGCCGTGAAGGTCGGCGACGCCGTGAAGGCCGGGGCCCCGATCGGCAAACTAGGAAACACTGGGCCCTCGGAAGGCCCCCATCTTCATTTGGGTCTTCTCGACAAGCCGGACTCTATCGCCGGACGGAGCCTGCCGTTCGTCTTCGACAGCTTTACCTTGGTCGGCGCGATCGATTTCGACTCCTCCAAGGAGGATAAGTTGGTGATCCTGCCGGACTCGCGGCAGGTTCGGTCCGCCTATCCGCTCTACGGCGCCATCCTGAATTTTCCGTAGCGAGATGGGCGTCGGATCGCGTGGACAATGGCGCAGGCTCCGTCGCGTCAAGTGGCGTTATAAGCTTTCGGCCGAATGGCCTTCTTTCATGACGGCGTCATGCCCGGGCCATTTCCTGCGGACAAGCGAATCGGAGGTTTGAGGAATGTCTGAGCACCACGGCAATGGAGTCACCCGACGCGAGGTGCTGATTGGCGCGGCCGGCGGCCTTGCGCTCGCGGCGATCGAGCCTCACAGAGCCGACGCGCAAGACGCGCCGGCGGTCGCAAGTCTCCGGCATCGTGTTCGAGGACCGGGACGGCTCGGGCGTGTCGAGCGCCGCCAATCCGGGGCTCGCCGGCGTCCTCGTCTCGAACGGCCGCGACGTCGCCGTCACCGGCGCCGACGGCCGCTACACGCTGCCGTTGCCGGACGAGGCCACGATCTTCGTCATCAAGCCGGCGGGCTTCATGCCGCCGGTCGAGCCGCTCACCAATCTGCCGCGCTTCTACCGTCACCATCAGCCCAAGGGCTCGCCGGCCGAGCTCAACCTGACCTTCGAGGGCTTGCCGCCGACCGGGCCTTTGCCCGCGTCGGTCGATTTCCCGCTGCGCCGCCAGGATGAGCCGAAGGCGTTCAACGCTGTCCTCGTGACCGATCCGCAGCCGGAGACCGGCGCGGAAGTCGACTTCATCCGCGAGGACCTGATCCAGGCGCTGGCCGGCGTCGACGCCAAGTTCGGCCTCACCGCCGGCGACATCATGTTCGACGATCTCTCGCTCTATCCGCGTTCGAACGCGATCATGGGCACGATCGGGTTGCCGTGGTGGAACATCGGCGGCAACCACGATCTCAATTTGGAAGCGCCTGATCGCAAATATAGCCGCGAGACTTTCAAGCGCGTGTTCGGCCCGAATTATTACGCGTTCTTTTACGGGCAGACGCTCTTTCTCATGCTCGATGACGTCAACTATCTTGGGCCCGACCCGCATAAAGTCGGGGGAGGGGGCAAGTACGAAGGCAGGCTCGACGAGGGGCAGCTCGAGTTCGTGCGCAACGTGCTCGCGCACACGCCGGACGACACGCTTGTCGTCATGGTGATGCACATTCCGATCAACACGTTTCTCGACAACGAGCCCTATCAGAATCTGCAGGATCGGGACGCGTTCTTCGCTCTGTTCGAAGGACGCCGCCATACCGTCAGTTTCGCGGGACACACGCACACGACCGAGCATCATTATTTCGACGGCTCCGACGGCTGGAAAGGGGCTGCGCCCCATCATCATCACGTGCTGACCGCCCTCTCAGGCTCGTGGTGGAGCGGGCCCTACGATCATCGCGGCGTGGCCTCGGCCGACAGTCGCGACGGCACACCGAACGGCTTCCATATCCTCTCGGTCGATGGCTTGAGCTATACGACCCGCTTCATTCCCGCGAAGGAGCCGAACGGGCGCCAGATGCGGCTCTCGATCGACAGCCGCTTCCACGGGATCAGCAAGGACGCCGACCGCGATTTCCGTCAGGTGCGGCTCCTGGGTTCGCCCGTTCCTCGCGACGCGCTTCACGCTTCGACCCTGATCGCCAACGTGTTCGACGGCGGCGAGAAGACGAAGGTCAAGATGGTCATCGGCGATCGCGCGCCAATCGAGATGACCCGCCACTCCCGTCCCGATCCGTTCGTTCAGGAGGTGTTCGCCCGCAACGAGGGGACGAAGAAGTCCTGGGTCAAGGCCGAGGATTCCTCGCACATCTGGACCGCGCGCCTGCCGGCCGATCTTGCGCCTGGAACCTATCCGGTGGTGGTCGAGGCGACGGGAGAATACGGCCAGCCGCTCAGCGGCCGCCTTGCGCTCGAGGTGACGGGGTAGGGCGAGGCGGCGAGCAAAAGCGTCAGCAGATCACAAGACCGTGTGGCGGCCGGAGATGCAGACGCCAGTCGCATCGAGCGCCCAGCGTCGTGATGTCAAGCATCGCGCGCGGCGGAAGCCTCTTCCTAGGGAACTGGCAGCGCCTTGTCGTTTCGGCAGACCGCTAGGGCCGACGTGCGCACCGAGTCAACGCGCGTCATCGTTTGGGCGTGAGCGTCGAAAGTCCCGTTGAGGCAGGCGCAGGAATACCCGTACTGACCGTTGGTGGCCACGAACTGGTCCGGCGTAGGCGGGGTTAGTTTCTCGACGCCCTCCGCGTATGGACCACCCTGCGCGGAAATGATCCAGAGCCCGTGCGAGTCCTTCAGCCACCAGTTGCCTGGAGTGGGGTTCTCCAGCCAACCGCAGCGCTCATCCGCAAGCGCGGGACATAGAGACGCCGCGAATATCAGCACGACGATCGCGGCAGTTCTTGCTCGCCGGCGACCCGCGCGCAAACAAGAATTGGAAGGAGTGAGCACGTCGGACCGTGCGGGGTTTGCCGGGCGCAACCTCATGAGGTCGTGTAACTGATTGCCGAGTAAAAGTTGTGGCCATACATGGCTATCGCCTGGGCTTTGTCCAAACCGTTGATAATCCTGCGCGCGTTTACCCAGTCTTCCGTCGTTTTGTTGAAATAATCGCCCAGCGACTTGCCGGTGAACAGTCCCTTAATCATGCCAATGAACATGATGTTCGTCGCGTTGTCGAGCTCCAGCGCCAGATCGGGATGATTAACGAGGTCGACACCCAATAAATCTGACATAGTTTTGTAATTACGCTCCCAGGTTAATTGCACGAAGCCACGACCGTAATAGACTTGCCCAGTGGTCGGATCGGGCCTTGCCATATGGCATTCCGCGTCCTTTGCCATACTCGTTGATCGGCTGCATGTGCTGATCGGTCTCGTGGTAGGTCGTCGCAAGGGCGTAGGCGAGCCATCGGTCATCATCGGCTTTATATTTCGCCTCCCATCCGTCGAGAATCGCGTTCATTCCGTCGACCTGCGGTTGCTGCAGGACGTTCGAGAACATCATTCGGCGCACATGGGTGAAGAAAAACGGGCGATTGATTTGAGTCATCCGAACCCCAAGGAGTAAATAAGGAAATTCTGATTTCCGGTATAATATCCTCCATTGCGCGGTATTGCCAGAAAATGTTCACTTTTTGTTCTCATCAATCTTAATGATCAGGCATCGTCAGCGCGCCGATGGTCAGACGTTGGCGGGGCCGGGCGCTGGTGGCATGTCTTGGACGGCTTGGTCGCGCGGGAGAAAGGCGGCTCAGCGAAGCGCTCGTCTTCCGCGCGCTATTGGTCCATATATAACGACGTCGCTCAACGGCCTGTCCAAGCGCGAAAATCACTGGGAGTGAGACAATGGATCCGAAATCGACTGCGGTCGTTCTCATTGAATATCAGAACGATTTCACCTCCGACGGCGGCACGCTGCATGGCGCTGTGAAGACGGTGATGGACAAGACCAACATGCTGGCGAACACGGTCGAGACCGTCAAAAAGGCGCGCGAGCTCGGCGCGACCATCGTCTACGCGCCGATCACCTTCACCGACGACTACCATGAGCTGAGCCCGACTCCCTACGGCATCCTCAAGGGCGTGGTCGACAGCAAGTCATTCCGTCAGGGAACCTGGGGCGCGGCGATCGTCGACGTGCTGAAGCCGGAGCCGGGCGATATCGTCATCGAAGGCAAGCGGGGCCTCGACGGCTTCGCCACCACCAACCTCGATTTCATCCTGCGCGGCCGTGGCATATCGACCATCGCGCTCGGCGGATTCCTCACCAACTGCTGCGTCGAGTCGACGATGCGGACCGGATACGAGAAGGGCTACAACGTCATCACGCTCAAGGACTGCACGGCGACCGTCAGCGAGGAAGAGCAGAAGGCCGCGATCGAGAAGAACTATCCGATGTTCTCGAAGCCGATGACGCATGACGAGTTTCTGTCGGGCCTCAAGAGCGGCAAGGCGGTTGAAACCAAGTCGCGCGGCTACGAGGCCGCTTGAAGCAAACGGGCGTGTCGGGATCATGGTGAGGTTGAACGAAGTCCGGCGAAACGAGGTCGCAGTCGAAGCGCCCAAATCGTTCGACGCCGGCCTCGCCTTTATCGGCGTCATCCGCACGCCATGGACCTCGCGCCTCGATTGTCCGCGCCAGGGACGCGCCGACGGCCCGATCTGCCGCATTGAAGTCGCCGACCCCTGGATCGCAGCGTTGGACGGCATCGAGGCGTTCGAGCGGATCGAAGTCCTCTATTGGCTGCACGAGTCGCGACGCGACCTCGTGCGCCAAAGCCCGGCCAATGACGGTGCGACGCGCGGCACGTTTGCGCTGCGCTCGCCGGTGCGCCCGAACCCGATCGGCACGACGCTGGCGACGCTGGTCGGGCGCGAGGGGTCGACCCTCATGGTCCGGGGCCTCGATTGCCTCGACGGGACGCCGCTCATCGACCTGAAACCGGACCGCTGCCTGTTCACGCCGCTCGCGCCGCCTCAAGCGGGCGATTTCGAAACGGGGTGAGGGCGGCGTCTTTCTCTTGTCGGCGAAAGACAATCCTAACGATAGCCTGCGATGAATGCGTCCAGATTGCCAATGGACGCGTCAATGTTTGCTCCGCGCAGGGCCTCGACGGTTCCGGCCGCCCTTAGTCCGAAGCTCGAGGTCATTTCGAAACTGCCTTCGAGACCGTGCGGCGCGCCACCGATCCTGTTCGTCCACGGGGCCTGGCATGGCGCCTGGTGCTGGGACGAATTCTTTCTCGACTATTTCGCCGACCATGGTTTCGAGGCGCATGCGCTCAGTCTTCGTGCTCACGGCGCGAGTGAAGGGCGAGCTCAGCTGCATCGCTGCCGTATTCGGCACTATGTCGAGGATGTCGAGGCTGTGGCGGCTGCCTTGCCAGACCAGGCCCATTCTGGTTGGCCATTCGATGGGCGGCTTTGTTGTCCAGAAGTTCCTTGAGACCCACTTGTCTCCGGCGGCGTTTCTGCTCGCCAGCATTCCGCCCGACGGGGCGCGGTCGATATATGCGCGGCTGATGCGCGCTCAGCCGCTCGACGTGCTCAGGGCGAATGCGACGCTCAGTCTCTTGCCCTTCATATCGGACCCCGATCGAGCGCAGCGGCTCCTTTTCTCCGCCGTGATGTCACGGGAAGACGTCGTCCGCTACCATCGCTTGTTGGAGGACGAGTCGATGCTCGGCGCCATCGACTGCTTGGCGCTTGAACGGGTCGTGCTGAAAGAGGTGCGCTCGCCCATCCATGTGATGGGCGCCAAAGATGACGCCATCGTGGCTGACTACGAGATCGAAGCGACGGCGAGAGCTTATGGAACGGAGGCTTTGATCTTCGACGATGTCGCTCACGACATGATGCTCGATCCAAACTGGAGGGGCGTCGCGGACAGCATGATAAAGAAGCTGGCCGCGCAATTCGGGGAGATGCGGTTCGAGCCGCATTTCGGTCGTGTAGGTAAGGCGAAGTCAGTCAGAGCTGACGGCGCGCCAGTCTGAGCTTCGGCCAGAATAATCCCGTCGACTTCCGAAACGCTTCGTATTCATCCCGGAGCGAGGAGCGCGAGAAATCGCGCTCCTCGCCGAGCGCGGCGATCGTGTAAATGACAGCTAGAGCCAGGAATATGAGCAGGAGAATAAGCGACGAAGTCGCGATGGCGCTTCCCAGCCAGAAGAGCAGATAAGACGTATAAAAGGGGTGGCGGATGGTGGAATAGGGCCCCGACCTGAAGACATGATCCGGTCGGTTTCCGGCGAAGGCCATTGCCGGCCTATTCTGTCTGGTGGCCAGAACCGCCCATCCGAACAGGGCAATGCCCCCCAGATGAAGGCAGAAGCCAGTCGCGCGTGCCCAATCCGGCGCGCTTGTCATCCACACATCGAAAAGAAAGATGACGATGCCGATCAGGGATAGGGCAAGAATGATGTTCATCGCGCTTGGAGTTTTGTCGCCAACGAAGTGGCCGCGGACTCCCCACGCGAATAAGCCGGAACCAGCTGTGCCTGACAGCAGGAGCAACAAAGACCAGCCGTCTATGAAATAAGCGTCGGACAAATTGCGTTCAGCGTTAGTTCTGAATTCGATCGTGGCGGGAAATCGGGCGGCATAGGCCACGCTCTCGTGTAAGTATAGTAGATTGTATGCCTCCCGCCCAGCGTGTATCAAGCTCCCGTCCTTGACTCTTCCTCTCTTTTGGGTCCAAAACAAGAACAAATGACGAACGATAGGACGCGGGCCGAATGTCGCAAGGCGGCAGAGCGGAGGGGATGGCGCGTTTGCGGCGCGTCATCGCCCAGATCGAGGCTGAAGCCGGGCCAGCGAGCGAGCGGCTGGCGCAGCGCTTGCCCGTTCGCGCGCGCATTCGATTCTGCGCTTAGCGGCGGGCTCGCGGACGACGCCCTGCATGAGATCGCGCCCGCTCAGCCGGCGGACGGGGCGGCGGCGATGGGCTTTGCGCTGGCGCTCGCCGCGGGCTTCATAAGCCGAGGGCCGGCCTCGGCGCTCGTCATCAGCGAAGGCTTCGCCGCCGAGGAATCGGGCGCGCTCTATGGGCCGGGCCTGGTGGCTCACGGCCTCCCCCTAAGCCGCCTCGTGTTCGTGCGCGCGCCCGACGCGGCTTTGGCCTTCTGGGCGATCGAGGAGGCGCTCAAATGCGGCGCGCCGGGCGTGGTCGTGGGCGAGATCTGGAGCCTCAAGGGCTATAGCCTCGCGGCCTCGCGGCGCCTGCTTCTAGCCGCGCGAAAAGGCAAGGTCCCCGCGCTTCTGATCCTGGCCAGCGCCTATGGCCAGGCGGAGCGCCTCTCCAGCGCCGCCGAGACGCGCTTTGAGATCGCCGCTGCGCCCAGCGCCAAAATTCCGGCGGCGGCTGGCCCTGACCTGCCCGGGCCCTTCGCCTGCGGGGCGAGGCTCGTCAAGTCGCGCCTGGCGCGTGCGGGGCCTGAGGCGCCTTCTCAGGCTTTGGACCCGGGGCGCGTCATCCGTCTCGAATGGCGAAGCCAGGACATGACTTTCGAAGACATGACTTTCAAGGACATGGGCGTTGACGACCAGGCGATTTCTCTCCCTCTGGCTGCCGCGTCTGGCGACCGATCGCGCGCGGCGGCTCGGCGGCGTTGATAAGCGCGCGCCGCTTGTCGCGGTCGCCAAGATCGACAATGCGCAAAGGCTCGTCTGCGTCGACGCTCAGGCCGCGCGGCTCGGCTTGAGCCTGGGCCTTTCGCTGCCCGACGCGCGCGCCCGCTTTCCGGCTCTCATCGTGGTCGAGGCTGAGCCTGCGGAAGAAGCGCAGCTTTTGACGCGCCTCTGCGATTGGTGCTCCCGCTATACCCCGCTCGCCGCGCTCGATGGGCGCGACGGGCTGATGCTCGACATTTCCGGCGTCGCCCATCTGTTCGAGGGCGAAGCGGCGCTGATCGAGGATTGCCGCGCGCGGCTCTCCGCGCAAGGAATCACCGTCGCCATCGGCGCCGCCAGCAATCCGCGCGCGGCCTGGGCGCTGGCGCGGTTTTCGCGGATGAGAACCGCGCCCGAGCCGTTGAGCGACAAGGCGTTCGTCAAGCTCTTTCACGATCTGCCGCTCGCGGCGCTCGGTCTCGACGAGAAAATCATTGCGGACATGGCGCGAGCCGGCTTGAGACGCATCGGCGACATCGCACTGAGGCCCCGTGCGCCGATCACGGCGCGGTTCGGATCCGTTCCGATGGCGCGGCTCGACGCGCTCAAAGGCCTCGAGCGCTCGTCGATCGCGCCACGCTTCAGGCCGCCGGATTTCTGCGCCGAGCGGCAGTTCGCTTCGCCCATACAGACGGCCGAGGCGATCGAGGTTCAGTTGCGCAAGCTCGCCGACGATCTCGTCGTGCTCCTGGAGCGGCAGGCCAAGGGCGCGCGGCGGATCGAGCTCAGCCTCTATCGTGTCGATGGCGCAATGCGCCGCATCCGCATCGGCGCCTCCCGGCCGCTCAACGAGGCGCGGGCGATCGTGCGGCTCATCGCCGAGCGGCTGGCGAGTCCGAACGAAGACGCCATCGACGTCGGCTATGGCGTCGACCTCATGCGCCTGGCCTGCCTCGCGGCCGAGCCGCTTGCGCCCTCTGAAGCCGAGCTTGAGCGCGCGCATGAGGCCGAGCGCGCTCGCTCCCTCGCCGAGCTTCTCGATCGGCTCTCCGCACGGCTCGGGGCCCGCGCGGTGACGCGGCGCGAGCTTATCGATGCGCATCTGCCTGAACAGGCCGAAGCGGCCGCGCCCGCCGCGTTGGGGGAAGCGCGGCTGCGCAGCGAAGGGCCGAAGGCGATGACAGCGGGCGCGCCGACGCGGCCGTTACGCCTGTTTGCTCGCCCGGAGCCGATCGAAGCGCTGGCCGAAGTGCCCGACGGGCCTCCTTTGCGTTTCCGCTGGCGGCGAGTCCTGCATGATGTCGCGGCCATCGAGGGGCCTGAGCGCATCGCCGCACCCTGGTGGCGGCACGCGGACATGCCGACGCGCGATTATTTTCGCGCCGAGGATTCTAAAGGCCGCCGTTTCTGGCTCTATCGCGAGGGTCTGTGGGGCCGCGAGACGGCGCAGGTGAAATGGTTTGTGCATGGCCTGTTTGGGTGAGAGGTCGACGCCGGCAAGCGCACTTGACGCGCGCGCGCGCTGGCGGACAACATGTCGGGTAAGTCTGAGGAGCGCGCCCACGAACAGGTCGGAAACCGATTCTTCGACAAAAGGCGCGCGAAATCAAGGATATATCGAGGAGCTCACAGCGATTCGACCGAATCGAGCGGGGCTTTAACGGCGAATCGAGAGCGTCAAATGCAGGCCGGCAGGGCCATTTTGAACGTCCGCCATCTGACGACCTATCGCTATAAGCGGCCGGTCGAGTTTGGCGACCACCGCATGATGCTGCGCCCGCGTGACGGGCACGATCAGCGGCTTTTGTCATCGGAGCTTATCATCGAGCCTGAGCCGAGGCGGCTCCGCTGGCTCTATGACACCTTCGACAATTGCGTCGCTGTCGCGTCGTTTTCCGGCTCCTGGACATCGCTCCGAGTTCGAGAACCGCTTCAGCGTCGAACGGATAGAGGACGACCAGCCCGGCGGCGAGATCGACCCGCGGGCGCAGTTCTTTCCCTTTTCCTACGCCGCCGACGAGCTGCCCGACATCGCCCGGGCGATGGAGCGCCTGTACAGCGATCCTGCCGGGGATCTCGACCGCTGGGTGCGCCAGTTCGTGTCGTCGGGGGCGACGATCCTGACCAGTCATCTTCTGATGACGCTGACCTATGCGATCAAGGAAGGGTTCTCCTACGAGCGGCGCGAGGCGGCGGGGGTCCAGACGCCGCTTCAGACCTTGGAGCGACGTCGCGGTTCTTGCCGCGACTTTGCAGTCCTGATGATTGAGGCTGCGCGCGCGCTCGGCGTCGCGGCCCGCTTCGTCTCCGGCTACGTCTATGTCCCGAAGGACGACGACGAGCCCGTTCGCCTCGGCGGCGGAGCGACGCATGCCTGGTGTCAGATCTTCCTGCCCGGCGCCGGCTGGGTCGAGTTCGATCCGACGAATGGGCTGGTCGGCAGCAAGGATCTCATCCGCGTCGCGGTCGCCCGCAATCCATCGCAGGCCGCGCCCCTGACCGGCGCCTTTTTCGGCGCTTCCGGCGACGAATTGGGGATGGAGGTCACCGTCGAGGTGACGCAGCCGAAGCAGGTCGAACCCGTCAGCCTCGTGAGGGCCTAGTTCGCCACGATTTCTGCGCGACCTCACGCCGCAGCTTTGACGGCCACGATAAAAAGCCGCGGGTAGGCGAATAAGGTGCGCCCGTCAGGCTGAACGGGATAGGCGTCCTTGAGGCCAGTGCGGTAGCGCGCGAGAAACTCACAGCGCTCGTCGTCGCCGAGACGCTCCAGGAACGGCTGCAGGGTCGAGCCGGCGAACCAATCGGCGATGCTGTGGGGCCCATCGAGCGGATGAACGTAAGTCGTCATCCAGGTGTCGACTTGCGAAGCGGCGGGCCGCAGCCAATCGTAATAATCCTCGTAGCCGGCGATGAGGGGCTGCGTCTTGGCGATCGGCACCAGGCGCGACGACCAGGGCCCTTCGGCCGCGACCATGCGCATCAGCGCGTGCGAGGATTCGCGTGCCGTGTTCGGCATTTGCGCCGCCAGCGCTCCGCCCGGCGCCAGATAAGACATGAGGCGCGGAAAGAGCCGTTCGTGTTCGGGCAGGAATTGCAGCGCGGCGTTGGCGAAGATGAGATCCGGCTGCTCGTCGGGCGCCCAATCCGCAATGTCTCGCTTCAGGAACTGAGCCTGCGGCGCGCGCACGCGCGCATGCGCAAGCATGGCGTCGGAAGTGTCGAGGCCGACGACGCGTGCGTCGGGAAAACGACGGAGAAGCAATTCCGCGCTGTTGCCGGGGCCGCAACCGAGATCATAGACGAGACGCGCCGAATCGAGAGGAATCCGAGCAAGCAGATCGCGCGCGGCGCGCATCCGCTCGGTCTCGAATTTCGAATAGAGGGTCGGGTTCCAGTCGCTCATCAGCATGGGTTCGGCCAGCGCATCAGAATGGCGCTCGTCATCTCGCGATATGAAGGCGGAAAGCGGGCGCCTTCAGCCGAGCGGGACGAGATGATTGATGACAAGAAGGACCACCAGCAGCGCCAGACCAGTCCCCAGGCTCCAGCCGATGAGTTTCTTCTCGATCGGCAGCAGCGGCTCGTACGCGCTTGTCGCTTCGCGCAAATCGGGTTTGGGCATCGGAGTGAATTCCTAAATCAAGACGCGAGCGGCGGTCTGACGCCGGCGAAGAAGAGCCACGAGATGACAAACCCGACCCAGACGACGAAGCCGAACAACGACACCAGATAGACCGCCGCGAGCTTCGCGAAGCCCTCCTGCCAGAGCTGGCGGAAGTTCGACATCACACCGATCGAGAAGAAGGTCAGCACGAAGAAGATGACGCGCAGCCCATTGGCCTCGCCGATCGCCGCGGTAAGCTGGCCGGATGAGCCCGCCGCCGTTCCGAGCGCAAGCGCCAGAGTGATCAGGAACGTCGCGACGAAGCCGAGAATGAACTTCGGGAATCGCTCCCAGATTTCGCCGAGTCTCGCCTTCTGCGCCCCCGCTCGCGGATTGATGTGATTGGTCCAGATGTAGGCGAGAATGAAAGCCCAGACGCCGATGAAGACGTCGATGAACACCTTCACCGTCGCCGTCACCGTCAGCATCCAGCCCGGCTGATAGACGATGCCCTCGGCTGCCGCCTTCGCCTGAATGAGCGATTGCGTGATGCCGCCAGCGGCCAGCGCCGCGCCGTCGGTTTTCACCGCAAGCCCCATCCATGCCGCTGCGACCAGCGGCTCATGCGACATGAACGTCTGCGCGATGAACGGCAGGATCAGCACCTCGATCACGGCGAAGACGACGACTAGCGACGACACGAGAATCGGAATCTGGGGACGGGCGCGGATCGCGCCGCCGGTTGCGATCGCCGCCGCGACGCCGCAGATCGAAACGCCCGAGGCGAGCGGCGCCGCCCATTCGCGGCTGAAGCCGAAGCCTTTGCGCGCGATCAGATAGACGATCGGCCAGTAGATCAGATAGGCCTCGATGATCGCGGCGAGGCCGCGCAGCATCAGCGATGACGCGAGCGTAAGCTTACTCGCCATGGTGACCGCGATGAAGGCTCCAAGGATGACAATCGCGATCTTGATATAGAGCTCCGGACGGACCGCGCTTCTGAGCCGCTCCGCGAAAGCTGGGAAACCATTGGCAATCACGAGGCCAACGAGAAGCGCGACGATGTATCCGCCCTCGTTCGTCAGCTTGAGCGACCACGAGACGCCGAATTTCGCCTGATCGGCCGGTGTGACCGTGGCGAGATGCGCCCAAGAGCCGACGAACCAGCTCGCGTAGGCGATCGCAAATACGCCCGTGAAGGCGAGCGCGAACCGCCTCACATCATCGCCGAGCAGATAAGCGCCGGCCGACAGAACCGCGGTGAGGATCAGGTAGGTGACAAGCAGCGCGCCGGCGCCGCCGAGGCTCGCATAGGCTTTCGACACCGGCGCAAGCGCCGTCGACGGGTCGGTCCAGACCGATGTCGTCACCAGCCAACCGAGCACGTCCGCGCCGGCGAGCGAAACCAAGGCCAGCAGAAAGACGCCGAGGCCGAGACCCACCGCGACGAGGTCTTCGCTGAGCCGAGGCGGCGCCGCTGCCTGGACGGGGATGGTTGCTTCGGACATTTCCGGCCTCTCAATGCCGCGAATGGCTTGTTATTAGTTGAGTCAATCTATAGACTTTTGGTAAAAGGTCAATCGGACTTATCCGGCTTGGCCATCCGAAAAAATCACAATGGCAAATGTTATTGGCGTAACGGGCGCGGCAATCCGGCGGCGCCTCAGCGTGACGAGGCCGCGAGCCAGAGCCGTTCGTCAGGCGCAAGCATCGTTGCCAAACATCTAATGGCGCCTCGCATTTTCCTCCCGCTCTACTTTACCATTTTCCTCAATCAATTGGATAATCTCTGAGCTTACACTCCAAACGGAACAAGCTGGCTCGCTTCCCCGTTAATCGGTGCGGCCCATGCAGGTTCTCGCGGCCGTTGGTCGAGGAGATGAGTGATGTTCAGACGGGCGGAAAGGTTTTCGCGCCTGTTAGGCCGCCGGGGTTCTGAGGGCGGCGCGACGGTCGCATGTGCGGCGGCGATGCCGCTCGTCGTGCTGGCTCTTGCGATCACGGCTGACTACGCAAAGGTGTCCCACTTCCGGAGCCGCGTTCAGCTGGCCGCGGACGCGGCCTCAGTCGCCGCGGCAGAGGCGATCGCGCGGCAACCTGACAGCGCCAACGACGGCGGTGACCTCGCCGGTCAAGTCGCCGAATTCGTGTTCATCGACCATGCTCCCCGCGGAGCGGGGACGCCGACAATCGATGTGAAGAGCCACGCCACCGCTGTGACGGCGACCGTTGGGTATGTAGGCGTGGCGCCGAGCAATTTCGGATCCGCTTTCGGCTACGACGCCGTCAGCGTCGACGCTTCGTCGACCTCACTCGCGCGCGTCGCCGATTTCCGATCGTCGGTTGCTCGCTGAACCCTCGCGTTTGGTTTGGCGTCAGCGCGTTGTAGACCTCGAAGACTTGGCGCGCCGCTCGGCGGATCGCCGCCAGGCCCGGAGGTCCAATGACTGGCCACATCGATCCGACCAAAGAGGCCTTCGCGCGGCCATGTCAGCCGGGCCGAACGGCGTGATCAACCCGGCCAAGCGATAGCGCCCTCTCCGACCGCAGCGCAGGCACTCAGTCCGTATGGGGTCGAAGGGAAAGTCGCCGAGCGTCTTCTTCACCTGGCGTGTCGACGCCAATTCACCCGCCGCAATCCCACCTGCAGCGCCGCAGAGGTCGCCCGGACCAGATCGTCCATTTCCTTGTCCAGCACAGCAATAGCTTCGTCCAGGTCTTCGGCCGCCGACCTCGGCCGGCTTCCTTTTCTTAGACCCAAAGCCATTCTCGGGGTAACTGGAAGCAAATCAAGGTCCCAAGGTCCGCACACCCAACGTCACCCATTGTCACATGCGCATTGCTCGGCGGCTCAAACACCACCGTGACCGTTCGACTCCCGCAAGCCGGACGTCGCATTTCCTCTGGCAGGACTACGAATATCCGCTTTAAGCCCCAGGCATCCCAATCCTTGTAAGAGCAACAGCTTTGGCGGCAGTTACCCTTGCGCTTTCAGACGCGTCAGATGCCGCTGCTTGCCGGCATTTTTCGATTTGGCACTTTCCCTTTCCTCAACCTTGCCAACCTAGGCAGATTGGCCAATTTATTAATGAACCTGGTCCGCCTGCTACAACGCCCGCGTCACCCCCTGCATCAGATGACGAGGCGCAACGGCAACAGGCTATCGAGAAGCTCAAAGAGCGATTGAAGTCTCAAAACCAGCACTAAGCATTCCAACTACGCTCCTTGCCGTGTCTATGATTAACGACGCAGTTCCCAACAGCACCAGCATAACGCAAATGATGACTCCAACCACGATCATTTGCCGCAGGAGCGCTGCTTGGTGTTCTTTGATTTCGGCCTCCACAAACGGATCCGTTGCCTCGTCAATCTCGGTCATTGGTGACTCCTTTCGGTCACACCTTAATCGCAAAGCGCCCATCTAGTGTCTTGCTCGTTCGTGCCAATCGGCTGCTAGTTCTGGCCAAACCGGGCGATGCGCGACATTGCAAAAGCAATTTGGGCTGGCCCAGAAGACAGCCGTTACCGCCCGTCAATCTGTCTGAATCGCCTCCTCCGCTACGTCCCCACATCCGTGGGACGGGCTTTGGCCTGATCTGGCACATGATTGGCACGAACGAGCAAGATGCCGCCCACCAAGTTTGCTAGCAGCGTCTTTAAGTGACGCTGCACGAAGCTTGCGCCTGTTCGGCAAGAGCTCGCTTAAACATTCAAAGACCGGGTCTGCGAGCGCCTTTAATTTGGTCGCTCTTGGTGTTCAATCAGAGATTAACGAATATGAGCAAAATCGAGATCGCGCAAACAAAATGTTTACTCAATCTAGAAATAGATACTTTAACTGCCGTGGAAAACCAGTTGCGTGAGCAAATCAGAACGCTTGTAAAGCGTGGATGTACACTTCAGCGCGAACGCATGGACAAGGTCGAGCAATTAGCAGAACTGAACTCGATTCTAATATATGATGCCTAAAAGCTACAAGAAGATTATACGGGTCGTAATATGAACATCCCCTTAAGTGCTTGCCTCAATTACACAACCGATCAGCTGCTGGAGTTTGCTCTTACATTGCTTGATAGGGCAAGGCGCGAACAAGCTGGCGAGCGGATGCCAATTAACGATAACTGGCTAGCAGATAACTTAACACTGGAGATTATTCGCGCAAAGGTGGCGGCTAATCGCGCCAACGCGACGATTAATGTCTAGGATTGGCGCAACGAATTTCTCTGTTCATCGTCCGTAGTAATGGGCGATGGTCGCGAGGCCCTCCAGCAATGCGGCAAACGCGGTCCAAGAGGCCGCTCGCCTATTTAACCGCGCGATTTCCTTGATGAACGCAACGAGCGGCGCTGTGTCGACGGTCGTCGCACCACCATATGGCAGCTCGGTCGGCGGTCGGATTGTCGTCGTCTGATACCAGCGCCAAGCGGCAATCAGCCCTGCGAGGGCGGCGGCGAAGTTCAGCACAATTCCGAGCATGGAGACTCCCCGCGCCGTCACTTCGTTGTGTTCAGAGACTTGGACCGCGCCTTCTCATGGAGCGATGGCCGAATTTTGGTGCGGCTCACCGAGCCACGCGCCGCCCCGAAGCGGAATAAGCACGCAGCAAAGCCGAGCGCGTATCGCCGAGCGCGGGCTGACACCGCCACTAAGCAGGGGTTTTCCGGAGTCCGTGTGGCGCTGCCAGCGGGTATCCAGCCAAGTACCCTCCGGCCAGGGGCCGGAGCGGCATGCGGTGAAGCGCGCCCTGTTCCCTCGCCCACCTGAGCCGGTGCGCCACTGGATAACGGCGACTAGGCCCAATGACCCTGCGCCCGCTACGCGGATCACCAAGCAGCTTCGCCAACGCTGGGATAGTCACTGCGACCGATCAGGTCCGGACCCGGTCTGAGCTGGATTAACTTGGCGGAGTGGGCTTTAGCAGCTGATGGGCGGTCATAGACCCCTGTCGAGCGCCCGGTTTAGACCCGAAGCTGCGGCTTGGGGAATGACGCACTGACTCCGGCACGCAGGAGCGATTAGCAACTTCTGCGACCTCGAACCAGACGGCGTGCCCCTGGTGGTCGTTAGAATTCTGGACAACGAAGTGTCGTGTCCCCCGCCACTTCAGAGGCCGTGGGGTTGCAAGAGGGGCCGAGCAAAGCCGCGTGCGATCTTGAGCGCCGCTCGCCGCCTGTAGTCGGTCCACTGCAGCGGCACCAGTGACGTTAATATAGCTGATAGTAATAATTACGATAATAATACGGATGATAGTAATAATGGTGATGGTAGTAGAGGAATGATGGTAATAATTGTGGTAATAGTAAGGATGGTAGTAGTGATGGTAATATGAGTGATAGTAGTGGTGGTAATAAGGATGATAGTAGTGATGATAATAAGGATGATAGTACCGGTGGTAGTAATGATGGTGGTAATAGTGGCGGCGGTAATAGTAAATTTGCTGAACGTCAGATTTGATAAGTTGGTCGGTGGCGGACGGCGATATTAGAGTAAACGCGAAAGATGGGCCGGACGATACGGCGACCGCCATCGCGGCGCCGGCTATGGCGGCGGGGGCGCGGCTCGTAATGAAACGCGGAATCATTAGTTTCCTCCAGGCGGCACAGCGCTTTGTAGACCCGTCAACAATCCCCCCTATGCTCTTGTTCCAGCGGCCCGCGCCCGGTTGGGCATCGAGCCGCACCGCCGCCGTCGCCTGTCCCCTCCTGGCCTTTCGTTGTTCATTTCGCTTCCTGGCTTTGCGACGCGTGTAGTGCGCGTCGCTTTTCGTTCGACATTAGCGGCGGGCTGACACCGCTTAGCCATGAGCCAGATTGACCGCCTCGTTCGGATGGCCGTGAAAAACAGAAGATTGGCAAGAAATAGCAGGCTCCGCGACGACGGGTGTCTTAGATCGTTGGGCAATCCACACCGCCGCGTTCGCGTCGGACGGTAAGGCGGCCCTGAGACGGTCGTCAGCATCAACTGACAAAAGGAAATGGAACCATGAGAACGATTATGTTTGCCACGCTCATGCTCGCGGCCACTTTCATCCTTGGTGGCGTCATAGCCACCGAGGCTCTGACCGATGTGCAAACGCGCGGCGTGATGGACGGAGAAGCGTGATGGGCCTTTATCTGGTCCTCATCGCTGCCGCGTTCGTCGGCACCGTCACCTTCCTCATCGCACTCCTACTGAGGCGGCCCTATAACGGCTAACTGGAAATGATCGCGGCTCATCCGCCTCGCGCCCGGGGGCGGTCGGGGTCGGCTTCGGCTGAACGCCTTAGCTTGCGACGAAAGCCACAGAAATCGATTGCCTCTTGCCGCGGACCCGGGCCTCGGTTAGACCGGCGGCATGACCAAGCCAGTGCCATGGATCATCGGCATTATCGGCCTCGTGTTCATCGGCCTTGCGATCGTCTATTGGCTCACCCCCGCCGACGGCCTTCCCCGCTTCCTCCCGGGGTTTCAAGCGGAATCCGATCATGTGCATCTGACGCACGCGCTTGGCTCGCTGGTCGTCGCGCTCGCCCTGTTCGCTATCGCCATCATCTGGTTCCAGCTCAGCTCCGAGGATTATTAGCCCGCGCGCGGCCGCCCGCGCCCGCGGCTTCGCCCTGAAAACCGAGCTTGCCGAGCGTCGCCAAACCGTCACGAACGGTGCGTACTAAAGTTGCGCGACCCGCAGACGCCGGACGGTTATGCGCATGGAAATGACGGTCATCCCAGCTGACGATGAGATTGCCCACGTCGTGCTCGACGGTCGCTTCGACATTCAGGGCGCGCAGGAGGTCGATTCCCGTTTTGACGAGCTGGCGAAGAGCAGCAAGGCTCTGGTTGTCGACCTCGGCAAAGTTTCATTCCTCGCTTCACTCGGCATACGCACGCTGATGCTGAGCGCCAAGACGCTCATCCGCCACGGCGGCGACATGGCGGTCTGCGGCGCCAGCGAGAACGTCGAGAAGGTCCTGCGGACGACCGGCTTCAACGAAGTCGCCGGGATTTATCCCGACTATGAATCGGCCGCCCGCACGCTGCGCGAGAGGCTCGCCGCCTTTCCGGGCAAGAAAGCATGAGCGAGCCTGCGCCGCGGACCTGCTCGCGTGACTTTCCCGGCACGGTCGAGGCCGCGTCGGACGCCGAGAACTGGGTTGCGGGTCAGGCGAGCGCGTTAGGCCTCGGCGAAGAGGCGGAATTCGCGATCAATCTCTGCCTCGAGGAACTGTTCCTCAACGCGGTCCATCATGGCCGCGCCAATCGTGCGAGCATTTCCGTCTGCGCTGAAGACCATGGCGTCACCGTCGAGTTCGCCGACGACGGCGAGCCGTTCGATCCGACGCTTGCGCCGGCCAAGCGGATCAGCGGGCCGACACAGGATTTCGAGATCGGCGGCTACGGCACCGGACTCATGCAGAAATTTTCTCGGCGCATGAGCTATCGCCGCTTTGAAGGCATGAACCGCCTCGTGCTAGAATTCGACGCCGGACGCAACGCCAAAGCCGGTCCGGATACGTTGAGCGCCTCATGATGACATGAAAGATAGTCCGGAGCTGCGCGCCGCCATTCGGGCGATGAGCGCGTTCCGTGAGCTGTCCGACACCAACCTCGCAATCCTGATCGAAGCGGCCGAACTCGAGACATTCGATCCTGACGCCGTCCTCATGGTGCAGGGCGAAGCCAGCGATTACGCCATGCTGATTCTGGAGGGAGAGGTCACGGTCAGCGCCGACAGCGCACGCGGCGCGATTTCCATTTCAATTCTCAAGGCTCCCTCGCTGGTCGGCGAGCTGGGTTCGCTCGCGCAATTGCGGCGGAGCGCGACGGCGCGCGCGCGCACGCCCGTCAAGGCTCTGCGTTTCGGACGCGCGGCGCTGGTCGAGGTCGCGCAGGCCACACCGTCTTTGCTCATCGACGTCATCAGCCGGATGGGCGAGCGCCTGCGCAAGTTCAATGGCGCAATCAGCCTTTACACCGAAGCGCTCGGGGCGCTCGAGCACCACGAGCTCGATCCCGGACTGCTCGAGGAATTGCGCAATCCAATTCCCGACCTCGCCGACTTTGGGCAGACCTTCGGCCGGATGGCCGAGCAGATCATTCTGCGTCGTCAGCGCGACGACGAAATGGCGAGCGCGGCGGTTATTCAGCGCGCGCTTCTCCCCAGGGTGAAGGAGTTCGCCGCCGAAGCCCGCCTCGACGTCTGGGCGTCGATGACCCCCTCGCGCGATGTCGGCGGCGATTTCTTCGATCTCGTTCCGCTCGCCGACGGGCGGGTCGCGCTCGGTGTCGGCGACGTCTGCGGCAAGGGCGTGCCCGCGGCTCTGTTCATGGGCATCACCAGGACGTTGATCCGCATAAACTTACGCGAGAACTCCTGACCTGCCGGGGGCGATCCAGAAGGCGAACGCCTATCTCGCGAACAACAACGCGGGCCAGCTGTTCGCGACCGCGTTATACGCTGCATACGATCCGCGTTCGGGCGAGATCGAATATTGCAACTGCGGCCATCTCCCAGGGCTCATCCGCCGCCCCGGCGGCGTGGTTGAAACGCTGCCTGTGGGCGGCCTGCCTGTCGGGCTGTTCGAGCCCATGAAGATGATGGCGCATAAGGCGCAGCTTCGAGCGGGCGACCTGTTTTTCCTCTACACCGATGGCGTGACCGAGGCTGAAGACCCGGACGCGCTCCAGTTCGGCGAGGACCGCCTCGAAAGTCTGCTCGCCAAAAAAGGCCACGGCGCCAGCGCGTCTCAATGGATTGCGCGCATCGAGGCGGCGGTCAGAGAGTTTGCGCGCGGACGGTCTCAGTTCGACGACATCACCTGCCTCGCACTGAGACGCTGAAAGGCGGACGGCCCCCTCTTCACCCCGCGAGCGAAGGGTTGGCGTCTCCCTTTGCCGGTCCGCGTCGCTCGCTCATTTCAGGACTCCTCGAAATCAGATGAGCGGCCGAACGGGAAGCTCGATCCCATGCACCTTCGGATTAGGTAAAGGATCAGAGTCGCGCTGATCTCACCCAGGCCATCGAGGCCTACCGTTTCTTCTATCCCACCGTATCCGGGTCCGCGATCTTCAAGGCCAATGCGAAGCTTGGAATCATCCCAACAAGGTTTCCTAGGACGCTGGACAGCCAGCCGAAACACATCGGCTTCACCCTCAACGACACGCCCTGGTCATCGAGGCCCTCTGAGGACCGGGTCGGGAAACCCTGCTCAAACACATTTTGTCTCGACACTTCGCTTTTCAATTGAAACGGCTCCCTTAGCATCGTTCAATCCCCTATGAACGCCGAGCCATTGGACTATGCGCCTCAGAACTGAACATTGAGGCTCGCGTTTACTTAGCCCGTGCGGGAACTCGCATACTTATTGCCGTGACTGGAGCCCGATGCAGGGTTGATGGACGTCAGACCGCGGCGATCGCCTGCCGGTTCGGAGCTGGCCTGCGTATTGTGCATGGCAGCATAGAATTGTGCGATGCAGCAAAAACTGCTATCAGCCCGACCGTCGGTCAGGGAAGGACGCGCTTGACGGCGCCGGACACGGAGACACCGATGCAGCATTTTCACGTGGGAAACCGTCATCAGATCAAAGACGCGCCGCCGAACACCTGGGCGACGGTGCATTGCCGCGATGTCGTCACCATGAGCGAACTCGCGCGCCGCGGATTTCACCTGGTTGATATGAGCGGCGAAGTCTGGACGATGCATCGCGAGGGCTAGCGCGCCGCCGGTCAGGCTTGTCCAAGGCGTGACGCGGAAATGGTGCCGCAACCCATTGGAATCGCAAGAAACGGACTT
>CAVUPE010000017.1:0-78479 GCA_963743265.1 uncultured Alphaproteobacteria bacterium | reverse complement strand
CACGGGTGGCGAACAACCGCCTGGCGAGACCGAGCTTGCCGGATTTAGCGATTTGGGTCGAAACCTGCTCGGCGAGCATCGATCGCCACATGTCGCCGGCCGTTCCCTGGCCGAATTCTTCGCCGGTGTCCTTCGGCAAGAGTTCACTCACGAACGAAATTCAGCATCATCGCCTCGAACTGCGTCTTTGCTTGGCAAGTCTTGTCTGGCCCGCCCTGCGCCTCTGTGAGACGCGAGCGCGCGTTGGCGGCGTTCGCGACCGGCGCAGTCACTGCGCTCCCGGGGCCCGCCGCGCGGTCCAGATTGGCTGCAAAGTCGGTCGCCGGGGCGTTCGGGCCCGCAAGCGCGTTAAGCCGCTGGGCAGCGAGGGTCGCGCGCGAGGGATCGGCCGCGCTGGCCACTTCAAGGACGACATCTGTGCGCGGATTGAAGGCCATCGGGCGCCCCAAAAGGTGCGTAGGAGCCTAGCGTCCTCCTTTAGCCTTACGTCGAGCTTGCGCTTCGGGCGAGTGCACGTTCAATGATTTCGGCCAGCTCCTTGCGCTCGTTCGTCCGCCGGTAGCCGAGGGCCGTGGCTTCGATCGCGAGCTCGGCTAGCTTCGCCCGCGTCCCCTGCGTAAGCGCGCTGCGGCGCGCGGTTTCCTGCTCCTCCGCCAGCTGATCGAGCCTCAGCTGCAACGCCCGGATGCGGCGGGCAACCAGTCCGGCAGGAACGCCATCGGCGATCTCGTCCGCGTCCAGGATCTCGAAGACCGCCTTCAGATCGTCATTCAATCCCGCCTGCTGGCGTTCCAGCGAATGAAGCCGCCAGCGGCCGACGTCATGCATGAGCGCTTGCAACCGGCCGATCCGAGTCAGCGTGTCGAGACGTCTTTTCATCGGCTAGCCGGAAATTAGCCAAACGCCGAAGCCGCTAATGAACGCTTCGATCGCTGGTTTGATGGTGAAGTAGAGCAACAGCAGGCCGCCAGCGGCGACAAATGGCGTGGCGACAAAAAAGACCTGCACCTGTGGCGTGAGCCGGTTGACCAGCGCCAGCGCCAGATTGACCACCAGCGCGTAGATCACATAGGGGGAAGCGATCCTCAGCGCGAGCCTGAACAATTCGCCCAGCACGTCCGCGATCTGCTTCAACGCTAATCGCGCATTGAAGTCAGCTCCGACCGGCATGACGTCGTAGGAGGCCACAAGGCCGCGCAGCAGCTCCCAGTGAAGATTGGCCGCAAACAGCAGCGCAATCGCAGCGAGGGAGATAAGCGTCGCCAATGGCGCCATCGGCTCGTCGTTCTCGATCTGGAAACCGGACGGACTGGCAAAGCCAAGCATAGTGGCCGCGCCCACGGCCAGGGCCTCAAGCGCGAAATAAAACATCCGCGCCAGGACGCCGATCATGCCCCCGACCAGCAATTCGACAGCGACGATCCGGAGGGTGAGGATCGGATCATCGCCCAGCGCAGCGGCGGGCACGCGATCGAGCAGTAGCGGCGCCAGCGTCAGGGTAACCGCGAGGGCGACGAATAAGCGAACTTGGGTCGGAATCTGCGTGTTCGAGAAGCCCGGCGCCAGCATCAGGCAACCGCCGATGCGGCAGAACAGCACAAAGGCGCCGATTGCCGCCCTCGGCGTGAGCGCTTCGTGGGGCGCCGCCATCGCCCCGGAGATCAGCGCAGTCACGCAATCGTGCCCAGCGACTTCACCTCGAAGCCGCGCGCGATTTCGAGCTGCGACAAAACAGCCAGGGTCGGAAACATGCGCTCGATGATCATGCGCACATAGGGTCGCGTCTCGGCGGCGGTGACGAGCGCGAACAAGCGCCGCTCGTCCATCCGTTTGCGGATCGCCGCCGAAGCCTCGGCTGCGAATTGCTCCATCACCCGTGGGTCGATGTCGAATTCGATCACCTCGCCCTTCGCGTCACGCTTCAAGCTCTGGTGGAACGTCAGATCCCAGCGAGTGCCTAGCCTCAAGACAGCAAGCGCGCCTTCGTCGGCAAGGTCGCCGCAGATCTGTTGGGAGAGCCGGATGCGCACCTGTTCGACAATCTGCTCAGGTCTTCGCACGTGCGGCGCGACTTCCGCGACAGCCTCCAGAATCAGACTGAGATTGCGAATGGAAACGCGCTCGGCGAGCAGGAGCTTGAGAGTCGCCAGGAGCCCAGACTGCGAGATTTGCGACGGACACATGTCGTCGAGCAGCCGCTTGTACTCGGGCTCGAGCCGATCGAGCAGCGCGCGCATATCCTTGTACGACAAGAGTTGAGCAAGGTTATTGTGGATGACCTCGCTCAAATGGGTGAGCAGCACCGAGACTGGATCGACTGGCTTGAAGCCCGCGCGCCTCGCGTCTTTGACGAAAGCCTCGGGAATCGCGATCGCCTTTATGCCGAACGCGGGTTCGCGCACTTCGTCCCCCGGCAGGTTGGGGCGCGGTCCGTCGCCGATGACGATGAGGTGGTCCGTAACCCGCAATTCGTGGGTCGTGACGGCGGCGCCGTGGATCTTGATCTGATAGGTCCTCGGGGCCGCCTTATATCGTCGGAGAGACGGATCTCCGGAACCACGAAGCCATATTGGCGCGCGAACTTGCGTCGCATCTTGGCGATTCGCGAGCCGATCTCGTCGCGCGACGACAGTAGCGCAGCGTTGAGTTCTTTGCTCAGAACCAGTTCGATCTCGAACGACTTGAGCTGCTCTTTGATTGAAGCGCGAGCCTCAGCTTTGGTCCGTTCTTCTTTCGCCGCAACCTTCGCCGCCTCAGCGACCCGGTCCTTCTCAATGCGCCGGGGGATGGCGATGCCAACGGAGGCCATCAATCCGCCTATGAGCGCGAATGGCAGGAACGGCAGCCCGGGTACGACCCCAAGGACCGCCATCGTTAGCGCGGCGAGAAAGAGCGCGTTGGGATAGCCGCTCAATTGGTCGATGACCGCCTTATCGGCCGAGCCGCGCGTGCCGCCCTTGGCGACCAGAAGGCCAGCGGCGAGGGAGATAATGAGCGCGGGAATCTGCGTCACCAGACCGTCGCCGACCGACAGTTTGGTGAAAACATCGGCGGCGGCGGCGAGCGTCAGGCCGTGCCGTGTGACGCCGATAACGATGCCGCCGAAGATGTTGACGGCGAGAATGATGAGTCCGGCGATCGCGTCGCCGCGGACGAATTTCGACGCGCCGTCCATCGAGCCGAAGAAAGCGCTTTCCTCCTCGAGCTCGCGCCTGCGCGCCTGCGCGACCTTCTCGTCAATGAGGCCGGCCGAGAGATCGGCGTCGATCGCCATCTGCTTGCCGGGAATGGCGTCGAGCGTGAAGCGCGCCCCGACCTCGGCGATGCGGGTTGCGCCCTTGGTGATGACGAGGAAGTTGATTGTCACCAGGATGAGAAAGACGATGATGCCGATGACGAAATCGCCGCCCATCACCAGGCGGGCGAAGCCGCCGATGATGTAGCCCGCGGACGTCGGCCCCTGTTCGCCGTGCGAGAGGATGAGCCGGGTGGTCGAAATGTTGAGAGCGAGCCGCAAGATCGTCGCCACCAGGAGCACGGTCGGGAAGGCGGAGAACTCGAGCGGCTTGTGGATCCACAACGCCACCATCAAGATGAGTACCGACAGCGCGATCGACAGCGCGAGGCCGAAGTCGATCATCACCGCAGGAACTGGGAGGAAGAAGAGGCAAAGAATGAGGACGATGCCGACGGCGAAGGCGATGTCTTTGCCGCCGCGGTTCGCCGCCGGCGCGGTCCCGACCGCCGTCAATGACATCGCCGTCCTCGCTCATAGGGAGTAGCCGGCATGCGGCCGTCCTGCGCGGCAGAGTGTGCGGCGAACCTTGCGCGAGGATCGAACCATGAGTCGCCTGGGCGCCCTTCTTGTCGGGACGGAGGAAGCCGGCTACCTGAATTTGTGACGCGTCGGCCTCGCAGCCGCCGCAGAGGCCCCGGGCTCGGAGAGCCGCATGAGCTTCCCCATCTTGGAACGTGTCGCCAAAACTCCGCGACACACGACCTTCTTTCTGTCCTGTGGCGCCGCAAAGGCGACGCCAATCGTCTTCCTGCACGGTTGGCCGGAGCTGTCGATCTCCTGGCGCGAGCAGCTTCCCGTCTTTGCCGGTTTGGGCTTTCGCGCGGTTGCGCCCGACATGCGAGGCTACGGGCGCTCCAGCGTCTATTCGCGCCATGAGGACTACGCGCTCGAGGCGATCGTCGCCGACATGATCGAGCTCTTAGGTTCGCTCGGGGCGAAGAAAGCGATCTGGGTAGGGCACGACTGGGGCTCGCCCGTCGTCTGGTCGATCGCCCAGCATCATCCTGGGCTTTGTCACGGCGTCGCGAGCCTTTGTGTGCCTTATATTCCGGAAGGCTTTACGGTCGAGGCCGTCGTTCCGCTGGCCGATCGGACTGTCTATCCGGCTGACAGGTTTCCTGCGGCGCAATGGGACTATCAATTGCTCTACCGGGAGAATTTTGCGGTCGTGCAGGCCGGCTTCGAGACCGATGTGGGCGCAACGGTTCGAGCGCTCTTCCGCGCCGGCAATCCCGCGGGCAAAGGCAAGCCGGCGCCGACCGCCTCCACCCGCGCCAATGGCGGCTGGTTTCGCGCCGCTAATCGAGCGCCCGACGTTCCGCGCGACGCAGCCGTGCTCAGCGAGGAGAGCGAACATACGTATGTCGCCGCGCTCGAGCGCAACGGGTTCTTCGGCCCCGACAGCTGGTACATGAATTGGCAAGCTAATCTCGCTTACGCCCAGCGTGCCAAAGCGAACTGGAAATTCGATATGCCCGTGCTCTTCATGCACGGCGCCTACGATTATGTCTGCGAGACTTTAGTCTCGCGTCTCGCCGAGCCGATGCGCGCCCACTGCAGCAATCTGACCGAAGTCACCATTCCTTCCGGCCATTGGATGGCGCAGGAGAAGCCGGTCGAGGTCAATGCGGCGCTGGCGAAATGGGTAGGTTCGCAGTTTCCGACGTTGTGGGCGGTTTAAGGATTACTTGTACCCTTGCTCGATCCGCGCGTAGATCGACTGGGTGAAGATCGAGAACTTGGCGCCGACGAACGAGGCCGTGAGGCTCGCCGCGACAAAGACTGCGATCATCTTCGGCACGAAGGTAAGCGTCATCTCCTGGATCTGCGTCAGGGCCTGCAACAGCGCGATCACGACGCCGACCGCCATCGCTGCGCCGACGCAGGGCCCGGCGCCGACCACCACCATCCAGATCGCCGATTGGACGAGATCGATCGCGTCGCCTTCGTTCATTGCACGCTGGCGCCGGTCGCGAGCGACACGGTCGCGCCGTTGGTCAGCGTGGCCACCGCGCCGGCGTTGCCAACGCTGACCGAGGCGACCTCGCCTGAAGTTGACCCGTCGGCGGAGGTGACGGTGCGACCGATCAGCTGCTCCGCCTGGCTGAGCGAAGTCGCAGTCAACAACGAGGCCAGAGTTCGTGTTGCTCTGCACCGCTTGCCCGACCTCGGAGACGGTGGCGAGCTGCGACACCATCTGCGACGGGTCCATGGGTTGCGTCGGGTCCTGATTCTTCATTTCCGCCATGAGCAGCGTGAGGAAATCATTGTACCCAAGGGTCTGCGTCGCCGCGCTCGCTGACGCGCCGGTCGAGCCCGCTGCAGCAGAGGAAGCGACGGGGGAGGTGGCGTTAACGGTCATGGCGTTCTCCTTGTTTCAGGCAGCGCTCGAGGTGTCGGCGAGCGGCTGAATCTCCTTGTCCTCGAGGGCGAACAGGCCGCGCAGAGCTTTGAGCGCCTCGAAATTGCGGCCGCGGAGGAGCGACGCGTCGACGCTCTTCAGCCCTGCGGTCAGCTCGGGCGCACGATAAGCGCCAAGCGCGGATTCGATCAGCGAGCGGGCGAGTGGCGCCGCGCTGCCAGCAGCCGTCGGGTCCATCAACATGATCTGGACGGCAAAATAGATCTGGCGGACCAGCGTCGTCGCCTCCTCCGCCTGCATCACATGGTTCTCGAGCAGGAAAGTGACTTCGTTCAAAAGTTCGATCGAGGCCTTCCGGTCGATGCGGATGACCGCGCCGTTGATAAAAAATCGTTCCCCGGCTCTGAGCGTGATGTTCATGCGGCGACGACCTTCACTTGAGCCCGTCGCGGATCAGCACGTTGATTTCGATCATTGGCGTCAGGTCGTTGGTCTGGCCGATGCGCACCCGGTCGATCTCCTTCATCATCCAGATGCCGATCGAGACGATGCCGGCTCGGAGCTGGTCCGGCAGCTCGTTGTTCGGGCCGTTGAGGTCGTCGATAAAAATCGTCCATAGGCGGCGGAGGTAGAACAGCGCGTCAATGAGCTCGCGCGACTGCGGGCCCTTCTCCTGGGCCGCCCGCAGCATTCGGATCACGCGATCCATCGCCGCGCGCTCCCGGGCGCGCATCGTCTGGCGGGAATCTTCGATCACATCGTTGTAAGCAAATTCGTACATCGCTTCCTTCGCGCTTCATGTGATCGGCAGGTACTGCGCCAGATTGAGCTGCTGCAGGCGCGCTGTGAGCTCGTAGGCCATCTGAATTTGATTGGTCAGGCTGCTGATCTGGGTAGCTGTCGTCGTGGGGTTGGCGGTGTCGAGATTGCCAAGCTGGCCTTGCAGGATCGTGAGCTGTGAGCTCATCGAATTGTTCGCGTCGGTGACGGCGCTCTGGCTCAAGCCGAGCTCTGCCTGAGTATTGATCATTGAATTGACGCCTTGCGAGACCAGCGACGTCGCGGCCGTGGCCACGGCCTGTTGCGCGTCGCCGCTGAGCGCGGACCCGCCGAATTCGCTCAGCATCGCGTATGCCTGGGCCAATTGTTGGAAGCCCGGCTGATTGGCGTTGGTCGACGTCGTGACCGTCTGACCCGGGCCGATTTGGGCGCTCGTGTTGACGCTCGAAGCCGACGACCAGTCGGTGCTCCACGCAGCGCCTTGGAACAGCGCCGCGAACGGTCCTGAAAGGAAGCTCTGCATCGCCGACGCGGAGATGTTCGCCGCGCCCGGATCGCTCGGCAGCACGCCGAATGTGGTCTGAAAAGCCTGATCGATCGCGGCCTTGGCGGCGGACGCGGGGGTCGAATAATAGTCCGCCATCGGCGCCACTGCGGAATTGATTCCGCCGAACACATATTGATCGCCCGACGTCGTATTGGCCCCGCTGATCAGCGACTGCAGCGCCGATTCGCCCATGTTCTGGAGCGAGGGGCCTGAATCGCCGACCGGCGTCCATGCTGCGAGATTGTCGAGCGTCGTCTGGGCGCTTTTCTGAATAGCCGAGAGCGCGTTCTGTGCGGTGGACAGGTTGGTCGAAACGACACTGTTGCCGCTGGTCAGCGTCTCCAGCTGACCGACTTGTTCTTTGAGCGAAAGCTCGTAACCGGACTGGTCGCCCAGCTGCAAGCCGAGATTGGCATACTGGCCGGTCAATTCCTCCGTCATCGCACTCGTGAGCTGCGATTGAGCCTGCATGACCGGTCCCACCAGGCTGTTGGCCAGGTAATTGGTCGAAACGAAGTTCGCGCCCACGGTGGTCATGCCGCCTGCAGCAGGGCTGAGAACATGCTGTTGACGGTCGTCAAAAGCTTCGCCGTCGAAGCGTAGGAGTTTTCGAGGTTCAGCATGTTGGTCATTTCAGCGTCCAGGTTGACGCCGGTCGCGTTCGACAGCGCCGACGCAGCCTGTGTTGCAACTGCGTTTTGATAGGAGGAGGCGTCGCTCGCCCGTTGGTTCTCGGCCTGCAGCCAGCTGACGGAGGCGTTGGCGTAACCGGTGAGGCTGGCTGATGAGTCGAGGCCTGCGGATGGGTCGAAGCTCTGCGTCGCCGTCATCTGGCCGAGGAGCTGCTGTATTCGCCCCGTATAGCTGGCCGCGCCGGTCGGGTTGTAGGTGTAGGCCGGGTTTCCGGGGTCGGAGACGCCGCCGTCCCGCAGCAGATTCGGATTGCCGCCCTGCGACGGATCGACATTCGGATTGACCTCGATCGCGGCGGCCAGGCCCGTGGTCGCCGACATCGAGGGCAGGCTGGTCGCTCCCGGTGTGGTGAACAGGCCCGGCAGCGACGGCAGCGTGGGGGTTGCCGATTGGTCGCTTTCGGCGAAGGCATTGATGAGGCCGCCGGCGATCTGGTTGAGCTGGGCCTGATATTCGGGCGCGAGCGTATCCCGTAAGGCGGCGTAGCCGGCGAGCGCGCCTGATTGAAGGGGCATGGGTGAATTCGCGCCGGTGATCGGCACGCCGTCGACGGTCACGGCCCCGCCATTCGCTCCATCCACCAGCGTCGGGGTCGGGGTGAACGAGACGGCGCGCGGCGTGTCCTGGAACAAGGTGACGCCGCTGTCGGTGTAGATCGATTCGGACCCATTGGCGGCTACGGTGGTCGAAACGCCGATCTGCTGCGCAAGCTGAGTCACGATCGAGTCGCGCGTGTCCTCGGCGCTGGAGACGTTGACGCCGGTTTGAAGGCCTGTGACGACGGCGTTGTTGGCGGCCGTGAACTGATTGAGGAGAGAGTTGATCGTGCCGACCGAGGAGGCGATCTTCTGGTCGGCCGTCTCGCGCACCTGCTGGACCGTTGCGCTCGCGCTGTTCAGGGAGGAGGCGAGATCGGAAGCGGCCGACACCACCGCGTCGGCGGCGGAAGACGAGGTCGGCGAGTCTGCGTAAGTGGTCAGCGCGCTTTGCAAGTTGGCGAGCATGGCGGAGGGCGAGGCGCCGTTCTGGTTGGCGCCCGAGATCGAGGAGACCGATGAACTGTCGTCGACGGTTTGGGCCAGCGTCGTGAGCCCATCTGAGATTGCTTGCTGCGTCGCCGCCTGCGAGGTCGAGCTTGAGACTTGCTCCAGGAGAGCGGCGTTTGCCTCGCGGGTGATCGAAGCGACGTCCGCGCCGCCGTAGGAATTTGTCACGACATTCGCGATCTCGCGCGAATGGCCGGGGGTATTGACGTTGGCGATATTGTTCGAGACGACGGCGGTCTGCGCCGCATTGGCGGCGAAGGAAGAGCTGATGACGTTGAACGCGGTCGACAGGCTCATCGACGCTTCCCAGCCGAGCTCATGGCTTCAGCCCGTTCAAGACATCGAGAATGTTGGCGCCGGTCTGAAACACTTTCGAGTTGGCCTCGTAGGCGCTCTGCGCCTGGATCATCTCAGTCAGCTCCGTGGCCAGGTCGACCGTCGAGCTTTCAAGCGACGAGGCTTCGATGTCGCCAAAGCCCGCGCCGCCGGCGGTCCCTAGAAACACTGGGCCCGAAGCAGACGTCGGCAGGTAGGCGCCGCCGTTGACCGAGGCGAGATTGTCGGGGCTCACCACATTGGCGAGCGGGATGTCGTAGGCGACGCTGGAGGTCCCGTTCGCATAGTTGAATGTCAAGGATCCGCTGGTCGAGATGGAGACGCCGCTGATACCGCTCGGCGCGTTCCCGTTCGCAGTCGCAGCGGTCACATTGAACCCCGCCGCAAGCTGGGTCATGTTGCTGAGATCAAGGTTCATCGTCTGCCCGTTCGGCACCGCGAACGAAAACGGCGAGCCGGAGGTAAGTGCGCCGTTCGTCGGACTGAAGGTGAGAGTCTGCGTCGCGAGGGGTCCAGACGAATAGGGAAAACCGCCGTTTCCCGACGCTTTCGATGCATCGAAGGCGTCGACCTGCCAGGTCCCGGACCCGGTGTTGGTGTAATAAAGATTGATCGTGTGCGAGCCGCCGAGATTGTCGTACACGACAAGGGACGTCGCTTCGGTATAGGTCGAGCCTGCCGAATTGGCGGACGGCAGATTGGCGGGAGCGACCGGGGTCGCGGTCGAAGGCAGATTGGCGGTAAGTGAGGCGCTCGTGGTCGCCGTCGCGGTCTGGCCGGCGTTGACGACGTTTACCTTCTGAAGGCCCGTCAGCGAGTTGGCCGCGAGCGGCGAAGCGCCGTTTTGCACATTGGCCGCCATTAGGTAGTAGCCGGCGCTGTTGACCAGATTTCCTGAGGCGTCGGGTGTGAAGGAACCGTTGCGCGTCAGATACGTCGTGCCGCTGGAGTCGGACACGACAAAAAACCCGGCGCCCTGAACGGCGAGGTCGGTCGGAGTCGCGGTGGAGATGACGCTCCCCTGGAGCGCGTTGAGAGAGACCTGAGTCGTCGAGACGCCGCCGAAATCCGCCTCGCCGTTGGCGATCTGATCGACCAGGCTCGAGAAGTCGGTCTCGACGTTCTTGTAGCCAGTGGTGTTGGCGTTGGCGACATTCTGGGAAATCGTCGACAGCCAGTTCGAATTGCCCTGCATGCCAGAAACGCTGGTGTTCAAAATGCTCATGAAGCGTCCTCGACGGATACGTGCATTTGAGGCCCACGGCCTTGCGCCAGGCTGGCGCCGGATTGGGCTCTCGGCGCTCGATCAGCTCGCCGAACGCACCAGACTTCCGATCAAGAGGTTCCAGCCGTCGATCAGCACGAAGAACAGGATCTTGACCGGGAGTGAGATGACCGAGGGTGGCAGCATCATCATGCCCATCGACATCGTTAGCGTCGCAACGATCATGTCGATGACCAGAAACGGCAGCACAATCAGGAAGCCGATCTCGAAGCCTCGGCGGAGCTCAGAAATCATGAAGGCGGGGATAAGGAGCCTCAAATCCGCTTTGGAGCGATCGGTGACCTCAAAGCGCCCTTTGGACAGGCCCTCGAACAGCGCCATATCCTTTTCCCGGACTTGGCCGAGCATGAATTCCCGGAACGGCTCGACGACCGCGGCAAGCGCGTCCGGCTGGCTGATCTGATTGTCCATGAGCGGCTTCAAGCCGTTTTGCCAGGCGCGGTCGAAGGTCGGCGCCATGACAAAGAAGGTCATGAATAGCGACAGGCTAATGAGGACGAGATTGGCCGGCGCGCTCTGCAAGCCGAGGCCGGAGCGCAGGAACGAAAGCGCGACGATGAACCGGGTGAAGCTTGTGACCATGATGAGAAGACCCGGCGCGACCGAAAGAACGGTCAGAATCGCGACCAGCTCGATGATACGGCCGCTCGCTGTCGCGCCGCCGGTGGGAATCAAAGCGTTCAAGTCAACGGTCTGAGCGGTAGCTGGACAGCTTGCCGCCGCGAGCGCAACGCCTACGCAGATTGCGCGTTTCATTGCACCACCAATGTTCGGATCACGAATCCGCGCACCTTGCCGCCACTGCGCGTCGCCGCCCGCTCGTTCAGGTCTTGGCGGATGTTCTCAAGCCCGATCGGCCCCTCAAGCTGATGCAATGAGATGGTTCTGAGATAAGCGAGAATGTCGTCACCAATTTGGCCCGCCACCGCTTCGGGATGCGGCAAGGTCTTTGGGTCAAAAATGATCGAACCTTCGAGCCGAACCCACGTATCCTGCGGCGAGCCGAGATTGGTGACGATCGGCGGCAGGTCGACGATCGTCGAAGATTGCGCCGGCGCGCTGGCCGTCGATTCTGCAGGCTTATCCGCTGTTGGCGATACGGCGGGGCGCCACGCTTCGAACGCGGCGCCGGCGCAGGCGGCCAGACAGACGACGATCGCAAATTCGATCAACGATCCCCTCGGCGACTCTCTCGCGGTGACAGCTGCGGGCAACGCGGAATCTGACATCAGCGCTCCGGCTAGAACGGCCTGGCGGCATCGTAAATTTGCTGCCCCCATGACGGCTGCTGAAAGTCGGTTTGACGTCCGCGACCGCCGTAGGAGATGCGAGCCTCCGCGATTTTGTCGTAGGCGATCGTGTTGTTGAGCGAGATGTCGAGCGGGTTTGCGATCCCCGCGACGGTCAGCTGGCGCAGCTCGTAATTGACGCGCACTTCCTGTGTCCCCGAGATGACGAGATTCCCGTTCGGCAGGACGCGGGTCACGATCGCGGCCACCGATACTTGAATCTTGCTCAGACCGGTCGATGTTGCCCTGCCCCTGAGTTGAGGCCGAGGAGGAGAGGTCGCCGAGAAGCTTGGCGGGCTGATTGGACGACGACGGCCGACGAGCCGTTGTTGTAGCCAAAGTCGACGACAACGCCGTCCTTGGTTGTTTGCGAGCGGCCCGAGGCGTTGTCGAGGGTCGCCTTGTCGTTGATCGAAATGAGCACCCGCACGATGTCGCCGACATGGGCGATGCGCGGCTGGCTGTACAAGGAAGGCGGCGGTCCGTTCGAGGCAGGTTGGGGCAGGACTCTGGCGCTCTGGATGCTCGCTGTCTCCTCGGTCACAAGTCCGGAGCCGACTGGCGAGAAGAAGGGTTCGCGCATGAATTCGCTGGGACTGTTCCAGCAGCCGCCAACCGATAGCGCGATCGCCAGCAAAAGCGGCGGCAAAAGCGCCCGCATCAGGACTTTTTCTGCCCATTGGCCGTGCCCGAGAGAAAGGTGGCAAGCCGGCTCGCTCGCTCCGCCTCCATCTCATTGAGAATGGCTCCCGCCGCGCCGGGCTTGAGTTTGCCCAGTATCGCCGCCGCCATTGGATCGTCCATTGCGGCGATCTGAGTGGCGGCGGTCTCGGGTTGCATCTTGGCGTAAATAGCGACGAGGTCGTCGCTCGCCGTCTTGAGAATCGCGTCTCGCTTGGCGACCCATTCTTGCACCGCGCCTCCGCCTTTTCGAGATCGGCGAGCCGTTGCTTGACCTGCCCGTCGAGCTCATTGAGGCGTCTCGTCTCCCAGGCGATGCGCGCCTCGGCGATCGACGGAGCGACATTGGCGCAGAAGTGGCTGGCCCCGATGTCTGCCGTTTTGTCCGCAGTTACTTTTGGCTTTTCCTTCTCGGGCGCCCGCCCATCCTGAGCGGCCACGGGAGAGGCAAGGAGAACGGCGGCGACGCTGAGCAGTATGAACGCGCCAAATGATTGGGTCGTCCGGCCTTGCGACAGAGAAGCAGCTGGCATTGGTCGGCCTCGAGGATGGGTCCAATCCTCGAACGCGCGGCTTGCGCTGGGCTGACTTGGTTAACTGAACTCGCCGCCCCGCCAGCCCGCGGCCCGTCACTGGATAACGAGATCGGCCTGCAGCGCTCCCGCGGTTTTGATCGCCTGAAGGATCGCGATGATCCCCGGCGGCTTGACGCCGATCCGGTTTAGGCCACTGACCAAGGCTCTGAGGCTGGATCCGCCGACAATGGCGATTGGTCCGCCGCCCTGTTCGACGTCGATCCTGGTGTTGGGCGTAACGACTGTCCTGCCGTTCGAGAACGGGGCCGGCTGGGAGACCCGAGGCTGCTCGGCGACCCGGACCGTCAGTGTCCCGTAGGTTACAGCCACGGTCGAAATCTGCACGTCCTGACCGACAACCACCGTGCCCGTCCGCGCGTCGAGAACGACGCGTGCGGCCATATCCGGCTGGACTTGCAGTTCCCCGATCTCCGCCATGAATCTTGCGAACGAGATACTGCGCGGGCGGAACAATTCGACCCTGCGGCTGTCGACCTCGAAGGCCGCATGGGCGCGGAATCGCTCGCGGGAATAGGCGTTGATCGCGTCGACGATCCTTACCGCGGTCGCGTAGTCGGGGTTTTTCAGTTCGAGCATCGAACGCAGTTCGCCGGAGAACGATGGAAGTTCGTGCTCAACGATTGCGCCATTTGGAATGCGGCCAGCCGTCGGGACGCCCTGCGACAGCGTTTCGCCCTGACCGGCGGTTTCGAACCCGGTCACCGAAACCGCGCCTTGCGCGTTCGCGTATACGGTCCCGTCAGGTGACTGAAGCTGGGTCAGCAGCAGGGTCCCGCCCATCAGAGACGGCGCGTCCCCGAGGGCGGAGACAGTGACGTCCAACCGTGAGCCTGGCTCCATTCCCGCGGAGAGATCCGTTGTGACGATGACCGAGGCGACGTTCCGGTTGCGAAGCGATGCGCCGTGCACATCAAGGCCCAGATGCTCGAGCATCGCCTGGATGGACTGCTCGGTGAAGGGCGCGTTGCGCAAGGTGTCGCCGGACCCCTGGAGTCCGACGACCAGGCCATAGCCGACCAATTGGCTGTCGCTCGCGCCGCGCAGGACCGAGATGTCCTTGATCCGAGCCGCGGCCGCGGGCGCGGCGAGGAGACAAAGCGCGAGCGCGATAATCGGTCGCCGCATCATCCCCCGCTCACTCGGACCGAGCCGTCTGGCTGGACCGCGCCGGACACGGTGACCCCGCTGTCGTTGTTGCGGACCCTGACGATGTCTCCGATCGAGCCGTCCTGGAGCGCTGCGCCGGTGGTCATGATGAGGAGATCGCCCTCGGAAAAAACCAGCTTGACCTCCGCGCCATTGGAAACGAGCTTACGATTGGAGATACCCGAAAAGGGAATCGCGTGTCCTGGAAGCAGCGTGAGCCGCGCGACCCTGCCGACGATGAGCGAGCGCGAATCGACGAACGGCCCTGATCCGTCTCGTGCGGGGTTGGGAACGTCGGCGAGCATCCCGTCGAGGATCAAGTCGCCGGGATAGATGACGGCCTTCGGCGTCGGGACCAGGGCTTCCTGCGCTGCAGCAAGGGTCGCGCAAGCAGCCGCGAATACGACAATCGCGGCTTTCAAGGTCGAACGGGCCCGCGTCAAGGTCATCGCGCTCGGTCTCCCGGCTTGGTCTAACTGCGCAGGTTCGAGATCGTGCCGGACATCTGGTCCGCCGCCTGGATCACCTTCGAGTTCATCTCGTAGGCGCGCTGGGCCGCAATGAGATTGGTGATCTCGGTGACCGGGATCAACGTTGGAAGCCTCGACGTAGCCCTGCTGGATGATTCCAAACGCGGTGTCGCCGGGAACGCCGGTCGTCGGCTGGCCGGACGCGGCTGTCTGCTGGAAGTAGTTGCCGCCGAGCGCCAAGAGGCCCGCTTCATTGACGAAGTTTGCGATCGTCAATTGGCCGAGCTGCTGAGGCGTCGTCTGGCCCGGAACCGTCGCGGTTACGAGACCGGTTTGGCTGACAGTGACTGCGGTTGCCGTCTGGGGAATCAATATTGACGGGGTGACATTATAGCCGTCCGTGGTGACGAGCTGACCGTTCTCGTTGGTGTTGAACGCCCCGTCGCGGGTATAGACGGTGTCGCCATTCGGCGTCGTCACTTCGAACCAACCGCGTCCATTGATGGCGAGATCGAGTTGGTTGCCCGTGTTGGTCAGCGCGCCCTGAAGGTTGACGCTGCGGATTGCCGCGGTCCGAACCCCAAGGCCGATCTGAGCTCCTTCCGGAACAGTTGCGTCACGCCCACGATTCGAAACGCCCATCAGGCGCTCAGTCTGATAGATGAGGTCGGTGAATTCCGCCCGCGAGCGTTTGAAGCCGGTGGTGTTGATGTTGGCCACGTTGTTCGCGATCACCTCGAGATTTTGCTCCTGGGCGCTCATGCCCGTCGCCGCGATCGCCAACGCTCTCATGTCGAAACCCTTCTTTTCCGTCTGGAACTCAGCGCGCCATTCACGATCGAGACCCGATCAGATCGCCATGCGCGCAATCTCTTGATACGCGGAGACCGCCTTGTCGCGGATCGAAAGCACGGTCTGGAGCGAACGTTGCGCCGCCATCACCGAGTCCACGACCTTCATTGGCGATACCGCGCCCTCGACCCCTTGAATCGCGACCGCTTCTCCGGTCTTGCAGCGTGTCGACCGCGGAGCCGATCACCTGCGCGAGCGCCTGGTCGAAACTTGGCCCTTGGCTCGGCGCGGCGGCGGCTGTCGGAGATCGAACACCGGCGCTTAGACTCGCGGAGCCAATTCCAGAAACGCTCTCGATCATCGTTTATCCCCGCGGATGGTGACGCTCAGGCGTCCTTCATCAGGCTGATGGTGGTGTTCAGCATCTCAGCCGATTGCTTGGCGACTTGAAGATTGGCTTCGTAGCTGCGGTTCGCCTCCCGCATGTCTGCAAGCTCCGTCAGCACGTCGACATTCGGCATCTTCACCATGCCATTTTCGTCCGCGCCTGGGTTGCCGGGGTCATGCTCGAGCTTGAAGGGAGACGAATCGACGCCGATCGACTTAACTCCGACCACGTTGGCCCCGAGCGTCCGATCCATCTCGCTTTCGAACGAGACGGTCTGGCGCGCGTAGGGGTCGGCGCCGGGCGTCGAACCGGTCGATTGCGCGTTGGCTATATTCTGCGAGACGACGCGCAGCCGCGTCGATTGCGCCTGAAGCCCGGAAGCGGCGATGCGAAGCGCAGTCTGGAGCGAATCCTGCATGAGTGTTCACTTGAGCGCTGAGAGGAGGAGTTGATGAAAAGCTCGGCGGATGTTCGGAGTTCATCGTGTAGTCCCGATTGACGTCGCCAAGATTGATCATCTGCTGTTCCAGGTTGACCGTGTTGCCGGACAACGTCTGTTCCGTCGGGTCAACTTCGACTTCGCGCAACGCGGCTGTTTCCGATTGAGGCAACGATAGGTGAGCAGGATTGGTCGTCGCCAATTCGATCGGTGACGAGTCGAGGACGGCGGAAAACGGCTGAATGTCGACCGCGCGATAGCTCGGCGTGTTGGCGTTGGCGACATTGGCGGCGATCGCTGTTTGGCGCGCCGACAGCCATTGCGCCTTCTGGGAGCCGATCTCGAAGAGATAGACTGATGACAATTGCACGCCATTCCTGGAGAGGGATTGGACGGACCCTGCGCGTCGGGCCTTGCACGGGGCTTGCGGCAGACGCGATTAGCGGGACCTATAGCCGCGCGGTCTCCAAGGCGTCAGAGAGACGTTCGGCCTTGGCGAAATCGTCCAGCCCCTGCTCCTCGAAAAGAATGTCCAGGATCTCGACCCCCGCGCGGCGCTGACCAATTGTGAGCCGGAAGAAGGCGCAGACGGCGGCGTGGCGGAACTCCATGTCGATCCCGACAGTCGGCGTCGCGTCCCACGGCGCCTTGAAACTCGCCGACAGAGCGTAGCGCAGCGTCCCGCTCTTAAAGAAGAGCTCGGTCGACGAATTGACGAGGTCAGCGAGATTCGCCGCATGGTCGTTTTGGATCATCGACATCAGCTCCCCCGCGTCGGTGAGCCTGAGCTCGCTCGCGAAGTCCACCAGCGCATCGGCGATGATTTGCTCTCGCTCAAGCGGGCGGCGCTGCCTGGCAATTCGTGCGGTCGCGTTTAGTGTCTTCGTTGGGCCCATTGACCCTTCCTTTGCTGGATCAGGTGAACGATTTCGGCGACGGCCCGATAGAATTCAGCCGGAATTGGGCGATCGACGTCGACGGCGGCATAGAGAGAGCGCGCGAGCGGCTGGTCCTCGACCACCGGAATGGCGTGATCCTCGGCGATCGAGCGGATCTTCAAGGCGATGAAATCGGCGCCTTTGGCGACGACGATGGGCGCGCCGCCCTCGGCGCGGACGTATCGTAGCGCAACCGCGTAATGGGTGGGGTTGACCACGACCATCGTGGCGCGCGGCACCGCGGAAAGCATGCGTTTGCGCGAGCGATCGAGACGAAGCGAGCGCAATCGCGCTTTAATCATGCGGTCGCCCTCGGCCTGGCGAAGCTCTTCTTTGACTTCCTGTTTGCTCATCCGATGGTCGCGCCGCCATAAGATCCGCGACCAGGCAAGATCCGCGGCGGCGACCGCAAGCGTGGCGACGAGGACGGCGGCGATCGTTTTGACGGATAGGTCGAGCACGCGCTGCGGCAGCATGCCCGGGTCGACGTCCATCGCCGTGAGCAGGACGACCTTCTGGCCAATCAGCATCATCATCGCCACCGCGATCACCGCGGTGAGCTTGAGGAGGCTCTTCAGAAATTCCGTCCAGCCGCGAGCGCCAAACACGCGGCTCAGGCCCTTGCGCAACGAGATGCGTGAGGCGTCGGGCATTATTCTATCGGGCACGATGCGAGGCGGGCTCTGGGCGACCGAAGCGATAAGGCCCGCGACGGTGAGAAGAACCACCGTCGGCATAAGGAAGCGCATGGCGGCGTCTACGAGCGGGCCGGCGAGAGCAACGACATCTTCGCCGCGCTCGATGCGCCAGCCGGCAGGGTCATCGATGAGGCCGATAAGCGCGGTGAGGAGGGCTTCGGCGTGGCTGGGAATGACGAATATGAGCACGAGGAGCGTCGCGGACAGCGAGGCGAACAGCGGCGCCTCGCGCGAAAAGGCGACTTCGCCGCGCTCCACCGCATCATGGAGCCGCTTCTCTGTCGGCTCCTCAGTTTTGTCTTCGGGGTCGACGTCGCCGCTCATCGCTCACTCGCGGGCCGGTCGACGGTTTTTGCAAGGCGCCAAAATTAAGCAGCCTCGGCGGCCGGTCCGCCAAGCTCGATCTCATTGCGGCTCGCCATGCCAAGTACGATTTCAGCGATCGCCTTGCGCGCTTTGGCGACTTCCTGAGGCGGCGCGAAGGCGCCGGAATTGAGCTCGCCCTCGACCAGACGACGGCCGCGCGATGGCATGGACGACAAGACGGAGTCGCGGAAGTCCGCGTCCGTTCCCCTGAGCGCCATGACGACAATGTCGATCGAGGCGCGGTCGAACAACAGCGCCCGAGCGCGTTCGGACAGTCGCGGCAGATCGTTGAACGAAAAGAGCATCCTCTTCACAATGGCCGCGTCTTTCGGGCTGGCCTGTTCGAGCGCGCGCATGGCGTCTTCCGCCTCCGGCGCATCGAGGCCGTTGATAATGCCGGCGAGGCGCGACCTTCCCTCGACGTCGGCGGCTGCTTTTGGCGCCTGTTTCAACGCGCTTCCCACCGCCTCCTCGATGACCCGCGCAACGAGCGGCGTCACGTGCAGCGGCGACACCAGTCCGCAAAGAGCGGCGTTGCGCCGATCGCGCGGCAGCGCGGCGATAATTTTTGTCGCGACCGTGGTGTCAAGCCTGGAGAGAACGTAGGTCGCAGTCGTCGGGCGCTCCGCCAGCAAAAGCGCGATGATCGCGCTTTCGGGCGCTCGCGCCAGAACCTGCCATATATCGACCTCATTGGTTTCTCCGGACTCCACGCCCAGAATGTCAGCAAGCTGCTCAGGAGGCAGGCTATCGGCAAGCAGGTTCTTGACCTGACCCGCGTCGCTCAGCAGGTCAGCTCCGGCGGAAAAGTCAGTCGCGAATTCATCGACCAGCCGATCCAAAGTCGCCGCCGAAATGTCGCCGAGGCCGGCCGCGGCGCGCGCCACCACTTGCAAGTCCGGTTGATCGAATTGTTTGAGCAGCCGAGCGGCGGGCGGTCTGCCCATCATCAGCAATAGCGCCGCGGCTTTTTCGGGACCGGTGAGCATCCTCTCGCCGCTGATCGCCGCCTCAAGCATGGCCAGTCTCCTGCGTAGCCTTCGTCGGCCGTTTGTGCCCACTCCCCGCGACGACCTCGAGCAGCGACACGCCAAATCGCTGGGTTGCGTCATCGACGACGACAATCTCGCCGCGCGCGATCACTGTCCCGTTGACGACAACGTCGACCGGATCGCCGACACGCTGATCAAGCGAGACGATCGCGCCGCGAGCAAGCTTCATGAGCCCGGAGACCGGCAGCGATGTCGAGCCGAGCACGACTTGCACCGTTACCGGGATCGACAAGATCGCGCCAAGATTGGAAGGGCCCGCAGCCGGCTCCGGCTTCGGAGAGCCGAACGCGCTCGGCGGCTCGGAGGTGATGGCGGCTTCGTCCATGGATTGAGGTCTTGCTTGAGGGTGTCAGAGTTGCGGGTGACAACAGGAGTGGAGTCTAGGGTCCGCCCGCTTCGTGTCCTTGTTCGATCGGGCTCTCGACTTCGAGACGGTAGCGTCCGTCTGCTTGGCCGAGCTTGCAGGTGAACATTCCGCGGCCGGAACATTCGAGGCGGATGGCGGTGAAATCATTGCATTGGAGCGGCAAAAGCCCACCAATCTGAAAGTTGGCGATGTCGCCGAGATTCATCGGAACCTCCTCCAGGATCGCGGTCACAGGCAGCCGCGTCTGCTGCACGCCGGCTTCCATCAGCCGCGACCAGCGCCGATCGGGAGGCAGCGCCTCGGCCTCGGGATCGTTCGCCAGTTCGGCGCGAAAGGGCAGGAGAAACGCCTGCGGCAGCAACAGAAGGCACTCGCAGGCGCCGCCGGTCATGCCGAGCGTAAACCGGGACGCCGCCGCCTCGCCATCCCGACGCCCAAGCGCGAATGGATCCTTGAGCGTCACAAGCCCTTCGAAGCTGAGGGTAACCCGAGCGACGGAAGCGAAGGCCGCCTCGAGCGCCTCCCCCAATGCGCGCGCGAACGCCTCGAGAAGCCCGGCCTCGATTGCTGTGCGCGGCGTTCTAGCCTCGCCCCCCGGTTTGTCGCGACTATCGGCGCCGACGGCCTCGCCGAAAATCGAGGAGACGATCAGACTATCGATGCGCTCATCGAGCGCGACCATGAGCCGCGCCTCGGGTTCGGCGCTCGCATAGATCGCCGCGGTCAGGCCGGAGCACTCGCTAATCGCCTGAAACAGCGTCGTTGCGCGAACCTCTTCGATTGCGCCGCCGGAAGGGCGCGCGATGAGCGAAGCAAGGCGCTCCGGCGCCTCGGCGATGAAGCGGTTGAGCGCGTAGCTGAGCCCCGGCATCCGCTCGATGACGAGATTTGGGTGCTCGAGCATCGCGCCTTGCAGCCGGCGCGCGCCATGATCGAACTCGGGTGTTGCCTCGTCGATGCTCATGCGGCCTCCCGAATTGCGGGCTCTCCCCCGCCCGCGGACGACGTCTCGGTCTCGACGACATCGATCGTTGGCCGCTCCTTGGAGGGAATTGTCTTGCGGCCGAACTCGACCGCCACCTGCGGCATCGCTCCGTTCATGAAGGCGAGCAGGCTTTGCTTCACCAACGTGAACAGCCTGAGCTGCTTTTGCCGCACCGTTTTGATTTTCTGAGCGATCGGCGCGAGGATCGCATAGGAGAGGAAGATGCCGGCGAAGGTGCCGACGAGCGCCGCGCCAATCAGGCCGCCGAGGATTTCGGGCGACTGATCGAGCGCGCCCATGGCGTGGATGATGCCGAGCACCGCGGCCACGATGCCGAGCGCGGGCAGTCCGTCGGCGACCGCCTGGAAGGCGTGCACCGGCTTGTATCGGTCGTGCGCCAAGGTCTCGATTTCTTCATCCATCAGCGCCTCGATTTCATGCGTTCGCGCGTTGCCGATGATGATGAGGCGGCCGTAGTCGCAGATGAACGTCACCAGGTCCTTGTTGGTGAGCAGCTTCGGGAAGTTCTTGAAGATCTCGGATTCCTGCGGGATTGTCGAAATGCCCTTCGACCTCGCTGCGCGACTTGGCTCTGAGCTCCCGCATCAGCGCGTGCAGCGCCGAGAGCACGTCCAGGAAGTCGCGCGGCTTGGGCGCCTTGTCGAGCACCGCCTCCAGGAACGCCTTGCCGCAGTCCTTGATCGTCGACATGGCGTTGGCGACGATGAAAATGCCGAGCGACGATCCCATGATGATGACGAACTCGAACGGCTGAAACAGCACTTCGAGATGTCCGCCAAGCGCCGCATAGCCGCCGAGGATGCAGCCGACGGTGATCACGAGGCCAATGGCGAAATTCAAGATTTGCTCCGGTGCGAACGACGCGCAAGGTTTGCCGCTCGAGACTTACGCGAAGCTGTCAGCGGGGAAGTCAGCCACGGACAAGCCGGCCGAACCATCGTTCCGCGAAAGGCCGGCGTAACTTTTAGGCCTCGCGGAACCGCGTCATGCAAAACGGACTTTACGTCTCCCTCTCGGCGCAAGTGGCGCTCGAGCGGCGACTCGAAACCATCGCCGACAACGTCGCCAACATGAACACCGTTGGCTACCGGGGGACCGGCGTGTCGTTTGAGACGGAAATGGCCAAGGCTGGCGATGCGAGGCTGCGCTATGTCTCGAGCGGGTCGGATTTTATATCGCGCCGTCTCGGCGGGCTGGTGAAGACCGACAATTCGCTCGATTTCGCCGTACAGGGCGACGGCTGGTTCGGGATTGAGACGCCGCAAGGGCCCGCTTACACGCGTGACGGCCGGACCCAGATCGACGAGTCCGGAACCTTGCGCACCCTGACCGGCGACCCGCTCCTCGATGCTGGCGGCGCCCCCATCCTGATCGACAGTGCGGCTGGGCCTTTGAACGTTTCCGCCGACGGAATGATCACGCAGAACGGCCGGCAGATTGGCGCAATCGGGCTGTTCGCGATCGATCCGAACGCGTCATTGAAACGGGCGGAAAACTCAAGCGTCGTGCCGGACAAGCCGGCGACGCCGATTCTCGATTTCACCCGCGACGGGGTCGTTCAGGGCGCGGTCGAGAGTTCGAACGTCGATCCGGTGCGCGAGATGACCAGAGCTGATCGAGGTGACGCGGGCCTTCGACGGGGTCGCGGCCGAGACTTCGCAGTCCGAGACATCGCTGCAAGACGCGATCAAGGCTCTCGGGGCATCGGCATGACCGACGCTCGCCCCGACACTCTGGCGCCGCTTGAGCGGCTCGAACACCGGGTCGCGCAGGGATTGCGAACGCTTCCGGCGGTGCGGGTGAGCGGCGCCGTTCGTCGAAGTCTCGACGTCACACTATCGCGTCGCTGGCCTGTCGCGCTTCCTCAAGCTCGGCGAGTGCGTCGGCGTCGATGTCGGCGATCGCGTCGAGATTGGCGAAGTGGTCAGGATCGACGATTCCTCGGCCACCCTCAAGCCGTTCGACACGCGCAGCGACGTGACGATCGGCGCGCGCGCCTTTCGCACCGAGACGCTGTCGCTGTCGCCGCATCGAGCCTGGAAGGGGCGCGTCATCGACGCGCTCGGGCGGCCAATAGACGGCGCGGGCGAGCTCCCTCATGGGGACAGGCCGGCGCCGCTCGACGCTCCGCCGCCGCCGGCGCTCCGGCGCGCGCGCGTTCACGCGCCGCTGCGCACCGGCGTGCGCGTCGTCGACCTGTTCACGCCGCTCTGTGTCGGACAGAGAGTGGGCATATTCGCCGGCTCAGGCGTCGGCAAGTCGTCGCTGCTCGCAATGCTGGCCCGGGCGACCCCGATCGACACGATCGTCATTGCGCTCGTCGGCGAGCGGGGTCGCGAGGTCAGGGAATTTCTTCACGACACGCTGGGGGAGAATCGCAGCTCCGCGGTCGCAGTCGTCTCGACCGGCGACGAAAGCCCGATGATGCGCAGGCTCGCTCCGAAGACGGCGATGGCGATCGCCGAATACTTCCGCGATCAAGGCGAGTCGGTGTTGCTGATCGTCGATTCGGTCACACGCTTCGCGCACGCTGCGCGCGACGTGGCGCTGGCGGCCGGAGAGCCCGCCGTCGCCCGCGGCTATGCGCCGAGCGTCTTCAGCGATCTGCCGCGGCTGCTCGAGCGCGCCGGACCGGGCGTTGAAGGATCAGGTTCGATTACCGGAATCTTCTCCGTCCTGGTCGACGGGGACGATCACAACGATCCGGTCGCGGACGCGATTCGCGGCTCGCTCGACGGGCACATCGTGTTGGATCGCGCCATTGCCGACGACGGACGATATCCGGCCGTCAACATTCTCTCGTCGGTGTCACGGATGACGAACCCGTCGTGGCGGCCGGAACAGCGCAAGGTGGTTCAAAACCTGCGCTCGCTGATCGCGCGGTTCGAGGAAACGCGCGAACTGCGCCTGATGGGCGGCTACACGGCCGGCGCCGATCCGGTCCTCGACAAGGCGATCAAATCGACCCCGCGCATTTATGAGGCGATGAGCCAGACGATGGACGCGCCGCGCTGCGACGATCCGTTCATCGACCTCGCCGCCGCGTTGCGCAACGAATCGAAAACCGTCGAGGCTTGAGGAAGTGATGGCGCCTGCCCACGAAACTGTGATTCGCGCGGTCGGGATGGCGCTAGCCAGCCTTTCCGCCGCGTTCGCCATGTACATGCTCGCCTATGGCGCGGGGAAGACGCGCATCAACGGCATGGAGCATCTGGCGATCTTCGCCCAGCCGCGCGGGCCGGGAGGCGCCGTTCGCGGCCCGACGCCGCCGTCGGCGGACGCCTCGACTCCTGTCGACATGGCCGCGACAGGTTCGCTCGCCGCTTCCGCGGTGGGGGCGCGGCCGGTCGAGATCGTCGCCGCCCAAGCGGACCGTGTCTGGCTGAAGATCGATGGCGGGATCCGCACCGCATCGCCAGGCGACAACGTGGCGGGCCTAGGCCGAATCGGGGCGATCGTCGCGCGCAATGGCGGCTGGGTCCTGCTTGACGACAAGGGCACAGAGCTTCTCGGGGTGGCGAAAGGGGCGAACGGCGCCTCGCTCTTCACCCGCAAGAGGATCTTCGAGTAACCGGCTAGGTCACAACGCAATCACCCGTCGCAGGGCCGACCGCTTCGGGCGGGAAGGCGAACGCTGCCACCAGCAGAAGGCCACGCGGCTCGGCTCATCGCTATGGGCTTTCGGCCCAGCGCTTCATGCCCAGGCTTCGAAATTTGGCGCGCGCAAGACCGTGGAGCTCTTCGGCTTTCGTCGCATCGCCCTTGGCCGCCATGATGTCGCCAAGAGTCCGCAAGCCGTGGCCTTGCTCGGGGCCGAGGCCTAGCTTTTCGGCAAGCTCAAGGCCTTCTCGCGCTGCGGCTTCGGCCGCGTCGGCGTCGAGGCTGAGCAGCGCGGACGCTTTGACTCGAAGCAGCTCTGCTTCGACCGCGCGATGCCCGCTCGCCCTCGCAGCGCCTAGCGTGGTCTCGGCGACGGCGAGAGCTCGCTGCGGTTGTCGGGGCGCGAGCGTCTCAGCAAGCAGCGCGCCCGTGAACGACGCCGGGTATCGCGTATGAATCTCTTGCGATCTTTCCAGAGCGGCTTCCAGCAGCGCGACGGCGGCGTCGAATTCCCCGTCGAGCGCATGTGCGTGCCCCAGCATGGCCCGATGCCAGGGCAGCGAAAACTCAAGTCCAACTCGAGTCGCGTGCTCGATGGCTGCCAGAGATATCGACGTCGCCGAAGCTGTGTCGCCGCGGATCAAGTGGGCGCGAGCATGATGATAACCGATGACGGTCACGTCGAAGGCGTTCTTTTGCGGAAGCGCTTGCGCGCGCTCCAGAATCGGAAAGGCCCGGTCAAAATGGCCGCGATGAGCGAGCGTCGATCCAAGAATCGACATCGAGTCCAGGAGCAACGACCCCGCCGTGCCAAAATCGCGAATCCGCGTCGGATCGCCCATGTTCTCAGGCAGATTTGCCGACAGAAGCTCAATCGCGCTGTCGTAGTCGCCGCTGATCCAGCAGGCGTGCCCCAAAGCAAAGCGCGCGCCATAGGCGAGGCCTTCATCCTCGAGGCGATTGGCCATTTCGAGAGCCCGGCGGCCGACGTGAACCGCGTGTTCGGCATCGTCGCCGAATTGACTGAGCACGTGACATTGCTGCATTGCAATTTCGGTCACGGTGACCGGATCGCCGCCTGCCTCAGCCGCCGCCGCCGCCTCCGCAAGATGCTTGCGGTTCAATTCGTGGTCGCCGGCGGTGAAATAGGCCGAGGCGATGGCCCGGTTGACGTCGACAAACGCGCGGTCCTGTTTGCTCATGTGCTGCAAGGCGTTTTGGTAAGCGCCGATCGCCTCCCGGTAGGCGGAGTTCCTCTGTGCGAGCTGCCCGGCTTTTTGCCAGTATTCCGCGGCCCCCGCCTCGTCGCCGGCGCGCGCCAGATGCGTCGCGAGCGTCTCCGGCGCCGTTTCGGCGATCGCCGGCTGCAGGCGCATGAGGGCTTTGGCGATCTGGGCGTGAATCTCGCGACGCTTGCTGCGCAGCATGCTTTCGTACGCGGCTTCTTGAATCAGCGCGTGCTTGAAGCGGTATGTCGCATCGGGCGCAAGGCCGTCGACGAACACGAGGTCGGCGTCGACAAGTCGCTCCATTGCGGCGTTGAGTTCAGCCTCGGGGCGCCCTGCGATCGCGAGCAGCAGCCCGAACGCGAATTCCCGCCCCGCGACTGCCCCAATCTGCGCGATGTCGCGCGCGTCGCCGAGCCTGTCGAGCCGCGCGGCGAGCGATTGCTGTAAGGTCAGCGGGATCGTCTGCGCGCCGCCCTCGAGCACGAGCCGCGTCACCTCCTCAATGAATAACGGCACCCCGCCTGTGCGGACGGTGACTCCTTCGATTGCTTCTGCCGAAAGCGCGTTACGCTCGGCGATGGCGCCGACCATCTGGCGCACTTGCTGGCGGTCGAGCGGGACCAGGGAAATGACGCCATGATGGGAGCGCGTCGCCCAAGGCGCGCGGAATTCAGGGCGCGCCGTCGCGACGATCATGAGCGGCGCCGTCGCGCCTCGCTCAGCGAGCATCTTGAGCAAGTCGAGCGAGGTCGGGTCGGCCCAGTGGAGGTCTTCGAAGGCGAGCACGAGCGGTTGCGCGTGCGCCCCTGCGAGCAACCAGGCGACCATGGCGGCGAGCTGGCGGCGCCGCAGTTCGTCGGGCGTAAGTTCAGGCGCGTCGAGAGTTGCGGTGGGAATATCGAGCAGCGGCGCGAGCAGCGGCGCGAACTCAACCGGATTGAGCTTCACTTGCGTGAGCGAGGATTCGAGGTCGGCAAGCCGCGATTCCGGCGCGACCTCGGCGCCGCCAAATCGTTGCTTTCCCCATTCGACCAACGGATGGAGCGCAGTGTTCTGCAACAATTGCGATGAGGCCCATTCGACCCAGGAATGGGGCGTCTCGGCGAGCCGGCCGCGAAACTCATCGATGAGGCGCGACTTGCCGAGTCCAGGCTCGCCGACGATCTGAATGAACTGCCCGGCGCCGGCCTGTGTGCGCTGCCAGCGCTTGACGAGGACATCGAGATCGTCTTCGCGACCGACAAGCCGCGTCTGCATCCGCGCGCCAGTGCGCCGGCCGCCGCCGCTGGGGCGCACGATCCGGTACAGAACCGGCGAACCCGGAACGCCTTTGAGTTCGCGTGGGCCTTTGTCTTCGACGACGAACAGGCCCGCGACCTGTCGCTGCACCGCCGCTGTGACGAGCATCGTTCCCGGCTCGGCCGCGCTTTGCGCCCGGGCGGCGAGGTTTGGAGCGTCGCCGAACACCTCGCCCGTGGAATCCACAACCACCGGCCCGCTGTCGAGCCCGATGCGCGCGGCGAGCGCGGGTAATCCGCGCCCGGCGTTCGTAGCGTTCAAGTCTTCGAGCGCGCGAAGAAGCGTCAAGCCCGCGCGAACGGCGCGTTCCGCATCATTCTCCTGCGCCCTCGGATATCCGAACAGCGCCATGAGCCCGTCGCCAAGCTTTTTGGCGACGTGGCCGCCGTATTGGCCAATCGCCTTGGCGGCGTCATCGAGATAGGCGCCGACGAGGTCGCGCCAGTCCTCGGCGTCGAGCGTGCTTGCGAGGCTGGTCGACCCGACCAAATCGCAGAACATCACAGTGATGGGCCGTCGCTCGGCTTCGTCTCGCGCGCGCGGCGCGGCGATGGGGGAGGCGACCGCCCCGGCGCCGGCAGGTTGGCGATCGCCTTCAGGACGCGCTTGCGGTCGCCGAGCGGCAAGCCGAGCTTTTCGAGGTCGTTTTCGTTCAACTCGCGAACGACATCCATGTCGATCGAGTTGTCGCGAAATGCGGCCTCGTGCCGTTCAAGACCCAGCCCCTGGAGCCAAGTGGAGACGTCCATGACGTCCTCGGAGGTCGCGCGACACACGGAAGAAACGCAAAGTAGCAGTTTCCCGGCAATGCGCCAAAAAAGTTCAGCTCGTCGCGCTCTCGCCGCGCTCTTTCGAACATTGGCTTTGGGTCGACAACACCCGTGTCCGTAGGGACCGATTAGAGGAACGCGGAATCGGGCTTTTGCGACAACAAGAGCTTGTCGAGGCTTAGGCGGCCGCTTTCGGCAGCATTCAGCTCGATCGAGCTATCGCGACGGTCCTCGGCGAGGCGCTCAGTAAATCGTAGTCCGCCAAGGACCGCGAAAGTTCAGTCCCGGGCGAGGTTCCGAAGCGGTGACCTGGTGCGGGCCTGCCGACCGGGACCAAGTTCGAACGCGTGCTTACCGTAGCATTTTAACACATTCGCCAAGCCGTCGGCAGAACGCCCGCTTCTTGCGCACAGGCGACGCGGAGTCGACGCACAGCGGACATTGTGGATCGTGCGCGGTCTGCTCCGCTGGAGTATTTGCGCTTGGTGGAGGCCGCCTGGCCGTGAGGGCGGCCGGCGACCCCGCCCTTGGTGCGCCAGGGCCCGCCCCGTGCCGTTGGCGCAGACGGACGCGCTAGTGGTGGGTGACGCGAGGCCCACCATTTCATATGACGTTGGTCGACATTTTCTTGCGGTCACCCGAAAGTCCATGCTATCTTTTTTCATTCGCCGGATCGAGGCTTTCCGACGATGCCGGCGGCGAGGAGACAGGAGAGAGGGCGACTGTGACGCTTGGGCCACAGTGTGACACGGGCAGGAGATTATTTTATTTGAATCGGCTGTAACCCATTGAAAAGTCCCGATTCGAAAAAATAAACGCTAGTAAACGCTAGCTATTTTACTAGCGTTTACTAGGTCTGCTTAGTTTTGGCGTTTAATTTCGGCCGCGCCGGCGGACTATGACCGCTACCGCCCCTTGGCGAACTCCCGCCGCGCGCGATCGTAAAGCGTGTTGGCGATCGCCACTCGGGCGTTGGCGCGCTCTCGGGCGTCCACAGGCTGGCGATCGGGATGATTGCGCCAGACGAAATCGCGCCAGCGGGAGGTCAGCTGATCGAGCGTCAGCGCCGCGCCAAGGCCGAGCTCCGTCGCGATCTCGGCCGATGTGTCGCCGGAACGCCCGGCCGGTTCGCGCGGCGGAGGTTGGGGCGGCGGTTGCGGCGGCCCGGGTCGGTCTGTGGGTTCGTCCGTCCAGTCCAAAGCGAGGCCGAACCGCGCCTTGCCGCCGGAACCTGGCGCCGCGCCAAAGGCGACGCCGCGCACGCGGGCTCCTCCTGTCAGGCCCGGGCCGGCGTCGTTCGGAGCGCGATCCTTCCGCCCCGCCTCGTCGAGGGCGCGCTGAAAGGCGTCGCTGCGGCGGTCAGGCATTGTCGCGCGATCTCGACGAGCCGGTCAGCCCGCCGCGGCGCGTCTGTCGCGAGGCGACGGTTGGGAGGTTTCGTCGTTTGGATCATCGGCCACGACGCGGTTCCTTCCCTGGACCTTGGCCTCGTAGAGGCGTTCATCGGCGCGTCGCAGCAGGTCATTGGCCGACTCGTCAGCCCTCAGCTTGGCCACCCCGAACGAGGCGGTCACCTTGCTGATGCGCTCGCCGCTCGGCTCAATGGTCCATTGCTTGGACTCGAGAACGACTCGGATCCGCTCGACCGCGGTCACCGCCTCGCCGAGGCGCGCGCCCGGGAAGATCAGCGCGAACTCCTCGCCGCCGAAGCGCGCGACCTTGTCTTGTCCGCGCACGTTTTGCACCAGGATGTTGGCGAACAGCCGCAACAGGCGATCGCCAACCAGATGGCCGAAACGGTCATTGACATGTTTGAACCTGTCGATGTCGGCAAGCGCGAGGCAAACATGGTCGCCCAGCCTTCGCGCTTTCTCCACCTCCTCCATGAAGCTGGCGTCGAAGAAACGGCGATTGCCGATCGCAGTCACGACGTCGCGCAGTCCAGCCTCTTCCGCACGTTCGAGATTCGTTTGCAAATGCACGACCTGGAGGCGCGACTCTTCGAGCTGGTTCCTGACATTGTCGAGCCTGTCGCGCATGTCGCGATTGTCCTCGATGAGGGCCAGCACGATCTCCTTGATCGGACCCACGGATTCGTGCCGCGACAGGCGTTGGTTGTGGCCGTCGAGCCGCTCGGAAAAGCTTTCGCTGTCGGTCATATGGGACTGCAGCACCTTCGCCACCTGGCGCAGCACCCGGTCGACCTTTTCGTCCTTGTCGGTCGTGTCGCGCCGCGCCTTGGCTTGACCGCCGCTCTCGGCTGGACTTGGCGCGGGCTTGATCGTCATACGCCCGAGCACGACGCCGATCCAGCCGAGCAGCAGAAGCTGCAAGAACGGAGTCGCGCCCGGAACCATGGAGCGCAACGCGTTGAACGCTTCTTCGGGAACAAAGGATTCCAGCGCGGTCAGGGCCACGGCGCCCAAGAGGACGGCGGCGAGAGCGTAAATCGCGTGGACTTGCGATCGGACGAACCGCACAATCTTCATGATCGCGCCGATCTCGTCGGAGAGCGCGCGTCGGAAAAGAGCGTGGCGCGCCTCGCCAGCACGCTAGAGCAAACTCGAAGGACAGATTCGTTGCGGGATGCATTCCAGCCGACCTATGATCAATGCGCTTTGGCGGCCATCATGGCGTGGCGCGGGCGCGCTTCGGTGCGGCGGCGACGCGACGGAAAGGTCCAAATCATTCGGACCGGACCTGTTTTAAGGCCTGCAGGTTACTGTTCTGTAAGCGCGCTGCTGGCCAATTGGTCGGCTGCTTCAAAACGCCTATGCCGCCCGCGAAAGCGGCCGATCTGTCTCAGGGGAGCGATCGACGGTCGCCGCGGCGCTCGTCGGCGAGATCGGGCGGAGTTCGACGCGAAGGGCTATTGCCCGATTCGCCGCGAATGTGCCAGCATGGCGCCCGAAATGGCCCCGCCGGCAAACCAGTTCCGATACGCCCTCTATCTTGCGCCGCCGCCTGACAGCGACCTCTGGCGTTTCGGTTGCAACGTGATTGGCCGGGACGCGAAGACCGGCGCGTCCTGCGACGGGTTCTCGCTCGAAGGCTATCCGCCGGACTCCTGGCGGAGCATGACCAGCAACCCCCGCCGCTACGGCTTTCACGCAACCCTGAAGGCGCCGTTTCTGCTGCGCCTGGACCTCGATGTCGCTGATTTGCTCGATCGCGTCGCCGAATTGGCGCGCAAGTCCTCGCCGTTCGATGCGGGCGAACTCGAGCGTGGGCGTCGTCGCGGCCGGGGAAGGGCGCGCGTTTGTCGCCCTGAAGCCGCAAGGCTCGTTGAAAGAATTGCGATCGTTCGAGGCGAGCGTCGTTCGCGGGCTTGACCGGCTGCGCGCTCCATTCGGTGAAGACGGGCGCGAACGCCGCGGGTCGGGACGCCTGACCCCGCGTCAGGCGTACTACCTCGATGCCTGGGGCTACCCTTACGTGCTCGACGAGTTTGATCCACATTTTACCCTGACCAACGCAATTGCCGATGCTGACCGCGTCGCGCGCTTGCTGAATTGGGAGTTCGGGCTTCGGGTTGCGTCGCATGCGCTGCGCGTCGACGCGCTGACGCTGTTCGGGCAAAGCGAACCCGGCGGCGAATTCCGGATTTTGCGCCGCTTCCCGCTCGGGCGTCCCAACCGTGCTCGACGGTCGACGCGCGCCTTTTCGGCGGCCGTTTTCGACTGACGACGTGACGTCACGCGGCGCGGGAAACGGGGCGCGCGAGGGCGGGGCGCCGACGACGGGACAATGAGAAAGCACATCGAGCGCGAGCTTCACGCCGCGCCGGGGAGGAGACACGAGCATGGCCATCGAGGGACGCAGCGACGGCAACAAGGGCGGCAGGATCAGGCTTGGGATGGTCGGCGGCGGCGAAGGCGCCTTTATCGGCGCGGTTCACCGCATCGCCTCGCGCATCGACGACCATTACGAACTCGTCGCCGGCGCCTTGTCGTCGACGCCGGAGAAGGCGCGGCGCTCGGGTCAGGCGCTCGGTCTCGCCGCCGACCGGATCTACGACGATTACGAGAGCATGGCGAAGGCCGAGGCCAAGCGCGGCGACGGGATCGAGGCGGTCGCCATCGTCACCCCGAATAACGTCCACGCCGGGCCGACCTATGCGTTCCTCAAGGCCGGAATCCATGTCATCTGCGACAAGCCGCTGACGGTCAGTCTGGCGGAAGCGAAAAAGATGCGCGCCGCGGTTGAAAAGTCAGGCCTCGTGTTCGCGCTGACCCACAATTACACCGGCTATCCGCTGGTGCGCCGGATGCGTGAGATGGTCCGCGCCGGCGATCTTGGCGAGATCCGTCTCGTTCACTCGGAATATCCGCAGGACTGGCTGACTGGCGCGACCGAGACCACCGGCAACAAGCAGGCCGAATGGCGCGTCGATCCGAAACGTTCAGGCGCAGGCGGCTCGCTCGGCGACATCGGCACCCACGCCTATAACCTTGCCGACTACGTGACCGGCCTCGAGCTCACCGAGCTCGCCGCCGACCTCACCTCGTTCGGCGCGGGCCGCCGGCTCGACGACAATGCGCAGATCATGCTGCGCTACGCCAATGGCGCGCGCGGCGCGATCTGGGCGAGCCAGGTCGCGCCGGGCAACGAGAACGGGCTCATGCTGCGCGTCTACGGAACGAAGGGCGGGTTCCACTGGAGGCAGGACAATCCGAACTATCTCTTCTGGTCGCCGCTCGGACAATCGACCCGGATCGTCACCCGCGGCGGGCCGGATTCGGGAGAGGCGGCGGCGCGGGTGACGCGCGTCCCGCCAGGCCACCCCGAAGGCTATCTCGAAGGCTTCGCCAACATCTATTCCGAGGTTGCGCTGGCCATCAAAGCCGCCCGGGTGGGCAAGAAGCCGCTCAAGTCCGCCCATTTCCCGACCATCGACGACGGGGTCAAGGGGCTTGCGTTTGTCGAGGCGGCGGTCAAGTCGTCGAAGGCCAACGGCAAGTGGGTGAAGCCGTGAGGCCCGGCTGACCCCGCCCGGTTCCGGGCGCCATTTCCGAGTCCGGAATCAATCTTTTCAAGCCTTTGCGGCGCCATTTCCGCATCGGTCTCCCTGACGAGCGGGCGCGATCCTTGCATTCGCAAGGGCGGCCTTGAAGTTTGGAGTCTGACCATCCATATACCATCCACTTAACATCCAAATGGATGGTGACATTGCCGCCCCGGCCCGTCAAACCGCCCGACAGCGAGAAGCTGACCATCAACCTCGGCTTCGTCGACCTCGGATCGATCGATCTTCTGGTGCGCGACGGCTTCTATTCGAATCGCTCGGACTTCATCCGCACGGCCGTCCGCAATCAGCTCGCGGCCCATGCCGACACCGCAAAAAAGGCGGCTTCGCGGCTGACGCTTGAACTGGGCCTGCGGACCTTCGCCCGCCAGGACCTCGAAGCCATTCAGGCGGCAGGCGAGACAGCTCAAAATTCGCGTGCTCGGGCTGGCGGTCATCGCCGACGACGTGACGCCCGATCTCGCCCGGGCGACCATCGAATCGATCACCGTGCTCGGCGCGCTGCACGCGTCCGCCGAGGTCAAGGCAGCGCTGGCCGATCGGCTGGGCTGATACATTCCGACAGGAACAAACAATGAAATTACGCGTTCTCGACGTAATGAACGAGGCTTTGGGGCTGGTGAAAAAATCCGATCTTGGCGGAGCGACCGCGCTTATCCGCAAGGCGCTTTCCGGCGAGAGCGCGCCGGCGGGCGAGAGCGGCGATTCGAAAGCGCCCGCTCCCCGTCCATCGGCGAAGGTCATTCCGCTGCCGCCGCGGCGCCCGCTGGGCGAAACCCTGCGCGCCCTGCGGGTCCGGCCGATCATGCCGCCGAGCTTGCCCGACGCGCCCGAACCCGAGCCAGCGCCGGATCTCGGCGAACGCTTCTTAAGACGAACGTATAGCGGGCCCGCGGGCTCGCTCGACTACCGCCTCTATGTCCCGGCCGATCACGAGCGGCGGGAGCTGGCGCTGGTGGTCATGCTGCACGGCTGCACGCAGAGCCCTGAAGATTTCGCCTTGGGCACGAGGATGAACGCGCTTGCGGAAGAGTTCGGCCTCATCGTCGCCTATCCGCACCAGCCGCGGAGCGCCAACCCCAACGGCTGCTGGAACTGGTTCGACCGGCGCCATCAGAACCGAGGCTCCGGCGAACCGGCCAAACTCGCTGGCCTGGCGCAAGCCCTGGCGAAGGAGTTCGACGTCCGAAGGGAGCGCGTTTTCGCCGCGGGCCTCTCGGCGGGCGGCGCGATGGCGGAGATTCTCGCCGTAACCTATCCGGATGTGTTCGACGCGGTCGGAATACACTCCGGTCTGCCCTATAAGTCAGCCGGCGACGTCCCCTCCGCCTTCGCCGCGATGAAGGGAACGGCGGCGTTTCATCCCGCGCCGCTCGCCGCAAGCGGTCGGCATGTCCGAAAGATCATCTGTTCACGGGCTGGCCGACGGAACAGTCAATCCCGTCAACGGCGAACGCATTTTCGATGACGTCGAGCGCGGAGAGACTTCGCCCGTAAGAAGCGACCTCGACTGGCCAATCGAGGGCGGCCGCGTCAGCCGTACGTCGCTGAAAGACGCCGACGGCCAGCCGGTCGCGGAACAATGGCTGGTCGAAGGCGGCGGCCACGCCTGGTTCGGCGGCGATACGCGCGGCAGCTATACGCAGACCGTAGGCCTCGACGCTTCGCGCGTGATGGTGCGCTTTTTCTTGGCGGAGTAGGTGCAGGCGCGCGCTTTACTGGAGCGTGAAGCCAAAGGAGAATGACGCAAGTTTCAGCGCCGCCTTCTTCCGACCCGTGAATATCTGCAGGGGTTACGCCCGCGAATGTCCTCGGCTTATAAGACCCGAGTCATAGCCTCGATTTGATTTCAAACTTTGGGTTTTTTAGTACAAATTTGGCAATATCGGAGAAGAAAGAATATAGATTCTCGCCGCTTATAGGGGCGAGCCCACGATGAGCACTGTGATTTCTCATGTCAAAACAGTGCCGCAACCTTTGACGCTGGTTGCCATCTATAAGTTCCAAATATTCCAGGACCAGAGAAGTTCTGTGTCAAAGACCCTTTGTAAGTCGGATCGAGACTCGACTACAAATTTCTTGTTATAGGGCTTAAATCGCCCTGTCGTTTTCGCAGACATTTCCTCTGTTGCCTTGCTAAATTTCGCGAAGCCAATCTGATCAATCTTTTCGTGAATTCGTGCAACAGTGGCGCACCATCCGAGGACAATGCATCCACGCAGGGCCTGAACAGAGGGGCATCGCTGAGCCTCATCCAGATAGTCGCCTTCTGCAACGGGGAGGCCTTCAATGTATGGAGCGATGCTGAGCCCTGTCGTCGTAGCGAACGAGCCGACCTCAATCTGATGGACAATTTGCTGGCGGTAGGATCCCAAATTCCGGAAACTGCCGTGAAGATAGGCCCCCTTCATTGGTTTGCCGCTCGACACGCGCAACAACTCGTCGTAGCGGCCAGAAAAGGACTCAAGCACGTCTTTACTGAACTGTGCGCTTTCCAATGCGGGTCGCACGGCGTCAAACCACTGCCGTGCGGTAGAAGCGCCAGTGTCTAGCGGCGGTCTTCGAGCTATACGCTCAGTCGGTACCGCCTTGATGAGTCGCTGCAGTGCGGCCAGATCCTCGACCTGTCCGCGCGTGATGGATAGTAGATGATCCTTCATCCAACGGATTGTCCAAGTTCTTTGACGATTTCTGCGAGTTTCTGCATACCCCCACCGGACAATTCTACCGTTGCGTTCGTATCGATACTGCTTTCCGTAATGGCACTGCGAAATAGGTCGTAATCGCGCTTGAGCGTTTTATTAAAATTGCCATCCATAAGACCATCCTCCCTTACGCTATCGCGCAGCTCAGGATACGGCGCTGTTAAACTGTTATTAAGCAATCCATTCTCAAGTAAAATCATCGCTTACCTTATATAATTGTGCGTGCGCGGTTGTGGACGGTAGCTTATATATGGGAAGAATAGGCTCGTGATCCAGCATAAAAAGCCTGCCAAGCTCTTCTTCATTAATATTATACTTACGTGAAAACGCCAGAACATTAGATGGTAGTTTCTTAGCTTGCGGCGATTGAAATGTGTCAGCAGGTTTATCCGGCTCCCTTGGGGTGGGATTAGTTCCGCTTGCAGAGGTACTACCGGAGGGATCGAACCGAAAACCATCCCAAAGAGAAGTTCGAAGCACTTCTCTTTTACTGCCTCAGGACACGTTTCAACCATTCTGTTTATCTGCGTGATCTCTCCCTTAGCATACTCATAGTCAAACTTTGGCATGGTCCTGCGTCCGCAAATAAATCATGATTCGCCGTTACGAAAAAAACTGAGAGTTACGACAATCTTGCGGTAAGCAAAGCGCTAAGTAGGTGCGCGTGTAATTCACGGTCATTATGATGTTGATAAGCCCAGCGTTTGGCCTCCACATGTGGACTAGCCCGGTGGCCGTCACGGTAGCCTAGGGACAAGCTACCTATTGTCAGCGTCAAAGGTCTGGAAAAATGACAACGCTAGCAAGGGATATTCTGCCTGTCGATCTACCGCTTCGCCAAAGCCGCGCAGGTCGAACGCCGGGTTGGCCGATTTTTCCGGGTCGGCGTTATCGTCGCGCCGATGATGCGCTTGGCGGCGGCGTGGTCGCCGGCGCGGTTGACCAATTTCGACGACGGCAAGCTTGCTGTCGCGGAAGCCGAAGATTGAGAACGCCCGCGTCAAGGGATCGTAGGCTACGCTGGCATGGTCGATGGGCGGCGATGTTTCTTGAGGCTCGATACGCCCCCGATCACCATGGCGCCAACGATCAACAGCGCCCAGGTTGTGGGCTCTGGGACCGGCGTCAGAGTTGTCAGGGTCAAGGTGGCGCCGCTCGAACCGTTGTAGGTTGCCGGCTGAAGGTTGAAAGTCAGGGGATCCTGGCCGTCCCAGACGAGCGGCGAAAGGAAATCCGCCCCTATCTCTGTGAAGGTGTCCGCACCGGCGGCGGTTCCGATAGCAGAGCGCCCACTGATGACGCCGTCGCCGAAAGTGACGGCGGTAAACCCGTGCAGGTCGTTGAATATCGGAAAGAAAATAGACTCGGGATCGCTTGCTTGCGAGCCGCCGTTGCTTGCAATATCGAACGTATCGGTGAAGCCGGGCGCCGTGATCGTGCCCAGTAGTGTAACAGCGCGGGCGGCGGAGCGAGCATCATCGAGGCGGCCATGATCGCCGCCAGTACACCCAGTCGCATCGCCTTATCCGGTTTCCTGGTCGCTGCGGAAAGCCGGCGGGGGCATCGTCCTCCGAGCCGGATTCAGATTTGTTGTTTCTCAACGGCTTAACCCCCATTCCCGATTCCGCGGATAATCGACCGCACGCCAACATGAGGCGGTCAGCGTATTTCAGCAAGCACATTGTAAAATTCGTCGGATACCGGCGGCGCGGTTCGCTTCGAGAAGGAGGAGTGCGCCAAGTTCGTCCGATCCCGAAACTTCGGGGATTTTCCCGCCGGAATCGCCGATGCTCGGCGCATCGAAGGGTGAGGGCCGATGAAAGCGCACTACGCGAGGCTTTTCGCGGGCACGAGCGGAAAACCATGTTTCGAAGACTTAAGCGTCGAACTGATTTCGGGGTTCGCCGTCCCGCCAGCAGAGCCTTTGCATACGGCCCCGTTCCTAACTCCTGAGGGGCCTACGTTCTGGGTTGGCGCACCGCCAAGTTGGAATGGAGGTGAACCGCACCCGGCGCCTCGCCGAATGATTTTTATCACCGTTCGAGGGGAATACGAGGTTTTCACCACCGCGGGCGTGGTTCGAAAATTTCCGGTTGGAAGTGTGCTTCTAATCGAGGACACAACCGGTCAAGGCCACTCGTCGCGCATTACCAGCGCTGAGGAATGCATATTATTTGCTGTAGGATTGCCGCCCATCTCGAATACGTGATGTTCCGACTTTTGCGCGCTGCCGTGGACATTCCGTAAACCGCCTCATCCTGAGGAGCAGCACAAAGCGCGGCGTCTCGAAGGACGCTCCAGGAGGCGACAATAGAGGGCGAACTGGACCATCTTTCGAGACGCGATGCTGCGCGCTCCCTACCGCTTCGCCAAGCCGCGCAGATCGAACGCCGGGTCGGCTGCTTCTTCAGGCGTCAGCGTCTTCGTCGTGCCGATGATGCGCTTGGCGGCGGCGTGGTCGCCGGCGCGGTTGACCAATTCGACCACGGCAAGCTTGCCATCGCGGAAGCCGAAGGTCGAGAACGCCCGCGTCGCCGGATCGCCGCGCACCACCCACTGGTCGACGCCATGCGCGAGGCCGGCGATCATCAGCTTCAAGTCGCCCTGATCGCTCCAGAACCAGGCGAGTTCATTGTAGGGCTTTGGCTTTCCCATGAGACGCGCAGCGACCGCGCGGCCCTGATCGACGGCGTTCTGCACGGATTCGAGCCGGGTTCTCATCCCAAGCGCCGCATGCGGAAAATCGGTGCAATCGCCGATCGCTGAAATCGCCGAGTCGGACGAGAGCAGGAACTCGTCGACCACGATCCCGTTGTCGCATTCGAGGCCGCAATCCCTGGCGAGCGCGTCTTCCGCGACGACGCCGATCCCGACGACGACCAGGTCCGCGGTCAACTCCTCGCCATCAGTGAGGACGACCGTTTCCGCGCGCTCGTGACCCTTGATCGCGGCGACGCCGACGCCGAGCTTAAACCGCGCGCCGAAGGCGGCGTGCTCTCTCAAGAAAAAATCCGACATGATCGGCGAGACCGCCCGGCCCATCGGGCGCGCGATCTCGACCACTGTCGCCTCGGCTCCCAGGCTCGCGGCGGTCGCGGCGATCTCGAGCCCGATGAATCCGGCGCCGATAATGACGACCTTGGGCTTCGAAGCGAGGCGCTCGCGGATCGCGGTCGCGTCGGCGATATCGCGCAGCGCGAACACGCCCGGCAGGTCGACACCCGGCGCATTGAGCCGCCGCTGCCTCGCGCCAGTCGCAAGGATGAGATGGCCGTAGCTGATGACGGCGCCATCGCTCAGCTCCACCTGCTGCGCGGCGCGGTCGATCCGCGTTGCGCCGACGCCGAGCCTCAAGTCGATGCGCTGCTCGCGGAAATGCGCGTCGGCGCGAAGCGGCAGGCCGTGGATTTCCATTTCGCCTTTGAGAAAGGCCTTGGACAGCGGCGGACGTTGATAGGGCAGGCTGTTCTCCGAGGAGAGAAGAACAACCTCGCCGTCAAACCCCTGTTCGCGTAAGGACGCCGCGGCCTGAACCCCGGCGTGGCCGGCGCCGACGATGACGACCGAGGTCAGGGACTTGGCTTCAGAAGCGCGGGCGTCATCGACCCGGCCGATTTCATTCATTGGCGTAGAGGCGGAAGCCGCGCCGTTTGGCTTCGTGCTCGTCGGGGCCCGGATCGTCGGGCGACATCGATGTGGGATCGATGATGACGCCCGACCGCGGCGGGGGAACGACGGTCGGCGCCGGCGCAGGCTCCGAGCGGGGCGGTGGCGCGATCGCCGGGGGCACGGGCGTGATCGACGCCGCTGGAGCGGGCGCGGCGATGGCCTCGGTTGGCGCCGGCGGCGCCGGCGAGACCGCTGCGCTCTCGGCGGGGGCGGCGAGGCGCTCGTCAGGCGTGCGCCAGACGAAACCGTCGAGCGCTCCCGATGGCGAGACCGGCGCCCAACGGTCGCTGATGACTCCATCCGCCACCCAGGCCTTGTCGCGTGGGGCGCGCGCCGCGCGGCCGAGCCATTCGCGCACCGCGCCGTGATTGCCTTCAGTCTCCTCGATGTCCGCCATCAATAAGCAGACGCGGCGGGTCGGTCGGCCGCTCGACGCATCCGAGGCGATGAGCGGGGCGATCGCCGCGCGCGCGGCGGAAATATCGCGCGCATCAAGCGCCGCCCGCGCGACAGTGAGAGACGATTCGGGATCGAGCGGCGCCATGCGGGAAAGGGCGCGGGCGCGGGCCAGCCGATCCTCGGAGGAGTCGCCGTGGCGCACACGCAGATAAGCCGCGGCGAGATCGGGATGGGGCGTCTGCGCGTAAGCAGCCTCGAGCATGCGGCTCGCGCGACGAAAGTCGCCGGCCTGCGCTGTCAGCCGGCCGCTGATCGCCGCCGCAGGCACAAGCGTCGGCGCGAGCTTGCAAGCCTCCTGCGCCAAAGCGAGAGCAGCCTTGGGATCACGCTCCATCACTTCCTCGGCCATCGCCGTCTTGATCACCGCGCGCCAGCGGTTTGCGGTCGGCTTGTCGATAAGGCGAGCGCCGGCGTTCGAGTCGACGGTCGCGAGCGCGCCGGCCCAATCTCCGCGCCGCGTGCGGTCGTCGAGGACCGCCTGACCGGCCCACGCCGCAGGCGCGCGCGCATGGGCGCGCATCGCATATTGCAAGGCAGCCGAATGGTCGCCTGCGCGCCGCGCCTCGACATGCAGGCCGCGCAGGCCAATGCCGTGCGTTTCATGATGGTCCAGCATGGCGTTATAGGCCGCAACAGCCCTCGGTCGGTCCCCGGCGAGCTGCGCCGATTGCGCTTGCAGGAGCTTGGCCATCGGCTCGTGGCCGATCAGCCGGTTCGCGTCATACGCGTGCTTGGCGGCGGCTCGCGCGTCGCCGGCGCCGACGGCGAGCATTCCGCGCGACAAAGCCTGAAAACCCTTCTCACGCCTGCGCGATTGTGCGCCCACCGAAACGAGCGAAGGGAATGCGGAAGACGAAACGCAGCAGGCCCCACACGATCGCGATCGCGATCGCCAGCGCCAGCACGGCGGCGAGGCCGAACATCAGCGAGACCTCGTATTGCTCGCCCCGCCAAGTGACGTCCACGACGCCCGGATTGTTCGCAAGCCAAGTCAGGCCTAGAGCGACCAGCGCCAGCGCCGCCAGGAAAATCAGCAGACGGATCATTATGACTCCGCTTCAAAACGCCGCGCACACGCCAGAAGCACCTCCGCGGCGCGCCGCGACCTCACGGTTTTGGGCCGCCCGCGAGCTGCCCGACCGCCGCCTCGCGGATCGACTGAAGCGCCGCCTCGGCCGCCTGCCTGGCGCGGGCCAGCGTCGGCCAGTCGCCAGCCGCCTTGCGCGCCGCTTCGGGGAGCTTGTCGAAAGCGGCGAGCGCAGCGCCGATATCGCCGCGCCGGCTTGCCGCTTCGATCTGAGAGACCAACGCCTGGGGATCGTCCCCGGCTGTCTCGTTGAGTTCGCGAACCTTCACGAGACTGTGGAGATGGGCGAGGAAACGATCCGAGACGCTGCCCGTCTCCGCCGGAGCCGTTGCGGCCAAGACGTGCGACGAAACCGCGTCGAACGAGGCGGCCAACGCGCCGTTGGTGGGCGCCCCATTGACCACGGCTTGCAGCGGCGCGAGCGCCGCAGCATCGACACCCATGCGTTGTAAGGCGGCGAGCTCGGATCCAAAACCCGCGCCCGAGCGCAATCTTTCTTCCGCAACCTCGGCGATAATGGCGATCGTGGCGGCGTTGTCTGCGGCTGCGGGCTTTTCCGCTGCGGCGCGCGTTTCGCTCTTGGGCGCGCTAAGGGCGGCCTCGATCTTGTCGATTCGGGCGGCGAGAGCGGTCAGATCGGAGCCGCCGGCGTTTGCCTTGGGCGCGTCGGACTCGAGCTTCGCGACGCGCGCTGACAATTCAGGAAGCGCGCCCTTCTCCGCATCGACGTCGGCGCGCAAGTCCTTGGCCTGAGCCGCCAAACGCTGGGTCGCGTCGCTCGCGGCGCCATTTCCGGCGCTGGCCGCTTCCAACGCCGTCACCCTCTTGCCGAGGTCCGCCGTGTTCGACGCTCCGGCGCTGGCTTCGAGCGCGCTGATACGCTTCCCGAGCGCAGCGACGGCCGCGCTCTCGCGATTGGCCCCAGCGCCGAGCGCGTCGTTCGTCTGTCGCGCCTGCGCTTCGAGAGCGCCCAACCGATTTTCGGTTTCCGACACGTCCGCCTTGGAGGTCAAAAACGAGTAGCCGAGGCCAAGACCGAGGGCGGAGACGACGAGCCCGCCCACCGCGCCCGCCAGCAGACTGCGAGCGCCATTGCGCGGAGCCGCTCTGGCGGCGGCGCGGGCGTCAGCGCTCGTCTCGGCCGCTGTCGCGTACGGAGGCGACTTCATGTCCTCCGCGTCGCTCGCTGCAATTTCTCCTTCGATGACGTCCGGCTCGCGCCGGCCGTCACGATTGACCGGGGCGCCCGTTGGCCCAGCGGAAAGGTCCTTGATTTCCTCGTCGACCATCGCCTCGCGCTCTCGGTTTTCTCGCGCGCCCTATATACGGGACGACCCGAGGGAAGGAAACCCGCCGAGCTCTTGGCGCAACCTTCGAAAAAGTCCCACTTCGTCGGGCGTTTCGGCAATTGCGACACCGGTTGCGCCGAGTGCTTGTAACGGTTCTGCAATGTCGCGCGACATGCAGACGTGCTTTAGCTTGAGGAAACAGGCGTCCACGCCGGCTGCCTTCGCCAGCGCCGCCGCGAGCTCGGCCGATCGGCGTGAATAATGCAGCGCTGCGACGCACGACGCGAGAGCCCGCGCTTCTGCCGGGCGCCAAGCCTCGCGGGCCTCCGCCGCGTAGGCTTCGACGATTTCGACGCCAAAAACGCCAGTCAGCGCAGTCTCGATGACCTCCTTGCGATCGCGCCCGGCGAGGTAGAGCACGTGGGCGTCAGGCTTCAGCGCCGCGGCCAGCGTCGTGAGCAATTCCTCGGCGTCCTGCGCCGGCGGCAAGGCGAGACGCCAGCCCTGCGCCTCAGCCGCACGGCCCGTGCGCGCGCCGACGACATAGAGGGGCGCCGACGTGTCGGGCGGCCCGTCGGCGTGGAAAACCTTGTCGCTGGTCGCGATGACAGCGTCATAATGCATTCGCCGCGGCCGGATGGGTCTGGTCCGGATCTCGATCGCCGGCAGACAGGCGACGGAAAAGCCCAGTCTGCGCAGCCGCGCCGCGCTCGCGTTTGCGTCCTTGCGTTCGCGGAACAGGGCGACCCTGGGCTGAGCTCCCCCTCTCCTACGGGAGAGGGGTTGGGGTGAGGGTTCGCGCGCGAAGCGCGCCTTCGCCTTGGGGCCAGATCCCTCATCCGGCGGGCCATAGCCCGTCCGCAGGAACGGGCGTCCTTCCGGACGCCCTATGGGCCCGCCACCTTCTCCCCAGGGGAGAAGGGAAGCAGGCGCGTCAAATCTCTTCGTTGGCATGGGCGGTCATTATGGGGCGGGGCGGCAACGGGTCAAAGCCCTCGCTTGCCGATCGCGCCTAAGCGATTTACGCCGTCGCGGCGAACGGTCGCGCTTTGCCGGCCGCCCATAGGACCGCGTATTGGACAAAGCCCTCGAAACGCCTGACCTCATCGCGGCGCGAGCAGGCGCTAAGCTTGATTTCAGACCCGACATCAATGGATTGCGCGCCCTCGCGGTCCTCGGCGTGGTCATCTTCCACGCCGATCGCGCCTGGCTTCCCGGAGGCTTCGTCGGCGTCGACATCTTCTTTGTCATCTCGGGCTTTCTTATTTCGCGAATCATTCTCAGCCAATGCGCGGCCGGGCGGTTCTCACTGGCGATGTTTTACGCGAGGCGGGCCAAGCGCATCTTGCCTGCGCTTCTCGTATTGGTGAGTTTCGTTTGGATCGTTGGATGGTTCATGGCGGCGCCGACGCAATTCCGCGAGATCGGCGGCGGCCTGCTCGGCAATTCCTACTTCACCGTGAATTTCTGGCTCCTGCGCATGGCTGGCGTTGGCGGCTATTTCGGCGCCGACGCGGCAACCAAGCCGCTTTTGCATCTTTGGTCGCTCAGCATCGAAGAGCAATTCTATCTCGTCTGGTCGGTTTTGCTGCTCGCGCTGTACAAGCTCGGGCGAAGGCTGGTCTTCCCCGTCGTTCTCGGCGTGTTCGTCGCCTCGTTCGCGTTCAACGTGTACCTAACGCCGATCGATCCGATCGCGGCGTTTTACCTTCCATGGACGCCGCGGATGGGAACTCGCGCTCGGCGCGCTCATCGCCTACCGCGAGGTCTTTTGGCTGAAAAGATTTCCCTATCCATCGCGCCCCCTCGCAAACATCGGCGCGGGACTCGGAATCGCGCTGATGCTCGGCGCCTTCCTGTTCCTGAACGAGGCGCAATCCTTTCCCGGCTGGCTGGCGGCCGTCCCAACACTTGGCTGCGCGCTGGTCATCGCCAATCCGCACTCGCTTCCGGGCGAGGTCGCGCTGGGCAATCGCGTGGCCGGCTTCTTTGGCGCGATCTCCTATCCACTCTATTTGTGGCACTGGCCGCTGTTCGCCTTCGCCCGCATCTGGCCCGGCGTGATCCCCACCGCCCCCGTTCTGCTTGCGCTAGCGTGCGTGGCCGTGCTGCTCGCTGCTCTCACGTACCGGCTGATCGAACAGCCGATAGCGGTTCCGTTTCGCCGCCGGCCCTTCGCGACGGCGCTGGTTCTCGTGGGCTTGCTCGCGCTGACCGGTTTCGTTGGCAAGCTGACCTACGACGCCAAGGGCTTTCCGTCCCGCTTTCCGCCACTGGTGGACCGCATCTTCGACTATGACGCCAATGGCGCTGAGAGCCAGCCGCTCATGAGCTGCTTCTACCAGCGCGATGAGGCGGCCTATTCGCTCGACGAGGAGCGCCGGCGGGTGGCGAGCTTCTTCGAGGCGCATCATTGCGCGGCGATCCGAGACCCGCGGAAGCCGACCATTCTCATTGTCGGGGACTCGCACGCCGGCCATCTCTTTACCGGATTGCAGGAGATCTACGGCGAGAGAGCCAATCTTCTGACGCTCTCCTCGGTCTTTTGCGTGCCCCTGGTCGAGAACGTCGCCATGGATCAAGGCGTGGCGGGCACGCCGCGCTGTCGCGCGATCAACGACTATGTGTTCGATGCGATCCGGACGATCAAGCCGGACGTGCTCATCGTTGGCGGCTACTTCGCCCAATACGACCACGAGGCCAACTGGCGCTATCCCGGCTATCTCGACGCGCTTGTCGCCGGCGCGCGGCGCCTGCATGGCGAGGGCGTGCGCTCGATCATTATCGCGGGCCAGGTTCCGACCTGGGCCCCCGTTCTTCCCATCCTTGTCGGACGCGATGTGCTCGAGCACGGCGCGGCGGCGGAATTCTCACGAATAGGCGTCAGGCCCGACTCGCTCGACACCGACCGGGCGCTTGTGAGCAAGGACTGGGGCGAGGGCGTTCGCTATGTCTCACAGGCGGCGAAGCTATGCGGCCCCGAGGGTTGCCGGCGTCTGATCGGCGAGAACCTGCCTGAGGATCTGCTGGCGGTCGACTACGGCCATTACAGTCGCGAGGGCTCGGTCTTCGCCGTCAGAACCATGCTCGCGCCGGTCATCGACGCCGAACTGGCGCGGTCCGGAAAGAATTGACGCTACGCCGCCCACAACGGCGGGGCTTCTCACCCCACGGGCACAGAGTCGGGGTAGGACCGCGCGTGGACGATCGGTTCGAGGCGCGTCAGGCGTACCGCCGCCTTGACATCCGCATTGGTCCCCGTGTCGACCGCATAGTCCTGGAGATGGAGCAGGCAGAGGCGATTGCCGGGCTTGCCGTCGGGAGAGCACCAGTCGTCAAAGGTGAGGAATTCGAGATCGGGCACGCCGATCGCCTCCTTGATCCATAAGGCCGACGCAATCTGCATCGCGTCGCCGAGCGCCATTGTGCGCGGTTTTCCCTCGGCTTCCCGGCTATCGCCGGGCATATGCCATTTGGCGTCGCGGAGCCTGGCCACACGCAGCATCGCGTTGGGGTCGGGCGTCACCAGAGTCGCCAGCGCCCGAATATAGCGGGTCAATTCGAACAGGGTGGCGAAGCGACCAGGCACAAACGTCGATGGCCTAAGCTCCGCAAACAAGACACTGCTGACCCATACGCGACGCTTGGCGACGGCCGCCTCGGTCAGAATCGTCTCGATGTGATGTTCCGCCTCGCCCGAGTCTCCATTGGCGTGACGAAGCACGACGCTCGAATGGAGGAAATGCTTATCGCTACTCGACGCAATCAAGACCGTTGTCCTCGTCCGATGAGGTTGTCAGACGCAGCGAACCTCGGATGTCGATCGCCGCGTTAACATGGGCTCTTTCTTCGATGGTGAGCACTTCAATTCGCTCAGGAAGTTGACTGTCGCCAGTGTATATTGCTCTTCCTGTGACGCAAACATTCTTATTGCCGAATGGGTTCAGCGCATCTTCGCCTTGTGACTTGTCTAAAACGCATTCGATGTGAGTTGTTCCCGCGGGCAGCCTGAGGTCGCCTTTCCACACTGCTCCTCGATAGTCGATTTCGTCCAGCCGTCCCTCGAATGACATGATCGCGCTGCCAAGGAACCAGTTGTCCGTCCGCACCGCCTCGTCCTTGGCCCCGACCCGATCGACCTGCCGCCGAAAGAAATCGTCGACCGGCAACTCCGCGTCGCTAAATTGCGCCAGGACGTGAAACGAGGGATCGAGCGCCTTGATGATGCGAATGAACGCCCTCGTCACCCGGGGATGGCGAACGACGGTCTGGTAGTCGCTGCGGTAAATGCCCTCGGCGCAGCGCCGGAAGAACTCAATCGCCGAAGGGCTATTTTGGCCAAATGTTTTTCGTTTCTCAAATATTCCAAACTCGTAAGGATTGAGCGCCAGGTGAGAGATAAGGAACTCGCTCGATCGCGCCTTGGGCTGAAGTTCACGGTCCGTCACCTGCAGCGCCGTCAAAAAAGCGTCGAACGTCTTTTTGAACAGTTCGGCTGGAATAGGTCCGAGATCGTAGTCGCGGGCTTCGACCGGCCTGATCACCACGCGAATTTCGTTTGGGCCGATCGGGCTGCTCATGGCTCGCTCCTGTCTCCGGACCTTACCATGCCCTGGCGGGGCGCGACAGAGCGGCCGGCCCGCTAGCGCAGCCGCGCCGAGGCCAAGCGGGTTTTCTCAGCCTCCCGTTCGGGCTATGGGCTCAAGCATGCGCGTTCTTGGCATTGAGACGACTTGCGACGAGACGGCGGCTGCGGTCGTGCGGCTGCGGGCCGATGGCTCAGGCGAAATCCTTGCCGACGAGGTGATGAGCCAGATCGCCGCGCACGCGCCTTTCGGCGGAGTTGTGCCGGAGATTGCGGCGCGCGCCCATGTCGAGATCATCGACTCGCTCATCGCGCGCGCTCTCACCCGGGCCAAAGTCGCGGCCAAGGACCTCGACGGAGTCGCGGCAGCGGCGGGTCCTGGCCTTATCGGCGGCGTGCTCGTGGGCCTGATGGCGGGTAAGGGCGTGGCGTTGGCGTGCGGCAAGCCCTTCGTCGCCGTCAATCACCTCGAGGCGCACGCGCTGACCGCGCGCCTGACGGAGGGCGTCCCCTTCCCCTTTCTCGTGCTCATCGCTTCGGGCGGGCATACGCAGATCCTCGCGGTCAAAGGCGTCGGCGACTACGATCGGCTCGGCGCGACCATGGACGACGCCATCGGCGAAGCGTTCGACAAAACGGCCAAGTTGCTCGGCTTGCCTTTTCCGGGCGGGCCAGCCGTCGAGGCGGCGGCGAAAAGCGGCGATCCGACGCGATTCGCGCTGCCCCGGCCGTTGCTCGGCCGTCCGGACGCCGATTTTTCGCTGTCAGGGCTCAAAACGGCGGTTCGCCACGCCGCGGAATCTGTCGCCCCGTTGCGCCCGCGCGACGTCTCCGATCTGTGCGCCTCCTTTCAGGCGGCGGTGGTCGACGTGGTCGAAGATCGCATCCGCATGGGATTGAAGCTGTTCCGCCAACGAATTGGCGTCGCTCCGCGCGCGGTGGTGGTCGCAGGCGGAGTGGCGTCCAATGCGGCGCTGCGCGAGGGGCTGACCCAATTGTGCGCTGAGGCCGGTCTGCCGCTCGTGGCGCCGCCGCAGAAGCTATGCACCGACAACGGGGCGATGATCGCCTGGGCGGGAATCGAGCGGCTGCGGCTCGGAATGATCGACCCGCTCGACGCCCCGGGTCGGCCGCGCTGGCCGCTGGATCCCAGATCCGAACGCACGATCAACAACAAGGCCTGAGCGCGCGCGTTTACAGCGTCAGGACTTCGGCGCAGGAGCCGGGGCTGTTTCGCCTGGAGCTGGCGCAGCCTCCTCTTTCGCCTTTTCGTTCGCCATGTGGTGGCCGACGGCGCAGCCGCCGATCGCGCCCAAAATGCCGTGATGCCCGGCGTAATGGCCGGCGACGCCGCCGACGACCGCGCCTTTCAGGCAACCCTTGGCCTCGGCAGATTGGGAGCCAACGGCCAACGCGGGGAGCGCGGCCAGCATCGCTGCGGCGATTATTGGGAATCTCATGCTCGTGTTCCTTTGTTCTGAATGGCGAAGTCATCCGGCGATCTGGGTTCGGCCTCGCCCCTTGGCAAGGTCCAACGAAAGCATTTCACCTGGGAGCAGCCCCCGTTCGCGCGGCAATCATTGCAATTCCGCTTGCGCGCGCCTATACAACGCTTTTCCTCTCAAGTTTGATCCTTTGAGGCTGCGTTTGCGGGGTGGAGCCTGCGAGCGCGCGCAAACGATCATCAAGGAGCTATCGTTCATGAGCGACGCGCCGTTGATGCCGAAGGCGACCGCCGTGTGGCTGGTCGAAAACACCTCGCTGACCTTCGATCAAATCGCGGAGTTCTGCAAACTGCACCCGCTCGAAGTGAAGGGGATCGCCGACGGCGAAGTCGCGACCGGGATCAAGGGCTATGATCCGATCTCGACCGGCCAACTCACGCGCGAGGAAATTGCCGCGGGCGAAAAGGACCCCAGCCGTCGCCTGAGTCTTTCGACTTCGAAGACGCGCACGCCCGAATTCAAGAAGCCGCGCGGCGCGCGCTACACCCCGTTGTCGCGTCGGCACGACCGCCCGAACGCCGTGTTGTGGCTGTTGCGCAACCATCCCGAGCTCAAGGACGCGCAGATCATGCGCCTCGTCGGCACAACCAAGCACACGCTTCAGGCCATCCGCGAGCGCACCCACTGGAACTCGGCCAATCTTCAGCCGATGGACCCGGTGACGCTGGGCTTGTGCTCACAGATCGATCTCGACTTTGAGGTCAATCGCGCCGCGAAGGAACGGCCGAAGGTCGAGGAAGATCGCGCGCAGACGCTGGTGTCGGCGGAAATCACCACGGCGCGGCCCACAGCCGCTCCCGCGAGCCAGCTCGAAGTGTTCGGCGTCCCGACGCCGAAGCCCAAGCCTGTCGAGGAGCGGGTCGACGTCAATTCGGTGTTCGGGAAGCTGAAGGAGAAGACGTCGCCTGAGTCCGAATAGGACGCGCCCGCCATCGCGAGCGACTGTCTTCATCCATCGGGGATTGGCTTATCGTGGCGGATCGTTCGCACGACTCGGACGAGAGCATCCGCGCGCCTCAACCAGGTGGCGCCTCGCGCCCGGCGTCTGCGCCCGTCGCCGCGCCCTCGGCGCCGTTCAGCACACTGTAGAGCGCACGCGCCTCCGTCGCGGGGCCCCGCCGTTCCCCGAACGCCTCGACCCTCACTGCGACCCATTTCGACCCTTGCGCGAAGGTCAGCACGTCGCCGCAGCGGACGGGGCGGCTCGGCTTGTCGACCGGGGCGCGCGACTGGCCGCGCGAAAGGCGCACGCCGCCGTCTTCGACAATGCGCGCCGCGAGGCTTCTGGTCTTGAAAAAGCGGGCGCGCCAGAGCCAGACGTCGATCCGGCAGGCCTCTTCCGTCACGAGGCGGCGCGTCCGGCGGTCTGGCCTCGTCTGCGCTTGCGGCGGCGCGCGCGGCGCTCCGCCGGCTTCGTGAGGGCGGCAAGCGCGGCGAATGGGGTCGCGACCGGCCCGGCTTTGAGCGTCGATTGGTCAGACGCCGCTCGGCGTCGAAACAAGGCGCGCTCGGCGCCTTCGCCCTCACGAACGCGCGCAAAGCCAAGCGCGCGCAGGATGTGATGCGCGTCATCGCGCCGCCAGCCCAAATCTGCAAGCAGCGCGTCGGTGACGTCGATTGCGCCCGCACCCTCGGGCCAAGCGGCGCGCGCGAGCGCGTCGAGCCGCTCAAGCTCGGCGACCGGCGCGGCGAGCTGTCCCACGGCGCGCAAGCCGCGTAGCGCCAGCGCCTGCGGGCGCGGCGCCGGATGCGGCAACGGATTGAGCGCCCTCGCGTCCGGCCGCCACGCGGGGCTCGCGAGTTCAGCATAAGCGACCGCGAGCAGCTGCGCTTTCGGCTCGAGAAGCGACGGCAGATAGAGGCTGAAGGCGCCGAAGCGCACGCCGAGCGCCTTGAGGGTCCGGCGCTCGTTGCGGCTGAGTAGCCTGATGCGCGCATCGGCCGCGCGGCGATCCAGCGCGCCGAATTGCTCGACGAGCTGGTAGGCGAGGCCGCGCGCCAGCCCCCTGAGCCGCCCGTCCTCGATCGCCTCCTTAAGATGCTTGAGCGCGTAAAGACGCCGGGTCGCCTCAGCGGCGGCGAAAGCTTCGAGGCGTCGCGCGGCGCGCTCGCGCTGCGGCTCGGCGCCGAATTCGCCAATGAGTCTCACCCGCGGCGCGAACGGCTCGCCGCCGACGATCTCGCCCGCCGCTTCGCCGCGCCAGTTGACGACGCCGCCGGGCGCAAGCGCGAACGCTTCGTCGCCCTCGCTGGCCAGCGCGCCAAGCCGCCGGACGACCTCGGGCGCGACGACCCGCTCGACCGCGCCGCGCAGCGCCCGATTCTCGAGCGCAGTCGCGCCGCGCTCGGGCTCGAAATGGAAGCCGGCGAGTCGGCCAACCAGGTGGCCCTCGACCGTCACCGCCCCGTCCGCGTCGATGCCGCTCAGGATCGAGCCGGCACGCTGGCTCAAGCTGCGCAACAAGGCGCTGGTGCGCCGGTCGACGAACCGCTGCATCAGCGATTGGTGCAGCGTGTCCGAAAGCCGGTCTTCGAGGTCCCGCGCACGGCCTTGCCATGTCTGCGGATCGGCGAGCCAGTCAGCGCGATTGGCGACATAGGCCAGGGTCCGCACCCGAGCCAGTCGCCACGACAGCGCGTCGATGTCCCCGTCGGTCCGATCGAGGCTCGCGATCTGCCCTTGCATCCAGTCTTCAGGCAGACGCCGGTCGCCTTGGGTGAGGTGCTCGAACATTGTCCCGAGCAGGCGCGCGTGCTCGTCCTGCGTCGTCTTGCGAAAGTCGGGGATTTGGCAGACCTCCCACAACCGCATCAGGTTGGATCGGTCGCGCGTGCGCCGGATGATCAATTCATCGGTCGAGAGCTGGCGCAGCGTTGTTTCGTCCTGGCTCTCCGCCGAGAGCCTCAGTCCCGAGCGCGGGCGGCGATGCGGCCAGCGAGCGCATCAGCGCCTGAATCGACTGGAAATCGAGTCGGGCGTTGCGCCATTCCGCGGCCATGACCGCGGGAAAGACATGGCCTTCGACCGCCGCCACGATGTCCGGGTCGAGATCAGGCGCATCGCCCGTTACGCCGAACGCGCCATCCTTGCGAAATCGGCCGGCCCGTCCGGCGATCTGGGCGATCTCCTGCGAATAGAGCCCGCGCCGACGTCGTCCGTCGAACTTGTGCAAGCCGGCGAAGGCGACATGGTCGACATCCATGTTCAATCCCATCCCGATCGCATCGGTCGCGACCAGGAAGTCGACTTCGCCGGACTGGAACAGATTGACCTGCGCATTGCGCGTGCGCGGGCTGAGCGAGCCCATGACCACGGCCGCGCCGCCGCGCTGGCGGCGGATGAGTTCGGCGATCGCGTAAACCGCGTCGGCGGAGAAGGCGACGACGGCGCTGCGGCGAGGCAGGCGCGTGACCTTCTTCGGGCCGGCGTAGGTCAGCTGAGACAGTCGTTCGCGGAACTGGATCTCGGCCTCGGGGCAAAGCCTGCGAATCAGCGTGGCGACAGTCGCCGCCCCCATCAGCATCGTCTCGGCCGACCCCCGCGCGTGCAAAAGCCGATGGGTGAACACATGCCCGCGTTCAGGATCGGCGCAAAGCTGAATTTCGTCGACAGCGAGAAATTCGACCTTGCGGTCGAGCGGCATCGCCTCGACCGTGCAGACGAAATAGCGCGGCCTGAGCGGCACGATCTTTTCTTCGCCGGTGATCAGCGCGACCTCAGCCGCGCCCCGCGCCTTGACCACCCGATCGTAGATCTCGCGCGCCAGCAGCCTCAGCGGCAGGCCGATCATGCCCGAGGCATGTCCCAGCATGCGCTCGACCGCCAAATGCGTCTTGCCCGTATTGGTCGGGCCCAGAACGGCGATGAGCCGCGAGGCGTCGCCCCGCGCTGGCGAGCGATTCATGTCAGGTAATGTGGACGACGCCGACGCGCCCTGCAAGCCTCTGCGGTCATTTAGACGCGGAGACCTCGTCACGCCGGCCGTCACTTTTCCTTGACAGAGCGGCGGCGGCGCCGCTCTTGCCCTTGCGCGCCGGAGGCGCCAACCTTAGCCCAGCAAGCGCCGCGCCAACGGGGGGAATCATGTTTCACGGGCAAGTCGAGGGCACGGACCTTGTCGTGCTGGACAAGCGTTTTTCGCAGCTTTTCGCCGGCTACATGCGAGTGACGCGCCACTGGACCGGCGCGATCTGGTCGGAAGGCCCGGCCTGGTTCGCGGCCGGCCGTTACCTCATCTGGTCGGACATCCCCAACAACCGCATGATGCGCTTCGTTGAGGAATTGGGCCAGGTGTCAGTTTTCCGACAGGCTTCCAACAATTCGAACGGCAACACGGTCGACAACCAGGGCCGGCTCGTCACCTGCGAGCACCTGACGCGCCGCGTGACCCGCACCGAGTTCGACGGCTCGATAAAAGTCCTCGCAGACAAGTGGGAGGGCAAGCGTTTCAACTCGCCGAACGACGCCGTCGTTAAATCGGACGATTCCATCTGGTTCACCGACCCGGCCTACGGGATCGACGGCGACAACGAGGGCGAACCGGCGACGCCCGAGATCGACGGCTGCCATGTCTATCGCATCGACCCGAAGACCGGCGGTGTCACCAAACTCATCGACAACATGGTGCGGCCGAACGGCATCGCCTTTTCACCTGACGAAAAGCTGCTCTATGTCGCCGACACCGGCGCGACGCATAAGGCGAAAACGCCGCGCGCCATTCGCCGCTACACCGTCAACGCGGACGGCAAGAGCGTGAAGGGGGCCGGCGAAATCTTCGCTGAATTGGCCCCGGAGGACGGACTATACGACGGCTTTCGCGTCGACCGGTCGGGACGAATATGGACGAGCACCGGCAAGGGCGTTTATTGCTACGAGCCGGACGGGAAGCTGATCGGCAAGATACTGATCCCCGAAATCGTCGCCAACGTGACGTTCGGCGGCCCGAAGCGCAATCGCCTGTACATTTGCGGCACGACGTCGCTCTATTCGGTCCTGCTTGATGACCAACGGGTCGAAGCTCGGTTGAAGCGACGGCGCCTGTCGACGATCGTTTAAAAGGCCGGTCTGATCCTACCGTCCGTCTTTGACCCATTGCGGATCGGAACACGGGGAGTCAACGGGCGATGGAGCTTGGCCTCAAAGGTAAAGTCGTGCTCGTCACCGGCGGCTCGAAGGGCATCGGGCTCGCTTGCGCCCTAGGCTTTGCGGCCGAAGGCGCGCGGATCGCCATCTGTTCGCGCTCCCGAGAGAATATCGACAAAGCCAGCGCCGAGATCAAAGAGGCGTTTGGCGTCGTCGCCGATCTCGTGGACGCCGTGGCGGCTGAGCGAGTGATCGACACGGTTGAAGACCGCCTTGGGCCGATCGACGTCCTGGTCAATTCGGCCGGCGCGGCCAAGCGAACGCCCCCGGATGAATTGAACCCCGCGGTCTGGCGCGAAGCGTTCGACGCCAAGTTCTTCTCTTACATCAACGTCATCGATCCCGTCGTGAAGCGCATGGCGAAGCGAGGGAGCGGGGTCATCGTCAACGTTATCGGCGGAGGCGGCAAAGTCGCCTCGACTACCCATCTCGCGGGCGGCTCGGCCAACGCCGCCTTGATGCTCGCGACGGCCGGGCTTGGCGCGAGCTACGCCGGCAAAGGCGTTCGCGTCGTTGGCGTCAGTCCGAGTCTGACGGAGACGGACCGGGTGGCGGAGGGCCTCGCGGCCGACGCCCGGCTTGCCAACATCTCGGTCGAGGAGGCGCGCCGCCGCGCCGTCGCGCGGCTCCCGTTGGGCCGAATGGCGTCGCCGCAAGAGATCGCCGACGCAGTTCTTTTCCTCGCCTCGGCCAAGGCGAGCTACATCACTGGCGTGACCTTATCGATCGAGGGCGGCCAGAACCCCGTGGTGCTCTGAGCGCGGGGCGAACTGGGCGTTCTGGCGGCGACCGCGCCGCGAAAACTGACGCCTGCGGGCGGCGAGCCGTTGGATTAAGCGGCAGGCCGGCGAACTAGGAGGCCCTTCGGCGCGCGGCCCATGGCGCCATGCGTCGGATCTGAGCCACGCTCGCCTGTTTGGGCAGCTTTTCAGCGATGCCGTAGACGCGCTCCCTGCGGTCGATCTCGCCCATGACGTCGGCGGGCGAAACGCCGCATTCGGCCCAGATGACGGCAAGGTGATAAAGAACGTCGGCGCTCTCCAGGATCACCGATTCGCGGTTCATCTGCACCGCGTCGAGCCCGACCTCGATCGCTTCCTCGACCAGCTTCTTGGCCATTTTCTGCACGCCGTCGCGGAATAGCTTGGAGGTGCGAGACGCCGAAGGACTTAGGTCCCGGGCCTCGTGGACGGCGGCGAACAGCCTATCGAGCGAATCAGTCATGCGTTCGGATTATCCTTATTCAAACCAGATAATGCCGAACAAGAGTTCACGCACTATGACAAAAAGGCCGAAACAGAAATTTTTTTGCAAAAGCCTGGGGATTAGTTGTGGACGGCGTCGCTTCGGGATGCCGCCGGACCTCTACCGCGCCCCAGGACAAACCCCTTCACGCCGCAAGGGAAGCGAAAAGCGCGCGTCCATCGATGCCGCCAACGAGAGGATCGATCAGGTTTTCTGGATGCGGCATCAACCCCAGCACATTGAACCGGTCATTGAACACGCCGGCTATGGAGTTCATGGCTCCGTTGGGGTTCGAGTCGCCGCCGACCCTGCCCTCAAGGTCGCAATAGCGGAACGCGACCCGGCCTTCCGCCTCGATTCTGCGGATGGTGTCGTCGTCGGCGATGAAATTTCCCTCGCCGTGGGCGATGGCGAATTTGACCACCTGTCCCGGTCCATAGCCGCGTGTGAACGGCGTTTGGGCGTTCTCGACCCGCACGTGCTGCATCTTGCAGATGAAGCGGAGGTCAGCGTTGCGCATCAAAACGCCGGGCAAAAGGCCGGCCTCGCACAGGATCTGGAAGCCGTTGCAGACGCCCAGCACCAGTCCGCCGCGCGCCGCGTGCTCGCCGACCGCCCGCATGATCGGCGCGCGCGCGGCGATCGCGCCGCAGCGCAGATAGTCGCCATAGGAGAAGCCGCCCGGCAGGACGACCAGATCCAGGCCCGGCGGCAGTTCGTGTTCGGCGTGCCAGACGATCGCGGGCTCGGCGCCCGTGGCCTGCCGAAGCGCGCGCGCGATATCGCCTTCGCGATTGACGCCCGGGAAAAGGATGATCGCCGCTCGCATGGCGCTTACGCGATTTCGATGGCGTAATTCTCGACGATGGTGTTGGCGAGCAGACGCTCGCAGGCTTCGCTCAGCCTCCGGCGCGCCGTCGCGTGGTCGTCGCCGTCGAGTTCGATGTCGAAAATCTTGCCCTGACGCACGCTTTTGAGGCCGTCGACGGCCAGCCCCTTGAGCGCGCCCTCGATCGCCTTGCCCTGCGGATCGAGCACGCCGGACTTCAACGTCACGATGACACGCGCTTTCATGGGCGAAGGCTCCCGGCCGATCAGGCCGCGTTCGAGGTCGGCGCCATGGTCAGAAGCGCGTAAAGCGCCGCCGGATCCTTGGTCGCGCGCAATTGCGGGGCGACGCCGCCGTTGCGCAGCAGGCGGGCGATCGTCGCGAGCGCCTTGAGGTGGTCGGCTCCCGCGGCCTCCGGGGCGATCAGCATGAAAACGAGATCGACGGGAAGAGCGTCCGGGGCTTCGAAATCGATCGGCCGGTCGAGCCGGCCGAAGACGCCGAAGATATGCTGGCACTTAGCCAGCTTGCCATGCGGAATGGCGACGCCGTCGCCGACCCCGGTCGAGCCGAGCCGCTCGCGCTGCAAGATCGCATCGAAGATCTCGCGCGCCGGCAGGCCCGAGACCAGCGCGGCGCGCTCGCTCATCTCCTGCAGGGCCTGCTTCCTGCCATTCACCCTCAGAGCAGCCAGCACGGCGTCCGGCCTAAGGAGTTGCGATAACGACATGTTCGTCCCGGTTATGCAGCGCGCGACGGTTCGCGAGGGGCATGGGGATCGAGCCAGCCGATCGCGCCGTCGCGGCGACGATAGACAACATTCACCCGGCCGCTGCCGGCATGCTGAAATACGATGACCGGAGCGCCAGTGAGATCGAGTTCGGCGACGGCCGAGGCGACCGAAAGGGATTTGAGCTCTTCTGTTCCTTCCGCCACGACGACGGGATTGAAGCCCCCGGCGGGCTCTTCCTCTTCCTCGCGCGGCGACTCGATAAGATAGTTCTCAACCTTGCCCCGCGCATTCGCCGCGGAGGCGCCGGTATGACCCTTGAGGCGGGTCTTGTAGCGGCGCAATCGGCTTTCAATCTTGTCCGCCGCCTGCTCGAAGCAAAGATAGGGTTCGTGCGCTCGGCCCTCGGCGTGCAGGCTAAGCCCGGAGCTCAGACGCAACGTGCAATCCGAACGATAGCCGGAGCCCTCGCGCGTCATCACCACATGGCCGCCGACCGAGCCGCTGAAATAGCGGGCGACCGTCGCCTCGACTTTTTCCAGGACGTGCTGACGCAAAGCTTCCCCGATGTCGAGGTTCTTGCCCGATACCCTCAAGGTCATCGAACGGTGGCCTTACCTTTCAGGCGTGGCGCAGATTCCTGTCGCCACCCCTTCCCGCCGCGCTCCTGCCGCCTCTTCCCTTTCGCCTCGGTCGGTTCCGCATCGGCCGAGTTGCAGCTAGGGTTAGGAGCCTCCCCGCCGCATGTCAATCGTCGTGATAAGTCATTCATATCAATAGTAAAATCGCTATTATGCTTCGACCGGAAGGGAATTATCGCGCCGAACCCGCGGGCGCGCAGAGGCCATCTTTGTCTTGCGCCTTTCGACCGACGAAGGAATTCTGAGGCTGTCACGATATTTAGCGACCGTGCGCCGCGCCACAAGGACATCCGCCTTGCGCAGGCGGTCGACGATCAGGTCGTCCGACAGCACCTCATCCGGGTCCTCGTTGTCGATCATCTGCCGGATGCGCTGGCGCACGGATTCAGCCGAATGGGCCTGTCCCGGTTCGGTCGAGGCGATCGCCGCGGTGAAGAAATATTTCATCTCGAAGAGGCCGCGCGGCGTCTGCATGAACTTATGCGCGGTGGCGCGCGAGACCGTCGATTCGTGCACGCCGATCGCTTCGCCGATCATCTTCAGGTTGAGCGGCCTTAAGCCCGAGACGCCCTCGAGGAGAAAGGAGTCCTGCCGCCGCACGATCTCGCTCGCCACGTTGAGGATGGTGCGCGCGCGCTGTTCGAGGCTCTTGGTCAGCCAGTTGGCCGCCTGCAGTTGGGTGGAGACGTATTGGCGGTCCTCGTCGCGCTTCGCGCCACGGCGGATCTCGGCCGCGTAGACCTCGTTGACGAGCACGCGCGGCAGCGCCCGTGTATTGAGCTCGACCCGCCAGCCGAAATCTCGCGCCGCGGTGACGTGGACGTCGGGGATCGCCGGCGCCGCCGGGGGATCGCCGAAAGCGCGCCCAGGCTTGGGCTCGAGCCGCCGGATCTCGGCCAACATGTCGCGCAGATCGTCGTCGTCGACGCCGCAGGCGCGGCGCAACAGCGGAAAGTCGCGCCTCGCGAGCGCCGGCAGGTTCTCGACGAACGCCTGCATCGCCGGATCGAAGCGGTCGCGCTCTTTGAGCTGAAGGGCCAGGCACTCGGCGAGCGAGCGCGCGAACACCCCCGTCGGCTCGAGGGTTTGCATGCGCATGAGCACGCCCTCGACGCGTTCGATGTCGGCGCCGAGCCGCTCGGCGATTTCGCCAATCGAGCCGACGAAGTACCCGACCTCGTCCAGCGCGTCGATCAGCGCAGCGCCGATCATGCGTTCCGCCGGATCGGGGAGGAGAATCGCGGCCTGACGCTCGAGATGGTCGCGAAGCGACAGGGTCTCGGCGACGTAAGCTTCGAGGTCCGGGGCCTCGCCCGTGTCGGGGCTGGCGCCGACCCCCGTCCAGGCCTGCGCGCTCAAGTCGTCGGCCCGGGTGGACTGAATCGCGGGCGCGGTGCGGTCCGCATCGAAGGTGTTCTCGACCTCGGTGCCAAGATTGGCGGCCAGGTGGCCGGTGTCCGTTCCAAGCGCCTCCCGCGCCCAATCGCCGGGTTCGACCGGCGCTTCGGCAAAGCCCGCGCCTTCGGCCTCGGCCTGCTCGAGGCTTGGCTCCTCGCGTTCCTCCGCCCGCTCGAGCAGCGGGTTGCTCGCCAATTCATTCTCGATGAACTGGGTCAACTCGAGGTTCGGCATCTGCAACAGTTTGATCGCCTGCAGAAGTTGCGGCGTCAGAACCATCGCCTGGCCCTGCCGCAACGCCAATTTGATCGAAAGCGCCATCCCTACCGCCAACCCCTCACGCACCACCAAACCACGTTCGCCGCGGCTTGCTTTTTAGCCGGAACCGCAGGGCCTAAGGCCGCGGCTTGCTTCTTGCTTATGTCGCTCGCTTCATAGCACGCGCCGAGCCCTCTCCCGCAACATCCTTGGCGCGAAGTGCGCCTGTCCGTTGTTAACAGCGCTCACATCGTCCCGCAAGGCAAACTATCAGATAGCATTTGTGGATTAACCAGATAACCACAGTCTCAGGAAAACTCGCGCGCCGAAAATTGATATAAAGATTTGCTTATATGTTTATTGCGCGTTTCATGACGCCGCTGATAAGAGACGGGCCGTTACGAAAAAAGGACATTCGCCGCCCATGACCAAGACCTCAGCTACGCTCGTGAGCAATTCCCACGATTATGCCGTCGCCGACATCAAGCTTGCGGACTACGGCCGCAAGGAGATCGCGATCGCCGAGACCGAAATGCCGGGCCTGATGTCGACCCGCGCCGAATATGCGAAGCAGCAGCCGCTGAAGGGCGCGCGCATCGCGGGCTCCCTGCACATGACCATTCAGACGGCGGTGCTCATCGAGACCTTGAAGGCGCTCGGCGCCGATGTCCGCTGGGCCTCCTGCAACATCTATTCGACCCAGGACCACGCCGCCGCGGCGATCGCGGCGACCGGCACGCCGGTGTTCGCGATCAAGGGCGAGAGCCTCAAGGATTATTGGGACTACACGCATCGCATCTTCGAATGGTCGGACGGCGGCGCGCCGAACATGATCCTCGACGACGGCGGCGACGCCACCATGCTGATCCACCTCGGCCAGCGCGCCGAGAACGGCGACACGAAGTTCCTCGACACCGCCTCGAACGAGGAAGAGGAAGTGCTCTACGCCGCCATCAAGGCGCGGCTGAAGAGCCATCCCGGCTGGTACGGCAAGAACGCCAAATCGATCCGCGGCGTCACCGAAGAGACGACGACGGGCGTGCATCGCCTCTACATCATGGCCAAGGAAGGCAAGCTCCTGTGGCCGGCGATCAACGTCAACGACAGCGTGACCAAGTCGAAGTTCGACAACCTCTATGGCTGCCGCGAGTCGCTGGTCGACGGCATCCGCCGCGGCACCGACGTCATGATGGCGGGCAAGGTGGCGATGGTCGCGGGCTTCGGCGACGTCGGCAAGGGCTCGGCCGCGAGCTTACGCAACGCCGGCTGCCGGGTGATGGTCTCCGAGGTCGATCCGATCTGCGCGCTTCAGGCGGCGATGGAGGGCTATGAGGTCATCACGATGGACGAAGCTGCCCCGCGGGCCGACATTTTCGTCACCGCGACCGGCAATGTCGACGTCATCACCCTCGACCACATGCGCGCGATGCACGACCGCGCCATCGTCTGCAACATCGGCCACTTCGACTCGGAGATCCAGGTCGGCGCGCTGCGCAATTACAAGTGGAGCAACGTCAAGCCGCAGGTCGACGAGATCGAGTTCCCCGACGGCAAGAAGATCATCCTTCTGTCGGAAGGGCGCCTGGTCAATCTCGGCAACGCGACCGGCCACCCGTCCTTCGTGATGTCGGCCTCGTTCACCAATCAGACGCTGGCGCAGATCGAGCTCTTCACCAAGCCCGGCGAATACAAGAAGCAGGTCTACACCCTGCCCAAGCACCTCGACGAGAAGGTCGCCTCGCTGCATCTGGACAAGATCGGCGTCAAACTCACCAAAATGACCCCCGAGCAGTCGAAATATCTCGGCGTCGCGCAGACGGGGCCGTTCAAGCCGGATCACTACCGGTACTGAGGTCCAGAGCGAACGCGCGGCGGCGCTCTTCAGACGCAGCAATTCGCGCGCTCGTCATTCACCTTGTCATGCCCGCAGCGGCAGTCGGACCTGATTGCGGGCAGTCGGATCAGTGCCTGGGACAAAGACGCTGGCATTCCCGCTTGCGCGGGAATGACAAGGCCGGAACGGTACGCGCGACCAGTATTCCGCCGCGGTCTTGTTCAGGCGCGACGTGAGTTGCTATCGGCCCAACGGCGGCCCGGCTCGCCGCCCCAGTAGCAGTCCAGGCGATATAGCCTGCAGACGGGTCGCTTTCGTCTCCCCATTCGTGGCTCATTGCCGCCTTGTCGACTTCGTGGCGAGCGAAATAGGCGCTCATGGCGACGACGTCGCGTAGCGACAGCGACCGGCGTTCCGCCAATTCTTTCGCGCGATTCCACGTTCTGCAAGGAGCGCCGCGCCTTGATATATTATGCTTACCAAAATTATAATTCCTTAGCCAAGAATATTTTTAAATATTTCTAAATGTTTTTACTGTTTTAATTATGCTTCCGTCGTTCCAATAGACGGAGGGCGTTCGCTTAAGCGGCGGAGAGACTCAAAACACGCGACATGTTCTTGCTGCCGCGACCACGATTCTGGTCGCCGGCCGCATCTTCACTTTCTCGGCTTTCGCGGCCGATTTGACCTCCAGGCCAATGAACCCGCCACCGTCCGACTCGCTGGTGCCGCAGTCGGCCTTTTTCGTGGGTTTGGGAGGGGCCTTGGACTCGGTCAATTTCGGCAATCAGAACGTCTTTGGCAAGGGAACATCCTTTACCCCGCCGACCCTCGGCCACGTTACGCCGCAGATCGGTTCCGCCCAAGGATCAACCGGTCTTGACCTGGATACGAAAACCGCGCTCGCGCCGACAGTTCAAGCGGGATATTTCCAGCATTTTGCCGGCACCCCGTGGATGTGGGGCGGTAAATTTTCTTACAGCTACTTGGATATAGGTTCTGCCAAGGGTGGCCTTCTCATTCCACAGTCGGGCGGATTCACGCAGGACGGAAAGTTTATTCCTTTTGTCGGAAATTACCTTGTCCAATCTTATCGACAGACCCTTAATCAGCAAGTCTCGTTCGTTCCCTTCCTCGGCCGATCGTTTGACAGAAGTTATTTATACCTGGGAGCCGGTCCGACCGTTGTGCAAACCAAGACGTCCATTGACAGTATCACTGGATTTGAGGCCGTCGTTCCTTTTCCCACAAGCCCAACCGGGATAGGCCAGGGATCCAATTATTCAACCTCCCAATGGCTGTGGGGCGGCATCGCGATGGTGGGCGCCACCTACTTTCTGGATCGCACCTGGTTCCTGGATGCGAACTACAGCTATGCAATGACAGCAACCAAATCGAGCACGTGGGGCGGGCCGTGGAGCGACACGACGTTGACCGGCGCCCCGCGCGTTGGAACGAACATGGGAATTAGTTCCGGAAGAGTGAATACTCAGGCGATCACAGTGTCGATCAACGCGGCATTCTGAAGCCTCCTGGAGGATCGAGTTCGCGCGGGCCGGTGTCATCCCTCGACGCTGCGCGTCGGGATCGACAAGACCGCGATTCATCTGAGAACGCTTCTGAGAGCGCTTGCAACCGCGATTATTCCGGCCGCGGTCCTGTTCAGGCGGCTGTGAGTCCCATCGGCCCAACGGCGCGGGCTCGCCGCCCCAGAGCATCCAGGCGATATAGCCCGCGGAGGGGTCGCTTTCGTCTCCCCATTCGTGGCTCATGGCCGCCTTGTCGACCTCGTGACGAGCGAAATAGGCGCTCATGGCGACGACGTCGCGTAGCGAGAGCGACCGGCGGTCCGCCAATTCTCTCGCGCGACGAGCGCCGACCGAGGTCCCGCCCCGGCGAAATTTTTGGCGGAGCTCAAGGCCTCTTTTCGCAGCGGCGGCGACTTCCGCAGGCGGTATCAATCCGGGGTTCATGGCGCCCTCCTCAACGCGGCAGGCTTATGAGCCGCGATCTTGCCTGACTTGTCCGACCGCACGAGAAATTCGGGATTGTCGTCGGAAGCCGCGACCTCATGGCCCTTGATCTTGGCCGGCGCGGTCAGCTTGCGCTCGACCCGGCCGACGCTGCCGCCGCCGCTCGATCGCCACGCGACCCGATCGCCGATTTTCAACCCTCTCGCCATGCTGCCCTCCGAACAAAGTGCTCACCCTAATGCGCCGGCCGGCCATAAGGTTGCAGGAGGCTCACTGAGCGCGGCGGCGAGTTTGGTTCTCATGTCGGTTCGTCGTCGGGCGTTGAGCCGCGAAAGGGCTGGACCGGCGGAGCCGCACGCCCGACCGGCGCTGACTGGAGCGTCCTTTGAGGCCGCTTCGCGGAGCCTCAGGAGGAGGGAGGTGGAAGAAAAACCCAGATCTTCAATAATTGGGACACCGGACCACGCGCGATCAGTCTTGGCTGTCGCCTGTCACACACCGCCGCCAGCCGGCGTAGCGGCCGCGGGGCAAAAATTTTCGTACATTTTCTTTTCTAAATACAGAATGTGTGCTATAGCTATTTCTGTTGGTCGGTTCTAGCTCGCGGCTGACGCGGCGCGTGGCGGGCGGAGGAGGCGGTTGTGTCATTTTAGACACAGTGTGACATGGGAGAGCATTTTTATTTGGATTCGCCGTAACCCATTGAAAAGCCCCGATTCGGACGAATAAAACCAAATAAAACCAAGCAATTTTGCTTGGATTTATTTGGTAGGGCTTGGTTTAGCTTGGAATTATTTGGCCGTTCGCTCGGAAGGGATTGGCGCGCCCGGGTCTATCCGGCCGCGAGCAACTCGTCGAGACGCGCCCGCCATCCCTCCGGGTCATGCGCCGGCGTGGCGAATTGGGCGCGGGCGGCGCGTCCCCCTGCTGCGAGGTCGAGGCCGTCGGCGTCGAGGCCGATCGCCCGCCATGTCGGACGCAACGACTTCTGCCCGGCGAGCCGCGCCAGCGCCTCTTGCCCCAGCGCGTTCACCTCAGCGACGAGCCGCTCTTCGGCCTCGGTCAGCGCCGCCTCCCCGTCGCAGGGGCTGAGAACCTCCGCCGGCGTCAGGGGAGCGGCGCGGCCAAAGCCGCCATTGAAATGCACGTTCTCGATCCGGAGCCGGTAGACGGCGAAATCGGCGAAGCCGGCGTAGAGGCCGGCTTTCGGATTCCGCTGTAAATACCGGACCTTGGCGCGCGGCGCCGGGCACGATTCGATCCGCCCGCTCAAGGTTACGCGCGGATGGTTGAGCGGGTCGCCGCGCTCCTGGCGCCGGGTCAACAGAAGGGACCCGCGTGGGTCGTGGAGGACGTTCCTGGTGTGGCGCGACAGCGTCGACATGAGGAACAGGGGAGCGCCGTCGAAATCGCTGGCGACACCGACGAGCGTGGTCAGGGGCGCGCCTCCCGCCGCCTCGAGAGTCGCCAATGCGCCGATGCGGGCAAGCCGCATCAGCCGCTTGGCGTCGGCGACGGCCTCCGCATGGGCCTCATTGGGATCGGCGGGGGCGTTCGCCATGGCGGCCTTGACGCTGGGGTCGGATTGGAGTGAGACAAGCCCGGCGGCTTCGAGCGGTCAAGAGCGCGGCTCGGCGCCCTCGCACTCCGCTCCGGTTGCTGGCCAATGCCTGCAACGTCATGGTAATCTTGCAGAATTCGCGCGTACGTCCCATCTGGGAACAGCCGGCGGGAGGACCGCCCTCCTCCGAACACATTCAGTCGATCAATGGTTTCAGCTTTAAGCCAGCCAGCCCAAGAGGCGACAGCAGATCAAAACGGGAGCTTCATGCCCACAATCGCGCTGGTCGACGACGACCGTAACATACTGACCTCCGTCTCTTTATCGCTCGAGGCCGAAGGATATCGGGTGCAGACTTACACCGACGGCGCCGGCGCGCTCGAGGGCCTGAAGGCCAATCCGCCCGATCTCGCCATTTTCGACATCAAGATGCCGCGCATGGACGGAATGGAGCTCCTGCGGCGCCTGCGGCAGAAGTCGGATCTGCCGGTCATTTTCCTAACGTCCAAGGACGAGGAGATTGACGAATTGTTCGGTCTCAAAATGGGCGCCGACGATTTCATCCGCAAGCCCTTCTCCCAGCGCCTGCTGGTCGAGCGGGTGAAGGCGATTCTTCGCCGCTCCAATCCCAAGGACGCGGCGACGCAGAAGGAGACCGAGGCCAAGATTCTCGAACGCGGCCGATTGAAGATGGATCCTGAGCGCCATACCTGCACTTGGGACAATACCGCGGTGACCCTGACGGTCACGGAATTCCTTATTCTCCAAGCGCTGGCGACCAGGCCGGGTGTAGTCAAGAGCCGCAATGCTTTAATGGATGCGGCTTATGATGATCAGGTTTATGTCGACGATCGCACCATCGATAGCCACATCAAGCGATTGCGCAAGAAGTTCAAGGTGGTCGAGCCGGATTTCGAAATGATCGAGACCCTCTACGGCGTCGGCTACCGATTCAAGGAAGGCTAGGCAGCTCAGCGAGGACATGAGCGCCCAAACGCAGCTTCAACATCGCGCACAGGCGGGGCGTGGAACGCTTCGTTGGCTGCGGGTGCGCGCGCGGGCCGCTTCGCGGTTTCTGACAGCGCGATTCTCGTCTTCGCTCACCCGGCGGATCGTCGTCCTCAATCTTGGCGGCCTTGTGGTGCTCGTGGTCGGCTTCCTGCTCGTCGACCAGTTTCGCGCGGATCTGATCGCGGCGCGTGTGCAGAGCCTCACCATCCAGGCTGACATCATCGCCGCCGCGGTTTCGGCTTCGGCGGCGGGTGACACGGATTCGATCACCATCGATCCCGACAAGCTGTTGCAACTGGCGCCCGGCGAAAGCGTGGCGCCGTCGCAAAGCGACGAGGATGCAACGCAATTCTCGATCAATCCCGCGCTTATTGGGCCTTTCCTGCATCGCCTGGTGACGCCGACCCGCACACGCGCGCGCATCTATGATAGTGACGGCCGGCTTTTGCTCGAACTCGCGATCGTTTTCGGCCCGCGGCGCGGTCGTGCGCTCGGACTTGCCAGACGCGTCGGACCGGCTCGGATTTGCGGATCGGATCGTCGCCCGTCTGCGCAGTCTGTTCCTGACCTCGACCGCGCCGCGGGCGGAAGATCCGTGGGCGACCAATGGCAAGACCATGCCCGAAGTCGCCGGCGCTCTGCTGGGCAAAACGCAATCTCTGGTGCGCATCAATCACGAAGGCGAGACGATCGTATCCGTCGGGGTGCCGATCCAACACATGATGGCGACCCGCGGCGTGCTTCAACTGTCGACTCAAGGGGGCGACATTGACCGTGTGATCACCTCCGCGCGGTTAGCTCAACTGCGCTTCTTTTTGGTGCTCGCCGTGGTGATGCTGGTTTTATCGCTGTCGCTCGCGAACACGATCGCTGAACCGGTCCGTCGCCTCGCTGATGCGGCGGAACGCGTGCGGCGGGGCATCCGGTCGCGCCAGCAGATTCCCGATTTCACTGCGCGATCGGACGAGATCGGCCACTTGTCCCGCGCCCTGCGCGACATGACCCAGGCGCTCTATAACCGTCTCGACGCGATTGAGAGTTTCGCCGCCGACGTCGCGCACGAACTCAAGAATCCGCTGACGTCGCTGCGCAGCGCGCTCGAAACGTTGCCAAGGGTGAACGTCGGCCATTCGCGCGATCGGCTTATCGCCGTCATGCAACATGACGTGCGGCGGCTCGACCGGTTGATCAGCGACATCTCCGACGCCTCCCGCCTCGATGCGGAGCTGGCGCGAGGCGACGCCGGCCCTGTCGATATCGCCGCTCTTCTGCGCGCGGTCGTCTCCATAGCGCGGGATTCCCCGCGCGGCGGAGCCGCCCAGGTCGAATTGTCGATCCCCGTGAGGCGCGGCAAGAACGCCAGCGCCGACTATTTCGTCCTCGGGCACGATTCCCGTCTCGCCCAGGTTGTCACCAACCTCATTGACAACGCCTGCTCTTTTTCCGAACCCGGCGGCGTCGTGCGCGTCGCGCTGCAGCGGACGTCTGCTAGGAGCGAGCCGGAAGGAGAGGAGCCTTTCGATCGCGTCGTCATCACTGTCGATGATGACGGGCCTGGGATCCCGCCACACGCGCTCGAGCGCATTTTCGAACGATTTTATACCGATCGGCCAAGCCAGGGGTTTGGTCAGAATTCGGGTTTGGGGCTGTCGATTTCGCGCCAGATTGTCGAGGCCCACGGTGGTCGGATCTGGGCTTGCAACCGGCCGGCCGAATTGGCAAGCGTTGGTGTCCCGGCGGCGGAACGCGACAATTTCGATGAGCCGACGCGGCACGGCGCTGGCGCGCGCTTTGTCGTTGAACTACCTGCATTCTCGGCATGACCCGCGGTGCTTTGGCCGGAGGGACGAGCCTCCACGCGACGGCCGTGATACATGGCGAAAGCGGTGTGTTGATCCTTGGGCCATCAGGTTCAGGCAAAAGCGCGCTGGCGCTGGCGCTGATGGCGCGCGCGACCGGCGCGGGCGCGTTTTGCGCGCTGATTGGGGACGACCGTGTTTTCGTCCGCAAGGCGGGCGATCGCCTGATCGCTTGGGGAGCGGCCAATATGGCGGGGGTCATCGAGCGGCGGATGGCAGGTCTGCTCGCAGTCCGACACGAGCCGGCGGCGATTGTGCGGTTGGCTGTCGAACTCTGCGAGCGCGGGCGTCCATGGCCGAGAATGCCCGATGATGATGACGAGGGGTTAGTCGTTGGCGAGGTCGCGCTGCCCCGTCTCGCGCTTGATTCCGCACTGAGCGTTTGCGATCAGGGGCTCGCGGTCGAAGAGCGATTGGCTGTCCTGACGGCGGAAAAGCCGGCGCGATTAGGAATTTCGCTTGAACATTGCGCCGCAGTGCACAAAAATGGGCGGCCTAAGATTTCGCCGCCGACATGATCGCCGCCGGGGTGAGCCGATCGACTGATGGGTAATTGATGATCGGAATGGTCCTTGTGACCCACGGCCAGCTCGCCACTGGTTTTCGGGCAGCGTTAGAGCATGTCGTTGGGCCTCAGTCCCAGCTCGAAACGATAACAATTGGTCCGGAAGACGATATGGAACAGCGGCGCTCGGACATCCTGAGCGCCGCTGCGCGGGTTCAGGACGGCGGCGGGGTTGTCATCCTGACGGACATGTTCGGCGGCACTCCCTCGAATTTGGCGATTTCGGTCATGGACGGAGGACGCGTCGAAGTGATCTGCGGCGTCAACTTGCCGATGTTGATCAAGCTCGCGACGATGCGCGAGAGCGCCGATCTCGACCACGCCGTGGTGGAGGCGCGAGATGCTGGCCGCAAGTACATCACCATCGCGAGCAAGGTGCTCGAGGGGAAATGACCCAGGCCAGCTCCGAAGGAGAATGCTCGCCGCCTCCTTTCACCGGGGCGCTGTCGCGCGAGTTGCAGATTGTCAACCGAAAGGGCTTGCACGCGCGAGCCACCGCGAAATTTGTGCAGTGCGTCGACCGGTTTGACGCGGACATCAAGGTCACCCGCTGCGGCGAGACGGTCGGGGGCGATTCGATCATGGGCATTCTGACGCTCGGCGCCGGCCCGGGATCAACGATTACCGTATCCGCCTCAGGCGTCGAAGCTCGAGAGGCGTTGGACGCGCTTGCGGCCCTAGTCTCCAGTCGGTTCGGCGAAGACGAGTGACACCTTGGCTCGTTTTGCCGGTTCCCGTCCGGCCCTACATCCGAAAGTCCTCGCCCAAGTAGAAGCGGCGCACGTCCGGGTGCGCAATGATATCATCCGGCGGACCCTCAGTTAAAACGTGGCCGCTGTGAATGATGTAGGCGCGATCGATCAGCCCGAGGGTTTCCCGAACGTTGTGATCGGTAATCAAAACGCCGATACCTCGCCCCTTGAGGTGACGCACGAGATCCTGGATGTCGCCGACCGCGATCGGGTCAATGCCCGCGAAAGGCTCGTCGAGGAGCATGAAAGACGGTTTGCCGGCGAGCGCCCGGGCTATTTCGCACCGCCTTCGCTCGCCGCCCGACAGCGAGATTGAGGGCGCCGCCCGCACGCGCGCGATGTCGAACTCCTCGAGCAGAGATTCTAGCATCGCCTCGCGCGCCCGACGGTTAGGTTCGTTAACCTCGAGCACTGCGCGAATATTGTCCTCGACGTTAAGCCCGCGGAAGATCGAAGCCTCCTGCGGCAAGTAGCCGATCCCGAGCCGCGCCCTTTGAAACATCGGCAAGCGGGTAACGTCATGACCGTCCAGTTCTATTTCGCCCTTGTCGGGTCTTACCAGGCCGGTGATCATGTAAAAGACGGTGGTCTTGCCGGCCCCGTTCGGCCCCAACAACCCGACCGCCTCGCCCTGGCGAACCGAGAGGCTGACGTCCTGCACCACCATTCGGCCGCGATAGCCCTTACCGAGGTGATGCACGGCGAGAACGCCTTGCCCACTATGCGCACCCCCTGATTCGGAAGGCGATGCCTTGCTTTCGGTGCGCAACCATTTGCGCCAGCGAGGAAGCGTGCTCAGGCTCTCGCGAACCGCGTCGTCGCTCACTGACGACTGCTCGCTTCGGACGCGCCACGCGACGCGCGAAAGGTCGGCAATGACCGGCTCCTATTTCGGCTTCCCAGCGTCCGCCTTGGTGGCGTCGGCGCCCGATTTCGGGACGAATTGTCCGTGCACTCGCCCTGACTTGGCGTTGGTGTCGACGGTTGCTTGACCGCTCTTGAGGTCGTAGGTCAGCTTGTCGCCCTTGGTGACGTTTTGCCCGTCACTGAGTGTGACATGGCCAATGAGCCGCACTTTGCCCTCGGCCTTGTCGTAGCTTCCGCTGTCGCCGGTCGCGACCTGAGTTTTCGATACGACGGTGACCGGACCCGCAGCATCCAGGTGCTTGACGCCCGCGTCCGCCGGGGACCCCGCTTGGCCGTTCGTCGATGGGGGTGCGGCTTCCTTCGGTGGAGAGGCAGCAGCGCCCGTCGTTGGCGCGTGATCTAGAAAGACGCTCATAGCCGAACACGTCATTTTCGTATCGCCCTGAATGACGACGACGTTGCCGGAATAGACCGCCTTGTGCTCCTTGTCGTAGTAAACGAGCTTATCGGCGTCGATCGAGATGGGTTCCTTTGAACTGGTCCCGGGGAAGATTGCGGCCGAGTTGTTCGGGCTCGATGGCTTTTCGGCCGCCGCGCCGGCGCCGCTCGAGCAGAGGGTCGCCGCAGCTATCGCCGCCAGCCATCCGGGGAAACGAGACGGCAACGTCATGGATTGGACCTTTTTACTTCACTCGCAGGCTCTTGGTTCGTCTGCGGAACAATGTTTGTTCGGACATGACCTTCGAAAGTCAGCTCCTGGCCGTGGTTGAGGGCCGAAGCCCGATCGGCGAATATCGTCGTGCCGTCACCCCCTTGGACTTCGACTCGGTCGTCGCTCCCATAAACGCCGGACTTAAAATCGAATCTGGCGCTTCGCAATAGCACGGTAAAGCGGCCATTCTTGATCCGCACATTCCCCGACAGCTCCATGTGCTCGGCCAAGTTGTCGTAGACGCCAGCGTCAGCGCTCAAATGTGTCGCCTCTCCGCCGGCCATGCCTATTTCACCGTCGACTGTTCGTAACTGGACCATAGTCGGCTGTTTGATGTCCTGAAGCGCCCGCTCGGCCGTTAGAAGATAGGCCTGCCCATCACTCCGAAATCCAGCGAGCTTCGGCCGGTCCATGACGATCTTGGTCCCTTCCATTGAGAGGGCAGCGAAACTCAGCGAGCCGAGTTTTGTCGCGAAAGGGTTGAAAAAGGCGACAACCAACATCGTGGCCACGGCGCCGAGGCCGCCGATCAGAATGGCAAGGCGCAACAGCCTGACGCGCGCTGAGCGGCGCTTTGCTTTGGCAAAGGCCTGTTCACGGTCGGGAGGAGGGACGACGCCAATACGGCGCGCGGTGGAGGGAGGGGCGAAAGTCGCCATTCGCTCCCCGCCGGTGACCCCCGTCGGGACTGCGTCATTGTGAAACGCTGTCATCGGTTCCCTATTTGGCGTCCAAACTCCGCGAAAAACCCAAATTACGTGGCGAAGTTAGGGCCGGGAGCGCGCGGCAGAGCCAATGATATAGAACCCAGTCACACCAGGCGCGGGCCCATTTCGCTTACCAAGGAAAATTTAGGGATCGCATCTAGTCCATCGCCTTGAGGATCTGCGGCTTGATCTGGCTCTCGAGCGTCCCAGCGGTGATCGGCCCCACGAGCTTGAAGATGAGCTTGCCGTCGCCCCGGACGACGAACGTCTCGGGCACGCCGTAAACGCCCCAGTCGATGCCGGCGCGGTTATCCTGGTCGAGACCCACCTTGGCGTAGGGGTCGCCCTTCGCGCCGAGGAAGCGGCGGATGTTCTCGGCCGAGTCCTTTTGCGCGACGCCGTAAATGGCGACGCCCTTGGCCTTGAGCTCGGGATCGGCGGCGAGCGCCATCAGATATTGATGCTCGAAATGACAGGGCTCGCACCAGGAGCCGAACACATTGACCACGCTCACATGGCCAGCGCGCAAATCCGCGTCGGTCAGGCCCGAGGCGCCGTCGAGCCCGGGCAAATTGAGTGGCGGGGCCGTTTGTCCGATCAGGACCGAGGGAATGCTGGCTGGATCGCCCGCGCCGAGCCTCTGAAACAGGAGCCACGCAAGCGCCATGAAGACGACGAGCGGCAGGTAGACGAACCAGCGCCGCCGGGGAGGCGAACCAGCGGTTTCAGCCTCGAGGCTCATCGGCGCTCGGCGCCTTTCGCGCCGCCCCGAGCGCTATCGAGCGCCCGCGTCGCCTGGTCCAGTTGGCTGTTCAGACGCCGGAAGTCCAAGACAACCCAGCCGATCATCGCGGCGATGGTCACGACGGCGACCGCATAGGCCGCAACGATAAAACCGATATGCGGATCGCCCATCACGCGCCTCGGGCCGCAAATTCCGGCGCAAGCCGGTCGCCCTCGACGGCCGCGAGCATCGTGACCCGAGCGATCCGCCGGCGCAGGATCTCGTTGCGGATCGCCATCACATGCAGCGTCAGGAAAAGGCAGGTGAAGGCGAGCGACATCACGAGCAGCGGCATGAGCAGTTCGGGCGCGATCGTCGGACCGTCGAGGCGGAACACCGACGCCGGCTGATGCAGGGTGTTCCACCAGTCGACAGAGAATTTGATGATCGGCAGGTCGACAGCCCCAACCAGGGTCAGGATCGCCGCGGCTTTGGCCGCGCGGCCTGGATCGTCGATCGCGCGCCATAGCGCAATGAGGCCGAGATAGAGAATGAACAGCACCAGCACCGAGGTCAGGCGCGCGTCCCACACCCAATACGTGCCCCACATCGGTTTCCCCCACAGCGAGCCGGTGACGAGACAAATGAAGGTGAAACCCGCGCCGAGCGGCGCTGCGGCCTTCTGCGCGGCGTCGGCGAGGGGATGGCGCCACACCAGCGTCCCGAGCGCCGCCACCGTCATGACGCCATAGACGAAGGTCGCCATCCAGGCTGCCGGCACGTGAAGATACATGATCTTGACTGTCTCGCCCTGCTGATAGTCGGGCGGCGCGGCGAAGGAGAGCCATAGGCCGGCGACAAACAGGACGGCCGTCGCCGCCACGAGCCAGGGCAGAACCCGGCGCGTCAGCTCGACGAAGGTCGTCGGGTTGGCGAGATTGACCATGGGCGGCCCTCTTATGCCAGAGCGAAGGGGGCGGCAATGCGGCGCGCTCGTGGAAACGAACCGCCCGCCAGCGCCGCCGCCCTGAAGGCTTTAGCGCCAACGATTTCATACGTTCAAAATGCTTAAAAGACGGCGCCTTGTCCTGTCAGGGCCTTATCGGGACGCGCCTCAGGTGATCACGGTCGGTTCCTTGCGACCCGTCCGCTTCTCGATCTCAGCCAAGCTTCGTGAAAGCGCGATGAGGTCGGAGAGCGCAGCCTGGGTGTCCTGATCGAGCTTGCCCGAGGGCGGCTCGTAATGCTCGATATAGACGCGCAGCGTCGCGCCCACCGTCCCCGTTCCGGACAGCCGGTAGACGATGCGCGAGCCGCCTTCGAACATCACCCTGATGCCCTGATCGGTCGCGTCCGAGCCGTCGACCGGATCGTGATAGGCGAAATCATCGGCAGCCTCGACCTTGTGGGCGCCGAAGCTTTTGCCGGGAAGGGTCTTGGTCGCGTCGCCGAGCGCCGCCATCAGGCCTTTGGCGGCGGTGAGGTCAATCGCCTCGTAGTCGTGGCGCGTATAATAGTTGCGGCCGTAAGTTCGCCAATGCTCGCGCACGAGGTCGAGCACGGACATGCGGCGCTGGGCGAGAATGTTGAGCCAGAACAGCACGGCCCACACGCCATCCTTCTCGCGGATGTGGTTCGAGCCGGTGCCGAAGCTTTCCTCGCCGCACAGGGTCGCCAAGCCCGCATCGAGCAGGTTGCCGAAGAACTTCCAGCCCGTGGGGGTCTCGTACGACTTGATGCCGAGCTTGGCCGCGACGCGGTCGGCGGCGGCGCTGGTCGGCATCGAACGCGCAACGCCCGCAAGACCCTTGGCGTAGCCCGGGGCGTAATGGGCGTTGGCGCTGAGGATGGCGAGCGAATCCGACGGCGTGACATAGGCGTTGCGGCCCAGGATCATGTTGCGGTCGCCGTCGCCGTCCGACGCGGCTCCGAAATCGGGCGCGTTCGCCGACATCATGAAGTCGAATAAATCCTTGGCGTAGGTCGGATTGGGATCGGGATGATGTCCGCCAAAATCGGGCAAAGGCGTGCCGCTGACCACCGTGCCGGCCCCGGCTTTCAGTTCGTCCTCGAAGATCACATGCGCGTAAGGACCGGTCACCGCATGCAACGCGTCGAAGCGCATGCGGAAGCCCGAAGCGAACAAAGCGCGGATCGCGTCGAAGTCGAACAGCGTCTTCATTAGCGAAAGATATTGCGTGACCGGGTCGATAACCTCGATCTCCATCGCCTCAACCTTGACGGTCCCGAGGCGGTCGATGTCGACGTCAGGGGCGTCGGAAATCTTGTAGGCGGAGATCGTCTTGGTATGGCCGAAGATCGCCTCGGTGACATTCTCGGGGGCGGGTCCGCCGGCGCCGATGTTGTACTTGACGCCGAAATCCCCCTGCGGGCCGCCGGGATTGTGGCTCGCCGACAAGATGATCCCGCCATAGGCGGAGAGCGCGCGAATCAACGCCGAGACAGCGGGAGTCGAGAGGATGCCGCCTTTGCCGACGACGACGCGGCCGAAGCCGTTCGCCGCGGCGATCTTGATCACGATCTGGATGGCCTCGCGATTGAAGAAGCGCCCGTCGCCGCCGAGGACAAGCGTCTTGCCCTGAAAACCCTCAAGGGAATTGAAAGTCGACTGAATGAAGTTTTCGAGATAGTGGGGCCCCTGGAAGACCGTGACCTGCTTGCGCAGACCCGAAGTGCCTGGCCTTTGGTCGGCGAACGGCTTGGTGGCGACGGTCCGGATCATCGGCGTTCTCCCAATAGGCGGCTGGAATTTGCGGGCGCGGGTGAAGCACTCTAGGCGCCATGCGCGGGGCGGGCAACGCCGCCTGGTAGCGTTAACGTCTAGCAACGAATTGTGAAACTTTTGTCCGCACATATGCGGTATGAGGCGTGACGCAGCGTTCGAATCGCGGCGGTCAGTCGCCCGGGGAGCTGTCATCATGGCGCGCAGATATTTTGGCACCGACGGCATCAGGGGTCGGGCCAACAGCCAGATCACGGCGGATATGGCGCTGAAGGTCGGCCAGGCGGCCGGCCTTGCGTTTCGCCGCGGCGACCACCGTCATCGGGTGGTGATCGGCAAGGATACGCGGCTCTCGAGCTACATGATCGAATATGCGCTGGTCGCGGGCTTCGCCTCGGTCGGCGCTGACGTTCTGCTCTTAGGCCCCGTGCCGACCCCGGCGGTGGCGATGTTGACGCGCTCGATGCGCTGCGACTTGGGCGTGATGATCTCCGCTTCCCACAACCCTTATGAGGACAACGGCATCAAGCTGTTCGGGCCGGACGGCTATAAATTGTCCGACGAGGTCGAGGCGCGGATCGAAGCTTTGATGGACGGCGACGTCGCGCCGAAGCTCGCCAACTCCCCCGACCTCGGCCGCGCCAAGCGCATCGACGACGTCGACGCCCGCTACATCGAATACGCCAAGCGGACGCTTTCCCGCGAAGTGTCGCTCGAGGGCCTGCGCGTGGTCGTCGACTGCGCCAATGGCGCGGCTTACAAGGTCGCGCCCGAAGCCTTATGGGAGCTCGGCGCCGAGGTGATCAAGATCGGCGTCGAACCGAACGGGCTCAACATCAACTTCGAGGTCGGCTCGACCGCGCCCGAGGCTTTGGCGCGCAAGGTGCGCGAAATGCGGGCCGATGTCGGCATCGCGCTCGACGGCGACGCCGACCGGATGATCCTGGTCGACGAGAAGGGCCGCCTGATCGACGGCGATCAGGTGATGGCGGTTGTCGCCGAGAGCTGGCGCGACGAGGGCCGATTGTCCAAGCCCGGCGTGGTCGCCACGGTGATGTCGAACCTGGGGCTTGAGCGGCATCTGGCGAGCCTGGGGCTTACGCTCGAGCGCACCGCGGTCGGCGACCGCTATGTGATCGAGCGCATGCGCGAAAAAGGCTTCAACGTCGGGGGCGAGCAGTCGGGCCACATCATTCTGTCCGACTATTCGACGACCGGCGACGGTCTGGTGGCGGCCATGCAGGTGCTGGCGGTGGTGCAGAAGCTCGGCAAGCCGGCGAGCGAGGTCTGCCACCGCTTCGAGCCGGTGCCGCAGGTGTTGCGCAGCGTTCGTTTCAAGGGCGGCCGGCCGCTCGAAAACCCATCGGTGGCGAAGGCGATTGCGGACGCGACCGCCCAGCTCGGCGACCGCGGCCGGCTCCTGGTGCGACCGTCTGGCACCGAACCGGTCATAAGGGTCATGGGCGAAGCGGACGACCAGGCGCTCGTCGACGCTCTGGTCAGCGATGTCTGCGAGGCGGTCGCCGGCGCAGCTTAGAGCGGATGCGGGCGGGGAACGAAACAAGCATTCACTTCGGCGAAACGCCAAGCAATTGAGCCCGACCTCCGCCGGGAAGCAAGAAACAAAGCAGTTCCTGTTACGTGGCGCTGGTGGCTTTGGATCGGGTCGGGAAACGGACAGAGACTCACTAGTCGGGGGAATGGCTCGGAAGGCCAGAGTATTGTTCGTCAAGTCGGCAGCTTTGAGGTTCAAATCGGAACGGCCATCCGAAACAATCTGTTCGAACTCTTCCATAGTTTCGAGAATGTCTGATTTCGTGTTCCGTCTGCTCGCCCAGCCGAGCGCGATAAAGACGATTGTCGCGACGACACAGGCCGCGGCGTACCCTGTAAGAATGAGCTCTATCATGAGAGCACCTACTCGGCCTTGTGGCGTCTAGTGCAACCGAATTTCCCGCACCTGCGATATGGTATAAGACGCCCTTAAGGATTTGGTATCCGACAAATATGGGGATGTCTGGCTTCATCCGATAACCGGCTTCGGCGAAGTGAGACTAGGCACCTGTACCATCGATATCGGGCGGAATGTTGACCAAGTAAAATCGAATACCATTGCGGGACCGACCTACTGCATTGGCGGGACAGGCTATGCCGCGATTTCCTGTAAACGCGCGACGAATGCAGGCAAACATCATTGGCCAGCCAGCGAAAGATTACGCATGGTCAAACGCCTCTGGGAGACGACTTATCTGACATTATAACAACGCCGATCCTCAAGCAGATGTTCCCTTGTAAGCTAGGTTTGCGGCGGCAGACTCCTCCTGGTGTCATCGCGCCGGCCCGTCCGGATCTCCGCAGCTGAATGGGAAGCTTGAAATCTCCCTTCAACCGATTAAATTACCCCCAATCGGCGCCCAAATCAGCCTCACAAATCCTACAATCCAATCGTAAATATGAGGTATTTTTTGTGGCGGCCAATTCGACTAAACGCGGCGGTGAAACTCCAGCGATGGCAAACCCAATAACAGACGTTCGGCACAATACCTGGATTTGGATGGCGACCGCTTTCGCCACGTCGCTCGGGGTGGGCCTCGTCTCCTTGGCCGTGTCGAGGCATAGAGACATTACCATCGCGCTCGCAATGAGCGCGAGGGTAGCCTTCCTTTTCTTTTGGCCTGCGTATGTCGGAGCCGCGTTGACGTCCCTCTTCGGCAACCTCTTTTTGCCAATGAAAGAGCACGCACGCGACTTTGGCTTAGCCTTCGCCGCCGCGATCTCGGTCCACCTCAGTTTTGTGGCCTATCTTTGTCTGGTCGGACGCGCACCGTCGACCGAAACGTTCGTCATTTTCGGGATCGCCGCGGTTTTCACCTACCTTCTTGCGCTGCTTTCCATCAGCCGTGTGCGGCAGGCGCTGCCGCCTACGTTTTGGCCGCCGATTCGCTTCGTCGCCATGAATTACATTGCGTTGGCGTTTCTACTTGATTTCAAGAGATTCCCGATGGACGATTTGCGGCAAAGCCTCGCATATTTGCCATTTGCCGCCCTTGCGATCATTGGCCCGGCGTTGAGGTTTGCTGCCTGGATCCATGACCGTTTGTCAAAGAAGTTGGAGCGCCTTCCAGCTCCTAGCCGCCACAGCTTGAGCTAAAAGCCTGTGCGCTCGGCTGCTCGCCAAGGCCATCCGCACGCCAGCCTAGGTGTTTAGTCCCGGCATTTTCTGGAGCGGGCTGATTGTGAATCTTTGCGGCTGTGAAGTCCAGGCTTTGCAGATGAACTCATAGGGGGTGAGGCCTCTGAGGGTCTTGAGCCTTCGGGCGAAGTTATAGGCGTCGACGAAGTCGCGCAGATGAGCCCGCAGCTCATCGTGGGTTTCGTAGAAGTAGCGTTTGACGGTCGCATCCTTGATGGTGCGGTTCATCCGTTCGACCTGACCGTTATCCGGTATGAGATCATCGGCGCCTCTGTTGTCCGGCTGTTTCCGGAAGGGAACCGGCGATATGGTGAGCCCATCCGGGACACGGGGCGCCGGGAGCACGAAGGTGCGGGCAGGCCGCCGATAGACAGTGGGCCGAGAGCCCGAGCTCGTTACATGGCCGCCCCTTGCGACTTTCCCGGATGCGCCGTGAGCGCGGATCAGTAGATGTCGTGTCGCCCGCCAGCTCCCGCTTTGAACGAACAGAGACGGAGGAGCAGGCATGCGGATCATTGGATTGGATATCCACCGCGCCTTCGCCGAGGCGGTCGCCTGGGACGAGGGCGAGCTCAAACGGCTAGGGCGCGTCGACATGCGCCGCCATCTTCTCGAAGCTTTCGCAAAGAAGCTTTCGAAGGAGGACGTGGTCGTTGTCGAGGCGACCGGAAACGCGTCCTCGGTCGCGGCGGTGATCGCACCTCATGTCAAGAAAGTTGTGATCGCGAATCCAAAACAAGTGCGCATCATCGCCCATGCGAAGATCAAGACCGATACGATCGACGCCAGCGTCCTCGCTCAACTTTATGCAAGCGGCTTTCTGCCGGAAGTCTGGATTCCGGACGAGCCGACTTCAGGCGCTTCGCCGGCAAGTGACCCGGCGCAATCAGATCGTCCGACAGCGATCGCGATTGAAGAATATCATTCAGTCGATCCTGCACAGCCATCTGATCCCCTCCTGTCCGCACGCCGATCTGTGCGGGGCAAGCGGACGGGCATGGCTTTTTCACCAGGTCTTGCCGGAGGACGAACGGCTCGCCGTCGAACGCCACCTGCGCGAGTTCGATCGGCTCGGCGAGGACCTCAAAGTCATCGAGCGCGATCTTGCCCGCTCAGCCCTGGCGGACTAGGGCGTCAAACGCCTGATGACAAACCCAGGGGTCGACATGGTGGTGGCGCTCGCCATCGTGGCCGCGATCGGCGACGTGGGACGCTTCGGGCAGTCGCGGGCCCAGGACCCGATTGGCGCACACTCGGGTTGAGGCCGAAGGTAGCTCACCAGCTTTTTCGCCTTCGACCTGCGGCAGGCGAGAGATCCCATGGCGCTTGAGGCAGCGATGCAGCGACGAGCGCGTCAGATGCGGGATGGTCGGCTGCAGAGCGTAAAGGCAATCATCGAGCGGCAGCAGCGTATGCCTTCGAAAGGCGACGACCACGGCCTCCTCCTCGACGGACAGGACGGTCGATCGGGGCTCCTTCGGTCCTGTTGGGAGATCGGAAGCCGAGGCGCGCTTCCGCCACTTGGCGACGGTCTTCGGGTTGATCCCTAAGCGCTTGGCCAGCGCCCTCAGGCTCTCTTGATGGTGTGGACGGCGCTCGCACCGATCCTCCCGATGAAAGAGGCGTGGCAGGTTGGCGCTGTCGAATATCTTCAAAGGAGCGCCGCAAATGGGCAAGGCTAAGGTTAACTTGAAATCGGTAACGACGGTTGGCCTCGATCTGGCGAAACACGTCTTCCAGATTCACGCGGTGGATGTTGACGGCAGGATCGTCATAACCTCCGCCTTGCGGCGCAAGGACGTGCTCTCTTTCTTCGGCTCTCTTCCGCCCTGCGTGATAGGTTTAGAAGCCTGCGGTTCAGCCCATCATTGGGCTCGCGAATTGGTCAAACTCGGTCACGACGCCCGGCTGATGCCGCCCAATTACGTCAAGGCTT
>CAVUPE010000016.1:0-155385 GCA_963743265.1 uncultured Alphaproteobacteria bacterium | reverse complement strand
GCCCTACCTCAAGAAGGTGACGATCCCGATCTATGAATTGGCCACGAAGGAAGACCACATCGCCCCTGCCCGTTCCGCGTTCACCGGAGCCAAATCCTTCGGCGGCCCGGTCCGCTACGTGATGGCGGGATCCGGTCATATCGCCGGCGTCGTCAATCCGCCGAGCAAGCCGAAATACCAGTACTGGTCGGGCGGCCCGCCTGAGGGCAAGTTCGAGGACTGGGTCGCGAAGGCCAAGGAGACGCCGGGCTCATGGTGGCTCGACTGGCTCGCTTGGCTGACCGCACAGGCGCCCGAGAGAAGCCCCGCCCGCAAACCGGGCGGGGCTAAGCTCAAACCCCTATGCGACGCGCCGGGGGAATATGTGCGGGTGAAGGCATAGCGACGGCGCACGAACCGCGTAGCGCGTCCCTGTCCATTTGTCGAAAATCCTGCGATAGAGGACTCTGCCGATTTTCCTGATGGAGCCGCGCACGCGCGATGTCGCTCACCCAGTCCGAGCCTGGAGAGCCTCACTTTGCGCCAGGGGCTCTCAGCGCCAAGCTCGTTTTGCCCGAGTTGGTCCGACCAACGTCTCGTCCCCGGCCCGATCTCGATCGCGGCCACCATTGGGTCATCCTTGGCGCGATCGTGGGAGTTCTCGCGGCCGCGCTAATTTACGTTGTTTTCAGCATCTACGGCGACATGACAGCGAGTGGGTCGATTGTCCCGTCGCTCGCGCCTTCTTCGCGATCTTCGTCGCCTTGCTGATCGCGCTGAGCATCGAATTCATCATCCCGCTCTGGGTCAAAATCGTCGTCGCAATCGTGCTTGGCTGCGGCACGATGATCGGCTGGAAGCGCATCGTGGTCACCGTCGGCGAGCGGATCGGCAGAGGCCCGACTGAGCGTGGCTCAGGGCGCATGCGCGGAGATCACGGCGGCGGCCACGATCGCGGTCGCGGACGGGTTCGGCCTTCCAGTTTCGACGACCCATGTGCTCTCGTCGGGTATCGCCGGAACGATGACGGCGAGCGGCGCCGGCCTGCAATGGCGGATGGTGCGCAATATCCTGCTCGCCTGGGTGTTCACCCTGCCGGCGGCGATGCTTCTTTCCGGCGGGCTCTATTGGGCTCTATCCCGCTATTTGGCAGCACAGCTTTTGCGATGACGGGAAGTGCGCATCCGCGAGCGCGCCCACAAAGGAACTGAGGGGGGAATAAGCAATGCTTTATGCACTCGCGCTCTTGGCCGGCATCGTCGCCGGTTCGCGCGTTTTCACGGCGCTGGCCGCCGTGAGCTGGGCGGCGAGGTGGGGCTACCTCAATCTTGACGATTCATGGCTCGCGTTCATGGGCTATTCCTGGACGCCCTGGATCTTCACGCTGTTAGCGATTGTCGAACTGGTTACCGACCAGCTTCCATCGACGCCGAGCCGAAAGGTCCCGATGCAATTCGGCGCCCGGATCGTGAGCGGCGCGCTCTCGGGCGCGACGATCGGCGTTGGGGCCGGCTCGTGGATCGGCGGCCTCATAGCCGGCGTGATTGGCGCTGTGATCGGAACGTTCGGCGGCGCCGAAATTCGCGCTTCGATGGCGAAGGCGTTCGGGCGCGACACGCCCGCGGCGTTCATCGAGGACGCCGGCGCTATCATCCTTGGGCTCATCGTCATCTGGGCGCTCCGGTGAACCGGCGCTTTGACGCGATCGTCATCGGCGCCGGGCAAGCTGGCCCGCCGATGGTCGGCCGGCTTGCGGCGGCCGGGCAGAAGGTGGCGCTCATCGAGCGCGATCTGATCGGCGGGACCTGCGTCAACACCGGCTGCACGCCGACCAAGACGCTGGTCGCAAGCGCCTATGCGGCGCATCTCGCGCGGCGCGGCGCGGAATTCGGCGTGAAGGTCGGGCCTGTCAGCATCGATTTCGCCGCCGTCATGGCGCGCAAGAACGCGGTCGTCGGCAACTCCCGCTCGCATCTTACGGCGTGGCTGGAAGGCATGGCGAATTGCACTGTCATACGAGGCCACGCCCGCTTCCTTTCGCCCGCAACGATTCAGGTCGGCGACGACGTGCTGGAGGCCGAGCGCTTCTTTATCAACGTCGGAGGCCGCGCAGTTCTCCCCGACTTTCCGGGTCGCGATCAGGTGAGGACGCTGACCAACACGACGCTGCTCGAACTCGACGCCCTGCCCCGGCGCCTTGTCGTCGTGGGGGGAAGCTACGTCGGCCTTGAGTTCGCGCAGGTGTTTCGCCGATTGGGCGCGGAAGTCACGGTGGTGGAAAAGGCGGCGCGGCTCGTTTCGCGCGAGGACGAAGAGGTCTCGGACGCGATCCGCGAAATCCTGGAGGCGGAAGGCATAGAAATTCGGCTCGAATCCGAATGCATCCAGTTCGAACCGCGCGGCGCTGAGATTGCGGTCGGCGTTAATTGCGCATCAGGCGAGCCTGAGGTCTTGGGCTCGCATGTGCTGCTCGCCGTCGGTCGTCGCCCGAACACCGACGACCTCGGGCTCGAAGCCGCAGGCGTCAAGGTCGACGCGCACGGCTATGTCGTCGTCGACGAATCTTTGAAGACCAGCGTCCCCCACATCTGGGCGCTTGGCGATTGCAACGGGCGCGGCGCTTTCACGCACACCTCGTACAATGATTTTGAAATCGCCGCGGCGAACCTGCTCGACGGCGCCGCGCGCAAAGTGAGCGACCGCATTCCCGTTTACGCGCTCTACGTCGACCCGCCGCTTGGCCGGGTCGGCATGACCGAGGCCGAAGCCCGCGCCAAAGGCCACGCGGTCCGCATAGGCCGCCGGCCAATGACCCGCGTCGGCCGCGCGATCGAGAAGGGCGAAACGAAAGGGTTCATGAAAGTCGTGGTCGACCGCGACACCGACGCGATCCTCGGCGCGGCCATTCTCGGCGTCGGAGGCGACGAAGCCATCCATGGCGTGATCGAGGCGATGGCCGCAGGCGTCACGGCTTCCGCCTACACGCGCGTCGTGGCGATTCACCCGACGGTCTCGGAGCTTGTGCCGACGACCTTCGGCGAGCTCTCGCCTTGAAGGCGCTTTCGTCCGGCCTTTTTGTGCTAGACTCGCTTCACAATTGTCAGAGGGAGAGCGGACATTGCCCGAAGCGTCCCGACCGACTCCGCGCAGCCCCATTGGATCGCTCGCGCTGATCGCTGGCGTGGTCGCTTTCGTCGCCGCGACCTTCTCATACACGGCCGGATGGTTCTCGCCGGAGCGCTTGACGCCCCAGAAGCTCGTTGACGGCTTTGCTGGGCCATCGGGACCGCCGCTAGGGCACCGGCGCAATCACGCCAAGGGAATTTGCTTCACGGGCGTATTCGAGTCGAACGGCGCCGGAGCTGAACTGTCGCGCGCTCAGGTGTTCGCGCAGGGCAAGTATCCCGTGATCGGACGCTTCAATCTGGGCACGCCAAACCCGAACGCCGATGATTCCAAAGAGCGCGTGCGGGGCTTAGGGCTCATGATCTCCACGCCGGACGGCCACGAATGGCGCACGGCGATGATCGACCCGCCGTTCTTCCCCGTCGCAAGCGTCGAAGCGTTCCGCGAGCTCCAGATCGCCTCCGCAAGCAAGGAGCCTGATGCGATGGCGAAGTTCGCTGGCGCCCATCCCGAGATCGTGGCCTTCGGCGGCTGGGCGAAGAGCGCGCCCTGGACTGGCAGTTACGCCGAGGAGCCCTACAACGGCCTCAACAGTTTCATCTTCACCGACAATGCCGGAAACGACCACGCGGTGCGCTGGTCGTTGACGCCCGCGGCGCAGCCAGTCCCCGTTCCGCCGGAGGAACTCGCGAAGCGCGGGCCTAACTTCCTCGAGACCGAGATCGTGGACCGCATCAAGAACGGCCCGCTGCGCTGGACGATGCGGGTCACTGTCGCCAACGCTGGGGATCAGACCGCGGATCCAAGCAAGGCGTGGCCGCAAGACCGTCGCAGCGTCGACGTGGGCATGCTTGTGGTGCGGCAGATCGAAGCCGAGGCGGACGGTCCGTGCCGCGACATCAATTTCGATCCGACGGTTTTGCCGAGCGGCATGCGCCCGTCGGACGATCCGTTCCCCGCCGCCCGCTCGGCGGCCTACAGGGTCTCCTATGACCGCCGCACGGCCGAGGAGAAAGACTATCCGCGAACCGCTACGGGAGCCGCCCAATGACGAACGTTCAGCGGATCCGTCCAGAGAAGGTCATTCAACGCTTCACGCCCCTGCAGCGGACGCTCCATTGGGTGATGGCGGTCTGCATTTTGACGATGCTGTTCATCGGCGTCGGCATGGTCTCGACGGTCGCCCCGCAATATCTGACGCTCGTCGGCATTCACAAGCCGCTCGGGATTCTGATCCTGATCCTCGCGCTGATCCGCCTCGTGGTGCGTTTGCGCTACGGCGCCCCGCCCCTGCCCCTCGATCTGCCGGAGCCCATGAAGCTCGCCGCGTATCTGTCGCATTACGCGCTCTACGCGCTGATGATCGCAATGCCGCTGATCGGCTGGGCGATGCTGTCGGCCGCGGAATATCCCGTGGTGATATGGCCGGGCGTCTGGCTGCCGCCGATCCTGCCGCTGGACCCCGGTCTGCATACGCTCCTGTGGAACGCGCATTTCTATCTCGCGTTCCTGTTCTTCGCGCTGATCCTGATGCATCTCGCGGCCGGGCTGTTCCATGCGCTGATCCGGCGCGACGGCGTGTTCGATGCGATGGGGCCCCGGTTGACGCATGACGAGGTCGCGCCGGCGGATTGGCGCGAGACGCCGGGGCCTGTTCGATCGAGGTAGCACTGAGCCGCGCCCGATCAGCCCTTCAGGAAAAGGCGGACCTCTTCGAAGAAGCGATCAGAAGCCGGCTCATGCTCCAGGAACAAATGGTTCCGACCGGGCAATGCGACGAACCGAGCCCCTGGGATGTCGGCGGCCAACTGGCACCCCGCCTCGAATGGAACTACGCCGTCGTCGCGCGCGTGCATAACAAGCGTCGGCGCCTTCACTTTGGGCAGAAGTTCAATGATATCGATATCGCCGGTTACACCATAATATCGAGTCGCGCACTCGGGGGAGGTCGTTCTCCGTTGCAGTCGTTGAAATAGTCCGCCTGTTCGTGCGTTCCCCTGGAATAATCTCGCGGTGTACATTTGCCGAAGCTTGGATTATCCGCGCCCCATCCGAGGCGCATCAAAGTCATCGTAGCACGGCGCATTTCTTTTTCGCCCGGCGTGCGCTTGTTTCCACCGAGCGCGAACCCGCCGTACAGAATGAGGTGCGACACCCGTTCCGGGCGCCGCACGGCATAGGCGACAGCCACAGCGCAGCCCTGGGATGTCCCGAGAAGCGGGAAACGCTCGACGCCAACCGCGTCAACGACCGTCTCAAGTCGGTCACCCAGGCATCGAGCGAGAGCGTGACAACGTCCCAGTCGGACATGCCGTTGCCTCTGGCGTCGTAGCGTTGAGCGTATGCTCACGCGACAGCCCGCGAAGGACATGGCGCCAAATCGGGCTTTCCCAATCATATCCAGATGGTTCAGCCCGTTCCCCGATCTCACCAGCGGCGGTCCGCTGCCTGAAATCGCATAGGCAAGGCGTACCCCGCCGGCGCCCGGCAATACTTGATCGTCTGCGCCACCTTCTCGCCGTCGGCGTCGTTCGTTTTGTCCGCATAATCGATTGCGAATACCTCGACCGCCTTCCGATGTTGGCGTTAGGCAGACCGAGGGTTCGGAAACCGAGAGCAAGCTTTCCGCTGATCTGATCATAGACGGCCGGATAACCCGCCGCTCGCAGATGCTCTCGAGCCGCGCCGCGATGTTGACCCCCTCGCCCAATATATCCGCGCCGTCGATCAGCACGTCGCCGAGATGGACGCCGATGCGATAGACGATCCGCTTCACCTCAGGCGTATCGATGTTGCGCCCGACCATCATGTTTCTGGATCGAACCGCGCACTCGACGGCGGCGACGACGGAGGGAAACTCGAGCAACAGTCCGTCGCCCATGGTCTTGACGACCCGGCCGCCAAACTCTGACGATCGGAGCCGCCGCTTGACGATGTCGCGCACCGCCTTGCTGTACCGGCCTCATCCTCGCCCATCAGGCGGGAATAGCCGACAACGTCGACGGCCATGATCGCCGCGAGTTTCCGTGTTTCGCCCATGGTGTCCTTAACGCCGGTCCACATCAGCACGGAAAATCAATTTAGCATAAGATCGCCTGCAATCTTGCGTCTCGGTGTCAAGCGCTTCATGCGCATCAGGCCTCCTCAACGGCGGGAACAGACCGCTTGCCGTGGGTCGATTTGACCCATTCGTCGCGCCGTTGGGAATGACCAGCATTTGCGCGAAGCGGCCACCTGCCGATCGGGTTTTGACCCTAAAGCGCTCCTCGACTTCCACGCTTAGTTCGCACCAGCCCTTGACCAGAATACCTACCGGTTGGTATGGGTTCGAACATGACCGAATCGCGCTACCGATGGGTGATCGTCGCCGCCGGCGGTCTTTTGGGCTGCGTTGCGGTCGGTGCCATGTTCTCGCTGCCCGTTCTGCTGCAGCCCATCGCCCGCGACACAGGCTGGTCGGTGACCGGCGTGTCGAGCGCTATGACGGTCGGCTTCCTCGCCATGGCGCTCGGCAGCATGGCCTGGGGCAGCCTCTCCGATCGTGTCGGCCCGCGCGCTGTCGTCCTGGCGGGCTCAATCATTCTGGCGTTGAGCCTCGCCCTGGCCTCCCAGGCGACGTCGCTTATCGCATTCCAGTTGATCTTCGGGCTTCTCGTAGGCGCGAGCGCGGCGGCCATCATCGTGCCGATGATGGCCTGCGTCACGGGCTGGTTCGACACGCATCGCAGCCTTGCCGTGTCGCTCGTGTCAGCGGGCATGGGCATGGCCCCGTGACCATGGCGCCCTTGGCCGCGTGGCTCGTTTCATCCTTGAGCTGGCGAACCACGCTCGAGATCCTCGCCGCGGTCGCCGCCCTCCTCATGATCCCGGCGGCGCTTCTGGTGCGCCGGCCGCCGGCGCTCGTCGGCTCAAGCGCTATGTCCGAAGCCGAGCCGCAATCCGGCATCTCGGTTGGCGAGGCGTTGCGCTCTCCGCAATTCGTAGTGCTCGTGCTCACCAACTTCTTCTGCTGCGCAACCCATTCCGGGCCGATCTTTCACACCGTGAGCTACGCGCAAACCTGCGGGATTCCGCTTGTGGCCGCGGTTTCGATCTACAGCGTCGAGGGCCTTGCGGGCATGGGGGGCCGGATCGGCTTCGGGTTGCTTGGCGATCGGTTCGGCGCCAAGCGCATTTTGGTCCTCGGCCTGCTGGCGCAGGCGTTCGGCGCCCTCGGCTATGTCTTCGCCCGAGGCTTGGGCGAGTTCTATACAGTCGCTGCCATCTTCGGCTTCATCTACGCGGGCGTCATGCCGCTCTATGCGGTTCTGGCGCGCGAAAACTTTCCGCTTCGGATGATGGGCACCGTCATCGGCGGCACGGCGATGGCGGGCAGCCTCGGCATGGCGCTGGGACCGCTGGCCGGAGGCCTCATCTACGACGCGCTCGCCAGCTATACCTGGCTGTACGTCGGCTCCTGGGCGATGGGGATCGGCGCCTTCCTGATCGCCACGACGTTCAGGCCTTTGCCAAAAGCGCAGCCGACGCTGGCGCCCGCAACCGCGTGACGATCTTGAGTCGCGACGTTGAAACGGCGCGGCGATCGCCTCAGTAGCAACTGATAAATTCTCGGTAGACCCAGCCCTCGCCGTTGGTCTCGTAGGCGACGTAGGCCCAGGGTTTGCCCTTTGGGTCCGCGCTCATCCGCAGGACTTCTCACGATCTCGCCGTTGTGAAGGGCGCCGAGAATCTTGCCGTCAAATCGCCGCACGTTCAGCCGCGTCCCGGTCGGATCGGTGACCATGCAGCGCTGCGAGGCCGACGCGGGATCGAGCAGGACCGCTAAAAGGATGGCGCTAATTGCTGTCGTCCGCAAAATCGCTTGCGCCACTGAACCCTCCCCGTGGCCCATTTCACGATCGCGCCGCCGCGAGATCTTCAGAGGCGACGCTTTCGAGGACACGCGGAACTGCGAAGTCACCGACTCGACGCAGGGCACGCGGTCTCAAACTTGAACTTCGTCGTTTCTTGCGATGGTAGACCGGCTGAGTACGACTTCTCCTGTGAAACGAAGTCGAAACCGCCCTTGTCCTTTCCGGAAAAAGCATTCCACAGCAGAAGGTCCCAATAAGTCTGAGTCATCAAGCCAAAATTCTCCTTTGAATTGAACTGGATTCGAATAGTTCTTCACTACGCCTCGAATCCGGATGGTAGTCCGCTACGCGCACGGCGGATACGCGAACCGTCGGGCGAAACTCTACATGGATCAGTCCCAATCCGGATTGGTCGATCGGAGGAAGGGTCATTTTGAAAACCGAGTCGGAACCATTCCCAGTGACCGGAGGCAACTCAAAGTCGATTGATGGATGGTCAATCTGATAAGTCGCTGACTTGCCTGATACGGTCCATTTCAATTTCGCCAGTTGCTGTTGGAGGACGCCCCATAGCGTCTTCGCATCCTCGTGATACTGGTTTGCCTCCTCCGATGCAGTCGACGAGGATTTCAGCAAGCGATACTTGGCGTGGCCGCCCGCGTTGTTGCACTACTTCTTGTGCCCGCGTTCGTGTTCTATCAATGAATCGATTATCTCAGCGCAGTATCCATCGGCTATGAATTGTTTTTTTAGGTTATCAGTCCATACTGTTTCACTTGGATAAAAATCGCAGGCGGGATCTTCAACTTTGCCGGCTGAGCCGACGGGCGCCGGCTTTGACGCCTCTCCGTGAGAGCCCCTTGGATCATACGGGATAGCGGAAGAGGTATCGGAGTCGGGATCTGGGCCGGGGCGCAAATAACTGGACCCTATTCCGGGCAGCGGACTCGGTTTAACCCCGTTGCAGGGTCCAGAAGGTTTACGCCGGGACCGCCTGAGCCGTTTTGATTTCGAGCCAGGGAAAAGAAACTCTTCTTCAAATTGTCAGGCGTGAGAGCTGACACTCCGTATTTTTGAACAATGTCTTCAAGTTTGTTTTGGGCGTACCATTTCTCGTATAGTCCATTCACACTGTCAGGTCTGGAAAAACACCGTACATTGGCTTCGCATTCATATAGAAAGGTTGCAGTATATTCCAGGGCGATAGCCAACCGCTGCGCATTATCATAGGTTGAGTACGCGCGAACAAGATCGTCCTGCGAGCACGTACATTTTACTGGTTTCGTCGCCGCCAAGACGGAATTATTTGTCCCAAGCCAGAGAAAGGAAGGAGGCTAATAGTATGCTGTCCGTGGGCGGCCAAGAACGTCCAAAAATTTCATCAGAACTCTCCACGCAGCAGTCGCTACCCCTCGAACCGATTGCTCTTCGGAAAGCCCTTTGGCGGCAGGCGCCCGGCCTCGGCGCGGTTGCCGATCCATTCCTTGAGCTCGGCCTTTGCGACCGTGAAGGTGCGCCCGGCCGAGTCGCGCCAAGTCAGACCGTCGGCGATCGCGAAGACCTTCGCGTCGGAAATGCCGCCGTCCTTGTAACGCTGCAGCCGCGTGCCCTTGCCGCGCGCCATCTCGTTGAGCTGCGCGAACGGGAACACCAGAAGCTTGCGGTTCTGCCCGATGATCGCGACATGATCGCCGGCCGCGGAAACGATCAGCGCAGCCGTCGCCGGCGCGGTGACGTTGAGCACCGCCCGGCCCTTGCGGGTCGAGGACAGAAGCTCGTCCTCGCCCACGATGAAGCCGTTGCCGTCGCTTGAAGCGATGAGCCGTTTCGCGCCCGCCGTGTAAGCCCAGACCGCGACGATCGAAGCGCTCTCGTCGATGTCGGCCATGAGGCGGATCGGCTCGCCCTGCCCTCGTCCGCCCGGCAGTTTGGAAGCCTCGAGCGTGAACACCTTGCCATCGCTCGCCAGCACCAGAATCTTCGAGGTCGTCTCGGCGAAGAACGAGGTCTTCAAGCCGTCGTCGCCCTTGAACGTCGCCGTGGTGAGATCGGCGACCTGGCCTTTCATCGCGCGGATCCAGCCCTTCTGCGAGACGACGATGGTCAAGGGTTCGCGCTCGATCATCGCTTCGGCCAGATCGGAGACGATGACGTCGGGCGCGGCCTCGAAACTCGTGCGTCGCCGGCCAAGCTTGGTGTCGGGACCGAATTTCTTTTTGACGTCGCGGATCTCGACCGCGATCATCTGCCATTGCCTCTTTTCGCTGGCGAGCAGCGCCTCGATCGTCGCTTTCTCCTTGCTCAGGTCGTCCTGCTCTTTGCGCAGCGCCATCTCCTCAAGGCGGCGCAGACTTCTCAAGCGTGTGTCGAGAACGTAGACGGCCTGCAGCTCGCTTAAGTCGAAGCGAACTTTCAGCGCCTCTTTCGGATCGTCGTCCTCGCGCACGATGCGAATGACCTCGTCGAGATTGAGGAAGACGATGATCATGCCGGCGAGCAGTTCGAGCCGCTTGTCGATCGCCGCCAATCGGTGACGCGAGCGCCGCACCAAAACATTGCGGCGATGGTCGAGCCATTGCTTGAGCGCCTCGCCGAGCGAGACGACCTTGGGCGTCACGCCGTCGACCAGCACGTTCATGTTGACCGAGACCCGCGCTTCGAGCTCGGTCATCCTGAACAGGGATTCCATCAGCGTTTCAGGCTCGACCGCGCGGGTGCGCGGCTCAAGCACGATGCGCACGTCCTCGGTCGACTCGTCACGGACGTCAGCAAGCAGCGGAATTTTTTTCTCGTTGAGAAGGTTGGCGATCTGCTCGATCAGCCGGGACTTCTGCACCCCGTAGGGAATTTCGTTGACCACCGCGACCCAGCCGCCGCGGCCCGTATCTTCCTTCATCCAACGCGCGCGAACACGAAAAGCGCCGCGCCCCGTGCGGTAGGTTTCGGTGATTGCCGACTTGTCGTCGATGACCACGCCGCCGGTCGGGAAGTCCGGACCGGGCACGAATGTCGCGAGCGCCTGGGCGTCGGCGTCGGGATGGGCGATGAGATAAAGCGCGGCGTCGCAAAGTTCGGCGATGTTGTGGGGCGGAATCGAGGTCGCCATTCCCACAGCGATGCCCTGCGAGCCGTTGGCGAGCAGGTTCGGCACCGCCGACGGCATGACGATCGGCTCTTTCGTGTCGCCGGAATAATTGTCGCGCCAGTCGACCGAGTCCTCGTCGACGCCTTCCATGATGAGGCGCGCGACATCGGTCATGCGCGCTTCGGTGTAGCGATAGGCCGCCGCGTTATCGCCGTCGATGTTGCCGAAATTCCCTTGGCCCTCGACCAGCGGATAGCGCGAGACGAAGTCCTGCGCGAGACGCACCAGCGCCTCGTAGATCGCCTGGTCGCCGTGCGGGTGGAAAGAGCCCATCACATCGCCAACGATCTTCGCGCATTTCTTGAAGGCCGTGCCGGGGTCGAGCCTCAGGATATGCATCCCGTAGAGAATGCGCCGGTGCACCGGTTTCAGTCCGTCGCGGGCGTCCGGAAGCGCCCTGCCCATAATGGTGGAAAGGGCGTAGGCGAGATAGCGCTCCTCGAGCGCATCGCGCAGGTTGATGTCGATCGGAACCGAAGGCGGGGCCGGAGGCGGCGGAACGGGTTTGGCCATGGGTTGCGGGTTACCCCGACCCTTGAGTCGCGGCAAGGCCGCACCGGGTTCGGGGTTGGATCACCTTGATCGCGGCCGAGGTGCTAGGGCGAACTCCTCACATTTGTCGTGAAGTCTCACTTGCCAACTGGACGGGTGCGGAAGCAGCATTACATCAGTGAGTCGAGCCGGCGGCATGAGATTTGCTGCGGCAAGTTTGGTTCAGCGTGGACTTGGGTTGAAGGAAGGAAGGCTCCCAGGGATTCGGCATCATTCCCACTTGGAAACCCGCAAAGGGGACTGAGATGATTGCTCGAATCGCCGTACTGTTGTTTGCTTTGTCCGCTGGCGGCGCGGACGCGCATGACTACTGGTCGGACGGGAAAGCTATTCCCGACTGGGTGAAAGCCTCGTGCTGCGGACCGGCGGACGCACATCACCTTCGTCCAGAGCAGGTGCATCGAATCTCCGACGACTTTTACTCGGTCGATGGCTACGTCCGTCGCATTCCCGTGGGCCAGGCGCTGCCCAGCCAGGACGGAGACTACTGGATCTTCTACCGGGATGATGGGGCCAGCGGGCAATCCGGCGTGTACTGCTTCTTCGTGCCAATGGCCTTCTGACTTTCGTCGACGGTTTGTTCGTTTCGCTGCGGCAGACCGCTGGCGCGTGGCTGAACGTTGGCGGCCGGCAAAGGTGAGCCGCAAGCCGCCGACTGAAAGTACTTTCCTGATGGCTGCGTTCGCCAAGGGGGTGACGCCCGGCCTCCATGCGCCTACATAGCGGGCTCGCGGCCGGATGAGGTTCGCGGCCCCCGGCCCGCGCGCGGCGCCGTCGCCGCCCTGCTAGCCGCGCCCACGAGCGCGCCTAATGGGGAGAATGGCGATGTCGCCGATGATATCGATCGCCGCGGTGACCAAGCGTTACAAATCGGGCCTCGTGGCGCTCGACGCGGTCGATCTGGAAATCGCCAAAGGCGAGATTTTCGCCCTGCTTGGCCCGAACGGCGCCGGCAAGACGACGCTGATCGGGGTCGTGTGCGGCTCGGTGTCAATGACGTCCGGCCGGGTCCTCATCGACGGCCACGACGTCGTTAGCGACTACCGCGCCGCGAGGTCCATAGTCGGGCTCGTGCCGCAAGAGATTGCACTCGACATTTTCTCCACGGTTCGGCGAGCGGCGTCATTCAGCCGGGGGCTGTTCGGGCGGCCGCCCAATCCCGCTTATATCGAACAATTGCTGCGCGACCTTTCGCTATGGGACAAGCGCGACACGCGGATCGTCGAATTGTCGGGGGGCATGAAACGGCGGGTCATGATCGCCAAGGCGCTCGCCCATGAGCCGGACGTGCTGTTCCTTGACGAGCCAACCGCAGGCGTCGACGTCAATCTGCGGCGCGACATGTGGACGCTGGTGCGACGCCTTCGCAGCCAGGGCGTCACCGTCATTTTGACCACCCACTACATCGAAGAGGCCGAGGAGATGGCGGACCGGGTCGGCGTCATCAACAACGGTCGGATCGTGCTGGTCGAAGAAAAGGAGGCGCTGATGCGCAAGCTCGGCAAACGGCGCCTGACTTTGGCGCTGCAGAAGCCGTTGCCGAGCCTGCCAAAAGAGTTAGAGGGCTGGCCGCTCGAACTCGAGGACGACGGAACGCGGCTATCCTATCGCTTCTCCGCGGGGGCCGAAGACACCGGGGTGCCCACGCTCTTGCGCCGGCTCAACTGAGATCGGCGTCGATTTCAAGGATCTCGACACCAGCACCACCTCGCTCGAAGACATTTTCGTTGATCTGGTGGGGCGCGCGGCGTGATGGTTTCGGCGGTCAACCTCAACGGCGTTTGGTCGATCTACCGCGCAGAGATGCAGCGGACGCAGCGCACGATTCTCCAGAGCGTCGCGACTCCCGTGATCACCACCGCGCTCTATTTCGTCGTGTTCGGCGCGGCGATCGGAGGGCGCATTCGCGAAGTGAGCGGGGTCAGCTATGGCTCATTCATCGTGCCCGGCCTCATGATGCTGTCGCTTCTCACGCAAAGCATCTCCAACGCCTCGATCGGCATCTACTTTCCCAAATTCACTGGCCAGATCTACGAGCTCCTTTCGGCGCCTTTATCCGCGATCGAAGCGGTCTGCGCCTATGTCGGCGCCGCGGCGACCAAGTCGATCGCCATTGGCCTTATCATTCTGACAACCGCCGCGCTCCTGGTGCCGCTGCGCATCGAGCATCCATTCTGGATGATCGCCTTTCTTGCGCTGACTTCGATCGCCTTCAGCCTATTCGGCTTCATCATCGGCATCTGGGCCAAAAACTTCGAGCAGCTGGCAGTCATCCCGTCGCTTGTGGTGACCCCACTCACTTTCCTCGGCGGCGCCTTTTATTCGATCGACATGTTGCCGCCGTTCTGGCGCACGGTCAGCTTGTTCAACCCCGTGGTCTATCTCATCAGCGGCTTCCGCTGGAGCTTCTATGGTCAGGGCGACGTCAGCGTCGCCGCGAGCCTGGGGTTTACCGCGGTGTTCATCGTCGTCTGCCTCGCGGTTCTGTCGTGGATCTTCCACACCGGATGGCGGCTGAAGCCGTGACGTGTCACACGCAGGTGAATTGACCCACGTTGGGCTCGCCTTCAATATCCGCTTGAAGATCCTCCCAGGAGCTTAGGATCCCGCCATGGCCTCAGGTCTCATCATTGTCACCGGAGGCTCGCGCGGCATCGGCGCCGCAATCTGCCGCCGCCTCGCGTCGGACGGGTACGCGGTCGCCGTGAATTACGCGGCCGACGCCAAGGCGGCTGAGGCGACGGTCGCGGAAATCAAAAAGTCGGGCGGCCGGGCGCAGGCTTTCCAGGCCGACGTGGCGGACCCGGCCCAGCTTCCCCGGCTATTCGAGCAGGCGACGAAAGCGCTGGGGCCGCTCGCCGGCCTCGTCAACAACGCTGGCGTTTCCGGACGCTTCGCGACGACCGACCAGCGAGAGGCTGCGGAGCTGGCGCAGCTCTTTCAGATCAATGTCATTGGAACCATCATCGGCTGCAAAGAGGCCGTGCTTCGGCTTTCGACCAAGCACGGCGGAAGCGGCGGATCGATCGTCAACATTTCGTCGATCGCCGCGAGACTTGGCGGACTGCCGGGGCTCGCGTCCTACGCGGCGACCAAGGGGGCGGTCGAGAGCTTCACCAAGGGACTTGCGACCGAGGTCGGTCCCGACGGGATTCGAGTCAATGCGGTTGCGCCCGGCTTCATCGAGACAGACATGAACCGCGACCCGCTTGCCCAACCGTCCTTCCGCGAGCGCATCGAAGGGATGACCCCAATGCGCCGCATCGGCATGCCGGAGGAGATTGCGGAGGCCGCAGCTTGGCTCATTTCACCCGCGGCTTCCTTTGTCACCGGCAGCGTTGTGACTGTCTCCGGCGGGCCGCTGAGCGAGCGGCTTCGGGATTGAGACGGCCGAAAGGAAAACCGCCTCGGACGACAATTTATTGCGGAAAAGCAGAAGCTAGGTTAAGCTTGCCCCATGAGCAATCCTGTGCGTCCGCATGGCCTCGACCGCACTCCTCTTCCAGCGCTGGATTGCCGGGAAAAGCGCGAGGAAAAAATTTTCTCGCAAAAATCCGTGTAACCCATTGAAAAGTCTCGATTCGGACGAGAGAATCCAAGGAAATCCAAGGAAATCAAACACCCCTGACTCGGGGTTTTTTGCACCGAAACGGCCGGGGCCAAGAAAACCCAAACGTGCCATGCCAACGGCGCCCATCCTCACGGAGGTCCGGGCCTTCCTCGGGTCGCGGACGCCCGAGATAGCCCGGACCCTACTCCCCTCGCCGGGCCGCGGCCGCCCATTCGAGGGCGGCGCTCTCGTCCGCGCGAGCGAACTGGCGGATGCGGACTGGCGAAGCCTCAAAGTTGTTCAGCGTGGCTCCGTCCATCTGTTCCGGGTCGACGACGACAGCGAGCTTGACTAACGACTTGTGAGCAAGCGCGGAGGTTGCAAGCCCACGCGCCAATTCCGCGAAATCGCCGCCAAAATCCGACGCAATAATCACGACAAGACCGGTCGCGGCTGCTCCCACAGCCGCGTCAATCGCCGCCTCGACCTCCCGGGCCATGACCATGTCCCTGGCGCGCAGGGCAAGAGTCTGCGCCGGCGCGTCCTGCACCCGCTCCAACATGGGCCGCTCACTTTCCTCGCCGGTCCTTGCGGCGATCAGCGCTTCCCCCGAGGCCTCCCTTAGCAGATTGGCCTCCGCCCTAACGAGCAAAGATGCGGCGGCGCGCTCAGCGCCCTTCGCGCTCCTCGGCCGCTATCGACCCTCGGCCACACTCGCTGCTGGAACCCGCCTACTCCGCGGAGAGGCGTTTGGCGAAGCTCTCCAGATTGACCGCGCCGCGCCGGTGCGTCCCTTCTCCGATCTTACGCAGACCGTCATGCGCCTCAACCGCGAGCAGGAGGCTGCGGCCGGAGACTTCGATCACCCGCGCAGTCGCCACAACGGTGCGCCCCATCGGCGTCGGTGCGATATGTCGGATATTGACCTCGCTGCCGACGGTCGCCCATCCGGTCGGCAGATGCGCCGCGACCGCTTGGCCGGAGGCGATCTCCATCGCCAGGATCATCATCGGCGTCCCAAAGACGAACGGCATGCCCTCGACATGCGCGCCGACCGTGAGGTCACGGGTCACGACGATCTCGTGGCGGCCGGTCATGCCAACCCGAATGTTCTCGAGCGGCTCCGTCATCATTGGCTCCGCCGCGCGAGGGCCGGCGATCGTCGCCCGCCTTCGAGCGAGGGCTATCCCAGCGCTCCTTCGATATGCGCGCCCCACGATCCCCAGATGTAGATGCAGGTGAACAGGAACAGCCAGACCACGTCGACGAAATGCCAGTACCAGGCCGCGAACTGGAACCCCACGTGATGCTTCGGGGTGAATTGGCCCCTGTAGGCGCGCATGAGGCAGACAAAGAGGAAGATCACGCCGATGATGACGTGGGCGCCGTGAAAGCCGGTCGCCATGAAGAACGTCGCGCCGTAGATCGAATTCTTAAAGCTGAAGGGCGCGTGGACATACTCGTACCCTTGGGTGAAAACGAACAACACGCCAAGCGCGATCCCAATCGCGAGGAAGAGCTCAAATTTGCTTCGGTTGCCCTCGCGCAACTCGTCGTGAGCGACATTGACCGCTGCGCTCGACGTCAGCAGCACAAATGTGTTCATCAGCGGCAACGCGAGCGGATTGATCACCTCCGTGCCCTTCGGCGGCCAGATGCCGCCGCTGAAGTCGAGGAGACCATAGGTCTGCGGATTGGCGGGATCGAGCGCGTTCCAAAAAAACGCCCAGAACCACGCGACGAAGAACATGACCTCCGAAGCGATGAACAGGATCATGCCAAAGGTCAGGCCATGGCGCACGATGATGTTGTGATAGCCACCCTGCGCCTCCGACACGACATCGCGCCACCAGCCCACCATGGTGAACAGGATGCCTGCCACGCCGATTGTCAGAAGCCCCGGGCCGAAGCTCGACCCGTGCATGAACAATATCAGGCCGAAGGCCGAGAGAAAGGCGAACGCCGCCCCAACAAGCGGCCAGGGGCTTGGATCGACGAGATGAAATCCCGGCCGGTCCGGAACCGCCGCGTCGGTCATAGTCTTCTCCCGTTTATTGTCATCCCGCGGGCCCCCCGCGATCGGCCGTCGGCTTTTCGGCTGGCGGCGCGAACATCGTATAGGACAGCGTAATCGAATCGACCCTCGCCATCGACGGGTCCTTCTCGAGCGCCGGATCGAGGAAGAACACCACCGGCCACTCGGCGCTCTCATGCGGGCCAAGATGCTGGGTCGAGAAGCAGAAGCAGGAGATCTTGTCGAAATATCCCCCGGATACTTCCGGCATCACGTTGAATGTGGCGTGACCTTCGGTCGGCATGTCGCTGAGATTCTTCACCCGGAAATAGACCGTGACGGTCTTTCCAGTGCGGACCTCAATCGACTCGTCCTCCGGTTCGAGACTCCAAGCGAGGCCCGGCGCGACATTGGCGTCGAAGCCAACCCGGAGAATCCGATGGCCCTGCGCGTCCGTATTGGCTTTCACCTGTTGCGGCGTGCCTTCGTAACCCGTCGCGCGGCAGAAGGCTGAGTAGAAGGGCGCCGCGGCGTAGGTGAGGCCGATCATACCCACCGCCAACGCGATGCCTCCCACGCCAATCAGGCGATTGTTGCGTCCCGTACGACCGCCGACAGACACCGTGCGGCCGTCGTGATCGCCGCCGGAAGCGGTCACGCCGCGCTCCCGTGCCCCACAATGGCCGGCGCATGATCATGTTCGTCGCCAAGAATGTGCGGCGGCTCTTCCCATGTGTGGAACGGCGGCGGAGAAGGCAGCTGCCACTCGAGCGTCGTGGCTCCGGGTCCCCAGGGATTGGCTCCGGCGACACGCTTGACCTTGAACGCGTCATAAAGAACGTAGACGAATATGACGGTGCCCGCGCCACCAATAAATGCGCCGATCGACGACACGATGTTCCAGAGAGCATAAGCTTCCGTGTAGTCGACGACACGCCGCGGCATCCCCTGGAAGCCAAGGAAATGCTGGGGAAAAAAGGCGAGGTTGATGCCGACGAAGGACACCCAGAAGTGCCATTTCGCCAGCTTCTCGTCATAGAGATAGCCGGTCATCTTCGGGAACCAGTAGTAGAAGCCGGCGAAGATCGAAAACACCGCCCCGAGCGACATCACGTAGTGAAAATGCGCAACGACGTAGTAGGTGTCATGCAGATAGCGGTCGATCGCCGCGTTGGCGAGCACGACGCCGGTGACGCCGCCGACGGTGAAGACGAAGACGAAGCCGATCGCCCACAGCATCGGCGGCCTGAGCGAAATCGAGCCGCCCCACATCGTCGCCAGCCAGGAGAACACCTTCACCCCCGTCGGCACCGCGATCACCATGGTGGCGAAGACGAAATAGCGCTGCGCGTTGAGCGACATCCCAGTTGTGAACATGTGATGGGCCCAGACGGCGAAGCCGAGAAACGCGATAGCCAGCATCGCGTAGACCATGCCGACATAACCAAAGATGGGCTTTTTCGAGAACGTCGCCACGACCTGGCTGACCATGCCGAAGCCCGGGATGATGAGGATGTAGACCTCGGGATGGGCGAAGAACCAGAACAGATGCTGGAATAGGATCGGATCGCCGCCGCCCGCGGGCTCGAAGAAGGTGGTGTGGAAGTTGCGGTCCGTCAGCAGCATGGTGAGCGCCCCCGCCAGCACCGGCAGCGACAGAAGGAGCAGGAACGCGGTCACCAGCACCGACCACGGGAACAGCGGCATGCGGAACATGGTCATGCCCGGCGCGCGCATGTTGAAGATCGTGGCGATGAAATTGATCGAGCCTAGAATCGAAGATGCGCCTGCGAGATGCATCGACAAGATGACGAAGTCGGCAGCCGGACCCGGCGTTCCCACCTGGCTGGACATTGGCGGATAGAGCACCCAGCCGCCGCCGAAGCCCCTCATGCCCGGCGACCCTTCGGCGAACAAAGAAAACATGAGCAACAAGAACGACGCCACCAGAAGCCAGAACGACATATTGTTCAGCCTGGGAAACGCCATATCCGGCGCGCCGATCATCAGCGGCACCATCCAGTTGCCGAAGCCGCCCATCATCGCCGGCATGACCATGAAGAAGATCATGATGATGGCATGACTGCTGAAGAACACGTTGTACATGTTTTTGGCGGCGTCAGCTGAGCCGTCGCCGGTCATCATCGCGGAGATCAAGGGGAAAACCTGCACTCCGGGCGACATCAGTTCGGCGCGGATCATGATCGAAAGCAGCGTTCCGATCAGGCCGGCAATAATGGCCAAGATGAGATAAAGCGTTCCAATGTCCTTGTGGTTGGTGGAATAGAGATACCGCCGCCACCCGGTCGGGATGTGGTGCTCGTGCTCATGATGAGCATCGACGTCGTGATGAGAGAAGTCGGTGACGGACGCCATGTTTTTAACAACTCCGGTGATGCAGGATCGGCAGCCTCATTGACAGCGCCGACTAGGGTTGGACCCGTGGCGCAGCCGCGACGTCGATTTGGTCCGAAGCGGCGAATTGTTTCTTCGCTTGGGCAAGCCAGGTCTCATAATCCGGCTGGCTCAAGACGCGGACGTTGATGGGCATGAAGGCGTGATCGATACCACAGATATTCGAGCATTGTCCGTAGAAGATGCCCTCGTGCTCCGCCTTGAACCAGGATTTGTTCAGCCGGCCGGGAATTGCGTCGATCTTAATGCCGAACGAAGGCACGGAGAACGAGTGAATGACGTCCTGCGAGACCACGTCAAGTTCGACCACCTTCCCGACCGGAACGACCAACTCATGGTCAGCCGTGATGACGTTCGGCTGGCCAGGTTTTAGGTCCTTTTCCTCGACATAGAGCGAGTCGAACGAAAAACCGCCCTCGGACTTCGGGTAGCCGTAGTTCCAATGCCATTGCGAGGCTGTCACCTTCAGCGTCAGGTCCGGCGCGGGGATGATGAGTTGTTGCGCAAGCAGCCGGAACGAGGGCACGGCTATGATGACCAGAATAAGCGCTGGCGCCACGGTCCAGGCGAATTCAAGCACAGCGTTGTGCGTCCGGCGGGAGGGCACGGGGTTCGCGGTCTCGTTGAAACGCCACACGATGTAGACGATGAGCGCCAACACAAGCAGCGAGATGCCAATGATCACCGGAAGCAGGATCGAGTTGTGAAACCAGAACATGTCGTCGGCAATTTCTGTATTTGCCGGCAGAAACCCGATCTCGCCCGGTTTGGGACCGCCAAAGATCTGCGCGCCCGCCTTTGGCGCGGCGAGCGTAGCCAACACCGCCGCGAGGCCCACCCCGATCGCGTTCAAGCGTACGCGCATAACGACCTGTCTCCTTCACACGCACCATGTCGTTAGCGCAAACGACCGCAATGCGCCACGCCCCTCGATTCCAGCGCAGCGCAACAATAGACGGCGCGCCGACTCGTTGACAAATGAAAAATGCTCTTCGTCCGCTTCGGCGCAAAGTCGGCCGCGACGATACGGCGTTTCCTTGATCTCTGTTTTTGCCCTTACTGCGGCCGATCAACCCTTATGCGTTCCGGCAAAAGCGACATTTTGTGCTTGGCGGACCTCCTCGGCGCCCGCAATATGGCGCATGCCTCCTGCGCCGCGGTCATCGCGCTCGACGCGACGCCTTGAAGGAACGCCTCATGGCAGATGAGAGCGACGAACGATCCCCCCGAACGATCTCGCTGGCGCTTGCGGCTCTGGCGGCGGTCGGGTGGCTGGCCGCTGGCTTCACATGGTGGCAAGGCTCGAAGACCCAATCTCAGCTGACTGAGCAGTTGGCGGCCACTGAACGGGCGCGCGAATCTTTGGCCGCGGACTTGCAGAACCTCCAAAAGACGGTCGGCGCCGCTGCTGAGGTGAAAAAGCAGGCGGCCGACGCTGAGAAGGCGCTGTCGGACGCCTCGGCGGCAAGGGCCTCGGCGCAGAACGAGCTCGCCGATCTAACCAAGCAGATCAGCGACGCCAGGCTCGCCGTTTCCGGGGCCCAGGAAGAAGCGAGCGCCAGGACGCGCGATTTGCAAGCCGTCGACGGCCGTCTCAAGGACGAAAGCGACCGCGCGGCGGCGCTGCAGAGCCAGGAACAGGCCCTTTCGGCTGAGCAGAGCCGGTTGCAGGGCGATGTCGACGCCGGGCGCAAGGCTCTCGCGGACGCTCAGGCGCAGACAGCCTCCGCGCAGAAGGAATTCGAGACCTTGCAAAGCCAAATCAGCTCGGCCACCGCCGAGCTGAACGCCCTTGAAGCGCAAATTCGTGCTGCGAAGTCGGCGACGGGTTCCAGCCCGAATCCGTGACGAGACGCGTCCGACCATGAGTTCGCGAAGCTCACAGGAGATTGTGCGGCTCGGGCCCCCGTGTTTAAACATCGAACGGGTCGGCAGATTGAGGGCCGCGCGGGGGGCTTCATGGACGAGCTTGTGACCAGGGACAGACCTCCGCCGCAGCCGGCCGAGATGCGTCCCCATTCCGCAGCGGAATTAAAGGCGGCGGTGCTGGCGAAACTGACCTATGCCGTCGGCAAGACGCCCAGCCGCGCCACCCCGCACGATTGGTTTCTCGCGGTGACGTTCGCCACCCGCGACATCATCGTTGGCCGTTGGCTGGAATCGCTAAACGGTGTCTATGTCGATGGGCGCAAGCGCGTCTATTATCTCTCGCTCGAATTCCTGATCGGGCGCCTGCTGTTCGACGCGCTCACCAATCTCGGCGTCGCGCAGCCGATGGCGGAAGCGCTCGACGAGCTCGGCGTCAATCTGACGGACCTGCGCAAGATCGAGCCCGACGCGGCGCTTGGCAATGGCGGCCTCGGCCGCCTTGCCGCCTGTTTCATGGACAGCATGGCGACGTTGTCGATCGCCGCTCACGGCTACGGCATCCGCTACGACAATGGTCTCTTTCGCCAAATCATCCGCGGCGGCTGGCAGCAGGAAACGCCGGAGGACTGGCTCGTCAACGGCAACCCGTGGGAATTCGTCCGTCCTGAATACAATTACGCAATCGGCTTCGGCGGTTGGGTCGAGATGGTCGAAGACGACAACGAGCGCACCCGCCACGTGTGGCATCCGGCCGAGACGGTGGAGGCGGTCGCCTACGATACGCCGATCGTTGGCTGGCGCGGCCGGCATGTGAACACCCTGAGGCTGTGGTCGGCGCGGGCGACCGATCCGCTGAAGCTTGAGGCTTTCAACGCCGGCGACTATGTCGGCGCGTTTTCCGAGACGGTCCGGGCTGAGGCGATCTCCAAGGTTCTCTACCCCAGTGATGCGACTCCGGCCGGCCAGGAATTGCGGCTCAGGCAAGAATACTTCTTCACTTCGGCTTCACTGCTCGATCTCATTCGCCGCCATATCAAGCAGTGGGGCGATGTGCGCACCCTTGGCGAGCACAGCGCCGTCCAGCTCAATGACACCCATCCGGCGATCGGCATTGCCGAACTGATGCGCATTCTCGTCGACCTCAACAAGGTCGAATGGGACGAGGCCTGGTCGATCACCCAGGCGACATTCTCCTATACGAACCACACCCTGCTGCCCGAAGCGCTCGAAACCTGGCCAGTGCCCTTGATGGAGCGCGTGCTGCCACGGCACATGCAGATCATCTACCTCATCAACGCGGCGCATCTCGATAGCGCGCGACGGCACGGCTTCGTTGATACGGGCATGCTCGCAGGCATCTCGCTCATCGACGAACACGCCGGCCGCCGGGTGAGGATGGGGAACCTCGCGTTTATCGGCTCGCACAAGATCAACGGCGTTTCGGCGCTGCACACCGACTTGATGCGCAAGACCGTGTTCCATGCGCTTAATTCCGTCTATCCCAGCCGCATTACCAACAAGACCAACGGCATCACGTTTCGCCGCTGGCTCATCGAGTGCAATCAGGACTTGGCCGAGATCATTCGCTCGACTCTCGGCGAGCGCGCGCTCGACGATTATCACGCGCTGAAGGGCCTTGCCGCACATGCGGATGATTCTTCGCTGCAGGAGCGCGTGGCTCAAGCGCGTCGGACCCGCAAGGCGGCGCTTGCGCGCGTCATCGCCGATCAGCTCAACCTGCGGGTCGACCCGGAGGCGATGTTCGACGTGCAGGTCAAGCGGATCCACGAATACAAGCGTCAGCTGCTCAACCTGCTCGAAACGGTCGCGCGCTATAACGCCATCCGCGCGAATCCGACCATCGAGTTCGCGCCTCGGGTCAAGATCTTCTCCGGTAAAGCGGCCGCGAGCTATACCCAGGCCAAGCTGATCATCAAGCTCGCCATCGACATCGCCAAGGTCGTCAATTCGGACCCGACGGTGCGCGGCCTCCTGAAAGTCGTGTTCCTACCGAACTACAACGTTTCGCTGGCCGAGATCATCATGCCCGCCGCCGACCTGTCCGAGCAGATCTCGACCGCCGGCATGGAAGCTTCCGGCACCGGCAACATGAAGATGGCGCTCAACGGCGCGCTAACCGTCGGCACTCTCGACGGCGCCAACGTCGAGATGCGCGATCTGGTCGGCGACGACAACATCTTCATCTTCGGCCTGACCGCGGCGGAGGTCGAGGCCTCGCGAGCCAAAGGCATCGAATTCGACCGAATGCATCGCCGCCTCCCCGATCCTGCGCGAGGCGCTCGACGAAATCGCTTCCGGCGTGTTCTCGACCGACGATGTCGGCCGTTATCGCGGCCTCGTCGACACGCTTACCCATCACGACTATTTCATGATCTGCGCCGATTTCGAGGCCTACTGGGCGGCGCAGATGAAGATCGACGAAGCTTGGCGCGACCGGAACCGATGGATGCGGTCGAGCGTTCTGAACACGGCCAATGTCGGCTGGTTTTCCTCCGATCGAACGATTGCCGAATATGCAAAGGAAATCTGGAGTGCTCCGTTCGTGCCGATAAGCTGAGCCCCAGCCATGGAGACACTCGTGGAGGAGGACTGGAGAGCGCGGGAGCAAGACCTCGACGCGATCGCCGCTGCGCGCAATTCCGATCCCTTCGCGGTGCTCGGGCCGCATCGCACTCCCGCGGGATGGGTCATCCGGGTCTTTGCGCCTGAGGCGATCTCCGTGCGCGCGCTTACCCGCGATGGCGCCCTCATCGCCGAGCTGCCGCGTCGCAAGGACGACATTTTCGAAGCGCTGGTCCCGTCGGCCAAGGAGCGTCCAGCCTATCGGGTCGAGGTGACAACCGCGCATGGGTCGCATTCGTACATGGACTCATACGCGTTCGGGCCGGCGTTGGGGCCGCTCGACGATTATCTCGCGCGGGAGGGCACGCATCGTCAGCTCTACCGCCGGCTTGGCGCCCAGCTCATCCGTCACGAGGGCGTCGACGGCGTGCTGTTTGCCGTGTGGGCGCCCAACGCGACGCGCGTCTCCATCGTCGGCGAATTCAATCAATGGGACGGCCGACGCTGTCAGATGCGCCGACGCTTTGACAGCGGCCTGTGGGAGATCTTCGTCCCTGAACTGACGGTCGGAGCCGTCTACAAATTCGAGCTGGTAGGGCCGAATGGCGGGCTATTGCCGCTGAAAGCGGATCCGTTCGGCTTCGAGGCCGAGCTCAGGCCGTTGAGCGCCTCCGTTGTCGCCGACAGCGCCGACTTCACCTGGACCGATGGCCAATACATGGCCAAGCGCGGGGAGGGCGAACCGCGGCGCAAGCCGATGTCGATCTATGAGGTCCATCTCGGCTCTTGGCGGCGCGGCGAGGGCGGACGATTTCTCACCTACGACGAACTCGCCGAGCAGCTGATCCCCTACGTCGCCGGAATGGGTTACACCCACATCGAGCTTCTGCCGATCAGCGAGCATCCGCTCGACGAGTCCTGGGGCTACCAGCCGATTGGCCTGTTCGCCCCGACTCGCCGCTTTGGCGATCCGGCGGCGTTCGCGCGCTTCGTCGATCGAGCGCACGCGGCCGGCCTGGGCGTCATCCTCGACTGGGTCCCGGCGCATTTTCCGACCGACGAACAGGGATTGGCGCGGTTTGACGGCACCGCGCTCTACGAACACGCCGACCCACGCAAGGGCTTCCAGCCGGACTGGAACACCGCGATCTACAATTTCGGCCGCGTCGAGGTCGCCAACTTCCTCTACTGCAACGCGCTCTACTGGGTCGATCGCTTCCACATCGATGGGTTGCGCGTGGATGCCGTCGCCTCGATGCTCTATCTCGACTACTCCCGCAAAGAGGGCGAATGGCTGCCCAACGCCGACGGAAGCAAGGAAAACCGAGAAGCCATCGCCTTCCTGCGCCGCGCCAATGAGCTCGTCTACGGCGGCTTTCCGGGGACGGTCACGATCGCCGAAGAATTGACCGCCTTCCCCGGTGTCTCGCGGCCGACCGATCAGGGCGGCCTCGGCTTCGGCTTCAAATGGAACATGGGCTGGATGCACGACACGCTCGACTACGTGTCGGAAGATCCGATCTATCGCCGCTGGCATCACAACAAGCTGACCTTCGGCCTCCTTTACGCTTTCAGCGAGAACTTCGTGCTGCCGATTTCGCACGACGAAGTCGTCCACGGCAAACGCTCAGTCGTCGGCAAGATGCCGGGCGACGAATGGCAGCGCTTCGCCAATGCGCGCGCCTTCTACGGCTTCATGTGGGGCCATCCTGGCAAGAAGCTTCTGTTCATGGGCCAGGAGTTCGGGCAAACAAACGAGTGGAACGCCTCGGAGTCGCTTCCCTGGTGGCTGCTCGACTATTGGCCGCACCAAGGCGTCCAGGCTTGGATCCGCGATCTGAACAAGCTTTATCGCGAGACGCCCGCCCTCCATGCGCGCGATTGCGAACCTGAGGGCTTCCGCTGGATCGTGGTCAACGACGAGTCCCAGTCAGTGCTCGCGTTTCTCCGGCAAGGCGCGCAGAGCGATCCGCCGGTCGCGATCGTCTGTAACTTCACCCCGCAGCCGCGCGTCGGCTATCGTGTCGGCCTGCCCTATCAAGGTTTCTGGCGCGAGGCGCTCAACAGCGACGCCGGTCCGTATGGCGGCTCGAATATGGGCAATTTCGGCGGCGTCATGGCTGAAGCGCGATCCGCCCACGGCTTTCCCGCCTCGGCGACGCTGACGTTGCCGCCACTTTCGACCTTGTTCCTCGTTTTCAGCTCCGCCCGCGGCCTGAGGCGGCGGCAACCCGACGACGGAGTTCCCCCATGCCCAAAATGAAAACGGCGAAGGAACTCGGGATCTCGGCGCCCTTTGCGCGCCACGCGATGGCCTACGTGCTCGCCGGCGGGCGAGGCAGCCGCCTGCTCGAGCTCACGGATCGACGCGCCAAGCCGGCGGTCTATTTCGGCGGCAAGTCGCGCATCATCGACTTCGCGTTATCGAATGCGCTGAACTCTGGCATTCGCCGCATCGCGGTCGCCACGCAATACAAGGCCCACAGCCTGATCCGTCACCTCGCGCGCGGCTGGAACTTCCTTCGACCCGAGCGTAACGAAAGCTTCGACGTACTGCCGGCTTCGCAGCGCGTATCAGAGACGATGTGGTATCTCGGCACCGCGGACGCGGTCTATCAGAACATCGACATCATCGAGAGCTACGGCCCCCACTTCATCGTGCTGCTGGCCGGCGACCACATCTACAAGATGGACTACGAGAAAATGCTCCAGCAGCACGTTGATTCGGGAGCCGACGTGACAGTCGGCTGTCTCGAAACGTCGCTTGAGGAAGCGACGGGCTTCGGGGTGATGCACATTGACGACAAGAACAACATCATTGCCTTCCTGGAGAAGCCTAAGAATCCGCCGCACATGCCCGGCAAACCCGACGTCGCGCTCGCCAGCATGGGGATCTATGTCTTCGAGACGTCATTCCTCATTGACATTCTAAAGCGCGACGCGGCGGACCAGACTTCGAGCCATGATTTCGGCAAGGACATCATTCCGTTCCTGGTCAAGAACGGCAAAGCGGTAGCGCATCACTTCTCGCAATCCTGCGTGACATCGAGCGAGGAAGGCAAGGCCTACTGGCGCGACGTTGGAACTGTCGACGCCTATTGGGCCGCCAATGTCGATTTGACCGACGTCGTTCCCGATCTCGACCTCTACGATCGCGGCTGGCCGATCTGGACCTATGGGGAAATCACGCCGCCAGCGAAATTCGTCCATGACGTGGACGGCCGCCGGGGCCTCGCGGTTTCTTCTCTGTTGTCGGGCGGCTGCATCATTTCCGGCGCGTCCCTCAGCCGCTCTCTCGTCTTTACGGGCGTGCGGGTCCATTCGTACACGACGGTGCATGAAACGGTCGTGCTTCCTTACGTGACTATCGGGCGCAACGTGCGGCTTTCCAAAACCATCATTGACAGCGAAGTGCGCATTCCCGATGGCCTCGTTGTCGGCGAGGACCCCGAGCTTGACGCCAAGCGTTTCCGCCGCACCGAGAGCGGCGTCACGTTGATCACCCAGCCTATGATCGACAAACTGGCGCAATGAGCGGACTGAAGGTTCTCTCTGTCGCGTCGGAGATCTTCCCGCTCGTCAAAACCGGGGGGCTCGCCGATGTCGTCGGCGCGCTGCCCGCCGCGTTATCCCGCGAAGATGTCGAAATCAGAACGCTCGTCCCCGGCTACCCGGCGGTCATGGCCAAGCTCGCCGACCCCCAGCCTGCGCACGCTTACGACGATCTGTTCGGCGGTCCGGCGCGCATTCTGAGCGGCACGGCAACAGGCCTCGACCTGTTCGCAATCGACGCGCCTCATCTCTACGACCGGCCGGGCAATCCGTACCTGGGGCCCAATGGGATTGACTGGCCCGATAATGCTCAGCGGTTCGCGGCGCTCGCGCGCGTCGGCGCGGACATCGGCCTTGGGGCGATCGATGCGTTCCGGCCTCAGGTCATTCACGCGCATGACTGGCAGGCGGCGCTCGCGGCAGCCTATTTGAACTACGCCGATCGGCCGCGCCCTGGGGTCGTCACGACGATCCACAACATGGCCTTCCAGGGCCACTTTCCGATGTCGATCTTCGGCCAACTGGGCTTGCCCCCACAAGCCGTCTCCATCGATGGGGTCGAATATTACGGCGGCGTGGGATACCTCAAAGCCGGGCTCAGGCTTTCCGACCGCATCACCACCGTTTCGCCCACCTATGCGCGCGAGATCCTGACGCCGGAGTTCGGCATGGGGCTCGATGGTCTCTTGCGCACCCGCGCTGCGGTCGTGCAGGGAATTGTCAACGGCATCGACGATACCGTTTGGAATCCGGCCACCGACGTTGCGCTGCCGCAAAACTACAGCGCGCTGCGCATCGACATGCGCGTTCGCAACAAGGCCGCGCTGCAGACGCAGATGGGGCTGGCGCAGAGCGTCGACCGGCCGCTGTTCGGCGTTGTCTCCCGCCTTTCGGATCAGAAGGGCCTCGATTTGCTGCTGCAGGCGCTGCCGGGAATTCTCGCTAGAGGTGGCCAACTCGCATTGCTCGGCTCCGGCGATCCGTTGTTGGAGGGAGGCTTCACGGCGGCCGCCGCTGCGAGACCCGATGCGGTTGGCAGCGTGCTTGGCTACGATGAGAAGCTTGCGCATCTCATTCAGGCGGGCGCCGATTTTATCGTCGTGCCGTCGCGTTTCGAGCCTTGTGGCCTCACACAGCTCTGCGCGCTCCGATATGGCGCGCCGCCGATCGTCGCGCGTGTGGGCGGGCTCGCCGACACGGTGATTGACGCCAACGAGGCGGCCACGGCCGCCGGCGTCGCGACCGGCGTCCAGTTCTACCCGCCCTCCGTCGAATCATTGACTTACGCGCTCAATCGCGCCCTGGATCTTGCTCGCGATCCGCCGGTCTTACGGCGCCTCAGACTCAACGGCATGCGGTCGGACGTCTCCTGGCGCGGCCCAGCGAAGCAATACGCGGCGCTCTATCGCGAGATCATCAGGCCCGCCGAATGAGCGACCCGAAAGCCGCTCGCGGCGTCTTCGTCTCTCAGCGCGGGCTCGAAGCGGCCCTCGTGCTGCCCAACGCCGAGGGCGCCTCGCTATGCGTCTTCGACGGCGATCGCGAGACTGTTCGCGCGCCGATGGCGCGTGACGCTGACGGTGTCCTGCGCGGCATTGCGCCTGGAGTCGGCGCTGGCGCGCTTTACGGCTTTCGCGTGCAGGGTCCCTACGATCCGAAGCGCGGTTTTCGTTTCGACGACTCCAAACTGCTGGCCGATCCTTACGCCTGGCGCTTCGACCGGCCGTTTCGCCTCCATCCTTCGATGTTCGCGTTCGGCGAAGACACGGGCCCCCACACGCCGAAGGCGATTGCGGGAGCGCCGCCTGCGGGTGAGCCGGGACATAAACGCATCTCGCCCGAGGCGCTGGTCATCTACGAACTCAATCTGCGCGGCTTTTCTCGGCTCAACCCGGCGATCCCCGAAGCCGCGCGCGGCACTTTCGGAGGACTCGCGCATCCTGCTTCGATCGAACATCTTGCGAAGCTCGGCGTCACCGCGGTCGAGGTCATGCCCGCCGACACGTTCGTCGACGAGCGCCACCTGCCGCCGCTCGGCCTGTCCAACGCATGGGGCTACAACTCTGTGGTGTTCGGCTCGCCCGATCCGCGCCTTGCTCCCGGCGGCTGGGAGGAGGTCCGCGCGGCGACCGACGCGCTGCATGCGGCGGGGATGGAGGCGATTCTCGACGTCGTCTTCAACCACAACGGCGAGAGCGACGAGGGCGGCCCGACGCTCTCATTTCGCGGCCTCGACAACGCGTCCTGGTTCCGCCTGAACCCAAGCAATCCGGAACTCTACATTAACGATACGGGCACCGGCAATTGCCTCGCGCTTGATCGCCCGCTGGTCATTGACATGGCGATCGGCGCGCTCAAGCGCTGGATGGTTCACGGCGGTTTCGACGGATTTCGCTTCGACCTCGCCACCACACTCGGCCGCCGCGACACCGGGTTTGATCCTGAGGCGCCGTTCTTTCAGGCGCTCGCCGCCGATCCCATCCTCGCCAAGGCGCGCCTCATCGCCGAACCCTGGGACATCGGCCCGGGCGGTTATCGCCTCGGCCAGTTTGGCCCCGCATTCGCCGACTGGAACGACCGTTTTCGCGACGCCGCGCGCCGCTTCTGGCGCGGCGACCCCGGGCTGCGCGGCGAGACCGCCACGCGGATGGCAGGTTCGCGCGACGTATTCGCGCGCGCCGCGGCGCCATCTGCGGGCGTCAATTTCGTCGTCGCCCATGACGGCTTCACGCTCCGCGACCTTGTCTCGTACGAGCGCAAGCACAACGAGGCCAACGGCGAGAACAATCGCGACGGCACGGACAACAACAGCAGCTGGAACCATGGCGTTGAGGGGCCAAGCGACGATCCCGCGATCGTCGAATCGCGTTCGCGGGACGAGCGCAATCTACTCCTGCATTTGCTTGCCTCGCGCGGGACGCCGATGCTCGGCATGGGCTCGGAGCTCGGCTTCAGCCAGGGCGGCAACAACAACGCCTACGCTCAGGACAACGCGACGAGCGCGATCGACTGGCGCGCCGCCGACGCCTCCCTGATCGCCTTCACGACACGGCTCATTGCGGTTCGCCATGCCAATGCTGCGCTGTCGCGCGACGCTTTCCTAACGGGTTCGCCATTCGACGCGAGCCAGCTTCCCGACGTGGAATGGCGCGACGCCATCGGGCCGATGACCCAGAGCGGGTGGAACGACGCCGAGGGGGGCGTTTTCGTTGCGGTCTTCGCCACGCCGCAGGACGGCGCCGTGGATCGAGTTGCCGTGGCGATGAACCGGTCGAACGCGGACGCGGAGGTTCACCTGCCCTCGCCGCGCTCTGGCATGGCTTGGCGTATCCTCATCGACACGCATGATTCCGAAGCGCCTGAGCGCTGGCTCGCCCTCGCCGACCTCGTCCGGCTTCGAGCGCGCTCCTCGCTCATTCTTGCCGAAGCGAGAACGGCGGGCGGCGGCCTTAATTCCGGAGCGCCAGGCGCCGAAACGATCGACAAGCTTGCCGGTGCAGCCGGGGTCGCCGCGGAATGGTCTGACATTGGCGGCAAGCGCACGATCGTCTCGCCGGAAACCAAGATTGCGCTTCTGTCCGGGCTTGGGCTTGAGGTCGCGAGCGAGGCTCAGGCGCGTGACAGCCTGACGCGGCTCATCGATGAGACAGAGCGCCGCCGCCTGCCCTTTTCGCTTGTGCTGCGCGCCGACCAGCCGCTCGTCGTCCCCCTGCGCGATATGCCGCGGGCAAGCGATGCGCGGATCGAGCGGGAAGACGGCGCCGTCGCCGAATGGTCAATCGAGTCTGCCAATGGCGTCCGGCGTGACCTGGTGGACGGACGCTCCGTCTCTGAGCGGGGAATCGCGCTGCCATCCCTGCCGATCGGCCGCCACCGTCTCGTTGTCGATACCGTGGAATGCGCTCTGACCGTGGCGCCGTCGCAGGCCTACAGCGCCGCATCGGCCTCACGAAAGCGGTTTGGCGCGGCGGCTCAGCTCTACGCCTTCCGTCGCGCGGAGGAGAGCGGTCGCGACCAAGGGATCGGCGACTTTTCCGCGCTCGCCATAGCGGGCGAACTGGCAGGCCAAGCTGGCGCTGCCTATCTGGGCGTCAGCCCGCTGCATATGCTGTTCCCTCGCGACCGAGGCCGGGCGAGCCCCTATTACCCGTCAGATCGCCGGTTTCTCGATCCGATATTCATCGATGTGCTCGACGACGCAGGCCTCCCGCGCGACGAGGCGCTCAACGCCGCACTCGCATCGCTGGCGCCGCAGTTCACCGCTGCGTCGACGACAAAATATGTCGAGTACGAGGAGGTATGGCTCGCCAAGCGCGCAGCGCTTCAGGCGAGGAGCGCGGCCTTCCTGCGCCTGCGCGCGGCCAGGTCTGGCGACCCGCTCATCGCCGACTATCATGCCTTCGCAAGAAGCGGCGGCGAGACCCTGCGGCGCTTTGCTGCCTATCAGGCGACGGCCGAGGGAGAAGCGGGCGAGAATTGGTGGCTTTGGCCGCAGGACCTGCGCGACGGCGACCCCAAGGCGATCGACCATGCGATCGAGCGCAACCGCCAGGGCTTTGAGTTCGCGCTGTTCTGCCAATGGCTCGCTGACCGTCAGCTTGGACGAGCCGCGCGAGCGCGCGAAAGAACGCGGCTTGGAGATTGGTCTCTACCGCGATCTTGCGGTTGGCGCCGCGCCGGACGGCACAGAAGCCTGGGCCCACGCGGGCGCGCTCGCGCACGGCGTCACAGTCGGGGCGCCGCCCGATCCGTTTTCAGCTCCAAGGGCAGAACTGGGGCCTTCCGGCGCCCAATCCGGTGGCCGGCGCGCGCGAGGGGTGGGCTTCAGTCAGCGCTGTCTACCGCGCCAACATGCGCCATGCCGGCATGCTGCGCATCGATCACGCGATGGGCCTCCAGCGTCTGTTCCTCATTCCCGACGGCGCGCGGCCGGCGGAGGGCGCCTATCTCTCCTATCCGCTCGAGGATCTCATCGGCCATATCGCGCTCGAAAGCGAGCGCGCCCAGTGCATGGTCGTCGGCGAGGACCTCGGCACCGTCCCAGAGGGTTTCCGCGATCGGGTGACAAGCGCCAAGATCACCGGCATGCGAGTGCTATGGTTCGAGCGCAAAGGCGTCGAGTTCGTGTCTCCCGCCTCCTATCCGCCGACGTCGGTCGCCTGCGTCGCGACGCACGACCTCGCGACGCTGGCGGGCTGGTGGCAAGGCGCCGACATCGCGGAGCGGCTTGCGCTCGGTCTTCTGACACTTGCCAAGGCGGGCGAAGCAATCGCAGCCCGTCGCCAGGAGAAGCGCGCGCTTCTTCGCGCGCTCGCTGCGGCCGGCCTCACAGTCTCACAGACGGAGGACGGGCCGCTTCCCGACGCGACGGCGGCGGCCGTTCACGCGCTGATTGGCGGCTCCAGCTCCATATTCGCCCATGCCCAGTATGACGACCTCGTTGGCGAAACCGTCGCGACCAACTTGCCAGGGACGGATCGCGAGCGCCCCAACTGGCGTCTCAAGTCCGGCCCGGATGTCGCCGCCGCCTTCGCCAGCCATCGGGCGCAGGCGATCCTCGCGGCGCTGGCCAAGGGGCGCGCGTAAGCGGCGTCTCGAGCGCCGCGGCGGCTTTGACGGGTCGAACGCCGCAATCTAAAAGGCGGCGAATTCGCATTTTGTCGGAACCCGGTAGATGATTCTGCGCTCTCTTGACCTGGAAGCCCTAAAAGCGACGCCGGTGATCCGGAAGCCCTTCGAATATTTCATCGTTCCCGGCTTTGTTCGGCCCGAGGCGCGCGCGAAAATCAACGCCGACTATCCAAAGATCTCCGAGGGCGGGAGCTTTCCCGTCGCGCAACTCTCGTATGGGCCCGCGTTTCGCGAGTTTGTCGCCGAATTGGAGAGCGACGAATTTCGCGATGCGTTCGAAGAGAAGTTCGGCGTCGAGCTCGCCGGGCGGCCAACCACGACGACGGTTCGCGGTCAGTGCAGCCCCAAGGATGGACGCATCCATACCGATACGAAAAGCAAGATCATCACGGTCCTCATTTACATGAACCCGAGCTGGGAGAATTCCGGCGGCCGCTTGCGGCTCCTGAAATCGGCCGACAACCTCGACGATATGATCATGGAGGTGCCGCCGACCGAGGGAACGCTGCTGGCGTTCAAGCGCGCCGACAATTCCTGGCATGGCCACAAGCCCTTCGCCGGCGAACGCCGGGTCATCCAGTTCAACTGGGTCACTTCGGAAGGCGATCGCCGGATGGCGATGCTGCGCCACCACGTGTCGGCGCCGCTAAAGCGGCTGTTCGCCGCGATGCGGCCGAGCGCGGCCTGAACGGATTTTCTAAGCCTTCCGCGCAGCCCAGACCTGCCGGTATACGGCGCTGATCTCATCGGCCTCGCGATCGCGGCTGAAGGCGCTGACGACCCTGGCCCGCGCACGCTCTCCCATCGCCTCAATGCGTTCGGGATCGCGCATGAGCGGCTCGAGCGACGCGACGAGCGCCTCGACATCATCAACCGGCGCGAGAGCGCCGTCGTCCCCGTCGGTGATGATCATTTCGGCTGCGCCAGCGCGCGTGGCGACCACCGCGTCGCCCGCCGCCATCGCCTCGAGCATAGTGAGCCCGAACCCCTCGACCCGCGAGGCGAAGACATAGATCGAAATCCTCTGATACCAGAGCGGCACTTCCTCGATCGGCAATTCGCCCAAGAAACGGATGCGCTCGTCAAGGCCCGCGGCCGCGACCCGCTGTTTCAGGCCCTCGAGAAAGGGGCGATTGTCGACCGTCACGAGCCCGACCACAACAGCGGAGAAATCAGGGTATTGCGGCAACAGCCGGCACATGGCCTCGACAAACAGATCGCTGCCCTTCTGCCGTCGCACGCGGCCGAACGTTCCGATCCCATATTTGCCCGGCAGGCCTGTCCCGGCGAAGGCCGCGAGGCGGTCGTCAGGCGGCCGGTAGAGATCCACGTCGATGCCATGAAGGATCACCGTCGCCGAACGCCGGAGAAATTGCGCCGCGATCTGGCTCGTTGCGATCACCGCATCCATTCGGCCGATCAAGAAGTGAGTAAGCCAGGTTTTCTCGCGCTGGGAGGCGGAATTGAAGATCAGCGCAAAGCCGTAGCCGAACAGGTTGAGGAAAAGCCCAGCCAGCATCTCGACATTGCGGCGCGCGTGCCAGATGCGGACCTTGCCATGGCCCGGACGACGGAAGCGCAGGCGCAGAAGATCGGCGAGGCTTAAGCCCGCGATCCCCTCGGGGCGATCAGGCCCAAGCCACGCCGCGCGCCAGCGCTTGGCGATCAGCGGCGCGATGGTGCGGTTGACCGCCGTGCCGCCCGAGTAGCGCCAATTCAGATTTGGAATGACGACCTCGAGCGCGTCGAGGGCCTTGTCATCGAATTCCCGCCTCATCCGTCTGGTCCGTCGAGCCGGCCGCACATCGCAACTCTCTCGGACCTCGTCCGAGGAGCGCGCAGGCGTCTCGAAGGGCGGTCCGAGGAGCCGCGCCTCTGACATGCTTCGAGACCGAGGCTCCGCTCGCTCCTCAGCATGAGGGGCGTGGACACGCGCCTCATTCCGAGTCCGCCTTGGATGTTGAACGGCAACCGGCTCAGCGCTCCTCGCTGATACAATTGCCGATGGATCAATTCGGTCATGAGAGAATACATGGCGCCGGTCGCCGCGTGGATGAAGCCCGCCCAGCCGCACAGGAAAAACCGGTTCCAGAAGAAGATGCGCAGGAAATAAATCGGCGGATTGAACACGAGCTTGAGCGTCGACGGCTTCCGCCCAAGCTTCAGCCGCTGCTCGGCCTTGAGCCGTGCGTAGGTGATTTCCTTTTTCATCTGCTCGTACAGGGGCAAGGCTGCGCTCGTGCCTCAGCAGTCCTTCGTGCGCGATCGGCGTCTCGCCGTGGTCCGCGACAAGGCCCTCGTGCACGATGAGCGCAGGATCGAAGCGCGCCCTGCCCCGTCGCACCAGTCGCAAGATGTGCTCGGGCCTCGTCCAGCGGCTGACGGGCTTCGCTTGCCCGTATAACGTCAGCGAACGGCGCACCTTCCAGCCGGCGACCAATTCATCCGCCGCCATAAGCCGCGGCAGCGAGGCTCGCAGATCCTCGTCGAGCCACTCGTCGGCGTCGACGCTAAAGACCCAAGGCTCGCTGGTCTGGTCGAGCGCAAACTGTTTCTGCAACGCGTAGCCGAGCCACGGCTGACGGATGAAGCGGATGGGAAAGCCGCGACGAACAAAATCGTCGACGATCGCAGGCGTCGCGTCGGTCGAGCCGGAATCGACAACGACAATCTCGGCGCAATCGCCAAGGCTTTCCAGACATTTGCCGATGCAGGCAGCCTCATTGAGGCAGATCACCGCTGCGCTCAAGCCGAGCGCGGCCCTCGCCGGCGGCTCGGAAGGTCGGACGGGAGACAGAAGTCGCGGGATCGTTGAGAGCCATCTCGCCTTCTGTTCTGGCGGGCCGGGGCCGAAGTCTGGCGGCATCGAGGGTGTCCGACTCCGGAAGCGCCAAGAATTCGCGATATCTGGGCGATTTGCTCAAGGCTGGCAAGCTCAGCGAGAGGATTGCCCGCCTCCGTACCCAAAGCCGACCATGCTTGCGCGCTTAGGCCCCCGTCACCATATCGCCGCAATGATCGAACCCTCCCCATCTCCCATCCCGGTTTTGGCCCTCGATTCGGACAGCCTTGGCCAAGGTCCCGGCGCTCCGTCCGCTCCCAATGACGCGGCTCTGCTGGACGATTATTCGCGCGTCGTCAGCGACGTCGTCGACCGCGTCGGCCCGAGCGTGGTGCGCGTCGACGTGCGCAAGCAAGGCCGCAGCGCCGGCTCAGGCTCCGGCGTCATCATTTCCTCCGACGGCCTCGCGCTCACCAACAGCCATGTCGTCCAGGGCTCGCGGACGGTCAATCTCATCACCCTCGAAGGCCGTGACCTTCAGGCTCGCGTGCTCGGCGACGATCCCGACACGGATCTTGCGCTTCTGAGGATCGAGGCCGACGTCTCGCTGCCGGCGGCGAAACTCGGCGACAGCGCCAAGCTCAAGCGTGGCCAGATCGCGATCGCCATCGGCAACCCGCTCGGCTTTGACGCGACGGTGACCGCAGGCGTCGTCTCGGCGCTCGGACGGTCGCTGCAATCGCGCACCGGTCGGATGATCGAGGACGTTGTGCAGACCGACGCCCCGCTCAATCCGGGCAATTCCGGCGGCCCGCTGGTGTCCTCGGCGGGCGAGGTGATCGGCATCAACACCGCGGTGATCATGGGCGCGCAGGGCATCTGCTTTGCCGTGGCCTCGAACACCGCGAGTTTCGTCGCCGGCGAGATTGCCCGGCACGGGCGCGTGCGGCGGGCCTATATCGGGGTTGGCGGGGCGACGACGGCCATTCCACGCCGCATTGCGCTCAGAACTCGCCCTCGAACAAGCCACCGGGGCTCGGCTTCTCAGCGTCGATCAGGCTGGGCCGGCGGCACAGGCGGGGCTGTTGACCGGCGACCTGGTCATCGCCCTCGACGGCAAGCCTGTGACGAGCGTCAGCGACCTCGTGCGCGCGCTCGACGCCGACAAGATCGATCGCACCGTCAGCGTCGATTTTCTGCGCCGATCGGAACAGCTCAGGGTGTGGATCGGACCGGTGGAGCGACCGCTGGCCGCGTAGATTTGCTGGAAGGCCTACACGTGCGGCGAATGGGCGCTCGCGAACTCGGTCCCGACGGGGACCGGAGGCTCGACCGCAAAGACGCTCTTGCGCGCTTGAGGCGCCGGCGCTCGCGAGAAGAGCCGGCTCACTCCGAATAGGACGATGAGGACCTGCGCCACGACGAGCGTGTAAGACAGGCCTCGTGGTGTGGCCGACATCGCAAACCCCGCGACCAAGGGGCCTGCCGCGGCCCCTGCGCCATGCGCCAGCAGCAGGCCGCCTGACGCCGCCACCATTTCCTCTTGCGCGACCGCGTCGCTCAGGTGAGCAAGCGCCAAACTATACGTCGGGATGATCATTCCGCCGAACAGAGCAACGCAAAGGTAGAGCAGCCACGGATAGGCGTCGCCTGGCACGAGCGCGAGCATGGCGATCAGACTGGCCGCCGCTGCAGCGGCCGCGCCGATGATCACAAGGCGCCGGTCATAGCGATCCGACAGCAAACCCAGGGGCCACGCCGCCACGAATCCGCCGACCGTTCCACATGCCATGAAGATCGCAATCTCACCGATGCTTAGACCCCGGCCCTCGGCGAAGATCGGACCGAGCGTGAAGAACGCGCCGGTGGTCACTCCACTCAGGAATCCGGCCGCAACCCCTAGAGGCGAGTCACGGTAGAGCCTCCTGAGAGGGACGTGGCTGCCCTCGCCCGGAGGCGCTGGCGCCGCGCCCTGGGTCAAGGCGATCGGCACAAGCGCCACCGAAATGATGCAAGCGATGATGCAGAACGCCCTGAAGCCCGCCGGATCGGTCGTAGGCAGAAGCAGCTGGCCGCCTATGCCGGCCAGCAATCCTGTCATGCCGTAGATACTTAAAACCTGTCCCCTGTTTTCCGAGCTCGCGCCGGCATTCAGCCAGCTCTCGATGACAATGAACATGCCGGCGAAACAGAAGCCGGTGAGCGCCCGCGCCGCTATCCATACGAACGGATCCACCACAAGAAGGTGCACGAGCGGCGCGGTGGCGGCGATTGCTCCGAAGGCCGCGAAGGTTCGAATGTGGCCGACCCGCCGGATCACTCCCGCGGCGCGCAACGATCCAACAATGACGCCGGCCCAGAAGCCCGCCCCAACCGCGCCGATTTGAGCCAGGGTGAAGCCCTCGATTTCGCCGCGGATGCTGAGAATCGTTCCTTGAAACGTATTGCCAGTCTGCATGAGCCAGAAGCCCAGCAGGAGAGCGGGCAATGCTGGAATCGTCGCCGTCAGACTGGCCGGCATCTCCGCTCCTTTGGTTGACCTCTGCACCTTAGGAGAGGTCGGACGCGTCGATCGTGCGCCGCCTAAGCCTTCGGAGGCCTGAGTGGGCCTGGAAGAGCGCGCTCAGCTTCGTCCTCCAGCGCCTGCTCGTGAGAGCGGATGAACCGGGCGGCAATGACCGCACAGATCACAGCGATGATGAGCGCGGCGAAGCCGACGGGCCGCGCATAATGCTCGAAGGCGCGGCCGAGCAGGTAGCCGCCCGCGCCGAAGATCGTCGCCCAGACGATTCCGCCCGCGGCATTGTAGAAAAAAAACTCTTCCCAATTGTACCGATTGACGCCCGCCAAGAATGCCGCGAACGCGCGCAGCAGCGCGACAAACCGGCCAAAAAAGATGATCTTCCCGCCGTGCCTGAGGAAGAGATACTGCCCGACCTTAAGCCGCTTCTCATCAAGCCGAATATAATGCCCAAAGCGATAGATAAGCGGAAAGCCAAGCTCGCGGCCAATCCAATAGCCGCAATTATCGCCGATGATCGCGCCTGCCGCAGCGGCGCCAATCACCCAGTAGATCTTCAGCGTACCCGAAGCCGCGAAGATCGCGGCGGTGACCAGGACCGTCTCGCCCGGCATCGGAATTCCGGCGCTTTCCAACGCGACGATCACGAAGACCGCGAGATAGCCGTAGGTAGCGACGACATGCTGGAGATGCGGAACGAGTTCCATGTCAAGGCGACGCCTTGACCCCGGTCAAACGGCGCGCGTTGGCGCGTACTGCGCGCCGCGCAGGCGCAACGGCGGCTTCAGCGATGGCGGTAAGACCAGACGAAACGTCGTTGGGCGTCCGCACGCCGCCGAACGCCGCCTTAATGAAGAATGCGCCCCAGGCCGCCTGGGCGGCGAAAGCGCCTTCAATCGTTGCGTCGATCTTCTCCTGCACCATAAGCCGCGCTTCGCGTGTTTTGTCGGATTGCCGACCGCCAGGCGCGAGCAGACTCTGGGTGCGAGCGGCGATCGTCAACGCTGCATCGGCGCCGGCTTGCGCGTTGGCCTTGGCGATGGCGAGAGATCGCCTGGCGACATTTCGCGAAACCATTCAGCTCTCCAGTCGGCGCCCGGCGCAGGACTCGGGAACAACGAACCGTTCCGGGCCGCACACCATGGGGGAAGTTTTGCGCTGCGGCAAGTGTGAGACGCCGCGCGTCAGCGCATCAGCTCTATGCGGTACTGAATGAAGCCGGGCCGCTCAGCGACCGCATCGTAGAGCCGGCGCGCAACCGCGTTGGTCTCGTGCGTGTGCCAGTACACGCGCGCCGCGCCCGCTTCTTTCGCGGCGTCGGCGACCCTTGCGATGAGCGTGCGGCCGACGCCGACGCCCCTTGCCGCTTCGCCGACATAGAGGTCCTGCAGATAGCATTGCGGATTGAGGAGCCATGTGCTGCGCTGAAACAGATAGTGGGTGAAACCAATGAGTTCGCCGTCACGCTCGGCGACGAACGCATGCATCGGCTCGAGGGGATCGAAAATGCGCGTGAAGGTCGCATCGGCGACCTCGTCGCTCCACTGGGCGCGATAAAAAGCGAGATAAGCGCGCCACAGCGGCTCCCATTGCGCGCGATCCGCACGATCAAGCGCGCGCACCCTGAAATCTGACAATCGCTGCCCTCCCCGCTCATGCTGGATCCGCGCCGCAGAATCGAGTCTCGCGATCGTCTTGACAAGTGCATGTCCAAGGGACTGCTTTGCCGGCGCCGATCGACCTCCTCGGCGATGGAGCCAAAAATGACCCGCTCGCCCCTTATTCTCGCCGGCGTCGCCGCGCTCATGGGCGCGGCCGGTGTTGCGCTGGCGGCTGCGGGCGTGCACGCGAACGGCGGCGAGCTGGCAGAGAGGGGCGCACTGTTTCTCCTCCTGCACGCTTGCGCTGCGCTCGCGATCGCCGCCCACGCCCGGATCGCGACCACCTCCGCGCGGGCGCTCGTGATTGTCGGCTTCGTGATGGAGGCCGGCGCGGTCCTGTTTTCGGCCGAACTCGCGATGCACGTCTTCACTGGCGAGCGCATTTTTCCCTTCGCCGCTCCGATTGGCGGCACGACCATGATGCTGTCCTGGGTCGCGCTGGCGGTGGTTTTCGCGACCTCGAGCCGGCGGGCGGCTTGATCTTTCGCGCCGTCCCCGCGCGGTCGGTGGAGCTGGCGAAAACTCCGAAGGCTTCGGCCGCAGACGCGGATCCGATCGCGAAGTCGTGAGTTCATCGCGGGTTGACGCACTCCTATTGACCAAGTCTAGCCTTTTTTCTGCGCCAGACTTGCGCGTTGGAGCGATTGCAGGAGGATACCATGCAAACGAACCTCAAGCGCGGCGCCACCGCGTTTCGCATGCGCGGCGTTTGGTTGTCCGTCGCGGTTCTGGCTAGCGCCACATTGTCGCTCTCCGCCCCGGACCGGGCGCTAGCGGCTTGTGGAGGGTCGAGCCGTCCCGCTGGGGTTCACCCGGCCGGGGGTGGCGCCGCCGGCGTTCACGCCGCGACTGGCATCGCGGCGCCGTCACGTAGTGGCGGCGGCGGAGGCGGAAGCCTCGGCTGTGGAGGCGGCTCCAGCGTCTCGGCGCTGCGTGGCCTACCGGTAGCTAGTTCAGGCAGAGTGGTCGAGAGCGGGCGCGCACGCGGCGCGCACGGCGACTCGTACCGGAAAAGCTGCAACGCGGACCGCGAACGCGGGCGTGCATGTGCACGCCCTCGGGCATGGGCATCGCATCTGACGCACCGGCGGCCGACTAGTCCCGCACGAATTCGAATTTGTCGACGTCCACGAGCCCCATGTCGGTGATCTTGAGATGCGGGATCACCGGCAGCGGCAGGAAGGCGACCTGCAGGAACGGCTCGGCAAGCGTCACCCCCAGGCCTTTCGCTGCGGCGCGCAGCGGGATCAGAGCCTCGTGCACCGCCTCGAAGCTTTTCAGGCTCATGAGCCCCGCCACCGGCAACGGCAGTTCGGCGATGACCTTGCCGTCACGGGCGACGGCGAACCCACCCTCCGTCTCGCGCAGGCGGTTGACCGCCGCCGCCATGTCGACCTCGTCGGCGCCGACGACGCAAAGATTGTGGCTGTCATGGCCGACGGACGAAGCGATCGCCCCACGCTTCATGCCGAAGCCCTTGACGAAGGCCGTCGCGTGATTGTCGTTGATACCGTGGCGTGCGACGACCGAGACCTTGACCACGTCCTGGCTTAGATCGACGCCGCGCTCGCCGTTCTTGAATGGCAACGTCACCGGAATGCGGTCGGTGATGATCTTGCCCGGAATGACGCCAATCGCCTGGGTCGAAGGCCCCTGCCCCCGTGCGACAAAATCGGCCGACTCAACGCGCCGCGCCTTGACGCTCTCGCGTCCGACTGGCGCAAGCGAAGCGCGCGCGGCAAACAGAGCGTCGTCCACCACGCGCCCCCGCGTCATCGTCATCGAGACCGCGCAATGTTCGAGGTCGTCGATCACGACGAGATCGGCGCGCCAGCCGGGCGCGACCAGCCCGCGGTCTCTGAGGCCGAAGATGCGCGCGGCCGAAATGGAGCGCGGCGCGATAAGCGGCGAGCGGCGGCGCGCCAAGCTTGATCGCCGTGCGGATGATGAAGTCGAGATGGCCCTCCTCCGCGATGTCGAGCGGATTGCGGTCGTCGGTGCAAAACGCGATGAACGGCGAGTTTCGCTCGGTGATGATGGGCGCAAGCGCGTGCAAATCCTTGCACACCGAGCCTTCGCGAATGAGGAGCTGCATGCCCTTGGCGAGCTTCTCTTTCGCCTCGGGCAGATTGGTGACCTCGTGGTCGGTGCGCACGCCGGCGCTCAAATAGCCATTGAGGGCGGCGCCGCTAAGCAGCGGGCTGTGCCCATCGATCGGCCGGGTCTGGAACGCCGCGAGCTTGGCGAGGCATGACGGGTCGCGCGCCAGCACGCCCGGAAAGTTCATGAATTCCGCCAGCCCCAGCACTTTCGGATGATCGGCGAGGGGCAGAAGGTCATCGGCCTCGAGGCGCGCGCCCGAGGTCTCGAGCGCCGTCGCCGGAACGCAGCTCGACAGCTGCACGCGCAGGTCCATCGCTGTCAGCATCGACGCATCGAGAAAGTATCGCAGTCCAACGAGCCCAAGGACGTTGGCGATCTCGTGCGGATCGCAGATCGACGTCGTCACGCCGTGGCCCAGCACGCAGCGATCGAATTCAAGCGGAGTTAGAAGCGAGGATTCGACGTGGCAATGCGTGTCGATGAAACCCGGGACGATCACCTTGCCGCGGACGTCGATCTCGCGTTCGCCCCGGTATTCGCCCATCGTTCCGACAATGCGGTCGTTGCAAATCGCAACGTCGCTCTCGATGAGCTCGCCGCCGACCAGATCGAAGATCCGCCCGCCCTTCAGCACGAGGTCGGCCTGAGCGAGCCCCTGCCCCTGCTCGATGGCCCGCTTGAGAAAGGCGATGGCGTCGCTCATGCGGTGTCCTCTATCAGCCTTGGCCTGAAGTCCCGAGGCATTGTTTCAGGCTTACTGAAACCGCTCAAGCGAGCCGTCGATCGCTCCAAGCGAGTCCGGCGCAAAGGTGATTCCGCTTTGACGGCGTTCGCGAATCGTCGTCTCCTCGGCTATGCTTGCGCCCATCCTCTCGATCCAGTCGCACGTCGTTTACGGCCATGTCGGCAATTCGGCGGCGGTGTTTCCGCTACAGCGGCTCGGACGCGAGGTCTGGCCGCTGATGACAGTGCAGTTTTCCAGTCATCTAGGCTACGTCGGCTGGCGCGGCCGCGCATTCGACGCAGCGATGATTGACGAGTGCATGAGCGGCTTGGAGGCCATTGGCGTCCTTCCCCGCTGCGCCGGTCTCCTGACCGGCTTCCTCGGCAAGCCTGACATCGGCGAGGCCGCTCTGAGGGCGCTTGACCGCATTCGTGCCGCTAACATGGCGGCCGTCTACGCGTGCGATCCCGTGATCGGCGATGTCGGGCCGGGGATTTACGTGGCCGCCGGCGTCGGTGAGTTCTTCCGTGACCGCGCCCTGCCGCTCGCGACCATCGCCACGCCAAACGCCTTCGAGCTCGAATGGCTGACTGGCGAACCGGTGAACACGCTTCACGCGGCGCAGCGAGCGATTGCCGCGTTGCGCGCACGGGGACCACGGGTCGTAGTCGGGACGTCCCTACAGCTCGACGATACGCCTGCCGGCGCTCTCGACATTCTGGCGGGAGACGAGGCCGGTTTCTGGCGACTCCGCACACCGAACCTGCCGATCTCTGTCAATGGCTCCGGCGACGTGTTCGCGGCGCTGTTCTTTCATCATTGGCTTGAGAAGCATGACACCTCCGCGGCGCTATCGCGGGCCGCGTCGTCGGTTTACGCAGTCGTGAAGGCCACTCTGGAGTTGGGGTCGCGCGAATTGAGCCTAATCTCTGCTCAAGATGAATTGACCCGCCCCTCGCAACTTTTTGCGGCAGAGGCGGTTTGATCCCCTGATCTGGAGATTTACTTTTTTCGCACATCGGCGCATGACTGAACAGCGTTCGGTGTACAATGCGGCGGTGCAGGGGAGCGTTCATGACACATTCGGTCAGTCTCTTAGGAGCCGCCGCGCTCGGCATGGTCCTCGCATCGTCCTGCGCTCAGGCGCAGACGGTCCATCACCGCGTCCACCATCCGGCCGCCGCCGGTCGTCAGATTATCGTTCGCCAGGGCGTGGAGCCGTGGCTGACCATGGGCACTTGGGCTCCCGTCGGCTCACGCAACGGCTATGCCCTTGACACGCTAAGGCCGCCCCAGCGGTACTCGAACGAAGGCACGTTTGTCGCGCCCCGTGGCCTCGACCGGCTGCCGAACGATATTTCCCTGCCCCAAGCGAACAGGCCGTTGATCATTGTCTCCTCGCCTGGCTTGAGCGGGCCCTGGTTGGACCTGTATTAGCGAGACCCGCCGTCCCGCATTAGGAGCGCTGGCGGGGTCGGGGACTCGTATTGATGGCGCGCCGGTTTCAAACGCTCGATGTGTTCACCGAGACGGCGCTGGCTGGAAATCCGCTCGCCGTGGTCCTCGACGCCGAAGGGCTCGACGATGCGCGCATGCAAGCGGTGGCGAGCGAATTTAACCTGTCTGAGACCGTCTTTGTCTTCGAGCCGCGAAACGCCATCAATAGCGCGCGGGTGAGGATTTTTACCCCGAAGCGCGAATTGCCGTTCGCCGGCCATCCCACCGTCGGAGCGGCAGCGCTGCTCGCGCACCAGCGCGCGGGCGATCTGCTTGGCGCTCAGGATCTCAGGATCGTACTCGAGGAGTCGATCGGGGACGTCGTCTGCGTCGCGCGTCGGCGCAAAGGCCAAGCGCTGGCCGCTTATTTCGAGCTGCCGAAGCTGCCCGAACCGCTCCAGGCCGAGCCACCATCCACGGCGGAAATCGCCGTGAGCCTGGGGCTTGAGCCAGACGACATCGGTTTCGACGGACATAAGCCAAGCCTCTTCAGCGCTGGGGCGCCCTATCTGTTCGTTCCGCTCCGCTCGCTCGAGGCGACTGGCCGCGCCACGCCGGGCGCGATGCCCTGGGCGGCCAAGGATGGTCCGGCGACCTATGTTTATACGCGCGCCTCAGCGCGTCCGGGATCCGCTTATCACGCCCGCATGTTCGCTAGCGCCTGGGGGGTCTACGAAGACCCGGCGACTGGGAGCGCCGTCGCCGCGTTTGCCGGCGTCGTGCAAGCTTTTGACCATCCTCGCGACGGCGAGCACATGCTGACGATCGAGCAAGGCTTCGAGATGGGCCGCCCGAGCCTGATCTCGCTTGGACTGGTGATCGAGGACGGCGCGCTCGCCTCCGCAACGATCGGCGGTTCGGTAGTCGTCATCTCCAGCGGCTCGCTCGACCTTTGAGCGAGCCGACGCGTCTTCTCAAGGTCGGCGAGCTCGACCTCAGATTCGCGCCCACACGGTGGACTTTCGCCGAACGCCAGGCGACGAGCATAGCCGCACATTGGGCGCGGCTCACAAAGGCCAAGCCTTCGCTGTTCAACGGCCGGGTACTGCTTCTCGGCCAGCGTGAGATCGAGACTGGCGCGGACGGCGTGGTCACGCTGAGGGGCGTTTTCTTCGAGACCGATTACGCCGACTTCCTCGCCTGGGCCGATTTCGGCCACGCCAGCGAACCCGTCGACAATTGCTTCTCGATGGCCGCGCTCCGCTCGGATGACGGCGCTTTCCTGCTCGGCGAGATGGCGCACCACACCTACAACGCCGGCCAGATCTACTTTCCAGCGGGAACACCGGATCCGGACGACATCTTCGATGATAGAGTGGATCTCGAGGCCAGCGCGCGTCGCGAATTGTTTGAAGAGACGGGGCTCATAGCCGTTGAGGCGAACATCGAGCTTGGCTGGACCCTGGCCATCACGTCTCAGCGCATCGCTTGCATGAAGCTGATGACCCTGCCTCTGCCAGCTGCGCGGCTCAAGGCGCGGATCGAGGCGTACCTAGCCCGCGACCCTCTGGCCGAGTTTTCGCGCATGCACATCGTGCGCGGCCCTGAAGACATCGATGAAGCGCGGGTGCCGGCCTTCGTCGCCGACTATCTGCGTCACGCGTTCGCTCAGAGATCGGTAGGATAGCCATGCCGCTTTGTGACGCGGCGACCGGCGCTCAGACGTATGAAACCCCGACGAATCGCAGAAGACCTGCCGCGAAAGTCCGTGATGCCCACACGATGAATAACACGGACGTGTTAATCGCAAAGCGACTTCCAAAAAGTGCCTGCGCGGTGAATCCCTGACACTGCTGACTGCTCACCCCGCGCCCTGAAAGCGCTGTTCTAAATCCCTCGCTCGGCTTGGCTGGTCGCTGCTCAGCCATACGGCAACCCCTGGGAGCCTTGCGGATCGTCGACCGTATGCAGTTTCGTAACAGCCAAGAGTGCGCGGCGCCCTTTCGTGTTGTCGATCAGGACGGAGGTCACGAATGACCGACAGGATTACAATTTTCGGCTATGGCCCAGTCGGCCGCGCGACTGCGGCGCGGCTCCTGGCCGAGGGCCGCGAGGTCATCGTGGCGCAGCGGCGCGCGCCGCCGGACCTGCCGAAGCGAGCAACGTTCGCGCCCTGCGACGTGCTCGACCGCGACGCGGTCGGCAAGGCGGTGCGCGGCGCGGAACAGTTCGTGGTGGCGATCGGCTTTACCTATTCCGGCGTTGTCTGGCGCGAGGCGTGGCCGAAGACGATCGGCAATTTCGTCGCCGCCTGCACGAACAACCGGCGCGCGGATGGTGTTTATCGACAATCTCTACATGTACGGGCCTCAGACGGAGCCGCTGGTCGAGACCATGGCGCTTGCCGAGGCTGGTTTGAAGCCCGCCGCGCGCTCAGCCGCGACTCGCATCTGGATGGACGCCGCCGCCAAGGGCGAAGCTCTCATCGCCGCGCTGCGGGCGCCTGACTTCTATGGTCCGGGCGTCGGCAATTCCTTCCTCGGCGACACCTCGATCGGGAAGCTGGCCAAAGGCAAGGCCGCGATATTCGTCGGTTCGCCGGACGTGCTGCACGACTACGCCTACGTGCCGGACGTCGCGCGCGCCGCGACGACGCTTTTGGCCGCCCCGGACTCGGCGTTCGGCAAGGCCTGGCATGTGCCCTGCGCGCCGACGCGCTCCACGCGGGACATCCTCGCAATCGCGGCTGAGACGCTCGGCGTGAAACTCCGTATCAGCGCCATACCGGCCTGGATGCTCGGCGCGAGCGCGATGTTTTCGCCCTTCCTGCGCGAACTGGTCGAGATGCGCTTCCAGTGGGACCGGCCCTATCATGTCGACGCCAGCCGTTTTGCCTCTGCGTTCTGGGCTGACGCGACGCCGTTCGAAATCGGTGTTCCCGAGACGGCGCTCTCGTTTCGCGCCGCGCTGAAGCGGAGGCGCTGAAACTTCAGTTAGGTCAGGTCAGCCCGATCGCATGCCAGCTCGGCCCGGGACTGGGGCTGACGGGTCCGCCGCCGGCGATCGTGTTTCCGTTCATCTCCCAAATCGAGGTTTGGCCGCTGGTGTTTTGAAGAAGGATGTCGGAGCCACCGGCGCCGGTTCCGATCGCGTGCCAGCTCGTCCCGGGATTGGCGCTGACCGGGCCGCCGCCGATCAGGCTGGTCCCGTCCATTTCCCAGACCGAAACTTGGCCCGTGTTCTTGTTCTGAAACAGGATGTCGTCCAAAAAGCCGTCGCCGTTGAAATCGCCGGTACCGATCGCTTGCCAGGCCGTCCCGGGATTGGGGGTCACCGGACCGCCTCCAATGAGCGTGTTCCCGTGCATTTCCCAGATCGAGACCTGGCCGGTGTTCTTGTTCTGCCAAAGGATGTCGGAATTGCCGTCCTTATTGAAATCGCCGGTTCCGATGGCTTTCCAAGCCGTCCCTGGATTGGGAGTCACGGCCCCGCCGCCGGTCAGGATGTTCCCGTTCATCTCCCAAATCGAGGCTTGGCCGGTGTTCGTGTTCTGCCACAGGATGTCGGAAAGGCCATCGTGGTTGAAATCGCCAGTGCCCACGGCATGCCAGGCCGGCCCCGGATTTGGGCTCACCGCCCCGCCACCGATCAAGCTGGCGCCGCTCATTTCCCAGATGGAGGCTTGGCCGGTGCTCGCATTCTGCCACAGAATGTCGGGGTGGCCGTCCTTATTGAAGTCGCCGGTTCCGATCTCGGTCCAGCTCGGCCCGGGATTGGGGCTCACGGGCCCGCCGCCGACCAGGGTGCTCCCACTCATCTCCCAGATCGAGGCCTGACCGCTACTCGTGTTCTGCCAAAGGAGGTCGGCGGTGACTGTGGTCGGCGCCGCCGCAGTTCCCGGCGGCGGCAGCGCAGTCAGATCCGCAGGATCGAAGTCCGAACGACCAGACCCCCGAACTGGGGGTTATTTCCTTCGTCCCGGCGGCCGTGCCGTCCGTCGTCCACAAGCCTAGAAGTCTCCCGGTATCCATGGCCGAGAACAGCAATTGGCCGTTATAGACTTCCAGACTGGACGGCTGGAAACCCGCACGCCCCGGGAACCCCGTCGTCACGAGTTGTTTCGTACCGGCCGCGGTTTTTCCGTCCGTTACCCACAACTCCTGGAGACCAACTTGGTCAAGGCCGTTGAAGAAGACCTCGCCGTTGAAAACGGTGAGGTCATTCGGGCTCAATCCATGGGGATCGTTGGCGGCTGTCGCCCCCGCGGCCTCGGCGAGGAGTTCATGGGTGCCGGTGGCCGTCCCGTCGGTCACCCAGAGTCCGGAAAGACCACTGGCGTCGACGCCGCTGAACAGCACTTCGTTGCCGAACACCGTCATATCCGTGGGATCGAGTCCGGACGAGGCGCCCGCCGCTTCAGCAAGGAGCTCGTGGGTCCCCCCGGCCGTGCCGTCCGTGGCCCATAGTCCGGAAAGGCCATTGGCGTCGACGCCGTTGAACAGCACCTTGCCGTCGAAAACGGTCATGTCCGTCGGATTCAGTCCGGTCGCCGCCGCCCCGGCGCCAACGGGGGGGATCAGTTCCTTTGTTCCCCCTGCCGTTCCGTCGGTCGTCCACAGGCCGAGGTGGCCGGCCGTGTCCGCGCCATTGAACAGCACCTTGCCGTTGAACACCGTCATGTCGGTCGGGTTTATTCCCGTCGGCGCCGTTCCATTGATGCCAGTGATTTCTTTGGTGCCGGTCGCCGTCCCATTGGTCATCCACAACCCGAAGGCGCCGCCCGTATCGACGCCGCGAAACAGCACCTCGTCGCCAAAAACGGTGAAGCCCGGCGTCATAGCCCCGGCCGCCGGGGTCATGGGGTCCCCGATCAACAGCCCATTTGGATTTGCGCCGCTGATGGAAGCCAGAGGAATTGGAACAGTGCCAGCAACCGTGCCGTCGGTCGTCCACAAAGTATAAGGGCCGTAGTCAATGGGAACAGTGGGACTGAATCTGCCGGCGAAAAGCACCTGGTTGTTGAAGACCGTCAGGTCTAATGACACACCGGTGCTGGACGCAAATCCGAAGACTGCTTCCCCGGTGATTGCAGCCTGCCCGGGGACGATGGGCGGATTCGTCAAGAATTCAAAAGTTCCGCTTGCAGTGCCGTCCGTCTCCCAAAGATTAACCCCCTCGACTGTGTCTTCGCCCTCAAAAAGAACGACATTTCGCAGCGCCATCTCGTATCCTCATCCTCAGTATAGCCGTTGCAACTCATCCCGTTGCCGGTGCGCGGCCTTAGCGCTACCGTGCGCCGCAAATAGATTTGTTGCGGAACAACCCGCTGGAGGCGCGGGTCTCAGCATCCCCCAAGTGCATTCTGTTTTTTGCTAACAGATGCACAGGAAGGTGGCAAGAAGAAAGTGTTTACGCTTGATTTCGTCTAACGCTCGGCGGCGCGTTCGGCAAGGTCTGGCATGGGCCCCGCACGGGCGCTCACCACGCGTGATACCCTCGCCATCGCGGCCGAGCCGCTCGGCCTGAAGCTTCGCCTCAGCGCTCTGCCAGGCCGGACACTCGTACGCGAGCGCAAAGTTGTCGCCGTCCTGCGAGAACTGATCGAGATGCGCTTCTGACATGATCGACCCTTACCAGGTCGACGCGAGCCGTTTCGCCGTCGCCTTCTGGTCGGTCGCTACGCCGTTCGAAAATCGGTGTCTCCGAGACGCGCTCGCCTCTCGGGCCGAATTGAAGTCGCGAAGCGGATCAGACGAGCCCGGTTGCCTTCCAACTCGGGCCGCCATTGGCGCTGACGGCGCCGCCGCCGACCAAGTGGGTCCCGTTCATGTCCCAGATCGAGGTTTGGCCGTTCGTGTTTTGAAACAGGATGTCGGAACCGCCGCCGCCTGTTCCGATGGCGTGCCAACTCGGCCCGGGATTGGGGCTGATAGGCCCGCCGCCGATCAAATGATTCCCATTCATCTCCCAGATCGAGACCTGGCCGCTGCGGGTGTTTTGAAACAGGATGTCGGAATGGCCGTCGTCATTGAAGTCGCCGGTTCCGATCGCTTTCCAGGTCGGCCCGGGATTGGGGCTGACGGGCCCACCGCCGATCACTTTGTTCCCGTTCATTTCCCAGATCGAGACTTGGCCCGATGCGCGTATTTTGAAAAAGGATGTCGGAATGGCCGTCGTCATTGAAATCGCCGGTTCCGATCGCCTTCCAAGCTCGGCCCCGGATTGGGGTTGACGGCGCCGCCGCCGATCAGTTTGTTCCCGTTCATTTCCCAGATCGAGACCTGGCCCGTGCTCTTGTTTTGGAAAAGCACGTCGGAAAGGCGGTCGTCATTGAAATCACCGGTTCCGATCGCTTTCCAATTCGGCCCGGGATTGGGGCTCACGGCCCCGCCGCCGACTAACTTACTCCCATTCATTTCCCAGATCGAGACCTGGCCGTTGGCGTTCTGCCACAGGATGTCCGAATTGCCTTCGCCATAGAAATCGCCGGTTCCGATCGCTTTCCAACTCGGCCCGGGATTGGGGGTCACGGCCCCGCCGCCGGTCAAGAGGGTCCCGCTCACATTCCAGATCGAGGCCTGCCCGCTGGTGTTCTGAAAGAGGATGCGGCTGCTTGACACCGGGTTCAGCGCAGTCAGATCAACCGGAGATAGCCCTATGGACTCGGTCCCCGCGATGGGGCTCACCTCCATTGTCCCCGCCGCCGTGCCGTTCGTCTTCCACAATTCATGGTGGCCGCTTGAATCGGCGCCATTGAACAGCACGCTGCCGTTGTAGAGGGTGAAGCCGGAAGGGTCCAATCCGATCGTCGCCGAGCCGGCGATGCCGGTCAGCAAGTGCGTGCCGTTCGCAGTTCCGTTGGTTGTCCAGAGCTGCGGGCGACCCAACTGGTCAAGGCCGCGGAACAGGACCTCGCCGTTGTAGACTATGAGGTCGCTGGGAGCGAGCCCTGCAGGATCAGCCCCGGCTATGCCGGTCAATTCGTGCGTGCCGGCGGCGGTTCCGTTCGTCACCCACAAACCCATATCGCCGCTGGCGTCGAGGCCGCTGAACAGGACTTCGCCGTCGAAGACGGTGAGGTTGGTCGGGTTTAATCCGGATGGGTCTGAGGCGCCCCCGGCTCCCGCGACGAGTTCGTGGGTGCCGCCGACGGTTCCGTTTGTCACCCACAAACCGGACAGACCGCCGGTGTCGACGCCATTGAACAGCACCTCATTGTTGAACACGGTCAGGTCGGTCGGGTCTATTCCGGTCGTCGACGCCGCGGTGATGCCGGTCAGTTCCTGTGTTGCTGCGGCTGTGCCATTTGTCACCCAGAGGCCAAGTTTGCCGGCCGTATTCGCGCCATTGAACAGCGCCTTACCCTCGAATACGGTCAAGTCGGTCGGCGTTACTCCCGTTGACGCCGCCCCGACGATGCCGCTCAGCTCCTGCGTGCCAGCGGCCGTTCCGTTTGTCGTCCACAGTCCGGTCTGGCTACTCGTATTGAGGCCGCTGAAGAGCGCCTCGCTGCCAAAGACCGTCAGATCGCTCGGAGCAATCCCCGCCGGGTTCGCTCCCATGATGGAGGTCAGCTCGACTGTGCCTCCGGCCGTGCCGTTTGTCGTCCACAAACCAAAGTCGTCGCTCGAGTTGACCCCCGCGAACAGAACCTGGTCGCCGAGGACTGTTATGGAGGTGGGAGTGATTCCCGAAGCGCCGACTCCGGTCGGCGCCAACTCAAACGTTCCGCTCCCGGAGCCGTTTGTCGCCCAAAGACCAACGTCGTTGATTGCGTCCTGGCCTTGGAAAAGAACGATATTTGGCAGCATCAAGCCCTCGCACCCATGCGGAGTTGCAGGCGACTTGCGTTGCCGAGACGCTGTCTTGCCGCCCGCTATCCGGCGCGCAAGCTGAGCTTTGTTTGTAAAACTAAACCGTTGAAACGCGGGTCAGGGCTCATTTCGCCCATGTATTTTCTGTCTATTGCTAACGGCCGCTTGCCGACCCGGCGCCGAAACAAAGTCAAATTGTTCGGGATTTCCAATGGACCAGCTGGCGGCGGTCGTCGCCAGAAACGCGGCCTCGATCGTCTGTCGGCCGCCCAAACGCGCCGGCCCTTCTCCGAGGGCTTAGCCGCGCGCGCCTTGCACGCTCCTCCATCGTCAAAAAAGCGAGCAGCCCGCGCTAAAGGCGCGGGCTGCTGATTGCCGTTCAATCAAGGAGGCGCGAAGCCCGCGTCTTACGGTTCTTCCGGAGCAGGCTCCTTATCGTCAGCATCCGAGTTCGCAGGCTCGACGCGCTTACGTGACCGCCGCGCGCCGGCCGCCACGATCAGATCGCGCTCGAGCCGCGGTTGGGCAGGCCCTTCCGGATAGACGAAGCTAAGCTTCTTTGTCCCCGTCTCGTCGGCGGTGACGACGACCTTGACCACGCCCCCGCCTTTGAGCCGCCCGAACAGCACCTCGTCGGCGAGCGGCGTCTTGATCTGGGTCTGGATTACGCGCGCCATTGGCCGCGCGCCCATCGACTCGTCGTAGCCGTTCTTGACCAACCACTCGCGTGCTTCGTCCGTGAGCTCGATCGTCACGTTGCGGTCGCTAAGCTGAGCTTCGAGCTGAAGGATGAACTTGTCGACGACGCGGGCGATGACGGTCTCCGGCAGACGCGCGAACGGGCACGATTGCGTCGAGCCGGTTGCGGAACTCGGGCGCGAACAACCGATCGATCGCCTCGGTGTCGTCGCCCTCCCGCTTCGACTTGTGGAAGCCGAACGCCGCGCCAGCGAGATCCCGCGCCCCGGCATTGGTGGTCATGATGAGGATCACGTTGCGGAAGTCGATCTGCTTGCCCGAGTGATCGGTCAGCTTGCCATGGTCCATGATCTGCAACAGGATGTTGAACAGGTCAGGATGGGCCTTCTCGATCTCGTCCAGCAACAGAACCGAGTGCGGGTGCTGATCGATAGCGTCCGTCAACAGGCCGCCCTGGTCGAAGCCGACGTAGCCCGGGGGCGCGCCGATCAGCCGCGAGACCGTGTGGCGCTCCATATATTCCGACATGTCGAAGCGGATCAGCTCCAATCCGAGGCTGAGCGAGAGCTGGCGGGCCGCTTCCGTTTTCCCCACGCCGGTCGGGCCGGAGAACAGGTAGCAGCCGATCGGCTTCTCGGCATCGCGCAAGCCAGCGCGGGCGAGCTTGATGGCGGAGGCCAGCGCCGCCACGGCCTCGTCCTGGCCGTAGACTGCGCGCTTCAAGGTCTCTTCGAGGTGCTGGAGCACCTCGGTATCGTCCTTCGACACCGACTTCGGCGGGATGCGCGCCATCGAGGCGACGGTGGCCTCGATCTCCTTGACCCCGATCGTCTTCTTGCGCTTCGGCTCCGGCACCAGCATCTGCGAGGCGCCCGTCTCGTCGATCACGTCGATCGCCTTGTCGGGCAGCTTCCGGTCATGGATGTAGCGCGACGACAGCTCCACCGCCGCCTTCACCGCCTCTCCGGTGTAACGCAGCTTGTGGAACTCCTCGAAATAGGGCTTGAGGCCCTTGAGGATCTCGATCGCGTCGGCGACGCTCGGCTCCTTGACGTCGATCTTCTGGAACCGGCGGACCAGCGCACGATCCTTCTCGAAATACTGCCGGTATTCCTTGTAAGTCGTTGAGCCGATGCAGCGAAGCGTTCCTTGCGCCAAGGCGGGCTTGAGCAGGTTCGAGGCGTCCATGGCGCCGCCCGAAGTGGCGCCGGCGCCGATGACGGTATGGATTTCGTCGATGAACAGAATGGCGTCCTTGTGCTGCTCGATTTCCTTCATCACCTGCTTCAGACGCTCTTCGAAATCGCCGCGATAGCGCGTGCCGGCGAGCAGCGCGCCCATGTCGAGCGCGAACACGGTCGATTCGGCCAAAACCTCGGGCACATCCGAATTGATGATCTTGCGCGCGAGGCCCTCAGCGATCGCCGTCTTGCCGACGCCCGGATCGCCAACCAGCAGCGGATTGTTCTTCTGCCGGCGGCACAGCACCTGGATGGTGCGCTGCACTTCAGCCTCGCGGCCGATGAGTGGATCGATGCGCCCCTCTCGCGCCTTCCGATTGAGGTTGACGCAATAAGCTTCCAAAGCGCCTTCCTTTTTCTTTGAATCCGAGCCGTCCTTCGATTCCTTGGAATCGCGCGACTCATGCTCCTCGTCGGTCCCGCGCGGCAGGCGCGACGGATCCGAGGCTCCCGGACGCTTCGCGATCCCATGGCTGATGTAGTTGACCGCGTCGTAGCGGGTCATATCCTGCTCTTGCAGGAAATATGCCGCGTGCGTCTCGCGCTCGGCGAAAATGGCGACCAGGACGTTGGCGCCCGTCACCTCCTCGCGACCTGACGATTGGACATGGAACGCCGCGCGCTGCACGACGCGCTGGAAGCCATTGGTCGCCTTGGCCTCCTCCTGACTGTCGACGACGAGGTTTTCGAGTTCGGTGTCGAGGTACTGAACGACGGTCTTACGCAACGCGTCGATATCGACGCCGCACGCCCGCAGGACAGCCGCCGCATCGACGTCGTCGATCAGCGCCAGCAGCAGATGCTCGAGGGTGGCGTATTCGTGTCGGCGCTCGTTGGCGAGCGAGAGCGCTCGACGAAGCGTCTTTTCGAGCGCACGGGAGAAAATTGGCATCGGCCGCCTTTCACTTCTTTTCCATGATGCACTGCAAGGGGTGCTGATTCTTGCGTGCGTGATCCATCACTTGCGACACTTTCGTCTCCGCGATCTCGTAGGTGTAGACGCCACATTCGCCTACGCCGTTATGATGCACCTGGAGCATGATCTGCATCGCTTCTTGCTGGTCCTTGTTGAAGAACGCCTGCAAAATTGAGACCACGAACTCCATAGGCGTGTAATCGTCGTTGAGCAAAAGCACGCGATACATATTCGGCCGCTTCGTTTGCGTCCGGGTGCGCGTGATAACAGCCGCGCCTGCCCCTGGCGTTTCTCCCCCCCTCTTGGGTTCGCGCGACGCGATCGGCCGCATAGCCACTGGCGGCGAGGCCACGCCAAAGCCCGGATAGAGCCAGCGCGCTAGCCGAGCCATTCCCGCTCGCAGGCGAACCACCAACGGAATTGAAGCGGCAGCCACCGAAAGACCCCGATTGATGCCGGTTGGGCTAGAACTCACATCTACTCGTACGCGGAACCGTTGCAGTTACATTTAGGCGCCGCGCACCTTCGGCGCCAGATGTCACGCTGAATGGCAGCATTGCCAATTTGCTCGTCACGCGCAAGAGCCTCATCGCACGCAACTCGGGATCTCCCTTTCTGTTCCGGTTCCCGACCGGAAGACAGGATCGGTGGCGCAGGATGCAAATAAAAAGCCGGCGCTGGAAAGGCGCCGGCGGTCGCCACATAAAAAAGCCGGCGCTGGAAAGGCGCCGGCGTGGGCTCGAAGAATTTTCTCGCCGCGTTTGGCGGCGAGACGAGCGTTCAATTACTTCTGTACGCTCGCGTAAGCCGTGGTGACCGGCTTCAAAGCGTCGGAAGCAACCCGGGTGTAAAGCTCAGAGACTTTGGTCGCCTGGGCGACGAAGCCCTCGTAAGCCTGCTTGGCGAATTCGGACTGAATCTGGATCGCCGACTCGACGCTGCGCGCGCCGAGAAGCTTCTCGAACATCGCGGTGCCAGCGGCAAAAGACTTTTTCGAATAGTCGGTCGATTCGCTGACGATGTCCTGCAGACCCTTGGACCACGTGGTCGAAGCGGTGGTGAACGCGTCAAGCTGGTCCTTGGAGAATTTCTGGAAGTCCTCGAGTGTCGGCGTGCTGGCTGTCATTGTGGAACTCCTTGCATTGAGTCGGTTTCGCATCCGAAACGAGGCGAACCCGCGATGATCGCCAATATGTGCAGTGCACAATGGAAGTCAAGACCGTTTTGTTGCGTTGCAGCAAATTCTGCGCGTAACCCCGCATGAACGGCCCCCAGATCCGACATTTCAATTAGTTGGCTTCCTTTATTAAGTTTCTGCTTCGTCCGCGCGATCATAGTCCTTCCGCGCTGACAGCGATTCCAAAGGCTTGCTGAAAATAACGGCCGTTCTTCGGAATCGCGTTAACCGCTGCGTAACCGCTCCAGCATATCGTTCACGACCGTGTGAGTGGCGCAACTGTCAGCGCCTCAGCCGTTGCGTGAGTGGGATAGGGCGCGTTCATGGCCTTGCGTAACCGTCACTTTGGAATTGGCCGGCTTGCTCGTCTGACGGCTGCGGCCCTGATTTCGGCCTCGACCCTTTGCCTCGCCGGCGCGCCGGCTCAGGCGCATCACTATCGGCACTATCGCCATTACGCGTACGCAACGCATCACGCGCATTATCCGCGCTATGCGCGCGCTGCGCATCATGGGCGTTCTGCTCATTACGCCCATCGCGCATCGCCGAGTTACGCCTCCGTAGCGGCGGGCGCGGTTCCCACTTCGCCGGCCTTTTCAGCGCTTGTGGTCGACGCCAACAGCGGCCGGACGCTTTATTCCGCCGACGAGAACGGACTGCGTCATCCCGCTTCGATCACCAAGGTGATGACCCTCTACCTGTTGTTCGAGAAGCTCGACAGCGGCGCGATGACGCTCCGGACGCCAATCCCGATCTCCGAGCACGCCGCCTCGCAGGAACCCTCGAAGCTCGGCCTCGCTCCCGGAGATACGATCAGCGTCGATGACGCGATCAAGGCCGTCGTCACCCGGTCCGCCAACGACATCGCGGTCGCGATCGCCGAGGCGGTCGGACAGTCGGAGAGCAATTTCGCCGACATGATGACGCGCAAGGCTCATGCGCTCGGCATGTCCAACACGGTCTACGTCAACGCGTCCGGACTTCCCAACGACGCAGCAGATCACCACGGCGCATGACCTGACGATCCTTGGACGTTCGCTCGAGGAGCGGTTCCCGCGCTACTTCCGCTATTTCGCGACCACCCAATTCGATTTCGACGGCGAGATCATCGGCAGCCACAATCATCTGCTCGGTCGCGTCGATGGCGTGGACGGGATCAAGACCGGCTACACGAGAGCATCCGGCTTCAATCTTCTGACATCGGTCCATCGTGACGGGCGGTCGTTGCTCGCCGTCGTCATGGGCGGGCGCTCGGCTGCGGGGCGCGATCGTATCATGGCGAACCTGATCGCCGATCACATCGCTGAAGCTTCGACCGCCCATACGGCGACCGCAGTCGCCGACGCTTCGCCTGCCGAGCCGATCGAGCCGCGCGTCGAGCCGGCCGTGGCCTCGCCGGCGCGCGCGCGGCCGACCGTTGTCGCCGAAGCCAAGTTTGAACGCGCCTCCGCCGCGACGCGTGCGGCGAACGCGGCTGGAGAAGGCGACGATGGGGCTGGAGACGAGGAAGGCCCGGCGCTCCAGCCGATGTTGAAGGCGCCAGCGTCTGCCCCGCGCGCGGCGCAGCCAACGGCAGCCGATCTCGGCTTACTCAAAAGTCCCGCCATCACCAAGCCAACAGAAAAAATTCAGGCCCGGCTGGCCGCGGCGAGCGCGCTGGTGATGCCGCCGCTGGGACGGCCACAGAACCCGGTTGAGGACGAGCCCAGTCCGACGCGCGCCTCCCAACAAGCCGACGACAACGACGGCGGCAGCCGCGCATGGAGGCTGGATGATCCAGATCGGCGCCCCGGACAATCCCGCCAAGGCCAACGCCCTTCTTGCCCGCGCCCGCGAACGGAACCCCTCGACCCTGGCCTCCGCCAAGCCGCTCACCGAAAAGGTGCGCAAAGGCGACGCCACCCTCTATCGCGCGCGTTTCGCCGTCCTGGATTCGGCTTCGGCCGAAACCGCGTGCCGCTCGCTGAAACGCACCGGATTTTCCTGCTTCACCGCCCACGACTGACGCGTACGCTGTTCGGAGTTGCTTAGCCTTGTCGCTGCATCAGAACATCCTTGGCCTGATTGACCCGCGCGGCAAGCGTGGTCGAGCCGCCATGATCTGGATGAAACTTCTTCATCAAGGTTCGGTGGGCGCGGATTATATCCGCCGCGCCGGCGCCTTCGGCGAGGCCGAGGACTTCGAACGCCTCCCGACGCGACATCGCGCCGTCGCCTCCCCGCCTCTGACGCTGACCCTCCTCTGCCTCACGCCAGCCGGCGAACCGGCGGTCGAGATATGCCTCTAACAGGCTGACGCCGTCGGGATCGTCGCGCGCGAGCTCCTGACGCAGAGAAATGAGCTCCGGACGCGACAGGGTTTCGACCGCGCGGGCCGCATAAGCGCCGGCCAGAACCGTTCCGGTCATCGCGCCGCTGGCGTGGTCAAGCCGCATTTCGATCATCGCCGACCGGGCGATCGAGGACCGTCCCGGGCGCGAGCCCGCGCCCCCGCCAACATTGTTAAAGCCCGGCGGGACCCCGCCTGTCGTCTTCCAGCCGGCGAAATTCGCCACCATGCTCGCGACTGCGGCCGCAAGCCCAATCCGGCCGCGCAGAACGAGCAGCAACGCGCCAATCATCCCCAGGACGCCGCCGCCATGGCGGACGATGCGCGCCGCCGTCGCGGCGTCCATACGCCCAAACTGCTTGATCCCCTGCACCAGAAGGAACAGCAAGATCAAGCCTATAACGAGGTTCATTGTTGTAAGGCTTTCGATTTGGCAGGCGTCTCGCCGGAGCGTAACGCCCCGGACTTAATCCCCGCCGAAGGCGAAACTACGCCAAGTTCACGTTCCGCGCATCTGCGACAGACAGGAGCCTGGCCTCCGCGTCGTTTGTCGCCTCGCGAACCAGCGCCGCGTGGCCGCCCGCGGCATAGGCCGCCGCAGCGCGCAAGAGCGCCGCGAGCCGCGCGGAAGCGCCGGCGTCGAAGGCGCCATAGGCCCCGCCAGTCAGCCGCGCGATCTCACCGAAGGTGCGCTTCGCGGCCGGATCCTGCCCCTCCTGAAACATGAAGGCCTTGACGCCGAGCAGCGCGAGTTCGCCCGCCAGAGAGGCGAGCGTGTCCGGGTTCTCCTCCATGGCGTCGCCGATAAAGACCAGCGCTCCGACCTTGGCGCGCTTGGCTTCATCGCGCGCATGGGCGAGCACCCTCCTGATCTGCGTCGATCCGCCGCGCACGTCGATGCGGCTCATCAGCTGCGCGAGCCCCTGCCCGCCGGAGACGAAATTCGACGCCCGGCATTCGTTCAGGCCGCGAAAATAGACGAGTTGCACGTCCAGGCCGCCGAGCCCGCCAGCGGCCTGGAACATTTTCGCCTGCAGCGATTGGGCGAGGTCCCAGGTCGGCTGCCGGCTCATGGTGGCGTCGAGGGCGAAGATCAGCCGTCCGCGGCCGGACCCACCCGGCGCGGGAACCTTCTTGGCTGCTTCGACGAAGGCGGCGATGTCCTCGCCGCCGCGCGTCTGGCCAGCGCGCCGTCTTTATCCTTGTCCATCACGAGCCCAATTCGCGACCGCGTATTAAATTGGGCGCGTCCGAGCTGTTAGCAAGCCATGCAAGGAAAACGACAGCCGCTACGTCAGCCAGCGCTCGGCGCGAGACCATCTCGGTTCGACATAGGGTCGTCATCGCGAGCGCAAACGACGCGAATCCAGAGAACCATTAGGGCTGCCGCGAGCGTTCCCCTGGATTGCTGTCGTCGCTCGCGCGTCCTAGCGAATGACGCTCCAGGACCTTGCACGTCTAAAGCAGCCCGAGCGACGCCAGCTCGCGGCGCATCACCTCCGGCATGGCCGCGAAGCCGGGCTGGGCCTCGTCGATGTCCGGCGGCGCGTCCTTCGCCTGATAGTAACGCCAGCCCTGGAAGGCGCGCATCGGCCGCGGCGCGACCGCGACCACGGTCTGACCGAGCCAGATCTTGCAGCGCCCGATACCCTCCGCGTCGACGAACGGCTCGAGGCCCACGATCTCCTGCCTGGCGGAGATCATGCCCTTGACGACCCAGTAGAGCGAGCCGCCGTCCAGAACCTGTTCGGTTCGTTTCGGCGCCATCCGCGTGACATGGGCATGGCGGAGCGGGACGCGGCGGCGCTTGGCGTCCGCCATGCGCTCCGCCATCCATTCGCGAAGGTCCGCAAGCGAATCCGCGCCGACAGCGAGCTTGATGAGGTGGAGGGTCATGGAGCCAATGCTAGCAGAGGGAGCGAGCATCAGCCCAGCCGCACGAGGTCTCTATCCCCATGATCGTGAGGCGCTCCCCGAAACCGCATTTTCGCCGGCCAACTGCTGATCGGGCGCTAAACTGCGTCTGGCTCGGGGAAAACGGCGACTCTGAGCAAGTTATTGTGCTATTTGAGCCTGGGGCACAATGACCGAATCCCGAAAACTCGCGGCGATTCTGGCCGCAGACGTGGTCGGCTTCAGCCGGCTGACCGGCGCGGACGAAGACCGCACGCTCGCCCGTTTACGCGCGCTGCGCAGCGATCTGATCGATCCGACGATCGCGGTCCACAACGGGCGCGTCGTCAAGCGCACGGGGGACGGCGCTCTAGTCGAGTTTCGTTCCGTCGTCGATGCGGTGCGTTGCGCCATCGAGGTGCAGAACGCGATGGTCGAACGCAACGCGGGCGTGCCGGACCGACCGGCGGATCGAATTCCGTATCGGGGTTCATTTGGGCGATGTCGTCGAGGAGAGCGACGGCGACCTCATGGGCGACGGCGTCAACATCGCAGCGAGATTGGAGGGGATCGCCCTGCCGGGCGCGATCTGTCTCTCGGAGGACGCCTACCGGCAGGTGCGCGCCCGGCTCGACCTCGAAGTCAGCGACCTGGGCCAAACCCAGCTCAAGAACATCGTCGATCCCGTGCGCGTTTATTCGCTTCAGGTCGGGCTCCCCGCCCAGGCGAAGCCTTCGGCGCCGATCGCGCCGGTCCCGGCGGCCAAAGAGGAAAAACCCGCGCCATCACCCGCCCTTCCCGACAAGCCCTCGATCGCGGTGCTGCCGTTCCAGAACATGAGCGGTGATCCGGAGCAGGACTATTTCGTCGACGGCATGGTCGAGGACATCATCACCGGTCTGTCGCGGATCAAGTGGCTGTTCGTCATCGCCCGCAATTCGAGCTTCACCTACAAGGGCGAGCCGTCGACATTCGTCAGGTCGGGCGCGAGCTCGGCGTGCGGTACGTGCTGGAGGGCGGCGTGCGCAAAGCGGGCGCCCGGCTGCGCATCACCGCACAGCTGATCGAGGCCGAGACTGGCGCGCATCTCTGGGCCGACCGGTTCGACGGCGCCCTAGACGATGTTTTCGAGCTCCAGGATCAGATCACCGAGCGAGTCGTCGGCATAGTCGAGCCGAGCCTGCAACATTCGGAGATCGAGCGCGCCCGGCAGAAACGCCCTGACAATCTCGATGCCTATGATCTGTACCTTCGCGCACTCCCCTATTCCGCGACGCGCCAGCTCGCAGACGCAAAGATCGCGGCCGATTTGTTGGAGAATGCGCTGAAATTGAACCCGCGCTACGCGACGGCTCATGCGCTGCTCGCCTTGTGCTATCAGATGATATTCGTCCAGGGCGGCCACCGCGAGGAGGACAAGATCGCGGGCCTCAAGCATGCGCGGGCGGCCATCACAGGCGCTGGGGACGACGCTACCGCCCTCGCGACCGCGGCGATGGTGCTGGGGCACCTTGGCCGGGATCACCCCGCGGCGATCGACACGATCAAAAGCGCGCTAGCAATTAATCCTTCCTCCGCGACGGTCAATTATCACGCCTGTCACATCTACTATTTGAGCGGCGATTTCGCCCAAGGCAGGCTCCACGCCGACCGCGCCCTGCGGCTGAGTCCCCGCGATCCTCTCGCTTTCCAGGCCTATTACGCCTACGGCTTCACCGCGTTGCACGAAGGGCGCCCCGGCGAAGCGGCGTCGTGGTTCGGCAGGGCCGCGCAAGCGAACGGCGGCGCCTCTCACTCCTTCCTCGCTCAGGCCGCGGCCTTGGCCCTGGACGGCTGCGCGGGTGCGGGACGCGCGCTTGTCAAACAGCATTTGGAGGGCGCACCGAGCCGATATGTCGAAATGTTCGCTCAAACAGGAATGGCGCGTGACCTCGTGGCCAAACTCGCCGAAGGCGCGCGCCTGCTGGAGGCGCCGGAATAAAGCTTCCGAAACATCAAAAATGTTTGGGGGCGCGTCCGCGCGAAATTGTTGCGTGCGGCCGCTAGGCAATTCGCCTTTAACATGTCAAACTTGAAAAACTGAAACGAGAATTAGAAAACTTGGCCGCGACCTGGCGGCGTCTCAGGGGGGATTATGGCGCTTCAGATCATCGGCTCCGGCTTTGGCCGGACAGGAACAATGTCAACGAAAATGGCGCTGCAACAGCTCGGCTTCGGGCCCTGCCACCACATGATCGAGGTCATCGAAAACCCCGTGCAGCCCGCGCATTGGAAAGCGATCGCCGCGGGTGAAAAAGTCGTTTGGGCCGAGGTCTTCGACGGCTACAAGTCGCAAGTCGACTGGCCGGGCGCGGCCATTTGGCGTGAGACCTCGGTCGCTTTTCCCGACGCCAAGGTGCTGCATACCGAGCGGCCGGAAGACGAATGGTGGAACAGCTTCAGCGTGACGATCGGCAAGTTTTTCAACCGCTCGACCCATATGTCGCTGCCGCCGCATATCGCGGATATTTTCCAGACCATGTCGGGTTGGTTCATGAAAAACACATTCGCCGACTGCACAGACCGCGCCTGCGCGATATCCGCCTATCGTCGGAACAATGAGGAAGTCCGCGATACGATCCCGGCTGAGCGGCTGCTTGTCTTCAATGTCGCCGAGGGTTGGGAGCCACTCTGTCGCTTTTTGGAGAAGCCCGTGCCAGCCACGCCTTTTCCACGCAGTCATCCGCGGGATGAATTTTGGGCGCATTTCGGCGGCGAACCCGCCTAGCTCGCGGTTTCCTTCAGGGCGCCCAAGTCGCCGGCAGTGCGCTGGTCGGCGGTAGCCTGCTATGCCCTGCCGGAGCCGCCGCTTCGGCTTCCATCAACATTTCCTTGCCAAAAGCCAAAACACGTATTATATGTATTCCCACTAGCCGGAATTGCCCGCGGCTTGGCGGCGGCCTCGAGAAGGAGAAATGGAGACCCGAGGGGAAGTTTGAGCCCGGCCTGAGACGGAGAGAAATTTTTTACTCCAAACGGCCGTAACCCATTGAAAAGGCCCGATTCCAAAAAATAAACGCTAGTAAACGCTAGCCTTTTTACTAACGTTTACTCGCGTTTACTGACGTTTAATGGCGTTTATTCGCGTGCCGTTCGGGCGCACAGGCGGAGTCTGTGCTTTGCTCTAATCGCTTTCAGTCGCCCTCGGCGGGCCTCTCGGCCCCGGCCTTCTGGTCCGCCTCGACCCGCATGATGCGCTCGCCCATCTCGACCTGATCGCCGACATTCGCCTCAAGGTCGCGCACGACGCCCGCGTGTGGGGCGACGAGCGCGTGCTCCATCTTCATCGCCTCGACCACGGCGAGGCGCTGGCCCGCTTCGACCCTCTCGCCGTCCTCGACCGCGACCTTGACCAGTCGCCCGTTCATCGGGGCGCGGATCGCGGCGTCGCCCTCCCCCGGGCCAGCCTCGGCCTGCGCGAACGGATCGACGAGCCGAACGAACGCCTGGCGCCCGCCGGCAAAGGCGTAAACGCCGCCATTCGCCTCGTGCAGCGAGACCTCTTCGCCGTCCTCCCCTTCGGTGACGGGGTCGACATTGGCGCCTTCGACCAGATGCACCCGCATGGGCACGCCGTCGACGGTGACGTCGACGGCAATGCGGCGCGAACCGATGAGTTCGAAGGAATCGGCGACACGCCAAGGGTCAAACGGGTCGAGACGCGACGCGCGGCCCTCGTCGCGCCGCTCGAGCAGAAGCCGCACGGCGGCGTGGACGGCTTTTTTGTCCGGCGGATGCGGCTGGGCCCCGAGGCGCCCGAGATGGGAGTCGATGAAGCCGGTGTCGATTGTTCCGGCGGCGAATTCCCGGCTGCGCATGAGGCCCGCGCAGGAAGGCGAGATTGGTCTTCGGCCCGATGATGACGGCGGCGTCGAGCTCCCTCAAGAGCGCGGCAAGAGCTTCGGTGCGGGTCGCCCCGTGAACGATCACCTTCGCGATCATCGGATCGTAATAGGACGTGACGCTGTCGCCGGCGGCGAAGCCGGTATCGATCCGGACGCCCGCCTCGCTCTTGAAGTTCATGGCGTGGATCAGCCCGGCCGAGGGCAGAAAGTTGTGCTCAGGATCCTCGGCATAGACGCGCGCTTCGATCGCCGCGCCGGCGCAAGCGATCTCGCCTTGCGCCAAGGGCAGAGGCTCGCCGGCGGCCACCCGGAACTGCCATTCGACCAGGTCGAGGCCGGTCACGGCTTCGGTCACCGGATGCTCGACCTGAAGCCTCGTATTCATCTCGAGAAAGTAGAAGTCGCTGGGCTTCAGACCGCGCGAGGGATCGGCGATGAATTCGACTGTGCCTGCGCCGACATAACCTGCGGCCAGCGCCGCCTCGGTCGCGGCTTTGGCCATGGCGGCGCGTGTTTCCTCCGGGAGCCCAGGCGCCGGGCACTCCTCGACCACCTTCTGATGCCGGCGCTGGGCCGAGCAGTCGCGCTCGTAGAGGTGGACGCAAGCTCCGTGCGCGTCGGCGAACACCTGCAATTCGATGTGGCGGGGCGAGGCGATATATTTCTCGATCAGCACCCGTCCGTCGCCGAACGCCGCCTCCGCCTCGCGGATGGCGCTTTCGAGCGCAGCGTCGAACTCGACATGCGCGTCGACGCGGCGCATTCCCCGCCCTCCCCCGCCCGCGATCGCCTTGATGAGCACCGGATAGCCGATCTCATAGGCCTTTTCGCGCAGGAATTTCGGGTTCTGGTTGTCGCCGTGATAGCCGGGCACGACCGGCACGCCGGCGCGCTGCATCAGCGCCTTGGCCGAGCTTTTCAAGCCCATCATCCGCATTGCCTCAGGAGGCGGGCCGACAAAGACGACGCCGGCCTTCGCGCACCCTTCGGCAAAATCGGCGTTCTCGGACAGAAATCCGTAGCCAGGATGCAGGCAGTCAGCGCCGACTTTCTTCGCCAGCGCGATGATGGCGGCCTGATCGAGATAGCCGTTCGCGCCCTCGCCGATCTCATGCGCTTCGTCGGCAAGGCGGGTGAACAGCGCCCCGCGATCGACCGGCGTATGGAGGGCGATCGACCGCATTCCCATGCCCCGCGCGGTGCGAATAATGCGGCAGGCGATCTCGCCGCGATTGGCGATAAGGACGTTGGCGAACATTCGAGCTCCGACCGCTCCTTCTGTAGCGAACCCACACTCGGATGGCGAGCGACGACGCCCAGTCCGACCGTGCGGAACAACAATCGCTTCGGTCGGTTGTTCAGCGGTGAAGCGCGAACTCCGGTATTGCCGCCCTAGCTGAGCATCGATGTCGGCGCGCGCAGCGGGACAAGCGTTCGCCGAACAAGTCGGATGCGCTTTGACATCGATTAGCGTTCAAAGCTACCCTCGGGCCACAGTTTGCGCGGGATATATTGGCCGCGTTCACGCGCTAAGGAGGGGTTTCAGAATGGCCAATCGTTTTCTCGCATCTTTGGGCGTGGCGGCTGCCCTGACTGCGCTCCTCGCTCTCCCGGCCCGCGCTCAATCGTCGGTGAAGGTCGGAACGCTGACTTGCGACGTATCAGCCGGCATCGGCCTGCTCATATCGCAGCAACAGACGATGACCTGCACCTTCGATCCAGCCAGCGCAGGGCCGCCCGATCTGTATACCGGGCGCATTGACAAATTCGGCCTCGCCCTTGGCGCGGTCCAAGAGGGAACCATGGTCTGGGGCGTGCTCGCTCCGGCCTCGGGATTCCCACATGGAGCCCTGGCGGGCTCCTATGCGGGCGTTGGCGCCGAGGCGACGGCAGGCGCTGGTCTGGGCGCCAATCTTTTGGTCGGTGGAACCGGCCGCGCATTTTCCCTACAGCCCCTTTCCGTCCAAGGCCAGGCCGGGCTCAATTTCGCCGCCGGAGTTACGACTCTTACGCTCACCTCGGTGCACTGACCCTGTAAAAACCGCGTCACTGGACGAGGGCCACGCGTGCTGACGACCTGCGCGGTAACGGAGCGCCGAGGGCGTTGACTACGAGCGATGCCGGAAAGCAGACACGGAGCGAGCGCGCATGACGAATGAATCGGAAAGCTTCGACGAACTTAGCGCCGCGCAGAACAAGGCCGCGCAGCAGGGCTCCGCGGCCGTGTCGGCGGTTGCGAAACATGCCCAGCAGGCAATGGACAGCGCAAAGGGACTGGTCGCTGGAGCCAACCTCGATGAAGTCGGGGCCCGAGCGGCTGAAACGGCCTCGAACCTCTACCGCGGAGGCCGCGAACTTCTCGCCGGCAACGAGGACCTTTCAAAGGCGGCGGAAAATGTGAGCGCCGCCGTCCGGAAGAACCCTCTCGCCGCGGTTGGAATTGCGTTTTCCGCCGGGCTGCTCCTCGCGCTCCTCACTCGCGGTTAGGCCGGATGCGCAACGAGATCGTCGCTCTCGCGCAGCAATATGTGCAACAACCGGCGCAGGCCGCGGTGCGGCGCGCGGTGATCCCCGTGGCGTTTGGCCTTGTCGCCGCGGTTCTTTTTCTCTTCGTAGTTGTTGCGCTCTTCGCCGCCTTGTTCTTCTGGCTAGGATCGCTGTACGGACCGGTGACCGCCTCGCTCGTCGTCGCGGCCGTCGCCTTGGTGGTGGGGCTCCTCGCCCTGCTGCCGCTGGTGGTCGGTCGGCAGCCGAAGCCGGCGCCGCGGCCCGCCCCCAATCCTACACCCCAGTTCGCGTCGCTCTTGGCGCAGACCGCGCCCTCGCTCGCGCTGAAGCGGCCTCTCTTGACAGCGCTGCTCTTGGTGGTCGCGCTGGGACTGACGGCGCGCAGCGCCTCGACCGACAGGAAATAGAGGCTCGCACTCGAGCCGACCGTCTCGGGCGCGAGCCGGTCGCCGTCCGCGCCCTTGCGCGTTCGAACGATGCAATCCTCACGATCGGACAGACTTGCCATTCGCGAGTCCGAATTGAGCCTTTTCAATCACTTGCGGCGCCAATTTCGATTGTCTCGCCGACTCCAGGCCCGATCGCGATCGGGCTCTCCGCAGGCGCGGGGAGGCGGAGCGGCTCACGCTCCTCGCGCGGCCGGGAAACAGCGGTGAATCCGTGATAGCGATCGAGCTCGCGCACGATCCTCACAACTCGATCGACCGCCTCGAAGTTCGTCCCCGTCACCGAATTGTGCATGGCGCCGTAGGAGAGGAGCAGCGCCTCATTGAGGCGGCTCACTTGCAGCGCCAGGAATTCGCCCGGCGGATGGGGCATGCGATCCGCCAGGATTTTCCGCACATGGTTGCGCATATGCGTGACCGAGACGCCCAACCGGCTGGCAATCTCGGCGACCGATAGGCCGCGGTTGAGAAGATTCATGATTTGTCGCTCGCGGTCGGCCTTGGCTTCGCGCGCCTTGCGGCGGGCTTGGACGGACCGGTCGCGGCGGGGCAATGCGGAAGGAGCGGCAGGCGTGACAGGCATGGCGTATGTCTCTCGTTTCTGAATTTATAAGTATTGTAGCCAGTGTTTGTATAATTGGGAATGTTTTTCTTTTTTTTCTTACAATCTGCAATGATTACAATGATTTGGCGACTTGCCCTCGCGTGAAGGCAGGCAATCGTACTCGGCCTCGCGCGGGCGAACCTCTATCGCCTGTGATCGGCTAGCGCCTGGCGGCTCGAGCCCTTCATGGCGTGAGCCGCTGCCAACAATTTCGGGATCTAGAGTATGGCTGTTCCGCAGTTTCACCGATGAGAAGTGAGATCTTATTTCGTCATAGAAATGAAAAAGAAAAGGCGTACGCTTTCCGTTGGTGAAGATAGTTAACGGTTTTGTGAACTCGGAGCTGCCGTCGTGAATCAAGCTAACGACGGTGAGCAAAGTATTGTACTTGCTGCCGATTCAGAACAACCGCCAAAGGGCTCGATTGACGACCCGAAGTTAACTCTGCTCGCGGAGGAGCTTTCGGTTGAAAAGGAGACCGTGGAAACCGGACGTTTGCGAGTAAGCAAGCAGACCCGGACACGGGAAGCCTTTATTGATGAAGCTCTTCGCAGCGAGCACGCAGAAATTGAAACAATTCCTATCGGTCGTCAGATCTTCGAGATGCCGTCTGTCCGTCACGAAGGCGACACGATAATCATCCCGATAGTCGAAGAAGTGCTTCACACCGAGCGCCGTTTGATTTTGAAAGAAGAAATCAAAGTCACCAGGCGACAAAAGACCGAGCAATTTCATGACCGTGTCACTCTCCGCTATCAAGAAGCGGTCATTACGCGCGTTCAGAGTGCGACTGAGGCGGCCGATACTGCGTCGGCCAGAGAAATGAAATCGTCAGATTCCAAGGAGTAGCAAATGACTTACGAGACTTTAGTTGCTGTCTACGATACCCCAGATCATGCGGACGCCGCGGTCAAGGCGCTGAAGGCTGCCGGATTCGCCGAGTCCGACATCAGCATCTTCGACGGGGATCGCCTCAAAGGCGGCAAGGTGACGATGTCCTCCGGCGTGAGGGAGACCGGTTTGTGGCATCGGCTGTTTGGCACCGATGTGTACGAGCACGAGGCCGACGTCTACGGACAAACCATCGAGGATGGCGGGGTCGTCATTTCCGTTCGCGTTCCCGCGAACGAAGTCGCGCACGCGACTGCGGTTCTGAACATCCATCGCCCGGTCGACGTGCACGACCGCGCGGTGACCGCTGGCGTCGCCCGGCGGCCCATGTCGACGCGATCGAAAAGAAGCTCGACGCTCTTCCCGCTCGCGGCCATGCAGCAGGTCGCCGTTTCTCCCAAACTCGCCGCCGCGCAACCGGATGTCCTTCGCCTCGCCGAGGAGCATTTGGAGGTCGGCAAGGAGATGGCCGAGACGGGCCGGACCCGCATTCGCCGCTTCGTCACCGAGCGCGAAGTCGCCCAGGACGTAACCCTCCACGAGGAGCACGCGGAAGTCCTCCGCAAGGCAATCTCCGACCCCAAATACGTTGCAGAAATCGATTGGGCGGACGGCACGATCGAAGTCATCGAGACCGCTGAACACGCGTTGGCGAATAAGACGGCGCGCATCGTCGAGGAAGTCTCGCTGAAGAAGATCGGCTCCGACCATGTCGAGACGATCAGGGACAAGATCCGCCGCCAGCAGGTCGAAATCGAGCGCCTCGGAGCGGACGGGAAGGTCATTCGGGATCCCGAAGACCGCCTGATCGCCAAGAGCGTCGGGACGTTCTAAGAGGCGGCTCAGGCCCTAATGCGTTGGGCTTCGAGTCGCCTCTGCGACGCTGTCGCCCCGGTGAGAACCTCGGCCGATCCAGCCGCGGTTCGCACCGGCGGCGGAACCGAGAGCTCGGTGCGGCGCGCTATTCGACGAAATAGCTCTCGTCGATTTTTCGCACCTCGTAGACGTCCTTGACCCGAATGCCGACACGATGGCGGATCATCAGATTGGCAAGCGCCTGGCCGTCGATCAGGACGACCCGCTTGGAGACGCGGGTGATGAAGTCGTAGGCGCTGGTGGGAAAGTACGAGGTCGTGACCAGCACGCCCTTGCTCGCCCGATGGCCTTCCAGGCCGCCGACGAAATCGCGCACTTCGGATAGCGGGACGGCCTTGTTGGGATCGAGCCGCTTGGCCTGCACATAGACGACGTCGAGGCCGAGTTCGTCCTCCTTGATGACGCCGTCCACGCCGCCGTCGCCGACCCGGCCAAGCGCCTTGCCCATCTCGACCCGTCCGCCGCCGTAACCCATGCGCACCAGAAGGTCGATGATGAGGCGTTCGAAAAAGCCCGGACTGAACGAATGGACTCGCCCGACAATGTCGCGCGCCAGTTCGGCATTGAGGAGCTCGAAATTCGAAGCGATCGACTCCTCCGCGTCGTCCCGCGATTCGACTTGCTCCGCCGCCTCGCCCCCCTTGGTTTGGGATCGCCACGAGACGAATTCCGGATATCGCTCCAACATGCCAAGGTCGATCTCGCTCACCCCCTCAGCGAGAAGCTCGCGGCCTCGGTCGGTAGCGCGACAGTAGCCACGTCGGGGAAGCTCGATGAGCCCCGCCTTCGACAAATAGGACCTGGCCCAGTTCAGCCGGTTGGCGAACAACGTCTGATTGCCGCTGGGCAGTCTCAGTTGCCGTTCCTCGACGGAGATCTTCAGGGCCTTGCTGACTCCGTCCTCCAACCCCGAAATGCTGATCTCGTCATGGCGCTGCCCAATCGTTTGCAGCGCCGGCAACATGAGTTGCTGAAAACTGGGCACGCCCATTTGTTTTTACGCTCCCCCTACCCCACCCAAGACTACATACGAAAGACGCCGAACCGGGTCGGTTCGACCCCGGCGTTAAGCGTGGCCGAAAACGCCAGCGACAAAGCCCGCCGCGTTTCCCGAGGCGTGACAATGCCGTCGTCCCAGAGGCGAGCTGTCGCGTAATAGGGCGATCCCTCAGCCTCGTATTTTGCCCGAATTGGCGCCTTGAACGCTTCCTCCTCGGCCTTCGGCCACTCGCGGCCTTCAGCCTCGAGCCCGTCCCGCCGAAGCGTTGCGAGCACGCTCGCCGCCTGTTCGCCCCCCATGACGCTGATCCGGGCGTTGGGCCACATGAAGAGGAAGCGCGGAGAATAGGCGCGCCCGCACATGCCGTAGTTGCCGGCGCCGAACGAGCCGCCGACGATCAGGGTGATCTTGGGCACGTTGGCGCAAGCCACCGCGGTGACGAGCTTCGCGCCGTCCTTGGCGATGCCTCCGGCCTCGTAGCGCTGTCCGACCATGAAGCCGGAGATATTCTGCAGGAACAGCATCGGCACGCCGCGTTGGACGCAGAGTTCGACGAAGTGGGTCCCTTTCAGCGCGCTGTCGGAGAACAGGACGCCGTTGCTGGCGATGACGCCGATGAGCATGCCCGAAAGGCGCGCGAATCCCGTGACCAGCGTGGTTCCGTAGCGTGGCTTGAAGGCGTCGAACTCCGAGCCGTCGACGATGCGAGCGATGATTTCGTGCGCGTCGACCTGCTGGCGAAGGTCGACCGGCGCGATAAGTTCAAGCTCCTCGGGGGGATACAGAGGCTCGACCGGCTTCACCCAATCGATCGCACGCTTTGGCGCCCGGTTGAGATTGGCGACCGCCCGCCGCGCGAGCGCGAGCGCATGCGTATCGTCGCGCGCCAGCGCGTCCGCGACGCCCGAGACGCGGGTGTGCATGTCTCCCCCGCCGAGGTCTTCCGCGCTCACGGTTTCGCCGGTCGCCGCCTTGACCAGCGGCGGTCCGGCGAGAAAGATCGTGCCCTGTTTATCAACGATGATCGTCTCGTCCGACATCGCCGGCACATAGGCCCCGCCCGCGGTGCAGGACCCCATCACCACGGCGATTTGAGCGACGCCGGCTGACGACATGCGCGCCTGGTTGAAGAAGATCCGTCCGAAATTGTCACGGTCGGGGAAGACTTCGGCCTGGTAAGGCAAATTGGCGCCGCCCGAGTTGACCAGGTAAACGCAGGGCAGGCGATTCTCCGCCGCAATCTCCTGTGCGCGCAGATGCTTCTTCACTGTCATTGGATAATAGGCGCCGCCCTTGATGGTCGGGTCATTGGCGATGATCATGACCTCACGGCCCTCGATAAGGCCGATCCCCGCGATCAGCCCCGCGCCGTGGACGTCACCCTCATACATGCTGAAAGCTGCGAGCGCGCCGAGTTCCAGAAACGGCGAGCCGGGGTCGATCAGACCTGCGACGCGTTCGCGCGCCAGAAGCTTGCCCCGGGCGACATGACGTTCGCGCGCCTTGGTCGAGCCGCCCTCGGCTGCGGCGCGCCGGCGCAGGTTGAGTTCGTCAATCAGCCGGCGCCATTCCGCGGCGTTGGCGTCGCCCTCGCCGCTCTTCGCGGTCAAGGCGGTCTTTATTCTCGCCATCGCGTTCGATTTCCTTAATCCCAGCCCGCGGACTTTGCGGAAGCCGCAGCATTGTTGTCGTTGTTCACCCGTGACATTGTGGCAAATCCATTGCCGATTTCATAATTTGATCCAGCGAATGCTTTGCTTCCTCAAGAGCATGCAAGATGTTGTTTATTTGCAACATATTTGGCCCGGTCACAATTTCCGCAGACTTTACGGAAGGTGCTCGACGTCCTCGGCGTTGGTTCCCGCCCTGCGATATCCCGAAGTCAGCCAGGGCGTTTCGACCTTTGTCCGGCAGGCGCTGGTGTTATCGTCCGGCGCGGTCAACGGATCTGCCTCTGCTCAGATGGCCTCATAGCGTTCGATCCGCCAGGGCTCGGCGTGCGCGTCGGCGATCCACGCCTTCCACACGGGCAGAGCCATGATGGCCTCCATATAGGCCCGTGTCGGCTTCGAGACCGGTATGTCGTAGACATGGAACCGATTGACCACCGGGGCGAACATCGCATCGGCGGCGGAGAACCGGCCGAACAAATAAGGTCCCCCTCTGCCGAACGTCGCGCGCGCGTGCTCCCAGGCGGCTTCGATGCGAGCGACGTCGGACCGAACTTCATCGTTTAGGTTGATCGCCCTGACCGGCCGGCGAAAATTCGTCGGACACACCTGCCTCAGCGCGCCAAAACTGGCATGCATTTCATTGGCCAACGAGCGCGCATGGGCTCGAGCCGCCTTGCCTTTCGGCCAGACCGCCTTTTCGGGATAGGCCTCGGCGACATATTCGATGATCGCGAGCGATTCCCAGATCACGATCTTGCCGTCCTGCAGCGACGGGCACTTTCCCGTTGGCGCGTACTTGAGCATGCTCGCGCGCGTTTCCGGCCGATCCATCGGGATGACCACTTCCTCGAACGGGATCTTCAGCTGCGCGAGTAAGATCCAAGGCCTCAGCGACCACGACGAATAGGCTTTGTTGGCGAGGATCAGCTTCAGCGGCACGGTGAATTTCCGGAAGGGTTTCGCAGCGATTGATCGGCGCGCGCCAACCCCAAGTCAAGACAAGCCTCCGAGCGTCCGAATTGACGCCGCCGCTTCGGCGCAGGAAAAGGCGTCTCGAGCAATCGTCGGAGCCCTGAATTGTCATCGAATAAGGTCGGGCTTCTGGTCGTCGCCGGCGGCCGCGGCGTGAGGCTCGGCGGCGATCGGCCGAAGCAATATCTCAACTGCGCAGGACGCCCGCTCATCGTCCACACTCTTGAGGCGCTTGCCGCGAGCTTTCCGTTCTCCGCCGTAACGGTGGTCATCCGGCCTGAAGACCGGGCGCTCTATGATCAGGCGGTGGCGCATCTGGCGGCGAGCGCCGCGGCGACGCTCGGGCCGCCGGCGATCGGGGGCGCAACCCGTCAGCAAAGCGTTCTGGCCGGGCTCGAGGCCATCGCCGCAGCGGAGCCGGACATCGTGCTCATCCACGACGCGGTGCGACCGTTCCCATCGGCGGACCTTGTCGCGCGCGCAATTGAGGCCGCCGAGCGCCACGGGGCGGCCGCGCCCGGAACGGCGATGAGCGACACCGTCAAGCAAGTCGACGTCGACGGCCGGGTGATCGCGACCCCGCCGCGCTCGGCGCTCCGGGCCGTGCAAACGCCGCAAGCGTTTCGCTTCCCCCTTATCCTCGCTGCGCATCAGCGCGCCGCCGCGGCCGGCGTCGGAGACCTCACCGACGATGTGGCGGTCGCCGAATGGGCGGGCGCGACTGCTTACGTGTTCGAGGGCGATCCGGCCAACATCAAGGTGACCACCATGCAGGATCTCCGCACAGCCGAGGCGCGGCTCGCGGGCAGCTTGGGCGAAACGCGCGTCGGCCAGGGCTTCGATGTTCACGCCTTCGCGCCCGGCGACCACATGTGGCTGTGTGGCGTTCGCATCGCCCATTCCGCAGGACTCAGCGGCCATTCCGACGCTGACGTCGGCTTACACGCGCTCGCCGACGCGCTCTACGGCGCGCTCGCCGAAGGCGACATCGGGCAACATTTCCCGCCCTCCGATCCTCAGTGGAAGGGCGCGGCGTCGGAGGTCTTCCTCGCTCATGCCGCGGAACGCGTCCGCGCACGCGGCGGCGCGATCGTCCATCTCGACGCGACGCTTATCTGCGAAGCGCCGAAGATTGGCCCGCACCGCGAGGCGATGCGCGCCCGCATCGCCGAGATCGCCGCCCTCGAAATTGGCCGCGTCGCCGTCAAGGCGACGACGACCGAGCGGCTCGGCTTTGCCGGCCGCGGCGAAGGGATCGCCTGCCTGGCGACGGCGACCGTGCGGCTGCCCTAAGCGACGGCAAGCTCAGGCCTTGTGATGGACCTCCTGCAGTCCGTAAACCGGCGTCGGGATGCCCTCGAGGCGCGCCTTCAATTGCAGCGCCAGGAACTGCGAATAATGGCGCGACTGGTGCAAATTGCCGCCGTGGAACCATAAGGCCTCCTGCTGGGTCGGCTTCCACATGTTCCGTTGCTCGCCCTCCCACGGGCCAGGATCCTTCGTGGTGTTCGAGCCGAGGCCCCAGACTTTGCCGACCTTGTCGGCCATTTCCTGACCGCAGATGTCGGCGACCCAGCCATTCATCGAGCCATAGCCCGTCGCGTAGACGATCACGTCGGCGGGCAACTCCTTGCCGCTATCGAGTTTGACGCCGTGAGGCGTGATCTCATCCACCTGTCCCGACACCAGCTTGATCTTGCCGTCGATGATGAGCTGCGAGGCGCCGACGTCGATATAGTAACCCGAACCCCGGCGCAGATATTTCATGAACAGGCCGGATTCGTCGTCGCCGTAGTCGAGCTTGAAGCCTGCTTTCTCCAAGGCGGCGTAGTAGGCGGCATCGAGCTTCCGCATCTTGTCATAGAGCGGTTTCTGGAACTGATTCATGATGCGGTAGGGCAATGAGGCGAACACGAGGTCCGCTTTGCCCGTCGTGACACCACCGCGCACTGCGCGCTCCGAATAGAGATCGCCCAAGCCGATTTCCATCAATGTCGCGGAGCGCACGATATGCGTGCTCGACCGCTGCACCATGGTCACGTCGACGCCGGCTTCGTACAGCGCCGCGCAAATGTCATGGGCTGAATTGTTCGAACCGATGACGACAACCTTCTTGCCCTTGTAGCCATCCGGCCCGGGATGGCTCGACGAATGATGCTGTTCGCCCTTGAAGGTCTTCATGCCCTTGAAGTGCGGCATCACTGGCTTGGAGGACATGCCGGTCGCGAACACCAGTTGCTTGGGTCGCAAGGTGACCTTCTTGCCGTCGCGATCGACAACGACGGTCCACTCTTTCTTCTTTGGGTCGAAGCTCGCGCTTTTAGCCGTCGTCTTGGTCCAATAGTTCAGCTCCATGACCTTGGCGTACATTTCGAGCCAGTCGCCGATCTTGTCTTTGGGCGAGAAAACCGGCCAGTTCTTGGGGAAGTCGATGTAAGGGAGGTGGTCGTACCAAACCGGGTCGTGGAGGCAGAGCGACTTGTAGCGTTTGCGCCACGAGTCTCCGGCGCGCTCGTTCTTCTCCACGATGATCGTGGGCACCCCATTTTGCCTGAGGCGCGCGCCAAGCCCGATGGCGCCCTGGCCGCCCCCGATGACCAGCACATAGGGCTGCGTTTCATAGCCGAGCTTCTCAGCCTCCTCGTCCCGCAATTCCTTCCAGGTCTTGGCGCCCGGATTGACGCCGTGCCTCGCGCCCGGCACGCGGGTGTAGCCCGCCTTCTCTTCGTAGCCCTTAAGCTCGGCCATCGTGGTCAGGAGCGTCCAGATCGCACCGTCCTTGATGCGGATGAGGCCGTAGCCTCGCGCGATCTCGGTCTCGAACGAAATCCAGGATTCGAGGACGCCGCCCGCTTCCGTCGCCGTCTCGCCCTCGGCGATGCGCCAGTCGCGCGGCTTCACCCGCTTGAGGCAATGGGCGAGCATGTCGCGGACCTGATCGCGCCCCTCCACGGTTTTGATGTTCCAGGTGAACGCGACGAGGTCGCGCCAATAGCTGTCCTCGCCGAACATTCCGACGACGGCGTCGATGTCGCCCGCGGCCAACGCGGCGTCGAACTTCCCGAGAAAGGCCAGAATTCGAGCATTAGGGGCTGTGTCGAGCATCGTGTCCTCCCGATCAATGTCACCCGGCGCTTGCCGGTGGGTTCCGCTGACAGGGAAAACTGCGCGCGTTTCGAGGTGCTGGCAAGCGCCTTGGGCGCGCGCGCACAGAAGTTTACGCGAGAACTATTTCAGTGGCTTACGATCTCCTTTGCGCAACTTTTCACCCTCGAAGCCCATGGCTTCGGCCGCCTGGGTCAAATGAGTAAGCGCGAGCGGCGGCGAGGACCATGACGCGCCGTAGCGGTCGCGGCTAGCTGCCTCCCAGGGCCTGGCGCAGCATGCGCCTCACAGCGGGCGGCTCCTCGAAACGTAATGTGACCGGCAGGGTCACGACGGCGCGCGCGTGACGGGCGCCAAGCCGCACCAAGTCCTTCTCCGTCGTCGCCAGAAGCGCGCCTCGCTGGCCGGCTTCCTCGATCAGCGCTTCGACCTCGCGCGGGGTGTAAGGATGGTGGTCGGCGAAATCGTGCGTGGCGACGATCTGCGCCCCGACCCGGCGCAGGGTGGCGTAAAATTTCTCCGGTCGCGCAATGCCGGCGAAGGCGACGACCTCGCGTCCAATCAAAGGCGCCGCGGCGAGCGCGTCGGGCTCGAGGCTCGCGCGGATGAGCGGCTTGCCAGGCGCCAAAGCGGCGATCCGGGACGCCGCCGCGTCGTCGCCGCCGAGCACGATCAGCGCCCGCACCAACGGCAGCTGAGCCAAAACCGGCGCGCGCAGCGGACCGGCCGGAAGACAGAGGCCGTTGCCGAAGCCGGTTTCGCCATCCACGACGGCGAAGGCGAGGTCTTTGACGAGCCCCGGATTCTGCAGGCCGTCATCGAGAACGAGAACATTCGCGCCGGCTTCGACCGCGCTTCTCGCGCTTCTGACACGATCCGCCCCGACCCAGCACTGGGCGAGTTTTGCAAGCAAAAGCGGTTCGTCGCCGACGACTGCCGCAGTGTGGGTGTTCGCATCGACGAGCAGAGGCTCGACGCGTTCGGCGCCGCCATAGCCTCGCGACAGGAACGCGACGCGCCGGCCGTCGCCGATCAGCATCCGCGCCAGCGCCAGGGCGGCTGGCGTCTTGCCCGCGCCGCCGGCGACGAAATTGCCTACGCAAATCGTCGGCGCTCCGGCGCGCTCGCCCGACCCCCGCATGCGCCGGGCGGTGACCCGCCCGTAGGCCCAGCCGGTCGGCTGGAGCAAGCGGGCAAGCAAGGTTGGTCTCGGTTTGCTCCAGAAGCCGGGGGCCTTCACCGCCCCGCCTCGGCGGCCGGCAACAGGGCTTTCAGCGCGCGCATCGAGCGGTCGACCGCGCCAGCGCGGCGCTCGACCGTGTCGCCGGCGGCGCGCGCCATGGCGCGCAGCCGCGTCGCATTGGCAAACAGCGCGATCAGCGTCTCCCCCAAGTCTTCGGGCCGCGCGACGGTCAGCGCGCCGCCCGCGTCGTCGAGCGCGGCGTAAGCCTCGGCGAAGTTCTCCACCATCGGTCCATGCAGAATTGCTGAGGCGAGCCGCGCGGGTTCGATCGGATTTTGGCCGCCGCCGGAGACGAAGGACTTGCCGACGAACACCACCCCCGCCAGACGATAGAAGAGTCCCAGTTCGCCGATCGTGTCGCAGACATAAACCGCTGTCCCCGGCTGGATCGCCTCGCCGCGCGATCGCAGCGCGCAGACAAGCCCCTGCCCCTCCAATTGGCGCTGGATCGCGTCGCCTCGCTCGGGATGGCGCGGCGCGATCAGGGTCAGCGCGTCGGGAAACACTTGGGCCAGGCGCTTGTGTGCGGCGGCCGCGATCATCTCTTCGCCCTCGTGGGTGGAGGCGGCGATCCACATCTGGCGCCCCGAGGTAAGGCCGGCGAGTTCGGCGAGCTCGCGCTGGTCGGCCGGCAGGGTTCGCGCGTCGAACTTGATGTCGCCAGCGACCAGGACGTTCGGCGCGCCGAGCCCAGTCAGCCGCTCGTAGTCGACCTCGCTACGCGCAAGGCATACGTCGAACGCCGTCAATAGCGCGCCGATGAACCGTGGCGCCTTCCTCCAACGGCGAAAAGACCGCTCGCTGATGCGCCCATTGACCATCGCGAGCCGCGATCCAGAACGTTTCAGCTCGACGATCATGTTGGGCCAAAGCTCGCTCTCCGCCACCAGCGTCACGTGAGGGCGCCAATGTTCGATAAACCGCCGCACGAATAGCGGACTGTCGAGCGGCGCATATTGATGTAGCGCGCCCGGCGGCAGACGTTGCGCGAGCATCGTGGCCGAGGTCACCGTCGTCGTGGTTACAAGCGCGGTCGCGCCCATGCGCGTGATACGCTCGACGAACGGCAGCAGCACGGCGGCTTCGCCGACGCTGGCGCCGTGCAGCCAGACGAGCGGACCTGGCGGACGGGCAGCGCCGGTCAGGCCCCGCCGCTCGCTCACCCGTAGCGAGTCCTCCTTGCCGCGCTTAAGCCGCATCGCCAGGATCGGCCCGGCCAACGGCGTCGCCAGGAACGAGGCCAATCGATAGCCGATAAGCGAGAGCGGCGCTGTCATCGCGATCTGAGATCGGCGCCTGGATCGCTTGCGCCGACCATGGCGTAGCCCTGCCGGTGCACCTCGTCGAGCCCGCGCTCGACAGCGAGCCTTGCGGCTTCCATCTCCTCCTCATCGGCGCTCGGCGAAACACGGATGAGATCGCCGACGACGATGATTGCGCGCCCGAAGGGCAGTCCCAGCGACGCGCGATCCCAGCTATTGAACTGGACACGCCGGCTCATCACCGCGGCGGTCGGGACGATCGGCCGTCCCGACAGTTTGGCGAGCGTCACGATTCCCCGCCCCGCCACACGGGCGCGCTTAGGCACATCGGCGGTCATCGCGACCGATGAACCCGATTCAAGCTGGCGCAGGAGCTCGCGCGTCGCCGGCGCGCCACCCTTGTAATAGACGCGGTCGGCAGGACCCCCCGAGCCGCGCACCGGCGTTATCCCAAGACGTTCTGCGGCTAAAGCCTGGGCTCCGGCGTCTTCATGACGGGAAATGAGCACGGCGAGCCGATCCATTGTCACGGGCCGGGCGAAGGGCATCATCAAATGCTGGCCGTGCCACATCGCCGCGATGAGGGGCAGATCATCCTTGATATAGGCGTCCACGTCCTCGGGCACGGTGGTGAACCGGTTCGTGCTCCGAACGAACGACAAGTAGGTCGCAAGCCCAAAGCCGATCGCCTCCTGCGCCCATTGCGATCTGCCTATACGCCTCGCCATGCGGCGCTCAGGCGATCCGGGTCGGAGGCGCGAGGTCGGGCTCGAGCAGACGATGCAGATGGGCGATGAAATAGCGCGTTTGCGCGCTGTCGACCGTCTGCTGAGCCTTGGCCCGCCAAGCTCGCTCGGCGCTAGCGTAATCGGGAAAGATGCCGACAATATCGAGTTTCTCGGGATCGCGAAATTCGTGGCTTTCGAGCGATTTCAGCTCGCCGCCGAACACCAGGTGCAGGCGCTGCGGCTTCGCCTCGTCTGGAGCCTTCGCATCGGGGGAGGTCATGATCACATTTCCTTGAAGGCGCCCGGAGCGCGGGCGGCGGGCGAGTTGGCCTTTGCCCTCGTCGCGGCGAAAACGCAAGCGTCCGAAAACTGCCGCCGGTCAGTTTGACGGCGGGGTGGTGGCGGCGCGAAAGCCCCTCATGAGCCGGGTCGCCGCCGTGTCAGGCGCAGCAAGGAGCGCACCGCGGCGGACGTGCCGGGAATTGTAGCGGAGCCGCTCGCCCGAGGCGTCGATCAGGCGCGCCCCTGCTTCCTCGAGCACAATATCTGCGGCGGCAATGTCCCAATCATGCGAATTCTCGGCTGCGACGGCAAAATCGACCACGCCGCGCGCCGCAAGGCATAGCCGATAGGCGAGCGCGGGCACACGCGGAATGATTTCGACCGAGACGCCCAGCTCCGACGCCATCGCCTCGATGACGAGCTTAGGCCCCGCCGCCGCGCGCGGCGGCCAGCTGGCGGCCTGGACGAGAGCCGCGCCGTTGAAAGTCGCTCCCCCGCCGCGCGCGGCGGTATAGGTCTCATCGAGGGCCGGCGCATGGACGACGCCCGCGACGGGGCGCCCGTCGACGACGAGCGCCACCGAGACGGCCCAGCGCGGATCGCCGATCACAAACGCGCGCGTGCCGTCGATCGGGTCGACCACGATGAGGCTGCGGCGTGAAAGGCGCTCGAAATCGTCGATCGTCTCCTCAGAGAGCCAGCCTGCGTCGGGCAACGCCGCCTGCAAGCGGCGCTTTAAGAGCGCGTCGGCGGCGAGATCGGCGTCCGTGACCGGCGATCCGCCGGCCTTTGTCACGACTTTGGCCGAGGTTCGGGCCCCCGGGTTGAAATATTCGAGCGCCAGCGCTCCGGCCTCGCGTGCAGCGGAGACTAAGAGATCGCGTGCGGCAAGCGCGTTAATATCCGCGTCGACGCTCAAGGGGGGAATGTCCATGGCGGAGGAAGCTTTGCGGCCTGCATTAGCCGCACGCGCTTCGCCACGCAATCGCAAAGGCTGCGGCCCGCCGCTTAGACCGTTCCGTTGAGCGCGCCGCGGACCGCTTTCGCCGCCGCGCGGCCAAGCAATTCGTGCTGGTCCGCCTCGTAGTGGATACCGTCGAGATCAGAACACCGAATGACGGCGCCGGCGTCCAGGAACGCGACGCTCTCGCGTTCTGCGACCTCACGATAACGCTGGCCCAGCAAGCGCGACTTCTCCGTTCCTCCTTCAAACATTTCCGCATAGTCGGTCAGCTTGGCGAAAGGGGGCGGAGCGATCAGCAGGACTTTTGGCGGCCGGGCATTCGGGCCTTGCCCATAGGCGCGAGTGAGGAAGACGAGGCGGCCCGCGCCCTCGGCGATGTCGAAAGCGGACACGGAGAACCGCTTCTTCAAGTCGTTGCAGCCAAGCGAGAGGATCACGAGGTCTACCGGCGCATGGCTCATGAGGCAGGGCGGCAGTGCATCGGCGCCGCAGCGATAAGGCTCGATCGGATCGTCATGGACCGTCGTGCGGCCGTTGAGCCCCTCGGCGATCACCTCAAAACCCGCTCCAAGCTCGCGCTGCAAGACGCTCGGCCATCGCTGCGCGCGGGGAAATCGAGCCCCCGTTGCGGGATCGTAACCCCAAGTGTTGGAATCGCCGAAAGCGACGATGACAGGCATAAGTTCAAGCTCTCCTTCGCGCGGCAGGCGGAAAATGCCCGTTGTCTAGCGTTCGGCCTTCAGAAGCTCGTCGGCGATCGCCGCCCATTCTTCGTCGAGTGAAGTTCGGCAAACCGGCTTTCGCGCCCGCCGTACCAATAGGCGGCGTTGCCGGCGTCGCCCTCCTTGCGATGCAGATAGGCGTGCACCCAGTCCCCTGCCCCACCCTCGTCAGCCTGCGCCGCGTCATGGGCGCCGTCCCAATTGCCCCGGGCGTCGAGCCACAGGGCGCGCAGAGCGGGGCTCAAATCGGGCGGGGGCTCGGCGGCCGAGAGCGAAGCCCGGAAAGCGGCCAGGTCCATGAGGGCCAAGGTTGGCGCCGAACGTCGGCCAGGTAAAGTAGCCGCGCTCCTCAACCATTAGCACTCGCCATCACCGCTTCAACGTCGGCGCGTCTCGGCAACGGCGCGACCGCGCCGTAACCCAAGGTCGACAGCGCCGCCGCCACATTGGCGAAGCGCGCCGCGGCGAACGGATCGCCGTGCCGCACATATTCCGCGAGAAAAGCGCCGTCGAAACAGTCGCCGGCCCCAGTCGCATCGACCGCCTTGACGGCGTGCGAATAGATACGCTCGCGCTCGTTGGGCGTCGCCGCCAGCGCGCCGCCGCGGCCCATCTTCACCACCACCACGCGCGCGCCGAGCTCGAGGTAAAAACTTGCAATGGCGTCGGGATCTCTCAAGCCCGTCAGCGCTTCCGCGTCGTCGAGGCCCGGCAGAGCAATGTCGCAAGCTCGCATCGCTTCGTGAATGATCGCCCGCGCGCGGCGCAGCGGCCACAGCTTCAGCCTCAGGTTCGGGTCATAGGAGACGAGCCGCTTGGCGTCGCGCGCGATATCGATGGCGGCGAACGCCGCGTCAGCGGCGGAAGACGAGATCGCTTGGGTGACGCCGGAGATGTGGAGGATCTTGGTCGCGCGAATGCGGTCGACCGGCAGGTCGCTTTCGCTGATTCGGCTCGCCGCCGAGCCGGCGCGCATATAAGAGAACTCATGGCCTTTCGCGCCGTGGGTGACGAAATAAAGCCCCGTATGAGCGCCGCCGTTGACCACGATCCGGCTCGCGTCGACGCCTTCCTTAAGCCAAAGCTCGGTCAGCGCCTGACCGAAGCGGTCAGCGCCGATAGCGGTGAAATAAGCAGCATCGGCGCCAAGGCGGGCCGCTGCGATCATGGCGTTCGAGGTGTCGCCGCCGAACCCCTGCACAAAAGGGGCGCCGTCCTTCGGCTGGTTGAGTTCAACCAGCGCTTCGCCGATCGCCAGAAGATCCGACACCGCCTACCTCGTGGCGACCGCCACCGCGACCCCGGCCATCAGGCCGCCCGCGACGCGATGGACAAACCGCATCGCCCGGGTCGAGCGGAGAAGAGTTCTCGCCCGGTTGGCGGCGAGCGCGTAGATCGCCAATGTCGAAAAGATCACGATCCCGCAAATAGCGGCCAGTTCGAAGAGCACAAGCGGCGTCATTGTCCTGACGTCGACGACGAGCGGCATGATCGAGAGGAAGAAGACCATCACCTTCGGATTGCCTAGCGTCAGCGACAGCGAGCTCAGGAACGCGCGCCAGCCGCGCGTGGCCGCCGTCGGCGCCTCTCCAACGACGGCCGGCGCGGTCGCCATCCGCCATGCGAGATAGAGGAGATAGGCCGCGCCGGCGAATTTGATCACGACAAAGACTCCCGCGAAGGTCTTGGCCACGACGGCGAGACCCGTCGCCGCCAGCGTCAACCAGATCATGTCGCCGACGAAATAGCCGGCGATGAACGGCGCGACGCCCCGAAGCCCATGTCCCAGCACGCGCGCGATCAGCGCCGCGACGCCCGGCCCAGGCGTCGCCACGGCGGCAAAATAGACGGCGGCGAAGAGGATGAGAGAGCTAAGCGTCATGTCGGCCGCCTGGGTTTGCGCCTCGCCAAGACGTTGAACGTCTCGACCACAGAGGAAAAAAACATCGCCGCGTAAATATAGCCTCTTTCGATATGAAAGCCGAAACCGTCGGCGATCAGCGTCATGCCGATCATCAAGAGGAAGCTCAGCGCCAGCATCAACACCGTCGGATTGCGATGGATGAAGGCAGCCAAGCGGCCCAACGGCGACCATCATCACCCCGACCGCCACGACAACGGCGACGACCATGATGGGAAAATACTCAGTCATGCCGACGGCCGTGATGATGCTGTCGACCGAGAAGACGATGTCGATCATGATGATCTGGATGAGACCGGAGATGAGGCCGAGCGGCGCCGCCGGCTTTTGGTCCTCGCTATCGTCGTCAGGGTCGACACGGTGGTGGATCTCGGTCGTCGCTTTCCAGACCAGAAACAGTCCGCCCGCCACCAGCAGCAGATCGCGCACGGAAAAGGAGTGTCCTGGCGCCGTGATCAGCGGCTCTGTGAAATGCACCAGCCAGGACGCCGAAGCGAGCAGCGCCAGGCGGAAGACGAGCGCGAGCGACAGCCCCAGTTTACGCGCCAAGCCGCGCCGGCGTTCGGCGATGCGGTTCGACAGCAGCGCGATGAACACCAGATTGTCGAGGCCGAGAACGACCTCCATGGCGATCAAGGTCGCAAGCGCCGCCCAGGCGTTGGGATCCTCGGCCAGGCGAAGAAAAGCGTCCATGCGCCGTTGATCCGTCAGTCGTTGAACGCCGCACAAAGCTGTGCGGCGCCCCAACCTAAGGCGCCGCGGCGCATTTCCAAGCTTCTCGCTGAGATCGCTGGCTCAGTACTAATACCTAGGCGGCCGGGCCGACTAGGTTGGCTAGCCGCGTCGACGGAGCCCTGGGCAGCCCACGCTCATCCAGACGCGCGGGTCGTCCTTGGCGGGTGCAAACGCGCCTAATCCACGCCAATAAACGCGCATAAACGTCCGTAAACGCTAGTAAACGTTAGTAAAATAGCTAGCGTTTACTAGCGTTTATTTTTCCGAATCGAGCCTTTTCAATGGGTTACGGTCGATTCTAGTAAAAAATTTCCCCGCTCTTGCTTTCGATCTCACATGCCATCAGCGGCAAATCGGTCACGCGCTCGCGTCGCGCGGGCTCAATCTGTCGCTCGCAATTTTATAGCACGTATTTCTGCTTTTGCCAATAGAATAAGCAATATTTTTTGATTTGGCGATAAGGGGCTGGAACGGCGCTCTGCCGACCCGAATCGGGTTCTTGATAAAGACCCAGGTCCCTCAGACTTGGCGACGAGACGCTCTGCCGATCTGCTTCAGCCTTGATCTCGGCGGAATGGGCGATGTGCAGCGGGTTGGCCATCAGGCCCTCGACGAAACGCCGAAAAGCGACACGTGCGCCGGATCGACGGGATATCCGCCTAGCCGCTCCGCCGCCGGGGCGGAGGCGCAAAGCAGCATCAGCGGCAGCGGTAAAAGGTTCGCGAGCGGGATCATGGCAAGGACCCCTGAGGACAGGCGCCTTGCCATTTTCCGCACTCGATCGCATTGTATAAATATTATCCCGACTTGATCGCGCGCGCCGGCCGACAACCTGCGGCGAGCGCGCTTGCGCCACGCTTACTTGAGCGTGCCGGCGACCTCGTTGAACACGGTGCTGACCTGCGTGCCGACAGCCTGGACGGCGACGATGATGAACACTGCAATCAGGCTGGCGATCAGCGCGTACTCGATCGCCGTCACGCCGGATTCATCGCTAAGGAAGTTTCGGACTTGAAGCATGGGATTCTCCTGACTCTCTATGGGCCCCTGCGTTCGTGAAGCCGCGGCTGTTCCTAAGCTCAGGCTTTCGAAGTGGCCGCAGGATCCCGACCACGATGCAAAATCCCACCCGCGCGATTGCCAACGCCTCGATTGGACGCACTAAAGTTTTATCGATCTCCAATCGCTAGGCGTGATTGCTTGCCGATCCTTAATTTAGTGATGATCCGTCGCTAGAAATGCGGCGCCAATATCCCGCTGGCGCTTATGGCGCTTGCGTACGCGCCGCCTCGAGCGCCTCTTCGACCTGCGCCAGCCGGTCCTTCCCGAAGAACATCTCGTCGCCGACGAAGAAAGTCGGAATCCCGAACACGCCGCGCGCGACCGCGGCGGCGGTGTTGTCGGCAAGCTTCAGCTTCACGCGATCCGTCTGAGCCGCCGCGAGCAGGCTCGCCGAATCGAGGCCGGCGGAATCGATGCGGCGCGCCAGAACTTCCCGATCGTCCAGCTTGAGGCCCTCTTCCCACAAGCCCTCAACCCCCATCTCGAGATAGTTGGCTTCAACGCCGGCCTCACGAGCGGCGACGAGGCCGCGCATCAGCATCAGTGTGTTGACCGGAAAATTCGGGTTGAAGCGGAATTTGTCGGTCCGATGCTTGGCGATGAAGCGGCGGATCTCGAGCATCTCGTAATCGAGCTTGCCCTTGACCGCTGCGAAGGCGACGCCTGGCGCGACGTTGCCTGTCGCCTTGAAGATGCCGCCGAGCAGACAAGGGTTGATCGCGAGCTGCGCGCCGGTGCGTTCGAGGATCGGCGGCAGCGCGCGATAGGCGAGATAGGCGTTGGGGCTGGCGAAGTCGAAAATGAATTCGATGGTCGCGCTCATCACCACGTCTCCGACCACGGGCGCAAGTCCATCTCGAACGTCCACGCGCTCCGTTTCTGGCGATGGAGCCAGACATAGTTCCTGGCGATCTCGTCGGGAACGAGAATCTGCTCCCGCGCCAGCTTTTCGGCTGCGTCCGGCATCAAACCCCGAATGAAGGCGCCGTCAATTGCGCCGTCGATAACGAGATGGGCCACGTGGACCCCCTTCGGCCCCAGTTCGCGCGCGAGACTCTGCGCCAGCGCGCGGAGCGCATGCTTCGCGCCGGCGAAGGCGGAAAAGCCCGCGCCCCCGCGGACGCTGGCGGTCGCGCCGGTGAAGAGCATCGTGCCGCGGCCACGTTCGATCATTCCCCGCGCCGCCTCGCGGCTGGTCAGGAACCCGGCGAGCGCCGCCATCTCCCAAACTTTGGAATAAACCTGTGTCGTCGTCTCGACGATCGGGAAACGCACATTCGCCCCGATATTGAAGACGAGGACCTCGATCGCGCCGATCTCGCGCTCGATCCGCTCGATGAGCGCCACAACGTCGGCTTCGACGCGCGCGTCGAGCCCGAACGCGTGAGCCTCGCCGCCCTCCGCGCGGATTGCCTCCGCCAGCTTGTCGATCGCCTCGGTATGCCGCGGCCGCCGGGTGACGCAGACGCGAAGGCCCTCCCGCGCGAACGCGCGCGCGATCGAGGCGCCGAGCCCGTCGCCTGCCCCGATGACGAGGCAGACGCCGCGTCCCTGCTCCGCCTCGCTCATCTGCCGAAGCCCGAATTGGTAACTACTGCTGCACAAAGCATAGGAGCCGCAAACCTCACATCAGCGCCCGCACGCCGCCGAAAATTCCGACCGCCGAGACGATCGTGCAAACGGCGACGATCAGTCCGAGATACCAGCCGCGCAGCCGATAAGGCTCCGGCAAGGCTGTCATCGCCAGCGCCACCAGCAAGCCAATGACGAGCGGCATGAGAAAGACGTTAAGCACCTGCGCCACGATGTTGAGCCAGACGAGGTTGGAGGCGAACCATACCACCGCCGCCGAGCCCAAGACGCAGGCCGCGTATACGCCGTAGAACCAAACGGCGTCGAATGGCCGGTATTCGAGCGAACGGCGATAGCCAGCGACCTCGCCGACGCCCCAGGCGAGCGCCAGAGAGGAGACGATCGCCGCGACCAGCGACGCCCCGAGCACGCCGGCGCTGAAAACAATCCGCCCGATCCATTCGCCCATTACCGGGGTCAGCGCGCCGCTGATCTCGCCCACCGTCGAGAGGCTCGAAGAGGCGCCGCCGTTGGCGAACGCGGCCGCAGCGGCGACCAGGACCGCGCCGGTCAGGCACTGGGTCAGAATCGCGCCGACGCCAGTGTCCCATCGAGCGAGGACGAGATCGTCGGGGCTGAGCTTCTTCTCGACCGTCGCCGACTGCTGGTAGAAGATCATCCACGGGTTGAAGGTCGTGCCAATGATCGCCGCGCCCATGAACAGAAAATCGCGATTGCGGAGCGGCAGATCGATCGCGTCCCGCGCCAGCGCCGTTAGCCCCGGGTGCGCGGCCCAGGCGACGACAAAGAACGCCAGTTCGAACAGGCCGACGATCAACGCCACCCGCTCGACCCGCTTATAGGACCCGCTGGCCACGATGATGAGGAGCGTCGCTGCGGCGAGCGGCAGCGTGAAGCTGCGCGAGAGGCCGAACAGCTCGCCGACGCCGGCGACGCCGGTGAACTCCGTGATCAACGACCCGACGACGGCGCCCGCCAGTCCCAAGGTCGAAAGCCGCGCCCAGCCAAGGCCGAACCGCACCCGGATCAGTTCGCCATGGCCGCGGCCGGTGTAGACGCCGAGCCGCACGGTCAATTCCTGGACCATGTACAGCATCGGGATCAGCAGCAGCACCAGCGGCAGCAGGCGATAGCCCCATTGCGCGCCGCTCTGGGCGGCGGTGACGACATTGCCAGCGTCGGTGTCGGCCAGCATCACAAGCAGGCCCGGTCCCCAGACCGCGATCGAGCGAAAAAACCAGACGGCGCCGAGGGCGTTCGACTGCGTTTCGGCCTTCATCGCCCCGGCTCTCCGCTAAAGGCCGCCGGCCGCCCGACCGAAGGGTGAACGCTGCGCCCTCAAACGACCCAGGCAGCGATTGCGCGGCCAATTGGCTTCGCGCGGTCTCACTGCGGCCCGCGACTATCGGAACGGGGAAAGGAAAGTCAATCGACCAACGGGCCACGCCCCACCGGCCCAGGCCTGGCGAGAAGCGTCAAAGCGCCGCGATGCGCCGCCCCTTCGATGCGATCACGCGGGCGAGGCCGTCCGGTCTAGAAGCCCCACCTGAGCCCGCCGGTGGTATGGCCGCCCTGATCCTGACCCATAGTAATCGACAGTCCGCCCTGCGGGTCTGTCGGAATGCGGTACGAATAACCAGGAAGGCCGCCGCTTTTTCTCACAACGGTCGTCCCCTCCGGCGGCGCATAGGGGTCCGAGAATCGAACCTCATTGTCGAGGCTCGCCGACTTGGTGGCGGCTGGATGCTTTGCTTTCGCCGCGTGCGGTCGAGGGGTCTTGATCGGATCGGAGGACAGATCGTCGGCCGACGCCTGCGTCCAGGCGACAGCGCTGAGACATGCGATCGTCACAGCAAAGGCGTTTCATCGCAGCGCCCTCTGGATTCGCGCCGGCCGGAAGCCCTTCTTTACGCATTGTTAATCACACGTGAACGCTGACGCAACCTCAATTCGGTCGTGTCCGATCACATTTTTCATTGGCGCCCCAGCCCCAAATTCTGAATTGCCCAACCCCAGCGCGTCAAACTCTGGCGCTCGGGGAAAACACCCACATGATCGATCAGACGCGGCCGAGGCGCCTGCGGCCCGCGCCGGGCGCCGCGATCGAGTTCTTTCCCGATGCGAAACCCGAGTCCGTTGCCGGGACTGATCTTCATCATCGTTTGCGTACGCTGGCCTGAGGCTTGCCTACGCGACCATGACGCCGGGGAGCTACAGTGCAGCGGTGCGACCCTAGTCATCGTGTCTGCGGCTCGGGAGTCACCGTCGGCCGATTGAAGGCGCGCCTTTCGGCGCCGGCTCACCGCGTGTCCTTGACCACCCGCCCGTCCTTCATGATGACAACGAAATTCTCGTCGGGATCGGCGATGAGCTTGAGATTGGCGAGCGGATCGCCGTCGACGACAATAAGGTCGGCGAGCGCGCCCGTTTCGATCACGCCAAGCTTGCCCGGATAGGGGTTGCGCGGGCCGGACATGGCGAGCAATTCGCCGTTGACCGCGGTCGCCATCTTGAGGATTTCGGCCGGGCGATACCAGCGCTCGAGCGTCGTCAGGATCGCGCCCTGATGCGCGGTCATCTTGGAATCGAACAAGATGTCGGTGCCCCACGCCGTCTTGAGGTTGAACGCCTTGGCGAATTTGTAGGCAGCATCCGTTCCCGCATAGACTTGCCTCGCCTTTGCCTGTCCTTCCGGCGTCGGCATCTGGGTCGAGAATTCGTTGTCGAGAAAAGGCTGGGTGCTGAGCCATATCCCGTTCTGAGCGATGAGCTCGGCGGTCGCCTCGTCCATCAGGTGCCCGTGCTCGATGCATCTCACACCGCCGCGGATCGCGGTTCTGATCGCGCGCGGCGTGTAGGCGTGCACGGCGACATAGGTGCCCCAGTTCTCCGCAGCGTCGACTGCGGCGCGGAACTCGGCTTCGGTATATTGGCTGACGTCGATCGGATCGTAGTGCGATGACACCCCGCCGCCGGCGGCGAGCTTGAGCTGGCTCGCGCCGAGCATCAGTTGCTCACGAGCCCGCAGCAGCACGCGATCGACGCCGTCGGCGACGGCGCTCGCCGCCGATCGCCTCGACGCGGCTCAGCGGCGCATTGGGGGAAGCAGGAACTTCATAGGGGAAGCGGAAGTCGCCGTGGCCGCCGGTTTGCGAAATCATCGCGCCCGACGGCCAGATGCGGGGGCCCGGCACGAGTCCGTCGTCGATCGCGCGCTTCAGGCTGAAGGTTGGCCCGGCCATGTCGCGAACGCTGGTGAAGCCGCGCATCAGCGTCTTTCTCGCTTCGTCGGCCGCGACCAGAGTGATGTAGCCGGCGTCCGCCGTCAGCAAGACGGTCAGCGGCAAGGACGCCAACATCGCGTGCCAGTGGGCGTCGATGAGGCCCGGCATCAGCACCCGGCCACCGCAATCGATGACCCGAATGTCGGCGTCGAGCGGGGTTTCGGCCGGCTCGATCGCCGTGATCGTCCGGCCGTCGACGACGACCCTTAAACCTTCCAGGAGCGCGTCCGACTTGCCGTCAAACAGCCGCGCGTTGGTGAACGCGACGCGCGCCATCGGCGCCGCTGAAGCGCGCGCAGGCGTGCTCCCCGATCCGGCGGCGAACGCGCCGAGCGTCGCGCCTGTGGCGGCGATGGAAGAATGACGGGAGAATTTTTGCGCGAGATGCGCATTCAATCGCGCAAACGCCGGTGTGTGGCAAAGGCATCCGACCGAGCGTGACGCTTCCCCATCATCCGCGCATACGAACATTCGCGTCCTCTAAGGTTGAGCGTCGCCTTCGGCGATCGACGGAAGCTATGTCGGATCGCACGCCCGTCGCAATCGGGTGACGGCGCGGCGAAGGCGGCTCAAGCCGGCGTGGGCGCGTCGGCGAGATCCATTCATCGTGTCTGAAGTTCCGTCCGCGCCACTTGTATCTGTCGTCTTCTGTGGGTGTCGCGGAGGGCGCGCTATTCCTCAGGCTCGGTGCCGAAGCGCAACGGATACCCCTTCGCCGCGCCCGCTTCGGTGGCGCGTGCGGCCTTGGTCTCGGCGATGTCCTGCGCGAACACCGCCACCACACAGACTCCCTTGCGATGCGCGGTCATCATCACGTTGAGCGCCTGGGTCTCATTGAGACGGAACACCCCCTTCAGCACCTGGACCACGAAGTCGCGCGGCGTGTAGTCGTCGTTGAACAGGATGACCTTGTGCAGGCGGGGGCGCTCGACGCGAGGCTCCGTCTTGACCTGCCGTTTGGTGGCGATCTTGCTCATCGTGTTCTCTTGCGGGCGTGTGACTAAGAAGCGGGAAATATTTTGCACCCTGGCTCCGCCGGTTTCAAGCCGGTTCGCGGCGCCGATCTCCTGGCGCGAGGTCCTACTCGACGGTCAGGCAAAAGTGCGAGTTCCGGGTTGGGGGAGATATTCTCCGGCGCTTGTCGCCATGGTAGAAAGTTCGCGTCTGGGCCGGCGCCCATGAGCAACGAGCCTCACGGACAATTGTCATCCTATTCGACGTCGAATTGAACGATGACGGCGTTGATAGCGTTGTGGAGCGACGGCCAGGGCCCGGCGGGCCATGGCGCGTCCAATCCAAGGAGGGAGAGAATGATCGTTCGACAGGCGACCGCAGTGGCGGGAATGGCGCTCATTCTGGGCGTCGCGCCGGCTCATGCGGGACCATGCACGGATCGGATCTATCAGACCGACCTCGACGTCGCCAAGCTTCTGGACTCCGCCGCCGCTCAGGGGCAGCCGGCGGCCGAATCGACATTCGCCACGATGCATCGCCAGCCGACTCCGGGGTCGATCGCCACCGCCGAACAAGACGCGGGCGATCTCACAAGCGAAGAGGCCGAGGCGATCACCGAGGCCCTGGATGAGGCGCGCCACGCCGACGACGCGGGCGACCGTGACGGTTGCGAGAAGGCGCTGAGCGACGTCGACCGCATACTCAAGCGTTAGGGCCACGCGCGCTTGGGCGTCGTCGCGTCGCGATCGAGGCCACCGATTCCGGCCAGGAGGATTCGCCCGTGACGCTCGCTCCGCTGCTCGACGCCCCGGCAATCATACGGTTTCACGCCGCTTTCGCCTTCGCGGCGATCGGTCTGGGCGCCGTGCAGCTGCTGGCCCCCAAGGGAACGCTTCCGCATCGAACGATCGGCTGGGCGTGGGCGCTCCTCATGATTCTGGTCGCGGGAACGTCGCTCTTCATCCACACGATCCGAATCTGGGGACCGTGGAGCCCCATCCACCTTCTGTCGTTGTTTACGCTGGGGGTCGTTCCCCTCGCCGTCCTTCGGGCGCGCCAGCACGACGTCCGCCGCCATCGCCAGGCCATGATCTGGATTTTCACCCTCGCGCTTGTCGTCACCGGCTTGTTCACGCTCGCGCCCGGACGAATCATGAACAAGGTGGTGTTTGGCGGCTAAGGCCGCACGCGCGTCGCCGAGGCGTCTGCCGGCGTCAACCCGAGCAGGGTCTGATCAGCCCGTCAGGCGGAAAGCGTCGTGCGCTGTCTTCGCCTTCCTGTAGCCGGCGTAGCTCAGGCCGACGAAGCCGAGCAGCAACATCGCCCATGTGGAGAGCTCAGGGACGGCGCGGGGGGGCGGGTCGACCACCGTCACCGTGTCAAGTTTGTTGCCAGTAAACCCGTTGAGTAGTCTATAGTAGACGCCGGTAAGAAACGTGGGGCTGCTTTCCGCGCCGTTATAAAATTGTCGGGCTCAGAAAAATTGAAAAGATTCGTCATCGATGAAATCCGCCGCCAGTCCTCGTTCCAAAAACTCAAGTTAGTGAGAGTTACCGACGACCCTCCGACAGTGGCCGGAACAGATGGAAAAAATGAAAAAAACGCCCGAGACTCCCAAGCCCAGACGCCGGGTTCAGCTCGAATTTAGCGGTCTCACCACCCCCGGTGATGGTGAACACAAAGTCGGCGTCGGCAGCGCGCGCGCCACCCATCGTCGCCCACGCGAGCGCCAGTCCGATGGCAAGAGCCCGAATCCGCATGTTCCCCCAACCCTGAAATTCCAATACGGCACGGTAATGAATTGAATCCGGTTTCGCAATCAAATTTATGCCTGATGCAGGCTCTGGGAGGGAGTTCGGAGCTAGAATTCGCCACGCCCGGCGAACGAGGGGGCGATCAACGTTACGAGAGGCCAGCGTATTCAAGGCATTGTGACCGCGGCTTCTCCAACGCGCCTTGCCGCGGCGGCGTGGCGGCGCCAGAAGTGCGCGGCCGAAAGACTTTGAATGCGCTCCGCCGTTCTCACCGCCTTCATCATCGCAACCGCCCTGTTCATGGAGAACATGGACGGGACGGTCATTGCGACCTCGCTACCGGCGATCGCGCTCGACTTGCATCAGGACCCGATCGTCCTCAAGCTGGCGCTCACCTCCTACATGTTGACGCTCGCGGTCTTTATTCCCGCCTCGGGCTGGGTCGCCGACCGCTTCGGCGCGCGCACGGTGTTCTGCAGCGCGATCGTCGTCTTCACGCTCGGCTCGATCCTGTGCGGCGCCTCGTCTTCGCTTTCCACCCTGATCGCCGCACGCGTGTTCCAGGGGCTGGGCGGAGCGATGATGGTGCCGGTTGGGCGGCTGGTGCTGCTGCGTTCCACAGCGAAGAGCGACCTGATCAGCGCAATGGCCTATCTCACCGTGCCGGCGCTGATCGGCCCGGTCGCGGGTCCGCCCCTCGGCGGCTTCATCACGACTTATTTTCATTGGCGCTGGATCTTCTGGATCAATGTGCCGATCGGCATCCTCGGCGTGCTGCTTTCCCTCAGGTTCATCGAGAATTTGCGCGAGCAGGCCGTGCCCCGCTTCGATTTCAAGGGATTCGTCCTATCGGGCGTCGGTCTCCTGAGCCTCATATCCGGCTTGAGCATGATCGGGCGGGGCATCGCGCCTTATTGGCTAGTCGCGGCGATGATCGCGATCGGCGGGCTTTCGCTGGCCGCCTACGTCCGGCACGCCAGCGAAAAAGCCGACGCGATCCTCGATCTCAAGCTGCTCACAATCCCGACGTTTTTCGCCGGCGTCATTGGCGGCTTCATATTCCGGGTCGGCATTGGCGCCATGCCGTTCCTCCTGCCGCTATTGCTGCAGGTCGGGTTCGGCCTGACTCCATTCGCTTCCGGCTCGCTCACCTTCGCTACCGCCGCCGGCGCGCTGATGATGAAATTCACCGCTCCCACGGCGCTGCGCTGGTTCGGCTTCCGCCAGACGCTGGTCGTCAACGGCCTCATCTCGGGGGCGTTTCTCGCCGCCTGCGCACTGTTCACGCCGTGGACGCCGCATTGGCTCCTGCTGCTTATACTGCTCACCGGCGGTTTCTTCCGCTCGCTCCAATTCACCGCCTTGAACGCGATCAGCTACGCCGACATCGAGCAGCCTCGGATGAGCCGCGCCACGAGTTTCGCCAGCGTGTCGCAGCAGATGTCGGGGGCGGTTGGGATCGCGGTGGCGGCGATCTGCGTGGAAGCGATCCAGTTCGGCTTCGGCGATTTGGAGCTCATGGCGCGCGATCTTTCGCTCGCCTTCGTCCTGGTGGCGATCGTCTCCAGCCTGTCCGTATTCATCTTCGCCCAGCTCAAGCCGGACGCGGGCGCTGCGGTGTCTGGACGGATGGTCTCGACCAGCGAAGAACGCGCGGCTGCGGCTGCGGAGTGAGCAGAAGGGCGCTTTCCGGCGCGCATGAGGGTTGCCGGACGGTCGGGTCGCTGTAAGTTAGGACCCGTCGTCGACGGTCGTCAGGTGCGGGATGGATCGGATTCAGCCGCGCAGCCGAAACATGCGGTTGCTGACTCTCGGGGCGGTGCTGGTTGCGCTGACGGTCGGCTACCTTTTGATGGTGCGCCAGTTCAACGTCGCGGAACTGCCCAGCGAGCGGCATTTTGGCGCAATCAACCAGGTCGTGCCGGCGGGGGAGGTTTATCTCGAGCCGATCAGCATCGACGCCCTCAACGACGCCATGCAGCTGCGCGCGTATGTGTCGCCAAGCATATCGGAAAGCAAAAACGCTCACAGCGCCTCGGATCGCGATTTGACCTTATTGGTCAGCCACGACAACACGGTCGAGGAGATCAAGCTGGCGGCAGGTGATCATATCGCCAGCTCGACCTTTGAGGTTGACCTGAACGAGGGCAGCGTCACCCACTATCCATTGGACTCCTATGTGGCGCGCCTCGACGTCCAGCTCCTGGACGGAAAGTCCTCACTCAGGCTCCCGGCCAGGATCACGACGTGGGAGGGAGTGCTCGGGTATGGCCTGCATACGACAAGCCAGCCCGGAGCCGATCCGAACGACGTTCAGCTGACGACCAGGATCGCGCGCAACGGCGCCTTCGCACTGTTTGCGCTGTGCGCGTACAGCGCCATGTTGGTGCTCGGCTGCTGCGCGCTTGTGGTCGGGGTACTGACGTTTACCGACGTGCGTCGCGCGGAGGCGACGTTGATCGGGGCTCTCGCCGCGATTACCTTCGCCTTACCCGTACTGCGCAACGCGCTCCCCGGCTCGCCTCCGCTAGGCGTCGTCGCAGACATGTGGGTGTTTTTGTGGACCGAACTCGCGGCCGTGCTGGCGCTGGCGCTCTTGGTTTTCAAATGGGCGAAAGCCGGTCCGCCCGCTTGAGGAGCCTGGACGGCGGCGCCGCCGCTACCACGTCGGCTTGGCGTAGGCGGGCGGATAGGTCACCGGGTTAGCAAAGCACTTCTTGACCTCCTGCTCGAATTTCGTGACGTCGGTGATGCCTTTATTGGTCACCATCTCCCGGCAATAGTTCAGCGTCATCGTCCAAGCCGGCGGCCCGCCGCCGCCTCCTCTCGCACGCGCCGCCTGAGCGCCTCCGGTAGCGAAAGCGAAGACGAGCACGAGCCGCACGGCGCCGACCAGGGTCGGCGCGCGCCCCGCGACCGAGGGAGGCGCACGCCTCACTCCAAGAGGTCCGGCTGCTCCTTGACGATGCGCGCATAGAGCGGCTGGAACTGGAACCAGCCCGAGAACGGGCTGCCCACGATTTTAAAAGACTGCGCGGCGGCTTCCGGCGAAATGAGCTTCAAGGTCTCGCCGTTCTTGAGCGCGGCCTCCGCGATGAGCTGCACCTGGCACGACCGCTCCATGGTGATGAACCACCACACCGCCTCGTCGACCGTTCCCCCGACCGTGATCAGGCCGTGGCTCTGCAGGATCGCCGCCTTGCGCTTGCCGATCGCTTCGGCGATCCGCTGGCCTTCGTCGAGTTCGACCGCGACGCCGCCGAAATCGTCGTAGACCGCGTGGTCGTTATAGAAGGCGCAGACGTCCTGGGTGATCGGCGCGAGCGGGCGCCCGAGCGTCGAAAAGGCCCGCCCGTAGGTCGAATGGGAATGAGCCGCGGCATTCGCGTCGGGCCGCGCGGAATGGACGCGCGAATGGATGACGAAAGCCGCCGTGTTGACCGGATAGTCGCCCTCGACGACATTGCCCTTGTGGTCGCAGCGGATCAGGTTCGAGACCTTGACCTGGCTGAAATGGACGCCGAATGGATTGACCCAGAACGTGTCCAGAAACTCCGGATCGCGTGCAGTGATGTGCCCGGCGACTCCCTCATCGAAACCGAATTTCGAGAACAGCCGAAAGCCCGCCGCCAGTCTCTGCTTCCGATGCAGCCGCTCGTCCGCTGGATTGTCGAATTTCGGCGGCGTCGGCAATTTCCCCATCAGCGCCGCCGGATCGACCGGCGCTTTGGTCTTCGTGGCCTGAACGTTCATGATTGTTCCTCCCGCATCAGCCTTGCGCTCCTCCGAGCATAAGCCCGTCTCGGCGCTCGTCAGCAGGGAAGAGCGGAGGGCCGGTTGGGGGCAATCAGCCGGCGGCGAGGCGAGCAGCGAGCGCAGCGGCGATGGGCTGGCCGGTCTGTTGCTCGACGTAAAGAAATTGCCCCGCCGGATTGATTTCGAGAAACACGTATCGTCCGTCTGCGGTCAGCCTCAGGTCGATCGCCCCATATACTAACCCGAGCCGCCGCATCAATCCGCGCAGCTTGTCCGCGACATCGTCCGGCAGGTCGTGGGCGACGTGCTTCGCGTTGAGATTCATCCGCACGTCCACGTCGTAGTCGAGATCGCGCAAATCCACCGCGGCGGCAAAGATTTCGTCTCCGATGATCGTCACCCGAAGGTCGGCGACCGCCGCCACGTGACGTTGGAAGATTACCGGCGCCAGCCTGATCGCCTCGTCGGCGATGTTGGTTTCCGCCTCGCCGAGCCGGCGCGTTTCCGCCCACGACTCGGGCAGCGCAATGAATTGCTTGTAGACGACGTCCCGGTCGCAGACGCGCCAGAATTCCCGCGCTTCCTCTGGATCGCTCGTCATCAGCGTGTGCGGAATTTCCAGCCCAAGGCTTTGCGCGAGCGCCAACTGATAGGGTTTGTGACTGGCCACGGAGTCCAGCGCTGGCGGGTTGATCCAAAGAGCGTCCATCGCCGCGAAAAGGCCCTGGAACGCGGTATTGGCCTCCGATATCGCCAGGCGTCGGTGTGCTTGGTCTCGGACGGCGTCAGGAAGGCCGAACTGACCTGGCCTGCGCCACCAGACCGCGCGAACCAACTCCATGTCGAGGCCGCCGGCGCCTGGCCGCCTCAACTGGAACCGCCGTTTCCCGTCCCCGAATCCCAGCGTCAGCGTGAGCTTGCCGGGAAAGTCGGCAAGATCGAGCAATTCAACGCCCACTCCGCCGGTCGGCCAGCATCGCCATTCACCGCTCTGGCGTGCGGGTCTGCGAGGCTGGAGACGATTAAAACGGTCATCAAATCTACTGCGGGTCAGCCTGAACCTTCACGATCTGATGGTGATCGCCTGTCCAATTATACGCGTTGAGGTATGTGCGAGTGCCCGCAAATGGATTCGCCCAGTATTCCAGCGCCGCCCTTGTAGCGGGGTCAGCTTGATGCGGCATTGCGGTGGCGAATGGCGCCAGGCCGGCCACCGGACTGACGCCAACCTCGATGGCTGGTATAGAACCCGGGCCAAGCGGCCCGCCGCCCACGATCGGACCCCAATGTTGGAAGTCGGCCAACCCCGTGTTTTCGTGGTCCAGGCTTCTTGAAATGACTCAGCCCTTCAGGAATCTTCTTCGCGTCAAGTTCAAGCTCCACCAGCGCTTGGCCGACTGCTCCAGCAATCTTCTTCGCCGATTTCACGGCGGCGACTTCGAGCGCCTCCGATCGACCGTCGGGCAAGGTCAGCATGAAGTGCAAGGGGTCGGCGGTTCTCGACAAAGCTCCGACCACTGTGACTGTGTCCGCGCTCGACGCCATCGGCGCCTCGCTCAGCAACTTCTGGAATTCGCTCTCTTCTCGCGCCATAGCCGTTTCCTCTTTTTTGATCGCCATGTTTGAGACGACGCCACCTAGGTATTTATACCTAGAACCGCGTCGCTGTCTGTGACGCGCGTCACACCGCGGGCGGCCAGGCCGGTCACTCCAGATAGTGAGAATTGGTTGAGGTCCGCGCCAGGGCGCTACGGTGTGTCCGGAACCGTTGTCGGCCGTTGCGCCTGCTTAGCGCCGCCTCGATGCGCCGAATCGTTATAGCAGTTCGCTAGTGTCGTATAATCCGCACACTAGTCACATGACCGCCGGTGCCGCGCCTCTGAATCCCGTCGCCAGCAGATAAAGCTCGGCGCTGTCGGCGCGGCTCGCCTTGGGCTTCACATGGCGCACGGTTGCGAAGTCGCGCTTGAGGCGGGCGAGCAGTTCGCCCTCGGCGCCGCCCTGCAGCACCTTGGCCAGAAAGAATCCGCCCGGCGCCAGGACTTCGCTCGCGAAATCGGCGGCGAGTTCGACCAGGCCGATGATGCGCAACTGGTCGGTCTTGCGATGACCGGTGGCGTTGGCCGCCATGTCGGACAGCACGCCGTTCGCGAGGCCGCCCAGCCATTCACGGAGCTGACCCGGCGCCTTGGGATCGTGGAAGTCCATTTGCCGGAACTCCACCCCCTCGATTGGGTCCAGCTCCAGGAGATCGATGGCGATGACCCGTCCCCTGCCCTCGTGCGCGCCCACGCGCGCCGCCGCAACCTGGCTCCAGCCGCCGGGCGCGGCGCCAAGATCGACGATGCGCTCGCCCCGTTTCAACATCTTATGCTTGTCGTCGATCTCGATGAGCTTATAAGCCGCGCGCGACCGGTAGCCTTCGCGGCGCGCCTGGGCGACATAAGGGTCGTTAAGCTGGCGCTCAAGCCAGCGGGCCGAGGCAGGCGTGCGCTTACGGGTCATTTTGACCCGGGTCTTGAGCGCCCGGCCGCCCTCGCGGCCCGAGCCGCCCGTCGTCACCAGCGGCTCGCGCGCGCGACGGTGCGGACCGACCCCGTCTGCGCGCATCATGTGATTGAGGATTCCCTCGCGCAGGCCCCGGTCCGCGATGCGCAGCCGCTCGGCGGGGAAATGCTCTCGGATCGCCTCCAGAATGGCGCAGCCGGCAAGCACCAGATCGGCGCGCTCGTGACCAATGCAGGCGTTGGCGGCGCGCTCGGCATAGCTCATGGCCCGCAGGCGAGCGATCGCCGCGTCGACCTCTGCCCTGCCAAGCCACAGTCCGTCGACCGCGCGCCGGTCATAGCGCGGCAGATTGAGATGTACGCCGGCAATGGTCGTGACGGTGCCGGACGTGCCGAGAAGGTGGAAGCGGTCGCAACGCGCCTCGTCCGCCACCCGGGCGACGAAGGGGGCGAGCGCGTCCGAAACATGCGCGGTCATGGCGGCGAAAGCTTCGTCGCTCACGTCCACGCCGCCGAACGTCTCGGCCAGCGACACCACGCCGAGCCTCATCGACTCCCAGGCCTTTACCCGGTTCGCCGCGTGCGGCGTGCGAGGGTCGAAGCCGAGCCATATGATCTCCGAGGACCCGCCCCCGATATCAAACATCACTGTCGAGCGGGCGTCCTTGTCGGCGAGATCGCCGACGCCCGCCGCGGCGAGATGCGCCTCGGTTTCGCGGTCGACAATTTCGAGTTCGATGCCAAGACGTTCGCGAACCACGGCGACGAAGTCGGGCCCATTGGCGGCCGAGCGGCAGGCTTCGGTGGCGATGGTGCGGGCGCGGGTGACCCCACGCGCCGCCATCTTATCGCGGCATACCTTGAGGGCCTCAAGCGTGCGCGCAATCGCCGCCTCGCTCAAGCGCCCGCTCAGCGACAGCCCCTCGCCTAGGCGAACGATGCGCGAGAACGCGTCGATGACCCGGAATCCCTGAGCGGTCGGCCGCGCGACCAGCAGCCGACAGTTGTTGGTCCCCAGATCCAGCGCCGCATAAGTTCCGCCCCAGCCATTGCGCGCGCCGGCCGGGCTTTCAGTTGAAAACGGCGCGTGAAACCCAGAATCTGGACTCCACGTCGAGACTTGACTCAAGCCACTCCCACCCCGCCTCGCGCCGCCTCAGGTGGCCGCGCGCTTTGCTGAACGAGTGTAACGATCCTGTCGACGGATGCAACGCGCCTTGGCGCAGGTCACGGCTTGAAGAACGGATGACGAACCTTGTCGCCCACCTTGAGCCCGATCGAAGCCGCTGTCCCGCCGTTCAATTCGAGGACCGCGACGCAAGGTCCGCCGGAAGGAATGACGCGCTCGGACAGCGGCTCGGCGTTGGCGGCGATGTGCGTCACGACGCCTGAAGGCGCAATGAAGATCATGTCGAGCGGGATGTACGTGTTCTTCATCCAGAACGCCACCGGCGCCTCGCGGTCGAACTCAAACAGCATCCCGTGGTCGGCGGCCATGTAGCGCCGGTCCATAAGTCCATGTTCGCGCGAAGCATCGTTATCGGCGATCTCGACCTGAAACGCATGCCGTCCCGTGGAGGTGACGATCTCCAGCGAATCAAGCTCGCCGCCCTGGGCCGCAACGCCGACGGAAGCGGCGAGAAAGACGACGAAGGCCAGCGCCGCCCATAGCCGAAGTCCGATCGCCCTCATCGCCACTCCTCGGTCCTCGCGCGGTCGTCGCACGAGGCGCTCAAGCCGGTTTCAAGAGCAAGGCGATGAGCGCGTCAAGCGCCCGAGCTGCAGGGGTCGAGAGGAGGCGAACCTCGAAGGTATCGCCGCGGCGAAGCGGCGTTCAGTGCGGTGCGAAGGTCTTCGAACCGTCCAACGGCCTCACCTCAGCCGCCATCAACCCCTTCGGCCCCGGACCAAACCGCGCCAGCATGCTGTCGCCCGGCTTCGGGTCGACGAAGCCATAGCGGCGCAGCGTCTCCATATGGACGAAAATGTCCTCGGTGCCGTCGCCGCGCGTGAGGAAGCCGAAGCCCCGGGCCCGATTGAACCATTTGACGATGACAATCTCAAATGCGCCGACCGAGCTTGCCTGCGCGCGGGTGCGCGCGGATGGAAGCTCCGGAACCGAGGCCGGGTCGGGCTCGCTGATGGCGAGCACTCTGAACACCTGCAAGCCGCGTTCGCGCCGCTGAGCCTCGGCGACGACGCGCGCGTTTTCGCGAAGCATCGTGAATCCGTCGCGCCTGAGGACGGTCACATGGATGAGGACATCGGCCTCGCCGCTGTCCGGCACGATGAAGCCATAGCCCTTGGCGGCGTCGAACCATTTGACCCGCCCGGCGATCTCGACCAGGCCAACCGGGCGCTCGTCACTTTCCGCCATACGCGCCGTCGCCTCCGACGGCTTTACGAATTCATCGCTCAATTCGGCCCCCACTCAACGCGTCGGCTGCACATCCTCGCCGCCCATGAACCTCTTGCGCGTCGCGATTGGGACCATCCGCTCGGCCCCGCCAAAAAGGCGGAGATCCGCAACGCAAGTGATTCTGTCCCCAAGATAGCAAATCGCTCGGCGCTGAATATAGGAAACACGCGAAACTTGAGCGTGGCTGTGGATAGGGAGCAAAAAAAATCCCGCCGCGCCGAGATGGCCGACGGGATCATACAACTGAACGCGGCGGCGCCGCTGCGTAATGGCGACTGCGTGGTTGCGCTATTCGCCATCATCCTCCGGCTCCGGCGGCGGCGTCAGGCCCTCGAGCCCGCGCAGCAAATCCTCTTCGGTCATGCGATCGAACTGAACGTCAGCGCCGGCTTCGATTTGGGTCTGTAGATCCGGATTGACCATCGGCGGCGCTGCCTCCGCCTCCGGCTCGTCGATCTCGACGTGCTTCTGCAGCGCATGGATGACATCCTCGCGCAGGTCGCCGGGCGCGAGCTTGCCATCGCCAATCTCGCGCAGCGCGACGACCGGATTCTTGTCATTGTCGCGCTGGACGGAAATCTGCGCGCCAGACGAGATCGCTCGAGCGCGGTGGCTGGCCATCAGGACCAAATCAAATCGGTTGTCGACCTTGTCGATGCAATCCTCGACGGTGACGCGAGCCATGGAGACTCCTCGGCTGTTGAAACGAGCAGCAAAATGGAAGCGCGCCTCCTACACCGCGCGCCGAACAGATGCAAGTCATTGCCGTGCGGGGGCCGCTTCGACGCTGAGCGCCGGGGCGCCTCGGCGCGCGGCGCGCATCCGCGCCATGACGCTTGCGAACGCCATAGTGAATCGCTCGACGTCCGCCTCCCCCGATGCCCAGCCGAGGCTCAGACGGATGGCGCCGCGCGCCAGCTCGGGGGTCGCTCCCATCGCCGCCAGCACATGCGACGCCGCTACCTTGCCGGACGAGCAGGCCGAGCCTGAACTCACCGCGATCCCTGCGAGATCAAGCGCAATCATCAGTGTTGCGGCCTCGACGCCGGGCACGCCGAAGCAGACGGTGTTGGGCAGCCTAGGCGCGGTCTCGGCAAAGACCACCGCATCGGCGGCGACCGAACGGACAGCGATTGTTAGGCGATCGCGCAACCCAAGCAGCCGGGCCGGCTCCGTCGCCGCCTCGGCTAGGCAGGCGCGCGCGGCAGCGCCAAAAGCCGCGATCGCCGCGACGGATTCGGTGCCCGCGCGCGCGCTGCGCTCCTGACCGCCGCCACGCATGAGCGGCGCGCCCAGACTGATCCCAGCGCGCGCCGCGACCAGCGCGCCTGCGCCCTTGAGACCGCCCATCTTGTGGGCTGACAGCATGAGCGCGTCAGCGCCGAGCGCGGCGGTGTCGCAAGCCATCCGCCCGGGCAGCTGCACCGCGTCGCAGAACAGGAAGCCGCCCGCGGCGTGGACCAGCGCCGCCGCCTCAGCGACCGGCTGAACCACGCCCGTCTCGTTGTTTGCGCCCTGCAGGGCCACAAGCGCGCGTCCGGGACGGCGGCAGGCGGCCTCCAGCCAGTCGACATCGACGCGTCCGTCCGGCCGCAACGGAGCCACTTCCGCGATCGGAAATCGATGCCCCGACAAGACGCAGGCGTGCTCACCGGCGGAGACGATAAGCCGTTCGAGCGGCGCTGCGTTTTGGCCGCCGCCAAACAGGGGATTGAGCGCGGCGTTCGCCGCCTCGGTGCCGCCAGACACGAATGTGACGCAGCGGGAGCTCACTCCCGCCAGGCGCGCAACCTCGCTCCTTGCATCCTCGACTATACGCCTTGCGGCCCGGCCCTCGGCGTGGACCGACGAAGGATTGCCAATCGTTTCCATCGCGGTGAGCGCGGCCTCACGCGCCTCCGGACGCACCGGCGCGGTCGCGTTATAGTCGAGATAGGCTCGGTTCAATGGCTTCGTGTGTGCGGCCATCGCGGCTCCAATTCTCGCGTTCCGGGCGAAAACCGCAGCGGGACTTGCGGTTTTTCCTTGCAATTGCGGGCGCCGAGCGTGCTATGAGGCGGCCTCCGAGGCGAGCCCCCGTCGACTGACCGAGACAGATTCGCGCTTAATTTCGCGCCGCAAGGCGTGGAGGCGCGCACTCGGCGCCAGGCCGGGGGCGCTTCAAGGCAGTGTGGAGTCTTCATGCCCGAGGTTTTCTTTACCGGTCCCGCCGGTCGGCTGGAGGGTCGTTTTCATCCCGCCAAGCAGCGCGGGGCGCCGATCGCGGTGGTGCTTCATTCTCATCCCCAATTCGGCGGCACGATGAACAATCAGATCGTCTACAATACTTATTACAATTTTGCCGAGCGCGGGTTTTCCGTGCTGCGCTTCAATTTCCGCGGCGTCGGACGGTCACAGGGCGCCTTCGACCACGGTCAGGGCGAATTGTCGGATGCAGCCTCCGCCCTCGACTGGGCGCAGACAATCAGCCCCGAGGCGCGCGCCTGCTGGATTGCTGGCGTGTCGTTCGGCTCGTGGATCGGCATGCAGCTCTTGATGCGCCGGCCGGAGATCGAGGGCTTCATCTCGATCGCCCCGCCCGCCAACCGCTTTGATTTCAGCTTTCTCGCGCCCTGTCCCTCGTCCGGCCTGTTCGTGCATGGCGACAAGGACCGGGTCGCGCCGCTGAAGGAGGTTCTGGCGCTGATCGAGAAACTGAAGACCCAGAAGGGCATCGTCATCGAACACGCGGTCATCCCTGAGGCCAATCACTTCTTCGAGGATTGCATCGACGAACTGCAGATGGTGGTCGGCGCCTATCTCGACAAGCGTCTCGGCATGCCGCGTCATGCGCCGCCGCCGGTGCGCAAGGACCGGCCAAAGCCAGTCGCGCCGCCCCGCGACGCCCAATAGAGCCACCAATCCAGTGTCCCTGATCACGACGACGGACGACCTTGCTCAGGCCTGCCAGCGCCTTGCGCGTTCGCCGTTCGTAACCGTCGACACGGAATTCCTGCGCGAGACGACGTTCTGGCCAATCCTGTGCGTCGTCCAGCTCGCCTCGGACGACGAGGCGCTGGCGATCGACGCCCTCGCTCCAGGGCTCGACCTCGAGCCGCTGTTGCAGCTGATGGCCGACGACGACGTGGTCAAGGTGTTCCACGCCGCCCGGCAAGACCTCGAGATTTTCTGGAAGCTCTCCGGCGTCCTGCCCACGCCCCTGTTCGACACCCAGGTCGCGGCGATGGTGTGCGGCTACGGCGAGCAGGTTTCCTACAGCGAGCTCGCAAATTCGATCTGCCATGTCACAATCGACAAGTCGTCGCGGTTCACCGATTGGGCGCGCCGTCCGCTGGCCGAGGCGCAGATTAGCTACGCGATCGGCGACGTGACCCATCTGCGTGACATCTATAAAGCGCTGTCGAAGCGGGTGGCGGCTGCGGGGCGCCAATCGTGGCTCGACGACGAGATGAAGACGCTGACCTCGCCTTCGACATACGAGCAGCATCCCGAGCGAGCCTGGGAACGATACAAGAGCAAGGCGCGCAAGCCGCGCGATCTCGCGATGCTGATGGAGCTCGCGGCCTGGCGCGAGAGCGAGGCGCAGGCGCGTGATGTGCCCCGGTCGCGCGTCTTGAAGGACGAAGTGCTGATCGAGCTTGCGCTCGCCGCCCCACGCAGCGCGGAAGCGCTCGCCAACCTGCGCGCCTTCCCGCGCGGGATGGAGCGCTCGCGCGCTGGCGCGGAGATTCTGGCCGCGATCGAACGCGGGCTCGAGCGCGACCCCAAGACATTGCCGAAGATCGAGCGCGAGCGGCGCAACGGCGTCAACGTCGGCGCGACGGTCGAATTGCTCAAAGTGCTGCTGAGGCAAGTGAGCGAGGACAGCGGCGTCGCAGGCAAGCTGATCGCCACCGTCGACGATCTCGAGGCGATCGCCCAAAGCGACAAGGCCGACGCGCCAGCGCTCAGCGGCTGGCGACGGAAATTGTTCGGCGAACGGGCGCTCGAACTCAAGCATGGGCGCCTGGCGCTGACGGTCGAGAACGGCAAGGTCGTCACCCTCGAATGGAAGGACGCCGAAGCGCCGCACCCCGCGATTTAAGACCGCGCTTATCGTGGGCGCCGGAGATGGGCCGTGAGCGAAAGCGTCGACATCGTCTGGCTACGCGACGATTTCCGCCTCGATGACCAGCCGGCGATTCATGCCGCAGCGAAGCAGCCCACGCTCTTCGTTTATATCCACGATGGGTCCGGCGGCGGGGCGCGTCCGCTTGGCGGCGCAGCGAAATGGCGGCTCGCCGAAGTCGCTGAGTGCGCTGGAGAGCGAGCTCTCCGGGCGCGGCGCGCGGCTCGACATCATCAAAGGCGACGCCGAGGAGACGATCCTGGCGCTTGCCGCCGCGGCGAGGGCTGCCCGCGTCCTATGGAGCCGCCGGTACGAAGGCGGCGCCAAAGCCCTCGACGCGCGCCTCGAGAAGGCGCTCAAAGCGCGAGGCGTCGAAGCGCTGACTTTCAACGGCCGACTGATGCGCGAGCCAGCCGAACTGGCCAAGCCCGACGGGACGCCGGTCGGCATCTTCAAGGCGTTCTTGCGCCGCCATCGCGCGCTCGGGCCCCTGCCCGCTCCAACGCCGGCGCCCAAACACCTTACCGCCGCGCCGTGGCCTCACGACGCGCCGAAGCGCGTGTCAATCGAAGCCCTAAAGCTTAGGCCCACGAAGCCCGACTGGTCCGGTGAACTCAGCCTCGGCGAGTCTGCCGGGCGAGAAAGGCGCGCTCGCCTCGCTCAAGACCTTCGCCGCGGGAGCGCTGAAAGCTTACGCTGATGAACGCGACATTCTTGCGCATGGCGCCGCGTCGCGCCTGTCGGCGAACCTGCGCTTCGGCGAGATCTCGCCGCGTCGCATCGCGCATACGGTCGAAACTGCGGCGGCGGCCAAGCCATGCGCTGGCCGATGCGGCGGAGAAATATCTGGCCGAGCTCACCTGGCGCGATTTTGCAACCGCGCTGCTCGATGCCCATCCCGATCTGGCGACGCGTCCTCTGCGGCCCGAGTTCGAGCGCTTTCCGTGGCGCCACGACGAGGATGGATTTGACGCCTGGGCGCATGGGCATACCGGCTATCCGATCGTCGACGCCGGCATGCGGCAATTGTGGCGGACGGGATATTTGCCCAATCGCGCGCGCCTGATCGCCGCTTCGTTCCTCGTCAAGCACCTGCTCATCGACTGGCGACGGGGCGAGGAATGGTTCTGGGATACGCTCATCGACGCCGATCCGGCCAACAATCCGCTCAACTGGCAATGGGTCGCGGGCGTCGGCGTCGATTCCGCGCCCTACTTTCGCATCTTCAATCCCGTGCTGCAGGCCAAAAAGTTCGATCCCGACGGCGCCTATGTGCGCCAATGGGTCCCGGAGCTTGAGCGCCTCGAGGCGCCCGCGATCCACAGTCCCTGGACGGCTTCCGGCGACGCGCTGCAACGCGCAGGAGTCGTGTTAGGCAAAACCTATCCGATGCCGATCGTCGACCACGCTGCCGCCCGCGCCCGGGCTCTCGATGCTTTCGCGAAGATGCGAGGCCGCTGAACCGCCGCGGCAAGTCAGGCCATCTCGCTCACGCGCCCGTCGCGGATCGTGACCCGGCGGTCCATGCGGGCGGCGAGGTCCATATTGTGGGTGGCGACGAGGGCCGCGAGGCCGCTCGCCCTGACCAGCGCTGCAAGCGTGCCGAACACGTGGTCGGCGGTCTTCGGGTCGAGATTGCCGGTCGGCTCGTCGGCCAGCAGCACCCGCGGCCCATTGGCGACCGCACGCGCGATCGCGACCCGCTGCTGTTCGCCGCCGGACAATTCGGCCGGGCGATGGCTCTCGCGCTGAGCGAGACCGAGATAGCCGAGGAGTTCGCGCGCGCGGGCCGCGGCCTGGGCACGCGGGAGCCCCGCAATCATCTGCGGCAGGACGAGGTTCTCGAGCGCCGAGAACTCGGGCAATAGGTGATGGAACTGGTAGACGAAACCAATCTCCGTGCGCCTCAACGCGGTCCGCTTGTCGTCGCTCATGGTCGAGGTCGCGGCGCCGCCAATCCTCACTTCGCCAGCGTCGGGCCGTTCCAAGAGTCCCGCCAGATGCAGGAGCGTCGACTTTCCGGCGCCGGACGGCGCGATCAGCGCCACCGACTGGCCCGGCGAGAGCTCGAGCGAGGCCCCGTTGAGGACCTCGACCGTCGTATCGCCGCGACCATACCGACGCTCCACATTGTCGAGCGTCAGTGCGGCGATACGCGTCTGATCATTCATATCGCAGCGCCTCGACCGGATCGAGCTTGGCTGCGCGCCAAGACGGATAGATCGTCGCCGCGAGCGACAGGATCAGCGCAAGCCCCACCACTGCAAGGACGTCGTGCGCCTCGACCCGTGAGGGCAGTTGCGACAGGAAATAGAATTCAGAAGGAAAGAGGTTGGCGCCGGTGATCCAGCTCAAACCCTTGCGGATCGGCTCGACATTGTAAGCGACGAGGAGCCCAAGTGCGAGGCCAACTGCGGTGCCGACGAATCCGATGGTCGCGCCCGTGATGAGAAAAATGCGCATGACGGCGCCGCGCGTCGCGCCCATCGTGCGCAGGACGGCGATGGCGCGCGCTTTGTCCTGCACGAGCATGATGAGGCCCGAGATGATGTTGAGCGCCGCGACCAGCATGATGAGCGCGAGGATTATGAACATCACATTGCTTTCAACCGCCAGCACGTCGAAGAAGTTGCGGTTGAGCTGACGCCAGTCGCTGTCGATCATTGGCCGCTGTTGCGCCGGCTCGATTCTGCTCCGCACCGCGTCGATGTCGTCGGGATCGGCGACATAAACCTCGATCACACTCGCTTGGCCGTCCTGATTGAAGAAGGTCTGGGCCTCCGGAAGCGGCATGAAGATGAAGGTGTTGTCGAAGGTGGTCATGCCGATTTGGAAAATAGCCGCAACCGTATAGCTCTTCATGCGCGGCGTGACGCCGAATGGCGTCTCCGCCCCGTGCGGCGCGATAATGGTCAGTTTGTCGCCGGCCCTCAGGCTCAGGTGTTCAGCAAGCTTGGAGCCGACGGCCACGCCTTGGCCTGAGTCAAAGCCGTCGAGCGAGCCCTGGGTAATGTGGCCTCCGACTCCGGGTAGCCGCGCGAGATCGCTTCCGCGAATGCCGCGCACCAGCGCGCCCGATGAGCCATAGGGGGAACTCGCGAACGCCTGACCCTCGACCAGCGGCAGCGCCAAAGTGACGCCGGGAACCTTGCTTACCCGCGCCGTCACTGCATCGTAATCGGTGAGCGGCGTCTCGACCCCTTGCAAGAACATGTGGCCGTTGAGGCCGATCAACTTGTCCATGAGATCGTGGCGAAAGCCATTCATCACCGACATGACGACGATCAGCGCGGCGACGCCAAGCACGATACCGAGAAACGAGAAGCCGGCGATGACCGAGATCGAGCGCTGGGCGTTGCGCGCGCGCAGATAGCGAAAGGCGACCATCCACTCGAAAGCTGAGAACGCTTTGGTGCCCGGCGCCGTTTCGGGAGCGGTCGCCTCGACCGCAAGAGCTGTCACGGCGCCCCCTGCCCGCCAAGCCGAGCGATCGCCGCATCGACGCTGATCAGCTCGCGCTCGCCGCCGCGGCGCGTCTTGAGCTCGACTTTGCCCTCGGCAAGGCTCTTGGGGCCGATGATCGCCTGATGCGGCGCGCCGACCAGATCCATGGCGGCGAATTTCGCTCCCGGCCGCTCGTCGCGGTCATCATAGAGCACGTCGACGCCAGCTTTGGTGAGTGACGCATAGATGCGCTCGCAAGCCCCGTCGCAGGCCGCGTCGCCGACCTTCAGATTGATGAGCCCGACACGGAATGGCGCGACCGCCTCTGGCCAGATCGGGCCGTTGTCGTCGTGGTTCGCCTCAATGAGCGCGGCGGCAAGCCGGGTCGGACCGATGCCGTACGAACCCATATGCACCGCATGCTCCTTGCCGTCCGGTCCATTGACGACCGCCTTCATGGGAGCCGAGTACTTGGTTCCGAAGTAGAAAATATGGCCGACCTCGATCCCACGGGCGGAGATTTGATCCTTGGGATCGAGCCGCTCGAACGCCGCCGGGTCATGTTTGTCGGACGTGGCGGCGTAGAGCGAGGTCCACTTGTCGACGACCGACTGCATCGTCTCGGCGCTGTCGAAGTCGATGTCCTCAGGGGGAGTCTGAAACGAGAGATAGTCGCGGTGGCAGAACACTTCGCTCTCGCCGGTCGAGGCGAGAATGACGAACTCGTGGCTGAGGTCGCCGCCGATCGGGCCCGATTCCGCGCGCATGGGGATCGCGGTCAACCCGAGCCGTGCGAATGTGCGCAAGTAAGCGGTGAACTCCTTATTGTAGGAATGGCGGGCGCCTGCCTGATCGAGGTCGAACGTGTAGGCGTCCTTCATGAGGAATTCGCGCGAGCGCATCACGCCGAAACGCGGCCTGACCTCATCGCGGAACTTCCACTGGATGTGATAAAGATTGAGCGGCAGATCCTTGTACGAGCGCACCGAGGCGCGGAAGATCTCGGTGATCATCTCCTCGTTGGTCGGCCCATACAGCATGTCGCGGTCGTGACGGTCGCGGATGCGCAGCATCTCCTTGCCGTAGTCGTCGTAGCGCCCGGATTCGCGCCAGAGGTCTGCCGACTGGATGGTCGGCATGAGGACCTCGATCGCGCCGGCGCGATTCTGCTCCTCGCGCACGATGGCGCAGATTTTGTGCAGAACCCTGACGCCAAGCGGCAACCATGCGTAGCTGCCCGCCGCCTCCTGCCGGATCATGCCGGCGCGCAACATCAGCCGATGCGAGACGATCTCGGCCTCTTTCGGCGTCTCCTTCAAAATCGGCAGGAAATAGCGGGAAAGGCGCATGGACGGCTCAACGGAATCAGGGCGCGCGACAAACACGGGCCGGGCCTTATGACCTTAGTGAGCCAAAAAGGGCAAGCCGAGGGACGTAGGGAAAACTTCTTGAAACCTACGCCGTCCGCTTCAATGCGCCAGGCGCCGAAGGAACTCGAGATCGACGAGACCCGCGTGCTGCGTGGCCACCTTGCCCTTTTCGAACGCGATCAAAGTCGGAATGCCGCGGATGCCGAAGCGCGCCGCAATCGCCGGCTCCTCGTCGACATTGACCTTGGCGAAGCGCGCGCGCGGTTCGAGCTCCTTGGCCGCGCGGTCGAAAATCGGCGCCATGGTCCGGCAAGGCCCGCACCACGGCGCCCAGAAGTCAACGATCAGCGGCATGTCGTTGCGCTCGACATGCTTGTCGAAGGTCTTCGCGGTCAGCACGATCGGCTTGCCGGTGAATAGACTCGCCTTGCAGGCGCCGCACGTGGCCTCCGAGGCGGGACGGTCGGCGGGGATGCGGTTGACCGCGGAGCAATGGGGACAGACGACGTGGTTGGCTTCGGTCATAGGTGCGCCCCCTCTCGATGACGCTTGCCAATATTTGGCGCACTGAGCGCCGTTTCAAGCACTCAAAGGACGCCATATACCCGTGTGATCACGAATTCGTGATCTGGCGTTGCGAGTAACCTCGTCTGCCGAAAGACGTACTGGCTGCAGGAGCTATGAGGCTCCGACGGCCGGGCTGCCGCCTGGCCGTCCATTTCATTGTTTTGTCTGGAGATTTTCGGATGAACGCCAGAACCGCCATCACCGCCGCCACGCTCGCCTGCTCTCTCGCCGCGGCGCTCGCCACCGCCGCCAAGGCGGGTCCCGCCCCGGCCCAGCCCGGCGCCGACAAGTGCTACGGCATCGCCATGGCCGGCAAGAACGACTGCGCCGCCGGCGCCGGCACGAGCTGCGCTGGGACGTCGACCGTCGACTATGACCCGGCGCACTGGAAATATGTCGCCAAGGGCACCTGCGAAGGCATGACGACCCCGAAGGGCCATGGCTCACTGACCGCGATGTGAATCTAGCGTTTCCCTCCTTTTAGCTTGCGGCCTCGCTTGCTCCCAGGCGGGGCCGTTTTCACCCTTCCGGAAAATCCTCGATCCTGAATTCCGCCTCCGCGCGTTCGCCGCGCTCGGCGAGCGCGCTTTCACGCTGGCGCAGTTCGACCCGCCTGATCTTGCCCGACACGGTCTTCGGCAGCTCAAAGAATTCGATCCGCCGCACAAGCTTGTAAGCCGAGAGCCGGCCGCGCATGTGCTTGAAGATCGCCGCCGCCGTCTCGCGGTCGGGCGCGCACCCTTGGGCGAGCGCGACATAGCCTTTGGCGATCGTGTAGCGCACCGGGTCGGGCGCCGGCACGACGGCGGCCTCCGCGACCGAAGCGTGTTCGATCAGCACGCTTTCGAGTTCGAACGGGCTCAGCCGATAGTCGCTCGATTTGAACACGTCGTCGGCCCGGCCGATGAACGTGATGTAGCCGTCGGCGTCGCGCGACGCGACATCGCCAGTCTTGTAATATTCGCCCTCGATCGGCATGAGCCGCCCATGCTCGTTCTGATAGCCGGACATGAGTCCCACGGTGCGCGGACGCAAGGGAATCGCGATCTCGCCGCTGTCGCTCTCGAGCCCGTCTGCGTCGATGAGCGCGACGCGATAGCCGGGCAAGGGCCGACCCATCGAGCCGGGAACGACCGGCTGTCCGGGCGAATTGCCGATCATCATGGTGGTCTCGGTCTGCCCGTAGGAATCGCGCAACGCTCAGGCCCCATGCCCGTCTCACCTGCTCGATGATCTCCGGATTGACCGGCTCGCCGGCCGCGTTGACCTCGCGCAGAACGACCTTCCATTGTCTCAAGTCGTGCTGGATCAGCATTCGCCAGACGGTCGGGGGCGCGCAGAAGACGGTGACCTGGTGCTCGACCAGCGCGTCAAGCGCCGCGCGCGGCTCGAAGCGCAACGCGAGCGCGATGATGGTCGCGCCGGCGTTCCAGGGCGCGAAAAAGCTCGACCAGGCGTGCTTCGCCCAGCCGGGCGAGGAAATGTTGAGATGCGCGTCGCCGGGCCTGATCCCGAGCCCGTACATCGTCGAGAGATGCCCGATCGGGTAGCTCGCGTGGGTGTGCACGACGAGCTTCGAGCGCGCCGTCGTGCCCGAGGTGAAATAGAGGAGCATCGGGTCGTCGGCCTTGGTCGGGCCGTCGGGCGTGAAGGCTTCGCCGCCGCCGAGAAGCGCGCTGTAGGAGCGCCAGCCTGCCGGCGTCTCGCCGACTGCAACGCGCGCAACGCCATCGACTAGCCCATCGAATTTCGCTGCGTCGGCGCCATGCGCGACGAGATATTTGGCCTGTCCGCGCTCGATGCGGTCGGCGATATCGGCTTGGCCCAACGTCGGCATCGCCGGGATCAGCACGAGGCCGAGCTTCATCGAGGCCAGCATCGTCGCCCACAGTTCGGGCACGACGCCCAGCATCATGAGAAGACGATCGCCGCGCTTGGCGCCGAGCGAGCGCAGGCCGTTGGCGAGCCGCGACGATTCGCGGGCGAGTTCCGCGAAGGTGCGCGTCTCGACGCGCTCGCCGATGACCTTGAGCGCGACTTTACGCCCATGCTCGCCCGCGGCGAGTTCGGCGTCGAACCATTCGAGCGCCCAGTTGAACTCACGCGGGCGCGGCCAGGAGAACGCGGCGCGCGCGCCGTGATAGTCGTGCTCGAGCTCGAGCAGGCGGTCGCGCGCTTCGCGGAAGGTCAGAGGCTCCGGAGCGGCGGGGGCTGAGGAGAACGGGGCGAGGGACATTCGGCCATTGTGACTCCGCTTGACGGAGGGGACAATGCGCCGGGGCCCGCCGAGCCGTTCGCCGAAGGCTGCTTACACAACCAGCGCGCGAACTCGCGGTTCAATAAAGGTCAATAAACGCCAGTAAATGCTAGTAAACGCTAGTAAAAATGCTGGCGTTTACTAGCGTTTATTTTTCCGAATCGGGACTTTTCAATGGGTTACGGCCGATTGGAGTAAAAAAAATCGGCCTCTATCTGAACTCGCGTCACAGATTGTGGGCAGACCGCCTCAACGCCAATTTTTCCTGTCCTTTCCGGTCGCCGCGCCGCGTCCCGCAAGATTGCGGAGGTCAGACCCCGCGATTGAGAAAAGTATAGCACGGCTTCCGTTTTTCGTAAAGCATTTGTTTGCTTTGTTGCGTGGGCTCGGGTCGGGTGAGAGGAACCTCGGCGGCTCCGAAGACGGCTATGGCTTGAGAGCCTCTAACGCCATGGCTGACCCCAGATCATAGTCCGCGGTATCAACTTCAGTCAACCTCCGCGCCCCGGCCATCTACGTTTAGCGCCCGGCGACGCGACGACCTCGCCGGGCCTCTTTCGCGTAGTGAAGAGCCAGGCCGCCGCGGCGCGAGATCGACGACTTCAGGACCGTCCTTCGCTCGCGCTTAAGGCGCCGAGAAGCTCGTCCAGCTGCGCGAACGACTCGGGCATTCCACCCTCCATCCCGGCGATGGAAGCGTCGAGAGCTTCCTTCGAGGGATAGAGTTCGCGCATGACCAAGAGCGTCTTGCCGCCTTTTTCCTCGAAGGTCACCGTGGTGACGGCGCCGTCGTCACTTTCCTCATTCGTCCAGACGAGGCGCGAGTGCGGCGCCACCTCGAGATACTGGCCGAAGAACGCCATAGGCTTTGAGCCCTCGCGGCCGATCTCGAAACGGTACCTGCCCCCGGCACGAACATCCGCCTCGCAGGACAGCAGAGACATTCCTGTCGACTTCGGCGCCCACCAAAGCTTGAGCAGCTCGGGCTTGGTCCACGCCTCGAACACGATGCGCGCCGGGCCGTTGAAGGTTCGCGTAATGACGAGCTCACGCTCGGACTTCCGTTCCACAATCGTGCGGTTCGTTGGCTCACTTCCTCTTGCGTCCATCGATCGTCTCCTTCCGTTTCAGGTCCTCGATAACCTTGTCCAGTTCGTTGAACCGTGCGTCCCAGAGCTGGCGGTAACTCTCGATCCACGCCGCCTCCTCCTCCAGCCGGCTGAGGCCGAGCTTGCAGGTCCGCACGCGCCCGACCTTCTCCGTGGTGACGAGCCCCGCCTGCTCCAGGACGCCGACATGCTTCTTCATGCCGGTGAGGGTCATGTGGAACTTCTCGGCAAGGTCCGTGATCGAAGCGTCGGCACGGCCGAGCTGCTCCAGAACGCCGCGCCGGGTGGCGTCCGAGAGCGCGGCGAACGAGGCGTCGAAGCGGGTCCGAGCATACTGAACCATATGGTTCAGTATGCGAGCACGGATTGGCGACATGCAAGGGGAGGCTGAGCGCGCGCGCGGCGCCGCGAGCTCCGTTGCTCGAGAGTCAATCTCTTCGAGGATCGTGAAACTCGGATGCGGAGCGAAAACGGCGGTGCTCGCGTATTTCGTTTGTCACGTGATAGTTGGATGGTTTCCTAGGCCGGGGCCATAACCTTCAGTCGCTGATCGAACAGAAGGGCTCGCGATGCTTCCGAAAGCGGAATCGGCCTGTTTCGTGATCGCCGACATATCCGGCTACACGCATTTCGTGTCGGGCGTCGAACTCGATCATGCCCAGGATATCATCGCCGACATCATGGACACTCTGGTCAGGGCGCTGCGTCCGCCGTTCCGCCTCGCCAAGTTCGAAGGCGACGCGGCCTTCGTCTATGCGCTTGCCGACAAGGTCGATGGACCGCTCATTCAGGATTCGATCGAGCAGGCCTATTTCGCGTTCCGCAAGCGGCTCCGCAGCATCAAGCAGGCCAGCAGTTGCGCGTGCCAGGCCTGCAGCCGGATGCAGAGCCTCGACGTCAAGTTCGTGGTTCATCACGGCGAGTTCATCCGGCAAAAGATGTCAGGTCGCGAGGAGCTCGCCGGCCGTGATGTGATTCTGGTCCACCGCCTCCTCAAGAACGAAGTCGGCAAGACGTTTGGCCCGCACGCTTATGCGCTCTATTCCGACGCCTGCGTGCGCGCGATGGGGATCGACCCCGCGGCGCAGGGCCTTCGAGAGCATGTCGAAGCGATCGAGCATATCGGCGAAACGAAGTGCTGGGTGAGCGACCTGGAAGAAGCGTGGAAGCGGGAAACCGAGACGGCGCGCAACCTGGTTCAGCGCGCCGGCGCCTATATGCTCATAGAGAGGGATTTCGCCGCGCCGAGGCAAGCTTTGTGGGACCTCGTCACGTCGCCTGCGCATCACACCCGCTGGCAACGAGCCGACGGCTTCGTCGAGAACAATGCGCAGGGTCGCCGCGGCGCCGGCACGCAGAACCACTGCCTGCACGGCAAGGACGCGGTCATCGAGGACATCGTTGACTGGCGCCCGTTCGACTATGTGACCCTGACGGCGCTGCTGCCGATCCCGGGCGCTGCGAAAATGCTGTTCTCTTACACGTTCGAGGACGGCGGCGACGGCGGGACCCACTTCGAATTCCGCATCGCAAAGCCGAAGCCGAAGGACCTGCCCTTCTACGAGCGCGTCAAGCCAGCCGTCCTGGAGAACCTTACGGCTGGCTTCGATATCCTGCGGACGATGGTGGCGGAACAGGCGACGGCTTCGCCAGTCGAGGACGAGCCGCCCCTGCCCGTCTCGCGCGACCGCTTCCTGACGCAGCCGCATCGCGCACGCTAGCGAGCGCTGCGGTAGCGACGGAATGGCGCGCTTGTCGGCGACTTGACGAGGCGTCGCAAGGCGCGCAGCCTCTTTCCATGAGCAAGTTGCAGCCTGCGCGCTCAGAGACTTCGGAAGCCTATCTGGCCCAGGTCGGTTTAGAACTGGCTGCGCTCTGCACTGCATGCGGCGCGTGCTTTGACGCATGTCCTATGGTGGACCACGTCAGTCTTCGCGGTTTCGATTCAAGGGCTGCGACCGATGGCTTGCGCCGCCTGGCGAAGGGCGAGACGGCGAGCGCGGAGACCGTCGCCTGGGTGGGCGCATGCGCCAAGAGTGGTCTTTGCGTCAGTGCGTGCCCCGAGCGATCTTCGGGGCTGGATGCGATGCTGCTGGTCAGGATCGGCAAGCAACATGCGCTCAACGACACACATCAGCTGTCGGTCAAGCACGACCCAACTTATTTCCCGCGCATCAAGACCTTTGCCCGCCTGCAGCTCACCGACGAGGAGCTCGCCAATGGCTGTAGGCGATGACCGGGTGACGTTCTGGTTCGGCTGCAACATGCTCAGGCACGCCGAGATGATCCGGCTCTCGATCATGCTCATGGAACGCGTCGGATACGACGTGAGTGCGGTCGGCGGCCCCGCCTATTGCTGCGGGACGGCCCATGATCACGAACCTCGAGCCGCAAGCACGATGGCCAGCCGCACTGTCGAGCGGTTCAACGAGGGCGCCGCAAGGGACGGGCGCGACAAGGTGATCACCTGGTGCCCTTCGTGCCACATGCACATGTCCGACATCATGGCGCTCGGAAACGCCACGCATTTCGACATCGCCCATTTGAGCGAGATCCTGTCGGACCGCGCCGAACGGCTCGCGCCGATCATGAACGTTCCCGTGAACCGGCGGGTTCTCCTGCATCGGCACGCGGGCTTCGCGACCCACGTCGCCATCAACAGTCGCGTTGTCGACGTGCTGTCTCGAATTTCAGGGCTGGAACTGATCGAAGGGCCGACCCATCCCGGCCACATGTGCAGCGCGCTGGCCGCGGTTCCCGGCGCGCTTACCGCGGCCGCTCAAGGGACTTGGAGCGCTGCTGCTGAGAACGGCTGCGACACGGTTTGCACGATCTTTCACTCCTGCCATCGCGAATTGGCGGCGCTCGACGGCAAGGACAAGATTCGCGTCCGCAACTGGGTTCATCTCGTCGCTGAATCGATGGGAATAGACGCCAGCGACGCCTATCGAGATTGGCGTACGGGCGAGGCGCCGGATATCGCCGCCATCGAGCGGGCGGAGGAAAAGAGATATCGCCAGCTCGTCGAACCGGAGCTGCGCAGGCCGCCTCCTTTTCGATGATTTCGTCTAGCGGCTCGTCGCTCACCCGGGGCCGTCCGGATTGGCGGCAGTTCAGGCGCGTCCAGTCCGGCGAACGGATCCCGCCATTCCGGGATGTCCGTCAGACGCGCATGCCACGCTTCGACGCGCGGAAAATCCGCAAGCGGCAGGCCGGCGAGCTCCGCGAACGGCAGGACGCAAGCGACACGGAAATCGGCATAAGTGACGTGATCGCCGACGAGCCAGTCCGCCGCGCCGAGGCGCTGTTCCAGAATGGCGGCCGAGGACGCAAATTCGTCCAGTCCCGATTCCACCGCATCCCGGCTCACCGGGCCGATGCCATAGCGCTGCTTGGTCACGCGCTCGAAATGGACCCGGTCGCAGGCCCTGACGAAATTCCAATAGCCCCAGCTTATCCAGCGGATGACGTCGGGCAGGGAATCGTCCATCGGCCAAAAGTCTGAATTGGCCAGCTGCGAAAGCCGGCACGCGATTGCGTCCGCCTCCCAGAGCGTGTTGTCGCCCTCGACGAGGATCGGAACGCTGAGGTTCGGGTTGAGCTTGCGAAATTTTTCTTGCTGCCCGGGCGAGAAGGGCGAGGCGAATTCAAATTCGACTGGGGATTTCAAATAGCGGGCAACCGCGACCGCGAGGCGCGGATTGTAGTTGCGGCTGAAATAGAGCTTCATTGCCTTTGCTCACGCGGACGGCGATGCCGTTGTCTTCCGAACGCCTCCCGGAAGCAATCGGCGCTTTTTTTGAAATTGCAATCTGCCTTGTCCGCGTGCGTAGATTTGCCCATTGCGCGGCTCGTTCAAGACTGGAAATCTCATTGCGTTCGGGCCGGTCTCGCGAAGAACGCGCGACATCAAGAAAGTCTAAAACCTCCAGCGTTTCGACCCGATCGCTGAAGGCTCCAACGCATTAATCGGAATGGAGCGAACAATGCATTGCCGAACTCTGATTTCTTTCTCCTGCTTGATCAGCGCCGGTCTGTCGCTTTGCGGACCCGCCCATGCCGCCGACGATGCGGCAACTATCTGCAAGGGCTCGATCAGCGCTTACGGGGAGGCCGCCACCAGCGGTGATGCCGTCAAGATGGCGGCGGTCTATGCTCCCGACGGCGAGTTGGTCTCACCTTACGGAATCGCCTCTGGACACGACGCGCTCGTCAAAAACTATGCGTCGTTCATGAAATCCGGCGACAAGGACGTCGACACGCTGACGAGCTCGCGGATGATCGGCGATGTGGCGCTCTGCACCGGCGGCTACACTTTCACGCCGGCCTCGGGCGGATCCGGCGAGAAAGGCTTCTGGACCAAGGTCGCCGGCAAGGTTGGCGGGGAGTGGAAGATTTTGAATCTGACCTACGCCCCCGCCGCGCCTCAGTAGAGCGCGCCAACGCGGGTCCGCGGCGCAAGCGTTAGGACTTGCGCCGCTTCTGCGGCGCGTAGGGGTTCTTGCTCCCGGCGCGCATCGAGAGACGGATCGGCACGCCGATAAGGCCGAAGGTCTCGCGCAGGCCGTTGACGAGATAGCGCTTGTAGCTCTCGGGAATCTTGTCGACCGAATTGCCGAACAGCACGAAATACGGCGGGCGCGCCTTGGGCTGGGTCATGTAGCGGATCTTGACGCGGCGCCCGGAGACGGCGGGCGGCGGCGTGCCGTCGATGACGGGCCCGAGCCAGCGATTGAGCCGGCCGGTCGAGATGCGGATGTTCCAGATCGCGTCCGTCGCGATGATCGCTTCCATGAGCCTGTCGACATGCGCGCCGGTCAAGCCGGAAAGGGGGATCACGCGCGTTCCGCGCAGCTGCGGCAGGAGCCGGTCGGCTTCCTCGCGCAGCTCGCGCGCCTTGTCGCTCTTGTTGTCGACGAGGTCCCATTTGTTGAGGCCGATGACCAGCGCCCTGCCCTCCTTCTCGACGAGGTCGGCAAGCGTCAGGTCCTGCTTTTCGAAGGGTATCGTGGCGTCGAGCAGAAGCACCACGACTTCGGCGAAGCGCACCGCTCTCAGCGCATCGGCGACGGCGAGCTTCTCCACCTTCTCGACGATCCGCGACTTCCGCCGCAGGCCGGCCGTGTCGAAGATCCTGAGCTTGCGCCCGTTCCATTCGGCGTCGAGGCCAATGAGTCGCGGGTGATGCCGGGCTCGGGGCCGGTCAGCAGGCGATCCTGGCCAAGGATGTGGTTGATGAGCGTCGATTTGCCCGCGTTCGGGCGCCCCAGCACGGCAATGCGAAGGGGCTTGGCGAGATCGAGCTCGCTGCCGTCCTCTTCTTCGCCGAGGACCAGCGGCTCGGCCTCGTCCTCCTCGTCCGGATCGAGACGCGCCGCGGCCGGCAGGACTTCGACCAGCGCGTCGTAGAGTTCGCTTAAGCCTTCGCCGTGCTCGGCGGAGAGCGCGATCGGCTCGCCAAGGCCGAGACCATACACCTCGTAGACGCCCGCCTTCCCCGCGGCGCTTTCCGCTTTGTTGGCGATGAGGATGATCGGCTTGTCGGCGCGGCGCACCGCTTGAGCAAAATGCTGGTCGGAGGCGGTGAGCCCGGCGCGCGCGTCGACCACGAACAGGATCACGTCGCAATCAATGAGGGCTGCTTCCGTCTGCGCGCGCATGCGCCCGGCGAGCGTTTCCGGATCGCCCTCTTCAAGACCGGCGGTGTCGACGATGGTGAAGGAAAGGTCCGCCAGCCTGCCCTCGCCCTCGCGGCGGTCGCGCGTGACGCCAGGCTCGTCGTCGACGAGCGCAAGCCTGCGCCCGACCAGCCGATTGAATAGCGTCGACTTGCCGACGTTGGGCCGGCCGATAATCGCGACCTTGGCGCTCATTGTCGTTCCAGCCCGCCGCCGCAGGCGCGGTGGTTACTTCGCCGCCGCCGATCGGTTCGAAGCGATAAGGCCGAGCCATCGGCTCGCCGCTTGCCGCTCACCCGGCGACACTTCGGGATCGCCCAGCACAAGATCGAATTGCTTGGAGGCGTCGTCATAATCCTTGCGTTCGAGCGCCAACGCGCCGAGCGCGAGCGCCGCGAGCCGCCGGTACGGTCCGCCGGCGACCGAAAGCGCGGTCAGCGCCGCTTCGCCCTTCTGCTGCTCGCCGGACATGTCCACTCGCAAGAGCGCAGCGCGCAACCGGGCGGTGTCGCGCAAAAGCGGATCGATCGAGGCGTCGCCGGCGACAGCGTCGAAGGCGCCAACCGCGCCCTGCGGGTCCTTGCTCGCCTGAGCGCCAGCCGCGGTCATTTGCGCGAGCGCCCGATAGCCGCTCGGCCCTTGGGCGGCGATTTTGTCAAGACCCGCCTTGGCTTCGTCGAGCTTGCCGCCCTCGAGCGCAGTTAGGGCCTGCTGGAACTGATCGCCCGCCGCTTGCGTGGCCCTTTCGCGTTCATATTGCCAATAGCGAAAGCCGGCCGAGGCGAGCACGATCAGCACCGCCGCGGCCAGGACCTGATTCTGGTATTTCTTCCAGAATTCCGCCGCCTTATCGCGCCGGACTTCCTCGTCAACTTCCTGAAAGATGTCGCTCATTATGGGCGCGGCCTATCACAGCGGCACGGCGAAAGCGAGCGACAAGGGCGCCTCAGAGCGGGCTGGCGCGCACCGGTCGCGAGCGAATAAAAGGGCGGCCTGACGTCTTAAACCTGCCGCCTTCGCCTGGCCCTCTGGCGGGCGAGGTCGATGGCGCAAACTTTCGGACCTGAATGCGGATGCCGATCAGTGGACAGCGCGGCGCGGGATTTCGATGCCCTCGCACCCTTATGCGCGCCGCCCGGTCTCTGATGGCATTGATGCTCTTCGTTGCGCCGGTCGCGCTTCTCCCCGTCCGCCCGGCCGCCGCCGAGGACAATGCGCCGGTCGTTTCGCCCGACCGGATCGAGGACGCGCCCTCGATCAAGCCCGACCCCTATCCCGACTTCGACAATTTCGCCTGGCGCGCCTTCATTGCGCTCAATTGGCCCTCGCTGACCGACGCCTCCAACCGCGGAATGCCCGATCGCGCCAAGACGCTCGGCGATCGAGGGCCCCGCGTCTGGGAGACCTTCAAGGCGCGCTACGAACTGTTCCAGGTCGGTCCGGACGGGCGCCCAATCGCGCCGAAGCCCTGGGCGACCTACGAAGCGGCGAACCCGTGCGGAGCGAATGTCGACAATCGCGCGAAGACGCTCGCGACCTTCGAACCCTTCATGGATTTCAATCAATCCGCCTTCTTGCCCGGCGTCGGCTCCAATCCGCTGGTGGCGCAGAATGGCGCCTATACGCGATACGAAGGGCGCATCAACGAACCGGAATATTCGGCGCTTGCGCGTCCCGGCTGGAGCTTGGGCCAGAACCTGCCCGGATCCAACCCACCCTGCGGACTTGCCGGTAGGCTCGATCGCGGTCAAAGCCGCATGGCGCCCTCTCACTGCGGCGGACACGCCCGCGGTCAGGGCGCGCTATTACGTGGTCGAGAACGCCAACGTCGTCGACGTCGCCAAGACGCTCGCTGCCCGACATGTCGTCTGTTCGAAAAGCGACGTCGCGCTGGTCGGCCTCCACATCGTGATCCGGACCAAAGACCGGCCGCAAGGATTGTGGAGCACGTTCGAGCATGTCGACAACGTGCCCCCGGCCGGCGAGGGCGAAGCGCGCGAGCCCGACGCCAGGCAAATCGGCGCGCCCTATTCCTATTTCGACGCCTCGAAGCCGAAGCTCGGCCTTTGGCCGACGTTTGGCTTGCCCGACACCCTACCGGTCAGCATGGGCCATCCGCCCAAGATCGACCCCACGCCCATGCAGGTGGTGCGCCGGCATCCGATCCACGCCTCGACCATGGCGATGAACCGGGCCTATTGGGCGCTGCCCGGAATCAAGGGAACCGTCTGGGAGAATTACATGCTGGTCGCCAGCCAATGGCCGACGATTCCCGAGCCAGCGGGCCCGCAAAACGACGGCGGCTATTTTCCCGGGCAGCCGCTCGCGGCGGACGCGCCGCGCCAGAATTACCAGTCGGCGGACGCGCCCAAGGAGAACCTGGTCAACACGACGATCGAGACCTATTTCCAGGACCCGCCGTCAAGCTGCATGTCCTGCCACCAGAGCCTATCCAACGCGCTCGGGCGCGACTTCGTCGGGATGCTGGGCAGCTTTCGCTGAAACCTCGTCACTGAAGACAAAGGCTACGCCAGACAATTATAGGCAGCCTGGTTTCGGCGTGAGCAGCCATTGCTGACCGGTGACCGTCGCCAGCGCCCAAGAGGACACTGGCGACGGCGGTCGACGAGCTCGGAACGGGAGGAAACCTTTTCGCCCGCCCATGGGCGCCGGATCGTCAAGCCTATCGAGTTCATCGCGGGACCACCAAGGAAGGTCCACGCCTTTCAGCGCTTGCTCGTCGATAAGCCAGCAGTGGCGACGCAAGCTTCATGCCACGCGGGCGCCTCGATCGATTTTCCGCACCTCCCGCTCGATGAAACTTCTGCCGCCGCGCATGTCTGGCAGGACCACGCTGACCCAGGTCAGGGCGATTGACTGCGTCCCAATTTAAAATCATTCTAAATCGAGTTTAGAACGTTTCTAAACTGGCGGCGCTTCGCCGGGGCCGGCGCGCACGCCGCGCGAGATGATCCAATTCGACGGAGGAGGCGTTCATGCGCGAGACTTGCAACACATCCGGCGTCAGCCGGCGCACCGTTCTTCTCGCCGCGGCAGGCGCGGCCCCCCTGCTCGCCCTGACCGGCGGCGAGGCGCAGGCCAAGATCGCGCAGGCTGCGGTCCATTATCAGGCCACGCCCAAGGACGACAAACAGTGCGACGGCTGCAACTTCTTCATGGCGCCTAACGGCTGCAAGATGGTCGACGGCGACATCGCGGCGACCGGCTGGTGCGCTCTGTGGGTCAAGAAGGCCCCTGCTTGACCCGGTCGCAGAGCGCCTGAAACGAGTTTGGGAACCTTTTGCCCGGATTCGCATCCAATCCCAGGATCGCTCAACGCCTGAGGATTGAAATGGCCACGCCTGTTCTTGAGCTCATCACACATGACGACCCGCTCCTGGAGCGGGCGCGGCAAAAAGATCCTGGCGCGATCCGGCTGATCATCAAGCAGCACAACCAGCGGCTCTACCGCATCGCGCGCAGCATCGTGCGCAACGATTCCGACGCCGAAGATGTCCTGCAGGAGGCCTACGTCCGCGCGTTCGCGGGTCTCGACGGCTTCAGGGGCGAAGCGCGGCTCGGCACCTGGCTTGCGCGAATCGTGATCAATGAGGCGCTCGGCTTCATTCGGCGACGGCGGCCGGCGATCGACATTGATCTCATCGCGACCAACCCGACGTTTCACGCTCAGATCGTACCTTTCCCTGGCGCAAACCGTGTTCCCGACCCCGAGACGACAATGGTTCAGAGCGAAATTCGCGTGTTGCTCGAACGAGCCATCGACAAGCTGCCATCGGCTTTCCGCGAAGTGCTCATCGCCCGACTGGTCGAGGGCATGAGCGTGGCGGAAACCGCGGAATTGTTCAGAATTCCGCCTCAAACTGTCAAAACCAGGCTGTTTCGCGCCCGCGCATTACTGCGAACGGAGATGGAGCGACATATTGGACCCGTTCTCGGCAATGTCTTCCCCTTCGCCGGCGAGCGCTGCGAACGTCTCACCGTGAGCGTGCTGACGCGCCTCGGTCTCTCCTGATTTTCCCGGGAACCTTTTGATCCAATCCTCATCCAATGACTTGCCGGCCGATCTGGGCCGGCAAAACAATGGAGGAGGAGATGCGTTTCATCGCAACTGCGGCCGGCTTTGCGTTGGCCTTGACGGCCTATCCGGCGCTCGCTGAGGACGCCAAACCCAACGACGCCCAGATCGCCCATATCGCCTACACGGCGGGTGCGATCGACATCAAGGCGGCCCAACTGGCGCTCCAGAAGTCCAAAAACAAGGACGTGCGAGACTTCGCGGAGAACATGGTTCGGGACCACACGGCGGTCAACGATCAGGCGCTGGCGTTGGTGAAGAAGCTCAACGTGAGCCCGCAAGACAATGACACCAGCAAGGCGCTCACCAAGCAGGCCGAAGCCAAACGCGCTGAACTCGAGAAACTGAGTGGCGCCAAGTTCGATAAGGCTTACGCTGACAACGAAGTCGCTTATCACAAGACGGTCGACGGGGCGCTCGAGACGGTTCTCATTCCGGACGCGACCAACGCGGAATTGAAGGACCTGCTCACCACCGGCCTCAAGATATTTCAGGGCCACGAGATGCATGCCGAGCACGTCGCCCAATCCCTGAAATAGGAGCGGGCGGTGCAGTCAAGACTTGGCGGGCTCGCCCTTCTGGCCGTTGTAGCGGCGAGTTCGCCCGCGATTGCGGGCGAGACGATCCGCGTCACGGTCGACAAGATGACTTTCGACCCGCCCAAGATTTCGGCTCATGTCGGCGACACCATCGAATGGGCGAGCAGCGATTTTGTCGTCCACACGGCGACGGCCAAAAACAAGGATTGGGATGTGGCCATACCGGCGAAGGGGATTGGGCGCGTCACGCTGGCGCATCCAGGCGAGGTCGACTATTTCTGCCGTTTTCATCCGAATATGACGGGGCAGATCGTGGTCGCACCGTAGGCCGGCTTGGCGCCGCTCGGCGCCTTCCGGCTCAATCGATCCGGGAGACTTCCCAGGGTGGTCTATCGGGGCGACGTTCGTTCGCCGGAGCCGCGCGTCGGCCTCGATCTCGACCTTCATTTCCGGCTTGAGGAGCGCCGAGACGACGACGATCGTCGCCGCAGGGCGGATCGCGCCGAAGACCTCGCCCTGCACGCGTGACGACCGGCTCGCAATAAGAAACGTCGGTGACGAAGGTGCGCAGTCGCACGATGTCGGCGAGCTCGCCGCCGGCCTCCTTCATCACCTTGGCGAAGGTCGCATAGATGTTGCGGGTCTGCTCGGCGACGTCGTCGGGCATCGTCATTTTCGCATAGTCGTATCCGGTGGTCCCTGCGATATGGACTTCGTCCCCGACGACGACGGCGCGCGAATAGCCGTTCGCCTTCTCGAACGGCGAGCCCGAGGAAATCAGCTTCCGATCGCTCATGCGAACTCCATGATCACGGCATCGACCGCGAGCGAATCCCCTTCCTTGCACAGGATCGCCTTCACCGTCGCGTCGCGCTCGGCCAAGAGCACGTTCTCCATTTTCATCGCCTCGACGATGCAGAGCTGCTCTCCCGTCTTGACCTCCTGCCCAACCTTGACGGCGATCGCCTTGACGAGGCCTGGCATCGGGCAAAGCAGGAAACGCGAGCCGTCGGCGCCCTTGTGCTCAATCATCAGCGCCGCGAGTTCAGCCTCGCGACGGGTGTAGACGCGCGCGTCGACGGCAACCCCGGCATGGGAGAGCGCATAGCCGTTGAGGATCGGGCGCGCCTGCACGGCGATGTCGGCGCCATCGATGGCGCCGCGCCATAAAGGATCGCCCGGCTTCCAGTCCGAATGAACCTCAACCTTGCGGCCGTCGGCGAACACGATTGCGACGCCGGCGTCTCTCGGCTCGATCTCGAGCTCGACGCGCTTCGCGCCCAACGCGACCACCCGCTTGAGCTCGAAGCGCATCTGCTCGGGGTCGCGCAACTGCCCGGAAATATGGCGCTTTCGCTGATTGAGCGTGTGGTCGATCAGCGCCGCGGCCACGACCAGACGGCGCTCGGTCTCGCCCTCGGCGACCAGCGGATGAAACCCGTCGGGAAATTCCTCGGCGATGAAGCCGGTCGACAGCCGTCCCTCGCGCCAGCGCGGATGCTGCATCAGCGCCGACAGAAAAGGGATGTTGTGCCGGATGCCGTCGATGACGAAGGCGTCGAGCGCGGTCGCTTGCGCGTCGATCGCGCCGAGCCGGTCGGGCGCGTGGGTGACGAGCTTGGCGATCATCGGATCGTAGTGGATCGAGATCTCCCCGCCCTCGAACACGCCGGTGTCATTGCGCACCGTGACGCCGTCATGCGTCCCTTCGGCCGGCGGGCGATAGCGCGTGAGCCGCCCGGTCGACGGCAGGAAGCCGCGCGTCGGATCCTCGGCGTAGACCCGGCTCTCAACCGCCCAGCCGGTCAGCTTCACGTCGGCCTGCTTGAGACGCAAAGGCTCGCCCGCGGCGCTGCGGATCATCTCCTCGACCAGATCGACGCCGGTGACGAGTTCGGTCACCGGATGCTCGACCTGCAGGCGGGTGTTCATCTCGAGGAAATAGAAGCTGCGGTCTTGGCCCGCGACGAACTCGACCGTGCCGGCGGAATCGTATTGCACCGCCTTGGCGAGCGCGACCGCCTGTTCACCCATCCGCTTGCGCGTCTCTGCGTCGAGCAGTGGCGAGGGCGCTTCTTCGATCACCTTCTGATTGCGGCGCTGGATCGAACACTCGCGCTCGCCGAGATAGATGACATTCCCGTGCTTGTCGCCCAGCACCTGAATCTCGACATGGCGCGGATTGACGATGAATTTCTCGACGAACACGCGGTCGTCGCCGAAGGAGGATTTCGCCTCCGAGCGCGCGCGGGCGAAGCCTTCCGCGACTTCTTTGCGGGAATGGGCGATCCGCATGCCCTTGCCGCCGCCGCCGGCGGAGGCCTTGATCATGACCGGATAGCCGATCTCGTCGGCGATCTCGGCCGCGCGTTCCGGCGTTTCGATCACGCCGAGATAGCCGGGGACGGTCGAGACCTTGGCTGCGTTGGCGAATTTCTTCGATTCGATCTTGTCGCCCATCGCCTCGATGGCTTTGGGATTGGGGCCGATGAAGACGATCTTCGCCTCGGCCAGGGCGTGCGCGAACGCCGCGCGCTCCGAGAGAAAGCCATAGCCCGGATGGACAGCCTCGGCGCCGGTCTTGAGGCAGGCGGCGACGATCTTGTCGATCGCGAGATAGGACTGCGCCGCGGCGGGTGGGCCGATCGCGACCGCCTCATCCGCCATCTCGACATGCAGCGCATCCTTGTCGGCTTCGGAATAGACGGCGACGGTCCTGATGCCCATGCGGCGCGCCGTCTTGATGACGCGACAGGCGATCTCGCCGCGGTTGGCGATCAGGATTGTCTTGAACATCGCGCCCTTGCGAGAAAAGCCCCTCGCTTTCCTTCAACGGTCGTTTCTATGGGAACGACGGAAGCGGGTAAACAGCCTCGGACAAAGCGCTATCCGCCTGCAAGGCCCGCGGCCAGCCGGTTTCAGGAGCAGACTTCGACCTGCCGCCAAGCGTTCTTCAATCGCGCGCGGGTGAAGTAGCAGCCATAGGTCGGCTTGGGATCCGGCGAAGCGAACGGCGGTCCGGGCCACGGATAGCCGCTGAAGCCAAAGTAGCCGGGGCCGACCTTCCAATCGACCCGCTCCGGCGGGTAGACCCATCGCTGAGCCTCAGCCGCACTCGACAGAGAAATGACGCCGAGCGCGAGAAAGGCGGCTCCCATAAGGGAGGCTGCAGCTTTGGTCATGCCGAGATCTCCATCGATCGCGGCTGCCATCTTAACGCTTGTCCGCAGCCGTCGCTATCCGATAACGCGCAGCGATGGGCGCCCGCAAGGCGCTAGGCCGGCTAGAGAGGAGAAGGCTATCCAGCTGTCGCGCGCAGCGCGGCTGCGGCGCCGGACCCGCCTGCAAGGGCCCGCTCTTTGACCGCGGCCACGAACCAGTCCGGGGCGCGGTGCGCCTCGGCGCACACATTGACCAGCGCGGCCAAGGCCTCGACCGACTTGCATTCGTCCACATGCGCCAGAAGCCAAACCGCTTGCGCGTCGCTCACGACGCCGGGCTGATCAGCCTGCCGTACGACATGCTCGGTGATCATATCGACGAAGAATTCTTTCCATTCCGGCGCATTGTCCATCTCGGCGCGGACGACGGCGAACAGTTCATCGGCCGATTCGCGCGTGACCTCGCGGCTCGCGAACACTTCCCGCTTCAGCCATGCGACATCTTGCGCCGTCACGCGGCGGCCGAGGATCATCGCACTGATGATCGTCCGGCTCCTGTCGATTGCGAAAGCCATCATACGCACCTGCACTCTCTCCGGTCCGGCGACGCTATCGACCGGTCTGGATGTGGAGAGACCCTGCGCCCTAATATTTTCCCGCAGGTGAATCCGGCCGTAACGTGATGAAGAGCGTGTTGTCACAGTTAAGCTTCAGCAAAGGGGGATGGTTTCACGAAGATGAAAGCCGCGTTAACGGTTGATCAAGAAAGTCCTCACGCCTTTGTCATTGGACCTCCACGCGGCGCTGATCTAGCGTTCGCGTCGTCCACAAAATGCACATGGAGGAGATTCGTTCCATGAAAACAGCGCTTTCCGCGATCGCAGTTGTGGCCGCGCTTACCTTGGCGCCGTTCGTCGGCGGAAGCTTTGCCGTCGCCGACGATTCCGCCCAGCGGGAACAGCAAAGTCGTTTCAGTCCCGAGGACCGCGCCGCCTTTCTTGACGCCCGCATCGCCGCACTGAAGGCCGGCCTCGAACTGAACGCCGAACAGGAGAAGAATTGGCCGCCGCTCGAATCGGCGATGCGCGATCTCGCCAAGCAAAGAGCCGAACGCTTAGCCGCCTGGAGAGACCGACGTGACGACAATCAGGACGAGGACGTCGAGGTCAATCCGATCGATCGCCTCGCCCGCACGTCCGAGCGTCTGAGCGCCCGCGCAGCCGACCTGCAGAAACTGGCCGAGGCCGCGAAGCCCCTCTATGACAGCCTCGATGACGGTCAGAAGCGCCGGTTCGCCGTGCTCTTCCATGGGCCGATGGGCCACGGCCAGTGGCGACACGGACGCGGCGACGGTCGATAGCCCGCTCCGCCCGCTGGATTCGTCGGTCGCCCGCGCGGGCGACCCGAAGTGGCACATTGCTTTCTTTGCAGGGAAGGCCGCGCCAACGGCCGATAGCGGGGCGCGGCCGTCTGTGTCACAATCGAGCGCTCGACCACTGCCCGAAGGAGGAATCGATGGCAAAGGGACAGATGCGAAACAACAAGGAATCCAAAAAGCCGAAGTCGGACAAGCCAAAGAACTCGGTGTCGGATTACAAGAAGTCGCAAGGCGCGACCGGCCAGGCGTTGAATCCGCCAGGCAAGAAATCCTGAGCGGACCAACCCGTCTGCGGGCCACAAAGCTAGCTCGGACTCTCCTCGCCGCTCGCGGCTCCTTCGCCTACAGCGGGATGTTGTCGTGTTTCTTCCACGGGTTCTCGAGCTTCTTGTTGCGCAGCATCGCCGAGCACCCGCGACAGGCGCCTGCGGGTTGCGTGCGGCATGATGACTTCGTCGATATAGCCGCGCTCGGCGGCGACGAAGGGTGAGAGGAACGCGTCCTCATATTCCTTCGTTCTTTCAGCGATCTTGGCTGGATCGTTGATATCGGACCTGAAGATGATCTCGACCGCGCCCTTGGCCCCCATGACCGCGATCTGCGCCGTCGGCCAGGCGAGATTGATGTCGCCGCGCAAGTGCTTGGACGCCATGACGTCATAGGCGCCGCCGAACGCCTTGCGGGTGATGACCGTGACTTTGGGAACCGTCGCCTCGGCATAGGCGAACAAAAGCTTCGCGCCGTGCTTGATGAGCCCGCCATATTCCTGGGCCGTGCCGGGCAGAAAGCCTGGCACGTCGACGAAGGTTACGATCGGAATGTTGAAGCAGTCGCAGAAGCGCACGAAGCGCGCCCCCTTGCGCGAGGCGTCGGAATCGAGGACGCCGGCGAGCGCCAACGGCTGGTTGGCGACCACGCCGACCGTTGTTCCGCCAACGCGAGCGAAGCCGGTCACGATGTTCTTGGCGTGGGCCTCCTGGATCTCGAAGAAATCACCCTCGTCCGCAACTTTTAGGATCAGCTCCTTGATGTCGTAGGGCTTGTTGGGGTTGTCGGGGATCAGCGTATCGAGCGACATGTCGATCCGGTCGGGATCGTCGAAGCTCGGCAGCGTGGGCGCCGGTTCGAGGTTGGAGGCCGGCAGGAAATCGATCAGCCGGCGCATCTGCAACAGCGCCTCGACGTCGTTGTCGTAAGCCCGGTCGGCGATGGAGGAACGGGTGGTGTGAACCAGCGCCCCGCCCAGTTCCTCGGCGGTCACGGTTTCGTTGGTCACTGTCCTCACCACTTCCGGGCCGGTGACGAACATGTAGCTCGTATCGCGCACCATGAAGATGAAATCGGTCATCGCGGGCGAGTAGACGTCGCCGCCGGCGCAGGGGCCCATAATCACTGAAATCTGTGGAATGACGCCGGACGCGAGCACGTTGCGTTGAAACACTTCGCCATAGCCGCCGAGCGCCGCGACGCCCTCCTGGATGCGGGCGCCGCCGGCGTCGAACAGGCCCACGATCGGAGCGCGGTTCTTGAGCGCCATGTCCTGGATCTTGGTGATTTTCCCCGCATGCGCTTCGCTAAGGGAGCCGCCGAACACCGTGAAATCCTTGGCGAACACGTAGACAGTGCGACCGTTGACGGTGCCCCAGCCGGTAACCACGCCGTCGCCGGGGATCTTCGTTGTCGCCATTCCGAAATCGTCGGATCGGTGTTCGACGAACATGTCGAACTCCTCGAACGAGTCATGATCGAGCAGGAGTTCGACGCGCTCGCGCGCGGTGAGCTTCCCCTTGGCGTGCTGCGCGGCGATGCGCTCCTTGCCGCCGCCGAGACGGGCGCGCTCGCGGCGGGCGTCGAGGCGGGCGAGGATGTGCTTCATCGGCGTGTCCGGGACCTAAGGGTTGCTCCGGCTGAGCCTAGCATGACCAGCGCTTCGTCCGAACGTCGTTCCCTGCACGGTTTGCGGCACTCGCAAGTCCGAGCATCCGAATTGGGATCAGCCCGCGCAATTGCCGCCGCCGGCTCGCGCCTTACGTCCCGCGCGCGAGAGCGACCACGATCGCCGCCGCCTCGAATTCGCGCCAGCGCGCCTCCCGCCGCGTTGTCGCCTCCGCGTCCGCGCCCCAGCGCTCGGCCTGGAAATCCTCGTCGATATGCGCCGCCCGCCACGCAGCTTCGGCAGAGAGAAATCCGCGCGCGACAGCGAGCGCGAGCAGGGCGGAGCCGGTCAGCGTCGTCATCACGCTGAGCGCGGCGAGCGCAACCGGGTCGTTATACTCGTCGAGCGCGTCGCCGATCGCCTCGAGCGCTGCGTGCGGCTGCGCGACATGCATCAATCCGGCCGTTACGTTGAAGCGCGCCGCGAGCGACTCCGCGGCCCAGCGCAGAACAGGATCGAAGGCGCGCGCCTGGCGTTCAACCAGGTCCTCCGGCTCCTCGGCGCGGTAACAGAGAAGATCGGAACCCGCGTAACGCAGAATATCGGCCCGCGTTTCGGCCATCGTATGCGCGACGCCGTCGACCGCGGAATTGAGGAGCCGCGTCAGCGGCATTTCCGCGGGGTCGATTGTCTCGTGCTGCCGTTCCCACTCGGCCGCAACTTTGAGCATCAGCGCTCGGCTGGGCGCAACCAGCGGATTGCGGCCCGGCGTCCGCGCTCCGCGGCCATCGAGCATGAGCGCATAGCCCCCATCCGCCTCGCGCACTTCGACCGCCTTGAAGAAGCGCCTGACCGGCTGGGGCCGCATGTTGGCCTGCGCGGCGCGCATCGGGTCGCGTGGCGCTTCATTCGGCTCACGCATCGGGCGCGTCCTCGATCGGGTCACGCTGCGTCACGTCGAAGCCGAACATGGCGAAGCTCTTTTTCATGTGCTCCGGAAGCGGCGCGGTCACGTCGATGATTCCGCTGCGCGGATGGGGCAGCATCAGGCGGCGCGCCAGGAGATGCAGCTTGGGTTCGAGCCCAGGCGGCACGGCGCGCAGGGGATCGCTGCGGGCGGGATCGTTGGCTGGGCGCCGGTTGTATTTCGGATCGCCGACGATCGGATGGCCGATCGCTTCGCAATGGGCGCGCAGCTGGTGGGTGCGGCCGGTGACCGGGCGCATCGACAGCCACGCCAGGCGCGGCGCGACCTTGTCGACGACCGCATAGAGGGTGAGCGAATGCTGGGCGTCGGGATCGCCATGCTTGGCGACGCGCACCCGTTCGAGGTCCGCCCTGCCCTGCCCGCGCGTTTCGCCCATGCCCTCGCCCTTGGCGAGAAACATGGATATGCGCCCCTGCCCCGGCTTCGGCACGCCCTCGACCAGCGCCCAATAGATCTTCTTCGCGCGGCGCGAGCGGAAGATCTCGCCAAGCTCCGCCGCCATCTTGCGCGTTTTGGCGATCAGCAGCACGCCCGAGGTGTCGCGATCGAGCCGATGAACGAGAACGGGCCTGTTGCCCTCTTTGTCGGCGAGCGCCTGAAGCATGCCGTCGATATGGCGCGTGGTGCCCGAGCCGCCTTGCACCGCGAGGCCGAAGGGCTTGTTGAGCACCAGCACGTCGCGATCCTCGAACAAGGTCATGGCGCGGATCGCCTCGAGGTCGCCCGGAGCGGCGCGCTTGACGGCGTGCGCTTGCTGCGGGGCGATCTTGAGCGGCGGCACGCGCACGCTTTCGCCGGTCGCAAGCCGTGTCGAAATGTCCGCCCGCTTGCCCGAGACGCGCACCTCGCCCTTGCGCACGATCCGCATCAGGTGCGAATTCGAGACGTCAGGAAACCGGCGATGAAGCCAGCGGTCGAGCCGCATGCCCGCTTCGTCCTCGCCGATCTCGTAAGAGGCGACCTTGTCGGGCGGAGCGGGAGCCGTCGCCTCGGCGTTGCCATTTTTCCGCATGAAGCGCGTCATAGCGCAGCCTCTTGCGCCGCGGTAGGGTCAAACGCTGATCCCGCAAGGAGCCCGTAATGGCCGGTCATTATCACGCCGTCGTCTGGATCGATCACCAACGGGCGCGCGTTCTTCACTTCAACGTCGAAGAGGCGGACAGGACATTGGTCCGGGATCACGTCGTTCGCGACATTCGCGCCCATGAGAAGCAGACCGGCCACAGGACCGAGGAGAACAAGCCGTTCTTCGAGGATGTCGCGAAGACGATCGCCGACGCCGGCGCCATCCTCATCGTCGGCCCGGCGCAGGAGAAGGACTTCTTCGCCAAATTCCTGGCCGAGAAGCATCCCGCGATCCGCGCCCACGTCGAGGGCGTGGAGAAAGCGGATCATCCGAGCGATGGCGAGCTCCTCGACTTCGCACGCCGCTATGTCAAAGCGGCCGACCACATGCGGCCGCAGATCGATCCGCGTGAAGCCGGCAAGCCGTAGCGCCGGGGCGAGCCGCTTGGTCCTCCGGTGAAGTTGGCGCGCACTCTCAAACGAAAGTCCCACATGCCCTATGAGCTCTACTATTGGCCTGGCATTCAGGGGCGCGGCGAGTTCGTGCGCCTCGCCCTCGAGGCGGCCGGAGCACCATATGTCGACGTCGCACGCGAGCGTGGCGCCGGGCGCGGCGTGAAGGCGCTAACGGCGATGCTCGACGGCGGCGCCCCGCAGACCCCCTTCGCACCCCCGTTCCTGCGCGACGGCAAGGTCGTTGTTTCGCATGTCGCCAACATCCTTCAGTATCTTGGGCCCAAGCTCGGCCTTGCGCCGAAGGACGAAGCGGGCCGGTTCTTCGCCCAGGCCCTGCAGCTCACGATCACGGATTTCGTCTCCGAGGTTCACGACACGCATCATCCGATCTCGACCAACCTCTATTTCGAGGACCAGAAGAAGGAGGCCAAGGCGCGCTCCGCGGCCTTCCTTCAGGATCGCGTGCCGAAATATCTCGGCTATTTCGAGCGCGTGCTCGCCGACAACCCGGCGGGATCGGCGCACAGCGTCGGCGACGAACTCACAACCGTCGACCTGTCGCTGTTCCAGATCTGGGCCGGCATGGCCTACGCCTTCCCCCATGCGTTCGCCGACGCCGACAAGCTTTATCCGGCGCTTGCGGCGCTAACGAAGTCGGTGGCGGCGCTTCCGAACGTCAGCGCCTATCTCGCGTCCGACCGTCGCATTCCCTTCAACGAATCGGGCATCTTCCGCTGCTATCCCGAACTCGACTCGCGGCCGGCGAAGCCAAAGCGGAAATCGTGAGCGGGGCGGGTTCTGGCGGTCGGCTTGGCGCCTAAGCCGGTGCGAACAGGATAGCGGCCCCGAAACCTCCCGACCTCGCAAGCCCTCGCGTGTCGGCGAAATCTCATTCCCTTGCGTTAACCAAGCATCCCGTTTCGGAAGATGCGCCTCGTCGGTTGGAGTTGAACTCGAACATTAAGAGAACATAGAGTGAACTTACCCTGATCGAGGAGCCGAAAAATGTATCCCATCGCCTCTTATGCGCTGCGCGACATTGCGGAGATCGCCGCCCTTGGAGCCTTTCTGGTCATGATCGCGTTCATCGCCCGCGCCATGGGTTCGTGAAGCGGGAAAAGGAGGGCGTCATCCACAGGCGCTCCCCTGCCCGGCCTCGACGCGCGTGCGGCGGCTTGCGACAACCCGGTCATGGACTCGTCCGTCATTAAAGCCGTCGGCTTCGTGCATCTTCACGTGCACAGCGCCTATTCGCTGCGCGAGGGGGCGCTGACGATCGAGACGCTGGCCAAGCTCGCCCAGGCCGACGCCATGCCGGCGCTGGCGATCGCCGACACCAACAACCTGTTCGGCGCGCTCGAATTCTCGGAGAAGCTCGCCAAAAGCGGCGTCCAGCCGATCATCGGCGCGCAGACGACCGTCGATTTCGGCGACGCGGCCCCCTCGTTTTGGCGTGGCGTCGAGCGCGACAATGCGCGCGCGCCGATCGTTCTCCTGGCGCAGAACGAGACCGGCTACGGCAATCTGATGCGCCTCGTCTCCGCGCTGTGGCTCGATCCCAAGGATGGCGACGACGCGCATCTTCCGTTCGCCGCGCTGGAAGACGCCCAAGGCCTCATCGCGCTGACCGGCGGTCCCGCGGGGCCGATCGACCGGGCGCTGAGAGCGGGATTCGGCGACCTGGCCGAAAGCCGGCTCAAGCGCCTGGCCGAGGTTTTCGGCTCGCGGCTCTATGTCGAGATCCAGCGCCACGGGCTCGACCGCGAGCGAGCGATCGAGCCTGAACTCATTGGTCTTGCCGACCGACTGGGCTTGCCCCTGGTTGCGACCAATGAGCCCTATTTCGCCTACGCCTCCGACTATGAGGCGCACGACGCGCTCTTGTGCGTCGCCGAGGGCGCGGTGCTGTCGACGCCCGAACGCCGGCGGCTTTCGCCCGAGCACCGGTTCAAGACGCGCGCGGAAATGACCGAATTGTTCGCCGATCTCCCCGAGGCGACCGAGGCCAGCGTCGAGATCGCGGTGCGCTGCGCCTATCGGCCGCTGACGCGAAAGCCGATCCTGCCGCGCTTCGCGGTCGTTCACGGGGCCGCTGTCGACGAGGAGGAGGAGCTCAGACGTCAGGCGAGCGAGGGCCTAAGCGAGCGCCTTGCCGTGCATGGGCTCACGCCCGGGCAAACGGAGGAGGACTATTCAAAGCGCCTCGCCTTCGAGCTCGACGTCATCGTCAACATGAAATTCGCCGGCTATTTCCTCATCGTCGCCGACTTCATCAAATGGGCGAAGGCGCAAGGGCATCCCGGTCGGGCCGGGACGCGGCTCGGGCGCGGGCTCGGTCGTCGCCTGGGCGCTCACCATCACCGATCTCGATCCGCTGAGGTTTGGCCTCCTGTTCGAGCGGTTCCTCAATCCTGAACGCATCTCGATGCCCGATTTCGACATCGACTTCTGCCAGGACCGCCGCGACGAGGTGATCGCTTACGTGCGCGAGCGCTATGGCGCGGACCGCGTCGCGCAGATCATCACGTTCGGCTCGTTCCTGGCGCGCGGCGTCCTGCGCAACGTCGGCCGGGTGCTTGAAATGCCGCTCGGCCAGGTCGACAAGCTCGCCAAGCTCGTGCCCCAGAATCCGACCCATCCGGTCACACTCAAGCAAGCGGTGGCGGACGAGACCCGCCTGCAGGAGGCGGCGAAGGCGGACGAGAAGGTTGCTCGTATGCTGGCGATCGCCGAACGGCTCGAGGGGCTTTACTCGAACGCCTCGACCCACGCCGCCGGCGTCGTCATCGGCGATCGGCCCCTGATCGAGCTCGCCCCACTCTACCGCGATCCCAAATCGGCGATGCCGGCGACCCAGTTCAACATGAAATGGGTCGAGCAAGCGGGCCTGGTGAAGTTCGACTTCTTAGGGCTAAAGACGCTGACCGTTCTCAAGCGGGCCGTCGACCTCATCGCCCGGCGCGGCGAAGCGATCGACCTTGAGAAGATTCCGCTCGACGATTCCAAGACCTACGCAATGCTCGGGCGTGGCGAAACAATCGGCGTGTTCCAGGTGGAAAGCGGCGGCATGCGCAAGGCGCTGGTCGACATGCGGTCCGACCGCTTCGAGGACCTCATCGCGCTGGTCGCCCTCTACCGCCCGGGCCCGATGGCGAACATTCCGACCTATTGCGCGCGCAAGCTCGGACAGGAAAAGCCCGACTACATCCACCCGATGATCGAGCCAGTCCTAAGCGAGACCTACGGCGTCATCATCTATCAGGAACAGGTGATGCAGATCGCGCAGACGCTGTCGGGCTATTCGCTCGGCGAAGCCGACATGCTGCGCCGCGCGATGGGCAAGAAAATCAAGAAGGAGATGGACGCGCAGCGCGCCCGCTTCGTCGATGGCGCGGTCGAGCGCGGCCTCACGCGCGCCAAGGCCGACGAGATCTTCGATCTGCTCGCCAAGTTCGCCGATTACGGATTCAACAAGAGTCACGCCGCGGCCTATGCGCTGATCGCCTATTGGACGGGCTGGTTCAAGGCCAACCATCCGGCTGAATTCCTCGCCGCCTCGATGACGCTCGACAAAAGCAACACCGACAAGCTCGCCGAGTTTCGCACTGAGGCGCAGCGTCTCGGCATCAAGGTCGTGTCGCCCTCGGTCAATGAATCCCTGGTCGATTTCGACGTGCGAACGGAGGCCGGAGCGCCGACCATCCATTACGCGCTGAGCGCGATCAAAGGGGTCGGCGAAGCGCAGGCCGAGGCGCTGGTCGACGCGCGCCGGTCGCGCCCGTTCGCTTCGCTCGGCGATATCGCGGCGCGGCTCGATCCCCGGGCCGTCAACAAGAAGGCGCTGGAGAGCCTTGCGGCGGCCGGCGCCTTCGATAGCCTTGAGCCCAATCGGGCGGCGGCCTTTGCGGCGATCGAGCCGATGCTGGCGATCGCCAATCGCGAGGTGATGCAGAAAGCCGCCGGACAGAACGCGCTGTTCGGGGAAACGGAGGCGCCGCCGGTCAGAGCAAGCGCGGCGCCGTGGCCCGAATCGGAGCGGCTGAGGCGCGAGTTCGACGCCGTCGGCTTCTTCCTCTCCGGCCATCCGCTCGAAGTCTACGATGCGGCGCTCAAGCGCTTGAGGGCCACCCGCTGGGCCGAGTTTGCACGATCCGTGCGCAACGGCGCCTCGACCGCGCGGCTCGGGGCGAGCGTGCTCGACCGCTATGAAAGGCGGACGAGGAACGGCGGCAAGATCGGCGTCGTCCAGCTCTCCGACCCCTCTGGAAGTTATGAGGCGATCCTGTTTCAGGAGGGCTTGAGCCAGTTCCGCGATCTTCTTGAGAAAGGCGCAGACGTCCTGGTGACGCTGCAGGCCTCTGTTGAAGGCGAGGACGTGCGCGCGCGCATTGTCAATGTCGAGCGGCTCACTGAAGCCGCCGCCAAAGTCCAAAAGGGCCTGCGGGTGTTCGTGCGCGACGAGGCGCCGCTCGAATCGATCGAGCGGCGCTTGACCGCGCCCGGCGAAGGCGAGGTGTCGCTAGTCTTGATCCTGGGGCCGCAGGACGGAGAAGTCGAAATCCGCCTGCCCGGCCGCTATTCGGTGAACGCGGCGATCGCCGGCGCGCTCAAGGCCGCGCCGGGGGTGGTGGCGGTGGAGCAGGTCTGAGCCGCACAACCGGGATTGGGACGGCCGGCGCTTGCGCCGCCAGTCCCGCTTCGCTATTGACGCGCCACGCCCGCGCACGAAGACGCGCCTTTAGGCGGCCGTTGGGGGATAGTTCAACGGTAGAACAGCGGACTCTGACTCCGTCAATCTTGGTTCGAATCCAGGTCCCCCAGCCACATAACTCATTGAAAATATTGATCTTCCTAAATCCGTGTCACCGCATCTCGGTTTCGTGTCACCGCAGTGTCACCACGCGGCGGGCTCCGTGGCGGCGCCGATCGAACCCGTTTCACCCCTACCGGCTGATCCGCCGCATCAATTCGGCGCGGTCGATCTCGCCCGCGGCGAAGGCCACCGCCGCCGCCTGCAACGCCTGTCGATCCAAAACGACGCGAGGAACGCGCGTGACGTGCGGTTCGACGAGCGTCGCCCCCGCGCCAAAGACTGCCGGTGGATCATCCCGGCGGTTCCAGCGGAGGGCCTCGCGCACGGCCGAAGGATCTTGCTGGAGCAGCGCGGCGATCTCGGCGGAAGTCTTTCCTTTCGCGCGCAGCCTCCGCGCCTCCGCGTCCCAGCTGCCGCTGCCGATCGGCGTTTCCATGAGCGACCCTCCTCGATGCAGCGGCTTGACGCCCGTCAGTCGCGCCGCGTACGAAATGGTCGGTCATCGGTTCTTAAGCCGCGTTCCCCCGGGGGCGCGGTTTTTTCATTGGCCGCCGCGTAAAGGGCTTGAGCGCCGGCAGTCTCAGAATTCGCTGGCCGCCGCGCAAGGGGTTCAGCGCTTGCGCTTGCGCTTACCCTTGCTCTTCATTTCGACTCTCCAGAGTCAACGGTTGTTGAGTTGCCTTAGCTGGCGATTGATCTCGTCCAGCCTATCAAGCACCTCCTGATCACGCTGCTGTTGCAACCTGTCTGCATCCTCTTGCTCATACTGCCGTGTTTCCTCGTCAAGGCGACGATTGAAGTCGTCTATCGCACCAGCGAACGCGGGCGTTGCGGCGCACAAGATCCCGCCCGTCCGGCGGCGTCGCGTTCAGCGTACCGTGCCCGTCGAATGATTTCGCGCACGCCGTCGGGCTCAAGCGTCTGGTACCTCGAGCCGCTGAAATGAGCGCAATCAAGCGCTAGCCCCCGCCGGATGATCTCCGCGCCGATGTCCGTCCCGTCCGGCAGGAAGCACACGCCGACGAGCCGCTCGTACGAGCGCTCGCCGTTCAGTTCGCAGCGCACGATCTTATCGCCGACGATCCGCCGCATCTCGTCGCGAGACTCCGGTCCGAAGGGATCGTCGTGATCATAGCCGGGGTGAACGACTTCCGGCGCGTCGACGCCGTTCAGACGAATGTGCGTGTTGGTGTCGGTGAGGACGATCGTGTCGCCGTCGATGACCCGCACGGGGCCGGCGAGCGTGCTCGATTGCCCGTGCGCCCACCCGAACAGAAGCGCGCCGGCAACGACCCCGAGCAAAACCCAAGTCGGGGCGCGGCGCGTTAAGACGCTGATCATTGTTTCAATTTGCTCCTGAGAACGCGACGAGCGATTGCGGGATCGACCCGGCGGCCTCGACGAACACGACGTCGGTGGCGCGCCTCCGGCCGCATGCCGATGGCGCGTCGCTGCGGATCGCGTGTGGGGAGCGCGCCCCTGCGACGCAGGGCGCGTGCGGTCCCCCGCAAGTCCGACACGCGTCCTTGCCGCCCGTTCTCATCCCACCCCCACTTCAGGGAAGGGAGCAGCGGCAGACACGCGCACAGATCGCACGACAATAAAATCGAAGGGCGGATCGGCTCACGTTCGCTCGGCGAGTTCCCTTCATGCCGTCGTGCGCATCGACTGCGAGCGCTGCGGCCGAGCCGGAAGCTATCGCAAGGGTGGCCTGGTGGCGCGGTTCGGGGCCGACATCGCCCTGCCCGATCTGCTCGTCGACTTGGCCTCGTGCGATCGCCGGCGGGACTTCGGCCGTCCATGCGGAGTGAGATACACGGACTGGTCAGATCAGCGGCGGATCGGTGATGACACTGCATCGCGAATTGGCTGGGCCGTCGCGCTTGGGGGCGAAGTGTTCGACCCACCCGTCAGGTTTGGATCCTCGGCCTTGCTAGACGCGATAGCGCTTCAACCGCGAAGACACTCCACCCGCGTTCGCGGTAGCGATCGAATGCGTCGATTGCCTTTACCCAGCGCTCGGAAATCGTGATTTTGGAACTCCGCCAGAATGGCATGTTCATTAGATGATGAACGGCGGACGTCATCGATCAATGGATATTGTTCTCTAATGGGGTATTTGGACGGCAGAAAATAACTCAACAATATCAGAGGATAATTGGCGCTGGTGTCCGCCAAGTGTCAGGAACAGCGGAAAGCCCTGCTTTTGTGGGCTTTTCCGGCTTTTCAGCGCGTGATCTTCTTCATCAGCTCGTCCCGGCTGATCCTGCCGGCGGCGAAATCCGCGGCGGCCGACCGCACTACTTCTATTCCCTCCCTCGGCGACGGTGTTATGCTCGCCACGGCGTGGATAGGCTTCGCGAGCCGACACGCAGGACCTGCACTCCCTGCTTCCACGTCCTCCCTAGTGCAGCATGGATTTGCAGCCATGCCCGTGCCACCTGCGACTGGTGATCAGGCTTCGGCATTAACGCCGTGAGCGAGACTCTGAAAGCTCGCGGCGATCCTAGCCGCCGATGTCGTCGGGATTCGCCGTCTCACCGCAGCTGACGAGGACCGAACACTCCGCGCGATTGCGGGCGCTGCGAAGCGACCTAATTGATCCAGACCATCGCGGTCCATCACGGGCGCGTCGTCAAGCGCACCGGCGACGGGACCATCGTCGAGTTTCGCAGCGTCGTCGACGCAGTGAACTGCGCTATTGAAGTCCAAAGGGCGATGGTCGAGCGCAACGCTGGGGTCGCGCCTGACAAGCGCATTGAATTTCGGTCGGCATCCATCTCGGCGACGTTGTGGAGGAGAGCGACGGCGATCTGATGGGCGACGGCGTCAATATCGCCGCGCGATTGGAGGGGATCGCCAATCCGGGCGCGATCTGTCTGTCCGAGGACGCCTATCGTCAGGGAAGTGGACCTGAGTTCCAGCAGCCTTCGCTTCTGCCAATTATGTCAGTGGCTTCGCTCTATCGGCCTCGGGCAGCCTTCCGTCTGAGGTAGGCAATGGGGTAAGCATTCGGCGCGGTGGGACGGGGCTGGTCCCGCCGAAGAAGCCCAAGGACCCGGCCCGGTAAGGCCACGGCGCATGATCTGCATCGCCATCACCGAAGCCGCCTAAAACGCCATCCGCTCGACGCTGCCCGAGGACGCGCTTCTGTGGCCCTTGCAGCGTCAGGACGGATGGCGCCCGCCTCGATGATTCTGCGACGGTTCGGCGTATCGTGAGCCCCGAACCTGGTCGCGGCGACGGATTGCAATGCCTTTAGGCTGCTGCTCAAGACGCAACTCCCTCCAAGAGATCAAAAGACTTCATTTGTCGGATCTCACACGGACGTAAGATCCCGGCGCGTCTTCGATAATGGGAAGCATTCCAGCGCCAGGAGTTCGGGCGGAGACCCGTCCAAGTTCGAATTCAGTCACCCATTCGTCCCATTCAGGCCACCAGGATCCATCACGGGGCTGCGCGCCGGCAAACCACTCCTCCGCCGTCGCTGGGAGCGCGTCGTTCGTCCAATGCCCGTACTTGCCGCCCGGCGCGCTAATCACTCCGGCCATATGCCCGGACGCTGACAAAACGAATTTCACCGGACCCGAATAAAGATGCGTACCCGCGTAGGTCGACTTCCATGGCGCAATATGATCCTCCCGCGTCGACAGGAGAAAAGTGGGTGTCTTTACCTTTGTGAGGTCGATTGGCGTGCCCGCAAGGCTGATACCGCCTGGCTTCGCGAGCAAATTGCGCTGATACATGTTGCGCAGATAGAACGAGTGCATGGCCGCGGGCATGCGCGTCGAGTCTGAGTTCCAAAATAGAAGATCGAACGGAATTGGCTCCTTCCCGAGCAGATAGTTGTTCACGACAAAGGACCAGATCAGATCGTTCGCGCGCAACATATTAAACGACGCCGCCATATCGTGCGCTTCGAGATATCCGCGCTCATCCATTCGCTTCTCGAGCGACGCGAGTTGTTCCTCATCGATAAACACCGCCATATCGCCCGCGTCGCTGAAATCGACAAGCGTCACAAAGTAGGTCGCGCTTGCAATGCGATCGTCGCCGTGGGCGGCATTGTAGGCGAGGGTCGCAGCGAGCAGCGTGCCTCCAAGGCAATAACCGACAGCGTTGACGGTTCGTTCGGCAGTCGCGTCTTTGATAGCATCCAGGGCCGCGAGAGGCCCCTCACGCATATAGTCTTCGAAGCTCTTCTGAGCGAGCGTCTCATCGGGGTTGACCCAGGAGATGACGAACACCGTGTGTCCCTGGCCGACGGCCCACTTAATAAAGGAATTCTTGGGTTGAAGATCGAGAACATAGAACTTGTTGATCCAGGGGGGCACGATCAGAAGGGGTCGTTTGCGCACTTTCGAAGTCGTCGGATCATATTGAATGAGCTGCATCAAAGCGTTCTGGAAGACAACCTTGCCCGGTGTGGTCGCGACGTTGCGGCCGAGCTCAAACGCGCGGTTGTCGGTCATCGAGATCGCCAACCGGCCATTGCCCCGTTGGAGATCCGCGAGCAGATTTTCAAGTCCGCGAAGCAAGTTCTGGCCGCCGGTCTCAAGCGTTCTGCTGATGACCTCTGGATTGGTCGCTACGAAGTTGGACGGTGAAATAGCGTCGACAAACTGCCGCGTATAGAAGTCCGCCTTCTTTGCTGTGTCGGGATCGAGATCCCTTACGCCACGGACGCTCGAAAGGATGGATTTCGCAGCGACGAGGTAGCTCTCCTTTATGAAGCTGAACATCGCATTTTCGGTCCAGTCGGCATGCTTGAACCTTTTGTCGCTCTTTCCCGGCGACGGCTCGGACCCGCGACCCAGGAGCATTCGCTCGGCGGTCTTCTGCCAAAGCACTATGCTGTCATTGAACAAATCCACTTGCGCCCTCGCGACCGAGGCTGGGTCCGCCGCCATCTTGCTCATGAGGTCGACAAATGGGCCTCCGATCGCCGAGGCGTCCCCCATGCCGATCTGTCCCCAATTCTGCTGCTGAGACAAAAAGCTCTGCATCAGCGTCTGACTCTGGGACGCAATTGTCTGGAGCTGCTTCGCAAGAGCGACAGTGTCCCAGGCCGGGACCGATGTGCTCGTGGCCATGTTCCCTCCTTCGATCCTCATTGAGTCGGCCGGCCGATAGCCCGTCTCTGGCTTTGTCGGTCGCCTGGACGGAGCCGCTCCGACCGCAAGCTACGATCGGCTTGCCGCCTCACGCGAGTTTGCATCCACGACCGCCAGCGCTGTCATGTTGACGATGCGCCGAACGGTCGATGATGGGGTCAGAATATGAGCTGGCTTTGCGGCGCCAAGGAGAATACCGCCCACAGTAAGCCCATGACCTGCCGCCATGCGCAGCAGATTGTACGATATGTTGGCCGCGTTCGCCTGTCGAATGGCCGCCGGATCCACGAGGGAGCCGATCCAATCAGGGCCTGTCACCGCAGCGGCCTCTTTCATGGGATGAGCAGCACGCCGTTGCAATCTGGCGCTGAACTGCCAGAAGGTCCTCTTGAGGGGTGTTTTGTATAAATTGAGATGTGACCTTGTAGTCGTGAAATAATCCTTACGCTTGAGTTCTAGAGAGAATGGGAAATCATTCGAAAATATTTTATTTTTTCTGGAGAACGACAACGAGTGCGCAGCATTCAGTTCGGCGGGGACGTTTGCGGGTCTTCGTCATCAATGGGGATGCGAAATGGCCTTCAGCTTTTCCACGAACTTTCTCCCAAAGCGCCAATCCTTTCAGCGATGCAAATGCGGCGGGTAGACAGAAAGGTCGATATTCGCTGGTGAGCATGCCGAAACACAAAATTCGGGTCGCCGGAAATCAGCACCAACCTCAGGATTGCGCCGGCAGACGCCCCGGGTGTGCTTTTCGATCTCAGCTAGGGCGGCGTTGAGTGAGCATACGCCCCTTGCTGCATGCCGGCCATGGTCTCCGAGGCGTGGCCCGCCGGCAAATGGCGAATTGATGGGAGGCGCTCTCCATGATGCTCCCCATTGAGCGACCAAGCAGGTCCCGACGAAAACGTTTTCGGCGGCGTCACCGCGTCGAGCTATAGAATCGGTTAAAGTGCGAGCTTGAACGGGATGGCAACGGTTGGCGAAGCGCTCCCCGCACGCGAGCTAGCTGGACAATGAGTTAGCTACTCACGCGCGATTAATAGAAGTAATCGATCGCCTCGCCTCGCTAATTGTTAGTCAGCGGGTAGGCGGATATAGCTCCGCCGAACTCAGTGCTTCCGACGCGCTCAAGAAGCGATCCAGCGCTTGGGAAGGACGAACAGTAGACGCCGTAAAAGTCTGGTCGCAGCGCTCGGGCCTCAACAGCCGCACTGGCATTCAGAGATGCTGGCTGCGATGCTCCCAGGCGTAATCCCAGACTTTGTCCCGGTCCTCGTCGAAAACCAGCGTTGGATCGGCCTCAGCTATCCCCCACGCGTGCACTTTGACCTCGTGTTCGAGTTGGTCTGGTCCCCAGCCGGCGTAGCCAAAGGCCACGAGGATTTTTGCGGGGCCTTTCTTGGCGCCAATGTCCAACAGGATATCCACGCTTGAGGTCATCGACAGGCGATCGTTGACGGCGACGGTCTCGGGCCGACGGTAGTCGGCGCTGTGCACGACGAAGCCTATTTCTGGTTGCACAGGGCCCCCCGAGAATACACGCACGGTGCCAGAGATCTCGCCTCCCTTTTGCCCAAGCGCTTCGAGAACGCTGGCGATCGAGGGCTCGCCGATCGGCTTGTTGATGACGATCCCGAGAGCGCCGCTCGGATCATGCTGTACGATCAGGATAACGGTGCGCTCGAAGCGCGGGTCGCCCATTTCGGGGGCGGCGACAAGCAACTCGCCGGCCAAGGAGGGGGGAGCCGGCGCTTCGTCCGACTTCGCAGGCAAGGCCGCCTTGAGCAAGGCAGTCTGCAGCAGGAACGCCATGATCAAGCTGAGACGGCGTAACCCGGTCACGGAGATGGCTCGTCTCGGTTCACTCGCTGGATCGAAGCTAACACGCACGCGAGGCTCTCGGAAGGAGTGGTTTGCGCGCGCGGCTCTATCGCCCATTCACGCAAGCAACACGTGGTGTTGTTGACTGCGCCGCAATGGGACTGGGGCCCCCGGCGCGGGACCTGATACGGGAGGTGTGGGGGAGGTTCGTTCACTCGCCGATAAAATCTCAACGCGGATTGAGTCGCGGCTTTGCCCAGCCGCGCGCTACCCGAAGCGGACATAGTCCGCGCCGGTTAGCCTATTTGAGCCCGGAGGCCTTGAGGGCCTTATAGACGTTGCCGCGCTGGCACCCCACGGCCCTGGCGATTTCAGTGGCTCCCTTCCCCTGCTTTCTCAAGGCAACGATCTTCGCATGGTCGAACGTTGGCGGGCGGCCCTTGTAGACGCCCTTTGCCTTCGCAGCCTCGATGCCTGCACGCTGCCGCTCCTTCAAGAACGACAACTCCATCTCAGCGACCATGCCGAGGACGGTCAGGACCATCTTGCCCATTGGTCCGCCGGTGTCGATTGCGGGTTCAAGGACGCGGAGGTTTGCGCCCTTCTGCTCAAGCTCATGTACGAGGTTCAGAACGTCGCGGGTGGAGCGTCCCAACCTGTCGAGCTTGGCGACAACCAACGAGTCGCCAGGGCGTATGAAGTCCATGAGCGCCTCAAGCTCGCTGCGGCCCTCGCGCGACCTCCCCGACACTTTCTCGGTTCGCACGACGGTGCAGCCTGCGGCCCTGAGCATGGCTTCCTGCACGGTAGTGTCCTGCGAGCCCGAACTCACCCGCGCGTATCCGATCAGGTGGGCGCCATTGGTCGCTGTGGTGTTCGCTGTCGCTCGACCGAGCGCTTAGCTTGGTCGGCGCTAAACCCTGACTGCATCGGCTGGAACATCATGAGCTACGCCATTGTCCGCGTGCAATGGCGTCGTGGCAGGCCATTCAAGGGGCCAGAGGCAGATGGCACCGTGGCATTTCACGACGTGGCTCGACCTGTTCGACCATTGGCAGACGTTCGCGGCAGCGCTTCTCGCAGTGCTGGCGGCGCTAGGAACAATTGTTGCGACTATCTGGTCAGCAAACCGAGAAATTGCTGCTAGCCGAGCGCAAACCGCCGTCGCGCAGAAGCAAATTGACGCGACCGGTCGTTTGGATAAACAACGCGCTGCGCGCGAAAGTATCGCGTTTCACGCTATCCTCGCAGCCACAATGACCCGCGTGCTTGACGAAGCGGATGAGGCCAATGAGTTTGTCTTTGGGTCTTCGCCGACGGACGGGCCCTCAGTGGACGCTTATGAAGCTCGGACACATCTGACCAAACTTGCATTCACAGAATTGCGGGCTGCGTGTGTCCGCTATGGCGGCCGCCTGACATTGCTCCGGCGCTTACAGCTCAGCCCACGCCGTGTTCTGCGGCGTGAACTCGAAGCTGGTCGGCTGCTCCGCGTCGAGGCGGCGGACGGACATCGGTCAAAAGTTGCTCGAAAGCGGGGTCACGCTGAGGCGTGACCGGCGAGGGCCGGTCACCTGTCGACCTCCCCGAACACGACGTCGAGCGACCCGAGGATCGCGCTGATGTCGGCCAGCATGTGCTTGCGGCAGAGGAAATCCATCGCCTGCAGATGCGCGAAGCTTGGCGCCCGTAGCTTGACGCGATATGGCTTGTTGGAGCCGTCGGACACGAGATAGACGCCGAACTCGCCCTTGGGCGCTTCGACCGCGGCGTAAACCTCGCCCGCCGGAACCTTGTAGCCCTCGGTGTAGAGCTTGAAGTGGTGGATCAGCGCCTCCATCGACCGCTTCATGTCGCCGCGCTTCGGGGGAGCGACCTTTCCGTCGTCGGTCTTGACCGGCCCTTCGCCGTCAGGCGAGTTCAGCTTTTCGCAGCACTGTCGCATGATCTTTACCGACTGGCGCATCTCCTCCATGCGGATCACATAGCGATCGTAGCAGTCGCCGTTCTTGCCAACAGGAATATCGAAATCCATTTCCTCGTAGCATTCGTAGGGTTGCGCCTTGCGCAGGTCCCATGGCGCGCCGGAGCCGCGCATCATGACGCCCGAGAAGCCCCACGCCCAAGCATCCGCCAGCTTGACAACGCCGATGTCGACATTGCGCTGCTTGAAGATGCGATTTCCAGTAAGCAGAGTCTCGAGATCGTCACAGACCTCGAGGAACGGATCGCAGAAGGCCTCGATGTCGTCGATGAGCTTGCGCGGCAGATCCTCGTGGACGCCGCCCGGACGGAAGTAGGCCGCGTGCATGCGCGCGCCGCTGGCGCGCTCATAGAAGACCATCAGCTTCTCGCGCTCCTCGAACCCCCAAAGGGGCGGCGTCAGCGCGCCGACGTCCATCGCTTGCGTCGTGATCTGGAGCAGATGCGACAACAGACGGCCAATCTCGCAATAAAGCACTCGGATGAGCTGCCCGCGCCGAGGAACCGAGATGCCGAGCAGGCGCTCGACCGCCAGCGCATAAGCGTGCTCCTGATTCATCGGCGCGACGTAATCGAGCCGGTCGAGATAGGGCACGTTCTGCAGGTAAGTGCGCGCCTCCATGAGTTTTTCGGTGCCGCGATGCAGGAGGCCGATATGAGGGTCGACTCGCTCGACGACCTCGCCGTCGAGCTCGAGCACGAGGCGCAACACCCCATGCGCCGCCGGATGCTGCGGCCCGAAGTTGATGGAGAAATTGCGCAGGTTTGGCGCAGTCATTTCGCCTTCTCATCTCCCGGCAGCGGCGGGCCCTCCCATGGGCTCAGGAAATCAAAATGGCGAAATTCCTGGGGGAGCCGCACCGGCTCGTAGCGCACACGCTTTTCCGCATCATCGTAGCGCACCTCAACGAAACCGGTCATCGGGAAGTCCTTGCGCAGCGGGTGACCATCGAAGCCGTAGTCGGTCAGGATGCGGCGCAAATCCGGATGGCCGTCGAACAGCACGCCGAACAGGTCGTAAATCTCGCGCTCGAACCAGTCGGCGCCTGGATAGACGGCGGTCGCGCTCATGACCGCCGCATCCTCGTCGGTCTCGATCTTGACCCGGACCCGCCGGTTCAGTTTCGGCGACAGCAGATGATATACGACGTCGAAGCGTTTCTCGCGCTGCGGATAATCGACCCCCGAAATATCGATGATCGAAACGAATTGAGCCGCAGGATCGTCGCGAAGGAATTGGAGCGTCTCAATGATGCGCGCGGGATCGACAGTTAGCGTCAGCTCGCCAAACGCGAAAGCGGATTCCACAACCGCGCCGGGGGCCGCGGCGGCCAGTTTCGTCGCAATCGTCTGAAGCTGATCGTCCATTCGCTTAAGTCTCGCCTTTTGCTTCGCTCCCGCGTGTCCTCAGCGTTCGATCGTCCCGGTGCGACGGATTTTCTTCTGAAGCATCAGCACCCCGTAGAGCAGCGCCTCGGCGGTGGGCGGACAGCCCGGCACGTAAATATCAACAGGGACGATGCGGTCGCAGCCGCGCACAACCGAATAGGAATAGTGGTAGTATCCGCCGCCGTTGGCGCATGAGCCCATCGAGATGACATAGCGCGGTTCTGGCATCTGATCGTACACCTTGCGCAGCGCCGGCGCCATCTTGTTGGTCAGCGTCCCGGCGACAATCATGACATCCGATTGGCGGGGGCTTGCGCGCGGCGCGAAGCCGAAGCGCTCGATGTCGAATCGCGGCATCGAGACTTGCATCATCTCGACCGCGCAGCAGGCAAGCCCGAAGGTCATCCACATCAGCGAGCCAGTGCGCGCCCATTGGATGAGGTCGTCGGTCGTGGTGACGAGAAAGCCCTTGTCGGCGAGTTCGTCGCTGATCGAGCCATAGTACCGGTCCTCGGGCCGAAGCAGCTTACCGGTCAGCGGATCGAGGAGGTCGGTCGCGCCAAGCGCGACGATCGGGCTGGCGCTCAATCCCATTCCAGCGCTCCTTTGTTCCACTCGTAGATGAACCCGATGGTCAGCACCGCCATAAAAATCATCATCGACCAGAATCCAAGTGCGCCAAGGTCGTGGAAGACGATCGCCCAGGGAAACAAGAACGCGACCTCAAGATCGAAGATGATGAACAGGAGCGAGACAAGGTAGAAACGCGCGTCGAAGCGCATGCGAGCATCGTCGAACGGAGGAAAACCGCACTCGTAGGGCGAAAGCTTTTCGGTATCGGGCGCGCGGTAGGCGACGAGAAAGGGCGCAATCAGCAGCGCTCCGTTATAAGGGCGGCCATGATGATGAACACGACCAACGGCATGTAATCGGAAATAAGGCTCGGCATGGCCTCGCTCTTCAGGTTTTCGACTGGGCGGGCGCGGCGAAAGTGCGGCGTCCTCACGACGCCGGCCGTTCGCATGCTAGAGGCCGCTGAACGCGCTCGGCCTCAAGCGGGAGCCGATCGACGTGACGCCAGCCCGTCCGAGTCAAGATGGCCGGTGAGCGTACCGTAGGCGATCGCATTGAGAGGCTGCCCGGATATGGCCTCCTTCTCCATCAGTTCGCATGCGACTGAGATCATTGCGCAGCGTTTGACCAGCTGCTGCTGCCCTGCGGATAAAGTTTCGGATCCGCCGAGGTCATTGCGTGGCTGCGCCGCGCTTTTCCTTTGGGCGTTGGCGATAGGCCGCATTCTGCTTCCCACCTAGCGCCTCGTTTAGATGGCAGCGAAAAACAGAAGATTGGCAGGCAATAGCAAACTTATCGCCCGCCGCTCCCACTATATCGCAGGCAATCCATACAGCCGCGTCCGCGCCGGACTGTGAGACGCGCTCCTGACGATGGCCGTCAGCCAACCTGACAGAAGGACGAACCTGACCCATGGACGACCTAAATAACGCCGCCCTCCCTCCGCTACAGCTCCCGCCGCCGCTCCGACGCTGGCAGGACGAGGCGACCGTCACCACCCTCGCCGCCCTCGCGAAGCAGGATCACCGCTACATCCAGGCGCCTATGGGCACCGGGAAGACCCGCGTCATCTTCGAGATCAGCGAGTTGCCCGCGATCGTCGGGACGCGACTCCTAATCGTCGGCCTAGGTAGTATCGTTTCACAGCACCGTAAGGCCTTCCTCCGCCTTGGCTGTCTGCCGACAAGCCATGAGGACGACGAGGAAGACTTCGAGACCCCGACCGGGCAGCGTGTCGCCATCCTGACCTGGCAGCGCCTCTACAGGCTCGCCGGTCGCGGCGAGAAGGCGATCGAAGATGCCGGAGACTTCGCCCGCCGCATCGACTTCTTCAAGCCGGGCGACAAGGTCGAGCTGACCTTCGTGTGCGACGATGCCGAGACCGACATCGTCGGCGAGCCTGGCATCGGTAAATCGCGACTCGTGCATGAATTCGTTGGGCAGATCGTCAAGGAACGCGCGCGGGTCCTTGTGGGGAGCTGCACGTCCGACGGCCAGCAGACGCCCTTCCGCGCGTTCATCGAGATCGTGCGCGGTGCCTACCGCCTGACGCCGGGCGACTCGGAAGCCGTCGTCGCGCGAAAGCTCGAGGAAGGTCTCGATGGACTCGGCCTGCGCTCCCCAGCAAATCTAGCTCTGCTGCTCAACATGCTCGGCCTCAAGGCGCCAGAGGGCGCTTTGGCGGGTCTCGACGGCGTTCTGATTGGCCTGCGCACGCGCGAACTGCTGCAAACGCTCGTGCAGGCGCGCAGCCGACTGACGCCGTTGATCCTGGTGTTCGAGGACCTGCATTGGCTCGACAGCGCCTCCGAGGACCTCCTGGCGAAGACCGTCGCCATGGAGGAACTCCGGCTTTTGATCTTGCACACACGCCGGCCGGAATATGATCCGCCTTGGGCGGGGCAGCCGCGCGTAACGCGCTTGTCGATGGAACCATTGTCGGCGCGAGAAACTTCGCGGATCGCTCAGGCGCGGCTCGGCGTCGAACTCTTTGCCTGAGACGCTAGCAAGGCTGGTCGCGGCGAAGGCGGAGGGCAATGCCCTCTTCGCCGAAGAGATCGCGAGCTTCCTCATCGAGCGCGGCATTGTCCGTCACAGCGCTACCGCTCTGGACTTCGATCCGGCTGCGGTCGCCGCGGCGTTGCCGGAGAGCGTGCAATCGCTGCTCGCTTCGCGCGTTGGCCAGCTCGCCCCGGACGATCGGAACTTGCTCCAGGCGGCGGCGGTGGTCGGCAGGCGGTTTGACCCCGATCTGGTCGCTGTGGCTGGCGGCGCGAGCGGAACCGCCCAGACATCCTTCGCCGCCATGGAGGCGTTCGACCTCATTCGTCGTGTCGAGGGCTCCAGCGACTTGTCTTTAAGCATGCGCTGGTCAGGGATGCGCTTTACAACGGCCTCTTAAGCGGTCCGCGCGCCGCGCTGCATCTCAGGGTCGCAGAGGAATTGGAGCGACGCGGCGGCAATCGACTGATGGAGATCGCCGAGACGCTTGCGCATCATTTTTCGGAGACCTCTCGCGTCGACAAGGCGTTCGCTTATCTCGCCATGGCGGGCGACAAGAGCCTGGATATCTATGCGCTCCAGGAAGCCGAGAAAAACTATCGGCACGCTTTGAAGATCTTCGACGACCACGATGCCTGCGCGAGTTCCGAGTTGGTCGCAGCCGTAGTAGTCCGGCTGCTCGAAGCGTTCGTTCTGGGGGGCGACTATCGCGACTTCGGCCGCGTCACGGAAAAGTATGTACCGCTGATGAGGAAGGCGGGAGAGAGTCCCGATCTCGTCAAGGCGCTGTATTATCAAGGGCTTTTGACCTTCTTGAATCTCGAGGATTTGCGCGAGTCGCACCGGTTGATGGCCGAGGCGCATGCGATAGCCGAACGGTTGGGCGCCGGCCGGGCCAGAGCCTACGCCAGGTATGGCTTACTGCTTATTAGGTCAACCATGGGGCTCGACGCGCCCGAAACCAGCGAACGAATGTCGGCCGAGATGATGGAGGATAGCCTGCGGTACGGCGACAACTACATCCGCAACTTCAGCTCCTGGATGGTCGGACAACATTATCTCCGTCACGGGCTATTCAAGGAAGCGCGTGAGGCCGCTTTGCAGTTCATGAAGTGGGGAGAACAACGTAGCGATCCGAGAGCGATTGGCCTCGCCAACTTCACTCTCAGCTTGGCAGAACTGGGTTACGAAGCGCCGGAGGCCGCGCTTGCCCGCGCTGAAGATTGTGTCCGCTTTGCGGTGACGCCAAATGAACAACGCTGGGGCGCGGGGGTAAGAGCTGTAGCTAATATTGCTCTGGGGCGCTTCCACGACGGCCTCTTGCAACTTGACACTCTCAATTTGGAGTATGAGCGGTTAGGAGTGAACTTCAACAGATTTTATTGGCCACGAGGTCAGGCGCTATTGTTATCCGGCGAGTTTGCCGAGGGCATTCGCGTAATCGAGCGGGAAATCGACCGATACGCGAAAGCCGGAGACGCTTGGATCTCGACCGTCTTGCGCGTCCAACTTGCCGGCTTCTACGTCCAGGTTCTAACAACCAAGGAAAAACCACCGCCCGGCTTGGTTCGCAAAAATTTCTTTACGTTGATCAGAATCAAGCTGTTCGGCCCCCGCCGGGCTCTCGCGTTGCTTCGGCAAGCGGCCTCGAGCCGACACTTGAGCGACCGCGGCATCACACGCGCGCTCATCGATTTCAACCTCGGTGCATTGTCCGCGATGAAGAACACGCGGGAAGAGGCGAGAAGCTATTTCGAAAAAGCGCGCGCCGCGGCTGAAGATCAGGGCGCGGAGAAGCTGCTGCAAAAGATCGACGCCGCGTTGGCGCAGCTCGGCTAGACGGCGTTGGGCAGGGACACCGATCGCCTCTCGATTCGGGCGAGGCGGGCGGAAATCCGATCGGGGACGAAGCCTTCGGCCAAGGGTCCGCTTTCCGCCCTTTGCGACATTCCTCTCGCCGCACATTCGCCGACGGAGCGCTTTCGGAGCGGATTCTGAACGCCGAACCTCGCCCAGGCAACGGTCGGTCATGGAGCAGTCTTTCGATTCGCCCCACCGGGCGAGGTCGGGACTTTTTCACACGGACATCCATCACCCCGATTCGGTGAGGACCCTGTGCACAGGCTCTTTCCTCCGCCGGACCAACTCCGGGCGCTCCTCCTTGTGCTCGACGTCGCCCTCCACGTGCACCGGCTCCGCCCTGCCGTACCCGCAATAGGTCTCGCGGCTGAGCTTCATCGCTGAAAGCGGAGCGACCCAGGGGGCCAATGGCCGTTGAGATCCACGCGCTTTAGGTGATCCGCCTCATCGGCGAGCGCGATCTCGGCGTGACCGACGCCGGTCAGCATCCAGGCGCACGAAGGGCTGTAGACAGGCTTGGTCAAGCCATTTGCCGCGAGACGCTTAAGACGTCTGCTCGCATTGGGACGGCCGACTCCGGTCGTCATCGCGACGCCACCACCGTGGCTTCCGGGTTGCTGACGAGCACGCACAATGTCGCCTTGTCCCGATTGCGCTCGGCCTCAAGCCCGCCGCGGCGTCCGACGCTGCGCCGATGACGGGGCCTCAAGAACAGATTTTCTGACTGCAGATTATTGCGGTCACCGTCATGGAAATCGACCACTTCGCCGGGCCTTGGCATTTCGTTGTGGTGGACTACCCAAGCGCAGCGTTCGGCCGCGATCGTCCATAGAACGCCCTCGCGCCTGATCGACACCGCCCGCCGGCCGTCTGGGCGCCAGCACCCGGCCTCTTGGCCTCGGCGCGGATTATCGGCTAGCGCGCCAGCTGCCCAGACGAGTCGGCCTTCCTCGATGACGGATACCGCGGCGCGAATGAGGTCTGCCGATGGCAGAGCAACCGCGCGCCGCGCATGGTTCATGATGTCGCTCCACCCTCATCGAATTGCGCGCGGAGTCGTCCGTCTCGTCATTCTCGCCTTGGCCTCGGCCTTGTCGTCGAGGCAGAAGCCGCACAGCATTTCGACGAGGCCGCGCTCGTCAGTGATGGGCGCCTTGCATTCCCTGCACCACCATCGTTTCGGCGCCCGGACGGCACCGCGAAGCTCGGCGACCTCATCGCGAGCCTGTCTGCGCCAGAGCCAAGACAGTCGCAACCCGCCGGGGGATGGCCGTTTCCCGAGACGCGGGGCGCGTCAGGACGGCTATTTCGATGTCGGCCGGGGTAGGAGGCCTGGAGGCGGAAAAAGGCTTCCTGCACCACGGCAGCGCGCCTGCAGGCCGAGGTGAGGGACCGGGACCCGTATGAATGAAGCTCCACGTCGGGCCTATCGAGGTCCACATGAACGAATTTATCACCCCGCCGTGGGTTGAAAAGCCCCGCATAAGCCCCGCACGCGAGCTAGCTGGGGAAAGTATCTTAACGTAACAACGAGTTAGCTACTCACGCGCGATTAATTTGAATAATCGATCGCCTCGCCTCGCTAATTGTTAGTCAGCGGGTAGGCGGAAGAGCTCCGCCGAACTCAGCGCCTAAGTCATTATGTTTGGATATGCGCGCGATCACGCACATCTGCCCTATGCCGTCCCCTCTGTGCAGCCCACAGCGGACCCATGCGGGTCAGTTTTCGCCCTCATCAGCGCTCGCGACCGCGACGAGATCTGGAGGCTCAGCCGGCGCCTGCAGCGTGTCGAGATATTCGTGCAAGGCTGGCGTCACGTCGATCGGCTCCCGCTTGAGGCCGAGCGCGTTCAGCGTCCTGGTCAGATGGCCGGTGAGCGTGCCGTAGGCAATCGCGTTCAGAGGCTTCCCTCCTACCGTCTCTTGCTCCATCAATTCGCACTGCGCCGAGATCATTGCGCAGCGGCGAACTAACTGCTGCTGAGCTTCCGTTACGATTCTCGCGCCCGCCGAGGTCGAACGCCA
>CAVUPE010000015.1:0-89239 GCA_963743265.1 uncultured Alphaproteobacteria bacterium | reverse complement strand
AATTCTAACGTTCGCCATGGCTGTTGGTTCAGTTCATCCCCTGACCGCGCCGAGGGTGAGTCCGCGCACCAGATGGCGTTGGACCAGCATCCCGAGAACAATGGAAGGCACGAGAGACGTCGTCGCTAGCGCGCAGGCTTCGCCATATTGCGCGCCCTGAAAGCCGAGGAAAGCGCGAAAGATCGTCGGCAGCGTGAACGCGTGGCGGCTCGTCAGGATCAGCGCAAAAAAGAACTCCGTCCAGACGGCGATGAAGACGAAAACGGCGGCTGCCGCGACGCCGGGCGCAGCGAGTGGAGTCGCCACCATCCAGAAGGTTTGCCAGCGGCTCAAGCCGTCGACCCAGGCCGCTTCCTCGAGCGACTTCGGCAATTGCTGGAAATAGGCGAACATCATCCAGACCGACAGGGGCAGCGTCATGAACGTGTACGCAAGGATGAGGCCCGTAAGCGTGTCGTAGAGACCCCACGTGCGAAAGAGGAGAAAGATCGGCAGCACGATCGCCACCGGGGGCAAGAAGCGCTGCGAGAGCACCCAAAGCGCGAGATGCCGTCCTCCCGTGTTGAAGCGAGCGAGGCTATAGGCCATCATCGTGCCCATTAGGGTCGAAAGCACCGTGGCGACGGATGCGATGATCAGGCTGTTGGTGAGCCCCTGCAGGCCCCGGTAGGAGAAGAGCGCCGCCGTGTAATGCACGATCGTCGGCTTTGCCGGGAACCAGACCGGGGGCGTCGTCAGATAGTCGCTGCTTGGCTTGATCGAGGTGATCGACGACCCAATAGAGCGGCACGAGAACAAAAATAACGAACAGCCCGATCGTCAATGCGCGAGCGAAGCCCGCCCGCAGGCTTCGTGGACCGCCACCCGAGGACGCATGCGCCTTCGCTATCATGCCGTCTCCGCTTTCAAGAGACGCCGCACGAGCGCGATGATCACTGCGGACAGAAGAATGAGAAACATCCAGCTTCCCGCGGTCGCCATCGACAGGTGAAATTGCTGGAACCCGATCTGGTACAGATAGAAGGAGGTCGTGTAGGTCGAAGTGCCTGGGCCGCCCCCAGTCAACATGAAGATGACGTCGAAGAGCTTGACCGCGTCCAGCAGGCGGAGCGTGACGGCGAGCAGCATGACCGCGGCGAGCTGCGGCGCCGTTACGTAGCGGAAGGTCTGGATCGCGCCGATACCGTCGAGCTCCGCCGCTTCGTAGAGATGCGGCGGAATGGCCGCCAACCCCGCGAGAAGGATGACGAACATGAACGGCGTCCATTGCCAGACGTCGGCAACCACGATCGAGAAATAGACCCAGGGAACTTCGCCGACCCAGCTGATTTCGACCTGACGCCCAAGCAGTTGGCTTAGCAGGTAGTCGGCGGGACCGAAGGGCCTTTGCAGGAACAGGGCCCACGACTGGCCGACGATCACTGGGCTGATGAATAGGGGGATGATGAGGATCGACATGACGATTCCTCGTCCCCGGAACGTCTTCACCATCGCCAGCGCAAGCGCGAGCCCAAGAACGAACTCGATCGCCACCACTGTGACCGACAACACGATTGTCAGGCCAAGCGACGACCAGGCCAGGGGATCATCGATGATCTGCTGGAAGTTCTGCAGCCCGACGAAGGCGTGGCCGGGAATCTGGAAGTCGTAATTGACGAAGGCGACCCAGAGCGAGAACAGGAGCGGGTAGATCGACAGCGCCAGGATGAGGAGAACTGCGGGCGCAACCATCAGCCATTTGAAATGGCGATCGGCCCAAGCTGAAGCGCGTCCTCGCCGAAGTGGCGGAGGTAAGGCGGCATCGATCGCAGTCTGACCCATGGCTGTTTGGTTTGAACTCGCGCTCAATGGAAGGTTAAAGGCGGCCAGGAGGCGGGACAGCTTGCTCTGGCCGTGCGACGGTCTGCATAGCGCACGGCCAGAGCATTTGAAGTGATGTTCAGGTTATGTGCACCGCCTGACCGATCTTCTCGATTGTATGGTCGGCGTAGCAGCCCGGTACTTTCAGGAATTCCTGATATGCCGCCTTTTGCGCCGGCGCGCCGAGCCTCTGGGTAGCCGCGTCCCACTCAGCGGCGGCCTTCTGCAGAGCTGCCTTCGGATCCTGGCCGCCCCATACCGCTGAACACATCCGATCAATCGAGAGCGCATAGTCCTGCCAGCCAGGCATGATCATGTCGACCACGCCGCTATTGGCGCATTCGCAAAGGGTGACCAGATACTCCCTCGCCGAGGGCCATAGCGCCCTATACTCCTCCGACTTGTAGGTCGACAGCCTATAGGGATCACGCAGCGTGTACGGAAGCATGGTGCGCACGAGGGAGAGCGGCGGAGCAGTGACCCACTGCATGAAGAGATAGGCTGCCTCTTCGTTGTTGGATCCGGCCGCGAGCGCCCGTACGTAGCCGGACGCCATTTCGCCATTGCCACCGGGCACCACCGCATAGCCAACCTTGTCGGCGATGGTTGATTGGGGAATGAAGTTGATTGCCTTGTCGCGTTGGGCGTAGTTCGACGACATCCGCCCTGTCGGCGGCCAGGAAAAAATCATCGCGACCTTGCCCTGCAGCCATGCCGCCCAGAGCGCTACGGCGTCGAGGTCGTTATTGCCGGGCATAGACGCCTTGTTCTGGGCGATCATTTGGTTGAGCGTGGTCTCGCCCGCAGCGCTCGTCAGTTGGGCCTTCAGGTCCGCGTCGAAGAATTTCCCTCCGTTGGCGCGGAACTGCTGCAGGAAGCTGAACTGGTTGCCGGGACTGCCGAACTTGCGGAAATGAGCCGCGCCATAGATGTTGGGCGCGAGCTGGTCGGTGATAAATTGGGCGACCTGGGTATAGTCATCCCAGGTTGTTGGGACGGCTAATGGTTTGCCGAATTTCGCCTGGTAAGCCGCCTTCAGCTTCGGATCGTCGAATACGTCCTTGCGATAGTAAAGGGCGAACTGATCCCCGTCGTCGAACACGCCCCATTGCTTGCCTTTGTACGTCGTGATCGACTTGTACAGCGGGTGGTAGTCGTCCAGGTCAGCCTTGTTCATGTACTTGGCGACATAGTCGTCGATCGGCAGAATGACGCCGCCGTTCGCGAGCGCCGGGATCCAGGCCGGCTCGATGTCGAGAACGTCGTAGGCGCCGGAGCCGGCGATGTGTTCGGCGATCGGCTTGGAATACTGGTCAGGGTGGGGGAGCTCCACGACCTCGAAATTGATGCCCGTCAACGCTTGCCACAGAGGCCCGGAGAAATTCTTCGGCTCGAGCGCCTGTAACCCAGCTTCATAGGTCAGATTGAGCGTGATCCCCTTGTCTTTGTATTGCTGGGCCGCCTGCACTGCGCGGTAGGCCGATCCGTCAGTCGGGCCCTCGCTCGACGCCTTCACGGCGGCGGCCTGGGCTTGACCAAGTGGGGTGCTCTTGTCGGCCAACTCGACTTTGGAGACGTCCGCCATCGCCGCCCAAGCCTCCGACCCAGAGGCGGTGTAGCCCAATCCCGGAAGCATTGCGGCTCCGCCAAGAAGCATGAATCTTGTCAGGAACTCGCGACGGGATGTGTCGCCTCTAAGCCACGCGTCAACTTCTTCTGATAGTCCCGCGTTGAATTCGCGGCGCTCGCTCTCGTTCGTCATTAGGCTTCCTCCCTCGATGCTCGCCGGCAATGTGGCCCGCCGGTCCTGCTATTCTTTCCTAGGTCAAACCACGCCCCGTTGATGTCGGGATGTGAGTGCGGCGCCTTGCGGGTCCGCCGTCACGTGGAAATGTCATCGCTGATCGCCATTTCCTTGCAGAAGGCGAGGCGCCTGACGGAGCGTTGTTCAATCTCGTTCTCGATCGCGTCAGCGAAACTCCGGTAATGGCTTGAGGCGAGATGTTCGTCGAATGCGGCTTCATCCGCATAGATTTCGTAGAGGACGAAACGCCGCGGCTCCTCTGGATCGACGAGCACGTCGAAACGCTTGCAACCTATTTCGCGCTTCAGGGAGGTTTTTGCGTTGGCAGCAATCAGATCACGAAATCGTGCAACGAACGAAGGATTCACGAGGAATTCAACAAGCACCGCAAGGGGCCGCATGATTCCGCCTCCCGGCGCAGTTTGCCACTCGTCAATCCATCTGAAAAGCTAAGCTATCCAATACCTGAGGGCTGTCAAATTCGTCTATCCTGCTGGGTATTGGCGCCTCATCGAATGAGGCTCATTAACGACGCGGTTCGAAATACAGCAGGGACTCGATCAGCCATTCTCGTCTTCAACGAACGGCGCCGATCCGGTTCCACGGGCTGAGCCAGCTCGGCTTCCCGTGGTCTGCGTCGAGAGCCGGCAGGCCGATCCAGCGCTCAGGTCGCTGCCACCTACAAGAGTCATGCGAGCCGCGACGTTGCCCGTTCACACCGTCCCGCCGAGTTCCTCAGACAATTCCTGCAACTCCTTGTCGCCGGCCATCATCGCCTGAAGTTGGCCCAACTCGGTCTCAGACTTGGCGAATGTGCCGAGCGTCTTGCCGCGGTTGAGCACTGTGAACCGATCCCCGACGGCATAAGCGTGGCGGACATTGTGGGTGATGAAGATCATGCCGAGACCCCTGCCGCGCAGTTGACGCACGAATTTTAGGACCATGGAGGTCTGGGCGACGCCCAGCGCCGAGGTCGGCTCGTCAAGGATCAGCACCTTGGCGCCGAAATGAACGGCCCGCGCGATCGCGACGCACTGACGCTCGCCGCCGGAGAGCGTGCCGACCGGTTGCTGGGGATCGCGGACGTCGATGCCGATGCGCCGCATGTCCTCGTGCACAATCTTGTCGGCGAGCGCCATGTCCATGAACGAGAACGGCCCAAGCCTGTTCTTCACCGGCTCGCGGCCCATGAAGAAATTGCGCGTGATTGACAAGAGCGGGATCATCGCGAGGTCCTGAAAAACGGTGGCGATGCCGAGATCGAGCGCTTCGCGCGGGTTGGAGAAGCTGACGGACTTGCCTTCGAACAGAAAATCGCCCGCCGTGGGCTGGTGAATCCCCGATAATGTCTTGATCAGCGTCGATTTGCCGGCCCCGTTGTCGCCGAGGAGGCAATGCACCTCGCCTGCGCGCACGGTCAAAGATACGCCTGCGAGCGCCACCACGGGACCGAAATGCTTCACGAGGTTGCGCACTTCGATAAGAGGGGGCTCGGACCCGACCGACGTCGTGACCGCATCGTCCCGGTCATACGAGGTCGCCACCGTCACCTCCCGCTCATGATGCGGCGGCGAATCAGATTGTTGAATAGCACCGCAATCAAGCAGCATGCCGCCGAGAAAGACCCGGAACCAGTCGTTCGGCACCTGCATGAATTCAATCCCCTGCTGGACGACGCCATAGATCAAGGCGCCGCAGCAAGCGCCGATGACCGAACCGTAACCCCCGGTGAGCAGGCAGCCGCCGATCACCGCGGCGATGATCGCCTCGAATTCCTTTAAAAGACCACGGTCGGAGGCAGCTGAGCCGAACTCCAGCACCTGGCAGGCGGCGAAAACCGTTGCGCAGAAAGCGGTCAGCATAAAGAGCGCGATCTTCACTTTGGCGACCGGCACGCCGACGCTGCGCGCCGCATATGCGTCGCCGCCCGAAGCGAAGATCCAATTCCCGGCTTTCGTCTTGGTCAGGACAATGTGGCCAATGAAAGCGATAGCGAGCGCCCAAACGATTGGCATAGGGACACCTTGGACGCTCGGAGCGCCGTTTGGCAGACGCCCGATGATGTCGTGGTCGGCGAGCCAGGCAAAAAAGAAATCGCCGATCGTACCCGCGAAGAGAAAACCCACGAAAGTGCCTTCCGCCACCTCCTTCACCCCGCCAACGATCGTGCAATTCGTAAAGAGGATGGACAGCGCCAACATCAGCCCGCGCAAGATGTAGAGCGAGGCGAGTGTCACGATGAACGAGGGGAGGTTGGTGCGGACGACAATGAGCCCGTTGAGGAAACCGATCGTAAGCGCGACCGCGAAGGCGAGGAGGACGCTCAGCGTGATCGGCACATGGAAAGTGATCGTTGGCAGCGCGATCATCATGCCGGAGAAGCCGATCATCGAGCCAAGCGAGAGGTCGAATTCGCCGCCAATCATCAGCAGCGCGGCGCCAACGGAGATGATCATCAAGTAGCCGCTGACCGTCGACCAATTCAGGATCCCATCGGCCGCAAACATCCCGGTGCCGCGCGCGGTGATCGCGAAGAAGACAAAGACGAGAATGAGGCCCGACAATGCGCCTAGGTCAGGCCGGCCAAGGAACTTGCGCAACCGAGACTGGCGTACCAGGCGTTCATCGCGCGCCGTCGCGGCTATGGAGGCTGTGGTCTCGGCGCCGGAACTTTCAGCCATTGCTGTGAACCAGTAGCATTGCGCAGGCTCCGGCTAGTGCGGAAGGGTTGCTGGCTGGGCGTCTGGATGAGCTTCGAAGCGGAAAGAGGAGGCCGTGGGGCAAAAAAGGCTTGTGGAGCGCTTCGGCCCCCTACCCTTCCGCGGCCTCATCATTTGTCGTCGCTTTGCCGCGACCCGCCTTCCACGTCCGGCGTAGAAGGCGGGCCCCGTCTCGTTACCGATATTCTCCGGCAAGCTTTTCGACGAGGCCGACGTTCTTTTTAGTTACGAAGCCCGGGCCGGTGTTGACGTTGTTCGACGGAATGACCCCGTAGCGGGCAAACTCGGTCAAGAACACCACCGGCAGGTACCCCTGGAGATAGGGCTGCTGATCAATTCCCGCGTCCATCGTGCCGTCCTTGATAGCCTTGGAGATATCGCCGTCGAGATCGAAGCTGATGAAGCTCTTGAACTTCCCGGCGCTCCCCGTGTCCCGCAGGAGCTTGATCGTCGGATCGGCTGAGTTGGGGCCCAGCGTCAGGATGCCGTTGGTGTCGGGATGGGCGGTCAAAAACGCCTTCGTCCGATTGTAGACGTCCGTCGGATCGATCCCCGAATCGAGCATCTGGTCGCCGAGCTTGACCCCGAGCCCGTCTGCATAACCCTGGCAGCGGTCAACCGACACCGTGTTGGTGATGAAGTGGTTCACGCATACGAATTTGGTCACGCCCGCTGCCTTGGCTCGTTCGCCCGCGCCCTTGCCCGCATCATATTCGGGCTGGCCGATGTGCATCAGCGCGCCGAGCTTCTTCGACTGTTCCGCCGTGCCGGAATTGACGGTGATGACCGGAATGCCCTTGGCGATGGCGCCCTTGATAGAAGATTCGAGCACGTTATAGTCGGCGATCGTCGTGATGATTCCTGCCGGATTGGAAGCCGAGGCCTGCCCGATTATGCGGGCCATGTCGGCAATATCGCCGGTCGATGGATTGCGATACTCGACCTTGACGCCCAAGTCATGCTCGGCGTTTTTCAGCGCGTTCTTGATCGTGTTCCACCACGAATCCGAATCCGGCGCATGGCTGACGAACACGAAGCGTTCGCCATCAGCCTGCGCGAAACCGGCGGCCGCCACGAATGGCAAAGCAAGAGCGGCAGCTAAGAGCCCCCGACGAATGATGCCTGAAATCATGATCCATCCTCCTCTACGACCGCCAGTCTCTTGCCGGCGTGCGATTCTTGTTTCTGACATACTTTAGCATTGAACGCATCGCGCGTCTCGCCGCGCGGCGACGCATGCGGGCCGAGCAGGCTCGAACTGGCGCGACATTGGTCAGGCGGAGAGCGTCGACGTGGGCGAGATCTCGTCGCATGGCTCAAGAGAGTGAGTTTCGTGACGGCGCCTAGCGGCGGGTGAAAAAGCCGTCTGTTCACTGAACGTCACAGAACGACTCGGAAGCGAAGCTGGCTCCCTTCTGAATCAGAACGCAATCCGGGTTCCACTTTTTCAACAGTCTCTGCAGAAGCGAGTGACGACCCAGTGCTTGCTCTCGCAAGCCGCAGCAATCGATTTTTCGCTTGCAAAAGGCTTCAATGTCAATTTTAAATCCATTTAAAAGAATAGCGGCATATCGGCTCCTGCCAAAAGGAATTAACACCGGATGCCGATCCTCGGCGCGTGGAAGCTCCGTCAGCCGGAATTCCTCTTCATCGTTCCGGCGACCTTGCTTCTGTTTCTCGCCAGTCCTCTTCTGGCTCCAGGCAGTGTGTCCCCCAGCACCTCGCTGAGCGTCTTTTCCTTTGCCTCGATCCTCGCCGTTGCCGCCATCGGCCAGACCTTGGTCATTCAACAAGGCGGTCTCGACCTGACTGTGCCCGGCGTTATCTCACTGGCCGCAGTTTTGGTCACCAAATATCCAGACGGCGACAACGCGCGGCTTCTCCCTTGGACCGTTATGGCGATCGGCGCCGGGTTTCTGTCGGGCTTCGTCAACGGCATGGCGATCACCCGGTTTCGCATCACCCCACTCGTCGCGACCCTTGCCGTCAATGCGCTTTTGAATGGCGCCGTGCTTTACATCACCAAGGGGACCTCGACACACCAAGCGCCCTCTTGGCTTGGCGACTTCGCCGTCGGGCGGCTCGGTGGGATTCCCAATCTGGCAATTACCGCCTTCATAGCGGTCGTAATCGTCGAGATCGGAATCCGCGCGACCAAATTCGGCCGCCGCTTCGTGGCCATTGGCGCCAACGCCCGCGCCGCCCGCGCCGCGGGCCAGCGTGTAGCGCTCTACCAGGTCGCAACCTATGCGCTCGCTGGCGCGCTCTATGCTGCTGCCGGCGTGCTCCTCGCCGGATACCTCGGCATTCCGAGTCTGCTAATCGGCAATACTTATCTCCTGCCCACAATCGCCGTCGTCGTCTTGGGTGGCACGTCATTGCTCGGCGGCGCTGGAAGCGTGGCGGCCACGGCCGTGGGTGCTGTGTTCCTGAGTCAACTCCAGCAGGTGACGATCGGCATGGGGGCTAGAACCTCGGTCCAATTCATCATCCAGGCGGTGATCATCGCTCTTGGTATGGCGTTGCGACTCATACCGTGGCGGCGGATCTTGGCCGCAGTTCAAAATGGACGGCTCCCGGGCGGAGCTCGAGCCTGACTAGCTAGCGGTTCACAACTTCGCGACCGCTTTGTAATCCGGACTAGGTCATCCGGAGTAGCGTTTCGGGCCCTAACGGGGCCTTTCTTGGGAGGAAGAAAGCAGATGAACAACGTTCACGCATTTCGGGCAATCGCCGCGGCTGCGCTCACCCTCGCCGCGGGCTTGGCCGGTCCGGTCGCGGCGGCCGATATGACCGCCGATCAGATTCTCGCCACCTCGGGGGTCACTAACGACACCTCATTCTGCGGCACGAAGAACATCACGCTTGGCATACACGACGGCGTCGGCATCAACGGCTGGTCCAAGTCGTCCATGGCCGCGGTCCGCTCGGAGGCGGCCAAGTGCCCCAACGTGAAACAGGTTGTGCGCATCGGCCAGGGCGATCTGCAGAAATCGATTTCCGACGTCAACGGCCTCGTGGCCGAGGGCATTGATGCGCTGGTCATCATTCCCGACTTTGGCAAGGCGCAATTGCCGTCGCTGAAGGCGGCAACCAAGGCCGGCGTCAAGGTCGTAGCTTGGGCTGCCGATCCCGGCGGAAAGCCTGGCGAGGACTACGTCGCCTACGTCGATTGGGACCAGGTTAGCGCTGGGCGCGCTTGGGCCGAATGGACCGCCAAGGCCATCGGCGGGAAGGGCAACGTCGTGTTCCTTGGCGGACCGGCGGGCAATCCGGTGAGCGCAAATTCTCTCGCTGGCATCAAGACGGCGATGGCGAAGTATCCAGGCGTCACCATGCTGACCGGCTATGACGACTGGCCGATCACGAACTGGGATGCCGCGCTCCTGCAGAAGACTCTGACCGGACTCCTGGCGAAATATCCGCAGGTTGACGCCATCATCAACGACAGCGACGGCTTCACGGGTCTCGGGGTCCTACGCGCGTACGAGGCGGCAAACAAGCCGCTCGTTCCGATCGCGACGCTCGAGGGCAACGAATTTGGTTGCGAGTTCAGCAAGCTCAAGCCCGCAAACCCGAAGCTCGAATATGGGACCTTGTCGGCTCGCACCTGGATGGGCCGGGTGGCTGCGCGCAAGGCGATCGCGGCCGCCCAGGGGATCGAGAACCATGAGCCGGAGATCTATCAGCTTCCGGTCTATGAAGACTCGCTGGCCGGGAAGGCTCCGAAATGCGATCCGGCTCAGCCGCCAGACGCCTTTATCTCAGTCGTGCTCACCCCGCAGCAGCTGGAGACTTTCGGGAAGACTGAATAGGGCCATTGGCTTTGCCGGGGATGGAGGCGCCTGCGGTTCTGCGCCTGACCGGGATTGTCAAGAGATTCCCGGGCGTCACTGCGCTCGACGGCGTTTCTCTCGAAGTCAGGGCGGGCGAGGTGCACGCCCTGCTTGGCGAGAACGGCGCCGGCAAATCCACGCTAATGACGATCGCCGCTGGCGCTTTGGCCGCCGATGAGGGCACGATTGAAATCGACGGGAAGAGGCTCGAACAAGCGACGCCGAGCGCCGCCCAGCAGCTGGGGCTCGGCGTCGTCTATCAACATACTTCCGTTCTCGCTGACCTCACCGTCGCCGAGAACCTTCTTTACTGCGTGCCGCGAGCGCGGCGCCCCGAGGGGGCAAGCGATAGCGCCTGGATCGGCGAGCAGCTGGCGGCAGTCGGCGCCGGTTTCGACAAGCGCACACGGGTCGGCGATTTGGGCGTGGCTGAGCGCCAGCTCGTCGAGATCGCGAAGGCGCTCGCGCAGCGCCCCCGAGTGCTCGTGCTCGATGAGCCGACCGAAGCGCTGACGGCGGCTGAAACCGAGCACCTTTTCGCTCGAATCGAAGCCATCAAGGGGCGTGGCACCGCGGTCGTCTACATCTCGCATCGGCTTCCCGAAGTTCGACGCATCGCCGATCGTATTACGATCCTTCGTGACGGCCGGTTTCGCGGGACGTTCGCGGCCGGTAACATTTCCGAGCGCGAGATTCTCGCCCTCATTATCGGGCGCTCTATTGAACGCGCTTTCCCAGAGAAGGGCAAAGTGAATCCGTGCGCCGTCCCGGCCATGGTGGTGCGCAATCTAGCCAACTCCGTCTTGCAGGGAATCGATCTCGAGGTCCATCCCGGCGAGGTCGTTGGACTCGCAGGCGTAGAGGGCAACGGCCAGCGCGAGTTCCTGCGTGGAATTGCGGGATTGAGCACGGTTTCAGGTGAGATCTCGGTCGGCCAGACGCCGGTTCGATGTTCCGATCCTGTTGCAGCGCAGGCTGCCGGTATAGTCTATCTGCCCGGCGACCGGCATTCCGAAGGTCTCTTCCTGTCGCTCTCCGTCCGAGAAAATCTCGCCGCTATCGTGCTCGATAGGCTGTCGCGCCTCGGCTTCGTCTCGTCTCGTCTCGAGAAGAAGCTCGTCGACGGCCAAATGAAGGCGCTCGCCGTCAAGGCGCCCTCGTCCGAAGCGAGAATTGCGACGCTTTCAGGCGGCAACCAGCAGAAGGTTCTGTTCGCCCGCTCTTTGGCGAAGGAGCCGGCAGTGCTCCTCGCCGACGAGCCGACGCGGGGCGTCGACGCCGGCGCGCGCGTCGAGCTCTATCGGGTCATCCGAGACGCCGCTTCTTCGGGCGCCGGCGTGGTGGTGCTTTCGTCCGACGCGGTCGAACTGCAGGGGCTCTGCGACCGTGTGCTGGTGTTTTCCCGCGGCGGCGTCGTTCGGACCCTCAAGGACGACGAGATCACCGAAGAAAGCATAACAGGCGCGGCGATCGGAGCTGACACCGCTCGGCATCGTTCGGCTGGCAAAGGAGACGATCGCGCAGCCAGCCTGCGGCGCTTATTGTCGGGCGACTACTCGCCCACGCTCGTGCTGGTCGCGCTAATCATCGCGCTCGGGCTCTACACGGCGAGCGTCAACGGGAAGTTCCTTAGCGAACGAAGCATCAGTTCGCTGCTCTTTCTGGCGAGTGCGCTGGCGTTCGTCAGCATGGGGCAGTTGGTCGTTCTGCTGACGGGAGGAATTGATCTCTCCGTGGGCAGCATGACGGCTCTCGTCGTAGTGATCCTGTCCTTCTTCGCCGGCGAGCATCAGGGCGCGAGTCAGCTGGCGCTCGGGCTCGTTTTGGCGTTCGGGGCAGCCGCGCTGGTCGGCGTCATCAATGGCGTACTCATTCGCGGCATCGGTCTTTCGTCGGTGATCACGACGATATCGACCTTCATCGCGCTGCAGGGCGTGGCCTTGCTCCTGCGGTCGACGCCGGACGGATACTACCGTTCAAGCGTGACGGACGCGCTCACCGCGCAGATCGGTCCCATCCCGATCGCCTTCATCGTCGCCGTCGGGGTTGTCGCGATAAGCGAGGCGATCCTACGGCGTTCACGGTTCGGCATGGAACTCCGCGCGGTCGGCTCAAACGAAGTCGCTGCGTATCGCCTGGGGGCGCGCGTCAACCGGACGATCATCCTCTCCTATGTGCTTTGCTCGCTCTTCGCGGGCGTGGGTGGACTGCTCCTCGCCGGCCAAGTCGCTGTCGGCGATCCCTCTGTCGGTCAGAACTATACGCTGCAGAGCATTTCGGCGGTGGTTCTCGGGGGCGCCAGCATATTCGGTGGGCGCGGTTCGTTCCTCGGCGCCTTGGCGGGGGTCCTGCTCATCCAGGAGATCACCAGCGCCACCGGCTTCCTCGGCCTCGGTACGGCATGGCAATATTGGTTGCCAGGCGGGTTGATCCTGTTAGCGGCGGGGACGTATTCGCGAGTCCGGGCTGGCGGGCACGGCTGATGATGTCGCAAGCGAAGTCGCCCAATCGGGAAGGGAATCCATTTCTTGCTCGTCGGAAGATAAAGTCTCCTCAGGGCGCTCTCCGTTCCGTCGAAGCTGAAGCCATGGCCGGGCAGCCTGCTTTAAAGCTGACTCCCCCCGGCAGCGTCGATCCTCTGCCCGGTGATCCAGCGCCCGTCATGGCTCGCAAGGAATCCGACGATGTCGGCGATGTCCGTCACGTCACACATCCGGCCTAGCGCGCTAATGCTGTTGACATAGGCGATGCCTGCGGCGTTGCCGGGCAGCCAGTCGGCGTTCATGTCGGTGTCCGCCACACCTGGCAGAACGGAGTTCACGGTGATCTGCCGCGGCCCCAGTTGCTTGGCAAGGACGAGAGTCATCAGATCGATGGCGCCTTTGGTCATCGAATAGGCCGCGATTCCGGGAAACGCGACAAGCGAAGTCTGCGAGGAGATGTTGACAATCCGGCCGCCGTCCGGGATGCGCTTCAGCGCCTCCTGGACCAGGAAAAAGGGCGCCTTCACGTTGACGTTGAAGACGCCGTCAAAGATCGCCTCCGTGGTTTCTTCGAGCGACCCCCGCAGACAGATGGCGGCGTTGTTGACGAGAATGTCGATGGTCGGACGATGCCCGAGTTCCTTAGCGGCGCCATCAAGCTCCCTGAACAGCGCGTCGATCGTCTTGAGTGAGCCGTCGAGAGCCGCCCTCACGGGGAAGGCGGCCCCGCCCTCCGCCGAAATGGAGGCCAGGGTTGTCTTCATCGCCTCGTCGTTTGTCGCATAGTGCGCTGCGACGACCGCGCCGTCGCGGGCGAGCCGCTGTGCGATTGCCCGACCATAGCCACGGCTTGCGCCGGTCACCAGCGCTAGCTTACCTTCAAGCCTTCCCATGGCCACTTCCCTCCCGCTACGGCGGCTAGGCCGCTCGAATTTACGCGCCCTTTGCGCCGGCCGAGATGCGTCACCGGACGACGCGACGTCCGACGCATTCACACCGTCAGGTCGTTCGGATTTTCGACCAGGTCTTGAAACCCTCGAGCAATTGCGCGTCGAGGCGCCGTCGACCACTGCCCATACGTCCGACGCCAATCCAACCGATCTTCATGCGACGCGGTCTCCGTCTGTTTGCGCGACCGAGCGCAGGGGCTCTCGGTATGCGGGCTCGACCGGCTCGGAAATGGCGGCCTCCGCGAGCATGTTGGCGATCGACTCCACCGCAGCGGCGCTCCCCTTGTCGCCGATGATGACGATACTGGTGGACGGCGGCCCGGTCCAACGATCGAGTTGGGCCGGGGCATGGAACAACCGCTGAACACCGTGGACGACGAGGGGTCGCGAATCGCCAAGAGTCCAGATCACGCCCTTCACTCTGAGCAGCTTTTCGCCGTGACGCGCAATGATCGCGCCGAGGCGCGGAGACAGCCTCTCCCAATCCACCGGTCGGAGCTCCTCGAGGAGCCAGGCGCCGACCTGCGGATCGTGCGCGTCATCACAGCTGAAGCGGATATCTACGCCTCGTGATGGACGGAGCTCGCCGGCGCGATAGTCGTCCAGATTTAGCCAGCGGTCGAGATCAGAGCGGCCGCGTCTTTCATCGTACAGGGCCGCGCCGAACAGCACGGAGGCATCGATTGCTCCGCGGCTGACCGCAGCAACAGACGCGCCCCGATTGAGGGCGAACAGGCGTTGAGAGAGAGCGGCAATGCGAGCCTCGTCGACCAGATCGACTTTCGTGATTAGGCGGCGATCGGCGACAGCGCATTGGCGGAGCGCAACCGGTTGGTCCTCGAGGTTCTTCAGGCCATCGACCGCATCGACCGTCGCGACAACTGCGTCGAGTCGCGTCGACTGCTTTAGCCGGGGATCAGCCATAAGCCGTCGAAGCAGGGGAGCCGGCTCCGCTAGTCCGGACGTTTCGACTACGATACGGCGCGGCGGACCGGGTCGTATCGCCAAAGCCCAGATTGTGGACGCGAGGTCGTCGCCGGCCGCGCAGCAGAGGCAGCCGTTGGCGAGCAGAACCACATTGTCCGCGTCTAGCGTCTGCGCGAACACCGCGTCGTCGATGCCGACAGCGCCGAACTCGTTCACCACGATCGCCGTGCCCTGCATCGCCTGCTGCTTCAGAAGCGCGGCGATCAGCGTCGTCTTGCCGCTGCCGAGAAAGCCGGTGACGATCGAGATCGGAATACGGGCGCTCATCAAGCCTGTCCGCGAACCGGATCGGCAAACGAATGGTACGAGAAGGGAGCCGCCGCCATTAGAATTCGGGCTCTTCCGCATATGGCTTGACGATCCAGGAGCCGTCGGTCGGCACTCCGGCACGTGCGAAAAGGCCGTCACGCGCCGCATCGACCTTCTTGCGGAAGGAGGCAAAGTCCAAGTCCAAGAGCTTGCCGTTCCGCTTTCTTGCCTTTCCTGCAACGAAGATGCTGTCGACGTTGCCGGCATTGGCAAATTCGACCACAGCGCCGACCGGATTGTTCATGGGGATCATATTCATACTGTCGGTGCTGATCAGCACGATGTCCGCCTCCTTGCCCGGCGTCAGGCTGCCGGTCTTATGGTCGAGCCCACAGGCTTTGGCGCCCTGGAGGGTCGCGAATTCGAGGACCTCGCGGCTGGTCAGTGGCAAGGGGTCCACGCCTTTGCGCTCTTCGAGCGCTTTCATGTTGACGATGAGGCGCGTACCGGCAATCAGCGCACGCATGGCGTTGAACATATCGCCGGGCACAGTTGTGACCACGTCGATGGAGATACTGGGCCGGATGCCGACGGCGAGCAGCTTCAAGGCCGGCGGCAGACCATGCCCCATGTGCATTTCGAGTTCCGGCGCGATCGAAGCGGTCCCGCCGCTGTCTGCCATCAGCTTGAACTCTTCGTCCGCGATCGTATTGCAATGAACGTAGGTGGTGTCGTTCTTAAGAAGGCCGCGGGAATTCATTTGGATCAGCGGGTGCGTCATTCCCCAGATGCCGTCGCCGACATGGACGGTGATTCGCACACCCATTTCCCGGGCGACCTTGAAGTCATGTTCTGTGATGTCCAGCGTCGCAAACTGAGGTCCCCGAGATGCCATCGCCAGGGTCACAAGCTGATCGTCCGACGAAAAATGCTGCTTACGAACCCGGCGGAAATCGTCGAGGTTGGTCGGCAAGCTGCTCGGCGGAAACCATTCGGCGTTCGAATTGCCATAGCCGAACACGCCGCGCATGCCGGCGTCCCTCAGTCCTTGCACCGATGCGTCCGAATGCTCTGGCGAATTGTTGTTGTGGGACCAGTCGTACAGTGTGGTGATGCCGCTGTCCAAGGCGTCGAGCGCGCCGAGAAGGTTTGCGATGTAATTGTCGTCCGGCGTGTAGAGGCCGCCCATAACGACCCGCACTCCGGTAAAATACTGCGCCAGTGACCAGTCTGGACCGGTGGCGCGCAAAAGCGACTCCCAAGTGTGGCGGTGGGTGTCGACGAAGCCAGGGATCGCGATCCGGTTGGCCGCGTCGATGACCTCCGCATCGTCGGCCTGGATGGAGGCAGCGATCGCTGCGATCTTGCTCCCTTCTATCAGAATGTCTCCGCGCTGAAGGTCGCCAACGTTAGGGTCCACCGATATGATCGTCGCGTTGCGAATAAGCGTTCGCGTCATGCTCTCCTCCCAGGAATGGATACTTCGTTGTTGCTGGCATAGACTGGCTTCGCTTCGATTTCGTCCTGCGGAAGGATAACGTCAGAATCGACTGGCTGTTGGCAGCTCTTCCGTCGGGCAGAGGGAGATCACCGCGCAGCGAATGTCGGTCACCATGACCTCCTCCTCTATCCAGGCTGCGGAATATCCATCCGTCGCTGGACAGTACGTCTCGAGCGCAAAGACCATTCCGGTCTTGATCTCCGTCGAGCGAGACAAGACGCGAGATAATCGTTCGTTCGTGGATCGTAAGGTTGAAACCATGACTGGAATGGGCTTCGCCGACCAGAGGCAGGACGAGCTCGTCCTGCCTCAATTGCGCCGCTGCAGCCTCGGCCACTAGGCGGCCATCGCGCACGACGGCGATCCACTCTCGCAGATCTCGTAGATCGCGTCGAGATGGTCGGAAATGAACTGTGTGCGTTTTTCACCGCGATAGGCGGGCTCTTGCTCGCGGGGCAAGTCGGCATAGGATCCCGCGGTCGGCGCGAACTAACACGCTTCAGAGCATCTGCGCGGTCGTTCTCGGCGGCGCCAGCATTACCGGCGGCCGAGGCTTCTTCCTCGCAGCCTTCGCGAGCGTGGTCCTCGTTCAGGAGATCACCTTCGCTGCGAGATTTCTCGGGCTCGGCTCGAATGTCCATGTAGAGAATGAAAATATCTTTCGCCGGCCCGCGTGAGCGAGAGGCACGCCGGGCAATTGACGGCTAGCGACGAAAATTGGAACAGCCATCCAAAGCCGGGACGACATCGTTCGCAGAGCGGCGCTCAGGAATGGTTTCCGCCCTGGCGGCGATCGGATACCCGAGCCCTATGGGGCAATCCTCCGATGAGGGGCGTAAAAGAATTCGTAAAATAAAACGGCAGGCTCTGCTATCTCTGGCCTTGGAGCGAGCTTAAGTTTCCGGGCGGTAGACGCGTCTGGCGAGCGGGGCCTTTGTAAATGTCAAGAAGGATCGCTATCCTCGGGGCGGGCGCCAACGGCGCTTCAATCGGCGCCGACTTGACGCGCGCGGGCCTCGATGTCGTTCTGATCGACCAATGGCCAGAGCACGTCGCTGCTATGCGACGCCGCGGCATCCGCATCGAAATGCCCGAGAGCACGATCGAGACACAGGTGCGCGCTTACAATCTGTGCGATGTCTGCACTTTTAGAGAAAAATTCGACGTCGTGCTGATGCTCATGAAGGCCTATGACTCGCGCTGGGCGAGCTGGCTGATCGAGCCATACCTGAAACCCGATGGCCTTTTGGTCGGCGTTCAAAACGGCATGACGGTCGATGTGATCGCGGATGTCGTCGGACCGTCGCGCACCCTTGGCTGCGTTATTGAGATTTCGTCGGCGATGTTCGATCCGGGTGTCGTGACGCGGGACTCGGCGCACGCTCGGTCCTGGTTTGCCGTCGGCAGCATCAGCGCAGCGACGAAGGGGCGGGAAAGCGAGGTCGCTGATCTGTTGCGCCATTCGGGGAAGGTCGAGATTGTCGAGAACATTCGCGCAACGAAGTGGATGAAGCTGGTGAGCAACGCGACCACGCTGGTGTCGACCGCCCTGCTCGGCCTCTCGATCCAGGAGGCGGCAGCGGTTCCGGCGATGCGGGAGCTGATGCTTCGCTCCGGACAGGAGGCGCTGGACGTGGGCGCAGCGCTTGGCCACCCTGTGCTGCCCATTTTCGGCCTGAAGGATGGAGACCTGAGCCAAACAAACCGACTGGTCGAGACGCTACTCGATGTGTTGCTCGTCGGGTTCACGCTACCAACCACAAAGACAACCGTGCTGCAGGACTGGATGAAAGGTCGGCATAGCGAGGTAGACGACCTAAACGGCTTCGTAGCGGCGGAGGCGAAACGCCTGGGAGTGCGCGCGCCGGTGAATGCGGCGATTGCCGAACTAGCTCACCGAATCGAAATGGGCGCTCTCAAGGCCGCCCCAGAAAATCTCAGGCTCTTGGCAGATTTGGTCAGCGAGCAATCGAGGTGACGTGAAAAAAGCACGAAGAAGCGGAACCGACAGCCTCGCGCCGAGGGTCGAGGCCGAAGGCGGGGAGGTGTTGAAGTCTGTGGACGCCTGGCCTGCTGGCGATTTTCTGTAGTCAAGAGAGTATGGACCTCGACGCAGCTTGCGCGAGCGCGTTGCGCGCGGCGAAACAGGCGCAGAAAAACATAGCGGCCCTACCAAACGCGTGGCCTTGGGAATACGGGCGACGCTGTGCGAGTTGGCTAACGCTAGTTGTCGGGGAAGCGTCGCAAGCTCGGCTCAGAGGAGGTGACGGATCGGAGACTCCACCCGCCGCACCAGAGAATCCAAGAACTGCATCGCGGCGGTTTGGGAAAGTTGCGCCTCGTCAACGTGCAGCGTCAGGGTCGTCTTGCCCCTCGATGGACCTGACGCGAGCGTCAGGGACGGAGCGCGATCCGAACCGACGCGCGCTCGCGACAATCGTGCCTCGGACAGATCGTGAATGATGAGGTCGACTGCATCGCGAGTGTCTGCGGCGGGGACGATCTGGGACAGTCCCTGATAGGGGGCGACCACGTAATCCTGCGAACCGCGCAGCGTGTGGACGCGAACGCGCCTCGTCCCGCCGCCAAGACTACCGCCCGCAAACGCCGCCCAGACTGCGTCGAGGGCGATTGGCTTTCCAATCTCCTTGCCGATCCACTCAACCAGCGAAAGGATCGGCTCAATGTCTACCGTCGCTCCAAAGTCCAACATATTCGCGGCGACGCTGGCTGGCGCGTGTGAACCGATCTCCTTCTGAAGCTGGTCGAGGTCCGCCACATGGTAAGGCTGGTCTTTGCCCAGCTTCGCCAGCTGACTAAGGTCGATTCTCCGCCGCGCGGCTTCTTTGCGGGCCTTTGGCGAGATTAGAAGGCGATCGGTGGTCGGGAGCGCCGTCAATCGCGCTTTGGGTCCCTGTTCGATAAGAGGGGCGGGTCGTTGCTCAATGGGGCCGGGCTTGGTTTCCGCGGCCTCCGGACTGCGTGCGGGCGCCGCATTGTTGGCTGGGGCCAGCGCAGCGGCGCCTTCCCCTATTACGGCGACGACATTCCCCACTGGGACTTCACTTCCCGCGGCGTGGAGTACCTCGGTTAGAACTCCGGCCGCCTGGGCTTCCACTTCCACGACCGCCTTATCGGTTTCGACCTCCATCAGGGGGTCGCCGACCTTCACGGAGTCGCCCTTACCCTTCAGCCAAGAAAGGATCTTGCCGGTGTTTTGGTTCATGCCTAGCGCCGGCATGATGACGTCTTTGGGCAAGTCAGAGCTCCCCGCGCACAAGAGCCCTGGCGCGCTCAACCACTTTGTCGGGCGTCGGAACGGTGAGATCTTCCAGGATCGGGCTGAACGGCACGGGCACGTCCATGGCGCCCATGCGCTGAACCGGGGCGTCCAGATGATAGAAGGCTTTTTCGTTGATGCGGCTGGCGATTTCCGCGGTGACGCCGAAGCTCTGATGCCCCTCGTCAACGATGATGACCCGGCTGGTTTTCCGGGCCGACTTCAACAACGTGTTCTCATCGAGCGGCACTAGCGTGCGCGGATCGATCACTTCAGCGCTGATCCGCTCCGCGGCGAGGAGGTCGGCGGCTTTCAAGGCCACTTGCACCATTGATGACGTTGCGACGAGCGTGAGGTCGGACCCTTCTCGCAACACGCCAGCTGCACCGAAAGGGATGAGATATTCTTCCTCCGGGACCAGGGCCTTTTCCTGGTACATGAGTTTGTCCTCAAAGATCACGACCGGGTTGTTGTCGCGAATTGCCGTTTTCATGAGCCCTTTGGCTTCGTAGGCCGAGGAAGGAAGGGCGACTTTGATGCCGGGAATATGGGCGACGAGAGCATGCAATGACTGGGAATGCTGGGCAGCCGATCGACGCGTGGCGCCCAGGTTGGTGCGCAACACCAGCGGAACATTGAGCTTGCCGCCAGACATGTAATGCGTCTTAGCCGCTTGGTTGCACAGCTGATCCATCACCAGAAAGAGAAAATCGCCGAACATGAGATCGATAATTGGGCGTAGACCAGTCAGCGCCGCGCCGACCGCGATGCCCATGAAGCCGGGCTCGGAGATCGGCGTATCCATCACGCGTTCGCGACCAAATTCCTCCACCAGTCCCGAAAGAACCTTGAACGGCGTGCCGGCTTCCGCGACGTCCTCTCCCATGACGAACACTGTTGGGTCGCGACGCATCTCCTCAGAGATCGCCTCGTTCACGGCCTTCGAGAGCGTAATCTCGCGCATGACCTTCTCTCTTACGCCGTTACCATGAGATCAGTGAAAACGTGACGGCCGACCTCGCCGGCGTCCGGATACGGTGCGGCGAGCGCATAGTTCAGCGCCTCCTCCGCGTCGGCCCGCACCCCAGCGTCGACTGCGGCAAGCTCCTCGGCGGAAGCAAGCCCCTCCATCTGCAGCCATTGCCCGAAGTTCGCGATCGGGTCGCGTTTGGTCTTCCAGTAGGCCTCTTCTTCTTTCGAGCGGTAGTAGTCGCGATTTGTGTCGCCGACGTGATGGCCCATGTACCGATAGGTGTTGAGAACGACAAAGAACGGCCCATCGCCTTTGCGGGCGCGACTGACAAGCGTCTGCGCCAACCTGAAGACTGCGAGAACGTCCTGGCCATCGACCTCGAAGGCCTCTATCCCGAATGCGGCCGCGCGCGCCGCGAGTGCGCCAGCGGCCATCTCTTCGACCTTGGTGTACTCGCCATAGAGATTGTTCTCACACGCGTAGATAACCGGCAGCTTCCATAGCGCCGCCATATTCATCACCTCGTAAAGAAGCCCCTGCCCAAGAGCCCCGTCGCCGAAGAAACACACCGCGACGCCGTCCCTCCCGAGTCGCTTGGCGGAAAGCGCTGCGCCGGTTGCGATTCCCGCCGATCCGCCGACGATCGCGTTGGCGCCGAGATTGCCATTCTCCTGGTCGGCGATATGCATCGAGCCGCCCTTGCCCCGGCAGTAGCCCTCCGCCCTTCCGAGCAGCTCGCAGAACATCTCCTTGAACTCGGCGCCTTTGGCGATGCAGTGTCCGTGGCCGCGATGGGTCGAAGTGATCTTGTCCGTTTTTTCCAATGATTCGCAGATGCCGACGGCGACCGCCTCCTGCCCCGAATACATGTGCGTGAGGCCTGGCATCTTCGCGGACAAGTACAGCTGATTGGCATTGTCCTCGAAGGTTCGGATGCGCACCATCTGCCGGTACATGCGTAAATAGGCTTCACTGTTATTTCTCGGGGTCTTGGACATGGCTGCTTTCATTCAGGCGCACAGCGAGGATCAACAGCGATTGGCGATAGGCTCTGTCGCGGGGAACGTATCACGAATCCTCTATCCTAGCGACTCGGCCGCTCCGTTGTGGCGGGTGGAATTGACGATTGCTTCGAAGACCCGAATGTTCTCGATCAGTTCGTCATCGGTGAATTGGTAAGGAGCTTTGCCCTCGACGGCGTCCGCCCATGCTTCAAAATTTTGCGTCACTGTGTCCGTCGCCTCGTACACGACGGAGTGTCGCCCCTTCTGGCCGACATGCGTCAGGGTCGTCGGCTTGCCCTGATCGACATTCGCCTCGCTCATGACCTCAACCCAGCCGGCGTCGCCGTAGATGGTGAAACGGGCGTAAAATGGGGCGATCGAAAGGGCTGTGAAGGCGCCGATCGCGTCGGACTTGAAGAGGATATCGGCTCTCACGAAGTCTTCCGCCGGCGGCTGAAAGATAAGGCTCGCGCTGCGGGCGCGAACCTCCTTCGCCGGTCCTGCCAATTTGATGAATAGGTCGGTCATGTGAATGCCGACCGCGGTCATCATGCCCGCGGGCGCGCTTTCGGGGCTCAGACGCCAGTTATCCTTGGCGAGCTTGCGAAAGTTGTCGTGGCTGACGTTTGCGTCCAGCAGTAGAATCTTGCCCAGCGCTCCCTCGCTCACCAGTCGCTGAACTTCTTCAAAAGCCGGCTCGAAGCGACGCTCATGACCAACGCCCAGAACCTTGCCGGCGCGCCGGCAAGCGGTAACAACACGCTTCGCGCCCTCGGCTGTCATGGTCAGCGGCTTCTCGCAAAAGAGATTCTTGCCCGCCGCGATCACTTGGAGAGCCTGCTGCTCGTGGAGTGCGTGCGGCGTGGCAAGCACGACTCCTTCAACCCGCCCGTCCGAGAGTGCGTCATCCAAACTATGAGACAATTTGAACGGATGTGATTTCCGAAAACCTTCGACGTCAGCTGGTGGCGTTGGATCGACGCCCATCGCAATGTCGAAGCGGGAACTCTTTTCAAGACAAGCAATGATCTGCTTGCCCCACCAGCCGAGACCGACAACCGCGACTCTCATTGGCTACACCCCTGCGGCCGTTGTTTGTGGCTGAGTCCGCCCGACGGGTCGGGGCAGCTCCTTCTCCGGCTCGAGTCCATCCGAGACCGCCACATTTTCGCTCTCGAGTTTTACGCCTGCGAAAAGCGCCAGGGTCTCAAGGAGCGCCGCAAAGTCCTTTTGAATGTAGGCGTCGGGATCGGGCTTGAGCCGTGCTGCGCCGAAATGCGACTGGAGCACTTCTCGAACCGCGGAAGTGACCGGCATCGGCACGCCAAGCTCATGCGCAATCGACAACCCGAGATCCATATCTTTGCGCATGCCGGTCGGCGGAAAAGTCGTCGTCCAGTCGAGGTTGACGATGGCAGGGGTCTTGTAACGCGTGAATATCGAACCCATGACGCTGTTGTTAAGGAACTCAAGAAAAGCATGTCGCGGGACGCCCGCCTTCTGCGCGAGCAGCGTAACCTCCATCATGTTCTCGTTGACGACGGCGAGGAGGAGATTGACCGCAATCTTGCACATGCGCGCCAACTCCCCGCCGCCGGCGTATGCAGCGCCGCGCGGCGCGATGGCGACAAGAGCCGGCTTGATCTCGACGAAGGCGTCCTCGGGCCCCGAAACGACACATGACAGCTTCCCCGCCCGTACGCATTTCGGATTGCCGCTTACCGGCGCGGCAAGAAGCTGGACGCCGAGCTTGTCCAGGCGAGCGCGCATCTCTGCGGACTCCGCCATGCTGATCGTCGAGCAGTCGACGAGCAGGCGAGGGGACGTTTTGGCTCCCTCGCGGAACACGCCTTCCGCGCCGAAGCACACGTCGATTACGTCCTGACCGGTCGACAGCATTGTGAAGAGAGCGTCAACGTTCGCTAGTTCGGATCGGCTGCCGGCCACCTTCGCGCCCTTCAGCTCCTCCGACTCGGCCTTCGCCCGGGTACGGTTCCAAACCGTGACAGAGTAACCGGCCCGTATCAGGCGGCCGGCCATTGGAGCACCCATTCGGCCCGTGCCAATCCAACCGAGTTTCATCGAGCTTTTTCCTTTTGACCGCAGATCATTGATGGCGCCACCATTGGGAGCGTTGCGTGGCTGTCTCCGACAACTGACTTTTGGAGCGCCCCAGCGACGACTTCAATCGCGGATCGGGCGCCGACCTCGCCGACGGCGACACGGCTCATCTTTGGCCCATCTACCCAGCGCTGAAGCCTGAGCGGGGTGCGGAAAACGCGCTGCACGCCGTGAACGGCAAGGGGCCGGTTGGAAACGTCGATGATCTCGGCGTCTTCGGCGGCAATCGAGCACGAGACTGCTAGGATCTGGCTTCCGTCTATCAGGATGTCCCCGCGTTGAAGATCGCCAGCGTTTGGATCCATCGATACGATCGTGGCTTTACTAATGAGTGTTCGCGCCAAGCATTTCCTCCAGATGGAGCCGTTTCTCCCCGGTTTGATCCGGTCTTTTTTTGTCCAGGCGGCGAACACGGTGAAAATCATGTTCCGCCCCTGACCGCCGCGAGTCCGCCGTGACCGTAAACACGGTCCAGACGAAGTGGTCAACGTGTTGTGAGGACTGATGCTGACCGGCCGAATGGCCTCCGGGCTGCTTTTGCTAGTTGCTCCGAGAGCTTGCAGCGTTCTGGGTAGGGTCGCTTACTTTGGAGATCGTATACCTCGGCCGCGAAATCCATGTCGCCTGGATGAGCGGCCTTGTGCGCAGTTCACCCACCGAACCCAAGATGCCTTCGCGCTGGTCCGCAAAGAGCGCGAATGGGGCTCTATCCTTGACGCTCATATGGGGAATTTGCGACTAGGCTCGGCAGAATGACCCAAAATCCCGCGTCAATGGTCGAGCACGGAGAGCGTCCAGAGCTCGATTGGCGCTTTTGCGTGGCCCCGATGATGGATTGGACCGACTGGCGCTGCCGGTCGTTCCATCGCGTCCTCACGCGCCGCGCTAGGCTTTATACCGAGATGGTGACGGCGGACGCGGTCGTGTTCGGCCCACGCGAGCGGTTGATCCGCTTTGACGCCGTCGAGCATCCCGTCGCGCTGCAGCTCGGCGGGGCAGACCCAGCGCGGCTTGCGGAAGCGGCGCGCATCGGCGCCGAGTTCGGCTATGACGAGATCAATCTCAACTGCGGCTGTCCGTCCGACCGGGTGCAGAGCGGCCGCTTCGGCGCGTGCCTCATGCGCGAACCCAAACTGGTCGCGGAATGCGTGGCGGCGATGGTCGCGGCGGTCGACGTTCCGATCACGGTCAAGTGCCGGATCGGCGTCGACGAGCAGGAGCCGCGGGAGGCTTTGTTCGCCTTCGCGGAAGCGGTTAAGGCGGCGGGCGCGACGGCGCTGATCGTGCACGCGCGCAAGGCCTGGCTCGAAGGGCTGAGCCCCAAGGACAATCGGTCGATCCCGCCGCTCGATTATGAAATCGTCCACGCGTTGAAGCGCGCGCATCCCGACTGGCCGATCATTCTCAACGGCGGCCTCGCCAACCTCGACGCGGCGCGCGCGCAATTGAGCCATGTCGACGGAATCATGCTCGGCCGCGCCGCCTATCAAAATCCTGAATTGCTCATTGGCGTCGATCCGGAGCTATTCGGCGAGCCGCCGCCGGTCGCGGATGGGTTCGAGGCGATCGAAGTTTTCATGCCTGTGATTGCGCATGGGCTTCGGCGCGGCGAGCGCCTGCACGATTACACCCGCCATCTCCACGGCGTCTTCACTGGCCACCCTGGCGCCCGCGCCTATCGTCAGGTTCTCGCGACCGAAGCCGTGAAACGCGGAGCCGGGCTCGACGTATTGCGCGACGCCGTCTCCCGCGTGGAGCGAAGGCAAGAGTGCGTCATAGGGCGTCTGGAAGGACGCCCGTCTCTCGACGGGCTATGGGCGGCTGAGTGAGGTCGCGCGCTACTTCGCCACCAGAATCAGCCGGTCGCGCTCGACCGTGTAGCTCTTCAGCCGCTCGAGAAAGCTCATGCCGAGCAGGCTCTCGTCCAGCGCGCCGCGTCGCGCCACCATCGCCGGCACATTGCGCATGACGATCGGCCCGACCGCGATCTGATCGAGCCGCGTCTCCGCCGCCATCGCCGCGCCATTTGCGGTGGCGACGGGAACATCGAACACGAGGCGGCTGGTCTCGACTCCAGCTCGCCGCGCGTCCTCGGCGGTCAGCACCACCGCGGAAGCGCCGGTGTCGAACAGGAAAGTCACGCGCGCGGCATTGACCCGCCCGGCAATCGCGAATTCGCCGCTGAAGCGGCGGTTAATGACGACTTGGCCGCCTCGTTCCACCTGCGGTTCCGACGGAAGAAGCTCACCCGTGATGCGCCCAAAGATCTCGGACGCCTCGAAGCGATAAGCGTAAACGCCGGTCACCGCGATGAAGAGCGCTCCCCACACCGTCGCTGCACTCGCGATGCGCGCGATGTCGCTCGGCCGGGCCGAACGCAAGCCGCTGAGCACGAGCCAGAGCAGAAGCGAGACGCCGATCGCGGCGCTGGCGAACTGCTGGTGGCTTAGGCCGAACAAGCGCGTATCGTGCGGCGTCAGGAGCAGCGCCGCCAGCGCCACCGCCAGAGCCGCAACGGGCAGGATGAAGCGCATCATTGCCGCCGATTGCGCGCCGCGATCCGTCCGCCGCGCGCGGCGCGCGATCGCGCCTCAGTCAGGCGCTCACCAAGCCCAGCCATGACGGCGAGCCGCTCGGGCTCGCTCATCGTCGACCAGGCGGTGATCTCTGCAGCCGTCCGGCCGCAGCCAATGCACAAAGCCGACAGCGGATCGATGACGCAGACGTTGATGCAGGGAGTCGAGACATTGGGCACGACACTCACTTAAGCGGCCGAATGCCCGATGAGAAGCCCGCACCAGGCGGCGATTTCGCCGCACTGCTGGGCGGCGCCGGCGACGTCGCCGGTCTGCCCGCCGATCGCGCGGCGCGCCAATGCGACCATGAGCAAGGCGCCGGCGCCGCTCAGGAGCGCCGCGAGAAGCGCATGGGCGAGGCCAAGCGCGACGAGGCCGAACGCGAGCGCAATCACGAGACCCGAGCCCCAGGCGGCGGCGAGCGCGTTCGAGTCGAGCTGGCCCGCCGCAGCGCCCGCGCCGTCGGCGCGGGCTGGCGACAGAAGCGCGAGCGGTGTCAGCGCCGCGGCGCGTGAGAGCGCGGCGACCAGCATCAGGCTTAAGCTTGCGCGCCAGAGCCCGCCGTCTAGCGCCGCGGTCAGCGCGCCGACGCGCAGGATGAGCGCGAGCGCAAGCGCGATTGCGCCATAGGCGCCGACGCGGCTGTCGCGCATGATCTCGAGCTTCCTCGCGCGCGTCCACCGCCGCCGAAACCGTCGGCGACGTCGGCGAGTCCGTCCTCGTGCAGCGCCCCGGTCGCGACGACGAGTGCGGCTGTCGCCAACCCCGCGCGAAGGAGCAGGGGCAGGCCGAGCAGCGTGGCGAGGGCAAGGGCCAGAGCGCCGATGAGGCCGACCGCGACGCCTGCGACCGGCGCCGCCCAGGCGATGCGGTCAATGTCGAGCGGCGCGCTCAGGCCCGGCTCGCCCACGCGCAGACGGGTGAAAAAGCGTAACGCGTCGGCGACGTCGCGCCAGGCGCGGGCGAGGCGGCCCGGCTGCCTCAAGCCCATGAGAGGCGCTGCTCAGTGGGCGGCCCACAGGAACACGAGGACCGCAACCACGCCGATCGCCGTCAATCCGGATTCGACAATGCCCCACTGTCGAACCAAGGCGCGCGCCGCCCCTACGTCGCCGCCACGGAGCGAGCGGACCTGGTTATCGAGCGGGGACATGACGAAGAAGGCGTAAAGCCAGCTTCCGATGATGATGACCGCTCCGACCGCCCAGCGCAGATCCTGGGTGTCGAAATAGGCGATAAAGCCGGCGATCGCCGCAAGAAGCGCAAGGGCGACGAGGAGAAAGACGCCCCGGCTGTCGCTCGGTCCCCATTCGCTGAGCAGCGCCGCATCGTCGAGCTTGAGGCGAGCCGGCTGCTCGACCCAATTGACATAGAACGAGGCGCCGGTGAAAGCGGCCGCCAAGGCCAGCGCAAGCGTTCCCGAGATCATGATGGCTCCCTATTGCAAGGCGCCCATCTAGCATGAAGCGACGCGGAAAGCGCCCCAGACCGAACTCGAGACGCCAGGCGGCGCCCGATCAGTGGTGCGTGGTCGTGCGTGCGTGGCGCGCATGTTCTGATGTGGCGCGCGCCCTTTGCCGGTTCAGAGTGTTTCTGTGCCGCGTCCGGGCCGCGTTCGACCCCGCGCCCGCTCCGGTTCTAGGGATGGCGGCGGCTGACGCGGCCCCCGGCGGCGGATTGCTCTGCGCACAGGCTGGCGGAGGCGCGAGCGCCAGCATGAAGGCGGCGCCGATCGAGGCGAAGATTGCGTTGCGCATTGTCATTTCCCCACTTTGTCCGACGGCGACGTGCCGCCAAGCTCATCCCTTCAACGCCCGCCGGCCCCGCACTAGCCCTCAAGCTCGGCCACCCACACCTGCATCGAGCCGGGCGCGCGATTGGCCCACAGGTGATAAGGCAGCGCGACGAGCGGGGCTTCGCGGGCCGCAGGCGGCGCCGTTGAGTACAGCGCGCCGGATTCGTTCGCCGGGCACGAGCCGCTTCGCGTTCGCTTTCAGAATCATAGCGCCGCCAAACAGATCGGTCCGCCATTCAGCCCCGATCGGCGCCGAGCGTGGGAGCGCCAGAGCCTGGACCGGTCCCCCAGGATTGTCGGCCTCCTCGACGCAATAGATCAACGGGCCGCGCCTGAGCGCCGCGCGCCCGACATCCATGCGCACGTTCGGATGGGCGTACAGCCGCTCGGCCGGCATCTCGAGGTCGAGCGTCACTGAATCGCCCTCGCGCCAGACCCGGTGAATGGTCGCATAGCCATTCGTCGCCGCGAGCGCGACCGGTTCGCCGTTGACGGCCGCGGTCGCGTCTTTCGCCCAGCCCGGGATACGCAGCTTGAGATCGAAAGAGGCCGGCGCCTCAGGATCGACCTCGATCCGGACCTCGCCTGCCCATGGGTAGTCGCTCGTCTCACGCAAGGCGACCTTCACGCCGCCCAAAGTCGCCGTGGTTTCGAACCCGCCGTAGAAGTGGAAGGCGACGCCATCCTCGCGCGCCGATATCGCGTAGCCTGCCACCGACGCGACCAGGCGCGACACATTCATCGTGCAGCACGGGCAAAGGTGCCACGCCCACCTCTTGTGCTGGCCGCGGCTCTCGAGCGGATTGGCATAGAAGTAATGCGTTCCGTCGCGCGCAAGCCCCGTTAGCGCGCCATTGAACAGCGCAAGCTCCATCACATCCGCATAGCGCCCATCGAGATCGAGATGGAGCATGCGATGAGCCCAGAAGATGAGCGCAACCGAGGCGCAGGTCTCGGCGTAAGCTGTCTCGTTCGGCAGATCGTAAGGCTCAGTAAAACCTTCATTGGTCTTTTCCGGTCCGAGACCGGCCGTCACATACATCTGTGCCGTCGTGACGTCTCGCCACAAAGCCTCGCAAGCGCGCTTGAGTCTCTCATCGCCAAGCTCTGACGCGAGATCGGCCATGGCGGAGGCCATGTACATGGCGCGGACCGCATGCCCCACCACGCGGGTCTGATCGCGGACGGGAACGTGCGACTGGTTGTACTCATAGGTTCCAGCCCAGTAGCTCGCCGGATCGTCGCCGCGCGCCAGCGCTTCTTGAGTGAAATAATGCGGCTGGCTGCCCCGTTCGTCGATGAAATAGGAGGCGAGATCGAGGCGGCGTCGGTCGCCGGTCAGCCGGTAAAGCTTGACCAAAGCGAGCTCGATCTCCTGATGACCCGGGATAACCGCGCTTCTGTCCCGGACCGCGGCCAAATGTTGCGGCGATGTGATCGACGTAACGCTCCATGATGTCGAGCATCTTGCGTCGTCCGGTGGCGCGAAAGTAGGCGACGGCGCCTTCGAGCAGATGCCCCGCGTTGTAGAGCTCGTGGTTGTCGCGCAGGTTTGTCCAACGCTTCTCGGGCTCGCGCCCGTTGTACCAGCAGTTGAGATAGCCGTCGGGCGATTGGGCGCGCGCGAGATCGTCGACGATGGCGTCGATCTTCGCCTCGATGTCGGCATCTCGCCGATGCGCGAGCGCGTAACTCGCCGCCTCGATCCACTTGCCGACATCCGAGTCCCAGAACACCTGCATGGTGAAGTTATGGCTGTTCCTCGGGATTGTGAGTGGTGGAACCGGCTTCGGCAGCTTGAGCGAATTGAGGATGCCCACCTCTTTGAGCTTCGCGTGCTGGCTCGGAATCGTGTGCTTGAGCACGGTCTCGAGCCGCTCGCGCCAGAACGGGCCGGTGATGCGGACATCCGCAAACGGGATCGCGGAATAGGCGCGTTCGCTCATAATTACTTTCCCCTCTCGGCGCGCCGTAGACGCGCCCCGCATGAATCGCGAATGACGAGCGAGCACGGCAATCGGCGGACGCCTTTGAGCGCGCAGCCCCCCATCATCTCCATGAGTGATGCGCCGGCCTCGCGGCCCAACGCCTCAAGGTTCATATCGACGCTGGTGAGCGCCGGTCGCGCCGCCTCCGCCATCACGCCCCAATTGTCGAACCCGACCACGGCCACGTCGTCAGGCACGCCAAGCCCCATCTCGCGCAGCGCATCAACGGCGCCTCGCGCGATCTGGTCGTTGCCGCAAAAGAGCGCGTCGGGCATGGCCCGGCGGCGCGAGAACAGAGTCTGCGCCGCCTCGCGTCCCCAGGCCTCGGACCATTGGCCAGGCCGGCAGTCGCTCGCGCTCGCCTTCAGCCCCGCCTCGGCCAGCGCCTTGCGCCAGCCCATCTCGCGTAAGCGAACCGCTTCGAACCGTTCCGGCCCGGTGATATGGGCGATCTTCCTGCGGCCGAGAGCGGCAAGATGGCTGGCCGCAAGCCTCGCGCCGCCCTCGTCATCCGGCAAGAGGCAAAGCGCGTCCGGGTTCTCGACCTGCGAGAAGACATAGACCACCGGCAAGCCGAGTGAGGCCGGTTCGATCGGAGCGCGCCGGTCGGCCCGCCGCGCGGTGACCACGAGACCGTCAACGCGCTTGCCCAAGAGCTGATCGATGTGGCGGCGCTCGCGCATGGGATCGTCGGTGGCGTTGCACATGAAGACGGCGATGCCGTGATCAGACAGGCGCCGCTCGAGCGCCTCGACGATCGGAAACGCGAAGCGGCCGAAGCTGTCATTGGAAAGAATGCCAACCGTCATCGAGCGCGCCCGATGCAGGCTCTGCGCGAGATCGTTCGGACGATATCCGATGGCTTCCGCCACTGTCGCGATTTGTTCGCGGGTCTCCTGGCGCAAGCTGCCAATGTTGTTCAGAGCTTTGGAGACCGTGCCAATGCTGACATTGGACGCGCGCGCGACGTCGTGGATGGTGGGGGTCGCACGCGTGTGGGCATACTCGCGCCGATTCTCGCCGTCGGAGGGTCTGGCTGATTTCTCAGTCATCCCGTGAGAATCCAGTGCTCATTTCACCGCGCCGCTTGTGAACCCTGAGACGTAATATTTTTGCAAGAGCAGATAAAAGAGCACGCAGGGAATGATCGAAATCGTGATGCCGGCCTGCAGCATCCCCCAATCTGTACCCCCGATGCTGGTCTCCTGACGCGCATTCGCGAGAACGAGCGGCAGGGTGAAGGTGACGCCGCGGTTCATGATGACCAAGGCGCCGAGGAACTCGTTCCACGAGGTGATGAAAGCAAACAACGCCACCGTCACGATGGCCGGTCGAATTGCTGGCAGGCATATGAGCGTGAGAACTTGGAAGAGCGTGGCGCCGTCGATGACCGCCGCCTCTTCGATTTCCCGCGGCACCGCCTCGAAGCTGTTGCGAACAATGTAAAGGCTGAAGGGGATTTGAATCGTGGTGTGCACGATCGCGAGGCCGACCAGCGTGTTGGTCAGATGCCATTGGGCGAACATGAAGAAGATGGGCGTCAGCAGCGATTGGTAAGGAACGATTAGCGCAAGCAGCAGGTAGACGAAGATGAATTCCTTGCCGGCCACCGGGAAGCGCGCCAATGCGTATCCGGCCGGAATCGTCAGAAGAAGGCAAAAGGCGATCGTGAGGAACGCGGCGCCGCCGCTATTCATGAGATAGGTGGGCAAACCGGCCTGATAGTTCCAAAGTCTCTGATAGCTTTCGAAACTGAGATGATGGGTAAAATAGGTCGGCGGAATCGCAGCGGCTTCTGAGGCCGTTTTCAGCGACGCCGAAATCGACACGACCAGCGGCGCCAACATGACGGCGCAGATCGCCATGCAAACGGCGCCGACAAGGAATTGACGGCCGTCATACCGACGGGGCGCAAAAGATTGCCTCGTCTTTGGCGGAGAATACGCAAAGCTCACGCTGTCATCGTTCACGCGAAAGTCCCGATTTTGGCCATGCGGCGCGTCACGTACGACTGCGTTGCGTCAGGATCAGCTGGACGATGGTGAACACAAGCACCATAGCCGCGAGCAACAGCGACAGCGCCGCGCCATAGCCTAGTTTTAAATAGGGGAACGAATTCAGGTAGATCCAAAAAACCAACGACGCCGTGCGATTGAACGGCTGCCCCGCGGTCATGAGGAAGAACTGATCAAACGCCAGCAACGAGCCAATCACACTCACCAATGTAACCAAAAGAATCGTCTTGTAGGTCAGCGGTAACGTGATCCGGACGACGCGCTGCCAATACGAGGCGCCGTCAACCATCGCGGCTTCGGTGAGCTCTTCGGGGATGGCCTGGATCGCCGCGACGAAAAGCAGCATGCCGAAGCCCACGACCTTCCACACGATCGAAGCGATGACCGCCCAAAGCGCTCGATTGGCGTCCTCGCCGAACCAGATGATTGGGGCGTGGACAATGCCGAGATCGACCAGGAGACGATTAACCAGGCCGAAATTGTAGCTGAACAGCCAATACCAGAGCAGACTTGAAACCCCGAGACCAATGACAACCGGGATGAATACGACTGCCCGCGTAAATTGGCGCAAAGGCGTGTTTTTTGCCACGAGCAGCGCGATCAGATACCCAGATATCATGAGAATAGGCGTAATGTATAAGGTGTATTTCAGCGTGAACCATAGGGACTGCCAGAATTGCTGATCATTGTACGCTTTAGTAAAATTTGCCAAGCCAACCCATTTTTTTGTCTCCAGTAATGACCAATTATGAAGCGACATCCAAACCATCTGGACGAATGGATAGGCAGTAAACACAGATACAAACAACACAATCGGCATCAGATATAGCGCGCCGACTAGCGCGCTCGTCCGCGTGTTGTACATCGACTAAACCTTCGTAACCCCGCCGCCCAGGATCTCGCAGATAACTACTCATCTATGTCGTTTCGGCCGCCTCGTTCACGAATGTGGGCGGCCGGTTCCCGTCACGCGCGAATTTGCCGCGCTCTTTGGAGCGCGGCGCCTCAGGCGTTGTTCACTGAGCGGCGATCGCCTTCATCTGCGCTTTCGCATCCTTGATGATCTGATCGATCGGGTCGTCGGTGTAGTACGCCCGCTGCAGCATTTGCAGCCACGGTCCCTGCGGCGAGTTGATCTGCTCGAAGAACGTGAGCGTGTACGGGGTCTTGCCGACGGATAGGGCTTTGGCGACATCCTGGACCAGCGGCTCGGCCTTGAAGTATTTGTTGTCGACCATATCCGCGCGCGTCGTCAGGTTGAGAAGCTTGGCGTAACCCTCGACCTGAACTTCATCCGACAAGATGAATTTCATGAAGTCGACAGCGTCATTGACGCGTTTCGAGCCTTTCGGCACCACGACCAAATCACCGCCGATGAATGACGCTGACGACCCCGGCTCCATTCCCGGAAGCAGGGAGATGCCAAATTTCATGTTCGGATTTTGGTCCCGGGCAAGTTTGATGTTGAAGTTGCCCGTCCCCATCATTCCAACTTTGCCCGACCCGAATTGAAGATGGAAAGTCTCGCCGTTTTCCGCCCGGTCGCTCGCGTGCACGTTGCCCGACTTGACCATATCGCGTTCGAACTGAAGCACCTTTGCGACGCCATCCCCGACAAGCGGTTCATCACCGGCGTCCTTCGCTTCGATCTTGGCGCCTGACGCCCACATGAGCGGACCGACGGTGAAGATGTTGCACCCGGCGCACGAGCCCGCCAGGTAATAGCCCTTGATGTCGCCGCCGAGGGCGGTGATCTTGTCGGCGTACTGGCGGAGTTCCGGCAGACTCGTCGGCGGCTTGTTGGGATCGAGACCCGCTTTTTCGAATAAGTCCTTGTTATAGAAAAGCGCCGAGACGTCGGCGTAGAGCGGCACGCCATAAATTCGTTTGTCGAACGTTGCGACCATCATGTGGCCAGGGCTCGCCGTCTTCAGTTCCGGCAGATTGCCAATCAGGTCAGTGAGGTCGACGAGCTGGCCCGCCTTTTCGAATTGCGGGGCATAGATGAGGTCCATACCCATCAAATCAGGAACGTCGCCGGACGCGATCGCCTGGGCGAGCTTAGCCACCATCTCCGCGTGCGGGATATAGGTGAGATTGATATGCCGGTCCGGGAATTTGGCGTTCCACATCTCGACCAGCTTGTCGACCATGTCCTTATTGCCGCCGCTGCGTTCCCACATCACCAGATCGGCCGCGTAAGTCGGCGAGGCGGCGGCCAGGAAGCCGAACGCAGCCAAGCTGAGCGCCGAGTTTTTCAGGATTTTGATAAGCGTCATCAACTCCTCCCATTGTGTTGCTTTCCCATTCAGAGCCGCCAGCCGCTCGTGCGGGCGGAGGAGGAAAAGCTTTTCCCAAATCTATATCGCCGCTCTCGCCGACCCGCAAGTCGGTCGGCTGCAAGGCGTCGCATACACGCCAGGCAAGAGAAGTCAGCTCTCCGCCAACGCCTTCAGAAGATGCGGCGCCAGCGGATTCTCGTGCGCTTGAGGTGAGGTGAGATCGAAGGTCGACACGGTGAGCCAGCCCTTGCCGAGGAAGCTGCGCTTCACAAACGCAGCGGCGTGATGCAGCCAGCCGACCGCGACGCCAGCATCGACCAATCCGCCGAAGGCGGTGGAGGGAAAGCCGGTCAGCACATGATTGGGTAAGAGCCCGCTCCAATGTTCGTCGAGCATCGGGACCGCCAGGCAGGGGCGACCATGGGCCCTCCATGCGCCGCCAGGTGAACGCGCCCATCCACTGTCCGTCCCAGGGCGTGCCTGCGCGCTCTCGCAGCAGCATCATGGGAAAGTTGTGCCGGTCGTTGAGCGGCAGCTTCCGTTCCGGGTCGATCAGCGCGTCGGCGGAATTGGCGATGAGCACGACCTTGCGCCCGGCGATGAGCGCTTCGCGGACTGGCGTCGTCAGCCGCGTCGCGAGCAGAACGTCGGCGTCCTCGGCGGTCGCGGCGCGGTTCGGCCAGCCGATCGCGGCGAGCATGTTCGAAGCCGCGCCATCGATGGGGAACAGCGGACGGAGCTGCGCCGCCGAGCGGCGGGACGACGCACAACTCCATCGCGTTGCGTGACAGAACGACGCGCCCCTTGGCGTCGCGCGCCTCGAGTTCGAGTGGAACGACGGAGATCGCATCGGCGGCGCCGGCAGTGAGCGCGATCGTCGTCGGATCGGCTTCAAGGGCGGCCTCGCCGATTTGATCGCCGAAGCGCCACTTAAGCTTCGCGCCCTGCGGCGCCTCGGCGGCGCCCGCGAGCCGCACGGAAACTTCAAAGCGCTCGCCGGCGCGAACGGTCGTGCGCGCCGTCTGCGCGATAATGAGCCACGGCCGTTGAAGGTTGGCCAACCGCTCGGCGAACGCGCGCGGGTGGTTCCGAACGTCCATGAGGCCGTTCGATTCCCATTGCACGTCGTTGAGCTCGGTGATGACATAGCCGGAGATTGCCTGCTCCCAGCGCAGCGTCTCGATCTGGCGCTTGAGCCCGCGATATTGAAGCTCCTGCGCCGCGCTCACGAAGCCATCGACGTCGCCGAATATTGGCGCAAGCTGCGCATCGCGAAAACGCGTCTCGATCCCATGCGGATAGGCCGCGCCAAGGTTCCAGTCGTGTCCGCTCTCGAACCACCACGGCTCGCTTCCGTCCGCCTCCAGGATCTCGCGCGGATGAGGCAGGCCCCACACGCCGAATTCCGAGCAGATCAGCGGCTCGTCGCCGCGCCGCTGCGCATCGCCATGCGGCGAGAAGGTCCAGGCCGCGCGCCCTGCAAAGGCGCGAGTCGTCGCGGCGAAAGCCTCGTTCTGATGAGGAAAACCGTTGTACCAATGAAAATCCTCGATCTCGGTCTTGAGGTGGTAGTTGCGCGGAAAGCAGGGGGAATTGTCGACAAGCAGGCTCTCCGGGACCAGCGTCTTCGCCCAGTCGAAGGTCTCGATCAGCCAGCGCCGGTCGTCCGGATTGTCGTCGAGATCGATACCCCATCCCTCGTTGAACAGCGTCCAGATGCATATCGAAGCATGATGCCCATGCGTTGCGACTGACGTCTGGAACACGCGGCGCAAGTCCTCGCGCGTCGCCGGCGCGAGGAATTCCATGTAGGGCATATCGAGCCAGACGATGAGACCGAGGCGGTCGGCGAGCTCGAAATAGAGCGGGTCGGGAATCTTGACGTGGCAGCGCAGCGTGTTGAGGCCCATCGCCTTGGCGTTGGCGAAGCGCTGCTCAAGAAATTCAGCGTTGGGCGGCCGACATTCCTCCTCGGGATGCCAATCCTGATCGAGGGCCCCGAACATGTAGAAGGGTTCGCCGTTCAGCATAAGGCGCCCGTCCTTCGTCTCGAATCTGTCGAAATCCCACGACGTTCTCGATCGCATCGACAGTCGTCTCGCCGACGATAAGTTCGATGACAAGATCGTAGAGGTTCGGCGCGTCGGGCGACCAGGGCTCAGCCCCGGGAAGCGCGAGCACCGCGTCGAAGCGGCCCAATCGAAAGTGGTAAATCGTGCGCGCGACGAACTCGCCGCCACGCGAAAGCGTAATCTGAAGAGTCGTTGCAGAAGCGGCGCGCGATAGCTCGCCGCTCACCGACACAACCCCGGTCTTGAGGTCGAACGATGTTCGCACTTGAGCTTTGGCGATGTGGATCGGCTCCCGCGCCTCGAGCCGCGCGGACTTCCAGATTCCGCCTTGGACCCCGTACCAGTCCTGCTTGGCGGCGAGCGATTGGCTGAAGCGGCCGCCGTTGCGGTCGTCAGGGACTCGCGCATCGACGCCGAGCACGAATGAGGTCTTGCCGGCAAGCTACGGCGGTCAGATCAATTTCAATCGGGGTCCAGCCGTCGCCATGAACGGCGACCGCTTCGTCATCGACCAGGATCACCGACTCGTGAAAGACCCCTTCCATGATGAGATGGATGCTCTTGTCAGCCCAGTCCGCAGGGATTTGGACGCCACGCCGATAGCGGCCCATCCCCTGCGCATTGCGCAACGCCGGAAATTGGGTCTGCCAGATCCCGGGCGTGCGGATCGTATGGCCCTCGCCGTCGAGCCGCGCCGTCGGTACCTTCGAATTCGAAGTCCCAGAGTCCATCGAGCGTCAGCGTTGGGCGGCGACCCACGGCGTCAACATCCATTTCATGACTCCGGGTTGGTGTGCTGAGCGAACCCGACGCAGGCGGGAATTATCAAACTATCCGAAAAGCTGATACAAAAACCAGGAGTACGAGCAGGCCGGAGAATGTCGCGCAACTTCCTGGTGATCGACCCCGCGGAGCGGCCGGACGTCTTGCGCAGTTTGGCTTCCCCGGCGCGGGCGCGAATTTTGCGCCTGCTCCTTCGTCGCCCCGGCCTTAATGTCAACGATATCACCGAGGCGCTCAGCCTTCCGCAATCGACCGTCTCGTCCAATCTGCAGATCCTCGAGAGCGCCGGCCTCATTCGGACGGAAACGCAAAAGGGGCGGAAGGGCAATCAGAAGCTCTGCTTCTCCGCCTTCGACGAGGTATTGGTGATGCTCCGCGACGATCTCAGCGGCGTCAACGCCAACGCCATCGAGGTCGCGATGCCAATCGGGCTCTACACCAGCTGCGAAGTGAGCGCGCCTTGCGGCCTGTGCTCGCCGAAAGGAGTCATCGGTCTCCTCGACGTGCCCGGGACCTTCCTCGATCCCGACAGAATGAATGCGGGGCTCATGTGGTTCACGCGCGGCTTCGTCGAGTATCAATTTCCCAATAACGCCCGGCACGTCGGCAAGGCCATCACTGCGCTCGACCTGTCGTTCGAGCTTTCCTCCGAGGTTCCCGGGACCGCCTCCGACTGGCCGTCCGACATCACGGTCGCGGTCAACGGTCGCGAGCTCGGCGTCTGGACAAGCCCCGGCGATTTTGGCGATCAGCGAGGCCTCTATACACCCGACTGGTGGAAGCTGAAGGGCAGCCAGTACGGCATGCTGAAGAGCTGGAGAGTGACGCCTGACGGCGCGTTCGTCGACGGCGTGAAAATCTCGTCGCTGACTTCCAAGGATCTCGACTTCTCCGCCCACCATTCGATTCGGGTGAGGATAGAGGTCAAGCCGGACGCGCGCCATCCGGGCGGCGTCAACATCTTCGGTCGCGGGCTTCGGCAATTACGATCAGGACATCGTGCTGAGACTGACGACCGAGTCGTGAGCGTCGGAAGGCACCGACGCCATTACGCGCCAGTCAGAGCGCCGCTCCCGCGGCGCCAAACAGGCGAGCGTGGCTTTCGCTGAGTCTGAGCCCGACGGCTTGACCGGATTTCGCGTCGAGATTGCCCTCGCCCTCGACGATCAGTTGACCGGCTGGCGTATCGACATAGAGAATCGTCGAATTGCCGAGATGTTCGATGATCGAGATGGCGCCGGCGAAGGCGGCATGAGGATCGTTCGGATCGACGATGGCGAGATGCTCTGGCCGCACGCCGAGCTCGGCTGGGCCGGCGCCGGCGCTCGTGCTTACGCCAACCTCGGCCGTTCGGCCGCCCGGCAGAACGACGCTCGCCGTTCGGCCGTTCGTCGCGGCGATGTCGACGCCGAAAAAATTCATGCCCGGCGAACCGATGAAGGCGGCGACAAACTTGTTTGCCGGCGTATTGTAAAGCTCGAGCGGCGAGCCGACTTGGGAGATGATTCCCTTGTCGAGAACGACGATCTTGTCGGCGAGAGTCATCGCCTCCGTCTGATCATGCGTCACATAGATCATCGTCGTGCCGAGCTCGGCATGGAGCTTCGCCAGTTCAAGGCGCATCTGCACGCGCAGTTTCGCGTCGAGGTTGGACAGCGGCTCGTCGAACAGAAAAACCTCAGGCTTGCGCACGAGCGCGCGGCCGATCGCGACCCGCTGGCGTTGGCCGCCCGAAAGCTCGGCCGGACGACGATCGAGATAAGGCTCGAGCTGCAGGATGCGCGCGACCTCGAGCGCCCGCTCGTCCTGCACCTTTCTCGACTGGCCGGCAACGGAGAGCGAGAAGGCGATGTTTTGTCTCACCGTCATATGCGGGTAGAGAGCGTAGGATTGGAACACCATGGCGATGCGCCGCTTCGCCGGCGGCACATCGGTTACGTCGGTGTTGTCGATGAAGCACTGGCCGGCAGTGATCGCCTCGAGTCCGGCGATCATCCGGAGCAGGGTTGATTTGCCGCACCCGGATGGACCGAGCAGCGCCGTGAACGAGCCTTTGTCGACCTTGAGGCTGAGATCGGAGATCGCGGTGACCGAACCGTAGCGCTTCGTCACGCGCCTCAATTCGACATGGGGGTCGGTGGCGACCTCGCCCCCGTTCGTTGCGCCGGCGGCGCTCATCCCTTGATTCCAGCCGACAGCATGATGGCGTGCGTCACCCGGCGCTGAAAAAGGAGGTAGACGAGCGCGACGGGCAGCGCTGCGGCCATGGCGACCGCGAGATCGCGCGCGTACTGGACGCCGAAGGCGTCGTGCACCTGCGTAATCCCGACGGTGATGTTCATTTTGTCCTCGGCGTTCACGGCGATAAATGGCCACAAGAAAAGATTCCAGGCGGCGATGAACGTGATGATCGCCAAGGCGGTGGTGATGCCCCAGTTCATCGGCAAATAGATGCGGAACAGAAGCTGGAATTCATTTGCGCCGTCGATCATCGCGGCCTCGCGAAAATCCTTCGGCACGGAATCGAAAAACTGCTTGTAGATAATGACCGTGACCGGGGCGATGAGCTGCGGCAGGACGACGCCGGGCAGCGAGTTGATGAGACCGAGCTGATTGATCAGGATGAAATGGTTCACGGTCAAGGCCGGGATCGGGATCATGAAGCTAGCCAGAATTATCCACCAGAAAAGGCGCCGGCCGGGAAAACTCAGTTGCGAGATCGCATAGCCGGCGCCCGCCGCGGTCACGATGACTAGGACCGTGACCGACGCCGATGTGATGAGCGAATTGACATACCAAATCCCGATCTTCGTCTCCAAGAGGACGTGGACGTAGTTCTGGAACGTGAAATGCTCCGGCCAAAGCTGCACCTCGGGACGCACGACCTCGTTCTCGGGCTTGAACGTCGTCACGAGCCCCCAATAGAGGGGGAACGCCCACAGCACCGCGCCCACGACAGTGGCGGCCGTGATGACGAGTCCGACGAGATCGAGGTGGCGAAGACGCGCCAGTCGCCAGGCGCGTGGTGGGGCGAAGACGTCAGCGCCGGTGTCGGCCGAGGCGCTCACCTCTCGCCTCGCGCACGCAAGAGCTGAAACTGCAGCACAGACAGCGCTGCGATGAGCACAAAAAGGACCATCGATGCGGCTGCCGCGAGTCCGCCCTTATTCATCTGAAAGGCTTGCTTGAGGATGTACTGCACCATCGGGATGGTCGTATCGACCCTGCCGCCTTGCGAGAAAAGATAAACCTGATCGAAAATCTTGAGCTGCAGGATCAGCTGGATTGTGAATACGAGCACGGTCACCGGCCAGATTAGCGGCCAGGTGATGCGCCGAAATTGCGTCCAGCGGCCCGCTCCGTCGAGCTCCGCCGCCTCATAGATTTCGCTTGAGATGTTGCGCAGGCCAGCGATGAACAGAAGCACGTTGAAACCGATGAGCCACCAGATCGTCACGATGGCGACAGCCGGCATGAACAGCGGGATCGTCCGGAAAATCGAGAGGCGCTCACCGTTGTTGAACAACTGGACGACATGCTGCGCGATGCCGAAATCCTTATCGCACATCCATTGCCAGATCCTGAAGACGACTGAGACCGGCAGGATGTAGGGCAGGAAGAAAGCGGCCAGCACGACGCTTTGCAGCCAGCCCTTGAGACGGTTCACCCCGAGCGCGACCAGAAGACCAATGAGCGTGCTCGGGATGACCGAGAGGAGAACGAAATAGAGGGTGTTCCAGATCGCGACCGAGAACAAACGATCAGAGGCGAGACGGAAATAGTTATCGAAACCTACCCATTTTCCGGGCCCGATCAACGGCGCGTTGGTCAGGCTCAGCTGCGCCATCTTGATCGTCGGATAGATGAACAGCACGCCATAGGTCACGACGAACGGCGCCATCAACAGGGACGCGGCAAGGATCTCGCTGCGTTTGCTCCTTAGCATCGCCTGGACGGTCTCCACCCCGCGCTTGAAACGCCGCCGGTCGGCATTTGGGTCCGACCGGCGTTACGCGCAGCGTCGAGCTTACTTGGCTTGGCCCTGGAGATCATCCCGCATCTGTTTCGCGGCGTCGGCCGGAGCCATCTCGCCGTTCATCGCCGGCATCACGTAGTTGCCGGCCGCGTCGTAGACGGGCGAGGCGACGCCGGCGAGCACGGACACCGGATCGAACACCGCGGTCTTGGCCAGCGAGACGTAATCGGAGTTGGGCTTCAGCGCTTTGAACTCTGCGCTTGCCTGCACCGGCACGATAGGCCGGGACATGCCCGCCGCCCGCCCATTCGAGCGAATGCTCGTTGAACCAATGGATGGCGTCGAGCACCTCTTTGCGCTTGGCGGCGTCAACTGGATTGCCCTGCCGGTTGGGGATGGCGAAGGAGTGCGAGTCCGCCCAGGTCGCGGGATGCGCGTAGAAAGTCGGGATCTGGATCGCGCCCCAATCGAACAGCTGGCCCTTCTTCGCCAGGTCGACCATGGTCGGCACTTCCCAGACGCCGTTGATGTGCATCGCCGCCTTGCCGGACGTGAAGAGGGCGATCGAGGCGGGATATTCGGTCTTCGCGGGCGTCGCGCCGCTCTTCACCCACTTCTGCATTTCGGCGATCGCTGTCGTCGCCTTCTCAAGGTTGTCGCCATCAAGGAACTTGCCGTCGTTCAGGAACTTGCCGTCTTGCTGGCTGAGTAGAGTGTAGAAGATACGCCACATCGTGGCGTTGTCGGCAGTCGGGGTCGACAAGCCCACAACGCCATTCGCCGTGAGCTTGGCGAGCGCCGCGTCGAAGTTCGCCGCGCCGTCGAGGCCTTTCGGTTTCCCATCGTCGCCGAGAAGGCCCGCCTTCTTCAGGAGGTCCTTGTTGTAATAGAGAATGATCGAGTGGATATCGAGCGGCAGCTGTTGCGGGATCGAAGCGGGATCAATGACATCCTCCGGATGACCCTTGAGATATCAACGGTTTGCCTTCTTCCCATGTGGATAGATAGTGCATGAAATTGAGAGACGTGTGGTGGAAACTGCTAGACATTGAGTGCGGAATGAGTGCAAAATGTGTGCATGGACGAGACTCCTATCATACGCAATCAGAAAGACGTCACCGCCGCACTGCGGCGCGGCCCTGGCACGACGCGCACCGTCCTCGGCGGCCTCTGGGCGGTTGTGGGTAAGCGCAAAGCCGACTGGAACCTCTCCTACACCCCACACGGGCGCAAGGCCGATGGAAAGCGCCATGGGCGCGTCCAGATGTGGGTCGGCGACCTTAAGCTTATGTCGTGGCCGCAGGCGAAGATCGAAACGCGCTCGCTCAAGGCCGCAATCGCCAAGGGCGAGGATCCGCATAAGCGGCGAAGAGCGGCCAAGGCCGCCAATGTTCTCGAGCGCGCCAACGCCCCCACGACGCTGGCCGAAGCAGCGGCGGCCTTTGCTCTGGACCTGTCACGACGCGCCACGCCGTCGCCTGCGTCGCGGCGGCAGGAGGTCCATTACGTCAAAAAGGCTATCGCGCTCCTGCGCATCGAAAGCCTGCCCGCCAACGAACTCAGCGGCGCGCCGATTTGCCGGTTATTGCGCGAGACGCACGCCTCGCCGAGCGAGATCGGTCATCTCTACGGCGCTCTGTCGAGGCTTTACGACTGGATGGTAGAGGAACAGATCGTCGAGACGAACCCCTGCGCCGCCATCCCGCGTAAGGCTAAGCCAAAGCAGCGGGTCAGGGACTACACGCCATCCGTCGACGAGATCCGATCCGTGTGGGCTGCGGCCGAAAGCCAACCCGAGACTATCCGTGACGCCATCCATCTGCTGATCCTCGCCCCGTTGCGCCTGCGCGAGATGACCGGCCTGCGCTGGAACGAAGTCGATCTCGTCAACGGCTGGCTGAGGATTCCCGCTTCTCGCATGAAGGCTCGCCTCGCACACGACATGCCGCTAACCGACGACGCATGCGCCATCCTGCGGCGCCGTCAGGGCGGTACGCCTCCCGATCCGGGCGCGCTCGTCTTCCCGTCGCGCAAGATGAAGCCGATCGACACCTGGGCGCGGATCGCGGGCCGCATTCGCAAAGCGCTGGGCCAGACCGCATCGTCAGGCGATCCGACACGACGCGCGGAAGTCTTTAGCTGGCACGACCTGCGCCGTGGATTCGGAACGCATCTCGCCAGCCAGTTCGACGAGCACCTGCTCAACCTCTTGCTCTCCCACAAGCCGACGTCGCGGGCAGGCGCAGGCGCGGCCTATCTCAAGGCGACGCGGATGAAGGACCGGCCCGCGGTAATGGCTGCTTGGGCTGCGTTGGTCCTCGACAAGAAGTCGGACGGCAACGTCCTTCCGTTCCCTCTCGCGGCTGAATCTCGATGAAGTTCAGCGAAGACCCCGCGCCGATTCCAGGTCCGCTCTGCGGCGACGACGCGGTATTGACGCAATACTGGAACGATCGGCATGACGGGCCATTCGTCCACGTCAGTCTGGTGCCGAGCGCGGAAGAGATCGCTAACAGGTTGGAGATCGTCCGCCTTCGCCGGGAAGAGTTTGCGCTCGCGTTGCAGTTGCGGGACATGGTGGTCAGGATGAACGCTCTCGCCGAGAGACCGAAGTCGGGGCCGGATTCGACGCTCGCCTACGATATCGAACTTGCTCTGCAGTGCTTGAACGAAGCGATTAACGGGTCGGTCGACGAGGCGCGGAAGTCGTTCAAGGCTCGCGTGCGCCCTTGCGTCGAACCGAAGACCGCCAGCAAGCGATTTACGCGCGCCCGTAACGTCATCATCAGCGCCGATGGTGCCGACATCTGCGCCGCTCTCGCTGCAGCCAAGGCTAAAAACACACCGTAACCATGCGATGGGGCGCAGAATCATTCTGCGCCCCACTTCTCCGAAAAAGTCTGTATCTGAGGAACCCTCTGTTTCAACAAGAGGGCTCACCCACCATGGCGACCGGCATTGTCTGGCTCGACCGAATCGTCGAGCAGGCCAACTTTCCTCCGACCGTCGACCGAGAGGGCGCCGCGCTCGTCCTCAGTCAGCTGCTCGGTTTCACCCCGTCAAAACACACGGTTCGAAGCTGGCCGATACCCTATCGCGTCGTCGGGAAATACGCGCGGTACCAGGTTAACGATCTCATTGAATATGCGCGCAAGCGCTTCGCGGAGGCGCCGGTGCGAACTGGGCCGAAGCAAACCGTCGCCGAAGCAACCGCCTGAACGCAGAAACGCCGCCATGGCAGGCGGCGCTCCGGGTTCCGCAAGAGAACCTGCATGTGTCTTGGGCGGACGATGCAGGCAGGCGTTTAGCAGAACTCAGGCGCTTAAGCCAGCCATGGCGGGGTTTCCAGAGGAGTCCCCGTCGTGAATATCGTTGAAACCATCAAATTCAGAGCGCCGCTGCCGAGCGGTTGCTACATCGCCACGGTCGCGGATCTCCCCAAGCCGCGCGTGATCGACGACCGCGGTCGGCTTGGCGTCAGCCTCACCCTCAAGATCGTGGAAGGCGACGCCAAAGGCCGCATGGCCGCGATCGAACTGCTCATTCAGGCCAGCGGAAACAACCGCCGCGTTGATCGCGACCTCGACGTCCTGTCGATGTGGTGCGCATGCCTCGGCGTCGACAGCGCCGCCTCGCTGATCGAGTTGGTGACGAAGCTGCAGAAAGCAGCGAGCTGGCAAGCGAGTCGAATTCACCATCGAGCGCAACGACTGGCGCGGCGGCGTCGATCTGCATCTCACCGCGGTGCGGATGGCACCCGCCGAAGGGGGCGTCGGTGGCTGACGACGATTTCGTCATCACGGTCCTCCAGGCTCACCGCGGCCTTGCGGTCAAGAAGCGCACGCGGTCGGCGCATGGCCAGGTGACGAAGTCCGACCCGACGCTGAACGAGCTGCATTGGCGGATCGGCCGGTATCGGACGGAAGCCGATGTCGACAGCGTAGTCCGGTTCCTCCGCATCATGGCGGGCCGCCGCGACCTCGCAACAGTGCATGGAGATCCCGCCCCAGGCGTCGACATGACCCAGTGGCACAGGCGGCTGAGCGCCGAGAGCCACGGCCCTAACCGCACGATTGTCGAGGCGGACGCGCTCGTATATTCCGATCGATCTCGACGACGCCCCGTTGCCGCAAGGCAGCGCGCTCGGCGACGGGCAGAACCTGTTCGGGCTGGCCGAGTATGCGCGCGAGACCTTTCTGCCGCCTGCGCTGCGTCATGTTGATCTGGCGATTGGCGCGGCATCGAGCACCGGCTTCAAGGATGACCGCGGTTCGTTGCACGCCTACGCCGTGCTCGACCGGCCGACGCCGCTGGCCGTGATCTACCGCTGGCTGGCCGGCGCAAAGGCGAGCGGCCTTCCTCTCGATCCAAGGCCCGCATTGCCCGGCCAGCTGTTCCTGACCGGCCGGCCATTGCTGTTCGGTCTCGACGATCCGGTGCCGCCGTCCCTGCACGCCTTCGTCCTGCCGGGCCGGCGTCAGCGCGTGAACGGCGATCGACTGGAACGAGTTTAGCGCCCCGCTGGCGGCCTGCGTAGAGAGCGAGCGCCGCGCGCATGTCGCCGGCGCCGAACTCGGCTGGCGCGCTGTCCTCGGCCGCTATCTGGGCGACGGCGATGGCCGGCTTGGTTTCTTCAAGCCGCTGTCGATCGCGCTCGGCTATGCGGCGCGCTCGGACGAGCCGGCGGATGAAATCGTCGGCGTGATGCACGCGATCGTCAGCGCGCATCCCGATCTCAACGCCGATCGCGCCGGTCAATACACGCCGCAGTGGTTGCGCCGCGAGCTGCTGCGCCTGCGGGCCAAGGATGCGTCTCGCGACGCGCGGTCGCACGCGATCCGCCATCGTCTTCTTCCCACGATGAGTTTCGACCGATGACCACCTATTCCGAGGTCAACGCGGCGGTGCACGCCTATAACACAGCGGCGGTTCAGCGCGGGCGCCCGGCGCTGTCCTGGCGTCATGTCGCCGAGCGATGCGGCGTGCAGCCGCAGGTTTTCTTCGATCACTGCGACGCGATTGCGCAGTCGCAAAGGCCTGTTTTGTCGCCCGACGCCGAGGCTCTGGCCGCGGCTATCCTGCGCGACCTTGAGGAGCAAACTGCTGCGTTGCTGTCGGCGCGCGGCAATGGCGCTGATCCCGACGAAGAGCCTGGCGCGAAGCAAGAGGCACGCGCCGACGCCGAGGTCGAGGTCGAGGCGGAAGCGTTAGAGGAAAACGTCGAAGCAGACGCAGACGCCGAACCCGATCCTGACGAAGAGCTCGGCGAGATCGCCGACGAAACTTTCGGCGACGAAGATAGAAGTCTCGCGGACCTGATCGCCGAGGCGGAAGCGTTGGAGAAGAGCGATGCTGATGGCGCTCGGCGCATCCTCGACGAAGCCGCGCGGCTGGGCTTCGACGACCTCGGCACGGCGATGCTCCGGGACGCCATCCGAGCCAGCACCAAGCTGGATAGATCAGCGGTGAATAGCGGCTGGAGGGGCGCAAAGGCGAAAGTCGAGCGGGAGGCGAAGCAGGCCGAGAAGGAGGCCAAGCAGCGCGAGGCCGAGGAGGCGAAGCGGCGCGAGGCCGAGGAGGCCCAGGCGAACGCCGAGCGCGCACAGGCCGAGGCGGAAGCTCTGCGGGAGCAGCTGGCGGAGCGCGTCGCGCCTCTCGCCAGGGATCCCAACCTGCTCAGCCGTGTGGTCGCCTCCGTGCATCGACTCGGCGTCGTCCGCGAGGATACGGCGATCAAGGCGGTCTACCTGACCGCGACTTCGCGCCTTTTGCAACGGGCCATCAGCCTCCTGCGGCGCGGGACAGCGGCTTCGGGCAAGAACCACCTGATCGAACTGGTCCTCGGTCTATTTCCACCCGAGAGCGTTATCCGCATCTCCGCGAGCAGCCCCAAGGTGCTGGCCTACTTCGGCGGCGACGATCCTGATTTTCTTGCGCACAAGGTGGTCTACATCCCCGAAGCGTCCTCGCTGCTCGCCAAGGATGGCAAGGAGCACGAGATGGCCGGGATGCTGAGAACGCTGATCTCGGAGAACCGACTCAATTACCCGGTCGTCGTTCTGCGCGAGGGTGGGCTACCCCCAATAACAGTCATGCTCGTCAAGAACGGGCCGATAGCAGTCCTTATCACCTCGGCGCGCGACAACGTCGAAGCCTGAAATGCTCACGCGAGTCGCATTTGGTGACGCTGACGAATCCCTGAATCAGTCGAGCCGTGTCGTGTCGCACGCCCTCAAGATGGCGACTGGCGAGCATGATCTCACTGCGGAGGAAGAAGGCGAGATCGAACTGCTCCGCGATTTCCAGCGCTGGTTGGAGAACAATGGCCCCTATGACGTCATCGTGCCGTTCGCCCCGCAAATTCGCGCCGCGTTTGGGCGAACGCCGAGGGCGGTCCGCATCCGGCGCGACATCAATACCCTGATTGCGGGCGTCGCCGCGTCGGCGGTCCTCCATAAGGCGCAGCGCGAAACGGACGCCAAGGGGCGCATTGTCGCGACCCTCGATGATTATGGGCACGCCTGGGATGCGTTCGGGCCCGGCGTCGCGGTCTTCCACAATCCGCAACAGGGGCCGGGCGTCGTCGCCCTGGTCCGCGTCCTCGAGGACATGATCGAAGTTAAGCGCAAGGCCTTTGAGGCGGCGAGCGCGGTCCATCGAGACTACCGCGAACGCCACGACCCTGACGCCTACCGCGACCCCCGCGAGTTTTTCGAGCCTGTTGTGGAGGCGACGTGGTCGCAACTGGCTCGTGCGCTGGGCCTCGCATCCCGCGACACGATTGGCGTTCGCCTCAGCCGAGGCAAAGGCGGCCGGTGTGATCGAGTGCATCAACGACAACGCGCCTCGCAGCGTTGCCCGCCGGTACAGAGTGCGGGTCAACTCGAGCGATCTCGACGAAGGAGCGGCGCCGTGCCGGTGTTCCCGACGCCGGCCGAGGTCGTGCGGATGATGAACGACCGCGTCGCGTATGAGCGCGCCAAGAAGGCCTTCATCGCGGAGGAAGAAACGTGAAGGAGGGCCTGAAGCCGCCGCCGCAGGCGAGGACGAATTCGATGTGGAGTTTTGAGCGGGAGCCGGCGGTGCTTTCTGATTTCTAACGCAGATGCGGATTTCCGCCTGGTCGCGCTCGGCGTTTTGCCCAACTGCCGGTTGGGGATCTTGGTGGAGAAAAACGCGAATTTCGATACCTGCCCCTGGGGGTGACGGACTAAGCGGACTGACGGACTAAGGGATGAATTTGCCATGGAAATCACGACGATGCTTAGTCCGCCCCCGATAGACCAAGCGGACTAAGAACCGGGTCTGGAGGCTTCCTTAGTCCGGATAGTCCGCCTTGGTCTGGGAAGGGCGGAGTAAGGAAACTAACTATGTATCAATTGGTTAGGTCGTGTTTCTGGCTTACTCCGCTTACTCCAGCCCTAGCGGTACCCACCCCTGTGATGCGCAATTTTCGAGGGTTTGCGTGCATTTGGTTCACCGCTTCAACCAGCCGTTGTGTTTCTGATAATGTGAAGAAAATAGAGGTTTCCGCCCCAACGAGGATAGTGTCGGTGCTCGACAGTAAAAAGCGACCCACGGGTCCAGTCCCCGCCTTCGTGACCCAGATGGCCTTCGCGGCGAGGCAAGGGATCAGACTGCGGCGGGATGTCACTCGACCCGCACCGTGTCGCCGTCGTTAAGTGTCATGCTGTGCCTGCCGACGTCGTCCGGCGAGAGAACCGAGTCCTTCAGCAGGATAGAATAGGGATGCTGCGGGTGAAGCAGAACCTCTCGCGCCGGCCCAGTCTCGACGACCTTGCCTTTCTGCATGATGATTACACGGTCGCTGATGTAGTAGGCAGTGGCGAGGTCGTGGGTGATGTAGAGGATCGACACCTGCAACTCATCGCGGAGCCGTTTGAAGAGATTGACGATCGACATGCGGAGCGAAGCATCGACCATCGAAACCGGCTCGTCGGCGACGATAAGCGCCGGCGATGAGATCAGCGCCCGCGCGATGGCCGTGCGCTGCAACTGGCCGCCCGACAGTTCGTGGGGGAAGCGGCCCTTCAACTCGACAAGCGAAAGCCCGACCTTCTGCAGTGCGGCGTCGACCGCGTCATCGCGCGCCTTCGGCGACCGGGCGCCGGCGAGACGGACAGCGCTAGCGTAGAGATAGCGGTCGACCCGCTTCAGCGGATTGAACGCTTCGTAAGGATTCTGCAGGATCGGCTGGACCTGGCGTATGAAATCGAGCCGCCGTTTGCGGCCGCGCACCTCGAGAAGCTCGTCGCCGCGTAGGCGGATAGCGCCGCTGGTCGGCGCAAGCGTGTTCAAGATCATGCGCGCGAGCGTGGTCTTGCCGCTGCCCGACTCGCCTATGATCGCGAGGATCTCCGGTTGCCCCGCCTGGACCGTGAAGCTAACGTCGTCGACGGCATTGAAATGGCCGCGGCGGAAGAATCCGCCGATGGCGAAACGCTTGCTGACGTGTTCGACTTCGAGGAGATCGCCGCTCATTGGACCAAGCCCGCAGTTTCCGCGCGCGGGGTGGTGCCAGCGGCGCGCTCGGCGGTTGCGCTTGGCATCACCAGAGGGCTTGCGGCATAGCAGGCGACGCGATGCCATGGGGCGAGTGTGGTGAGTGCCGGCGACGCCTCGCGGCAGATGTCCATCGCCAGCGGGCAGCGGGGGTGAAAGCGGCAGCCACTGGGCGGATCAGCAAGATTGGGAGGCGCGCCGGAGAGCGATTCCCTGCGCGACTGCTCGCCTATCCTTGGCAGGCTCGCCACCAGATGCGCGGTATAGGGGTGCATCGGCTTCGTGAAGATCTCGGCCGTCGGCGCCTCCTCGACGAGCCTGCCCGCATACATGATGCCCAGACGGTCGGCGATATTGGCATGCACCGTCATGTCGTGCGTGACGAACAGCATCGACGAGCCGATCTGCCGCTGCGCCTCGCGGATCATCGCGAGCACATCCTTTTGCACGACCACGTCGAGCGCCGTCGTCGGTTCGTCAGCGACGATGAATTCCGGACGGCAGATGGTCGCAAGCGCGATCGTGACACGCTGCTTCATGCCGCCGGAGAGCTCGTGCGGATACGCATCGAGGACGTTGGCGGCAAGATGGAGCCGCTGCAGATGCTGCTCGACCGCAGCGAAGAACGCGCGCCGATCCACTCTCATGTGGCGGTAGGCGAAATCGATGAAAGACTGGCGCACCCGGCGCACAGGGTTGAGGACGTTCATGGAGCCCTGGGGGATATAGGAGAGATGCTTCCAGCGTATCGTGGACAAGTCCGCCGGGCTGAGGGCGTAAATGTCGCGGTCGAGGAAGCCGTAGCGAACCGAGCCGCCGATCACGGTGAGCGGCGGCCGGACGGCGGCGGCGATTGTCTTCAGGAACGTCGTCTTGCCGCAGCTCGATTTGCCGGCGATCCCGTAGATCTCGTTATGGCGCACGACCATCGAGATGTCATCGATGGCGCGCACCTCTCGCTCGACGCCGAAGTAGTGCATCAGATAATAGGCGCGCAGGTTGTCGACCAACAGCGCCGGCGCCTCTTCGGGCACCGGGCGCGGATAGCCGGTCGCTTCCTTCTCCCGGTCGGGCTGATGCATCAGGCGGCGCCTCCCATGCGGCTGAGGCGGCTGCGCGGATCGATATACTCGTTCATCGACACCGACAGCAGATAGAGCCCAATGAAAGTCATGATCACCAAGCCCACCGGAAACGCGATCCACCACCATATGCCGGCGACTAGCGCGGTGTGCTGGTTGGCCCAATAGATCATCGTGCCGATGGTTGGGGTTTCGATGTTGGTGAAGCCGATCACCGAAAGCGTCACCTCGAGCCCGATGGACCAGTTGATATTGTTCATGGTGGTCGCAAAGACTATCGGTAGCACATAGGGCAGGTGCTCTTCGACCAGGATCTGCCGCGTGCTCATCCCCGAGAAGAGGCTTTGGGTGGTGAATTCGCGGGTTCGCAGACTAAGAGCCACGGAACGGATCAGACGCGCGTCATAGGGCCAGCCGAGAGAGGCCATGGCGACCGCCAGCAGCGCCCAGGACATGTGGTCCTTGAAGATGAAATAGACGAGGACGAGGATCGGGAAGGGCGGGAAGACGACGAAGGTGTCGTTGATCGACATGAGGATCCGGTCGACGATCCCGCCGATGTAGCCGGAGGTCAGGCCAACGACTAGCGCGACCAGGCGGCTCAGGAGCGCGACCGTTATGCCGAAGAGGAGGCTGTTGCGGATGGCGAACGTGAGCTGCCAGAAGACGTCCTGACCGCGCGAATTGGTGCCGAAGGGATGGTCCCAGGACGGCGGCACGTCGAAGGGAACGACGTATTGCAACCCGGACGGGTATGGCGAGAAGAACGAGGCCAGCGACATGGCGACGACGAGCAGGATCAGGATCGCGCCAAGGGCGAATTCGCGATTGTAGCGGAGGAGGTCCGTGAGAATGCGGAACATGGCTCAGCCCGTCCTCACCCGCGGATCGAGAAGTGGCAGAACGAGGTCGATGACCAGCGCCGCAAAGGCGACCGCGATGATTGACATCGAGGCGATGCCGATCACCAGACTGTAGTCACCGGCATAGACGGCGCGAATGAGCAGGTTGCCGAGGCCGGGATAACCGAAGACGACTTCGGTGATCACCGCCCCGTTGAAGATGAGCCCGAGCGAGAGCGCGAGGCCGGTCACCTGCGGCATCAGGGCGTTGCGCATGACGTAGCTTATCAGGATGCGCCGGTGGTCGACGCCCCCGAGTTCGGCGTAGATGACGAAGTCCTCCGTAACGATGTTGGAGACGAGCGCGCGCATCCCGATGAACCAGGCGCCCGTTCCCACGAGCACCAGCGAGAGGACCGGCAGGAGCCCGTGTTCGAAGACGCTCTGGAAATAAGCAAGGGTCCAACCGCGGGGCAGGTTAATCTGCGCTGATCCGGTGATCGGCAATATCGGCCATACATAGCCGAACAGGACGAGCACAACGAAGGCCATGACGTAGTTCGGGATCGGCTGCAGGCCGGAGGCCACCACGCCGAACAATTTTAACGACACGTTCCGCCGGTAGTATCCGGCGAGACCGCCGAGAAGATTGCCCAATCCCCAGGAGATGAGGGTGGCGATCGAAAGCAGTCCGAACGTCCACGGCATGGCGCGCCAGATCAGCGTCGACACCGGGGTCGGAAAGGCTGACAGCGACGGCCCGAAATCGGCCACCGCGACGCGCATCCAGAACGCCACATACTGCTGCCACAGGCTGCCCTGCAGGCCGTACAGCTCGCGCAGAGCCTGGCGCGTCATTTGAACCGCTTGCGGATCGGACTGCGAAAAGCGGGTGGCTGCCGCGATCGCCGCCATGATTGGATCGATCGGCGTGGCGTGGGTGACGAAAAAGGCGATGTTAATGCCAACAAAGACGACCAGGACGAACTGGCCGAATCGCTTGAGGACGTAGAGCGCGTAGGCCGCCATCGCACCCGCTCAGTATGTCCGCCCTGTCAAAGGGTTGGCGCGAGACGGTTGGGAAGGGACGGCCATCTCGCGTCGAGTCGAGGCCGAAGCCTAGATTCACTGCGCCGGGGCCGCGCCAGTGGGTTTCAGCTTGACCATCATGTACTTGGTATTTCCCCAGTTGGGAACCGGGTCCGTGTAAGGGTCGGTCTCGGCGCTCGGGTATCCCGTCCAATAGGTCGTGTCCATGACGGTGAACACGTTATAAGACATCAGCGGGATGTTCGGCATGTTTTTCACGAACAGCTTGATGAAGTCCTGACCGAGTTCGATCCCCTTGGGATCGTCAAAATCGATCGCCCGAATTTGCTCGATGATCTTGTCGAGTTCGGGATCTTTCCAGCGCTGCCAATTGCGCGGCGGCTGGAACTTGCCCGGCTCGGACAAGAACTGCGAGTGCCAGGAGTTGAGGAAGAACGAGAGGTCAGGGTGGCCACCCCAGGTCTCGACCGTCCACGCCATCGTCGCCTCGTTCTGGCCATTGAACATGTTGCTCCACATGGCGGTCGGCAGGGCGTCGATTTTTGAATCGATGCCCGCTTGCGTCCACTGCTGCGCAATGATGCTGCCGGCGCGAGTCATGACCGGACGATTGTCGCCCTCGGTCGAGATCGTGATGGTGAACGGGGTTCCGTCCGGCAGCATCCACTTGCCGCCTACTTTCTTCAGGCCGGCCTTCTCGAGGAGCTCCGCGGCTGCCTGCGGATCATGCTTCCACCAACCGCGACCAAAGGCAGTGGCGATCGCCTTCGGGTCGGTGGGGATGGCGGCGCCCATCGATGGCCGTAGCATGTCGGCTATCTCCTGGCCCACGTTCGGGTCATATGGGTGGATCGTCTGCTTGCCGGTGTCGATGGTAAAATCCTTCAACCACTGCTCCATCGGCTCGAAGTAGTAGTGTGGATGGGTGCCCGTTGGCGGAACCGGAATGGCCGAGATCGTTGCCGCCCCGCGATATGAGGCCATGTCGACCGCCTTGATGTCGATCAGCAGCGTGAGCGCCCAGCGCACGTCCGGATTCTTGAACTTCTCGAGCTGGTCATTCAGCACGACCATCGGCAGGGTGGGATCCGGATGGGCGTAGGGGAAGCCTTTGAACCAGCCGTGCGAAGTGGGCGAAGACTTGATCAGAGCCAACGCGCCTTCAGGCGACGTGTCGTGGACGATGTCGAGCTGGTGGTTCTGCTGCAGGATCACCCGTTTGTCCGGCGGGCCGGGATCGATGTACGCGACATATTTCGGGCCAGGCTCGCCGAAACGGGCGAGCGTCGTCTTCTGCCAGTCGTCGCGCTTCTGCCAGATGAACCAGGCGCCGTTCGGGTCAAAGCTCTTGAGCGTGTAGGATCCGATGCACACCGGCGGATTGAAGTTGTATTTGCTGGGTTTTGCCTGCTTCTCGAATGCGTGTTTAGGCATGATCCAGGTCGCGCTCCAGCGTACCGTGAAGGCCGAGTGGAAACGCGAGTTCGGTTTCTTCAGCTTGAAGACGACCGTGTTCTTGTCGGGGGCCGAGACGGTGTCGACATTGGCCGCCATCCGGGCGCCGTCGTTGAACCCGCCGGGGTCGGCCATCAGCGTTTGGACCGTATAGACGACGTCATCCGCGGTGAACTCGGTCCCGTCGCTCCACATGATGCCGGGCCGGAGTTTCACCGTCATCTCAGTGAAATCCTTGTTGTATTGCGGCTTGTCTGCGGCGAGCGAATTGTCCCAGACTTGTCCGTTCAGACCCTGATCCGGGTCAATGTACCAGAGGGTGTCCATGCACAGCTGCTGGAGTCCCGTCGAGGTGCCGTTCGGTTTCGAAACCCAGACGTTGAAGTTCGACGGGTCAGTGACCGTGCCTTCGGGGTTCTCCGCGATTAAAACCTGATTGCGCGGGATACCCGCAAGGAAGTCTTCCGCTGCTTGCGCATGTTGGACAAGGACAAGGCCGCCTAGGCCAAGAGCGAGCCACTTCAGAATTTGCATCCGCTGTTCCTCCCTCAATCAGTGCGGTAGACCCGCACTTCTTGCGAACGAACGGTACATCCCCTCCCATTGTCGCGGCAAGTGCTGACCCATCGCATTTGGTCAGAATGCCGCGCTTCGGCGCGGTACGTCCGCGATTTGCACCGGCATATACGACCGGACCCGGCGGCGGGTGGGGACCGGGCCACACGGGCAACGTCGCACACGTCGCCGCCTTTCGCTCCGGAAAGGTTCAGCCCGCGAGCCCCAGCGCCTGCCGCGCCGCCGCTTCCCGCTCAGTACGCCACGCATCGTAGCAAGCCTGATGGTAGCGCCCGCGAGTCTCGCCGTTCGATGTTTCCGTCCACCTGTCGCCTGCGATGATCGGCCGGCGACAACGCTGACAGCCGACGACGTTCGGGTTGACGACGAGATGGTCCCTGATCCACTTGTCGATCCGATCTCGCTCGTAACGGACGGCGGCGAGGCGAGCCGGATCGACCTGGTCGAAAAAGTCGTCCACCTCAACGCCCCAGGATCTTCGCCGCCGCGCCAACGCCGAACTTGGCGTCGAAGGCATCCGCCTTGTCGGGACGGAGCCGCAGCAGCTCTATGTGGGCGGGCGTTGGAGTTGGCGGCGAAGGAGGCTCGGGCTCGATCGCCTCGATGACCGCCTCCGCCTCATGCTCGATCAGCGTAGCCGACGGCGAAAGCTCGCCATCGACAACGCCGTCATCATCGCGCTGGTCGCCGCCAACACCGTACCGCGGCGTCTGAAATATCCGCCCGTCGCGCCGATATTCGCCAGGATCAAGCTCGCGGTCCGGCTCCTCGTCGTCGTCCGGCTTGCCCCAGCTGACGACGTAGTGAACCGGCCGCGCCGGTTCGGCATTCACCTCGAGACTCACCGCTGACGCCGCAACCGCATAACCCCGCTTTGCCGCGCGCTGCACATTGCGCAACATGAACATCGAAACGGCGTCACGCCTTCGCGGGTCGTCGCTGTGAAGCGCTTGATGCAAATTGGCCTCGGCGTCGTCGAGCCGCAACTCGACGGCTTCGAGCGCGGCGTCCGCCAGTCGCTGATCGACCAACACCAGCTTACGCAAATCACCGCTCGGCACATCAAGCTCCCGCGCCGCATTGCGGACATTGGCGTCGTTGCGAATGAGCGCCGCAGCGACGGTCTCGATGTCAAGGCGCGCAACGGATTCGGGAATGCGCTCTGCCGGCACCCCCATGGTTAGAGTCCTTGATCCTTGGCGCGATCGACGCCATGTTTGCGAGCGACGATCCGCGAACGCCGCAACGCGAACTCGAGGTTCGCGCGACGGTCGAGCATGCGGCCGGGCCGAGGATGGACACGCAATGGCCCGTCGCTATTCAGCCGGGCGATGCGGGGCGGTGCCGTCACCAAATGACGAACCTCGGTGGAGGTGGACTCCGAGCGATATCTCAGCCCACTCGCCCTCGCGCATTTGCTGCAGGCAGGCTTGCCGTCAAGCAGCCGAAGCCGCTGCGCGCCGCCGGCGCACCGGGGGCAAACAAACATCGCCCAGAAGCCGTCGCTTGGAAAAGACCGAACCCTCACGCCGACCCGGTATTCGACGCCGTCGCCGTCGCCGAACCGGATGAGCGCCGTCACGGCATCCCGCCTGATGTTGCCGTTCGCCACTAGGGTCGACACGCGAACCATAAGCAGGTCGTCAATTCGGGTCTTCATGACGTCGAGACATAATGCTTTTCCAATCGCATCTCCAACTTGCTGTGCGCGATTGTCCGCCGCTCCCGACACTCTCGTCCGCATGGGCGCCGCCATAGCCGCGGAGCAGCGCCGCTTACGGGCGCCCTCTGGCCATTAGCAACAGAATATTTACTGTAATACAGTATGAGACCTCCCCTTGGCCGGGCGGGCCAAGTCGCTTGCCGCGTCGTCCCCCGGGCGGTTGTTCTGACGTTGGCCGCGGCGGGCATAGTAGTATACAGAAATATTTGGTCATTTATGCTGTTAATGGGGGTTGTTCAGGGGTGGGACGGGGCAACGCGGCTTATGGCCTCCCCACCCCCGCGGCCCAGGACGCGCAGAGCGAATGGCATACATGTGTGCGGCGTGAATTACGACAGGGTCATGCCGGGGTCCCCACCACCCCTGGGGCCTGGCCAAACAGGCCCCCTAGCGGGGAGGGGTAATACCAAAGGCTCTGCTGGCTGACTCATAGGGGGATTTCTGCGAGCCCGGACCCGATCCGACGGGGTCCCGCGTTTAACGCCCCCACTCTGTCTATGGCGATTTCTGAAGGTCCTTGAGCCAGGCCAGCACAGCCTCACGGGAGGCGTCCGGTGTTCCCAGATGGTCGGCCGCCACCTTGACGTAGCGATTGAAGGCGTTCGGCGGCGCCTTTGCAAAGGCGAAGTCAGGCCCGTCCTTCTGGCTGGGATCGGAGGTGCCCGCGACCCACAGCAGCGGCGTTTTCAGCTTCGCCGCATTAGCCTGTCCAAAGCCAGGGGAATCCGGGCCATTGAAGCTCAGATATATTCCGGCTGGGACGTTCAGCTTGGTCCAGCCGGTTGTAAACTCCGCAAACGCGGCCTTGTCGTCACCATGTCCAGACTTCACCATGGCCTGCGCCTTAGCGATGCTTGCGGCGGTCTCGGTCCGCTTCGAGAAGTAGTCCGGAAAATGCGCTGGCGCGATCGCGATCACGCCATCGAGCCCCTCATGGCTTGCGCCGTAAGCGAGGGCGGCGACGCCTCCCATGCTGAAACCCGCGACCACGACTCGTGTAGCCCCGCGGTCCTTCAGCTTTGTGATTGCGGCGTCGATGGCCTTCAGACATTCGAGGTAGCTCTGGTCATAGGCGCGTTTCAGGGACCAGCACATCTCGGGCCGTTCGACCAGATAGCCGTTCTTGGTCAGCGTATCGGTAAGGCCCGCGATATGTTGGTTTGGAGTGGCACCAAATCCATGGAGTATTACGACGCCTATCTTTTCTGATTGATCCGCCTTGACGAGCGACAAACCAAGACAATTGGTAAAAATAACTGCAATTAACACCACCTTTTGTAGAGATATGCGGGGAAATAGATTGTAGTTACGTTTGAAGCCGAACTTTAGCTCCGAAGTCCATAGAGAAATTGCGCCAAGCCCCCTCACGATAATTCCTCCATCGCATTCAGGCCATCATTTCGATCCTGACGGCCTGAGCGCAAACCATATTCGACAAGTCCTGTTTTGAAAACCGGAGATCAGTCTGACTGGGCTCACGTCGGTCAGCCGCTATGACCTCTGGTATAACGCATCTGCCAATAGGGATTCGGCATCGATCGTCGCGACGGCCATGCGTGATTTGTTCGTCGCCTTTGCGCTCAGCATTGAACAATCATCCCGCGGATGAGTGTAGGATGAGTGTAGAATTGTCCGGTTGGTGCGCCAACACGCATCTGCATGGCTAGTCAAATGCGCAGATAACAATCGATAATCATTGGATGAAAGTGCGGCGGAAAGCGCGGGATTACGACGACGATATCGTTCGAGTGGATATCGAGCGGCACCCCATATTGCTTGCCGTCCGGCCCTTGCGCCGCCTTCCAGTTGGCGGGGCCGAAGTCGCTTCCCTTGATGCCGGATGCGGCCAGTTCCTCGGCAGTCAGCGGGCTAACCACACCCTCGGAGACGCCGAGCGGCATGCGCGATTCATGATAGGTCATGACGTCGGGACCCTGGCCGGTCGCCGCCGCGGTCTGCACCTTGGTGTAGAATGGCGTGCCCCATTCCGAAGTCGTGGCGTCGATCTTGACCTTGCCGGCGTGCTCCTTGTTGAATTCCTCGAGCATCGCCTTCATGCGGACGCCATCGCCGCCGCTCAGAAAATCCCACCAGACGATGGTGTCTTCGGCGCGCGCCGCGCCGACGGACAGCGCCATGGTCGCTAGCGTCGCGTAAAGGACTTTGCGGATCATCTCGACTTCCTCCCAAATATGGCCCGGCGGCTTCCCCACGTCGCAGGCGCTCGAGTTCAGAGATCTGCGCCTTCGTGAAGCCTTGCGTGGAATGCTAACGAGGAAAGCGCGAGGCGCCAAGAAGTTTCAATCAGCAAATTTGATACAGTTCCCATGGAACAATTTCAGAGGTTAGGCTAGAAGGCGCTAGCTGGGCTCGGTTTCTTCCAAGTTTAAATTGGCAAAAAACGCTCCGGCGCGTATCAACGCGCAGCTTGACGCAGCGGCCTGAAGCAGGTCGAATATATCGAATTTCTTGATATAGAACGGGAGGAACGATGCACGCGTCCGTTATCGCCAATCGGGATTACAAGATCGCGACAATCGACGATCGCCTGTACGGCGCCTTTCTCGAGCATCTCGGGCGCGCGATCTACACCGGCATCTACGAGCCCGATCATAAGAGCGCCGACGCCAACGGGATGCGCAAGGACGTCATCGACCTCGTTCGCGAACTCAAGGTCCCGATCGTTCGCTATCCCGGCGGCAATTTCGTCTCGGCCTACAATTGGGAAGACGGGGTTGGTCCGCGCGAGCAGCGGCCGACGCGACTCGATCTCGCGTGGCACACGTCCGAGTCCAATCAGGTCGGCGTGCATGAGTTCGCCGACTGGTGCCAATCCGCAGGCGCGGAGATGATGCTGGCGATCAATCTCGGATCGCGCGGACTCGATCACGCACGCAACTTTGTCGAATACGTCAACGGCCCGACTGGCAGCGCATGGGGCGACCTGCGCAAGGCGCACGGCCGAGCCGAGCCGTTCGGCGTCAAGCACTGGTGTCTCGGCAACGAGATGGACGGGCCATGGCAGGTCGGCCACAAGACCGCCGACGAATATGGCCGCCTCGCCAACGAGGTGGCGAAGACGCTCCGCGCCTTCGATCGCTCGCTCGAACTCATCGTCTGCGGCTCGTCAAACGCCGACATGAAGACCTATCCCGAATGGGAGCGCATCGTCCTCGAGCACACCTACGATGCGGTCGATCACATCTCGCTGCATATGTATTTCGCCAACCGAGCCAAGAACGCCGCCGAATATCTCGCGCTCAACGCCAAGCTCGACGCCTATATCAACGCCATCGCCTCGACGATCGAATTTGTCCGCGCCAACAAGCGCAGCCGCAAGCGGGTGACGATCTCTTTCGACGAATGGAACGTCTGGTATCATTCCAACGTGCAGGATCGCGAGATCCTTGGCGGCGCCAAGGGTTGGCCGCATGCGCCGCGGCTGCTCGAGGACATCTACAATTTCGAGGACGCGCTCCAGGTCGGCTGCATCCTCAACACCTTCATCCGCCGCTCCGACGTGGTGAAGATCGCCTGCATCGCGCAATTGGTGAACGTCATCGCCCCGATCATGACCGAGCCCGGCGGCGCGGCATGGCGGCAGACGATTTTCTATCCCTATTTCTTCGCCTCCGTTTACGGGCGCGGCGAAGCGCTTCAGCTCAGCGTCAAATCACCGGGCTACGATTCCCAGGTCGCTGACAACGTTCCCTATCTCGACATTTCCGGCGTTCACGACGAGGCGGGCCGCACGCTGACGTTTTTCGCGGTCAATCGGCACGCCAGCGAGTTGCTCGACCTCGAGCTCGACCTGCAAGGGTTTCGGCAAGGCCAGAATTGCGGATCACCAGGTGATGACCAACGCTGACCTCGAGGCGGCGAACACCTTAAGCGCGCCGCTCGCCGTTGCGCCCAAGAAGGGGTCGGGCGCGGAGGTCAAGGACGAGCGACTGACCGCGAAACTGCCGCCCTATTCCTATCAGATGCTGCGCCTCGGTCTCGCTTAGATTTGAAACCCGAGAACGGTCGCGTTGATCGAGGCTTCGAGGCCTCCGTCGACCGGCAGATTGGCGCCGTTGATCCATCGGGCGCCATCCGAGCAGAGGAATAGCACGGCGGGTGCGATGTCGGGCGCGGAGCCTGCGCGGCCGACCCGGGCGATGTCGTCATCAACGCGCGGATCGCCGAAGATCTGGCGGAATTCCTTGAGGATCGGCGTCGCTACCGGGCCGGGGCTCACTGCGTTGACCCGCACTCCGCGGTCCTTGAAGAGCGGCTGATGCGCCGCCTGCATCGTCCATAGGAGCAGGAGCTCCTTCGACAGCGGATAGGCCTCGCCGTCCGGAACCTGATGGGCCGCGATAAGCTTGTCGAGATGGGGAAACCCGCGCGCGTTCACGAACGCCTTGGCGCGCTCGAGATTGGCGCGCCAGCCGTAGCCGGCGATCGAGGCGACATTGACCACGGCGCCGCCCTCGCGCAGACGCGGCGCGACCGCTTCGGTCAGTTCCCGAAGCCCATAAAAGTTGATCGCCAGCGTTCGCGCTGCGCCGATCTTGCCCGAGACGCCGGCGACGTTGCACAAAGCGTCAAAGCGCTGCGGCAAGGTCTGGACAATCTCGGCTACCCCTTGAGCAGAGCCGATATCCGCCTTGATGAAAGCGTCGAGCGGCCGCGTGGGCTCATTGATGTCGACGCCGATGATGTCGGCGCCGAGCGCTTGGGCGAGTTCACCGACGCGCGCGCCGATGCCGGACGAAATTCCGGTGATGACGATCGTCTTTCCCAGAAGCATGTCAGCCCCCTCCCTGATCCTCGTCTGATCGCTCGGGCGCGCGCCCCATCCGGACCCGCGAAGCGGAGGCGGTAGCCGACCGGCAAAAGCCGCAGTGACGTGCGGTCTTCGACCCAGCCCCAGATACCGCGCGGGAACAGAAGCGCAAAAATAAGCGCGGTCGCGCCGAGGCCGACAAGATACCAGACGCCCATGTCGCCGAACCAGGTCTCGATGGCGAAGAAGATGATTGCGCCGAGGATCGCTCCCTCGAAGGTTCCCAATCCCCCAACCAGCGCCATGAAGATCATGTACGCCGTCCATAGCGGGCTGAAATAGGCCTTCGGCTGGAAGGTGAGCGCCGTCGCCACCCACAGCGCGCCCGCCAGCGCCGCGCCGAAGGCCGCGAGCGTGAACACAAGCCGCTTGGCGCTCATGACCCGCACGCCGATCGATTCGGCCGCCTCCTCGTTATCGCGGATCGCCTGGATCGCCGCGCCGAGCGGGCTCCGCAGCAGGCGGAAGACGATCGCCAAGCAGGCCGGCCATCGCGCCAAGCGCACACCAATAGGTGAGCGCCCGACGGCTGTCGTTTGCGTAGGCGTTGAGCTCGATCAGCGACGTGCCCGTCTCGCCGCGCACGAGCGTGTCGAGATTGACCAAAAGATGCGCCAATTCGGACACCACCCACATGCCGATGGCGAATTCGCCGCCCTTGAGTCTCAGCATGAGGAGCGACAAGGGCCAGGACAGCGCGCCGACGATGAGCGCGCCCAAGAACAGCGAGGGATAGACGCTCACGCCTAAGTCGGCGAGACGGATCGCGGCATAGGCGCCGAGTCCGAAGAACGCCTGTTGGCCGATCGACACCAGGCCGCAAAATCCGACCAGCGCGTTCCACATCAGCGCGAGGATGACATAGATGAATAGCGTCGTGAGCTTGTCGACGGCGTTGGCGCTGAAGATGGCCGGTCCGACCGCGAGCACGGCGATGATCGCGGCAGCGGTGGCGACCGCGATGCGCGACTCGGGCGTCCAGCGCTCGACGGCGACGTTGCTAGCGCTCATGAACGCGCACCCCCTGTGAGCGCAAACCGCACCCGTTGGCCGAGATCGCCGAAGAACAGGCGCGCGAACAGGACGGCAAGAAAGGCGACGTGGCCGGCGATGAAGAAGCCTTGCGGATTGACGAGCGCGCCAAGACTTTGCGCAACGCCCAGCACAATGCCACCGACCAGCGTGCCCCATAGCGACCCAGCGCCGCCGATCACCGACGCCTCAAAGGCGAAGATGAGCTGTGGGGCTCCGGCGTAAGGATCGAAGGTCGCGCGCATGCCGAGAAAAGCGCCGGCGACCGCGACCGTCGCCAATGCGATTGCGGCGGCGATGGCATTGACGCGCCGCGCGTTGACGCCGACGAGTCCGACCGTGTCAGGATCCTCGGCGGTGGCGCGGATCGCGCGCCCCATCGGCGTTCGGCTGAGAAAGGTCTCAATTCCGCCGAGCAGCGCCACCGCGACCACCATCGTGAGCGCCGCGAGCTTGCCGATCGCAATGTCGTCGGTGAGTGTCCAACTGTCATAAGAGAGGTCGCCGATATAAGGCGCGAGCGAGCGCGTATCGGCGCCGAAACCCTCAAACAGGAGATTGTCGAGAATGATCGACAGTCCAAAAGTCGAGAGCACCGGCACAAGCAACCCGCCGCGCGCGCTGCGTTCAAGCACAAGCCGCTGCAGCGCCCAGCCGACCAGCGCCATCAGCGGGATCACGAGGGCGAGGCCGAGAAATGGCTGAATCCCGAAGCGGTCAGCCAGCACGTAGAGCGCGTAAGCCGAGAGCACCGCGAGGCTGCCGTGCGCGAGATTGATGACGCCCATGACGCCGAACATGAACGACAGGCCGCAGGCGATCAGCGCGTAATAGCCGCCGAGCAGAACGCCTTGAATAACTTGATTGACGAAAATCAAGGCTGCGGCGCCTCCGCGCGCGATGATTTCCTCAGACCGAAATAGGCTTCCGTGACTTGCTCTCGGGTCAGCGTTCGCGTCGGCCCTTCGATGGCGATTGCGCCCTCGAGCATGCAGATGGTGCGGCTTGCGGTCGACATCGCGCGCTTCAGGTCCTGCTCGACCAGAAGCATCGCGACGCCGGACGATTTCAGCGCCTCGAGCTGGACGTAAAGGCGATCAACCACGAGAGGCGACAGGCCCAGCGAAACTTCATCGAGCAACAAAAGCTCCGGGTTCATCATCAACGCGCGCCCGATCGCGGTTGCTTGCTGCTCTCCACCCGACAATGTGCCGGCGAGACTGCGGCGGCGATCCTTGAGATTGGGAAAGGCCTGCATGACGGCGTCGAGCGTCCATGCGCCTGTTCGGCCGGCTGAGCGCGCGAGCAGGAGATTCTCTTCCACCGTAAGCTTTGCGAACAAGCGCCGGCCTTCGGGAACAAGCGCCAGGCCCAGCGCGGCGCGCGCGTGAGAGGTCCTTGCGCTGATGTCCTCGCCCTTGAAGGTGATGCGACCCGCCGCAATTCGGTGCGCGCCGGCGATGGCGCGCAGAAGCGTAGTCTTCCCCGCTCCGTTCGCGCCGACGAGCGCAATCGTCTCCCCTTTCTCGATGGTCAGACTGACGCCGCGCACGGCCTTAAGCTGGCCATGGCGCGCTTCGAGCCGTTCGACGGAGAGAAGCGTCACACGACGCCTCCGCCGAGATAGGCTTCGATTACGCGCGGATCGGCCATGACACTCTGCGGCGGTCCGTCGGCGATGATGCGTCCCGCATCCATGCACACGAGTCGTTCCGCCACTTTAAGCAGGATATGCACGATGTGCTCGATCCAGACGATCGCGATCCCGCGCGCTTTCAATTCGAGGATGATGTCGACCAGTTCATTCGCCTCGCCATCGGTCAATCCGCCGCCGATTTCGTCAAGCAGCAGCACGGAGGGGTTGGTGGCGAGCGCGCGGGCGAGTTCCAGCCGCTTTCGATCGATGAGGCCGAGCGTCTCCGCGCGCCGGTTGGCGACAGAAGTCATGCCAGTCAGCGCAAGCGATTCGATGGTCGCCTCATAGGCGCGTTCACGCTCGAGCCCGCCGCCATGCGCAGCCGCGGTGAAGACATTCTCGAACACCGTCATGCCGCTGAAAGGCCTTGGAATCTGGTGCGTGCGCGCCAGCCCCCGCCGGCATCGCTCCGCGGTCGGCGCCAAGGTGACGTCCTCGCCGAGAAAGCGCACCCGTCCGCTGGTTGGCGCATGCGCGCCGACCAGCAGGCTGAGCAAGGTTGTCTTTCCCGCGCCGTTCGGCCCGACGACCCCCACCGCTTCGCCGGCGCCGACCGAAAAGTCGATTCCGTCGAGCACCACGAGGGCGCCGAAGCTTTTCGTCAGGCCCTCCCCCTCAAGCAGAAGACCACTCGCTCGCGCGCCGGACATCAGGCGCCGCGCCGCGATCAGCCGTTGAACGGCCTGAGCTTCGCCTGGATGGGCACATTCGGGTCGGTCGCGTTCTCGGTCACCGGGTATTCGAGCGGAAATTTTGAGCCGGCCGGCGCCTTCACCCATTGCGTGCCGATGATGGGCCCCGGAGAGACGTTGGGCACCGGACCTTTGTTGAAGTCGATCGGACCATCGATCGTGACCGTCTTCAAAGTCGACATCGCCTTGGCGACGGCGGCCTTGTTCGACGGATCGCCGCTCGCGGTCAGCGCCGCGGCGCCAGCGTCGAACAGCGCCAACGTCGCGCCCAGCTGCTGCGTCCACATTTTGCCGGAAGCCTTCTCGTAGCCGTCGGCGAGCTCGTCACCGCCGATTCCCGTGAGCGACGATTTATAGGGGAAGGCCTTGTGCCAATAGGCCGCGCTCGCGAGATTGTAGCCAAGATTGCCGAGCGAGGTGACTTCGGAGGGGAAGAGCCCGGTCTTGGCGATCTGAGCGATCTTGACCATCTTGGTGTAGCCCTGCTGGGCGGCCTGACGCCAAAAGGCGGCAAAGTCGGGCGGGATCGGGAACGTGTTGAAGATCTCGCATTTCTCCGCCTTGAACTTCGCGATCTGGGCCGAATAGTCGGTCGTGCCGTCTTCGTAAGGGCCGGGATCGATGATCGTGAAACCGGCCTTGGCGAGAGCGGGCGCAAGATTCTCGCGGATCGCGTTGCCGTCGGCGTCGTTGGGATAGAGCACGCCGACTTTCTTATTGGTCTCGATCAGGTTCCATTGCGAGACATAGGCCTTAAAGAACTCGCCGCCGCCGAAGCCGAAATGAAAAGTCCATTTGAACGGCGAGGGCTGGCCGGGCTTGGCGCCGCGCCCGAAGTACCAGGCCTCCCACGGCATGACCGTCGACATGCAGGGCACGCCCGCCGCCTCGCACGCGTCGGCGACCGGGTTGATCGTTTCGGGAGTCGAGACGACCAGCATCATGTCGATCTTGTCGGAATTGATCAGCGTCTTCGCCAATTGACCCGCGCGCGACGGATCGGACTGGGTGTCGCGATCAAGGATGTCGACCCCATAGGTCTTGTCACCGACCTTGAGCCCGGAGGCGAGCGATTTACGGGCGAGTTCGAGGATATAGCCGTCGGTCTCGCCAAATCCGCCAAGCTTGCCGGTGCGCGGGCTGATGAAGCCCACCCTCAGCGTGGCGTCCGGACCCGCGGCGAAAGCGCCGTACGGGCGGGCGGCGGCCGCGAGGCCTGCCGCGCTTGCCGACACAATCAGTCCGCGCCGCGATATCGGCGCGCCGCTAGTTTTTCCAATGGTGGATCTCACGTTCATGCGCTTCCTCCTGTTGGCGCCTCTGGCGCGTTCTCTGTTCTCCTGGCTTCTTAGCCCCGAGACCTACAATGCGCGGGGCCAGCCTGCAAATTGACGTGATTTGGTTGGGTCTTCAGGCGCGCCGGTCGGTTGACGAACACGCACATGGAAGGTCAGTCTCTGGCGCTGCCGGTAATGAGGAGGCGGAAATGTTCCCGCCCAGGAGGCCGGGCCAACGCGCGTTTGTCGTCGCGCTCCTGTTTGGCGCGCTCCAATGCGCCCTTCCCGCGTCGGCCGCCAGCGGTCCCGCCATTTGCGCCTCGGGCGCTGGACCGCGCGCGCCGGTTCCCGTTCCGAAGGCGTTTGAGGCGGAGGTCGCCGGGGCGTTCGGCGTCCCCGTCGACCTCGTACGGGGCGGCGCTTTCGTGCGCTGCGCCGGAGCCAAGCTTGTGGCCTGCGTGGTTGGCGCCAACTTAAACTGCGCCAAGGTAAACGCGCGACGGTCGCTGCCTGGAGCAAGCGCATTTTGTCGCGCCAACCCCGACGCGCAGATCATCCCGATGGCCGCGACCGGTCACGACACGATCTACACATGGCGTTGCGTCGGCCGGCGCGCGGTTGCTGCGAAGCCGGTCGTCGCGGTGGATCCCGACGGCTACGACGCCGGCAACTGGAAGGAGGTTGATCAATAAGCCTGCCGTCGCGCGGCTCAAAACAGGGACATTTGCGACTTCAGTCCCGCCAAAAAAGCACGCTTACCGGGTCAGCCGGAGCGAGGCGATTTTCTCCGCGGTCAAACGCGAGCCCGCGGCGCCGAACCGCTCTGTGACGTAGTTGGCGGCGGCCGCGATTTCTGCGTCCGAATAAGCATCGCCGAAAGCCGGCATCGCCATCCCCGCTTCGCCCGGCTTGCGTCCTCCGCCGAACAGGATCACCTGCGCTACATTGACGCCGGACGGATCGTTCACCGAACGCGCGCCCGCGATCGTAGCGAGGCCTGAGATCGGGCTCTTGCCTGTCCAGCCGTGGCAGCTTGCACAGGCTTCCGCATAAATCTGCTCGCCAAGCGGATGGCCGGTCGCCCCGGGCGCATGCGCGGCGATCGCGTCCGGCGGTTTCGGCGCCGGTGCATTCGGGTTCGAGATCGGAGGAACTGTGCGCAGGTACGTGACCATAGCTGCGATGTCTTCACTCGTCAGATGCACGAGGCTGAGGTCAACCGCTTCGCCCATCGGCCCTGCCGCCGTGCCGCGCCCCTCGGCATGTCCGGTCGCGAGGTAATGCGCGAGCGCCGCTTCGGTCCAATCGCCGACGCCGCTCGTCGGGTCGCCAGTAATGTTGAAGGCGCGCCAGCCGCCTGTGACGGCGCCGGCGAATTTGCTGCGGTTGTCCAGCGCCTGGAACAGATTGCGGGGCGTATGGCATTCGCCGCAATGGGCGAGCGCTTCGACCAGATAGGCGCCGCGGTTCCACTCGGCGCTCTGATTGGCGTGCGGCTCGAAACGCCGGTTCGCGTTGAACATGATCGCCCAAACGCCCATTCCCCATCGCTGATTGAACGGAAAGGCGAACGTATTGGGAATTGCTGGCGCGCTGATCGGCTTGAGGCTGAACAGATAGGCTTTGATAGCGAGCGTGTCGGCGTCGGTCAGGTAGGTGTAACTGGCGAAGGGCATTGCGGGGTAAAGGGGCGCGCCATCACGCCGGACGCCGCGATGGACCGCTGCGAGAAACTCCGCGTCGGTGTACTGTCCGACGCCAGTGTCCTTGTCGGGCGTGATGTTGGTCGAATAGATCGTGCCAAAGGGCAGGACGAACGCTCGGCCCCCGGCGAAAGGCTGTCCCCCGATCGCGGTATGGCAGGCCTCGCAATCAGCGGCGCGGATAAGATAACGCCCCCGGTCGATGAGGCTCGCGTCCCTGAGGCTCGCCGGAGCGCCGGTCGGATCAGCCAGTTTATAGTCGCTCAGCGCGACGCGGTCTCGGCCGGCGAAATCGGTTGGCCCGGGACCAAAGACGTTCCAGCCGACGAATCCCGAGAGCAGCGACGGCCACGAGCGCGGCTGCCGCCAGCAGGATGCGCCAGAAGGTCCTCACGCGGCTTTCCTCAGCGCGAGTTGCTTGCGATCGATGGGCAGACTTCGCAGACCGACCCCTGCCGCGGCGAATAGCGCGTTGGCCAGCGCAGGGCCGGCGATCGACGTGCCCGGCTCGCCAATGCCTCCGGGCGCCTCGCCGTTCCGCATCAGATGGACCTCGATCGCGGGCGCTTCATTGAGCCGCATCATCCGGTAATTGTTGAAGTTGCTCTGCTGCACCCGGCCTTTGGCGATCGTGATCTCGTTATAGAGAGCGGCCGTGAGCCCAAAGATAAGGCCGCCTTGGATCTGCGCCTCCACGCTGTCGGGATTGACCACCGTGCCGCAATCGACCGCCGCCGTCACGCGGCGGATCGCGATCTCGCCGTCGTTGTCGACCTCGGCTTCCAATATTGCCGCGACATATGAGCCGAACACGCTCTGGCAGGCCACTCCGCGTCCAACGCGAGCGGGCAGCGCGCCTCCCCAGCCCGACTTTTCCGCTGCAAGATTGAGGCAAGCGAGAAGCCGCGGCTCTTTTTCCAGATGGGCTCGGCGGAAGGCGACTGGATCCTGCCCCGCGGCGTGCGCCAGTTCGTCGACGAAACTCTCGACGACGAAAATATTGTGGCCCGGGCCCACACTTCGCCAGAAGCAGGTCGGCACGCCGGGCGGCTCGGCATGCACGTATTCGACATGAAGGTTTGGCGTGTCGTAAGGAAAATCGACCGCGCCGTCGACGGCGTCGGAATCGAGCCCATTCTTGAAGGCCGGCGGCGCCCAGCGCGCCAGTATCGACGAGCCAGCGATCTTGTGACTCCAAGCCGTAATCCGGCCGTCCGACAAACTCGCTGCGAAGCGGTCGAAATAGAAGGGCCGGTAGAGCGCTTGCTGAATATCCTCTTCGCGCGTCCAGATGACCTTGACGGGCCCATCGACCTTCTGCGCGATGCGCACGGCCTTGCCGATATAGTCCACTTCGAGCCGCCGGCCGAAGCCGCCGCCGATCAGATGATTGTGGACGATGACTTTCTCGAGCGGCAGGCCTGTCAGCTGGGCCGCGATCCCTTGGGCCCGAGTGATGACCTGATTGCCGACCCAGATCTCGCAGGCGTCGGAGCGGACGTGGACGGTGCAGTTCGCCGGCTCCATCGGCGCATGGGCGAGGAACGGCACGTGATAGGTCGCGTCGAGCCTCGTCCCCTCGGCCAACGCCTTGACGGTGTCGCCGGTCGATTTCGCAACCGCGCCCGCTTTCTCGCTTGCGGCGACAAGGCCGTTCAGCACATCGCCCGTCGACAGGTCGGCGTTCGGCCCCTCGTCCCACGTGATGTCGAGGGCGCCGAGGCCCTGTTTGGCGGCCCACATGTGATCGCCGACGACCGCCACGAGATCGTCGAGAACGACGACTTGCCGCACCCCGGGCATGGTCTTGGCTCGCCCGTCATCCACATGCGCGACTTTGCCGCCGAATACGGGGCAGCTCGCGAGCGTGGCGATCTTCACGCCTGCCGGCCGCGCGTCGATCCCATAAATGGCTTTGCCGTTGACCTTGTCGGGCGTGTCGAGCCGTTTCAGCGACTTGCCGATGAGCTTGAAATCCGCTGCGGGCTTGAGCTGCGGATTTTGCGGCGCCGTCAGAGCGGCGGCCGCCTGCACAAGCTCGCCATAAGACGCCTTCTCGGCGCTCGCGTCGTGAAGAACCTCGCCATTCTCCGTCCGACAGGACGAGGATCGACGCTCCACTTCGCCGCCGCGGCTTGCACCAGCATGGCCCGGGCGGTGGCACCGGCGAGCCGCATTGGCTTCCAAAAGGCGCGGATCGAAGTGGAGCCGCCGGTCACCTGAAAGCCAATAAGCGGGTTCGCATAGAGCTTGTCGTTCGGCGGCGCCGCGACCGCGGTCACGTGCTCGAAGGGCGCATCAAGCTCCTCGGCGAGGATCATGGAGAGGGCGGTGTAGATGCCCTGTCCCATCTCGACTTGCGGGATTGTGAAGGTGACCTTGCCGTCAGGATCTATGCGCACGAAAGCGTTCGGCGCGAAATCTGCGTCCGGCTCCGCCGCGAGCGCGGGGTTGAGCAGGGGAATGGAGAGGTTGAGAATGAGGCCGCCGCCTGCGGCGGCTGTCGCCTTCAACATCGTGCGGCGGGTGAGTTTCCGGGCGGAGGAGATCGGGGTCATGGGCTCAGTCTCCTTCAGGCCGACCGGGCGGCTTCTTTGATCGCGGCACGGATGCGCACGTAAGTGCCGCACCGGCAAATGTTTCCAGCCATTGCCGCGTCGATGTCGGAATCCTTCGGGTCGGGTGTCCTCGCCAGCAAAGCCGCGGCGGACATGATCTGGCCCGACTGGCAATAGCCGCATTGGACGACCTCGAGGTCCAGCCATGCCTTCTGGATCTTGCGTCCCGCCTCCGTTTCGCCGATTCCCTCGATGGTGGTGATCTTTCGCTCGCCGATCGAACCGACCGGCAGGAGACACGAGCGGACCGGTTCGCCGTCGATCTGCACCGTGCAGGCGCCGCATTGGGCGATGCCACAGCCAAACTTTGTGCCGGTCATGCCGAGGACATCGCGCAACACCCAAAGGAGCGGCGTGTCGCTTTCGACATCGACCGTGCGATCGACGCCATTGATCGTGATCGTGTTGGCCATCGCTGCCTCCGCGTTATTTTCGACCGTCCGGTCGTCGCCATCAACCTTAATTGTGGCTCGCTCCGCAGAAGCTCAAGAGGGAGGTGAGTTCTGTTGCCGCGGAACGGCATAAGCGCGCTGCGCCAAGCCTCGGCCAAAGGCGATTTTTCGGCGGAAATCGGCGCTTGAAACGCCGAGGGCGGCCTGTTGGCCGCCCTATGCCGAAACCAGTCGAGCGCCAGTCAGGCGCGCTCGACCGCCTTGGCCGCCGCGTCGAGCGCGTCGACGATCGCTTGAATCTGGTCTGGCGTGGCGTCGCGGCCACGCAGGCGCAGCTGAAGGGCGGCGCGCAGATTGAGCATCGCCCGCTTGACCGAGATGAAACCGGCGCCCCGGCTGTCGTCGCCGCCGCCGAAGCGGGCGAAGATAGCGTCGATCTGGCCTTTGTTGTCGGCGAGGACTTTCTCGCCCTCTGGCGTCAGCCCATAGAGCTTGCGCCCCTGCGAGTCCTGGCTTGGTTGGGCGTAGCCCATCTCTTCGAGCATGGTCAGGGTCGGATAGACGACGCCGGGGCTGGGTGAATAGTCGCCCCCGACCCGCTCGCCGAGCTCCTTGATGATCTCGTAGCCGTAGCGGGGCTTCTCGGCGATGAGCGCGAGAATCACGAGCCTCAGCTCGCCCCCGTCGAACATGCGGCCTTCCCGGCCGCCGGCGTTGCCGCCGCGGGAACGCCAGCCCCGGAACGGTCCGCGACCGAAGCCATGGTGGCCGGGGCCGCCGTGGCTGTGGTGAACATAATCGTCAAAATGACGATGGAACATTGTTGGTCTCCTTCGTTGTTCAGACATATCACGATGTATCATGATATGTCTCATGAAAGATATATCTTAAAAGCAAGCACGTAAGGGGGAGAGAGGAAGAAATTTTCGGATAGCTCGATGGGAGCGCCCTGCCAGAGGGTCACACGGGCGCCGAGGGAAGCGACGCGCGCCCCCGCGGCTCGCTGAAGGAGCCGCTCGCAGGCGCTCGACTTCCCCTCCCCTTTAGGATAAGAGCCGCGCCTCAACTGAAAACAGCGCGCCGAAGCGCTTCGCCGGGGCCCGCCCAGGCGTCACGGCAGGAGTTAGTCACACATGAACGTCATCCAGCAGATCGAGGCCGAGCACGCGGCCCAATTGCCCGGCGCCAAGATGCCGCCGTTCCAGCCTGGCGACACGGTCATCGTCAATGTGAAGGTCGCGGAAGGCGAGCGTACGCGCGTTCAGGCCTATGAGGGCGTGTGCATCGCGCGCAGCGGCCACGGCCTCAACGAGAACTTCACGGTGCGGAAGATCTCCTACGGCGAGGGTGTGGAGCGTGTCTTCCCGGTCTATTCGCCAATGATCGATTCGGTCAAAGTCGTGCGGCGCGGCAAAGTGCAGGCGCGCCAAGCTCTATTATCTGCGCGATCGCCGCGGCAAGTCGGCCCGCATCGCCGAGCGCACGGACGCGCCCGGCGCCAAGACGGCCGCCAAGGAAGCCGAGCACCAAGGACTGAGCGCGTCGCCGCATCAGGAGGCGACCACAAGAGCCTGGACAGCGAATTGGAAGGCGCGCTTTCGGGCGCGCCTTTTTGTCTAGGCGCAGCGCCCTAGGCGGCGGCTAAGCGTGCAACGACGTCCCGTCGCTGCAGCGCTCGCCGACGCCTTAGATTACCGGAATTTCCGCGCCGCGGCACGCCGGAGCCAATGACGAACGCGACACTTGGCCCCGCTTGCCGGCGCCCGTGCTAAACCCGAGGCATGCTTCCCCCGCCTATCGACGCAGCCGACGCAATGCCGCAGAGCATCGTGGTCGACGTGCTGGCGCCCGGTCGCCGTCGACACCGCCTATAGCTACCGCGCGCCCCCTGGGCCGAAGCTCGAACCTGGCGCCTTCGTGCACATGCCGCTCGGCGCGCGCGTCGCCACCGGCGTCGTGTGGGCCGCGCGCGCGGCCGGCGGCGACAACCTCAAGCCCATCGCCGAGGTCCTCGACTGGCCGCCGCTCCGCGCCCCGTTGCGCGACTTCATCGACTGGACGGCCCGTTGGACCTTGGCTCCGCGCGGAATGCTCTTGCGCATGGCGATCCGCGCCGGCGAGGTCGGCGAACCGCCCGCGCCGAAATTCGGCCTCGTCGCCACCGGCAAGGCGCCGACACGCATGACGGAGGCGCGGGGCCGCGTTCTCGCGGCGCTCGCTGAGACCAGCGCGCCAACGCCAAAAGCTGTGCTCGCTGCGCGGGCGGGCTGCTCGACCAGCGTCATCGATGGCCTTGTCGCCGACGGCGCGCTCGCCGCAGTCGCGCTCGCGCGGGAAAGCGGCGTGGCGACGCTCGATCCCAATTTCCATCCGACCCAACTCAATACGGATCAGCGCGACCGCGGCCGACGATCTCACCCGCCTCGTCTCCGACCGCATGTTCTCGACCACCTTGCTCGAGGGCGTGACGGGATCGGGCAAGACGGAAGTTTATTTCGAGGCGGTCGCCGAAGCACTGCGACAGGGACGCCAAGCGTTGGTGCTCCTGCCTGAGATTGCGCTTACCGCGCAGTTTCTCGATCGGTTCGCGGCGCGCTTCGGCGCAAGGCCTGCCGAGTGGCATTCCGGGCTGACCGAGCGCCAGCGCGAACGCATCTGGACGGCGGTCGCAAGCGGCGAGGCGCCGGTCATTGTCGGCGCGCGCTCGGCGCTCTTTCTGCCGTTCGCTGACCTTGGCCTCATCGTCGTCGACGAGGAGCACGAGGGCGCCTACAAACAGGAGGAGGGCGTCATCTACAACGCGCGCGACATGGCGGTGGTGCGCGCGCGGTTCGAGAAGGCGCCGATCGTGCTGGCCTCGGCGACGCCGGCGATCGAGACTCGCTTCAACGCGGCGAGCGGACGCTACCGCTGGCTCCGGCTTCCCTCTCGCTTCGGCGCGGCCCGGCTGCCCGACATCGCCTTGGTCGATCTCAAGCGCGAAGGTCCGCCGCGCGGCCGATGGCTGTCGCCGCGCGCAATCGCCTGCGTCGAGGAGGCAAGGGGCCGTGGCGAGCAGGCGATGCTGTTCCTCAATCGGCGCGGCTATGCGCCCCTCACGCTTTGCCGGACTTGCGGACATCGCTTCGAATGCCCCAATTGCGCGGCCTGGCTGGTCGAGCACCGATTTCGCGCCGCGCTCGTTTGCCATCATTGCGGTCATGTCGAGAGCCGGCCTAAGCTTTGTCCTCAATGCCACGAGGCCGAGACGCTCACCGCCTGCGGGCCAGGCGTCGAGCGTCTGGCGGAGGAGGCGGAAGCCCTCTTTCCCGACATCCGCACGCTTGTGTTGTCGTCGGACACGCCGGGCGGGATCGAGACCTTGCGTGCTCAGCTCGACGCGGCGGCGCGCGGCGCCTACGACCTCATCATCGGCACGCAGCTGGTCGCCAAAGGGCACAACTTCCCGTTTCTGACCTTTGTCTGTATCGTCGACGCCGACGTCGGCCTCGCCAACGCCGACCCGCGCGCGGCCGAGCGCACGTTTCAGCTTCTGCGGCAGGCGACCGGGCGCGCCGGGCGCGGCGACAAACTGGGACATGCCCTGTTGCAGACCTGGCAACCGGAGCATCCCGTCATCGCGGCGCTCATTTCCGGCGACGCCGAGCAGTTCTATCGCGAGGAAACGGAGCAGCGGCGGCTCGGCGGCCTGCCGCCGTTCGGCCGCCTTGCGGCGATCATCGTTTCGGCCGAGGACCGTGGCGCGGCCGAAGCGCATGCTCGCGCGCTGGCGCGCGCGGCTCATCATCTGCCCGCGGCTAAGAACTGGCGCGTCGCGCCGCTCGGCGGGCAGCCCCAAGACAATGAGATTGTTCTGCTGGGCCCGGCCGAGGCGCCGATCGCGGTTCTGCGCAAACGCCATCGGTTCCGCCTCGCCGCCAAAGCGCCGCGGTCCGCTGACTTGCAGGGATTCTTGCGCGCCATGCTGGCCGCCGCGCCCGAACCGCGCGGCGGCGTCCGCGTTGCGATCGATGTCGATCCACAGAGCTTTCTTTAAGGCGAAAAAACCCAATCGCGCGTTTGCGCCGCTGACCAATGGGGGATTGCTGTTGCGCGCGGACGACGAGTCCGACCGCGACGCGCGAGCCTCAATAGTCTTCGCAGCGAGTGCATTTGTTGTTTTAGTGAGTGGAATCGATTAGTGAGCCAGTTTGATATCTTCTGGCAATGCAGACACTATTGGAGCATAATACGGTCATGACAGACAGCGCCGTATTTTCGACTGAAGTCGTAAAAGATATTGGAAACCCTAATCGCTTCCGATGGAATATTTACGAAAACAAGAAGGTGCGAGACAAATCGTTCTATTCCTTTGCGACGAGGCGCGAAGCCCAGAACGATGCCGATAAGTTTGTCCGAAAGCTCGATTCGATTTGGCCGGGCTCAAAAGAATAAAAAGCCCACGAGTTCAAGATGCGCTGCCTGCCGCGACCAAGAGGACGGCTCAGTAGGATTGCCGACTTAGTGGCTGCGCGACGCTCCGTGTTTACGGTGGGTCGGGATTCGCGCTCCCCTTTCGCGCAGCTTTGATTAAATCGGTCAGTTGTCGCTTGAGCGCCGGACCTTCGATTTGACTGGCGTAATAGCCCTCGCGATTGAGTGAGGCGATGATGTCCGAAAGCCCGGCAACGTTGCCGGACCTCGCCAGCTGAAACGCTCGTTCCAAGGCGGTTACTTTTTGATCCATGCCGCAAGGCATATCCCGGATTCGAGGCGGGAGCACGGCGGAAGCATAACTCCCCGCCGTCAAGCTAACGGGCCACCGAGTCGCCTCGACGGCCGGCGATTGGCGTGAATCTCTTCAAACGTTGGACATAATCGTCGGCTGTTCGGAGACCTCGTAAGTCCAGACCCGAAACGACTTCAGGACGTGGGGTCCGAACGAGTTGATGAGCGGGATATCCGCCGCGTCCCGCCCCCGCGCGACCACGATCCTGCCGATCCTGGGGATGTTGTTGCGGGGATCGAAAGTCCACCACGAGCCCTCGAGGAACACCTCGATCCAGGCGCTGAAATCCATCGGATCGACCACGGGCACGCCGATGTCGCCGAGATGGCCGTTGATGTAGCGCGCGGGTATGTTGAGGCATCGGCAAAACGCGACGGCGAGATGGGCGAAATCGCGGCATACGCCGATCCGCTCTTGGTAAGCGTCGAACGCGCTTCTCGTCGAACGCGCCTGCTGATAGTCAAACTTGATATGCTGGTGGACGAAATCGCACACCGCTTGCACGCGCCCCCAGCCGGGCGGAGTGGCGCCGAACAGATCCCAGGCCGTCTGGCTCAGCTTGTCGGTCTCGCAATAGCGGCTTCCCATGAGAAAGAGCAGGCAGTCGTCGGGCAGGTCCGCGACGGGGATTTCGCGCGCGGCAAAGTTCGCCGGATCGATCTTGCCATCGTCCTCGATCGTGGCGTCGCCCCAGATCGCGAAGTCGCCGACCGGCGCGACCAGTCTGCGGCAACGATTGCCGAAGGTGTCGAGATAGGTGGTGGTCGGGATGATCGGCGTCGTGAAGACCCTTTCGGCGACGCGTATGTCGGCCTTCCGCTCTTCGCTCACCGACAGCAGGCAGACCATCGGGGTCGGCTGCGGGCAATTGACCGTGATTTCATAACCGTAACGGATCAGCATTGGCGGCAGCTCCAAAGGCGTCTCTCGAGACGCGATGAACGAGCGGCCCCCCGGCGTCAGCCTCGCAACGAATGATTACTCGAAAAAAGAGCGGTCGGCGCGAGCGTCGCGCCGACCGCCAATCTTTTTGTTCGTCTTCGTTCTATCGGGCGATCAGTAGTCCATCCCGCCCATGCCGCCCATTCCGCCGCCGCCCGGCATCGCCGGAGCGTCGGCCTTGGGCCGGTCTGCGATCATGGCTTCGGTCGTGATCATGAGGCCGGCGATCGAAGCCGCGTCCTGGAGCGCGACCCGCACCACCTTCGCCGGGTCGACGATGCCGGCGTTCAGCATGTCGACATATTGCTCGGTCTGCGCGTCGAAGCCGAAGGTCTGCGACTTGTTCTCGAGGATCTTGCCCACGACGATCGAACCCTCGACGCCCGAATTCTCAGCAATCTGCCGGATCGGGGCTTCGAGCGCCCGGAGCACGATGTTGATGCCGGACTGGACATCCTCGTTCTCGTTGGTGAGCTTACCGATCGCCGCTTTGGCGCGCAACAGCGCGACGCCGCCGCCGGAAACGATGCCCTCTTCGACCGCGGCCTTGGTCGCATGCATGGCGTCGTCGACGCGATCCTTCTTCTCCTTGACCTCGACCTCGGTCGAACCGCCGACGCGGATGATCGCCACCCCGCCCGCGAGCTTCGCGAGACGCTCCTGCAGCTTCTCCTTGTCGTAATCCGATGTCGTATCCTCGATCTGCGCCTTGATCTGCGAGATCCGGCCCTCGATGTCGGCCTTCTTACCGCTCCCGTCGATGATCGTGGTGTTCTCCTTCTCGATCCGGACCCGCTTGGCTTTGCCGAGCATCTGCAGCGTCACGTTCTCGAGCTTGATGCCAAGATCCTCGGCGATCATCGTGCCCGCGGTCAGGATCGCGATGTCCTCGAGCATCGCCTTGCGGCGATCGCCGAAGCCGGGGGCCTTGACCGCCGCGACCTTGAGGCCGCCACGCAGCTTGTTGACGACCAGGGTCGCCAGCGCCTCGCCTTCGATGTCCTCGGCGATGATGAGCAGAGGTTTGCCGGCTTGCACGACCGCTTCGAGGACGGGCAGCATGGGCTGAAGCGAGGAGAGCTTCTTCTCGTGGATGAGAATATACGGATCCTCGAGTTCGGCGACCATCTTCTCCGCATTGGTGACGAAATAAGGCGAGAGATAGCCGCGATCGAACTGCATGCCCTCGACGACGTCGAGCTCGGTCTCCGCGGTCTTGGCTTCCTCGACCGTGATGACGCCCTCGTTGCCGACCTTTTTCATCGCGTCGGAAATCATCTTGCCGATCGTCTTGTCGCCGTTGGCGGCGATGGTCCCGATCTGCGCGATCTCCTCCGACGACTGCACCTTCTTGGCGCGCTTTTCGATGTCCTTGACGACCGCGGTCACTGCGATGTCGATGCCGCGCTTGAGATCCATCGGGTTCATGCCGGCGGCGACAAGCTTGAGGCCCTCCTTCATGATCGAGGCGGCGAGCACGGTGGCGGTGGTGGTGCCGTCGCCGGCCAGATCGTTGGTCTTGGAGGCGACCTCGCGCACCATCTGCGCGCCCATGTTCTCGAACTTGTCGGAAAGCTCGATTTCCTTGGCGACGGTCACGCCGTCCTTGGTGATGCGCGGCGCCCCGTAGGACTTGTCCAGAATGACGTTGCGGCCCTTCGGGCCCAGGGTCACCTTGACGGCGTTATTGAGGGTGTCGACGCCGCGCAGCATTCGGTCGCGGGCGTCAGAAGAGAAGCGTACATCTTTGGCTGACATGAGTTTGGATCCTTCAATTCTCGATAAAGAAATTTTGTTTTAGGCGGCTTTTTTCTTGGCGGCGGGTGCGCCTTCAATCACGCCCATCACGTCGGTCTCCTTCATGATCAGGAGATCCTCGCCGTCGATCTTGACTTCCGTGCCCGACCACTTGCCGAACAAGACCCGCTCGCCCGGCTTGAGTTCGATAGGCGTGATCTTGCCGCTCTCATCGCGGCCGCCGGGTCCGACCGCGACGACTTCGCCCTCTTGCGGCTTTTCCTTGACGGTGTCGGGAATGATGATGCCGCCCTTGGTCTTATCCTCGCCCTCAATGCGGCGGATGACGACGCGGTCGTGTAACGGTCGAAATTTCATGGGCATTCTCTCTCAGTCGAGCTGCGGGCGCCGGCCGGGGATCATGCCCTAGCTCCTGACGGCAGTCTGACGACGACCTTATATAGCGATCTTTGGCACTCACCACAAGGGAGTGCTAACAGACGAGACTGTTGCGCGCTCGGAGCTTTTTGAAGACCATTGGCTTAGAGCGAGCTGGTGGTTCCCACCGGTCAGGCGGTCAAAGGCATCCGGAATGTGAAGCGGGTTTCTTGGGGCGTCGAAGCGACCTCGATCGTTCCCCCGTGCGCCTTGGCGATCTCGGAGGCGATGTACAGACCGAGCCCTAAGCCGTTCTGGCTTGGTTGCGCCTCACCCCGGAAGAATGGCTGAAAAAGCCGCTTCATTGTCCCCGGCGGGATCGGCTTGCCCTTATTGGCGATCCACAACTTGAGCTCGGCGCCATCGGTTGCGACGTGAATCCGGACTGGGTTGTCCGGGGCGCCGTGAGTAAGCCCGTTGGCGAGCAGGTTCGAAACCATCTGCGCGAAGCGGGGTGGGTCGCAATTCACCGCGTCCCGCAACGCAAAGTCGGTTTCTATGGTCCGGCCTTGGGCGCCAATGCGCAGCTCGCTGACCACTTGTTGCAAGATCGGCTCGAGGTCGACCCCGGCCTGGCGACTGAGCGTGAAGCCGCCGCCCAGACGTCCGCGCGCAAAGTCGAGAACATTGTCGATGAGGCCTGACATCCGGACAACGCTGCCCTGAACCATGTCCAGGATCCGGGAGCCTCTTTCGCTCAAAGCCTCCTTGCGGAGAAGGCTGGCGCCGCCGCTAATGGAGGCCAGGGGATTGCGCAGATCGTGCCCAAGCACGGCTATGAACTGTTCGCGAAGCGCGGATGCGTTCCGTTCATCGAGCAGGTTCCGAATGGCGCTGAGCTGGAAGCCGATCACCTCCGCGAACATTTCGAACATCTCAATGGTTTCGGGCGTCTTCAGCCGGTGCGGTTCAGGATCGATGGCGCACAAGGTCCCGAAAAACGAACCGTCGGTCAGACGGATGGGCATCGCTATATAACTCTGCAAGCCGTAGATTTGCGGGGTGTGATGGCAGGCGTAAATGGCGTCCTCCGACACGTGGTCAATGACAACCGCCTCGCCGCTTTGCCTGATCTCGTGGCAAATGGTGGTCTCGACCTTGAGTTCGCCGCCCGGCTTCAAGCCAAAGTTGATGTCATCGCGCACCCTGCACGCGATCCATCGATCCTCGGTGACGCGCGCGACCGCAGCGAAACGCATGCCCGTCGTACGACACACAATGTCGAGGATCGTCGGGATCGCCTTAATGCTGCTGACGGCGGCAATATCGTGCTCGAACGTCTCGCTGGTGCTCATGGCGTCCGCTTCATCTGGCTGATTTACTGGTGACCCTCGGGACGCCTTATGTCGGGCCGCGAGTGGCAAAATCAAGAATTTGTGCGCCTAGCTCAGGCTACATGAAATCAATCGGTTAAGAGGCGCCGTCTTGGCCGCCCTGATTGCCAAGCGCCTTCGCAGTGCGGCTCATTCTGTCGTTTTCGGATGCGCCAATCCGGCCCGTCGCGATCCCGTGACGGCGCGGGCATTCACGTCGGCGGGGCGCGCCTCGCCTTTTGGTCGTCATCCGTGAGCCTCGCGCGTTCGGTCTCCGCGAAGCTTTCCGCAGCCTCTCTGGACTCAAAGCTCACGACGGTCTCGTGGTCATCAATGGTCACAATGACTGCGTAAGCAGTCGCCCCCGTCGGATCGTCTCGAGGTGTGATTTCGATGTGGAATGACATCCGCTATCCCGGGCTTTCGCTTGAGCTTAGCACGGGCATCGGCGGAGAATGAGGCGCGTCACGCACTCTGCGGCCGTCTGGATGGCGACGAAATGCTCAGACGCCCTCGTCGGCCCGATAGCGCGCCGCCTTTGTCGGGGGTTAGAGCGTCGCAATACTGCTCGCAGGGCCTGGTTGGCCCTACGTCACTTAGCAATCTGGCGAGGCAGTTTGTTGGCTTGGTCGATGTCGCCGGAAGTTTACACCGGACGCCAGTTCACCGCGCTTCGGTCTGACATTCAGCAGGTCATGCCAGCCGCGCAGCGTCGGACCGCCCGTCGCGAGTGCCTTCGGTGCACGCCGGCCACGCTTCCGGGCGTTGCGGGCCTTCCAACCACCGCATAGGCCTTGTCCTGAGATATCGACAAGGTCTTCTCTGCTGACCATTCAATCGACACCGGCAACGTCGCAAGAAGCAACCCGCCGATAACGGTCGCGCCAGATAATGTGGCTATACGCATCCTAGTTTCCTCCCGAAATTGATCCCAAACCCGACTCCAGCTCTTCAGAGCAAAGGGGGCTAGGATCGTCGCAGCGCTACGGCGTCTAAGACCAGTATCTTTTTATCCACGCGCCATAATGTGCTGACGCCCCTTATTTACCACAATCTCTCGATGCCAACAATTTCCAAGTCCTGAGCTCCGCGTCCATCGGGTCCGGGGCGGCCACGGCGTCAGGAGTGGCGACGAATTGGTTGCCGCAAGCGCTCACCCTCGAGCCAAATTACGCTAACGCTCACGTGGCGAAAGCGTTGAACCCCGGCTACAGGCCGGTTCGACGAAGCGCTGGCGGAGGGCGACCCGCGCTCGTCTCGGCTAGGCATCGCTGTCGTACCTCTCGGGCGCAGCGTCGGCCTCTACCGAACTGCTCGTAAGCCATTGGCGAAACGGCCGAATCTGTTCCGCTAAAGCCGGAAGACGAAGAAATATATTCCCTTTTTTAGAAACATTGGTTATGATAGGCAGATCGAGTCAACCGACGTCCCGAGGCGTCCCAATTCGTGGGCTTTGGAAGCTTTGCCCGAACACTTATCGAAGGAGGGCTCGACGATCCACGGAACCCGGATTTTCCGGCCGGAAGGACGCATCATGAGAAAGCGCGAAACGAAAAGGCGGTTAAGTCATTGAAAGTAAACAATCCCGCGAAACCACTGATTCGGCGCTCCCTATGATTTCAATGACTTACGACCGGCGTTGCGAAACCGTTCGTTTCGTTTGGCGAAAGATTCCCTTCGCTTTCGCCGCTTTTGCCCTCGTCGACGCCCGAAACGAAACGGCCCAGGTCTTTCGTCGCTCCGATGCCGGTCTCGCCGCGACGAGCCGGCTCCGGAAGGATCAGTTTCGGGCGTATCACATGTCTCGAGGGTTCACGAAGCGAGGCGCCCCCAAGGCGGACACAGCGTCCGTTCCCCGGGGTGTCCTCTCAAGCGCTCTTCACGGCCGCCTGCAGCGAACGAGCTAGTTTTTGGGATGAGACCGGAGCGGCGAAAAAGTTGCGCAAAAGAGCAGCTAAGCCGCTGAAAGAATTGACGCGCGCAACTTTGTGCGCGGGCCTGGCTCAGGGGATCTCCATGCCGTCCTCGTAACGCGCATGGGCGGAGCGCATCGTCACCAATTCCTCGGCGGCGGTCGGATGCACGGCGATGGTCGCGTCGAAGTCGGCTTTGGTCGCGCCCATGGTCATCGCGACGGCGACGAGTTGGATCATCTCAGCCGCGTCGCTTCCGAGAATATGCGCCCCGACGATGCGCTCCTTTGAGCCCTCAACGACAAGTTTCATGATCGTGCGGTCCGGGCTACCGGACACCGTCGCCTTCAGAGGACGGAAATTGGTCTTGTAGATGCGGACCGTCTTGAACCGCTCAAGTGCCTCGCTCTCCGTCAACCCGACAGCGCCCAATTCCGGCGTGCCGAACACCGTGCTCCCGATCGTGTCATAGCGGATCGGCGCCGCGCCCGGACCGAACAACCGGTCGGCCAGCGTGTGGCCCTCGCGTATCGCGACCGGAGTGAGGTCCACACGGTGGGTGGCGTCGCCGATTGCGTGGATCGACGGCACGTTGCTGGTCAAATTCTCATTGACCTTCACTGCCCCGTGGCCCGCGCTCAGTTCGACTCCGGCCGCTTCGAGGCCGAGGTCCTTCGTGTAGGGGTTACGGCCCGTCGCGAACAGCGCTTGGTCAGCTTCGATCACCGAATCGTCGGACAGCGTCACGCGCAGCGCGCCGTCGGGCCGTTTCTCGATCGAGGTCGGCGCGCAGCCGAACCGATGGACAATACCGGCCTTCGTCATCGCGTCGCGCATGCCGTCGCGCATGTCCTCATCGAAGCCGCGCAAGAGGTTCGGCCCGCGCATGACCATCGTGACCTGCGAGCCCAGGCGCTGGAAAAGCGAAGCGAACTCGACTGCGATATAGCCGCCGCCGACCACGAGAAGGCGGCGCGGAAAGACGGGCAGATCGAAGACCTCGTTCGAGGTGATCGCATGCTCGAGCCCCTCGACGCCGGTCGGCATGACCGGGCGCGATCCGGCGGCGATGAGGATATGGCGGGTCGAGATCTCGCGCCCGTCGGCAAGCCGCACACGGTGCGGGTCGACGACGGTCGCCCGCTGTTCGACCAGTTTGGCGCCGGACCGCGCTAGATTCTCGCGGTAGGCGTCGGACAGCCGGCTGATCTCCTTATCCTTGGCCTTAACAAGGGTCGGCCAATCGAAGGTCGGTTCGCGAACGGTCCAGCCGAACTCGACCGCGTCACGGAAGTCGTCGGCGAAGCGGCTCGCAATAACGTACAGCTTCTTCGGCACGCAGCCACGGATGACGCAGGCGCCGCCTATGCGGCCTTCCTCGGCCACGAGCGTCTTCGCGCCGTGACCGGCGGCGATGCGCGCCGCCCGTACGCCGCCCGAGCCAGCGCCGATCACGAAGAAATCGACGTCGAACGCCATCGCTCAGCCTCTGTGCCGCCAGGCCAAGGCGAAACGCGCCCGGCTAGAAATCGATCCCCTTCTTCTTCATCTCCGCGCGGGCGCGCTCAAGGATGTCGGTCGACAGCTTTTCGCGCCAGGCTCCGGTGACATCGGAAAGCTTCTGAAGAAAGATCGGAGTGACCTCGACATACTTCTTGCCCGCGGGACTATCAAAGAAGGCCGCGACCTGGGTGATATCCTGCTCGGACATTTGCGAGGCGAGGAGGGTCGCCGCCTCGCTGTAGGTCTGTTTCGCGGTCTGATCGAATTCGGGCTGAATTGCCTTCAGGGTCGCCCGGAGCGAGTCCTTGATCTCAGGCCGGGTCCTGGTGACGTTTGTTTCGAGCTCCACCATCATGCCAGGAACGACGATCGCGATCGACTGCTTGAGCCCGATGGTGTTGAGGATCTTGTCGGCGGCGGCAATGGCCGCGGCCGACGGCGCCGTGGGCGCGGAAGACGTCGCCGCGGGGGGCGCTGGAGCAGCGGCCGCAGGCGGCGGCGCCGTCTCAGCCGCCCTTGCCGGCATGCTCAAAACTGCGAACATGAAGAGAGCGAGACGGCCTTGGGCGGTTCCGGCGCGGACGGGCATCAATGACTCCTGGGGATGCGGCTTCGATTCTCAGTTTGGGTCGCCAATGACCTCGACGCCATCGCCGCCAGCGATGATCGCCGCGCGCGCAAGGCCGACGAAAAGCCCGTGTTCAACGACGCCGGGGATCGGCGACAAGATCTCGCCTAACCGCTCGGGCTCAGGGATGGCGCCGAGCGAGCAGTCAAGAATATAATGTCCGCCGTCGGTGACGAACGGTGAGGGTTCCCCGCGCAGACGGATCGGCCCTGCCAGCCCGAGTTGCGCGAAGGCGCGTTCGATATGCCGCCTTGTCGCTGCGAGCCCAAAGGGCACGACCTCGATCGGCAACGGAAATGCCCCGAGCCGTGGGACGATCTTGGTTGAATCGGCTATGACGACCATGCGCTTCGAGGCGGAGGCGACGATCTTCTCGCGCAACAAGGCCCCGCCGCCGCCCTTGATGAGATTGAGCTTGGGATCGACTTCGTCGGCCCCGTCGACCGTCAGATCGAGCTCGGGGATGTCGTCCAGTGTTCCAAGCGGAATGCCGAGCGCCTTCGCCTGCGCATCCGTCGCCTCCGACGTCGCCACGCAGCGGATGTCGAGACCGGCTTTGACCTTCTCGCCGACGAGATCCACGAACTGGCGCGCCGTTGAGCCGCTGCCGAGCCCGAGCTTCATGCCGGGCTTGACCAATAGGAGCGCCCTTTCGGCCGCCTCCCGCTTCCGTTGGTCCCTGTCCGGCGTTGCGGCCATGCGTTTAACTGCTCTCGTTCGCTTAAACGCCGCCGCGCGGTCTCGCGCGCATAAGCCGTGGGACGTCAGGAAAAAGCCGCTTTACCGGCTGGCGCGAACGAAGGCAAATCCCATTACGGTGATGCTGCGCCTTATCTCCGCGCGGCGTCGACCACGTCCTCGAACGTGCGCAAGCCGGTCGTCGGCGCGTTGACGAGCACCGCCATGTTGCCCGGCATGTGCTGGTTCTTCCACATCTTGGTGTGGGCGAGGGGAATCTGCGTCCACGGGAAGACCTCGGACATGCAAGGGTCGATCCGCCGGTCGAGCACAAACTTGTTGGCCGCCGAGGCCTGCTTGAGGTTGGCGAAATGCGAGCCCTGAATGCGCTTCTGGCGCATCCAGACGAACCGGGCGTCGAAGGTGATGTTGAAGCCGGTCGTGCCGGCGCAGAACACCACCATGCCGCCGCGTTTCACCACGAAGCAAGACACCGGGAAAGTCTGCTCGCCCGGATGTTCGAAAACCGTGTCGACATCCTTCTTCTCGGTGATGTTCCAGATCGCCTTGCCGAACTTGCGAGCCTCGGCCATGTAGGCGGTGTAGTCAGACGAATTGACCTTCGGCAATTGGCCCCAGCAATTGTAGTCCTTGCGGTTGATGACGCCCTTGGCGCCGAGCGACATCACATACTCCCGCTTAGTCTCGTCCGAGATGACGCCGATCGCGTTCGCGCCAGCCGCCGCGCAGAGCTGGACGCCGAACACGCCTAAACCCCCAGAGGCGCCCCAGACCAGCACATTGTCGCCGGGCTTCAGCCGATGCGGCTCGTGGCCAAACAGCATGCGATAGGCGGTCGCAAGCGTCAGCGTATAGGAGGCCGACTCCTCCCAGGTCAGGTGCTTGGGACGGGCCATCAGCTGCCGGTCTTGCACACGGCAGAACTGAGCAAACGAACCGTCCGGAGTTTCATAGCCCCAGATGCGTTGCGAGGCGGAGAACATCGGATCGCCGCCGTTGCACTCCTCGTCGTCGCCATCGTCCTGGTTGCAGTGGACCACGACCTCGTCGCCGACCTTCCACCGCTTGACCTTGGAGCCGACCGCCCAGACAACGCCGGAAGCGTCGGACCCAGCAATATGATGGGGATTTTTGTGCACGTCGAGCGGCGAGACCGGTTCGCCGAGCGCAGCCCAGACGCCGTTGTAGTTGACCCCGGCGGCCATAACCAGGACGAGGACGTCATGGCTGTCCAGAGTCCATGTCGGCACGACCTCGACCTGCATTGATTGCTCCGGCGGTCCATGCCGGTCTTTGCGCACGACCCAGGCGTACATCGACGCGGGCACGTGTCCCAACGGCGGAATCTCGCCGATTTCGTAGAGTTCCTTATTCTGCGCCGCAGCAAGCAACCCGGCGCCCATGGAGCGAGTGTTCATGGCTCCCTCAGGAGGTCCTGCGGTGCGGATGGAATGGAATTGCCTCTTCTATTGCGCCGCACAATTAACCATTGCGCTTAAGCGCACAAAAATCAATCCGACTTTGGTCAACGCTTCCACTGAGTTGCGATGAAATTTACGCCGTAGCAGGAAGTCCGGCGTAAACGGGTCAAATCGGCTGCGGAAATTCGGCGGCTGGGGCGGGACAAGGACCTGCGTAATGTCGAGCTGGCCTTTGTTGCAATTCGTCGAAGACCTGGAGGGTTTCGAATTCGCGGCCTTCCTGGTGGGCCTAGCTGTGATATTTTTTTCTGTCGGCTTTGCAATTGACTACATTGTCGGGCGGTTCGGAATGGGCCCGTATTGGAACGGCTTCTACGCGCTGGTTGGCGCCTACGCGGGCCTGTGCGCGCGGGCCTGGTGGCTTCGACCTTACTCCGGCTACGACCCTTATTTGACAACCATCGCGATCGCTGGCGGATTGCTGGCGACGGTTGTGATGGCAAGCGCGGTCGCCAAACACTGAATCCGGCAAGTCGAGTGGCCTCCTTCGGCGCCGAACTGAGGGCAGAATTGCCCGAGCGTGGCGAAATTGCCGCCGCCGCGAACGACGGCGCGCCCCTTGAGCGAGGCTGTGGCGTCACGCCATCTTTTCTGTAATTGTGCCCTGCACAATTTCTTTGGCGCGGCCGACGCCGGCCGGACGCGCGCCTAAAGCGAGTGAATCATGGCGCAGGCGAACGAACAGACGGGGGCGGCGCGCCGCGACAAGCCCTGGATCTTCCGCACCTACGCCGGCCATTCGACCGCGCGCGAGTCCAATCGCCTTTATCGGCAGAACCTGGCCAAGGGACAGACGGGGCTGTCGATCGCCTTCGACCTGCCGACCCAGACCGGGTTTGACAGCGATCACATCTTGGCGCGTGGCGAGGTGGGCAAGGTCGGGGTCGCGATCTCCCACATCGGCGACATGCGGGCGCTCTTCGAGGACATCCCGCTCGCGTCGATGAACACCTCGATGACCATCAACGCCACCGCGCCCTGGCTGATGGCTCTCTATATCGCGGTCGCCGACGAGCAGGGCGCGCCGCGCGCCGAGCTCCAGGGGACGACCCAGAACGACATCATCAAGGAATATCTGGCCCGCGGATCCTATGTCTTCCCGCCCGAGGCCTCGCTCAGGCTGACCAAGGACATGATCGTGTTCGGCGCCCGGGAGACGCCGAAGTGGAACCCGATGAACGTGTGCTCCTACCACCTGCAAGAGGCGGGCGCGACGCCGGTCCAGGAGCTTTCCTACGCGCTCGCCACAGCGATCGCCGTGCTCGATCGGGTCCGCCAATCGGGCGAGGTCGACGAAGCGGGGTTTGCGGAGGTCGTCGGCCGGATGTCGTTCTTCGTCAACGCCGGCATGCGCTTCGTGACCGAGCTCGCCAAGATGCGCGCCTTCGTCGAATTGTGGGACGAGATCACCCGCGATCGCTTCGGCGTCGCCGATCCTTCCAAGCGCCGCTTCCGCTACGGCGTCCAGGTCAATTCGCTCGGACTGACCGAGCAGCAGCCTGAAAACAACGCCTATCGCATCCTCATCGAGATGCTGTCGGTCGTCCTGTCGCGCGGCGCGCGAGCGCGCGCAGTGCAATTGCCGGCCTGGAACGAAGCGCTGGGACTGCCACGGCCGTTCGACCAGCAATGGTCGCTGCGCCTGCAGCAGATCATGGCCTACGAGACCGACCTCTTGGAGTTTGGCGACATTTTCGACGGCAGCAAGGAGGTCGCGGCGCTGGTCGCCAAGCTGAAGAGCGAGGCGCAAGCGGAAATCGCCGCCATCGACGCGATGGGCGGCGCGGTCAAGGCGATCGAGACCGGTGTTTTGAAGGCGAAGCTCGTCGAATCCAACACGCGCCGGCTCGAGGCCATCGAGCGCGGCGAGCAGATCGTTGTCGGCGTCAACGCTTTCACCAACTCCGAGCCCTCCCCGCTGACGGCCGGCGAGAATTCGATCATGGTCCCCTCGGCCGCAGCGGAAGCCGAGCAAGTGGCCCAACTCGCAGCGTGGCGAGCGCAGCGCGACGAGCCCCGCGTGCGTGAGGCGCTACGGGCGCTGCGCAGGGCGGCTGCGAGCGGCGCCAACATCATGCCGCCCTCGATCGAGGCGGCCAAAGCCGGGGCCACGACGGGCGAATGGGGCGACGCGCTGCGGACGGAGTTCGGCGTCTTTCGCGCTCCGACCGGCGTCTCGCCACGCGCGCGTCAGGAGGCGGCGGACCTCGACCCGCTGCGCGGCGAGGTCGAACGCGTCTCGCTCAAGCTTGGCCGCCGGCATCAGATTCCTCGTCGGCAAGCCGGGCCTCGACGGCCATTCCAACGGCGCGGAGCAGATCGCGGCGCGCGCCACGGACGCCGGCATGGACGTCGTCTACGACGGCATCCGGCTCACCCCGGCCGAAATCGTCGAGGCGGCCAAGTCAGGCGTCCACTGTGTCGGCCTGTCGATTCTGTCGGGCTCGCATATCGCGCTGACCGAAGAGGTTCTGAAGCTCCTGCGCGCGGCCGGCCTCGAAAACGTGCCGCTCATCGTCGGCGGCATCGTTCCGCCCGCCGACGCGGAGCGGCTGAAGGCGGCCGGGGTCGCGGCGGTCTACACGCCAAAGGATTTTGAGATCAACGGCATCCTCGGCGCGATCGTCCAGGAGGTCGAAGCGCGCTTTGACGCGGAGCAAGCGGTCGCGCGCAGGCCATCCCGCAAGCCTGCGATACAACCAAAGCGGGAATTACGCCCAAGCCAATCCAAATAAAAACCGCCTAAATCCAAGCAAAATCGCTTGGAATTGCTTGGTTTTATTTGGTTTAATTCGTCAGAATCGTGACTTTTCAAAGGGTTACGAGCGAAAAAATAAGAAACAATGTCCTCCCTTCTCAACTCGCGTCTCGGGTTGTAGCCAAACGCCGGTTTTTGGAGGCGGCCTGAATGGGCTGGCTTGATTCCGATGAAGAGAAATCCATAGAGGCCACCTTATCAGCTTATTCTGAGATTTGCAAGCTTTTTCGTTGCCAACGGCACTGCAAGGGCGCGCTTGCCGAGCTGTGGATTCGGAGGCGCACGCCCTTCGGATCAACGCGCGGTCGGTTG
>CAVUPE010000014.1:0-204227 GCA_963743265.1 uncultured Alphaproteobacteria bacterium | reverse complement strand
CGCACGTTGTCTCTCGGCATTTACTCGCTGATCACATCGATGAAATACACCGGTGGCGATTGGCCCGGACTCTTTGCCGGGGTAACGATCGTGATCGATTCCAACCATCATACTATTCGTATTCCTTTCCGAACGCATGATCAGTGGTATCACGATGGGTGGTGTGAAATCACATCATCTCCCCGCGGATGGCGGCTCGATCGCACGGTGATTATCGAACAGACACGATTACCTTACTTGCGAGTTGGGCCCGTAGTAATTCCAAGGTCGAATTGGCCTGGCATGAGCAAGGTCGCAGACCCTCGATGGCGGGGTTGGACTCGATCTGGATAGCAAGACGAAAGCTTGCCGGCGGCCTGAGGCGGCGCGTTACGACCAGGTCTCGATCTTCGGATGACATCTTCCCGCGCCGAGGAACGGCTGGACGTTGAAATAAGGCTCCCAATGACAAGTGTCGAACTTAGGGACGTCCGAAGTCTTACGACAGAGTAGAGGCGATCCGCGGCGTAAGTCTCACGATTGACGAAGGGGAATTCGTAGTGCTTGTTGGGCCTTCGGGATGCGGAAAATCTACGCTCCTGCGCTGCATCGCCGGGCTTGAACCAGTAACTTCTGGGAAGCTCCTTTTGGATGGCGTCGATATGACGACAGCCGATCCGGTGACCCGCGGCGTCGCCATGGTCTTTCAGTCCTATGCTCTTTATCCGCACATGACCGTTGCGGAGAATATCGGGTTTGGATTGAAAATCGCTGGCGAGGACAAATCCACAGTCGAGGCGCGCGTCCTTGAGATCGCCAAGTTTCTGAAACTTGAGGAGTTGCTCGCGCGCAAGCCGAAGACATTGTCCGGCGGGCAGCGGCAGCGCGTGGCGATTGGTCGGGCGCTGGCTCGGAAACCCCGGATTTTCTTGTTTGACGAACCCTTGTCCAATCTTGATGCGTCGCTCCGCGCTGAAATGCGCGTAGAACTGGCTAAACTTCATAGCCAACTCGGCAATACGATGATCTATGTGACCCACGATCAGGTCGAAGCCATGACCTTGGCCGATCGAATGGTCATTTTGAACGCGGGGACGATAGAGCAGGCCGGGACGCCGCTCGATCTCTTCAACTCCCCGGCCAACAGATTCGTAGCCGGTTTCTTAGGTCAGCCACCGATGAACTTCATTCGCGTAATGGGCGCGAAGCAGGAGGGCCGCAGACTTATATTCGAGCTTCCTGGCGGCAAGACGTTGGAAGTTTCTGGTGAACCAGACGGCTTGAAAGACCTTGCGGATTTGGAATTGGGCATACGCCCCGAGGATGTGTCGATTTCTAAGACCGGGGATGGCCTGCCGGCCGAAATCGACGTCGTTGAGCATTTGGGAGACGAGACGATCCTTCACGGTTATCTGGCTGGGGGCCAATCGCTGACAGCGCGACTGGCCGGGCAATCTCCCTTCAAGGCGGGACAGCAATTGTGGCTCGAAACGTCGCCCGAGCGGCTTCTGGTTTTTGATCGAACTGGCAGACACATAAGAATGGCCACCGAGTAGTGGGAGCGATGGAGCCTGAGTTCGATTAACTTCGAGCACATACATGGTTTCGGACAGAACAATTCTACTAAATGGACAGCAATAGTGATGAATCAGCTGGCATCACGTCGGTCACTCGTCGAGATAATCGAAAATGATCTTCCAGTTTTGAGTAAAGCATTTCAGCGCATTGCCAGTCTTCTGGTTAATGCGCCTGGCAAGTTCATGACCTTGCCGATCCAGGGAATTGCGACCGCGGCCGGTGTTAGTGATCCTTCCGTCATCCGATTTTGCCGGCGCTACGGATACAAGGGCATGCCGGACTTCCGGATTGCATTAGCTATGTCGCTTGCTGAAAAGAATGCATCGTTTAAGCGCCCGTTTCTCGAGCCGACTGTCGCCGACAAGGCGTTCGTGAATCGCGACTTGAAACTTGCGATCGCCAGGAAAGCGCGAAAACTGGTGGACGCTGATCGATCGCTCATTCTCGATTTCGGGATCGACGACGCAACTCTTCGCCGAGCAACTTAGAACACTCATACAGGCGAACAATTCTCACGACGGGCCTTAATATTATCGAGGCGCTTTGGGGCTGCGATCAGCACGCGCTTATCTTGCCAGGTGGCAGGGTACAGATTCAAGCGAGGGCGCTTACTGGGCGTTTTGTCGAGTCTCGCTGCAAAACATGCAATTTGATACTGTGTACTTTGGCGCCGACAGCATCGACCCAATACTCGGTTTGAGCACTTTCAATGAAGAGGAGGCGCGACAGAACGAAATTATGATGAGAGTGAGCGGCAGGATTGTTGTCATCGTCGATTCTACTAAGTTCAGAGCCCCGAGCTTGCATCGATTTTGCAATATTGAGCGGGATAGATACGATTGTAACCGACCGGAACATTCCTGAAGATTTCGCAGCAATATTGGTGAACCGCGGGATTAACCTGCTGATTGCCGACCTGACCTAGGAGGCACGACGATGAGACTCGCCGAGCAAACGATTTATGCCAGTTTATCTAAGTGGACGACATTTCGCGAAGCAATGAGCAAACCCGTCTTGTGGCGTTCATGGGCGAAGGATCTCGCAAGTCATGCCGACGCAGTCTCGAAATGGGTCCAATCTCGGGCCTACGATGAAATCTGGTTTTGCGGCGCCGGAACGTCTGCCTTCATCGGCGAAACTCTCGCAACGCACTTAAACAGTCGTCCCGGCCCAGCCAAGTACCGTGCAATCCCGACAACGGATCTAGTAAGTTCCCCAAGGAACTACATCCGGTCGGGGGTCAAGCCTTTGGTGGTTTCGTTCGGACGTAGCGGCGATAGTCCCGAAACCGTTGGCGCCCTGGATCTTCTGGACGCGCATGCGCCTGAAGCTGATCGTCTAAATTTCACATGCAATTCGCTTGGGGCCTTGGCTACACGCACGTCGCCTGGCCCGGGCAAACAGCGCGTTGTGCTGTTGCCCCCGGAGGCGGACGACCAGGGTTTCGCGATGACGTCGAGTTACAGCACCATGCTGTTAAGCGCGCTTGCATGCCTTGACGACCGTCCGCCGCTTCCTCTTGCCGAAGCAATGGTCCGTTTAGCCGCGGGCGCCGAAGCGGTTCTCGCTGGATCACTCGAACTCGCCCAGGGGCGAGTGCAGCGCCTCCGTCGCGGGCGGTTTTCCTAGGTTCCGGCGTACTGTTGGGGGCGGCGCGTGAGAGCGCTCTGAAAGTGCTGGAACTCTCGGCCGGCCTCATACCAACCTCGTGGGACTCCACACTTGGATTTCGGCATCGGCCGAAAGCCGTCGTTGACAACAAAACGCGCGTTCACGTCATGATATCAAACGATCCGCAAACGCGGCGGTACGATATGGATGCAGCGAACGAGATCAAGACTCAGTTCGGGTCAAAATCGGTTGTAACTCTTGGGTCAGAGAAAGGAAGTGTCGATCTGCATGTGCCGTGTCGTCGGCAATGACGCATGGAGCAGCGTACTCTTTGTTGTCGCAGCTCAGGTCCAGGCAATTGTATGGTCGGATACGCTGCGAACTCAATATAGATAATCCCTTCACTACAAATAACCTAACGCGCGTGGTAAAGGGCGTCGTTCTCTACCCGCTCGAGTAGGTGCGGCAATGTTTGGTGGAATTGATCTCGGCGGCACAAAGATACAAGCTTGTCTCTTCGGGGCCAATCTTGAGCCAGGCGCATCGCGGCGGACTCCTACGCCGGCGTCGTCTTACGCCGATTTAGTCGAAGCTCTGGCCGCGCAGTATGAATGGTTGCGCGACGTGTCAGGTGATCGGAATTTGCCCCTCGGGATCGGTATTCCGGGGTGGATTGAGCCGAAAACCGGCCTCTCGTTCACTGCAAACCTCCTCGCGAACGGCATGCCTTTGCGCGCCGACCTATCGCAGCGCTTTGGATTTCCGGTCCGGGTCGAAAACGACTGCAAGTGTTTTGCGCTCTCCGAAGCCAACGGCGGCGCCGCCACCGGCTATGAAACCGCATTCGGCCTTATACTTGGAACAGGCTGCGGAGGCGGCGTCTGCCGCTCCGGCTCCTTGATCAAGGGAAACAACGGTCTTCCCGGCGAAGTGGGCCATATTGGCATACCTATGCGATTGGCGGCTCGCATGAACCTTCCGCATCTGCGTTGCGGTTGCGGTCGAGTTGGGTGCTACGAGACGCTGGTCTCAGGTCCCGGCATGTCCGCCCTGGCTCTCGACATCACTGGCGAGAAAGTTAGCCCCGATCAGATCGTTACGGCCGCGTCGGGGGGACAGCAAGCCATGCAGCAGGTCTTTGACGCTTGGCTCGACCTCGTTTCCGAACTTCTGCACACAATTCAACTGACCATTGACCCGCATTGCGTCGTGCTAGGCGGTGGTTTGTCTCGGATAAACGGAGTTGATCTAGAATTGAGTAAACGATTTGCATCATTGAGCAGAGAAGGTATTCGCGAACCGGCGATCTTTGCTTCGCGTTATGGGCACAGTAGCGGCGCGCGCGGCGCAGCTATGCTTGCAATTCCAAACTGAGGGGCAGATAAATTGGAAGAATTGCACGATCATCTTCAGTCGTCTTTGGTAGGCTGCATCCTACTTCGTCAGGCTGGGTCGACGGCCAAATTGTCACCGAAGGGAACCGGATCGCACGGATCGAAGGAGGGCGCGTGTCGGCGGCGGCCGGACTGCGGGAGCCGTACATCCTCCCGGGGTTTATTGATCTCCATGTTCATGGCGGCAACGGCGTTGACTACACCGGCGGGGAGGCCGGCATCCGCCATTTCATTCGCTACCATGCGGCAAATGGGACTGTGGCGATTGCGCCGACGACGGCGACTGCTCCGCCCGCGATCATAGAAAAGGCGCTAGCCGAAATCGAGACTGTCAAAAAGAACCGAGAACCGAACGAGCCGACTATCCTTGGCGCTCATCTGGAAGGACCATTTATCAATCCGATGAAGCTCGGCGCCCAAGCGAATTCGACGCTCGATGGCGATGTCCAGCTGGCGACGAGATGGAACGATATCTCTTCAATCATTGTGGCGACAGTTGCTCCTGAAATACCAGGCGGCTTAGCTGTCATAGAGGCGCTGACGGCGCGAGGATGCAGGGTTCAAATAGGCCATAGCCTCGCGACTGCGGACGAAACCGCAGCAAGTTTTCGTCGCGGTCTTGCCGGGTTCACACACCTGTTCAACGGTATGTCTGGGGTAGAACATCGACAACCCGGCGTCGCCGCCTATGCTTTGGCGGAGGGACGCTATGCCGAACTGATCTGCGATTTCATCCACGTCGCTCCCACCACGGTGCGCGCGGCCTACCGGGCAATCCCACGCCTCTATGCCATAAGCGACGCTACAGCGCCGGCAGGGTGTCCGGATGGCGAATACCAAAGCGGCCTTGGCAGTCCACTGGTCAAGACCGGAAAAACGATCATGCTCACCAATGGGAAATCGCTTGCCGGTAGCGCCATAAGCATGATCGATTCGTTCAGAAATCTCGTGTCGCTCGGTCTTTCAATGGCCGAAGCTTCCGATATGTGTTCGACCCACAAGCCGAATATCTCGGCCGCAACGATCTTGGACGCGTCGCCCCGGGCGCACTCGCCAGTTTCGTTGTCCTGGATCAACTGCTTGCCCTGCGGGCCGTATGGATCGAGGGAAAACGGATCAGTTGAAGTTCGGATACGCATCGCCTTCAACCAGCTCCGCTCCCAGTTCTCCGACCCTCAGATCAGAATCGAGATCCGCCGATCAATGACGATCCAGGAGCCGCCTTATCCGAAGCCCGGTCCCAACGCCGATCAGGTTCTGCTTGGTCTCGATGTTGGCGGGACCAAGATCCTGGGCGGGCTCGTTTCGCGCCAGGGCGAAGTCCTCTTCGAGCATAGAGTTCCGACCCGCCGTGAATGTCTCCTGGAGGACCTGGTCGGCGTCGCCAAGGTCCTGGCTTCGCAGGCTGGAAGCCGTGCGCACAGCCTCGGAGTGGGCGTGACGGGTCACATCGATCGAGTGAACGGCGTGCTTGTTCAATCGATGAATATGCGCATCAAGGATATTCCGATCGCGCACACTCTAGCCGATGAGACAGGACTGTCGATTTATGTCGAAAACGACGTCCACGCAGCCACCGTTGGCGAGATCCATTTTGGAGCTGGCCGCGCGTACAAAGACTTCCTGCTCGTCAACGGAGGAACCGGCCTTGCTACCGGTATGGTTTTCAACGGGAGACTGCATCGGGGAGCCAGCAACTACGCGGGCGAGAATGGTCACATCAGCTCTGACCAGAGCGGAGCGACTATCTGCCACTGTGGCCTGAGCGGATGCACAGAGAAACTGCTGATCGAGGCGCGCGAAGGCGCTGATACAGTGGCCGCCTATCTGCCTCGCATCGAGCCCCCGGTAAGCAAGGCATACGGCTACCTCGCGCTCAGCCTCATTCAACTTGTGAACCTTCTGAACCCTGTGGCAATCGCGTTAGCCGGCGGCATGTTCACGGGCGACCGGGTTGCAACAGATTGGGTTCGACGCGCCGTACGCGCTCACGCGCTTCCCAATGCCTTAAGCGGGCTTCAAGAGATGGAGCTGTCTTGCACCGCCCCGTTTACCGGCCTGGTTGGCGCGGCGGCCCTGACCATCGGCGCCCATGCCTCCCCTTCGGAGATCTGACCGTGTCCACTCAGATGCTTCAATCCATTCTCGAGCAACCCGAGGCGCTCAGGAGGTTGCTCGTAACCGGACTAAAGGTGAGGCCTTGGTTGCGGCGTTCCGCAAACGCGTGATCCGCAAGGTCTGGATGGTGGGATCGGGCACTTCCCTTTACGCCGCGATGATCGCGGCGCGCTCCTGGCAGGACGAACTCGGAATTGACTGCGAGGCGGCGAGTTCACTGGAATTCCTTGACGAGACCGAAACCGGCGGACTGAGCCCGGACGTGATGCTGCTCGCCATTTCTCAGAGCGGCGCATCGTTGATCTTGCTCCAAGGGATCAGGCGCGCCAACGCGTCGGGGGCAATTACGGCTGTGGTGACGGCCAACCCACAGGCGCCGATACCCCTTGAGGCGGGGTTTGTCATTGAGACGCACACAGGACCCGAGACCAATCTTGGCAAGACCAAAGGTTTCACAACCACAGCCTTCGCCGCCGTTCTACTCGGCCGGCGTCTCGCGATGGGCGACGCCAGTGATGCGGGTGCGGTCTTAAAGTCTCGCTACGCCGACCTGCCTGCCAGCTTCGCGGCGACGATCGCGATGAGCCAAGCGGCCACCGCCCAATGGGTCGAAAAATTCCGACATGCGGATGCGCTCTTTGTCGTGGGAGCCGGCAACCAAGCGCCGACCGCATTGGAAGGCGCCTTGAAAGTTCTCGAGGTCGCGAAGATGCCAGTCGTCGCCAAGGAACTTGAGGAAATGATGCACGGCCCCTTCAATGGCGTCGGCGCCGCGACCGGCATCGTCCTCGTAGCGGACGAAATTGCGCAAGGTCATCGGCTTTCGGCTTTTATTGCCGGAGTGAAGCTGATTGGGAACCCCTTCGCCAGCATAGCGGCTAGTGCGGCTCTCACGAAAAGCCACGGCCCGTTTGACGTCGTGCTTCCGCCCTTCGAGGATCCAGCCGTGAGGGCGATCCTGGGCGTCATACCATTCCAGATTCTCGCCCACGATCTTGCTATTGCGCGCGGTGCGGTTGTCGATACGGCCCGCTACCCCCAGCTTTATCCTGTCTTCGCATCGAAGAGCTTTCACAAATGATCGGAAGTGCTCGTCACGAGCGGCGTCGCGCGCGGCGTAGCCGACAAAGGGCGCTGGGGACCTGCTGTCGCGCTTCCTTTGAAGTTCAGGCTCACGAGAAGATTGATATCATCTAATTTCAGTTTGATAGTATGAATGAGGCGACGAAGGATTGGCGTTACCGATCGATCCTGACGGCAACACCGGATCATTGCGCAGACATGCAAGGCCGACTTGAGGGAAAGGTTGCGGTAGTGACCGGCGCCGGCCAGGGAATTGGGGCCGCGATCGCCCGCTGCTTCGCCAGTGAAGGGGCTTCGGTTGTCGTCGCAGAGATAAACCCGGAGACAGGCGCGGCAATCGCAGCCGAGCTCACCGCGGCTGGGGGCAAGGCCCTATTTGTTCAAACCGACGTCGCCGATCCAGGCTCGGTGGCCGCGATGTCGGACGCTGCTCGCGCGGCGTTTCCGCCGCCGGACATCCTCGTCAACAATGCCGGCATCAACGTCTTCACCGACCCGCTGAAGACGACCGATGAGGATTGGCGTCGATGCATGTCCGTCGATCTCGACGGGGTCTGGCGCTGCTCGCGCGCATTCCTTCCTGGAATGATCGAATCCGGTCGCGGCTCGATCGTCAATATCGCCTCGACCCACGGTTTCGAGATCATTCCTGGTTGCTTTCCCTATCCGGTCGCCAAGCATGCCGTCATCGGAATGACCCGCGCGCTGGCCATCGAGTATGCTGCGCGCGGCGTCAGGGTGAACGCCATCGCACCCGGCTATATCGAAACCCCCATCGCGACCGAATATTGGAACACTTTTCCGGATCCGGAAGCGGAGAGGCAGCGCGCCTATGCGCTGCATCCGCCCAAGCGGATCGGACGTCCCGAGGAAGTGGCCTGGACGGCGGTCTTCCTCGCCTCTGACGAGGCGCCGTTCATCAACGCCGCAACAATCGTCATTGATGGAGGCCGGTCCGTTCTCTATCACGACTGACAAGAGATCAATGTCGGCCCACAACGGCCGCAATCGCAGGAGGAAGCAGCAATGAGGCAGAGGTCGCACCCATGCATGGCGCTGGCGCTATTGGCGCCGCTGATGATCGCCGGTTCTGGATACGCAAAAGCCGACGACATCAAGATGGGCTACATCAACAAGATGGGCGAGCATCCCTGGTTCGTGGCCGAGGTCGCAGGGGCGAAGGCTGAAGCTGGAAAGCTTGGCGTCAATCTCATGACGCAGGACGTTCAGTTCGACGCCAATCTCGCGCTCACGACCTTCGACACGATGGTCGGCGACGGAGTCAAGGCGATCGCCATCGTCGTTCCGGACAAGGCGCTGGGCCCGGTCGTCGCGGAAAAAGCCGAGAAAGCCGGCATCCGCCTTATCGCTGTCGACGACGACATCTACACGCAAGACAAGAAAATGGTGCCCTATGTGGGGATGAACGCCGAAGCGATCGGCCATCAGGTCGGGGCGGAACTCGCGAAAATCTACAAGACCGAGGGATGGGACAAGGCCAACGACGTCAAACTTGGCAGCATCGAGGACCAGAAGGCGGATACCTGCATGCGACGGAACCGCGGGGCGGAAGCTGCTTTCCTCGAGGCCGTTCCGGGTTTCGACAAGGCCAACATCGTGCGAATTCCTTATGACAACCATATGGAAAGCGCTGTCACCGCGGTCACGACCACGTTGACCGCCCACCCTGAAGCCAAGCGCTGGATCTTCTACTCCTGCAACGACGACGGCGTCCTGGGCGGCGTGCGCGCCACTGAGAACCAAGGCCTCGCGCCAAGCGACATCATCGGCATCGGGATCGACGGAAGCCGCGCCTGCGACGCGTTTGGTTCGGGCAAGCCGACCGGATTCCGAGGGACGATGTACATCGATTCGGCGAAGGAGGGCGCGCAGGCGATCCAGCTGCTCGCCGCCTCGGTGAAGAACAATACGCCTCTGCCGGGGACGACCTATGTCACGGCCGATCTCATCTCGGCGGACAATTTCGGCTCCTACAAAGACAAGCTGTGCCACAAATAACGCAGGACGTGGGCGGCGGCTCTCCTCGTCAAAGCAGACGAGGAGAGATCGATCGACTACAAGCGCGGGAGGGCGCCCCCGCGCTGGAGGCGCGCGGAATATCGAAGCGATTTGGAGTGGTGCGGGCGCTCGATGATGTGACGTTGTCGGTGCGGCCGGGCGAGATACTCGCGCTGGTCGGAGAAAACGGCGCGGGAAAATCGACCCTTATTCGGATATTCGAGGGCGTCTTTCCCCCCGACGAGGGCGAACTGCTCGCCGGCGGCGTCCGGCGGACCCTGCGGTCACCGTCCGACGCCCACGCCCTCGGCATTCGGGTGATTCACCAGGAGCCGGATATTATTCCGGACCTGTCGATCGCCGAGAATCTTTTTCTCGGCGACTTCCGGCGAACGCGCGGTCTCTTCCTCGACCGAGCCGACCTCGCGCGGCGAACGCTCGCCATGCTTGCCGAATTCGGGCTCGAGAAAGACCTTGCGCCTTGGATGCGAGCAGGAGAGGCCTCTCCGGCCCAGCGACAACTCATGGAAATCATGCGGGCGCTTCGCGGAGGCTTGCGCGTACTCGCCCTTGACGAGCCGACATCGTCTCTGACCGAGGAGGAAACTCAGCGATTGTTCGGTATCGTTCGCAGCCTCCGCGACGACGGCGTGGCCATCATCTATATTTCGCACCGAATGCGAGAGGTGCGGAATTTGGCCGACCGCACCGCGGTGCTCCGCGATGGACGCCTGATCGAGCAGCGTCCGACCGCGGAGTTTCCGGAGGCCGAGATCGTTCAGGCGATGGTCGGACGACCGATCGCCGACCTCTTCGATCGTCAAGCGCGACGCCGAGGCGACGTCGTCCTTTCGGTGCGCGGTCTGACGACAAAGCGCGTCAAGGATGTGAGTTTCGATATCCACTCGGGCGAGGTCGTCGGCCTGGCCGGATTGATGGGCGCCGGACGCTCGGAAGCAGCAGAGGCGATTTTCGGGCACGACCGCGCGCTTGCCGGCTCCGTCTCCGTCGATGGCAGGGCGATCCGCCTCAGAAGCCCCGCCGATGCGATCAGCGCCGGAATAGGGCTGGCGCCCGAGGATCGAAAGTCCCAGGCGCTGCTGCTCCTGCGCAGCGTCAAGGACAATATTTCCCTCACGGTTCCCGATCTGATCAGCCGATGGTCGTTCCTGGACTTCGCAGCGGAGCGGCGGCTGGCCGGGGGTCTGGCCGACCGGCTGCGGATCAAGACGGCCAACATCGACGCCTCCGTTTCAAGCCTTTCGGGAGGCAATCAGCAGAAGGTCGTCCTCGGCCGCTGGCTCGCGCGGCGCCCTAAGGTCCTCATTCTCGATGAGCCTACCCGCGGCATCGATGTCGGCGCCAAGGCCGAGATCTATCGTCTTATCGCCGAGCTCGCCGCCCAGGGGATCGCTCTCATGGTGATTTCCTCGGAGATGCCAGAGCTTCTCGGGCTCGCCGACCGAGTGCTGGTCATGGCGGGCGGCCGGATCGTGGCGGAGCTCGGGCGCGATGAGGCCAGCGAGGAGCGCATACTCAGCCTCGCGATGGCGGACAATCTCACTCAGGGCGCGCCGGCGAGAGTGCAATGACGGAGTTGAAGATGGATGCGGTCGTTCCCGCGACCGATCAATCCGCGGGCCGGACCGGTTTCGGCCGCGCGATTCAGCGCATCGGCACGCACAATTTCAGCCTGCTGATCGCGCTCATGATCCTCATTGCGATCTTCGGCAGCCCTGCGGCCGGACGTCTTCTTCCTGCTCCGCAACATCCTCAACATCGGCCAGGCGATCGCGATTCTCGGCGTCCTCGCCGCCGCGCAGACCATCGTGATCGTTTCCGGCGGACTCGACATCTCCGTAGGCGCAGTGGTCGGTCTGTCGACAGTCTGCATCGCTCTCGCGGTCGGATGGACGGACTCGCCTACGATCAGCATCCTTTTTGGCATAGCGGTTGGAGCCGTCGCCGGCCTCGTCAACGGCCTGATCATCACGATCGGGCGCATCAACGCCGTCATTGCGACTCTTGGAACGATGGCGGTCTTCCGGGGCGTCGCCTTCATCATCTCCAACGGTCAGTCGATCAGCATCTTCGATCCCGCGTTTCGCTTCATTGGAAGCGGCAAGGTTTTCGGGGCGCCGGTGACGATCCTGGCGCTCCTCGTGACTGTTGCGGTTTTCTTCGTGCTCATGGGCTACACGGTCATTGGGCGCAACATCTACGCCATCGGCGGCAACCCCCTCGTCGCGCGCCTCGCGGGCCTCAACGTTCGAGGCTACCAGATCGGCATCTACACCTTGAGCGGCGCGACCGCGGGCCTCGCAGGAATGTTGCTTGCCGCCCGCACAGGGTCGGGGCAGCCGATCTCGGGCTCCGATGGCCTCGAGCTCGAGGCCATCACGGCTGCGGTCCTTGGCGGATGTGCGTTGACCGGGGGCAAGGGAACGATTGTTGGAGGCTTACTGGGCGTTCTCATCATTGGCGTGCTGGACAATGGCCTGATCCTGACGAGCGTGCCGACCTTCTATCAGATGGTCGCAAAGGGGATTTTGTTGATCGCCGCGGTGATCATCGCGGAGCAGCAAGCGCGGCGATACGGCTAGCGGCCACCGCTTTTGCGACCTGGGTCTGGCGAGAGGGAAAGTTGCGGTGAAGATTACGGGCATCCGATCCCTTGTCGTCCACGCGGAGATGCGGAACTGGATTTTCGTTCGCGTCGACACCGATCAGGCCGGCCTCTTCGGGTGGGGCGAGGCGACCCTGGAGTGGAAGACCCGTTCGGTCGCCGCTGCGATCGAGGACCTCGCTCCGCTTGTCATCGGACGCGATCCACGCGACATCGAAAAGCTCGTCCGAATCATGAAGAAGCACAGCTTCTGGCGGCTCGGCGCCATCGGAGTGAGCGCAATCTCGGGAATCGAGATTGCGCTATGGGACATCTACGGCAAGTCTCTTGATTTGCCTGTGTGGAGGTTGCTCGGCGGGCAAGTGCGCGACCGCGTCCGGGTCTACACGCATCTTGGCCTCGGAGACATGCGGGCTGTTTATGAGACGGAATCTTCCCGCCAGCTGATCGATCGCGCTCACGAAGTTCTCGCGCGTGGATATCGGGCGATGAAGGTCGTGATCATTCCCTACACCCACTACAGTGCTCCCTTGAGTGAGGTCGATCACGCCGGCCGGATGATGAGCGCGCTGCGGGACGCGGTCGGACCGGATGTCGAGATCATGGTGGACTTTCATGGCCGGCCAGCCTCGGTCGGCGCGGCGCTCGCCTATATCGAGGCGATCAAGCCTGCACGGCCGATGTTTGTCGAGGAGGTATTGCCGCCGGGGGACAATCGGGGGCTTCGCGAAGTCGCGTCAAAGACAAGTGTTCCGATTGCGACGGGCGAGCGCCTTGTCGAACTGAGCGAGTTCGAGGAGCTCTTTCGTCATCGGTCGATCAGCATTGTCCAGCCCGATATCTGCCATTGCGGCGGATTGTGGGAGACAAAGAAAATCGCCGCCATGGCTGAGGCGGCCGGAATTGGGGTCGCGCCGCACAATCCGCTGGGTCCGATCGCAGGCGTCGCCGCGCTGCACTTCGCGGTCTCGACATCAAATCACGTCATTCAGGAAGAGATGGTGGGGGCCGTGCCTTGGTACTTCGAAGTGGTGCGAGGACCCATCAAGATGGTCGACGGATTCTGGCAGATCCCCACAGGACCGGGACTTGGCGTCGAAGTGGATGAGAAGGAATGCTCCCGCCATCCGTACGCGCCGGAGACGCCTCACACGACCAACGCCGTCCTCGACGACGGCACGATCGTCGACTGGTAGGATGTCGCGATCCCTACCCGACGCGCCGCGGAACAAACCGGCATGTCGCGGACAACGATTGTCCTGGCTCGAGGACGATCAGGCCGTTTGCCTCAGGACCTCCCGGCCTGTTGTGTGCGTCGACAGGATGCGTCACGGGCTCGAAACAGACGAAGTCGGCCTCCGCCGAAGGAGAATAGAGAATATAAACCTGGAGCGGCGGATCGGCTTCAATGTCGAGCGCCAGTTTGCGATCAAGCCAAAAGATGCTCGCGCGACCTTTCCATCCGAGAAAGGCGTTGTTGATCCACCCGCCAGGCAAGGCGCGCTGCGAGGCAAAATTCCACTCCGGACGAGAGGAGGCTTGAGCCTCGTCAGACGGAAGATGATCGTTCGTTTCGAAGACGACGCGCTCCGCTTCGGCTTGCAGAAATGTCTCGCGCGTCCGGACGATCCAGGGATGAAAACCTAGGCCGAAGGGCAACGGCTCGGCCGCACGATTCACGACTGCGAGACTCATGGTCAGAGCGCCCGCCTCCAAAGCGTAGGAGGCGCGCGCCGTGTAGCGAAAGGAGCCTGGACCATCCGACGTCAACGACAGTTCAACGCGATCCGACGCCGCTGTCTCGACGGTCCATACACTCGAAAAGCCGTTGCCATGGATGGGGTAGGGCTCTCCAGGCAGGTTCGGCTCGAGGGGATGGAATTTTCCGGCGAAGTGAAAGCCCCCGGTGGAGATCCGATTCGACCAAGGAAGGAGCAGATTGTTCGCGAGGTCGAATGGACCCGCATCGGCTATCGCCCGGCAGGGCCGAAAGAGTGGCAATCGCCTCCCCGCCGCCATGAGATCATATGTCGCGAGGCCCGCGCCGAGTTGCGGGACCACGACGGCCTCAGCGACACCGTCGGCGAGAGTCAGAGAGGGCGGCGTCGGCATGCGAGGCTACCAGCCCCCGTCGATCATCGGGTTCTCACATATAGTCCGCGACTTCTTCGATCGACGTTTCAGCGATCGGCTTGTTGAATACGATCTCGCCGCGCGCCATCGCGACGACCCGGTCGCAGGACTGGAAGACGTGATGCATGTTGTGGCTGATGAAGATCCCAGTGACGCTCTGATTTCTCAGCGCCTTCACGAATCCGATAACCTTGTTGGTCTCCTTGACGGAAAGGTGATTGGTCGGCTCGTCAAGGATCAGGACTCTGGACTTGAAATACATCGCTCGCGCGATGGCGACGCCTTGTCGCTGACCGCCTGAAAGCTCCCCGACCAGCGCGTCGGGCGATCGCAGATGGAGATCGACGTCGGCGATCGCCTTGACGCTGTCGCGCCGCATCTTCGCTTGATCCATCCAGCCGAAACCGAAGATCGACGCCTTCAGCGGCTCACGGCCGATGAAGAGATTGCGCGCGATCGACATTGTCGGGACCATGGAATTGGTTTGGTAGATTGTTTCAATCCCAAGCTGCATCGCCTGTTTTGGCGTCGCGACCTCGATCTTGCGCCCCTCCATGCGGATCTCTCCCTCGTCGGGAGGATGAACGCCGGAAAGGATCTTGATGAGCGTGGTCTTGCCGGCGCCATTGTCGCCGACGAGGCCGACCACCTCTCCCTTCGACACCTGGAAATCGACATTCTTCAGGGCATGGACGCCCGAATACCATTTGTGCAGGCCTCGGGCCTCGATAAAGGGCGCCTCCATCGCTCACATCTCCAGTTTGATGCGTTTCGACGTTCGCCGCAGCCAGGCGTTGGCCACTACGGCGAGGATGAGCAGCGTCCCGATGGCGAATTTGAACCAGTTGGCTTCGACATGGGAAAGGACAAGTCCATTGTCGATGACGCGAATGAGCAGCGCGCCGACAAGCGCGCCAAGCACCGTGCCGATGCCGCCATAGAGCGAGGCGCCGCCGATCACCGCCGCCGCGACGGCCTGCAGCTCCAGCCCCTCGCCTAACGACGGCAGGGGCGAACCAAGCCTCAACACCTGAATGATTCCGGCGAAACCAGCCAGGACGGAACACAGGACGAAGCAGGTCATTTTAACCGCGCCGGTCGAAATCCCCATTGCGCTCGCCGCCTCGATCTGACCGCCAGTCGACTTGATCCAGTTCCCGAAGTTGGTGAGCGACAACACCGCAGCGAGCACGATCGCGATCGCGGCGAACCAGAACATCGAGAGGCGAATGAGGCCGACGTAATAGGTGAAGATCCACGAGGGAATGTCGAACGGCAGGACGGGCGGAAAGCCTCCCGAAATGACGACCGTGATCGAACGCGCGACGAACAGCATTCCGAGCGTCGTGATGAAGGAAGGAATTGCAAATCGAAGCGTGATGAAACCGTTGAGAAAGCCAACGAAGGCCGCGGCGACAAGACCGAGCAGCACCGCAGGAACAAAGGGGACGCCGGCGACCATCGACACCGCCATCACCATAGGCGCGAGCGCGAAGACTGAGCCGACAGAGAGGTCGAATTCACCCGCTATCATCAAGATCGTGACGCCGATCGCAACGAGACCCACTTCCGGCAGCAGACCGAGAATGCCGCGAACGTTCTCGTAGGACAGGAACGTTCCGCTAGAGGCGATCTCGAACAGAATGATAAGAAGCACGAGCAGGACTGCGCCTGCCAGCTCCGGCTTTTCGAGATAGATCTTGAGGAGACGTTTCATGGGCCTGGGTCGCGGGAGGGAAGCTGCCTACAAGACGCATGAGCGAAGAGGTCGCACGGCTTGCGCTCTTTGGGCGCCAGATCGACGCGCCTAGCCCATGATCGTCGCTGCGAGCGAGAGCGTCGAACGCTCTGTCTTTCTGCGGGAAAGGACAGAGCAATCCAGGAGAGCGCAGGAGCGCCTAGATCCCGGATTGCTTCTCCTCGCCGCACAATGACGGCTCTGTGATCGGACGATGCCTAGCGGACGCCCTTCTTGACCAGATCCACGATCGCCTTCGCCTGATCGGGATAGATGAGAGCTTTGCCCGTATTCACGTCGGTCGGCGCAAGCCCGACCGTCTTGTTCAGATAGGCCTCCATCACCGGAATGAAGCCCTGCATGTAGGGCTGCTGGTCGACCTGGACCTGGACATAGCCGTTGATCATCTGCTGGACGACTTCCGGCACGAGATCGAAGCCGCCGAGCAGCACCTTGCCAGGCGCGACACCACGGTCAGCCAGCACGCGGGCGACGCCGGCATGCCAGAAGCCCGTGTCGAAATAAGCGTTCACGTCCTTGTTGGCGTTGAGATAGGCGCCGACACGGTCAGCGGTGATCGCGAGGTCGGTCCCCGTGTCAAGGCGCACGATCTTGATCTGGCGTGACGGATTGGCCGCCTTGAATTCATTGAGCGCCTTCATGATGCCTGCGGCGCGCTGTTCCGACCAGTTCTGACCTGGCGCGCTGACGCCGACGACGAGATGCAATGGCCCGTCCTTAGGCAGAGCCGCAATCTGAGCGTTGCCGAGCGCAAAGCCGGCCGCGAACAGGTCCTGCCCGACGAACGCTTGGCGCGCCTCTTTGGCGGGTCCCTCGGTCGCATCGACATTGACGCCGATGACCGTGATTCCCTGCTTCCGCGCGTCCTGCAGGAGCGAGGTGAAAGCGTTGTTATCGACGATCGAGGTCAGGAGGGTGTCAGGCTTGCCGGCGAGCGCAGCCTGCATGTTCGCGGCCTGCTGCTCGATCGATCCCTCGGTCTGGGTGAAGATCATCTGGCAGTCAGCCTGAACCTTGGAGCAAGCGTCGTCGAAGCCCTTCTTGACGGCTTGCCAGAAGGTGTTCGACGGCGAGGAGTGAATGGTGAAGGCGATCTTTACGCTCGCAGCCTCGGCGAAGCCGAGGGTCAAGAGCAGCGCGGAAGCCGTCAGCAGCAATCTTTTCATGGTATCCTCCCTTTCATGGCTCAGCGTATCGATCGTCCTGGCGAGCCTTCAGGACGCTTTGGAAATTCGGACCGTTGCATTGAACCGGTCCGCCAGGTCCGGGGCAAGTTCGAGGCCGAGACCCGGACCCGGCGGAACCGTGATAAAACCGTTCTCCACCTTCGGCAGCGCGGTCGTGAGATCGCGATACCAGGTGCGATAATAGGCGCGCACGCTTTCCTGAATGAGCGCGTTCGGCGCATTCAGCGATAGATGGGTCGAGGCGCAGAGCACGACCGGTCCGGTGCAGTCATGCGGCGCGACGGGCAAGTGCCAGGCCTCGGCCATGGTCGCGATCTTTTTGGCTTCGGACAAGCCGCCGCACCAGGAGAGATCGAGCATGATGACCCCGGCGGCGCCCGTTTCTAAGAGGTCGCGAAAGGCCCAGCGTGAGGCTAACGTCTCCGAAGCGCAGATCGGCGCGATTGAAACTTCGGCGTAACGCTTGAGGCTCGCCAGGCTGTCCATCTTGATTGGATCTTCATGCCACTTCGTATCGAATGGCGCGAGAGCCCGGGCGATCCGGATCGCCGGCAGCAATTGCCAAAGCGAATGGAACTCGACCATGATCTCCATTCTGTCGCCGACGGCGCGGCGAATCTTCTCGAAAGGCTCGAGCGCCCGTTTCATTTCCGCGTTGGAAATGTCGACGCCGTCGTTCGCTTCGGCCGCAAAGTCGAACGGCCAGATCTTCATCGCCGTTATGCCTTCGTCCAGAAGATCCTGCGCGAGCTCGTCGGCGCGCTCGAGGAAGGCGTTGAGATCGTCGTATTGACGGTCGTTTGCCGTGAGTCCCCAATTGTCCGTCCGCTGTCCGAGATTCTCCCGCATGTAGGCGGTCCCGGCGCAGGTGTTGTAGGTGCGGATTTTGTCGCGCGAAAAGCCGCCCAGCAGCTGCGCGATCGGTTGCCCGGTCGCTTTGCCCAGAAGATCCCAGAGCGCGATGTCAAGAGCCGACGCCGCACGCATCTCCACGCCGGTCGAACGGAATCCCAGATAGCCGGTGAGGTCCTTCGAGATCTTGTCGATCTGGAGAGGATCCCGCCCGAGCAGTTTTGGCGCAACTGCCTCATGGACATAGGCCTCTACGGTGGCGGGACAAAAGAACGTCTCGCCTAGTCCAACGAGCCCTTCCGACGTGTGCACTCTCAGCCAAAGCAGGTTGGCGAACTCGGCCAGTCGGATGGTTTCGAGCGCGGTGATCTTCATCCTTCAGATCACGCCTGCCGCCAACAGCGCCCTGACGGAATCGTCGAAGTGCTGAGCCATCGCCGCCTCCGCCGCGCGTGGGTTGCGGGCCTCGATCGCGGCGGCGATACGCTCATGGCACTCGACGCTGGCCATGCGCTGGACATCGGTGGCCCGGCTCTCCCAGCCGATCCGCCAGGTCTGTCGCGTGACGAGTCCAAAGGAGCCCACGACCAGGGCGAAGAGCGGATTTCGAGAAGCGACGGCGATCGCCCCATGGAAGGCGATGTCATGCTCCATCACCTCGGGAGGCGTCGAGAAGGCCTCGCGCATCGCAGCCGCATGAGCGGCGATTGTCTCCGCCTCGACGTCCAAGCGGCGCAAGGCGGCGAGCGAAACCGTACGCATCTCGATCGTGCGGCGTACGTCATAGATTTGCTGGATGCTCACCTGATCGGTGTGCACCGCATGGTCGAGAACGAGCCCCAGGACATCGTTGTCGATCGTTCCTACCCGGGCGCGCCGCCCATTGCCGAGATCCACCACCCCGAGCGCCGCCAGGGCGCGCAGAGCCTCACGCACAACGGTGCGCGAGACGCCAAGATCGTCTGCGATTCCGGCCTCCGATGGAATCGGGTCGCCCACGCGCAACCGGCCGTCTCTGATACGGTCGTTGATGGCGCGTATGGCGACCTCGACCCGTCCTCCCTCGGCTATGGACAACAAGCTTCGCCCAAACCTTTATGATAGGTTCCCCGACAAAGGCATGCAATCAGTCCAAACCAATATTGTCAAGCGAACGGCTTCATACGATACCTCCGGACGACTAGCGTCCAATTGGAGCTAAAAAGCATGATGGAAGCGCCTCTATTTGCAGCGGCGGACATCGTCGGTGAGAGCGCCGTCTACGACGACCGGCGAGGCGCCTTGCTTTGGGTCGACATCGGCGGAAAGCGCATCCACCGTCTTTTCCTTGGCGACAGCCGACACGAAATGTGGCCAGCGCCCGACTTCCCGACCTCGATCGGGCTGCGCGCGGACGGCGGAGCCGTCGTCGGCCTTCGAGACCGGGTCAGCTTGTGGGACTACAACGACGACTTTCGCACCCTTGCCGTCGTGGAGCCGGACCTGCCGGACAATCGGCTCAATGAGGGCCGCGTCGGTCCGGACGGCGCCTTCTGGGTCGGTACGATGCAGAACAATCTCAACCCCGACGGCTCGCCTAAGGACATGTCACGCAATAGTGGAGCCGATCTATCGTGTCGACACCGACGGACGGCGTCGAGCGTCTCACTCCACGCGAATTCGGCATCACCAACACAATGGCTTGGACGAAAGACGGCCTCTTTCTTACGGCCGACACCCTGCGCAACGAGATCTTCGCCTATGATTTCAGAGTTGGCGCGCTTGCCAACAAGCGGATCTTCGCTGGACCGTTCGACCGGGGCGTTCCCGATGGCTCCTGCCTCGACGCCGACGGTCGGCTCTGGAACTGTCGGGTCGCCGGCGGCGCGTGCGTCGCCTGCTTCAAGCCGGACGGCCGCTTGGAACGGCTTGTCGAACTGCCATGCAGCTGGCCGACAAGTTGCGCCTTTGGCGGGCCGGATTTGTCGACCCTGTTTGTGACGTCGGCGCGCTTCACCATGACGGAGGAGCATCTGGCGAACAATCCGCAAGAAGGCGGACTTTTTGCTGTCGAGACCGACGCACGGGGGCAACTCGAAAATCGATTTGGGTGATGCGATCGGCGGACGCGAAAGCTATTTCCGCGATAGAGGCTTGCCGAGAGGAAGAAGGGGCCCCAAGCTTGCTCTAGAATACCCTACCCGGTCCTCCCCTATTCAATAGAGAGAATTTGGATCTCGTGATCGCCCACCAAAACTGTATCGTCCGCCGCTTTTCCGATCAGGGCCCGCGCGACGGGAGAGACGTAAGAAATTGATCCGTTCCGAGGATCTGCTTCGTCTTCCCCGACGATTCTAAAGGCCTGCCGACGACCGTCGTCACGCCTGAACGTCACCTGATGTCCGAATGCCACTGCGTCGAACTCAGTCGGCGGCGGGATGACTTGAGCGGTCCTCAGGCGCTCAGCGAAATATCTCATTTCGCGAGAGGCGAGCGCGACCGCGCGGCGACGTTCGTTTGCGTCCTCGATCTGATGCGCAGCATTGTAAGCGGCGCGATGTTCCGCCATCGCGTTAGCCAGCGCCTCCAGTCCCGACGCCGTCACCAAATTCGCATGAGGTGAGATGGGCCGATCGGGAAGCTCGACCTCGGCGGCAGTTTCGGCGCTTTCCTCTCGGGTGAAGGCGACGCTCATCGTTTCAGACTTCCTTTTGCGCCGATTTCTTGCATGAAATCGGGTCGCCGGCGAGAGTTTGATGGGCGTCAACACCCTGATAGCGCGTCTGGCAGGCTTCAGTGGGGAGCCGCTACGCAATCGAGCATCGCCACCAGCACAGCAATTCCCTGTTGGCGGCGCCAGCTGGGTCGGTAGTCCCTTGGCAACCAAGCCTCCGGCGCCGTGAACAAAGGAAGCAGGGTAATCAGGATCCGGCCGAGCCGGGCGCCTCTCGCTAAGTCGGCCTGAAAGCATGTCGCTAGACGAGAGGTGAATACGTCCGGCGAGACTTTCGAGCGACCGTGGGGCGGGTGTTGTCATCGGCGGATAGACCATCGCTGACGTGCGTACGACTGAATACGCTTCCGTAGTCCCGGGTGGCGGACTTTTCTTTGCGTGATCCCTTTTGTGGATTCAGAGGGAACGTGTGGAGCGAGTCGTTGATGATCAGGATATGCGTCCGCAGAATAGCGCATGCCTCCTCGACTTCACCCGCGCGAAGCAGCTTAGCGATTGCAATGTGCTCATTGAACGACCGCTCCCGAAAGTTGTTCAGGCCGCTCTGAAGTCGGACGCGCAGGGCGTCCAAAGCTGGCGCGCCAAGGTGGTAGGCGTTGAGGAGATAGCGGTTTTCGGTTTCCTCAAGGAACGCGTGATGAAACGCGCTGTCCGCCTTCCGATACGCGTCCCAATCCTTGATCGCCACAGCGCGCCGCATCCGGACGATGGCTTCGTCAAGCCTTACCCACAGGCGCGGCCCATTGCGTTTGTTCGCCACACGCACGGCCTCGTCCTCAAGCAGCGCGCGAAAGGAACTCAACTTGCGCACGTCCTCTTCGGTTGGCGAGAAGACGTACGTGCCCGATTGTGGAATGATGTTCACCATGCCTTTGTCGCGCAGCTCCATGAACGCGGCGCGCACCGGGGCTTTGCTCATCCCGAGCGCTTTGGCGATCTGCGTCTCGGAAAGCGGCTCGCCGAATTCCAGGGCGCCCGAGACGATCGCCTCGCGGATTCGCTCGAAGGCCTCGCGCGTTAGGGACACTAAGCCTCCTACCAAGCCATCCGTTCGCGTCGCGTAGTCAGGCGACCACTCTGTAGGCCGCTAAGCGCCAAACGCGGCTCCTTCCGACCTGCTTCCATTCCGCACGCACATTATCAAGGCTCGTGACGCTTGACAATGAACTGGAATTCTAGAATTCTACACGCCGCAAATAACGGCCTCAAGCCGCAACAAGGAGGAAATTATGGGAGCAATTCGCCGGATACGCAGCGTCGTTATGCCTGCGGCCGTGGGAGTTTCATTGATATGCGCCGGCAATGCCGCGCTGGCGAAAGAATACCGAATCGCCGTCTCCAATTCGTATATTGGGAATGAATGGCGCGTCGAAATGATCAATTTCATGCAGGCCTATGCGGCGAAGAACCTGAAGGGCAAGGCGACCCTGACGGTCAACAACTCCGGCACCGACGCCCAGAAACAGATCGCGGTCATCTCCGACATGATCTCGGACAAGGTGGACGCGATCATGATCAATCCCGCCTCGGACACCGCGCTCAATTCGGTCATCGAAGAAGCCTGCAAGCAGGGCATTGTGGTCGTCTCGTTCGACCAGGGCGTGACGGCTCCATGCGCCTACAACATTGGTGTCGACTACGTAAAACTCGGCGAGATCCACGCCCAATGGATGGCCGACACGCTCGGCGGGAAGGGCAGCGTCGTCATCAATCGCGGCGTTTCCGGTTTTCCTGCTGACAAGAATCTCTATCAGGGGACGCGCAACATCCTGGACAAGTATCCGGACATCAAGATCGCGGCCGAGGTCTACGGCAAGTGGGATAACGCCGTCAGCCAGCAAGAGCTGACCAAGGTGTTGACTGCGCAGCCGAAGGTTGATGGCGTCCTGAACCAGTATGGCACCTATGGCGCGTTGCAGGCGTTCATCAACCTCAACCACCCCTTCATACCGATGTCCGGTCAGGGCGAAAACGGATGGCGCATCGCCATGCTGGCAGACCAGGAAAAGGGCTTGAAGGGCGTCTCGGCGGGTGACCCGTCGATCATCGGCGCGTACGCACTGAAGGTGACCTACGACATTCTGGCCGGCAAGGCCCCCGCCGCCAAGAACATCTCCGTCAATGCGCCTATTGTCACGACTGCGGACCTGAAAGCTGGCGTTAATGTGTTCCCGGATCTGTCCCCAACGCTGGACGCGGACACTGATATACCCGGCGCCAATCTGGGCCTGACCATTCAGGATGGCATGAAGAAATAATCACGCGACCTTGAGGGCGGACGATAAAGTCCTGTCATCCGCCCATGAAAGTCGCATTGGCCGTTTGTCCAGGCAATTCGCCGGCCCGCGTTGGTATGGACTTCGCGGGCTCTTTCACCCTGGGCGTTCAGATTCGCGAAATCGGGCCGCGTCAGTCCATGCTGTCTCTGTCGAAGATCGAAAAGACCTTCGGCGCAACCCGCGCGCTGAAATCGGTCAGTCTGGAAGCGGCCGGCGGAACTGTTCTCGGCCTCGCCGGCGAAAACGGCGCCGGCAAATCGACTCTCATCAAGATTGTCAGCGGCGCGGTCCTTCCCGATCATGGAAGCGTCACTCTCGACGGCAAGCCGGTCGCTTTGCGCGACACGAATGACGCCATCAGCCAAGGCATTTCGAGCGTGTTCCAGGAGCTGACCCTGGTGCGTGAGCTGAGCGTCGAGCGCAATCTGCTGCTCACCTCCGCGCCAACCCACGCGTGGGGCAGCATCTCCCGAAAGCGCGCCCGCCAAACAACGGAGGAGATTCTAGTTCGCCATCGCCTCGACATCGATCCGGGCGCGAGCGTCGGCGATCTCCCGCTCGGCCAGCAGCAGATGCTCGAGATCGTGCGCGCCGTCGAGCGCAACCCTCGTGTCCTCCTGCTCGACGAAGCGACCTCGGCGCTGGGAGACAACGAGGTCGCCTGGCTCGCCGAGCTCATCGCAGGCCTGCGCAACTCCGGCGTTATCGTCCTCTTCATCTCACACCGCTGGGATGAAATCGTCCGCTTCTGCAATCGCGTGGCCATATTGAGGAACGGCGCGCTCGTATCGATCACCGACACTGAGGCGGTCTCGGAGGACGAAGCAGTCCGGCTGATGACCGGGCAGGAAGCCGCCGAGTCGTCCTTTCCTGACAAGCTTCATTCCAACGACAAAGTGCTGCTCTCCGCGTCCGGCCTGCGAAGCCCGGCGCTGCGCGGCGTCAGCGTCGAGATCAGGAAGGGCGAAATACTGGGTCTCGGCGGCCTGGTCGGGCAGGGCCAGGGCAGTATGCTCGAAGCCCTGTTTGGCGCCCACGCTCTCACCGCCGGCGCCATCGAGATCGGCGGCGCGCCCTTTGAGCATCGAACGCCGCGGGCCGCGATCTCCGCCGGGCTCGCCTACGTGCCCCAGGAGCGCAAGAGCGAAGGGCTCCTGCTCGCCAAAAGCGTGGCCGACAACATCACCTACGCCATTCTCGGGCAATTGCGGTCGTTCTTCGGTCTTCTCGATCCTCGTTATGAGGGCGAACTGGTCCGCGGCGCGATCGCGCGGGCGAAGATCCACACACGCGGCGGCGCCGAGCCGATCGCCAATCTTAGCGGCGGCAATCAACAGAAAGCGCTGCTGGAGAAGTGGCTCTTAACCAAGCCGTCGATGCTCCTTCTCAACGATGTCACGCGCGGCGTCGACATCGGCACCAAGCGCCTCATCTACGCGCTGATCGCAGAGATCGCCCGCAATGGCGTGGCCGTCGTCTGGTATTCCACCGATGCGCGGGAGCTGGTCGGCGTCGTCCATCGCGTCCTCGTCATGCTGCAGGGTCGCATCAACGAGGAACTCACGGGGGACAACATAACCGTCGATCGCATCGTGCGCGCTTCCGTCGTCGGCGCGTCGCTTGCGCAGGGAGGCGTGGATGCCGGCGCCGCGCGCTAACCGCTTCCAGCTCGGCGACAATTGGCCGGTGCTCGTCTTCGTTGGTCTTCTCGTCGTTCTCATCGGGCTGAAGGGCCGTTTCACCGGATTCGACGCGCACTCGCTGAGCGTGAATGCGATGCCGCTGACGCTCATCGCGCTCGGTCAATTCCTGGTCGTGCTGACGCGCGGCGTCGATCTATCCCTCGGGCCGATCGCAAGCGTCGCCGGAGCGGTGATGGCGCTGACCGTGACCGATCATCCCTTTCTTGGTTTGGCTGCGCCGGTGCTGATCGGGCTGGTCGCCGGCCTGGTCAACGGGCTCTTCGTCGCACGTCTTGAGCTGCCGCCAATCATCGTCACGCTGGCCACCATGTCCGTCTGGCAGGGCGTGGCCCTCATCGTGCTGCCCAATCCGGGCGGCGCCGTACCGACCGCGTTTCAGGCGACCATTACAGGCGGGTTTTCCTCGCCTGTCGCCGGCATAGCCGGCGTGTTCCTTTGCATCGTCGGCGGCACATGGCTACTCAGCACGCGCTTTGGCTTGCATCTTCGCGCTGTCGGCGGCGACGAACACGCAGCCCGCATGAGCGGCGTCCGCGTCGAGAATGTCAAAGCCGTCGCCTATGTGCTCGCGGGTCTGCTCGCAGCTCTCGGCGGCATGTACCTTACAACCGTCACCGCCAGCGGTTCGCCGACCGCCGGCGACAGCTACATTCTCACCTCAATCGCTGCGGTGGTGATCGGCGGCGTGCCGCTTTCCGGCGGCCGCGGCACGCCCGTCGGTGTCGCGATGGGCGCCCTGATCCTGACCATCACCGGCAGTCTGCTCTATTTCGCCGACATCTCCTCGTTCTATCAAAGCGTCATAGACGGACTGATCCTGCTTGCCGTCGTCGGCAGCGGCGCCACCCGCGAATGGATGCGGTCGATTGCGGCGGCGCCCACGTGACAGTCTCCGAGGAAAGCAGCCCGATGAACGCGGTCCGCCAGATTGCCGGTGCCCGCCGCTTCCGCGCCGCTGCGCCAACTCTGCTGATTGTCTTCTCGCTGATTCTTGTTTTCGTCGGCGAGCGCCTGGCGCCGGGCTTCGCAACCGTCGACAACATGCTTCAGCTCGCGAAGCTCGCTTCATTCCTTGGCCTCGCGGCCATGGGCCAGACCATCGTCATGCTCACCGGCGGCATCGATCTTTCGATCGCCTGGGTGCTGACCGCCTCCGCCGTCGTGTTCACCGGCTTCTGTGACGGCCAGGACGCTAATATTGCGCCCGCCGCGGCCGCCGCGATCAGCGTCGGGTTGGTCACCGGTTTCCTGAACGGTTTCGGCATCGTCAAGCTGCGCATCTCGCCGATCGTGATGACGCTCGCCATGAACAACATCATGCTCGGCGCGACGCTCATCTATACCGGCGGCACGCCGAGTGGTTCGTCGAGCCCGTTGGTGCGCGCGCTCGCCACCGGCAACATCGGCATTGTCCCCGCAATGGTCATCCTGTGGTGCCTTCTCGCGGTCGTCGCGATCATGGCCATCCGCTTGACCCGGGGCGGGCGCATGCTGCTCGGGGTCGGCGAGAATCCTCGCGTCAGCTATCTCACAGGCATCCGCAACGACCGGGTGATCATCAGCGCCTACGTCGTCTGCGGCCTGATGACGTCGATCACCGGCATATTGTTCGCCGCCTTCTCCGGCGCGAGCTTCCTCGGCATGGGCGACCAGTTCGTCCTGCCAACAGTCGCGGCGGTGGTGCTCGGTGGGACGTCGATGTTCGGCGGTCGCGGCGGCTACGGGGGCACGATGATCGCCGTGCTCTTCACCACGATCCTGACCACCGTGCTGGTCATCGGCGCGATTCCGCAGGGAGTGCGCAGCATTGTCTTCGGCGTCGCCGTGCTCGCCGCCATTCTGGCGCAGCGCTTCCTTACCCGCCGCGGCGACCGCGACTGACAGGAAGGTAGCCATGGCCAAGCGAAAGATCGTCGACGCTCATCACCACCTTTGGGACCTCGGCCGCGGCTACAACTATCCCTGGCTCCAGGACAAGCCGTCCGGCGAGGGCATGCTCGGCAACCTGGCCCCGATCGCGCGCGATTACCTTCTCCGGGACTATCGCGCCGACACCGCGAGCTACGACGTCGTCGCCTCGGTGCACATCGAGGCCGTGCCGGCCGATCCGGTCGTCGAGACCCGCTGGCTGCAGAAGACGATGAGCAGCGAAGGGCTTCCCAGCGGCATTGTCGCCCGGGTCGAGCTTCACAAGCCCGACGCTGAAAAAGTGATTGCCGAGCACGTGAGCTTTCCGAACGTTCGGGGCATCCGCCAGATCGTGAACTGGCACCAGAATGCGAAATATGCCTTCACCGACCACGACTTTCTGACCGACGGCGCTTGGCTCGCCGGCTTCCGCTTGCTTCGCAAATACGACCTTTCGTTCGATCTCCAGCTCTATCCGGCGCAAATGGGCGACGCAGTGGAACTTGCCCGCCGCAATCCGGAAACCCTGATCGTCGTCAACCACACCGGGATGCCGCTCGAGCGCGACGAGGCCGGCCTCGCCCTTTGGCGCGACGGCATGAAGCGCCTCGGCGCCGAGCCGAACGTCGTCGCCAAGGTCTCCGGCCTCGGCATGGTCGACTGGCGTTGGAGCGAGGCGAGCATCCGGCCGTTCGTGCTCGGCGTCATCGACCAGTTTGGCGTCGACCGCGTGATGTTCGGCAGCAACTTTCCGGTCGACAAGCTCTATAGCTCCTTCGATACGCTCTACGGGTCTTTCGAGAGCATCGTTGCTTCCTTCTCCGAGAGCGAGAAGGACCAGCTCTTCCGCGACAACGCGCTCCGCCACTACCGGCTCCGAGCCGAAGCATAGGATAGCCATGGCCCGGTTTCGCCTGCTCACGCCGGACGCGCAATATGCCGACGATGGCGTCATTGAGCGCCAGACAGCCGGCGGCGACGTTGATTGGGACATCCGCCGCGCGCACTCGCTCGACGAGCTCTCCGACGAATCCCTCGGCGCCTGCGACGCCCTGGTCGCGTGGCACGAGATGAAGATCGATGCGGCTTTTGTCTCCACGTTGAGGCGCTGCCGCATCATCGTCCGCGCCGGGGTCGGCTTCGACCATATCGACCTCGCGGCGGCGGCGGGCGCTGGAATCCCGGTTTGCAATACGCCCGACTACGGCACCAGCGAGGTCGCCGACCACGCCATCGGTTTGATGCTCGCTCTGCGGCGCGGCATCGTCAGCTATCATCAGAATCTGGTCGCCGATCCGGTTGGCGGCTTCGACTACACGCGCGCTCCTTTGGTCCGACGGCTGCGCGGGCGTACCTTTGGCGTGGTCGGCCTTGGGCGCATCGGGGTCGCTGCCGCCATTCGCGCCAAGGCCTTCGGGATGAGCGTCGTCGCCTATGACCCTTATGTGTCGCGCGGCTCCGAGATCGCCGTCGGCGTCGATCGCGTCGAGAGCCTGAAGGATCTGCTGGCCGTCAGCGACGTGGTCAGCTTGCATTGTCCGCTGACTGATGAAACGCGCGAAATGATCAACGCCTCGACCATCGCGCAGATGAAGCGCGACGCGATTCTCATCAACACAGCTCGCGGCGCGGTGGTCGAGATGCGAGCGCTTGTCCACGCGCTCCGCAACGGCGAGATTGCAGGCGCCGGCATCGACGTGCTGCCGTTCGAACCTCCGCAGAGAAATGATGAATTCGCCATAGCCTATCGCAACCGCGCCGATCCGATCGTTGGCGAACGCCTGATCGTGACGCCCCACGCCGCCTGGTCCAGCCCCGAGAGCGTCAGCGACGCTCGCCGGCTGGCGGTGGAAACGGCGATGCTCTATTTGCGCGAGGGCAAGCTACGCAATCTCGTGAATGTTCCCTCGGCAGCCGGCCTTACCGCCCGAATGCCTTGAGGCAGATCCGCCACGGGCGAGCAGTCGCAGGGCAAGTCGGCGGGGGCGGGCGCCCCAATCACTTCCGCGGCGCAGACAGGAACGACTGAAACGCCGCGTGCGCCTCGGGGGACTTGAGCGCGGCGCTGAAGGCGTGCATCTCGGCCGCCATCTGAGCCTTGAGCGCGTCGGGATCGCCGCGCATGAGGCGCCGCGTCGCAAGTAAAGCCGCTCTCGGCTTGGCGGCGAGCGCGGCCGCCTTGCTCATCGCATGCGCCATAAGCTCGCTCTGAGGCAGAATCGCGTTGATAAGCCCGAGCTCGAGCGCCCGGTCGGCGCCGAAGGGCTCGGCGAGCAGCAAGAGTTCCGAAGCCCTGGCGCGCCCGAACCGTTGCGGCGCAAGAAGCGAGGACCCGGCCTCGGGAACGAGGCCGAGATTGACGAACGGCATCTGGAAGCGCGTCTCGGGCGTGGCGTAGACGAGATCGCAATGCAAGCAGAGCGTCGTCCCGACGCCGATCGCGAGACCATCGATCGCCGCGATCAACGGCTTTTCGAACTCGGCCACCTTGCTGACGAACCGCCATGCCGGAAATTCGCCTGTCTCGTGCAACGCGACAGCGAGAAAATCGCCGATGTCGTTGCCGGCGGTGAACACGCCGCCCTTGCCGCTGATCACAAGAGCGCCGATTTCGGGATCGCGCTCGGCCGTGTCGAAGGCCTCGATCAGCGCTTCGTACATGGCGCCGGTGATCGCGTTCTTCTTCTGCGGCCGGGCGAAGGCCGCCGACATGACTGCGCCCTCGCGGGCTGACCTCAATGTCTTTCGTCAAAGTGTCTTGGGTCATGCGCTCTCCGCCAGGATCGCTTCGTAAGGTTCGAGCGGCATGGCCCCCGAGGCGACCGCGCGCGCGAGGCCGGGCGCGGCCGTCGCCAGTTTTTCGGCAAAGAAACGAGCAAGCCCGACACGGCCAAGCTCGGTCTTGTTGCCGCTCTCCGCCAGCGCCTCAGCCGCAAGGCCGGCCTTGGCCAGGCACGCGCCGCCAAGCGTGAGCCCGAACAGGCGAAGATATTGCGACGCGCCGGCGAGCGCCGAATTCTGGTCGGTCGCGAGCCAGTCGAGCATCAGCCGCGTCGATTCTTCGAGCGCGTCCGAAGCCTCGGCGAGCCGTTCCGCCGTCGCGCCGAAGCCTGCGCCGCCGCGCCCGGCGACGTCGCTCGCCACCTGCCGGATTTGAGCAATCTCGTTGCGGACGGTTTCGCCGTTGGCCAGCGGCAGCTTGCGCTGCACGAGGTCGATCGCGTGAATGCCGTTGGCGCCTTCGTAGATCGCGGCGATGCGGGAATCGCGCATGTGCTGGGCCGCCCCGGTCTCCTCGATGAATCCCATGCCCCCATGGACCTGGACGCCGATCGATGTCGTCTCGTCGCCGATGTCGGTCGAGAACGCCTTGGCGATCGGGGTGAGCAACGCCGCGCGGTTGGCGGCGGCCGTTCGTTCGGCCTCGGTCGAGGCATGGTCGGCAAGGTCGAGCGAAACGCCGGTCAGGTGACAGATCCCGCGCGCGGCGTGGACGTTGGCCTTCATCGTCATCAGCATGCGCTGCACGTCAGGACGCTCGATGATCGGGGCCATGCCGTCGCCGCCTTTGGCGCTGCGGCCCTGTCGGCGTTCGCGGGCGTAGGCGAGCGCCTGCTGATAGGCGCGGTCGCCGATGGCCACCCCTTGCGTCCCGACCGCGAGCCGCGCCGCGTTCATCATCACGAACATGGCGGCGAGGCCGCGGTTCTCCTCGCCGACCAGCCAGGCCTTCGCGCCCTCATTATCGCCATAGGCCATGACGCAAGTCGGGGAGCCGTGGATGCCGAGCTTATGTTCGATTCCCGCGCAGCGCAGGTCGTTTCGCTCGCCAAGCGATCCGTCGGCCTTGACCAGGAATTTCGGCGCCAGAAACAGCGAGAGGCCGCGCGTTCCCGCCGGCGCGCCGGGCAGCCGGGCGAGAACGAAATGGACGATATTCTCGGCAAGATCGTGCTCGCCATAGGTGATGAAGATCTTCTGGCCGAATAGCCGATAGGATCCATCCTCGGCGCGTTCCGCCCGGGTTCGCACGGCGCTGAGATCGGAGCCTGCCTGAGGCTCGGTCAGGTTCATGGTGCCGGTCCATCGGCCGCTGACCATCGGCGGGAGATAGATGTCGGTGAGTTCGCGCGAGCCGTGCGCCTTCAAGGCGCCGATGGCGCCTTCGGTCAGGAGCGGGCAGAGCGCGAAGGCCATCGAGGCGCCGTTCCAGATTTCCGTGCAGGCGACGTTGACGAGATGCGGCAGGCCCATGCCGCCGAACTCGGCCGGCGCGGAGACGCCGTTCCAACCCGCCTCCGCCCAATGCCGGTAGACGTTGGCGAAGCCGGGAGGCGTCGTCACGACGCCGTTCTCGTAGCGCGCGCCGGCGAGGTCGCCGGGACGATTGAGCGGCGCAATCTCCTCGGTGGCGAAGCGGCCGGCTTCCGCAATAATTGAGGACACGGCGTCCCAGTCGAGGTCGCCCATGACCCCTTGCTCAATGAGCCTTGGAAAATCGGCGACCGCGCTCAGCGAAAAGAGGATGTCGGCCGCTGGCGAACGATAAGGCATCTCTTGGCTCCTCCCAGTCGCGAATGCACGGGGCCGATCGGCTTCGCCGCCAAGCGCGGCCTAGGCGCGCCCAGGCGCCCCGTTTGCTGCGGCAGGGACAAAAGAGCTTATGTACAGTCGAGTTTGCGCGCAATGCGGACCGAGAAGGAGACATGGCGGTCGACCGCAAAATGACACGCCTGGCGGAGGCGAGCCCTGAGGCGATCGCCGCCGCGGCCGCATGTCTTCGCGCCGGCGGCCTCGTCGCCATGCCAACCGAGACGGTCTACGGCCTCGCGGCCGACGCGACCTCGGACGCCGCGGTCGCGAGCGATCTACGCCGCCAAGGAGCGGCCCGCCATCAACCCGCTCATCGCCCATGTTCTGGACATCGAGGGGGCGCGAGAGCACGCCATCTTTGGCCCGGAGGCCGAGATGCTGGCCCGCGCATTTTGGCCTGGGCCTCTCACGCTGGTCCTGCCCGTGGCTTCGACCTGCAGGATCAGCCTGCTCGCGCGCGCCGGGCTCGACACTGTGGCGATTCGCTCGCCGTCGCACGAAACCGCGCGCGCTCTGATCGAGGCGGCGGGCGTCCCCCTCGCGGCGCCGTCGGCCAACCGGTCCGGCGCCGTGAGCCCGACCACGGCCGCTCACGTTGTCAGCGAACTCGACGGCAGGGTCGACTGGATCCTCGATGGAGGGCCATGCCGCCATGGTCTCGAGTCGACGATCGTCGCCTGTCTCGCCGGTCGGCCCCAATTGCTGCGTCCCGGCGCGATAACCCGGGAGGCGATCGAATCCGTGCTCGGTTCGCCGATCGACGTCGACGAGCGCCGTGGGAACCGCGCCGAACGCGCCCGGGCAATTGGCGTCGCATTATGCGCCCAAGACCGCGCTTCGACTCGGCGCGGTCGAGCGCCTCGGCGGACGAAGCCGCGCTCGATTTCGGAGGCTCGCTCAAGGGCGGCGCGGATGGCGCGCGGCTTGATCTTTCGCCGTCCGCAGATCTTGTCGAGGCCGCGTCCCGTTTGTTCTCCTATTTGCGCGCGCTGGACGCCGCCGGCGCAGCGGGGATCGCGGTCGCGGCGATCCCGGAGCATGGGCTTGGGGCGGCGATCAACGATCGGCTCCGCCGCGCGGCTGCTCCCGAGAGACTAAATGACGGTCAACATCAAATTCTGCGAATTCGACGCGGCCCTGGGAAATAGCTAGAGCAGAACCGGGCTGGCGCCGGATTGGCGCGGGCGTCGGCGGAGATGAGCGGCGACGCGATCGACGGAAACATGAATTCAGGGTTGAGCTGGGACGAATTTCGACTGGTCAAGTCAATCGCGGAAGCCCGTTCACTCGTCGGCGCCGCCGAACGTCTCGGCGTCAATCATTCGACGGTGTTTCGACGCTTGGCTGCGGTGGAGTCCGCGGTTGGCGCCCGTCTCTTCGATCGCTCCCGCGCGGGATATGAACCGACGGCGGCGGGGCAAGAAATGATCGCGCTGGCGAGCACGATGGCCGAGTCGGTCGTCGAATTCGAGCGTCGGGTCGCTGGGCGCGACGTCAAACCGGCCGGCGAACTTACCGTCACTGTGCCCGGCGCCGTCGGCCTGCATTTCATGCCAGCGATCGTAGCGCAATTTCAGGCCCAGCATCCGGGCGTGATGGTCGAATTGATCCTGTCCAATCAGACGCTCGATTTGTCTCGCCGCGACGCCGACATCGCGATTCGCTTGACCAACGATCCGCCGGAAACGTTGGTTGGAAGGAGAATCTGCACCGCGCGATGGGCCGTCTACTGTCGGGGCGACCTGGCCGCGGGACTTGGCGCCGAGGCGATTGAATCGGCCGCTTTTATCGGATTTGGCGACAATATGGGACCGGGGTCGGCCCGGCGGTGGATGGAGACCAATGTTGGTCCCGGACGAATCGTCGCTAGGGCCAATGCGGCGCATTGCCTGCTAGAGTTGGCGCTGCAGGGCTTAGGAGCGACATTGCTGCCCTGCTTCCTTGGCGATCGCAGCCCCGAGCTTGGCGCGGGTCGGTTATTTGCTGCCCGAACTCGACGTTGGCTTATGGATGCTGACACATTCCGATCTTCGCCGGGCGGCGCGCGTGCGCGCCTTCATGGATTTCGCCGGGGCGGAGCTCACGAAACATCGACGCGCGATCGAGGGTGAGGAACCCGGCGGAACGGATTGAAGGCGCCAAGCTTGGTCGGTCCGCGTTCGCCAATCCGGTTCACCAGTTCGAGAACCGCGCCTCGACTTTACTCATGAACGCCGCGCGGCGCTCGGGCGTCGAATGATTCATGTCGTGGTGGGCGAGATAATCGCAACGGGCGCCGGGCGCGCAGATCCGACGCATGGACCGCGTCAAGAAGCGGCGTGGCGGATCGCCCATCATGAACGTCAACCATCGCGCCCCGCCATAGGTGCAAACGACGCCGAGACGCTTGATGTTGTGAAGACAGGGACTGTAGGAGCCGTCCTCGCCCAGAGTGAAGCTGACGCCGGGCAGAAAAACCTTGTCGACGAATCCCTTTAAGATCGCTGGAAATCCCATGTTCCACACTGGGAACGAAAACACGAGCGCCTCGGCGGCCAGGAGGCGATCCACGTAAGGCGCGACGTGGCGGCGGTTCACCGCCAAATTGTGGTAGTCGATCCGGTCCTGCCGCGACATGACCGGATCGAAGCCTTCTTCGTAGAGATCGCAATCGTCGACGTCGTGCCCCTTTGCGCGCAAGACCTCGACGACCTTCGCATGCAGGCCCGCGGCGAAACTGGTCTCGACCGGATGGGCGAACAGGACCAGGACGCGCAACGCCGATCAGCTTTGCGCCGCGCGGGCCCGCGCCTCGAGGCCCGGGAAGAGGAAGTTCTGGCGCGTGGAAAAATCGAATTCCGGGTTCTCCCAGGCGATCATTTTGCCCGGATTGAGCAGCCCCCGAGGGTCGGTCTCACGCTTGAACGCGAGCTGGATCGCGTCCGTCTGTTTCATGCCGCCCTCCTCGAGGGTGTAGCGGTGAGGGTTGAAGATCATCGCGCCCATCGCCTCATGTTCGGCGATGATCTCGTTGAGGCGCGCTTCGGTCGTGAACCGCACCAGCGGCAGGCCCGCGAACCCTATCCGTCCGTTGAAGCGGATGACCTCGAGATGCCCTCGGACCTCATCGCCGTAGCGGTCGTGGATTCGCTTGATCACCCCGAGCGCCCCCTCGCTGGGATAGCGGGCCTGCAGGTAGGTGATGCGGGGATCGACCCGCAACGCGCGCAGCGTGGTGTGATTCCAGGTCAGTTCGTAATTGGGGGGCAAGCCGGCGAGCGTCTCGGGGGCCGCGCGGCTCGAGTCGAGCAGGATACGCGCATCCTTGTAGGGCCGGGTGAAAGCTTCGAAAGCGTCGAGCGCATGGGGAGCGATCATCAGAATGACGACGCTGTCGCCCGGAGGGATGAGCGCGCGATGCCGCAGAAAATAGTCGTGCGGCGTCGGCCCCGCGACGACCGTGACAAGCTTCTTCAGGATTCCATCCTGCTCGCCGAGCGCCAGCGCGTAGGCTGTCGCCGCGTCGAAACTGTCGAACCCGACAATGACGTTGACCCAATCGTAATGCGCCGTGAGCGGCATCTCGACTTCGGTGATGATCCCGTTCGTCCCGTAGGCGTGCACCGCTTTGTGCAGATCCTCCCCCGTCAATTCGAGCGTGCGCGGCTCGGCCTCGAGCGTCATGACGCGCAGGCGCAGCACATTGCCGAAATCGCGCAAGCCCCCCCAGGTGATCGAGCCGACGCCTCCGGAGCCGCCGGCGACGAAGCCGGCGACAGACGCGGTTCCGCGCGTCGACGGGAACATCCGCAGTTCCTGTCCCGACGCTTCGCACGCCTTGTCGACGTCGATCAGCAGCGCGCCAGGCTCGCAGATGACGCGTCCTCGCTCGATCGAGCGGATCTTATTCATCTCGGCGAGGTTCAAGAGCACGCCGCCCATGAGCGGCATCGCCTGGCCATAATTGCCGGTCCCCGCGCCGCGCGGCGTGACCGGAATCCCAAGCTTGTAGGCGGCCGCGAGGATGGTTCGGACTTCCGCTTCGCTCGTCGGCGAAACGACGACGTCGGCGGTGACCGCTTCGAGCTCGCGCTTCAGCACCGGCGAATACCAATAGAAGTCGCGACTCTTCTGCTTGACCAGGATGGGATTGTCCTCCCACTTGATCGGACCGATCTCGGCGCGCAGCGCCGCGATGTCATAAGTCCCGCTCATGGCGCGAGGCCCTCGAGCGCGTCGAGTTCGGAATAATCGGGCGGCTTGGCGTTCGACGCTTCGCCGTTTCTGACGACGATGCGATCGGATTGCGGACGGGCCAGAAGCTCGGTGAAATCCCGCGCTCGCGTCAGGATCATGTCGGCCGCGCGCCCTGGACGCAGCTCTCCCAGATCAAGCCCCATCGCCTTGGCCGGAGAAGCGGAGACAGCTGGCGCCCAGTCGGCGAAGGGATAGTCGAGGTGCAAGATCCGAACGCCCTCGCGCCACACTTCCATCATGTCCATGTCGCCATAGGCGTAGAACGGATCGCGGGTGTTGTCGCTTGCGATCATCACATTGACCCCGGCGCGTTTCAATTCGTGCAGCGCGGTGACGCCACGCCAGCGCGGCGTTCGGCCGGCCTCACGATCCTGCAGGAACATGTTGCACATCGGCAGGGACACGACGCTTAGGCCCGCACGCGCGACAGCGTCGATGGTCTCCCGCCGTTCGTCGTCCTCCTGTAGCGCAAGCGAGCAGCAATGGCCGACCAGGATGGGGCGCGCAAAGCGGCGCTCAATCGCCATGTCGGCGATGACTTTGAGAGAGCGCGCCGCGGGATCGGAGCTTTCGTCGACGTGGAAGTCGAGCTCCCAGCCTTTGCGCTCCGCGAGTTCGAAGAGGACGCCGAGCCCTTGATGCAGATTGGGCGCCATGCGGGTGGCGGCGCCGAGGATACCCGTCCCATGAGCGTCGAGCATCGCCTCGATCTCGGCCATGTGCGAAGGGTCCGAGGCAAACTCGATGCTGAACAGGGGCGACGCCTGGAGGTCGATCCTGCCCCGCCAACGCGCTCGCGCTTCGGCCACGACGGGCCAACTGATTCTCGTCTGTGGGCCGACGCTGTCGATATGGGTGCGAATGGCCGTCGTCCCGTGCGCATAGGCGCAGCGCAGGCTGAACTCCATGCGCGCGGCCACGTCGGCGGCGCTCCAGTTCGCCGCGCGGTCTTCGATCGTCGCCGCCAGCGCGCTTGGGAAATCGCCGACCGGGTTCCGCTTCCGCGGCCAGATGTGGCCCTTGTCGAGATGGGTGTGAACGTCGACGAACAACGGCAAGACGATGCGCCCCGACATTGCGACTTCGGGCGCGTCGCCGAAGTCGACAGCGCCTTGAGGGACGATCTTCGCGATTGCGCCCTCGTCAACGAGGATGTCGACGATGGCGAAACCATCAAAGTCGAGCGGCGGGAGGGGCTCGGGCAACATGCGGCCGAGCACGCGCGCCTGCCTCAGCGCGTAGCGCCTGGCGCTGGGGAGGGTGAACGGCGCGGTCATCGCCGATGGCGCTTTCGCTCGGGCGCGGCGGCGAAGCGCCTGCGATGGCCTTCGGTAGACGGTCACGCGAAGACTTCTGCGATCCTCATTTCGGGCGCAGATCGAGGCCTACGCCCTTGTCGACGAATTGCAGCGTATAGGCCTTCTTGTAGTCGAGACCGGCCTTCTCGACCCCCGCTTTCACCATAGCCTCGTAGAAATTCTTGATCCGCTCGTCGGTCATCGCGCCGATGCCGAGCTTCGCCGTGTCGCCGGAGTTGACGAGGCCATATTCCTTGATTTTGCCGATCGAGAAGGCGATCTGCTCATCCGTCATGTCCGGATTGTCTCGTTTGATCTGCGCATTCGCTTTCGCATTGTCGCCGTAGAGATAGTTGTACCAGCCGATCGCGGAGGCGTCGACGAACCGCTGGACGACGTCCGGATGATCCTTGACCAGATCTGCGCGCGTCTCGATCGTCGTGGCGTAGGTCCCCCATCCGTTGTCGCCGAGCAGGAAGATGTTGGGCTTGAAGTGACCTTCGCGCTCGACGGCGAGCGGCTCGGAGGTCACGTAGCCTTGCTGAATCGAATGGGTGTCGGCGATGAACGGCCCGGGGTTGAACGTATAGGGCTTGACGATTTCCTCCTTGAATCCATAGGCCGAGCTCATCCACTGGTAGAAAGTGACCAGCCCCTCCTTGCCGACGAAAGCTGTCGTCGCCTTCGGCAGGTCCGCCCATGTGTCGAGTCCAACGCCTGGGTGCGACATGAAAACTTGTGGATCTTTTTGGAAATCCGCGGCGACCACGACGATGGGGACGTCGCGGGCGACCGCGTCGAAGGCCAGCAACAGATTGCCGCCCATGTAGAAGTCCAACCGTCCGGCCGCCAGCAACAGCTCGTTGTTGGCCTGAGGGCCTCCCTGGACGATCGTGACGTCGAGACCGTATTTCGCATAGGTGCCGTCGGCGACCGCCTGATAATATCCGCCGTGCTCGGCCTCGGCGAGCCAGTTCGTCCCGAACGAGACTTTATCGGCGGCGAGCGTGGACGACGCGAGCAGGCAAAGTCCAATGGCTAGGCCAGCGCCAGGGAATTTCATCGTTTGCTCCGTTCAGACTTGCGTAGCCGGATCGACGCTTGCAACTTGGGCGCCATTGAGGGCGTCCGGCGCAGGGCGCCAGACGCTCCAATACCGGGTTGCTGGAGGCTTTCGCAAGATGCGCAGATTGAACCCGAACGCGATCCACCCGCCCTTTGCAAAATACGCGCATGGAATCGAAGTCGACCCCGGCGCGCGAATGGTCTTCTGTTCCGGCCAGTTGGGGATTAGCCGCGACGGCGTCATTCCCGAGGACGTGGAGGCTCAGGCGCGTCTTTGCTTTCGCGCCATTGCCGCGATCCTCGGCGAAGCGTCGATGTCGCTCGCTGATCTCGTTCGCCTGAACGCCTACGTCGTTTCGGCTCAATATTTGGGCGGCTACATGAAGGTGCGCGACGAATTCGTGAGCAATCCGCCGCCGGCCTCGACATTGATGATCGTTCAGGGTTTTGCTCGGCCCGAATTCAAAATCGAGATCGAGGCCGTCGCCGCGCGCGCGCCTTGAGCGCCTGGAGATCCGTAATGCTGCCAACCAAGTTCTGGGCCGAGATGAGCTGGCGTGATTTTGCCGCCGCCGACATGAGTAAAGTCGTCGCGGTTCTGCCTGTGGCCGCGATCGAGCAGCATGGCCCCCACCTGCCGGTCGGCGTCGATATGTTCATCAACGAGGGCTATTTCGCGCGAGCGGTCAAGCGCATACCCGAGGAGATGCCGGTATTGATCTTGCCCACGCAGGCGATCGGCAAGTCCAACGAACATATCGAATATCCGGGCACGCTGACGTTTTCGCTCGAGACGGTCACGCGGGCGTGGACCGAGATCGGCGACAGCGTCGCGCGCACCGGATGCCGCAAGCTCATTTTCATGAACTCGCACGGCGGCAACGTTCCGGTCATCGACGCCGTGGCGAGAGAGTTGCGCGTCCGCCACCGCATGCTCGCGGTCCACGCCGCCTGGCATCGGCTGGGCTATCCGGCGGAGCTGTTTTCGCGCGCAGGAGCGCGCGCACGGCATCCATGGCGGCGAGGCTGAGACTTCGCTCATGCTCGCCTTCAGGCCGAAGACCGTGCGCATGAGCGAAGCGCAGAATTTCGTCAGCGCGGCGATCGGAATCGAGCAGGAATTTCGCCAGCTTCGGGTGACCCAGCCGATCGGCTTCGGCTGGATGGCGAGCGATCTGCATCCGCTCGGCACGGCCGGCGATGCTTCCAAGGCGACGGCCGAGAAGGGCGAAGCCTGCGCCGAGAACGGCGCGGAGGCGTTTCTCGATTTGTTGCGCGACGTGTTGGCTTTCGATCTTGCGCGCCTCAGGCCGGGGCCGCTAGCCGGCGCGAAAGGACAGTCCGCGCCCTAAAGACTTCGACCACGACCATAGGGCAGATTGGGTTTCGGCGGAATCGATGGCGTTAGCGCACCCGCCCCTCTTGTGGGGGCGGGCTGGGGTGGGGGGTCGCGCGGGCGGAGGAGGTTATCGAACACGCCGCTATCTAGTCGCGCAGGACGGCGCGACCCCCCTCCTTGATCCTCCCCCGCAAGGGGGGAGGAGACGCGGCGGGACGATCCGCGCTAAGGCGAAGTGGTTTCGCGTTCCGGCGCGCGGCCTGGCGGGGCTCCGTTGCCGCTCGGGACCGGTCCGCATCGTCAACGCAATCCCAGCGATGACACTGTCGGCGTCAGAATTGCCGACGAAGGTTCCGCAATGCTGGCAGTCGGCGACCAGAATCTCAGAATTGAACAACATTTTCTTGCGCTGAGCAGAAACCGTGGCTATAATCCCATCCATGGCAATCTTGATTGCGAATGCGCTTACGGTCTCCGCCGCGACGAGGACCGATGTGCTCCGTCTACAACCAGAGCGGGTCTCGGGGCAGGGCAGGTAAAATTTTTACTCCAATCGGCCGTAACCCCTTGAAAAGTCTAGATTCGAAAAAATAAACGCTAGTAAACGTCAGCTATTTTACTAGCGTTTACTAGCGCATACGGGCGTTTATTGGCGGATATTCCCTTTTTGCCGCGAGCGGGCTCGCGCGCTGGTTGTGTTCACCGGCCTCGCGCTGGACCGGTCGTAACGGCCGGTCGCTCAGTCGGGCGCCTTGCCGAACGGGATGCCGTTGATCTTGATCGACCGCTCGGCGTCCAGCTCCACCAGCCAGCTGAGGCTGCCGTCGCTTTCGCTTTTTCCTAGGCCCTTGGCCAGCGCCAAAGCCGGCATAGCCTTGGCCGCGATGTCGGGCCCCAAGCCTTTGATCGCCGCCATCGTCTTGTCGATACCGCGCATGTGGATTGTTATCGCGCCGGTCGGCTTGTTGTGGTCGAGGCGGATAACGCCGGCGAAGTCGGCGTCGACTGCGGGCGCTACGACATGCGATGGGGCGAACTCGATCTGGACCGGTCCAGAGCTCAAGAAAGCGGCCTCGACCTTGTCCGCGTTCTCGTCCGACAGGTAGGGTCCATCGCCCTGCAGGCTGAGGTCGGAGATCCACTCGTTGGCCGCTGCAGTGATGTCGATCCCCTTAAGCGTCGCCGCGACGTCGATCTTCGACGGCGTCAGGGGGCCTGCGTTGGGGGGAAGGAGGCCGACCGGCAGGCTCAGTCCGTCGGCTGAAACGTTGAGGTTGATCGAGCTCTGCGGCCCCGCATTCGCCGCCTCGAGCTGATACTTGACATCCGCCAGGGCGATCGCGCCCAGCGATGCGGTGACGACGGTCCCCTGCGCCTCGACGCCCTCGGCGAGCTTGAGGCCCGGCGCCGCCAATTCCTTGAGCAGGCCCTTAAGCTCCGCCTCGTGCGTGGCGAGGTCGGCGCGGACGGGGTGAGCCGCCAAAAGGCCCCAGAGATCAAACGCCTTCCGGCTCTTGAAGCCGTCGACGCCGAGATTGACCAGCGCCTTTTCCGCCCTCCCGCTGAAATTGACCGGAGGCTGATCTTCGCCGACCCCAACCGCTTTGAGGGCGAGTTCGGCAATCTCCTCTTTCACCTGCGTCGACACGGAGCCGTCGCCGCCCACATTGGTCGTGATGGTTTCCTGAACCGGCCCGAAATCGATCGTCTGGTTGAGCTTCGGGTTCTGGAGATGGAAAGTTCCTTTGTCCGCGCTTCCCGAGCCGGAGAGAAGCCAGGCGATGGCCGGACTGATCAGCGCGGCCGAGCGAAAGTTCGTGAGCTCGAGGCTGCCGGTCGCGTCGTCCGAGTGAAAGCCGATACGGGGGAGCGAGTCCATGGCGACCCGCCAGTTGGCGTCATCCTGTTCGACCGCTTTGTAGACGATGACCGCGGGATCATAGGAGACGCCAGTTTCGGCGAGGAGAGCATTGAGCGCACTGAGGTCGGCCGAGATGAGATAGTGGGATCCCTCGGCGGTCACCGTCACGAGCGGGGTGGCGCCAGCCTGCGCGGCAGGCAGATATTTGGCGATCAAGGCTTTCAGCGCATCGGCGCCCTCCGTCGTTGCCGGCTTGTCGCCGGCGAGCGCTGGAAACGCCCATAGCGCAGCTGCGGCCAGCACGGGCGCAAGGCGACGGCGCGATCGGCCCGGGCGAAAGCGGATGGAGGGCATGGGGCGGCCTGTTCGGTTCAGCGAGGTCAATCCGAGTTTACGCCCAGCCTATTTCAGATTCTTCGCCGCCGCGCGACAATTTGTGCCGGAAGCGACCGCCGGGCGAGACTCGTTAACCGCGCGTCACCGCCGCCGCCGGCGCGGCCAAGCGATTTCTTGGCGCTTGCGCCTTGGCGACCCCAGCCTTGACCGCCTGCTGAACCTTCTCGAAAGCGCGCACCTCGATTTGCCGCACGCGCTCACGCGACACGTCGAATTCAGCCGAGAGCTCCTCGAGCGTAATCGGATCGTCAGCCAGCCGGCGGGCCTCGAATATCCGCCGCTCGCGGGGATTGAGCACGCTCAACGCGCCGCGCAGCGCGTCCATGCGAACGTCCGATTCCTCACGGTCGGCAAGCAGCGTTTCCTGATCCACGGCGTCATCGACGAGCCAGTCCTGCCACTCGCCCTCGCCGCCTTCGCGCAGCGGCGCATTGAGGGAGGCGTCGCCGCCAAGACGGCGGTTCATGTCGATGACGTCCTGCTTGCCGACGCCGAGTCGCTTCGAAATCGTCTCGACCTGGTCGTCGCGCAGGTCGCCCTCGTCGAGCGCGGAAATCCGGCTCTTGGCCTTGCGCAGGTTGAAGAACAGCTTCTTCTGGCTCGCCGTCGTCCCCATCTTCACGAGCGACCACGAGCGCAGAATGTACTCCTGGATCGAGGCGCGAATCCACCACATGGCGTAAGTCGCGAGCTTGAAGCCCTTGTCCGGCTCGAAGCGCTTGACCGCCTGCATGAGGCCGACGTTGCCTTCAGAGATCACTTCGCCGATCGGCAGGCCATAGCCGCGATAGCCCATGGCGATTTTGGCCACGAGCCGTAAATGCGAGGTCACGAGCTTGTGCGCAGCCTCGCGATCCCCATGTTCCCGCCAGGCCTTGGCGAGCATGAATTCCTCTTGCGGCTCCAGCATCGGGAACCGCTTGATCTCTTGCAGATACCGGGCAAGACCGGATTCACCCGCAATGATGGGAAGCGAAGCAGCCATGTTGTCCTCTGATTGGAGACCGGCCGTTGGGGCCGTCTCCGTCGGCGCTACGGCCGGTTAGACATATTGTGGTCGAGCAAGCGTGGCCGAAAAAGGGCCGCGCCTAGACACTTATTCGCTGCCGACATGAAATTGTTTCATGGGCGTTTCAGTCCGGCAAAGAACGTCAGGCCGCCCGCTTAGCTCGTAATGCTTTGAGCAACCTCGTGAAATCTTTGGGCGGCTGGCTCTCGAAGCGGAGCGTCTCGCCAGAGGCGGGATGCTCGAAACCCAACACGGAGGCGTGGAGGGCCTGTCGTCCAAGAGCGGAGAGTGCGGAAGCGGCGCGGTTCCCCAACAGCGCCGCCTTGGTCTTGAACCCAGATCCATAGACCGAATCGCCTAACAGCGGATGACCGATCGACGCCATATGGACCCGGATCTGATGCGTGCGCCCGGTCTCGAGCTGGCAAGCGATCAGGCTTGCCGGGCCTAAAGCCTCCTCGAGCCGCCAGTGGGTCGTGGCGTGCCGACCACGCTCCTCGTTCACAACCGCCATTTTCTCCCGATGGCGCGGATCGCGGCCGATCGACGCCGCGACCTTGCCCGCGGTCACGTCAAACTCGCCCCAAACGAGCGCAAGATATTCTCGCTCGAGCGAGCCGGTGCGGCCGTGGTCGGCGAAGAGTTCAGCCAGGCCCCGATGCGCCGCGTCGGTCTTGGCGACGACCAGAAGCCCAGATGTGTCCTTGTCGAGTTCGGTGCACGATTCCGGGTCGCTTGACCCCGCCGATCCCCGATAGGCTCGTCCCGCAATGGCGGATCAGCGCGTTGACCAGCGTGCCCGCCGCGTGGCCCGGAGCCGGATGGACGACGAGCCCGGCCGGCTTGTCGATCACGATCAGATGCTCGTCCTCGTAGACGACGGCAAGCTGGATGTCCTCGCCGGCGATGGTCGATTCCTCAACCGGCGGCGCGTCGAAGAGGATGCGCGCCCCCGCGGCAAGCCGCGTCGAGGGGTCGCGCGCGACCTTCTGATCAATGCTGATCTCGCCGGCCTCGATCAGCGCCTTGAGGCGCGTGCGCGACAGAGCGATGCGGCGAGTGGCCGCCGCTTGGCCCAGGAAGCGGTCGAGCCGCTCGCCCGCGCTCTCCGTGTCGACGTCGAAAACCTGCAGCCCTTCGGGCGCCGCGAGCGGAGCAGGCGCCGCGAATTGAGGCCGCGGCTCTTCCGGATCGCCTTCATGGTGCTCGGTCATAAGGCTTTGGGCGCGCCGCTTGGCCTTAGTGTTCACGCACGCTCCCGCCGGCGCGGCCGGCCGGCGCTGCTCTCCGACGCGGGCGGCGCCACGAGGGGACCGAGCGCCGCGACGATCGCCTCAACGTCCGGCCGCGCGCCGGGTTTCCAGGCGTCAAGCCCGCGCCGCATCGCCGCCACATGGGCGGGCGTGTTGCCGCAGCAGCCGCCGACGATGCGGGCGCCACAATCCGCGGCCAACCCGGCGTATCTCTCCATCAACTCGGGGGTGCCGGAATAGTGGATCTCCGCCCCATGCCATTGCGGCACGCCGGCGTTCGCTTTGGCGATGAGCGTCGCGCCTGACTTCATCCCGAGGATCGCCGCCAGGAGGTCGGAGGCGCCGACGCCGCAATTCGCGCCGTACGCGACAGGCGCCGGCTCGAAAGCCTGGACAAGATCGCCGAACGCGGCGGGCGCAACGCCCATCATGGTGCGGCCGGCGGTGTCGAAGCTGGCGGTGACCGTATAGGGCATTCCGCACTTGGCCGCGGCGACCGCCGCCGCGCGGATTTCTTCCGGCGCCGACATGGTCTCGATCCAGGCGACGTCCGCGCCGCCTTCGCGCAGGCCCTCGATCTGCTCGATGAAGACGTCGACCGCCTCATCTTCGCTCAACGGCCCGAGCGGAGCCAGGAGGTCGCCCGTCGGTCCGACGGATCCGGCGACGACGACGGGCCGACCGGCGCTATCAACGACCTTGCGCGCGATCTGAGCAGCGAGACGATTGAGCTCTCTCGTCCGGTCCTCGAGCTTGTGCAGCATCAGGCGCCGGCGGTTGGCCCCGAAAGTGTTGGTCAAGATGATGTCGGAACCGGCGTCGACGAACGACCGATGCAGGCTTTCGATCCGGTCTGGATGCTCGGCGTTCCAGAGTTCGGGCGAATCGCCGGAGGTCAAGCCCATGGCGAAAAGGTTGGTGCCGGTCGCGCCGTCCGCGAGGAGCGGCCGACCTTCCGCCAGAAGCGATTGCAACATGTTTGGTTCTCTCGGGGGCCACCCCCTCCGCCGTCCACTGAACTAAGCGCCTCGGCGGCGCTGCGCAAGATTGTCCGGGCTGAGACCGCCCGCAGCCCTACTTGTATTCCCAATCGAGGCCGACGCCGGCGCTCGAGCCTCCGCTCGAGTTGGCGCCCACCTGCAGTCTGACATGACGGTTGACGTCGAAGTTCAAGTTCACTCCGTTGTCCTGCGGCCTCGCACCGGTCGTGACCCCGACGCTCACTCGGTCGTTGATCGCGCGCGTCGCGCTGACGACCGCGCCGCCGGTTGCGCTCGAGCTGATGTCCAGGCTGTCGACGCCAAGCGACTTGCGCACATTCTCAAATGCGTCGGCTTGGCCAGAGAGTGTCCCGACCGCGTTCGCCAATTCGAGCGCCTGAAACGCCGATAGGCTGCCCGACGATTTCTGAAACAGGATTCGAGAGAGGATTTCGTCTTCCGGCAGGCTCGGATTGGAGGTGATCTGAAACGCCGGCTGCACAGCGGGGCCGGTTACAGCGATACGGGCGGTCACGCCACCCGTGCTCGTCTCAGCGACGAGATCGAGATCGGGCATCACATCGCCGCGGAACCGGACGTCTCCGCGGGTGAAGGTCAGACGCGAGCTCAGGAGCATGAGCGAACCGCGCAGAAGCTCGAAGTCTCCCGTCACTTGTGGGTCGCGGGCGGAGCCGTTCACATGCAGATTCCCGCCCAGTTCGGCGTAAATGCCGCGGCCACGTACGAAAATGCGGTTCATTGCCGAGATCGTGAGCGCAAGCGTCGCGTCGAACAACGGGGCGCGCGCGCCTGACCCTTTGGCCTTGGCCGCCAGGGCGAGCCGGGCGCGCGCGGTTGCGGTCGGGTTCAGATGTTTCGTGCCGGGAATGGGGGCCGCGACGCTGTTGAAGCGACTGGGCACGGAGATATCCATGCCGACAATCGTGAGGCGTCCGTCGACTTGTGGCCTCTGAGCAAGAGGACCCGAGATATCGACCGCCATGTCGGCGGTCGCAGAGAGAATGTCGTTCGCGACGAGTTGGGCGTGTTGGCCGGTCACGCGAATCGAGCCGGGAAAGCCAGCGGCAGGATCAAGCCCCACTTCGCCGGTAGCGCTTATCGAACCGCCGTTCGGCGTTGTCCCTGCGAGATGATCGATCCGGATCGTGCTCCCGTTCGCGACGAATGTCCCAGTCACGCCGGACAGCTTGAATCCTGTCTGGTCGTCGCGAAGTTCGCCGCCGCTCAAGCGAACCGTCCCCTGCGCTTGCGGTTTTGCAATCGTCCCGCGCACCTGAAGCGCGACCGCGAGCGAGCCCGCGGCATGACGACCGGAAACGGAAAGCATGGAATTGGCGAGGCGAGCGTCAAGGGCGCCGTCGATCTTCAGGTCCAGCGGCCCCCCGGGCGCGAGGGGAACAGAGCCGGTCAGGCGCGCGGTGTTGCCAGTCCCGGCATTGATTGTCGCGTCAATCGACGTTCGCCCACCGGCGAGCCGACCGGAGCCGGCGACGTCAAGCGGGGGCAACCCGACATTGCGCATTTGCGGCGCGATCACGCGCTGCAGACGGACCTTCCATTCGCCGGTCGGACTGCCCGGCGTTCCCCCGATCGTCGCCTCGCCATCGGCTACGCCGGATAGACCGAGGCCGGGCGAGAACAAATCGGCCGCCGCCAGCGGCAGGCCAGCGGCGTTCGCCTTCAGCGCGAGCGTCGATCCGCTATGGCCGGAGAGCGACAACCGGCCAGCGCCGACACGGAAGCCGAGATCCTTGATGTCGAGGCCATTCGCTCCGTAGGTCACCGTCGCCGGGCTTGCGAGCGTGATGCGCTGGCCGCCGCCCTGAGCGGTGAAGTTCGCAAGTTCGAGACGCGTCGGCGGGCCGCCGAAAAGCTGGCCGCGCGCGTTGATCGCGAGGCCGTGGGCGTTCCCGCTCAAGTCGAGGTCGCTCGACGATGCGCTGCCGGTCGCCGTCAGCTTGACGCCCGTGATCGATTGCCCGCCAACTTCGGCCCGCGCGAGCTGCGCGATCCCGGAGACGATCTTCGCGCCCCAGAGGTCAGCGACCTTGAAGTCAACTTTCAGGCCTTCGAGCCGGTTTGCGTCGACACTCATCCGGTCGCTGTTCGCCGCAACCGAAAGCATTTGCTTGCCGTCCGCGACGGAGGCGGTCGCTTTTGCCTGAAGAGCGCCAGTCAGCTTCGTGAGAACGAGCGGCGACAGGTCATCGAGATTGGTCGCGCTGAAACTGAGATCGCCAGTCGCAAGCGTGTCGGCGCCCACGCCCAGCGCGCCGGCGAGCCGCGCCGAAGCGAGGCTGAGCGCGAGATTGTCGATGGCCCAGCCGCCATCGTCGTGCCTTGCGACATGCGCCGAGCCCTGGAGGGGATTGCCGTCGACATCTCCCGACAAGCTCGCGTTCGCGTCGATGAGGCCGGTCACGTGATTGGCCAGCGCTTCGAGCGCGATGCCGGACGTCTTGCGGTCGAGAAGCTTTCCCTCGCCCAAATTCGCTTTGAGCGCGGCGGTGAGATCGGAAGGTGTGCCGCTGAGCGCGCCGGCAATTTCCGCCTTTCCGCTTACGCGCGGATCAAGAACTTGCGTCTGTGGGATCTCGATGCGGGCGCCGAGATCCACCTTGTCGCGCCCGTACTCGCCATTGAGCCGCGCCGATCCATGTTGTCCGCTTGCCAGAAGATCGGTGAAGCCAAACCCGCCGCCGGCCGTCAGCCGCGCAGCGCCAGTCAGGTCAAGCGTTCCGCCGATCGCCCTGTCCAGCATCGGATAGTTAGTCGCGAGTTTTGTCGCATGCGCGTCGATGGCCGCGCTCAGCGCGCCGTAACGCGGCGCGCCGTCCAAGTCTGCGGCGATGCGGGCCTCGCCTTTCAGCGCGCCTCCCGCCAGCAGCGAAAAGCGGCTCAAGTCGCGCGCGACGATATTCGCCTTGCCGTGAATTTTGCTGCCCGAGAGCAGACCGGAATATTGGGCGTCGAAATTGGGCGCCGAGAGATCGAGAACGTCGAACGTCGCTTCGCCGCTTTGCGAAGCCGAGCCGCGCATCTTGAGGGTGAGCTCGCGCCCGATCGCTTGAGCAAAGGCAGGATCGGCCAGCGCAAGACCCTTCACCGAGGCCTGGCTCTCAAAGAAGATGCGCGTCTTCTCTTCCGTCAGCGGACCATCAGGGCTTGCGCGGAAGCTCGCCTCGACTCGCTCGACCGAGCCTTGCTCGACCCGGATCTCACCAGCGTCGAAAGCGCCGTCGATCGTTGGGCTCGAAAGCGGTCCGTTGATCGATGCGTTGAGGTCCAGTTTCCCGATCGTCGCCGAGCCAGGAATCGCGCCGGCGTGGATCTTCAGATCAAGAAGTCCGTTCGCAGACCTGCCGCCTTCGAAGTCCAACCGCGCGGCGGCCGATACGAGATGCAGGCCGCCGGGCAGGGCGATGCTCGAATCGTCGTTGAACTGAACGTCGCCCTTGAGCGTCGTGTGGCCGGCGAAAACAGGTTGAACGACGCCTGGCGCAAGGCCCTCGAGGCGCGAGTCGAGATCGAGCGTGAGCTTGCGCGCTGCGCCCTGCCGCGCAACGATCACCTGTCCGTTCGCCCACACGTCCGCGCCTGCGTTGAAGTCGAGCTTCGCGGTGAAATTGTCCAGCGCGCCCGCGCCGTTGAAGGCGAGCTTGACCGGCGGCAGGCCAGGGAGATTGGCGAGATGGGCAAAAATACCGCCGGCGGGCTCGGAGGAGTTCACGTTGAGCGTCAGCCGATCGGTGGCGGGAATGTAGGTCAGCAGCGTTTTGAAATCGCCCGGTGCGTCGAGTCGCTGCGCATTCAGCGTCAAGTCGAGGCCCTCGGAGGGCGGCCCGAGCGTCGCCTTGCCGGAAATATTGAGCCGAGCTGCGACCCCGACGACTGGCTCTCCTAGCGACAGCTCCTGCACGCCAAACTGCTTGATGAGCACCTTGACCGGCAATTCCGGCAGGATCGGCTGCTGCGCGCCCGTATCCGGCGGCGGGGTCATCCGAGGGAAGCGGACGCCGCAGAAACTCCAACCTCCCGATCGTGAGCTGGTCGACTTCGAGCCGTCGGCTGAACAAAGCGAGCCGGTTCCAGACGAGCCGAGCCTTGTCGACCTTGAGCCATGGGCCCTGGCGATCGGAGATGACGATGTCGCTGATTGTCGCGTCGGAGGAGAGCACGCCGTTCACGGCGCCAATGGACACGCTCATTCCCGGCGAAGACAACGCTCGCGAGATCAAGTTGGCGAGGACGCCCTTGTCCTCCTCCGTCGCGTGCGCGCTCGCGCAAAGGGCGAAGAAGGCGATCAACGCTAACGCTTTGAGGCGGATGAAGAGCTGCGTCATCAGAATGACTGCCCGATGCTGACATAGACCGCCACCGGCCCCGTGCCGGCGTGTCGCTCAAGGGGAAAGGCGACGTCGAGGCGAATGGGGCCGACGGACGTATAGTAACGCAAGCCGAGACCCGCCGCCGCGAATAGAGGCTCGTTGAAGGTCGGGAAGCTCGATGAGAACGCGTTTCCGACGTCGAAAAACGGAACGACGCCGATCGTATCGGTGACTTTGACGCGCATTTCCGCTGACGCCTCGAACAGGCTGCGCCCGCCGACCACAGCGCCCCAGAACACGGTCGGGCCGAGCTCGTTATATGCATAGCCGCGGACTGAACCGCCGCCGCCCGCATAAAAGCGCCAGTTGGCCGGGATGGCGTCGAGTTCGGGGCCACCCATCGCCCCCGCGGCGACCCGCCCGGCCAGCACGAAGCGTGAGTCGGCGTCGAGGGAATAATAGGCTGAGGCGCGCGCCTTCGCCTGCACCAGGTCAAGGCTTGAGCCCAAGAATGTGCCGAAGCCCGTAGCGGAGACGTTGACGCGAACGCCGCGCGTTGGGTCAAGCTTGTTGTCGGTCGTGTCAAAATTGGCGGACACGGGAACGCCGACCAGCGTGTAGTTGACCGTTCCCAACGCGTCCGTGGCGTCGCCCTTTTGCCCTTCCAGGCCCGCCTGCACCCAGAAGTGCTGATTGAAGCGGTGGCGAAGCGAAGCCGTCACGTCCGCGTCCTCGGCCTGGTAGCCGACGAACCCCGCGCCGCTGGTGCTCAGGCGTTCCGCAAGGGCGTCGATCAGCAGGTCGTTGGTCGTGCCCCATAAAGCCGGCTTAAGAAAGCTTGCCGATATGCGCCCGCCAATATCGTCGGGCGAAAAGTTTCGAAGACTCTGCGATGCGACGAACCAGGGCGGCGCATAGAAGACGTCGGCCTGCAGCCGCAGGCGCTCGGCGCCGCCGAACACATTGCGATCTTCCCAATAGACCTGGCCCTCGGGCCCATTCGTCGTCGAATATTTCATTGACGCGCCGAGCGCGTAAGGCAAGCGATCTTCGACATCGATCTGATAGGGAAGCCGACCATAGGCGTCGAGCGCCGTCGCCTTCGGTGATCCGCACGCCGCCAACCGCTGGAATCTCGCGGATGCTGTTCCTGGCGTCGGCGACCGCAGCCGGCGAATAGGGGTCGCCCGGATGGATATAGAGAAAGGAGCGCACGATCGCGGGGTCGAAAGTCTGCGGCCCGTTGATCGTTGCTTCGCCAAATGGCGCGATTGGGCCGGGGGCCGCCGTTATCGTCACGTCCATAACGCCTTGCGCGTGATCGACGACTGGCGCGACGGACTGGATTTTGGCCAGCGGCCGACCTTGCTTGCGGAAATAGTCGATGATGCGGGTCTCCGCGGCGCGGATCTCGCTCGCGGCCGCCGGGTCTCCCGGCTTCAGCCCGACGATCCGCTGCGGCAGCTCGGCTTCGGGGAATTCGACGCCGAGCGCGTCGACAACGCGCACCGTGCGAAGCTTGAACAAGGGGCCGGGCTCGACCTTGATCACGACCGGGGCGGGCGCGCGATTGCGATAAGCTTCGGCGGCGCGCGAGAAGGCTGCGATGTCGCTCGACCCGAACGCGAGGGTCGCGCCGTCGATCGAAATCGTCACCGCGGCGTTGTAATAGCCCGCGCCCCACAGCGCGTCGATGACCGGCGCAAAGTCGCTTTCGGCGCGTCGCGCAAGGGCCTCGCCGTCGGCTGGGGCGTCCTTGCGCAGGCTGTAAAGCGAAGACGCGTCTCTCACGGCGTCCTTGAGGCCGGATGGGTCGCCCGCGACCTGGACGGTCAGTGTGTATGGGATAGCCGCCCGGGAAACCGCCGGCGGCTTATCGTCGGAGCCAAAGAGGCCAAAGAAATCAAAAGCCTCGGCGACGGTCCAGTCGCTCATCACCATCACGCCGGCAACCAGCGCGACAAGAAGATGCAGGCCGAGACGATCACGCTGTTTCACGAAACGCTTGCCAGTCAACTCAACGCCCTTTTCCCTGACTGACCAAGGGTTATCGGTAGTAGTTTTGAAGCAGACGGCCTCTCGCGTCAAAACGATTGGGTTTACATAGCTCCTAGCGCGCCCGCTTCACGTCGCAGCGAGCGCGATAGACCTCATCATCATGGCCGCTTTACGGTGCGATCCGCATGGTGAACGTCAAGCGCGCGCGACAGGGTCCGCTCGCAAAGCGCAAACCGACGCGAATGGTAAAAAGAACGTTACGCGTTCGCCCGCGCGCCTATTCCTGCGACTGGCCGCCCGCGAAGCGCGCCACCATCAAAGACCCGAGTATGATCGCGCCATAGATCGCCTGGATCCAGAACGACGGCACCTGCGCGAGCGTGAGCAGATTGCCGACGACTCCCAGGAGGAGCACGCCGGTCAGCGCCCCGAACATAGTGCCCTTGCCGCCATCAAGCGAAATGCCGCCGATCACCGCCGCGGCGAAAACGGTGAAGATGAGCCCATTGCCCTGATTGGCGCTGATCGCGCCGACATAGCCGGTGATCGCGAGGCCGCCGAGCGCGGCGAGTATTCCGGCAAGCACGTAGACGCCCCAGGTGATGCGCTCGACACGAATGCCGGCGGCGCGAGCGGCTTCGGGATTGCCGCCAATTGCGTAAAGCGCGCGGCCCAGCCGATGGTATCGCAACATCACGCCGGCAATCACGAAGGCGAGGGCCGCGAGCCACACCGCGAGCGGCAGGCCAAGGAAGGTGATGACCATCAGGCCGTAGAACGCGCCGGGAAGGTCGAACAAGGTCCGCCCGTGCGTCGCGCCCACCAGCATGCCGCGCAGGATGATCAGCATCGCGAGCGTCACGATGAAGGCGCTTAGCCTCAGCTTCACCACCATGAAGCCGTTGATGAAGCCGACGAGACCGCCGATGACCAATACGGTGAGAATGCCGATCACAGTCGGCCATTCAAATCCGAAGCCAAAATTCTCGGCGGGCAGAACCACCATGGCGCCGATCGCGGGCGCAATGCCGTAGATCGACTCCAGCGACAGGTCGAACTTGCCGGTGATGATGACGAGCGATTCCGCCAGGACGACCAGCGCTAAAGCTGCCGACGAGGTCAGGATCGTATTGATATTCCCCGAGGTGAGGAAAACGGGGCTGATCACCGAGCCGATGACGATCAGCACCGCTAGCGCCGGAAGCAGCGCCAGGTCGCGAAGCCGAGCTAAAGCAATGGCGCTGGTTCGCTGCGCGACCATGCTTCGCTGCGCGACGGGCGCGGGGGCCGAACTCTGATCCAAGCTAAATCCCCTCGACCGACGCGACGAGCTCGTTATCGCTCCAGCCCGCCGCATGCTCGGCGACGACCTTGCCATGCCGCATCACGAGCACCCGGTCGCAGACCCGCAAATCCTCGAGCTCGCCACTCGCCACCAAAATCGCTCGTCCCTCGCGGCGCGTGTTTTCGACCGCGTGCAGGAGCGCTTCCTTCGATTTCACGTCGACGCCAGCGGTCGGATCAATCAAAACGAGAACCGACGGGTGGCTTGAAAGCGCCCGCCCCATCACAACCTTCTGCTGGTTGCCTCCGGAGAGGTCTGAGACAAGCTGGTCCGGCCCCTCGGTGACGACGCCGAGCGTCTCGATCGCTTGCCTAGCCGACGAGGCGCGGCGCGCTGGCGCGATGAACCCGAGCGGCCCAAGTGCGTTTGCAATGGGCATCGTGACATTGTCGGCGACTGATTGCGTGAGAACGAGGCCCTGGCGGTGGCGGCTTTTCGGCACGCAGCCGACGCCGAGCGCAAGCGCGAGGGGGACGTCTCCGGGGCGCAAAGAGACCGTGTTGACGCGAATGGCGCCGGCCTTGTACGGCCCCAGCCCAGCTACGGCTTCGGCCACCCCGAGCCGACCGCTGCTCGTTGCGCCGCAAAGTCCGATGACTTCGCCCGGTCGGATGGAAAAGCTCACATCGTCGAAATCGTCACCGCCGAGGCGGTCCACTTCAAGCGCGACGGGACCCTCGGTCGGCGTTTTTCGGTTGACGGCGTCGGCGAAGCTGAAGCTCACCTGCTCGCCGGTCATCGCTTCGATGAGCGCGTCCCTGGGCAAGGTCGCAGCCGGCGCGGTCAGGATGTGCTTTGCATCGCGCAGGACGGTCACCGTCTGGCAGACCTCATAGACCTCCTGAAGATGATGGGAGATGAACAGGAACGTCACCCCTTGCGCCTGCAGCCGCCGCATTTGCGCGAACAGGCGCTTGATCTCCTCTCCGTCCAATTGAGCTGTCGGCTCGTCGAGGATGATAAATCGCGCGCCATAAGAAAGAGCGCGCGCGATCTCGACCAGTTGGCGCGCTTCGACCCGGAGATCGCCAGCCCGCGAGCGTTCCGAGACCGCGACATCCCAGCGATCGAGCACCTCCCGCGCGTCTCGCCACAATGTGTTCCAGGTGATGAAGCCGCGCCGAAGCGGCTGCCGGTTGATGAACAGGTTTTCAGCGACCGTCAGGTCCGGAATGATGGTCGAATGTTGGTAGACGCAGGCCACCCGCCGGCGCCATCCCTCGCGGTCGGCGATTGCGGGCGCCGGTTCGCCATGGAACCGAATCTCGCCGCTGTCAGGCTCGCGAAGGCCTGTCAGGATTCCGACGAGAGTCGATTTGCCGGCGCCGTTGCGTCCGACGAGCGCATGCGACTCGCCGGGCAATACGCGAAGGCGCGCGTCGCTGAGCGCGACAGTCGCGCCATAGCGCTTCGAGACGCCGGTCGCTTCTACAATCGGAACGGCGTCGGTCCCTTCAAGCCCTGCGGGGCTCTTGGGGGCCGACGTCTCGGTCGTCAAGGACGCTACAGACTATTTGGGATTGTTTCCCCAAAACGCCTTGTCGTCGACATTGGCCTTGGTGACCAAAGGCGCCGAAAGCTGATCTTCGAGAACACCCGGAGCAACCTCGACAATCTTGCTGTCGTGGTCGGTCGGGCCGGCCTTGAACGACTTTCCCGCGATCGCGTCCTTAAGATACATGATGCCGTATTTCGCGTAGAGATCGGCCGGCTGAGAGACGGTGGCGTCGGCTTCTCCCTTGCGGATCGCGTCGAACTCCTGCGGAATTCCATCATTGCTCACAATGACGATGTGGCCCGCTTCGCCAGTCGGATGAAGCATGCCTTTACGCTTCAAGGTCTGCAATGTTGGAGCGAGGAAAACGCCGCCGGCATGCATGTAGATCGCCTTGAGATCGGGCGTCGCGTTGAGAATCGTATCGAGACCAGCGGCTGCGTCCTCGCCAGACCACGCCTTTGTCGGAATTTCGAGCAGCTTCAGTTTGGGATAGTTCTTCTTGATGCAATCGCGGAAACCGTTGCCGCGATCCCGCCCGTTGATCGACGCCTGGTCGCCCATGATCTGCACGATTGGGCCTTCCGGCACGTGCTCGCCGATATACTGACAAGCCTTCTCGCCATAAGCGATGTTGTTCGCGCGCACGACGATCGCGACCGGGCCGGATGTGGGCGCGACGTCGACCGCGACGACCGCCACCTTGGCGTCTGCCGCCGTCTTCAGAATCGTTCCTGCAGCGGAGCTGTCGAATGGCGAGAAAATGATGCCCTTGGCGCCCAGCGTGATCGAGTTCTTCACCCCGGTGATCTGCTTTGCCGTGTCGAACTCGGAGTTGAACGGTTCCAGCAGGTCGACGCCCTGAGCCTTCGCTTCAGTGACAATGAATTTGTTGTAGGCGGTCCAGAACGGCGATGTCAGCGTGGAGAGATCGACGACGATCTTTGGCGCGTCGGCGGCGGAGGCGCTGACGGACAGCGCGCCCACAGCGGCGGCGGTCAGCGCGGCCAGAACGAAAGTGCGCTTGGTTTGCATGTTTTGTTTCCTCCCGAATTTTTTGACGCCGTCTTCGTTAGGCGGCGGCCCGGAGACGGTCAAGCCGTCGCGCGGGCCTTGGCCTAAACTTAGAGACGATCGCGGTCATGGCGCCTCTGCCGGGCGGCTTGCCGCTCTTTGGCGGCGCCCCCGACGCTGCGCTTCGTGGCCGCCGGTCCCGAGGCCAGCCCGCCTCAATGGCTGGAGGACGCGTTGGCGCCCGCTGGACTGGGCGGGTGGAATAGCCGGCGCCTTTTGCCTATGCCTGGATCTCGTGCCGCTGAGCGCCGAGGTGCTCGATGCCGCACTCGAGCACGTCGCCAACCGCCATAAACTTGTTCTTGCCGAAGCCGACGCCCGGCGGCGTTCCCGTGGCGATAAGGTCTCCGGGATAGAGAACCATGTGGGTCGAGAAATAGGCCACCATCTCATAGACGTTGAACAGCATGTCGTTCGTATTGCCCTGCTGCTCGAATTGGCCGTTCAGCTTGGTCCACATGTTCAGATTCATGCCGTCGACGCCGGTCGTGAGGTAAGGGCCGATCGGGCAATAGGTCGGCCGGGATTTGGCGCGCACCAGATGCTGCTGGCCTTCCGCATCGACCTGGGTCGCCCGGTCCGAGACGTCGTTGAGACAGACGTAGCCGAAGATATGGGCAGCCGCCTCGGCGGTCGTGATATCCTTCGCCTCACGGCCGATGACGACTGTTAGCTCCGTCTCCCAGTCCAGTTTCACCCCCTTGTTGGGGCCGCGGGAGATCGGATCGAACGGTCCGGTCAGCGAGCCGATCCCTTTCAGGAACACCTCGGGCTCCGTCGGCGGCTTCATGTGGAATTCTTCGATATGCTTCTTGTAGTTGAAGCCGGTCGCCGCGATCTGCCGTATGCCTTCGATTGGGGCGAGGTAGGTGAACTCGCCGGCGAGGGGCGAGAGTCGGGACGTGTCGACGTTGGCCAATGCGCCCCCGGCAAGAACGTCCGCAGTGATGTCGGGCACGATGGGGCGCAGGTCTAGGGGTTGCTCCCCCTTGAGGATGACCGGAACAACGCCTTGTCCCGATGAGCACCCGACGCGAATTGCTGCATAAACCATCTCCATCAATGAACGATCGCTTGCGTCAGCGCTGGAAGAGCCTCCGAGGACCTACAGCGTTTCCCCGCAATCAGGCGTCCCGCATGGCTCACGCGTTGCGCGCTTGATCGGAGGAACGCGGGTTTTATCGGCGCGCTATGTTTTCAGCCCAGGAACTGGGGCCCGCGTTGCGGGCGGTCGGCCCCTTACGCCCCTCGCCAATCGCGGGGAAGGCCCGACCTCAACGCCGAGGCTCATTCATCGAAGTCCGGCGACAATCATCGAAGTTTCGCGCTAGACTAGCGGCCGTGGCGGTAAGCGCTCGGGCATGACCCGAGCTTGGATAGAATTGCTGGAGGCTGACCATGTCGTCGGCTGACAATCTTCACGATGGGAGAACCGACACCGTTCCACCGGTTCCGATGTTCAGCGCGCCTGGGCACCGGGACACGCTGTGGTCGGACGTCAAAGGAAAGGTGGCGGGATCCAGGCAGATCGCTTGGGAAGGCGGAACCGCCGCAGCGCATGCGATCGAAAAGGTGTCAGGCCCCGCCGAGGTGCGCACGCGCTCGCTCGAGCTTCATTTCTCATGGAATTTCGGGCGCGCCGAGGCGGACGCGCAATCGGGAAGGCAGCTCCGCTCCTATCGCAACAGGCCGCGCTATGGCTTCATCCTTCCCCCGGAACTGGCGTCGAGTTCAGGATCGAAGAAAAATCGGCGTACAAATTCCTGACGATGGAGTTCGAGCCGCAATACGTTCTTCGCGTCGCCGAGCTTCAGCATCTGTGCAACGTCGAGATCATCGAGGCGTGGGATTACAACCACCCGCTCACCTGGCGTCTCGCGCAAGCGATTTACGACGAATGCGAGACTGACGCGCGGCAAGGTCTCCTCTACGCGGAAACTGCGATCGCCTTCCTGGCGCTGCATGTTGCCAGGAGCGTTTCGAATGCTGCGGCGCGTGTCCGCATTCTTCGCCGCGGCGGGCTCGCGCCCGCGGTTCTCAATCGCGCTTGCGAGTATATGGCCAGCCGACTGGCCGAGAACGTGTCGCTTTCCGAGGTTGCGGGGATCGCGGAATTGTCGCTTGCGCATTTCTCTTTCGCGTTCAAGACCTCTGTGGGGATTGCTCCTCACACATGGCTTCGACGCCAACGCGTCGATCGGGCGAAGGCGTTGCTCTTGGATCCCAGTTTGACCTTAAGCGCGATCGCGCTTTCGGTCGGGTTTTCCGCTCAAAGCGCCTTCGGGGCGGCGTTCAAGCAAGAGACGGGCTGGACGCCCGCGGCGTGGCGGCGCGCGCGGCTGTCATGAGAGGCCAAGCGCGGCTTGTGGCGATTGGTCAGGCCGGTTCCGCCTTGAGCGGCGTGGGATCGATGAATGGCTCCGCGCTGAGGCCGGAAAAACCGATCCTTGAACATTTGCTTGCCAAAGTCAGAAGTCTTTGCTATCGTGTTCGGATGGACCGATCCGGCGAGAGTGCAAGAGAAGGGGGACCCAGGCGGTCATCCGGCCAGATCGTGAGACGAGAGAAAAATTTTGTTTGAATCGGCCGTAACCCATTGAAAAGTCCCAATTCCAAAAAATAAACGCTAGTAAACGCCAGCTATTTTACTAGCGTTTACTAGCGCTTATTGGCGTTTACTGGCGTTTATGCGCGGCCCAGCAGGCGTCGCGGCGCCGATCACGCTCCAAACCGTTCCGCCTTGAACGGGGTGGGGTCGACGAACGGCGCCTCGCCGGTCATCATGTCGGCGAGAAGCCGGCCGGTGATGGGGCCGAGCGTCAGTCCGAGATGGTGGTGGCCGAAGTCGAGCCATAGGCCTGGTTTGCCGGGGAAGGGCCCGATGATCGGCCGCATATCCGGCAGGCAAGGACGCCGGCCGAGCCAGGGCGCGGCGTCCTTTCGGGCGCCGATGGGGAACAGTTCCCGCGCGTACGGCTCGACCCGCTCGAGATGCGCCGGCGAGGGCGGATCGTCGCGCCGGGCGAATTCGGCTCCCGTGGTCAATCTCAGGCCCCGCGCCATCGGCGTGACGAGGTAGCCTCGCTCGAGGTCGAGCACCGGACGCGTGAGGCCGGCGCTGCCCTTGGCCTCGTAGTGCATGTGATAGCCGCGCTTGACGAAGAACGGCAGGCGGAGGCCGAAGCGGCGCGCGAGTTCGTCCGACCAGGGTCCAAGCGCGATGACCACGTCGCGGGCGGCAAGCCGGCCCGAATCGGTCGTGACCATCCAGCCGGCGCCCGAAGGCTCCAGGCTCCGCGCGTCGCCCCTCTCCATGCGGCCGCCGCGCTTGACGAACAGGGCCGCGTAGCTCTGGATGAGTTTCGCCGGATCGGACGTCGACAGCGGCTCGGCATAGTGCACGCCGCCGATCGCCTTTTCTCCGACATGCGGCTCAAGCGCGGTGAGCGCGGCGCGATCGAGGACGATCGGCTTGACGCCGAACGGCTTGAGCTCCTCCGCCTCGGCGTGCGCCAGATCGTGCCCCCGCGCGCTGCGGTAGGCCTTGATCCAGCCGCCGGCGCGCAGAAGACCGGCCGCGCCCGCGTCCTGTGCGAGTTTCAGGTGCTCCGCCGCCGCGGCGAACAGTGAGCGGGGCCATGACCTTGCCGGTCGCGGTTTTTCTTGCCTGCGTCGAGGCCTGGAAATAGCGCCAGATCGAAGGGGCGATCGACGGCAGCGCGCCATGGCGCATATGAGCGCGCGGATCCCGGTTCGCCGCCGCCCGGGCGACCTCGCCAAGCGCGCGCGGGAACAGATAGGGGAGAACCCCTTCCGTTTGCACGATGCCGCTGTTGCCGAAGCTCGTCTCGCCCGCCGCCTCGGGCAGACGGTCGACCAGCGCGACGGCTCGTCCGCGCGCCTGGAGCGCGAGCGCCGCCGAGACGCCGACAATTCCGGCGCCAAGCACGATGACGTCGACAGTTTGCGAGGGCATGGGGCGGCTTATTTCCTGACTGGACCCGCGTCGCTTAGCCGTGCGCGCCCTGCTCGATTCTCGACTTCCGTTCCTATAGACCCCGCCCCGAAGGAACAAACAGAAAGCGTCGTCGCCAATGATCCCGCGCTATTCCCGCCCCGAGATGACCGCCGTCTGGTCGCCCGAGACGCGCTTTCGCATCTGGTTCGAGATCGAGGCCTACGCCTCAGAAGCGATGGCCGAGATCGGCGTGATTCCGAAAGCGGCGGCGAAGGCGATCTGGGAGAAGGGGGCGGCCGCCAAGTTCGACGTGGCGCGGATCGACGAGATCGAAAAGGTGACCAAGCACGACGTCATCGCGTTCCTCACTCACCTCGCCGAATTCATCGGTCCTGACGCGCGCTTCGTCCATTTGGGCCTCACGAGCTCGGACGTGCTCGACACATGCCTCGCCGTGCAGCTCAGGCGGGCGAGCGATATCCTCATCGCCGACGTCGACGCGCTGCTCGCGGCGCTTAAACGTCGCGCTTTCGAACATAAGATGACGCCGACTGTCGGCCGGTCGCACGGAGTCCACGCCGAGCCCATCACCTTCGGCCTCAAGCTCGCCGTCGCCTATGCTGAGTTTGCCCGCGCCCGGGCCCGGCTTGTCACGGCGCGCGAGGAGATTTCCACTTGCGCGATTTCTGGCGCGGTCGGCACTTTCGCCAACATCGACCCGAGGGTCGAAGCCTATGTGGCGGCGAAACTGGACCTGAAGCCCGAGCCGATCTCGACCCAGGTGATCCCGCGCGATCGCCACGCGGCTTTCTTTGCCGCGCTGGGCGTCGTCGCGTCGTCGGTCGAGCGGCTGGCGACCGAGGTCCGGCATCTGCAGCGCACCGAAGTGATGGAAGCGGAGGAGTTCTTCTCCGAGGGTCAAAAGGGCTCGTCCGCCATGCCCCACAAGCGCAACCCGGTGTTGGCCGAAAACCTCACTGGACTAGCGCGCATGGTGCGCTCCGCGGTGACGCCGGCGCTTGAGGACGTGGCGCTTTGGCACGAGCGCGACATCTCGCATTCCTCAGTCGAGCGCATGATCGCTCCTGACGCGACGATCACGCTCGACTTTGCCCTCGCGCGCCTCGCGGCGGTGATCGACAAGCTTGTGGTCTATCCGGAGGCCATGCAGAAAAACCTCGACCGCCTCGGCGGCCTCATCCATTCGCAACGTGTGCTCTTGGCGCTAGCGCAAAAAGGCGTCTCACGCGACGACGCCTACGCGATCGTCCAGCGTAACGCGATGCCTGTTTGGCGCGGCGAGGGTGAGTTTCTCAAGCTGCTCCAGGCTGACAAGGACGTCGCGAAGGTCTTGAGCGCGCAGGATCTCGAGGCGCTGTTCGATCTCGGGTATCACCTGAAGCAGGTGGACACGATCTTCGAACGCGTGTTTGGGAATTGATGGACGCGCGTCCGCGCGCGACCTCCTCAGGAAACGGCGCTCCGCTCTTGTCCGGCTGACGCCGTTTGTGGAATTGAGCGCGCCTGGCGATGAGGCTGGACGCGCGTCAACCTCACGGCCGCCATCACATCAGAATTGGCCCGCGCATCGTCGGCGTAATCCTGCAAGCCGCAGCAGCGAGAGAGGCGCGCCTCGTCTGGCCTCGTTGGAGCTCCAGTCGTCAAACATGAGGAACTTGAGATCGGCTACGCCGCCCGCTTCTTTCACCCACAGGGCCGATGCAATCTGTACGGCGTCGCTAAATGACATCATTCGCGGCTTTTCGTCGTCGCCGCGCACGCCGGCCGCCCTCTGCCATTTCGCGTCGCGGAGTCGCGCCACTCGCAGCATGGTGTTTGGATCGGGCGTCACCAGCGTCGCTAGCGATCGAATGTATCGCGCCAACTCTTGAAGAGTGCCGAAGCGGCCGGGAACAAACATTGACGGCCTGAGCTCTGCAAACAAGAGGCTGCTGACCCAAACTCGACGTTTCGCAACGGCAGCCTGAGTCAAGATCCTGATCGATGTGCTCGTCGGCCTCCCCCGAGGCGCCGCTCGCGTGGCGCAGAAAGACGTTTGTATGGAAGAAATGATGATCGCTGTCGGATTGACCCGAGCGCGTATCCGTTTGGGGAAATGGGTGCATCTCAAGTTCCATTTGTCACTGGCCGGAGGCGAGTTCGCGCGCAGGAGCGAGTCGACAGAACCAGCCTGCGACAATCTCATTAACAAGGACCAACTTGCCGCATTTTTTATCGCAGGCCGATGAACTAGACATGAAATGAAGATGACGTAACGTGAGCTGCATCACACTGCGTCGCAGGCGATGACGGCGCGGCAAATCGCGCGGGATACGGCAAGGCGAGCTTCGCTGATCGAAGCTGGCCGCTGCTACATCGACCAGACAGATGAAAGCCCCGCGAGCCCGCAGTCCAGGCCCGACGACTCCTTACCCAGAAGGGGTCCCGGCCTCACGTTGGCGGTTCTTCGCCGCGCGATATCCGGCGGCGCGCGCGTCAGCCTCGCACATATACGCGCCGTTGCGGGTGTGCCCGAAATACCGGGTTCCCGAGTAGTGATAGATGCGAGACGGCGTGTTGGCCCAAACGACGGTGTCCGATGGGCACCGCGCACGCGCCGCGAGTTCGGTGGTGTATTCGCCTGCTCGCGGAGTAGCGGTCGCGCCCGGTGCGGAAGCCGGAGCCGACTGCTGCCACCATGGGAACAGAGAGCCTGACTGAGAGGCGGGCGCTGGGGCCGGGCGCCGGAGCCGGCGCAAAACCTCCCGAGGGCGCGGCGGCGGAGCCTTGGCGGGTTCGGCATTGCGCCAGAAACTGTGGCCAGCTCTGGCCGCCGGTCGTTCCCGCCGCCTTGGCGTCTTTCCATTGGCTCGCGCATAGTTTCATGACGCTTTGGCCGGCGCCGACGTTTGACGCCGTCGCAGAAGCTGGCGCCGACGGCTGCGACCATGGGAAAAGTGAGCCTGACTGAGGGGCGGGCGCTGGCGCAGACGCAGGCGTCGAAGCGGAGCTGGCCTGGCTCGTACGGCATTGCGCCAGAAACTGCGGCCAGCTCTGGCCGCCAGTCGCTCCCGTTGTCTGAGCCTGCTTCCATTGGCTGGCGCAAGCCTTCATGACGCTTTCAGCGTTCGCCGAGGTTGGACCGCCGACCGAGAGCGCAAACGCGACGGTCGCTGCAGCCAGCAAGGAACTGAACGAATTGCGCATGGCACTCCCCGAAACCGCACCCCGGAATAGGCGTGGCGTCACACTATCGCGAGCAGAACCGCTCCGACAAGCGCATCTCCTCTCCTCGCACGTTCTTTCTGCCGCGTTACTTTAGCGCGGCCCTCGCCATCCGCCGCTTCGCTCGCTTACGAAGCGACGGTTTGCTTGACCCGATCGGCCGGAGCGGACGCGACAACGCGTTCGGGCGTCCCACTCGGCGCCGCGCGCAGATATTGCCTCGGCCAAGACGCGGTCTGCCCGAGTTCTTGCGCGGCGTGTAGCGGCCAGTAGGGATCGCGCAGCATCTCGCGCGCCAGCAGCACCAGATCCGCTTGTTCGTTGCGAATGATCTGGTCGGCTTGAGCCGAGGCGGTGATCATGCCGACCGCAGCAGTGGCGATATTCGCCTCGCGCCGAATCCGCTCGGCGAATGGCGTTTGATATCCGGCTCCGACAGGGATGTCCGCCTTTTCGAGATTGCCCCCGGACGAGCAATCGATCACATCAACGCCAAGAGCGAGCAGAAGACGCGCGAGCTCGACCGATTGGTCGATGTCCCATCCGCCTTCGGCCCAGTCGGTCGCTGAGATTCGCACAAAGAGCGGGCAGCGCTCCGGCAAGACGCGCCGCACTGCCGCGACGCATTCGCGAAGAAAGCGCGTCCGATTCTCGAACGAACCGCCGTAGGCGTCGACGCGGCGATTGCTAAACGGCGATAGAAACTCGTGGATCAGATAACCGTGAGCGCCATGGATCTCGATCACCTCGAAACCGGCAGCGGCCGCGCGTTCAGCCGCGACCGCGAAGGCTTTTTGCAATGACTTGATTTGGTCGACGGTCAATTCCTCGGGCTTCGCGAAAGTATCGCTGAAGGCGATGGCGCTCGGAGCGACCGGGCGCCACCCGCCGTCGTCTTCCGCAACGGCGCCCTGCCCGGCGCCTGGTCGATACGTGCTGCCCTTTCGTCCCGCATGCGCGAGCTGGATGCCGGCGCGCGCGCCTTGAGAATCGATGAAGCGTGCGATCCGCTCGAGCGGCTCGAAATGCCTTTCGCTCCAGAGCGCCGAGATCCTGCGGCGAAATTCGACCCTCGGGTGTGACCGCGGCCGCCTCCGTGAACACCAGCGCCGCGCCGCCGACCGCCCGAGCGGCAAGGTGCGCGAAATGCCAATCGTTCGCATAGCCGTCGACCGAAGAATACTGGCACATTGGCGAAACGCCGATGCGGTTGGCGAAGTCAACGTCGCGCATGCGAAGTTTGCTGAACAGATGCGGCATGGTTCAATCGTCTCGATCGAGAATGACAGGGATATCAACTGTTGGTTGGACGCGCGCGGCTTTTCCTGGGGCAGTCCTGATGGCAGGCGCGCCGCCGACCATATCTTGCGACGTCCTGCGGTCAAGCCGACGACTGCACGGCGCCCTCCTTCGTCTGACGCCTATTGATAGCCGAGCCGATGCGGCAGCCAAAGCGTCAAGTCGGGGACGAACGCGATCACCAAGAGGCACAAGAGAAGCAAGCCAAGATAGCCGAGCATCGGCCTCACCGTCGCCTCGATCGGCACGCCGCCAATCAGGCACGCGCCGTAAAGCCCAAGGCCGAGCGGCGGCGCAAACAGACCGATTCCCATGGCGATCACCAGAACCACGCCAAAGTGCAATCCATTGATGCCGATCTGCGCGGCGACCGGGACCAGCAACGGGCCGAAGATGATGAGCGCCGCCGCGCCTTCCAGAATGGAGCCCATGACAATCAAGATGAGGATGGACAAAAGCAGGAACAGCCACGGGCCGGAGTTCTGCGACAGCGCGACCATCGCTTCCGCGAGGGCATGGGGGACCTGTTGCAGAGTGAGCACAAAAGCGAGCGACTGCGCCGCGGCGACAATGAACAGCACGAGCCCCGAGCGGGTCGCGGCCTTGACGAAACTTCGCGCCGCCGCGCGCGGTCCAAGTTCGCGGAACGCCGCGCCTCCCACCACCAGCGCGTAAAGCGCAGCGAAAGCGGAAATCTCGGTCGCGGTCGCCACGCCAAACCTGAAGCCGGCAAAAATGATCACCAGAAGTCCGAGCGTAACAATTGCGCCGCGCCACAATTGCCCCAGCGAGGCCGTGGTGAGCCGAGCCTCGTCAGGCAATTGCGCGCCGCCGCCAAGCAGGATGACGGCGCCGATCAGCGCGAGAGCCATGAGACCAGCCGGCAATAATCCCGCCATGAACAATCCGCCGATCGAAAGATTGGCGACGAAGCCGAGTATGATCAGGTTGATGCACGGCGGGATGGTCTCGGCCATGACCGCGGAAGCCGCGAGCAACGCCACCGCGCCGCCAGGATTCTGGCGCGACCGGCGCGCCGCCGGGATCAGCACCGAGCCCACAGCCGCGACATCGGCCATCTTCGACCCGGAAATGCCGGAGAAGATCACCATCGACAACACCATCACGACGTTCAGCCCGCCGCGCACCCGTCCGACCAGGCGTTCAAGCAGCGCGATCAGGCGGACGGACATGCCGTTCGCCTCCATCAGATAGCCGACCAGGATGAAGAACGGGATCGCGAGCAGCACGAAATTGTCGATGCCGCGCGCCATTTGCTGCGCAAAAATGAGGCCGGGCAGAGCGCCTTCGATCCAGATGTAGATGAGCGCGGTGAACGCGAGCGCAAATCCGATCGGAACGCCGCCGACGAGGCTCGCCACGAAGCCCAGGAGCATCGGCAGACCCGAACGCACCGCGCCTGGGCCGATGAACCGCCAGCCATATGCCGCTGCGGCCAAAGCCAGCGCGCAAATGACGGCGAACGCGATGTCGGACAGCTTGCGGCGACAGAACTGGGCAAGCGCGAATATCGTCATGCACAGCGCGCCCGCGCCCATCGGGAAAAACGTCAGTTCCAGCGGCAAGCCGGAGCCAGTCGTCTGGCCTGTGGTGAACCGGCCCAGCGCAATTGCGTACCACGCGACCGACGCGGCCGCCGTCAAGACAACCAACGCCGCAATGGCGTCGACGCGCCGGCGGGCTCGTGGTCCCAGTTTCTGCACGAAGAAGGCGACGCCGGCGTTCTCGTTGCGGGCAAGCGCGCTCGCCGCGCCGAAGAAGGCCATCGCCACCATCAGTCCGCGCGCGACATCATCCGCCCACTCGATCGGCGCAGCCAGCACGTAACGATAAAATACGGACAGCGACACGACGATCAGGTCCGCCGCCAACAGGATCGCGGCGACCGCGTCCACCAGAACGAGCAGCAAGCCGAGCCCATCTCGGGGCTATCGGGTCCGGGTTATCCAGAGCCTCGCTCGCGCCCGTCGACTGAAGTCACGTGTCGTCGCTCGAGAGCCGAAAATCCCTCGTCAGTCCACGGCGCGCCGCGAGCGTCCAATCAGATTTCAAGAACACGCTCACCCAATCACGCTTTGGTGCTGCGGACGATATCGATGATCGGCTTCGCCTCCGGATGGGCCTTGATGAATTGGTCGGTCTGCGGCAGCGTGAGCTTACGGAACGGCTCACGATCGCAAGCGATGATCTCGACGCCCTTCTGCTTCAGCGTCTCGATCGCCTCCTTTTCCGCCTCAAGCCCACGCGCTCTGGTGTCGACTGCCGCTTCCGCCGCCGCAGCCAGGAATTGATCGCGCAGCGGCGCCTCCATCCGGCTGAGCGTAAGCCCGCTGCAGAACACGCCGAGAGCAGAGAAATTGTGTTGGGTCAGCGAATAGAATTTGGCCGTCTCATAAAACTTGCTCGCTGCGATCGTAGGCGGATCATGCTCAAGCCCGTCAAGGACGCCTGCCTGGAGGGCGGTGTAAATCTCACCGAACGCCATCGGCGTCGCGGCCGCGCCCATGAGTCTGAGACATTCGGTGATGATCTTGTTGGGCAGGGTTCGAATGCGTTTGCCGGCCAGGTCCGCCGGCGCGTTGACTGCCGATTTGCACAACACGCTGCGCGAACCGAAGTTGTAGGCCCAGCCGATAATTTGCACGTTGGCGCCGGTTTTCAGCGCCTGCTTCGAGAGGTTTGGCCGCGCCCGCGTCAAGGCCTTGGTTTGCTGCGGGAAGCTTTCGAACAGATAGCCGAGATCGAGCAGGCCGATCAAAGGCACCACATTCGCCCAGATCGAAGTGCCGGTGACCATCAGGTCGATGACGCCGAGACTGACCGAATTGACGACATCGATCTCCTGGCCGAGCTGATTGTCAGGAAAGAATTGCACCTCGATGCGGTCGGCGAGGCCATTGGCCGCGAGGCGCTTGACGAGATTGTCATAATAGACCCGGCCGTTGGCGAACTGCGGATTGTTCGGCAATGAGGACGACAGGCGCATGGTCATCGGCGCGGCCCGCGCGGCGCGCACAATGGCCGGGGCGACCGCCATGCCGACGAGCAGGGATCGACGATTGACGCGATAGGCCTTCATGGCAAATCCTCCGGCCTCCGCCTTATCGGCGTCGTTCTGGCTTCGACCACGTTAGTCCGATCAGCTGACAACTCGCAAGGCGTGGGCAGGATCGAGCCGTCGCTCTCCCGTGTATCAGCCGGCGGCGATGGCCGCGCCTGTTTGCGCGTCGAAGAAGTGCAATGGACCTTCGAATGTCAGGGCGATGGTATCCCCCGGGCGGCCGTCCAAACGCTCGCGAAACACGCAAACGATGTCCTGCCCGGCAAACTTCGCGATCAGCTGCGTTTCGTAACCCGTTGGCTCGATGACCACGATCTGCGCAGGCATCGCGTGCGGTCCTCCGAGGCTTACGCCCTCAGGCCGGATGCCCATGATGACCTCCGAACCGGGACCAGCGTGCGGCGCGGCAGCGTAAAGCGGGATTGTGAACTCCTGAAGCGGTGACGAGCGTTGGCGGCTCGCCGCCTTCGAGGCGCCCCGTGATAAAGTTCATTGCCGGCGAGCCGATGAAGCCGGCCACGAAGACATTGGCGGGCCGGTCGTAAAGTTCGAGCGGCGAGCCGACCTGCTCGACCACGCCGTCGTGCATGACCACGATCTTATCGGCCATGGTCATCGCCTCGATTTGGTCGTGCGTTACGTAGAGCGTCGTGGACGCGAGCCGTTGCTGCAGCGATTTGATTTCGGCGCGCATCTGCACGCGCAACTTCGCATCGAGATTGGACAAAGGCTCGTCAAACAGAAACACCGCCGGATCGCGCACGATCGCCCTTCCCATGGCGACGCGCTGTCGTTGGCCGCCTGACAATTGGCGCGGATAGCGCTCGAGCAGCGGCATGAGGCCGAGAATATCCGCCGCCTTATTGACCTTCTCTGTGATCTCGGCTTTCGGCCGGCGCGCGAGCTCGAGCGAGAAGCTCATGTTTTTCGCGACCGTCATTTGCGGATAAAGCGCATAGTTCTGGAACACCATCGCGATGTCGCGCTCTTTCGGCGGCACATCGTTGACGATGCGCCCGTCAATGCGAAGTTCGCCGCTGGTGACCGATTCGAGGCCGGCGACCATCCGCAACAAAGTTGACTTGCCGCATCCCGAGGGTCCGACAAGAATCACAAATTCCCCGTCCTCGACGCTGATCGAAACGCCGTGAATGACCTCGAAGCTGCCAAAGCTCTTGCGCACATTGGAGACTTCGACCGAGGCCATGGGCGTTCATCCTGTTACGGTTGGCGCGGCCCTGCGGCGCGACGTCACGGCCAAGAGTGGCCCCAAAATACTCGAGGCGCCGAACGACACAGACTATGCCGGCGGCCCGCCATCACACCACCTGGTTTCGCAACGCGGTTTCGCCGCGAAGCAGGCGTTCGATGTTGTCGACTAGAATATCAACGACGTTTTGTTCGTAACGCTCGGTTTCGCCTGCGGTATGGGGCGTGATCAGCACGTTCGGCAGCGTCCAGAAAGGCGATTCGGCCGGCAATGGCTCCTCAGGAAAGCAATCGAGCGCGGCGGCGCGCACCCGCCCTTCGGCGAGCGCTTTGAGCAGCGCCGCATCATCGACCACCTTGCCGCGCGCAACGTTGATCAACAGCGCCCCGGGTTTAAGCGCAGTCAATGCAGCGGCGCCGATCAGGCCTTCGGTTTCGGGCGTCAACGGGCAGGTCAGCGCCACGACATCGGCCTGCGCGAGCGCTTGGCCGAGGTCGGCTTGGGCGACGACCTGATCGGCGACCTCGGGCTCCGGCCTCGCCGTGCGGCGCACGCCGATCACCCGCATGTCGAACGCCTGCGCCAACGCAGCGAGGCGCATGCCGATGCGGCCGAGACCGACAATGACCAGCGTCTTGCCGCCGAGTTCCTGCTCGCGCAACGCGCGATCGCCGATCATGCCGCGCCATTGCCGCGCGTGCTGGTTGTCGCGCGCCTGATGAAGCTGACGCGTAAGCGCGAGGATGAGCGCCATGGCATGTTCCGCCACCGCGCGTTCGTTGGCGCCCTGAGCGTTGGCCAGTCGAACGCCATGCTTGGCGAAAAGCGCCTTGTCATACTGATCCGTGCCGGCGCTGAGGGACTGAACGAAGCGAAGCTTCGGCGCACTTGCCAGCAGCGTGTTCCGCCACAGGCCAGATACGACGAGCACATCGGCTTCATGCACGCGTCGTTCGAGGTCTTCCAACGCGCGCACTTCGAAGTGGGCGATGCCGGTCTGCCGGGCGGCGAACTCATCCCCAGCGCGATAGGCGACATGCGCGAAGCCGATGGTCAGAGCGTCGCGGGACGGGAACGCCGCGCTTTCAGCATGTCCAGGAAAACACGCGTCGAGGTGGACTGGCGGCGATGCGATCACGAAAGGTGATCGCATCGGCTCGCGCGGGATCTGCTCGCGCGCCTCTCATTGCTGAGCGCAATTGCGCGTTGCCCAGCGTCATTTGGATTCCGGATGCAAGATCAGCTTCTGGACCCGCCAGTTCAGAAGCTCGGCGACATAAAGCTCATTCTCTGACGGGCAAGCGATCTCGTGGATCCAGCCGAATTGCTTGAGTTGCTTTCCCGTCTCGCCAAGGACGCCGAGCACCTTTCCATCGAGCGTCATCTTGTAGATGCGGCCAGGAAACGCGTCGGAGCTGTAGAGCACCTGATTGGGCGGAGGGGTGATGCAAAGCGCCCAGGGCGCGCCGGGCGCAAAAGTCAACGCGGCGCCGTAGCTTGCGAGACTGCCGTCAGGCGCGCCGGGCTTCGGTCCGATAGCTGGGCGGGCCCTCGCGTAGTCGAACGGAACTCCGATCTGGATGGTTCGAATGAGGTTCCCATCGCCGTCAAACACCTGAATTCGTCCGTTGCCGCGATCGGCGACGTAGATGTGGCCCTCGGCGTCAGCCTGAATGGAATGCAGAACCCGGAATTGTCCAGGCCCCGTCCCAAACTCGCCCCACGACTTGATCCAATTTCCGTCCGCATCGTATTTGGCGACGCGGGAATTGATGTAGCCGTCGCTGATGTAGGAGTTGCCGGCAGGGTCCCAGGCGACATCCGTCACTTGCCTGAACATGCCGTCGACCGGCGGCGCGGGAGGACTGGGATGTTTCCACGGCTCGGCGGCCTCGTCGGAGGCTTCCTTCTTGCGGCCGAACACCATCACGACCCGGCCGTCGGGATTGAACTTGACGACCATGTCCGAGCCCTTGTCGACGGCCCAGATATTGTCTTGGGCGTCGATTCGAACGGCATGGGCGAACGACCAGGCGTACAGATTGTGCCCGATCTCGCGCACGAACTTGCCGTCGGCGTCGAATTCCAGCAATTGCGCCGCCGCTGCGCCATAGGCCGGTCCGCTCGTGCCCCCGCGGGAGAACACGAACACATGGCCTTTGGAATTGACAGCGACGCCAGCCGCTTCGCCGAGGTACAGGTCGGGGGGAAGTTTTAGAAAGTCCGGGACCGAGTCGAAGGGGATGGTCGGCGCTGACTGCTGGGGCGCTTCTTGCGCCAAGGCCGCGGTCGAGACCAGGATCATCGCGAACACGATTTGGCGCAACGCCCTGCCCCCTGATCGCTCGACCCGAAGCGATTGCCGGATCGGATGGTTTTCGTTTGTAGAGTATTAAGCGGAGCATGGAAAGATTTGCCTGCCTGGGCTGCAGCTTCGCCCGGGTTCACAACGATGGTGGCTTGATGGATTTGGGAGTCGAGCGGATCGGCTCTTGCCAGCCCAAGCCAGTCGCGATAGCGGTCGGCGCATCAACCGGCCAAGCGACGCGCGCCAATGTCCTCCACTGCCATGCTCCTTACCTCCTATTCGGCCGCTCCGGGACGAGAATGCGGCGCGTGCACGCTCTGCTGCAAGGTCTACGCGCTGCCCGAATTCGCTAAACCGCCCGGAGTCTGGTGCAAGCATTGCGCACCCGGAAAGGGCTGCGCGATTCACGAGGCCCCTCCCGAGCAGTGCCGGCAGTTTTTCTGCCTTTGGATGACGGACGGGACGATGCCGACGGAGTGGAAGCCCGATCGGGCGCGGTTCGTGCTCTCCATCTATCCGACGAATGGATTCATCTACGGTCAGGTCGATCCTGGCGCGCCGGGAGCGTGGCGCAGGGCGCCCTATTTCGATGGCTTACGCGCGATGGCGAAGACGTTGCTCGAGCAGAAGCGCCACGTCATCATGTTCGTTGGCGACCAAGCGACGCTTGTCATGCCCGAAGAGACCTTGTCTCTTGGGACAATGACGGCCAATGACAATTTCCGCATCGAACCGGCTTTCGGCCCGAACGGTCCGACATGGCGCGCGACTAAAATATGAGGAAGATTGTGCGTCTCTGTCTTGGGCTTGGCGTTTTCATCGCGTTTGTCGCGCCAGCGGTCGCGGAACTGGCGATGACCGGCGCGGCGGTTACGATGCGCGCCGCGCCGACCGGCAACGCCGGCGTTGTTCAGCGCATCCCCCAAAGCGCGGAAATCGACGTCGAAAAATGCGCCCGCGCCTGGTGCCGCGCATCGTGGCGCGGCCGATTTGGCTATGTCCCGGCGGAAGCGGTCGTGCTCAGGTCTCCTCTCGCGACCTTGCCCGGCGACAAGATGCCGCCCCCGGTCGTCAATGGGTCCTCGACAGACGCCACGCCGCCGGCTTGGCGATGGACAGGCCCCTATATCGGCCTCAACGGCGGTTTCGGCTCAGGCTCCTGGTAGCGCCAATAGTTCCCAAGTCTGAGGCGGGCCTACCCATGCGCCCCTCTCGATCTTATATCAGCTCTGATCCCTTTCTCATCGAGGAGATGAAGCGCGTGACCCATGAGCCACGAGCCGGATAAAATTCCCGTCACCGTCCTCACCGGCTATCTGGGCGCCGGCAAGACCACGCTGCTCAACCGCATTTTGAGCGAGCCGCACGGCAAGCGCTACGCGGTCGTGGTCAACGAGTTCGGCGAGATCGGCATCGACAACGAACTCGTCATTGGCGCGGATGAAGAAGTGTTCGAGATGAACAACGGCTGCATCTGCTGCACCGTGCGCGGCGACCTCATTCGCATCATTGAGGGCCTGATGAAGCGCAAGGGCCGGTTCGACGCCATCATCGTCGAAACGACCGGGCTCGCCGATCCGGCGCCTGTGGCGCAAACCTTCTTCGTTGACGAGGACGTGAAGCAGGCCGCGCGGCTCGACGCCGTGGTGACGGTCGCCGACGCCAAGTGGCTATCCCAGCGACTGCGCGACGCGCCGGAGGCGAAGAACCAGATCGCCTTCGCGGACGTCATCATCATCAACAAGACCGATCTCGTGACCCCGGCGGAATTGGGCGAGGTCGAAGCGCGCATCCGCGCCATCAACCCTTACGCGTCGCTGCATCGGGCGAAGAAGTGCGACGTCCCGCTCGCGGACGTCCTCGAGCGGCGCGCCTTCGATCTCGACCGCATCCTCGACATTGAACCCGATTTCCTCGTTGTCGATGACCACGACCACGACCATCATGACCACGATGGCGAGCACCATCATCATGGCCTCAAGCACTATCACGATGAGGACATGCAGTCGGTGGCGGTGAGGCTCGATGGCGACGTTGACCCAGCCAAGTTCATGCCCTGGATCAATCAGCTCACTCAGGAGCATGGCCCGAATATTCTGCGCTCCAAGGGAATCGTAGCAATGAAGGGCGATCCCAAGCGCTTCGTGTTCCAGGGCGTGCACATGATGCTCGACGGCGACTCGCAGCGCGAGTGGAGGCCGGACGAGAAGCGAGAGTCGAAGGTCGTGTTCATCGGACGCGATCTGGCGGAGGAGGATATCCGCAACGGATTCCTGGCCTGCGCGGCTTGATCGCGCATCGCGTTCCATGACCGAGGCTCAGGCCGGCTCTTCGCTCACCGAGCACGCGCGGCTCTTTGACGCGGGCGCGCATGTCGTGGCGGCGCGTTCGTTGACGGCGCGCCGTTGCTGGCCCTGGCCGACGGGGCCGTGCTGATCGGCGAGCCCGACGCAGCAAAAGCGCGTCGTCGTTCACCCCGACGCCTCGATGCTGACAGCGATCAGCGACGGCAAGACGCTGCTCACCGGCGGCGACGATGGACGCGTGGTCGCGGTGCGTGCCGACGGGAGCGTTGAGGACATCGCCGACGAGAAGGGCCGGTGGATCGACGCCCTGGCGTTGCGCGGCAAGGCCTGCGCGTGGAGCGTCGGCAAGCAGGTTCGTGTGCGCGATGAAACGCGGGACCGTCAAGACCTGGAGCGCGCCGACGACCGCTCGCGGCCTCGCCTTCCAGCCCAAGGGCTTTCGCCTCGCGGCGACCCATTACAATGGCGCGACGCTCTGGTTTCCGAAGGTCGAAGGAACGCCTCAGACGCTGGAATGGAAGGGCGCGCATCTCGACGCGACCTTCTCGCCGGATGGCCGCTTCCTCGTCACCTCGATGCAGGAGAACGCGCTTCACGGCTGGCGGCTTCAGGATTCGCGCAACATGCGCATGACCGGATATCCGGCCAAGACGCGCTCCCTTTCCTGGTCGCATGACGGCCAATGGCTCGCGACCTCCGGCGCCGACGCCGCCGTCATCTGGCCGTTCAAGGACAAGGACGGGCCGATGGGCAAGGCCCCGCGCGAATGCGGCGTGCGCCAGGCGCGCGTGACTCAGGTGGCCTTTCATCCGAAGGCGCTGGTCGTCGCCATCGGCTACGCCGACGGCCTTGTTCTGCTCACCCGCCTCGCCGACGCAGCCGAAATTCTGGTTCGCCATCCCGGCGACGGCGCGGTCAGCGCGCTTGGCTGGAATGCGACGGGCTCTCAGCTCTTGTTCGGTCTCGACTCCGGCGCGGCCGGCCTTCTGAGCCTGCCCGCCTGACCTGAACTGATAACGTCCCAGCTCGCGCCGACAATCACCCTGCGCACAAGTTTAGGCGCGCCAACGATTTCAAGGGCCTAACTGCGCTTTCGCGCAAGTTTTTTGGGCTCGTTCCCATTGCCGACATCCGCCAGCCGGCGCGTCGTTAAGGAGAAGCACGCGCTTCGGCCTCGGCGAACCCCCGAAGCGAAAATTTCGCCTGCGAACGAAACGCAAGGGACTTCCCTGATCATTGTTTCAATGACTTAACCGCCTTTCGTTTCGCCCCGCGAAACGAAACATTTCGCATTCCTGGTCTTAAGTCATTGAAATCGTTATTTCGCCTGAATCAGGCATTTCGTAGAATCGTTTGTTTTCAATGGCTTAGGCTCATTTTCGTTTCGTGCTGTTCACCGCATGCATTCTTCTCGCTTAGATTTGCCCGTTCAGTGAGCCGGATAGATCTGGCGACTAGAAAATCATAGCACAGATTTCCGACTATCGCAACAATTTGCAGTGAGAATCGTTCATCGGACCTCGCCCGGGTCGATCATGATTTTCTGCCCAGCTTGGGCGTCGCCAAACCATCTCGGTTCCGAAACCATCGGTCATCACAATCCCCGGTGTTGATGCAATCTTCAGTGCCGCCGCTTGCCAGCGACGCCGGAAACGGAGAATTCTCCCGCCGCAAGCGACGCCAGGGATTCCATGCGCGAGGCCTATATCGGAGTGGACGTCGGCACGCTCAGCGCCAGGGCGGGGGTCTTTGATTCTGTCGGACAGCTCATCGCCAGCGCTCGGCGACCCATCGCCATCTGGCGCGAGCCCGGCGACATCGTCGAGCAATCATCTGACGACATCTGGGGCGCGGTGACGTCGGCGGTCAGTGAAGCGGTCGAGGCGTCGGGGCTGCCGCCCGAGGCCATTCGCGGCATGGGCTTCGACGCAACCTGCTCGCTGGTCACGCTTGACCGCAATGCGCGTGCCCTGTCGGTGAGCCCGACTGACGCGGCCGAGCGCGACGTGATCGTGTGGATGGATCATCGCGCCGTCGATGACGCCGAGCGGATCAACGCTGGCGGGCATGAAGTCCTGCGCTATGTCGGCGGCAAGATCTCGCTGGAGATGCATGCGCCGAAGCTGGCCTGGCTCGCCCGGCGCAAGCCCGAAACGATCGGCGCTGCCGGGCATTTCTTCGATCTCACGGATTTCCTGTCGTTTCGCGCCACGGGGTCACTGACCCGCTCGGCCTGCCCGGCGACCTGCAAATTCACCTATCTCGCGCATGAGAAGCGCTGGCCGGACGAATTCTTCGACAGCGTGGGCCTCGGGTTCCTCAAAGACGACCATTATGCGCGCATCGGCGCCACGATGGCGCCGCCGGGCGCGCCGCTTGGGCGGGGAGTGACGCCCGAAGCCGCCGCGGCGATGGCCTTGCGGCCCGGGACGCCGGTCGGGGCTGGGCTGATCGACGCGCACGCCGGCGCCGCGGGCACGTTGGGCGCGCGCGGGGCAGGCATGTCGGCCGATCCGCGCCGGCGGCTGGCGCTGATTCTAGGCACATCGTCGAGCTGCATGGCGCTGTCTGACGAGCCGCAATTTATGGATGGAGTCTGGGGACCGCATTTCGGCGCCCTGACCCCTAATCAATGGCTCATTGACGGCGGACAGTCAGCGTTTGGCGCGGCGATCGATCATCTCCTGCGACTCCATCCAGCATTTGGCGAACTCCAGGCGCGCGCCGGGCCGCAGGCACTGCATGCGCTTGAGAAAGACATCGTCGCGCGCGCCGGCGGTCTGTCGCAGGCGGCGATCATCGCCGAGGGCCTGCATGTCCTGCCTGACTTCATCGGCAGCCGATCGCCGTCGGCGGACCCGGGCGCGCGTGGGGGCGTGATCGGGATGGACCTGCGCGAAGACGCGGCGAGCTTGCAGGAACTCTATGTCGCCGGGCTCTCCGGCCTTGCCTATGGCCTGGCCGACATCGTCGGCAAGCTTGAGCGGTCGGGCTACCAATTCGATACGATCGTCGTCAGCGGCGGCGCCGCGCGCAGCGGATTGGTCCGTCAGATCATCGCCGATGTGTGCGGCAAGACGGTGGAATCGCCGGAGACCCCGGAACCGGTGCTCCTCGGCTCGGCGATGGTGGGCGCTGTTGCTGCCGGGACGCAGACCATGGCCTCGGCGATGTCGTCGATGTCGGCCCTTGCGACAGGTGCCGCGGCGCCGGCAGGTGGGGCGATCTCGGCGTTCCACGCGCGAAAGCGGCGAGCCTGCGAGATGCTGCGCCGAACCGAGCGGGACATTCGAGAGCTCCATCGGAAGGCTCGTTGGCCTGAGGTGGTCATTTTCGATTGCGACGGCGTGCTGGTCGACAGCGAAGTGATCGCGCTCGCCGTCACGCGCCGCAGGCTTGGCGAGGCTGGCCTTCGCCTTACCGATCAGGAGACGCGCGAGCGCTTCCTGGGGTCTCGGCTCGATTCGGTCATACGCAGAATCGAAACCGAACTCGGGGCGCCGTTGCCGAAGGAGTTTCCCAGCGACCTTTCACGCGAGATTCTGGCGACGTTCGCGCGCGAACTGAAGGGGGTAGAAGGCGTCCGGGAGGCGGTCGGAGGCTTGCGCGGGCGGGTGTGCGTCGCCTCGTCGAGCGCGCCCGAGAGGCTTCGTTTTGCGCTTCGGGTGACCGGCTATGAAGCGCTATTCGCGCCCAACATCTTCTCCGCGGCGGAGGTCGCGGAGGGAAAGCCCAGCCCCGATCTTTTCCTGTTCGCGGCGCGCGCGATGAGCGCGGCGCCGAAAGACTGCCTGGTGATCGAGGACAGCGTAGCGGGAGTCGTCGCCGCACGGGCGGCGGGAATGACGGTGTTCGGGTTTGTCGGCGCGAGCCATTTCTCGCCCCCTGACGAAGGGGCGGAGTTGACCGCCGCCGGCGCGGAACTCCTGTTCGACGATATGGCGCAGCTGCCCGACCTCGTCGCCGCGCGGGCGGCGCGAGCGGACGTGGCGAGCGCGGACTGAAGCCATGGCGCGCAAGTCGGATCAAGACGGTTTGCGGCTCGACGAGGCCGCTCGCGCCGGATGGCTGTACTACGTCGCCGGCAATACCCAGGACGAGATCGCGCGCAAGCTCGGCATTTCGCGCCAGGCGGCGCAGCGTCTGGTTTCGCTCGCGATCAGCGAGCGGCTCATCAAGGTCAGGCTCGATCATCCGATCGCGCGCTGCATGGAACTCGCTGCGGCGCTCAAGCTCCGTTACGACCTAAGGTTCTGCGAAGTCTCTCCGACCGATCCAGGCTCGACGTCGTCGACGCTCGGCATCGCCCAGGTCGCCGCGGCGGAGTTCGAACGCTGGCTGCGCCGCTCGGAGCCGGCGATCATCGGAATCGGCACGGGGCGCACGATGCGCGCCGTCGCCGACCAATTGCCGGCGATGGAGTGCCCGCAACACAAGCTGGTCGCGCTGGTCGGCACCACCAAGACCGACGGTTCGGCTTCGTTTTACGACGTCATCATTCGCGTGTCCGACAGCGTGCGCGCGCCGCACTACCCGATGCCGCTGCCGGTCATCGCCCGCTCGGTCGAGGAGCGCGAGCTCCTGACCAGCCTCGCCTCGGTGAAGAGTATTTTCGACCTCGTCGAACGCACAGACGTCAGTTTCGTCGGGGTCGGCGCGGTGGGCGACTCGTCGGCCCTGGTGCAGGACGGCATTATCACCCGGCAGGAAGCCGAGGCTTTGCGCCAACTTGGCGCGGTCGGGGAGATCACCGGCTGGGCGTTCGATTCGGCGGGAAAGGTGCTCGCGGAAGGGACCAACCAGCGGGTCGCCTCGGCGCCGTTGCGGCGCGCCGACAACCGGCTCGTCATCGGCGTCGCGATGGGGCCCTCGAGGCGAGCGCCGGTGCGCGGCGCGCTCGCCGGAAGGCTCATTTCAGGCTTGGTGACCGACGAGGCGACCGCCGAGCATCTGCTGCAGCGGTGAGATGTGGGCAAAAAAAGGCTTTAATTTCATTTTATTAGCTGCTGATGCGCCATTTTTAGCGGCCCGGCGGCAAATTCGCATTGACTTACGCCGAAGGATGTGGCGAATATTCGCCCGCTAGCTTGGCAAATGCCCAAATGGGCATGCCGCACGGAGGAAACGCTATGAAGGTTCTTGTGAAGGGGCTGCTCGGCGCCGTTGCGCTCGCAGGCTTCTCGCTTCCCGCTTACGCCGAAACGACGCTGACGATCGCGACCGTCAACAACGGCAATATGATCGACATGCAAAAGCTGACGGACGATTTCACCAAGGCCAATCCCGACATCAAGCTCAACTGGGTCACGCTCGAAGAAAACGTGCTGCGTCAGAAAGTGACGACCGACATCGCCACCAAAGGCGGCCAGTTCGATATTCTGACCATCGGCACTTACGAGACGCCGATCTGGGCCAAGAAGAAATGGCTGCTGCCGCTCGACAAGCTCGGGGCCGACTACAACACCGACGATCTCCTTCCCGCCATCCGCTCCGGCCTCTCGCTTGATGGCAAACTCTACGCCGCGCCGTTCTACGGCGAGAGCTCCTTCGTCATGTACCGCAAGGACCTGATGGATAAGGCTGGCCTCAAGATGCCGGAGAAGCCGACCTGGGAGTTCATCAAGCAGGCGGCCGACAAGATGACGGACAAGGCGGCGGGCGTCTATGGCATCTGCCTGCGCGGCAAGCCGGGCTGGGGCGAGAACATGGCGTTCCTGACCGCGACCGCCAATTCGTTCGGCGCGCGCTGGTTCGACGAGAAGTGGAACCCACAGTTCAATACGCCGGAATGGAAAGCGACGCTCGACTACTACGTGCCACTGATGAAGGCCGACGGCCCGCCCGGCGCCTCGTCGAACGGCTTCAACGAGAACCTCGCCCTCTTCAACGACGGCAAATGCGGCATGTGGATCGATGCGACCGTCGCCGCCGGGTTTGTGACTGGCAAGGATTCGAAGGTTGCGGACAAGGTCGGCTTCGCGCTTGCGCCGGACAACGGTCTTGGCAAGCGCGGCAACTGGCTGTGGTCATGGGCGCTCGGCATCCCTGCTGGCACAAAGAATGCGGACGCGGCGCAGAAGTTCATTTCGTGGGCGACCGACAAACAATACCTCGATCTCGTCGCTTCGAAGTTGGGCTGGGCGAGCGTTCCGCCTGGCACGCGCACATCGCTCTACAAGAGTGCGGACTATACGAAGGCGGCGCCATGGGCGGAGATGACGCTGGACTCGATAGATTCTGCCGATCCGACGCATCCGACCGTGAAGCCGGTTCCCTACACGGGCGTGCAGTTCGTCGCGATCCCCGAGTTCCAGGGCATCGCGACTGACGTCGGGCAGGACTTCTCGGCCGCTCTCGCCGGAACGATGACCGTCGACCAGGCGCTCGCGAAAGCCCAGGCCTCCACTGAAACCGCAATGAAGAAGGCCGGTTACATCAAGTGAGCTAAGCCGCTTCCCCGCCGCTTCGCGTCGCGTAGTTCGGGCGAGGCGGCAGGAAGGGGTGTCCTCCCGCCCCCGCCCCCTTCTCGTTCGCGAGAAGGGGGAAGGGGAGAATGAGGAATCAAGGAACTAGCGAGCAACGTGTCGCGCCGGCGCTTTGGGAACGGCGGACCAAGGAAGACAAACTAGGCGTCGGCGACCCGAACGGGCGACCGGCGCGCAAAACGGGAGGAGAGGGCCACAACGATGGCGACGCAGCAAACGGCGACAGCGGGTCGCGCTCTCGTTTCACCATCGGTCATCCTGCTCTTTATCTGGATGATCGTGCCGCTGGTGATGACGCTCTATTTTTCGACGCTGCGCTACAGCCTGCTTGATCCTGATAACAGCGCCTTCGTCGGGCTTCAGAACTATACGTCATTCCTGTCCGATCCGGATTTCCTGACGGCGCTTCTCAACACGCTGATCCTCGTCGTCTCCGTGCTCGTCATCAGCGTTGGCGGGGGTATGCTGGTCGCTTTGCTCATGGACCAGCCGGTGTTCGGGCTGAACATACTCCGGCTCATGGTGATCGCGCCGTTCTTCGTCATGCCGACGGTCAGCGCGCTGGTGTGGAAGAATTTGCTGATGAACCCGGATTCCGGGCTGTTCGCCTGGATCGCCCGATCCTTGGGATTCGAGCCCATCGTCTGGTTCACCAACTGGCCCATGCTGTCGGTCATCATCGTCGTCTCGTGGGAATGGCTGCCGTTCGCGAGCCTCATCCTCCTGACCGCGCTGCAGTCGCTTGATGAGGAGCAGAAGGAGGCGGCCTCGCTCGACGGCGCGGGCGCGTTGTCCTATTTTTTCTATATCGTCCTGCCGCATATCGCGCGTGCGATCACCGTCGTCATATTGATCGAGACGATTTTCCTTCTCAGCGTATTCGCGGAAATCTACGTCACGACCTCGGGCGGCCCCGGCGTCGCGACGACGAACATCCCCTTCCTCGTCTACAAGCAGGCTTTGCTCAACTTCGACGTCGGCAGCGCGTCCGCAGGCGGCATCGTCGCGGTCATTCTCGCCAACATCGTCGCGATCTTCCTGATGCGCATCATCGGCAAGAACCTGGAGGGCTGAACGATGGCCATCAAGAAATCCATGGGGCAGCGCGTCGGGGTCACGATTCTCGCCTGGGTCGTCGCCTTCCTGATTTTCTTCCCGATCCTCTGGACGATCCTGACCAGCTTCAAGAGCGAGCTGGACGCCATCGCAATGCCGCCGAAATTCCTGTTCTTCAACTGGACGCTGGAAAACTATGCCGAGGTCCAGCAGCGCTCGAACTATCTGAAGTTCGCGTTTAATTCGGTCGTGCTTTCGATCGGCGCGAACCTGGTCGGTCTTATCATCGCCGTTCCCGCGGCATGGTCGATGGCGTTCGCGCCGGGCAAGCGCACCAAAGATCTCTTGATGTGGATGCTGTCGACCAAGATGATGCCGGCGGTCGGCGTGCTGGTTCCGATCTATCTCGTGTTCAAGAACCTGGGCCTGCTCGACAGCCTGTTTGGGATTGGGCTCGTGCTGATGCTGCTCAACCTGCCGCTTCTGGTCTGGATGCTCTACACCTACTTCAAGGAGATCCCGAACGACATCCTCGAGGCCGCGCGCATGGACGGGGCTTCGCTCCTCAACGAGATCGTGTATGTGCTGACGCCGATGGCGGTGCCGGGCATCGCCTCGACCATGCTTCTGGCGATTATCCTGTCGTGGAACGAGGCGTTCTGGACCCTCAATCTGACGACGTCGAACGCCGCGCCGCTGACCGCCTTCATCGCCTCCTACTCGGCGCCGGAAGGCTTCTTCTGGGCCAAGCTCTCGGCCGCTTCGACGCTCGCCATCGCGCCGATCCTCATCCTCGGCTGGTTCTCGCAGAAGCAGCTGGTCCGAGGCCTGACCTTCGGCGCCGTCAAATGATCCCGCAATAAGGAATTGCCGCCATGGGAAGCATTCAACTGAAGGACGTGCGCAAGGCGTTCGGCGCAGTCAGCATCATCAACGGGGTCAATCTCAATATCGAAAACGGCGAGTTCGCTGTGTTCGTTGGCCCCTCCGGCTGTGGCAAATCGACGCTTCTGCGCCTCATCGCCGGTCTCGAGGACGTGACCTCCGGTCAGGTGCTCATCGACGCCAAGGACATGACAAATGTCGGCCCCGCGCAGCGTGGGCTCGCCATGGTGTTCCAGTCCTACGCGCTCTATCCGCATATGAGCGTACGCGGCAACATCGCCTTCGCGCTCAAGATGGCCGGACAGAAAGCAGAGGTCATCGAGCAGAAGGTGCGCAAGGCCGCGACGACCCTGAACCTCACCGATTACCTCGATCGCAAGCCGCGCCAGCTTTCCGGCGGCCAGCGCCAGCGCGTTGCCATCGGGCGCGCGATCGTGCGTGAGCCGAAGGCGTTCCTGTTCGACGAGCCGCTGTCGAATCTCGACGCGGCGCTGCGCGTGCAGATGCGCGTTGAGATCGGCGAGCTTCACGAGGCGCTCAAGACGACGATGATCTACGTCACTCACGATCAGGTCGAGGCGATGACGATGGCCGACAAGATCGTGGTGCTCGACCGCGGCTCGGTCGCCCAGGTCGGCTCGCCGCTCGAGCTCTACAACAAGCCCAACGGGCTGTTCGTCGCCGGCTTCATCGGCTCTCCGACCATGAATTTGATCAAGGGCGCGTCCGCCGCCAAGCGCGGCGCGGAGACGATCGGCATTCGGCCCGAACATGCTGACGTATCGACGACCGCCGGCGAGTGGCCGGCGAAGGTGCGCCTCGCCGAGCACCTTGGCTCCGACACATTCGTCCACGCGGAGGGCGACGGCATCGGGCCGATGACCTTGCGTTTGGAGGGTGAAGCGGCGCTGACCCCGGGCCAGAGCATCTACGTCACGCCGCGCGAAGCGCACCTGCATCGTTTCGACAAGGACGGCAGGAGGATCAACTGACGGCGGGCGAGCGGCGAAAGCGCCGATTCCAGGTTTGACTTTGATGAGTGGGATCGAATCATGAGCGTCAAACTGTCGGCCGCCGCGCTCGCGCGCCTCCCCTCCGGGGTCGCCGCCCCGAAATATCGACGCTCTGATCTTACCGCCGGCATCGTTCATATTGGCGTCGGCAACTTTCATCGGGCCCACCAGGCCGTCTATCTGGACGACCTATTCAACGCCGGCCGCGATCGTGATTGGGCCATTATCGGAGCCGGGGTGCGCGACGCGGACGTGACGATCCGCGAAAAGCTCAAGGAGCAGGACTGGCTGACGACGGTGGTCGAGCAAGAGGCGGACACGACCCGCGTCCACGTCACCGGCGCGATGATCGATTTCGTGAAGCCTTACGATACCGCAGCGTTGCTCGACGCGCTCTCCGAGTCCACGATTCGCATCGTCTCGCTGACCGTCACCGAGGGCGGCTACTACATCTCGCCGGCGACGCAGCATTTCGATCCCGCTCACCCCGACATTGTCTACGACGCGCAGCATGCGGAAGCGCCGAAGACCGCCTTCGGGCTCATTGCCGCTGGACTCAAGCGTCGACGCGCGGCAGGCGTTGCGCCTTATACGGTGATGTCCTGCGACAACATTCCGGGCAACGGCCACGTCACCGAGAACGCGGTCGCTGGTCTAGCCGAGCTTGCTGATCCCGACCTCGCGCGCTGGATCCGCGCCAACGTTGCTTTTCCCAATTCGATGGTCGACCGCATCACACCAGCGACCACCGACCGGGAACGCGCCTTCTTGCGCGAAAAATTTGGGCTTGAGGACAATTGGCCGGTCTTCTGCGAGGAGTTCCGGCAGTGGGTCGTGGAGGACAAGTTCCCCGCAGGACGCCCGGCGCTTGAGACTGTCGGGGTCACGTTCACGTCCGACGTATCTCCATACGAACTGATGAAGATCCGGATTCTGAACGGCGGTCACGCCGCGATCGCCTATCCGGCCGGGCTTCTCGACATCCATTTTGTTCACGAGGCGATGGGAGACGCACAGATCCGCGCGTTCCTCGAAAAGCTGACGAAAAGCGAGATCCAGCCGGTTGTTCCGCCGCCGCCGGACACCAGCCTCGATGGCTACCGCGAGCTGATTGCGCGCCGCTTCGCCAACCCGAAGATTGGCGACACAATCCAGCGCCTTTGTTTCGATGGCTCGAACCGACAGCCGAAGTTCATCCTGCCCACGGTCGCCGATCGCCTGAAAGCCGGCGCGTCTGTCCGCGGACTGGCGCTCGTGTCGGCTCTCTGGTGCCGCTATTGCTACGGCGAAACCGAGAGCGGGAAGGCGATTGCGCCGAACGACCCGAGCTGGGAGACTATTCAGACGGCGGCGAAGGCGGCGCGCAGCGATCCGTCCGCCTTCCTTGAGCTGCGCCACATCTTTGGCGGTCTGGCGGACAATCCAAGCTATATCCGCACATTTTCCGAAGGGCTCTCCTCGCTTTGGACGCGAGGCGTTCGGTCGACCCTAGCCGCTTATCTGTCGGACAAGTCCTGAGCAGAAGCGCGCGACCCGCGCGGGGGCGGCGGTCCGATGATGACGACAAGGGCAACGGCACGATGAAGCTCAAGGACAAAATCGCGCTCGTCACAGGCGGCGCGCGCGGCATCGGGGCCGCGATCGCCGATCGCTATGTCGCCGAAGGAGCGCGGGTCGCCATCGCCGACATTTCCTTGGCTCAGGCTGAGGAAACCGCCGCGCGTCATGGCGACAAGGGCTTCGCGGTCGCGCTCGACGTCACCAAGACAGCTTCGATCGAGGCCGCGGTCGAGCGCGTGGTTCAACGATGGGGAGGCGTCGACATTCTCGTCAACAACGCCGCGATCTTCGACATGGCGCCGATCGTCGAGGTCACTGAAGCGAGCTACGACAAGGTTTTCGCGGTCAACGTCAAAGGCCTCTTCTTCACCCTTCAGGCGGTCGCCAAGCGCATGATTGCGCGGGAGCAAGGCGGGAAGATCATCAACATGGCTTCGCAGGCCGGCCGCCGCGGCGAAGGCCTCGTTGCTGTCTACTGCGCCTCGAAGGCCGCGGTTATCAGCCTTACCCAGTCGGCCGGCCTAGACCTCATCAAGCACCGCATCAACGTCAACGGCATCGCTCCTGGGGTCGTCGACACGGCGATGTGGGCCGAGGTCGACGCCCTGTTCGCCAAATACGAGCATCGGCCGCTCGGCGAGAAAAAGCGCCTGGTCGGCGAGGCGGTGCCGTTCGGCCGGATGGGATTGCCGGATGACCTTGCCGGCGCCGCCGTGTTTCTCGCCTCGTCTGACAGCGATTACGTCGTCGCGCAGACGCTCAACGTCGACGGCGGCAACTGGATGAGCTGACGACATCGTCGTGGAGGCTTCGGCCCAATGTATCTGGAGCGCTTCAATCTCAAAGGCCGCGTCGCCGTCGTTACCGGGGGCGGGCAGGGGATCGGCCTCGCCTGCGTGGAAGCGCTGTCGGAGGCGGGCGCCCATGTCTATATCGCCGACCGGAATCTGAAGGTCGCTCAGGAAGCGCAAGCGGCGATGAAAGCCAAAGGCTACGCCGTCGAAACCATCGAGATGGAGGTCACCGAACTCGAAACAGGTCGACGCCGCCGCGGCGCGGGTGATGGCGGACAAGGGCCGCATCGACATCCTGGTCTGCAACGCCGGCATCGCGCGATCCGAAACCCCGGCGGAGGACGTCACCGATGAGCACTGGCTGAACGTCATCGACGTCAACCTGAACGGCCTATTCTGGTGTTGCCGGGCGTTCGGCCGGCCCATGCTGGCGGCGGGGCGCGGCTCGATCGTCAACCTCGGGTCGATGTCCGGATATATCGTCAACAAGCCGCAGCCGCAGGCCTATTACAACGCGTCAAAAGCGGCTGTGCATCATCTGACGAAATCGCTCGCGGCGGAATGGGGAGCGCGCGGCGTTCGGGTCAACGCAGTCGCGCCAACTTACATAAATACGCCCATGACCGCTCTCGCGAAGACCAATGAGGCGATGTTCGGCGCGTGGATCGAGGGCACGCCAATGGCGCGCATGGGCGAACCGGATGAGATCGCAGCTGTCGTCATGTTTCTCGCTTCCGACGCGGCGAGTCTGATGACCGGGTCGATCGTGCTGGCTGACGGCGGCTACACGTGCTGGTAAGACGAAGTTAGCAGCGGGCAGGGGACAATATGGATCTTGGACTGAAGGGGAAAGTCGCCGTGATCACCGGCGGCAGCGTCGGCATTGGCCTTGCGATCGCCGAGGGCCTCGCGGCCGAGGGTGTCAACCTCGTCATTGCGGCGCGCGGCGTGCAGCGGGTTCGCGGAGAGGCCGACCGCATCGCAAAATCCTTCGGCGTCAAGGCCGAAGGGGTGGCTTGTGACGTCGCCACACGCCAGGGGACGGACGACCTTATCGCCGACGTCAAGCGGCTGTTCGGCGGCGCCGACATCCTCATCAACAACGCCGGCACCGGCAGCAACGAGACGGTGATGGGGGCGCCCGACGAGAAATGGCAGGCCTATTGGGACCTGCACGTGATGGCGGCGGTGAGACTGGCGCGCGGCCTCGCGCCGCTGATGAAGGAGCGCGGCGGCGGCGTCATTCTGCACAACGCGTCGATCTGCGCCGCCCAGCCACTCTGGTACGAGCCGATCTACAATGTGACCAAGGCGGCGCTGATGATGTTCTCGAAGACGCTATCGACCGAACTCATCGGCGACAATATCCGCGTCGATTGCGTCAATCCCGGTCTCATACTGACGCCGGATTGGATCAAGACCGCAAAGCAGCTCACCGCCGACAAGGGCGGCGACTGGCAGGCCTATCTCGACAGCGTCGCGCGCGAACATGCGCCGATCAAGCGATTCGCGACGCCTGAGGAACTGGCGAACTTCTTCGTCTTTCTCTGCTCGGAGCGCGCGAGCTATTCCGTCGGGTCGACGTATTTCGTTGACGGGGGAATGTTGAAGTCGGTCTGAGCCGCCAATGTCGCCCGGCACCCCTTACGACCGGAAGCTCAATGATGGATTTGCACCCTCTCTTCCGGTTGTAGCGTTCGTCCGTTGGGCATTCGCCAGGCGGATCAGGTTGGTGACGCCGACGACGCCCGGAACGCTTTTCGCATCGCACTCGGCGCAGCTCCTTTGATAAGGCAGGTCCACCATTCCGGAAACCGTCACCCAGCCGTTTTCAACGTCGACGTTCAGCCGATCCCTAGGAACCGCCAAATCCCAATAGAGCGCGTTCAAAACGCGCACGCGCACGTCTTCGCTCTGCAACCGCATCTCGACCTCCCCGCGTCAGGCATGATGGAGTTTTAAATCTCGAGGCTGTCGACGATTGCGTTTGCGCGATTGTCCGCCCGGTCCTTGACGCTGGGCGAAGGGTTAACCGATCACTAAAGCGGAATTTTGACGGAAGCGCCGACAGAAGGGCCCAAACGCGCCTAGTCAGATCTGCGGCCGCGCTTCGGACTCGGCTCGCAGGAATACGCCGTCGTCGACGTCCATAGCGTTGCCTCGCCAGGTGACGTTGCGGCCGGACCAGCCGCGCGTCCACAAGAACGGCAGCAGGGCGTCCCGCACGAGCCAAGCCACGGGACTCCGCCACGACAACGGCCAGCCGGCGGCGAAGGCGAGGATGGTCTCAGCGCCGTAACAGAACGCAGCCGCGAGCAGGCCGCCGACGGCCGGATTCATGCCGAATTCCGGAGCGGCGATCGCGGCGGCGACGAGGGTAATAAGGCTGGTCGTCAGGATTTCGGGGGCAAAAAAGAATGGGAAGGTCGCACGCCTCAGGCGCGCCCAGCGAAGCTGCCGCGACCAGACGTCACGCAGACGACGTTGGCCGAGCGGCTGCTGGAACGGCCGGTCCACGAGATGGGCGTTGAACCCTTGCGCCCGGATGAGCTTGGTCGCTGCGGCATCTTCCGCGATCTCCGCACCCAAAGCTTCAATGCTTCCACCCTTTTCCAGGATCTCCCGACGCCACAGCATCGTCTTGCCCTGGGCGAAGCCGTAGCCGCAGGATTCGCCAGCATATTGCCAGCGCGCCTGGTAGGTGTTGAGAAAGGCGCACTCGATTTCGGCGGCGAAGAACTCGGGTCGAGAGCCTATCGGCGGGGCGCAGACAATACCGGTGTCGGAGCGCCAGCGCTCAAGCAAACGCTGAATGTAGTCGTTCGGCATCAACACATTGGAATCGGCGATAATCACCCAATCGTAACGGGCCGCTTTCCATCCCTTGACGACATTGTTGAGCTTGGGGTTGGCGCTGATCAGGTCATCGCCGATAAGCAGGCGCGCCGGGCGACCAGGGTTGGCCGCGATCGCGCCGCGCACGAGAGGGGCGATGGGGTCATCGCCACTGGCTAGGCAAAAGATGATCTCGTAGCTTGGATAGTCGAGTGCAAAAATCGAGCGCAGCGTTTCGCGCGAGAACGTCTCGACGCCGCACAAAGGTTGGATGATTGTGACGCTCGGAGCATCCTTAGGCGGCGGCAGGGCCCCGCCTGGTCGCCGCCTGCACCGCATCGTGGCAAGCACGACGCTTAGGCCATGAATCCCCGCGCTGGTAGCGCAAATCCCCGCCGCCAGGGCGCCTATAGTCATGGGGCCAGATTACCCGAATCACAAGGCCTTGTCACACCATATTGCCGCGCCCGCGCGACGCTTCTATGAAGGCGAATGGCCCCACTTCCGGTGGTCCGGTTTGCGCCTTCGCCGACCGGCCGCATTCATATCGGCAACGCCCGCACAGCTTTGCTCAACTGGCTCTTCGTCCGCCGCCGCGGCGGAACGTTCATCCTCCGCTTCGACGACACGGATCTCGAGCGTTCGCGGACGGAATACGCCGATGCGATTGAGGCGGATCTCGAATGGCTTGGAATTCGGCCGGATCTCGTGCGGCGCCAATCCGAGCGGATGGCGGCGTATGGCGAGGCCGCCGCGAGGCTCAAGGACCTGGGCCGGCTGTACCCGGCCTATGAGACGGCGGAAGAGCTCGACCGGCGCCGCAAGCGGCAGCAGGCGCTCGGCCGGCCCCCCATCTATGATCGCGCCGCCTTGCGCCTGTCGGCTGACGAACGGGCCGCGCTTGAAGCGTCAGGCCGCAAACCGCATTGGCGTTTTCGCCTCGAACCGACGACCGTGCGGTGGAACGATATCGTGCGCGGCGACAGCCATATCGATTGCGCGTCGCTCTCCGATCCGGTCCTCAGCCGCGAGGACGGAAGCTATCTTTACACGCTGCCCTCGGTGGTCGACGACATCGATTTCGGCGTGACGCATGTCATTCGCGGCGAGGATCACGTCACCAATACTGCCGTGCAGATCCAGATTTTCGAGGCCCTCGCCGGCGCAGCGCCAAGTTTCGGCCATCACAACCTCCTGACCGACGCCGGGGGCGGGGGCTTGTCGAAGCGCTCCGGCGCGCTGTCGATCGCCGCGTTGCGCACAAAAGGAATCGAGTCGCTCGCTGTCGCCGCGCTCGCGGTGCTCGTTGGTTCAGCCGAGGCCGTGCGTCCGGTCGGCTCGCTTGATGAATTGGCGGATCTCATCGATCTTTCGCAACTCTCCCATGGCGCGGCCCGATTTGACGAAGCCGAGCTCGAGGCGCTTTCCGCGCGCACGCTGCATCGGGCGCCTTATGCGGCGATGGCCGACCGGCTGGCCGCGCTCGCCGTCGCCGGACCGAAAGCCGAGCCTCTGTGGCTAGCGGTTCGGGGCAACCTTTCGCGTCTCGACGATGCGGCGATCTGGCGACAAGTGGCGGAAGGCGACATCGCGCCGATCGTCGAGGACGCCGACTATCTGAGGCTCGCCGCCTCATGCGCGCCCGAGAGCCCCTGGGACCAGTCCACCTGGGGCACGTGGACGACGCGGCTCAAGGAGCTCAGCGGCCGTAAGGGGCGGGCGCTGTTTCACCCCTTGCGGCTGGCCTTGACTGGCCAGGAGGCAGGGCCGGAGCTAGCCGCTCTCCTGCCGCTGATTGGCCGCGCTAAAGCGCTGGCCCGACTATGCGCACCGGGCGCTTGACCCCGTCGGGTCCGGTCACTTCCACCGTTCGGCCCTGGCTCACGCTGAAGCTTTTCGCGCTCTGCAGATCATCACCAGCGATGCCAGACCCCTCGCGGCTGACTGTCGCGGCCGCGGCGCTGAGCTTGGTGTCGGCCCCGTTGGCGTCGAGGACCGGCGCGATCGCCGTGTCGGACGAAGTCGCCCCGGGCGTTGCTCCTGGGGTTGGGCCCAACCCGAGGCCTGGCGCCGCGCCTGGGCCAGCGAGCAGGGAGGCGTTCGGCGCGACGGGCTTGCCCTTCGCATCCGTTGCTGGTTTGGCCTTGGGATCGATGATCGGCCTGGCCATCTCCGCCGACTTCTCCGGCGTGACCAGAATGTCGTGCTTCTCGTGGCCATACCGCGCTTCCGCATCGGCGAGCGCTTCAGCCCAGGTTTGCCCCTTGCGTCGGCACGAGCAGCTCGGATCGTAGGCCTTCTCGAACTTGCCGGCGTTGGGCAAGTTTGCGTAAGGCTCGCCCGTCGTCGAGGCGGCCTCGTCGACTGTGCCGCCGAACGGGAACGAATAGAGAGCCATGTCGGCGTTGGGGCAGAGGGATCTGCAAACGTCCTCGAGACTGTCCGCACGACTTCCGGCGCCGGAATAGGAAACGGGGAAGAAGCTGCCGTCGCAGGTGCGCACGCACACCGCATAAGAGCCGGCATGCGCCTGGACGCCCCCTTCCCCTTTCTCGCCCGGTTGCCCGGACTGCTCATGCGGGCCGCGATCCTCGAATCGGGCGTCCGTCTCAGGCGCCTGCTCCTGAGGAGCTCCGAGCTTTGCTAGGCCGCCGAACAGAGCCTCAAACACATTGCCGGGCCCTGACGGCTGGGCGTGAAGACATTCGGCGTTATAGCGGGCGACCAGATCGCCGGCCCCGCCGCCCGCGCGCGCCTGGAGGTCGGCAAGATTGGCCTGCATACGCGAGATTTGGCCATTGAGCTCGCCGCATTGCGCCGGCGGATCCGAGCCGAAGATCAGGAACTTGCGGTTCTCGCAGCCAAGCGAGCGGGCATAAGCGCTCGTGCGCGAAAGCTCGGCGCGTTGACGGTCAACCGCGCCCTGCGAGCCGCTCGAGCCACGGCGAGCCGCGATGGCCTGCTGCAGCCGGGCGCATTCGCCGGCGTTTTGCGCCAGCGCAACGTCGCCCGTGAAAGCGACGATCGAAGCCGTGAGTGCGGCCAAAGCGCCGACCGACGCCAGAAATCCGCCCTGTCCGAAAGCGCTTCGCATGCGTGTCTTCGCCGCCGTCATCTCGTCAATCGTCCTCGACCATCGAGAGTTTGGAACTCCCAACCCTGCCGTCGAAATCGAACCGGCGCGGTTAAAGACCGACATCGCGGCGCGAACAAGGCATACGCTCCCAAGGTCGCGCCGGGCCTTCTACGTGGTTTCGACGCACGATGCCAGAGGCTTAAAGCCATCTCGCCCGTCGTGTGGCCTCACCGCACCCGATCGGGCATAATGAGCCGATGTCAGAAGCGGACGCGCGCCCCACCAATGCGCCCGAAATCACCGTCAGCGAACTGGCGAACGCGCTCAAGCGCGCCATCGAGGACCGGTTCGGTTATGTCCGCGTCAGGGGCGAGATTTCCGGCTATCGCGGGCGTCAATCGTCGGGCCACGCCTATTTTTCCCTCAAGGACGCCAATGCGCGGCTCGACGCCGTCATTTGGCGCACCACGCTGCAGCGCATGCGGCTCAAGCCTGAGGAGGGGCTCGAGGTCATTGCGACAGGGCGACTAACCACCTTTCCCGGCAAGTCGACCTACCAGATCGTGATCGATTCGCTGGAACTCGCCGGAATCGGCGCGCTGATGGCGCTGCTCGAGGCGCGCCGCAGAAAACTCGCCGAGGAGGGACTGTTCGACGCCGCGCGCAAGCGCAAAGCGCCATTCCTGCCGAGGGTGGTCGGCGTGGTGACCTCGCCGACCGGCGCCGTTATTCGCGACATTCTGCATCGCCTCGCCGATCGCTTCCCGGTCCGGGTCGTCGTCTGGCCAGTGCGTGTTCAGGGCGAGACGTCCGCGGCCGAGGTCACGGCGGCGATTGACGGCTTCAACGCCCTCGCCCTCGACGGGAAAGCGCCGCGGCCCGATGTGCTGATCGTTGCGCGCGGCGGCGGCTCGCTCGAAGACCTGATGAGCTTCAACGATGAGGCGGTGGTGCGCGCGGTCGCCCGCAGCGCGATTCCGCTCATCGCCGCTGTCGGCCACGAGACGGACTGGACCTTGATCGATCATGCGGCGGACGTGCGCGCGCCCACGCCAACCGCCGCGGCCGAGTTCGCGGTGCCTGTCCGCGCCGAACTCCTCGCTGCCATCGCGGAACTCGAGGCGCGCCGACGCGGCGCGATCCTGCGCTTCTCGCACCGCCTGCGCTCCGATCTCCGCGCCGTTGCTCGCGCCCTGCCTGGGGGTGAAGCGATCATCGCGGGCCCTCGCCAACGACTCGACCGCGCGTCGGAGACGCTCGCTCAGCGAATGCGCGGGGCGATCGACCAGCGCGCGCTTAAGATCGCGGGTCTGGCACGAAGTCTCGCACGCCACTCGCCGCGCGCCCATCTCGCGGGCTTACGCGAGCGGTTGAAAGGGCTCAGCGGGCGTTTGGCGAGAGCGCGGCCGCTCCTCATCGAACGGCCGCGCCGGTCGGCGGAGGCGGTGAGCCGGACATTCGTCCGCGAGGCGGCGCTCCTGGCCAGGCGGCGCGGCGAACAGGCGGCTGCGCTCACGCGCCTCGCCGCCCGCATGACGCGCGCCTATGACGAACGCTTGCAGAGCCGGCGGGTTCAGCTCTTCTCCGCCGGCCAATTGCTCGGCGCCATGAGTTATCGCGGCGTCTTGTCGCGCGGCTTTGCGCTTGTGCGAGATGAGACGCAAAGACCGCTTTGGCGCGCGGAGGACACGAGGCAGGCGCAGCGCCTGGAGATCGAGTTCGCCGATGGAAAGATCGGCGCCATCGCGGGCGGACGCGTCGGGCCGCCGCTCACTCCGCCCGCGCTATTGCCTCGCAGACGGACAAAATCGGACAAAGACACAGAGGGGCAGGGGTCGTTGTTCTGAGCGCGTCTATGATTAGATTTTGGCGCGGCTCAAGGAACTCGGCGAGCTCGCGATCCACGAGGAACTCGGCCGCATGCCGGCCGAGCGCGTCGAATCCTCTCTTCCGGACATGGCCCTCTTGATCGGGCAGAGCGGCGACAACGCGGACGAAGCAGAGGACGAAGCCGCGCGACAATCTTTGGCGTTCTCGCGTTTCGTGATCGGCGGACAGCCACAGCGCAACGCGGCCGGCGAGTGATTTCAAGCGTTCGGCATGTTCCGCGCCAGCGCTTCGAGCACGGCCATGCGGACGGCGACTCCCATCTCCACCTGCTCTCGGATAAGCGACTGCGCGCTGTCGGCGACCAGCGTATCGATCTCGACACCGCGGTTCATCGGCCCTGGGTGCATGACCAGCGCGCCGGGTTTGGCGTAGCTGAGCTTCTCCTCGTCGAGCCCGAAATAGCGGAAGTATTCGCGCGCCGAAGGCACGAAAGCGCCGCTCATGCGCTCGCGCTGCAGGCGCAACATCATGACGATGTCGGCGTCCTTGAGTCCCGAGCGCATGTCGTGGGCGACCTCGACACCCATGCGCTCCACGCCTGATGGCATGAGGGTCGAGGGGCCGACGACCCGCACATAAGCGCCGAGTTTGCTCAAAAGCAGGATGTTGGAGCGCGCCACGCGCGAGTGGAGAATATCGCCACAGATAGCGATAGTGAGGCCCTCGATGCGGCCTAGATTGCGCCGGATGGTGAGCGCATCAAGCAGCGCCTGGGTCGGGTGCTCGTGTGCGCCGTCGCCGGCGTTGACCACCGAGCAGTCGACTTTGCGGGCCAGAAGATGAACGGCGCCTGCGTGATGATGCCTCACCACGAGAATGTCGGGCCGCATGGCGTTGAGCGTCATGGCGGTGTCGATCAGCGTCTCGCCCTTTTTGACGCTCGACGCCCCAACCGCCATGTTCATCACGTCTGCGCCAAGCCTTTTTCCCGCAAGCTCGAACGACGACTGCGTGCGCGTCGACGCCTCGAAGAACAGATTGATCTGGGTGCGCCCGCGTAAGGTCGCGCGCTTCTTCTCGACCTGCCGCGAGATGGTGACCGCCTCGTCGGCGAGATCGAGCAACGCCACGATCTCCTCCCGCGACAGGTGCTCGACGCCAAGGAGATGGCGTTGGGAGAAGACGGGCGGGGACGGGGCGATCATGGTTGCGGGCTCGATTCCGGGCGCCCATGAGTGGGCCAAAACGCGAGGCGCTTCAATCCTGTGCCGCCGGCTCGACAAGCCACAGTAACGCGCTCGGCGCCTGGGCCAGCCGCCATCAGAGCCACATAAACGTCAATAAACGCCAGTAAACGCTAATAAACGTTAGTAAAAAAGCTGGCGTTTACTAGCGTTTATTTTTCCGAATCGAGACTTTTCAATGCGTTACAGGCGATTCACAATAAAAAATTCTTTCCCCTCCCGTCAGGCTGTGACTCAAATGTCACACCGCATCGTGCGGCGCCACGGGAGTGGTGCTCGCACCGGCGATTGGGAGAAACATAGCACAGCCATCCGATTTTCGCAAGAAAATGTCGCATGCTTGCCATAGCCAGGTTTGCCTGAATGGGCGCGCCCTAAAGCCTCGCCCGCGTGGCCGGATCCGAGGCGCCGGCGAAATATCTGTCGATGCAGCGCTGAAAGATCTCTTCGTCCGGCGCTGCCCGGGCGAACAGGGTCATGGACGAGCGGAACTTCATCTCGTCGATCGAGCCGAAGATGTCGCGCGCCGTCTTGCCCTCAACAGCGAGCGTGAGCCGCGAGCATTCCCTAAGTCTCGCGCCGAGGACCGGGTGGGCGAGATAGGCTTTCGCCTCGTCCAGCGAGGCGATCGCGAAACGGACCGACATGGGGCTCTGTCCGAGACCAGCGATCTGGGGAAAGACGAACCACATCCAGTGGCTCTGCTTCCGCCCAACCGTCAGCTCCCGACGAACCTCATCATAGACCGGGGCCTGCGCGTCGACGAAGCGCTCGAGGTTGAACGGATCCACACGAGGTTCCATGGCGCAGCGCCTATTCGAAAGCCCACGCGAGCGCTCGGCGGTCAGTTTGCCTTCGGATAGTCTGCGCCGCGCGCCACCTCCGCAAGCGCGCTGTGTTCCTTCTGAACAGCCGCGATCTCTGCCCCCATTGCGTCATAGGCAAAAGCCCCCAGCGGCAGGCGCAGCGGCGAGTCCTTCTTCTCCACCATCGCGATAATAGCTTCGGACGCGCGGACAGGATCGCCGGCTTGCGAGCCGCTGACGCCCTGGATTTGTCGGCGCCGCGCGATGGCCGTCTCCGTGTAGGCGTCAACGGGTTTCTTCGGCGTTTTCAGGGAACGGCCGGCCCAGTCGGTGCGGAAGGGGCCGGGCTCGACGACGATGACCTTGATCCCAAGCGGCGCGACTTCCTTCGACAAGGCCTCGGAGAGCCCCTCGACGGCGAACTTCGTCGCCGCGTAATAGCCAGAACCCGGGAAACCGATGAAGCCGCCAATCGACGAGATATTGACGATCGCCCCCGACTTCTGGGCGCGCATGATCGGCAGCACTGCGCGCGTCATGGCGGCGAGGCCGAAGAAATTGGTGTCGAACATCGCGCGCACGTCGGAATCGTCGCCCTCTTCGACAGCCGCGAGATAGCCGTAGCCGGCATTGTTGACGAGAACGTCGATGCGGCCGAAGCGAGCCTCGGCCGCCTTGACCGCGGCGTCGATCTGCTTCTGCTTGTCGACGTCAAGTGCGAGCGCAAGGCCGTTCTTGTCGTGGCCAGCGACAATGTCGTCGACTTTGGCCTTGTCCCGCGCGGTCACGACGACGCGGTAGCCGCGCTTGAGGAGGATGACGGAGAGCTCGCGACCGAATCCGGTCGAGCAGCCGGTGATGAACCAAACGGGTTTGGATTGGGCGTCCGCCATGGCGGCCTCGCGGAGTTGGAAGTGGGGAAGGCGCAATGTTCGCATGACGCGCCTTGGAAACGCAACGCTTGCTGTATTGATATGGAGAGCTTATATTCAATACACATGAAGACTGCGGCCTCAATGCTCCAGATTCGAAACCGCCGCGTCGTCGAACTGGCGGCGAAGCTGGCCGCTGTTCGCCGTAGCACCAAGACGGATGCGGTCCTCAGCGGCCCTCGAAAACGAGCTTGCGCGCATCGAGGGCGAGAAGTCGCTGGCGGAGCGGTTGAAGCCGCTTCAGGAGCGTATCGCGAAATGGCCTTTGACGGGATTGAAGGCTGACAAGGCGTTCTTTGATGATCTAAGCGGCGAAGAGTGATCGTCGTTGACGCCTCCGCAATCATCGCCATCCTGACCGGCGAGTCTGAATCCGGCTCCTAGTCGCGGCGCTCGATCGGGCTGACGGCGCCACCACAACGCCGCTCGCGATTTATGAGGCGGCTCTGGAGTTCGACGGAAGCGCCGGAGTGGGGTTGCTCAAGCGGAACAGGCCGTCATGGAGTTCTTGTCCGCCGCCCGGATCAAAGTCGAGCCCCTGGACCCGACTGCCGCACATCTCGCGCTTGAAGCCTTCGACCGCTACGGCAAGGGGAATCAGCATCCTGCCCAACTCAATCTCGGTGACTGTTTTGCCTACGCTCAGGCCAAGCTTTCCGGCGCCGCGCTCTTGTTCAAAGGGGATGATTTCTCGAAGACGGACATCGAGAGCGCGTCCTGAGTCGCCGCCGCTCCCGTCCGCTCGAATTTGACAGTCGGGCTCGGCGTCTCCATATCCCGCGGCCGAACGGCCGGTGGCAATCAAGACCACGTCGCCGCCCGCTCAAGGGAATTTCCTGAATGAAAGTCGTGATCGTCGAGTCGCCTGCCAAGGCCAAGACCATCAACAAATATCTGGGCAAGGACTATGAGGTCTACGCCTCGTTCGGCCATGTGCGGGATCTGACGGCCAAGGACGGCTCGGTCGATCCTGACGACGATTTCGCCATGCGCTGGGAAGTCGACGCGAAGTCCGCCAAGCGGATGAGCGACATCGGCGGCGCGGTTAGGACCGCCGACCGCGTGATCCTTGCGACCGACCCGGACCGGGAAGGCGAGGCCATCTCCTGGCACATCCACGAAATTCTGAAGGGCAAGAAGCTGCTCAAGGACAAGCGCGTCGATCGCGTTGTCTTCAACGCGGTGACTAAGGACGCGGTCCAGGAGGCGATGCGCAATCCGCGCGAGATCGACGAGGCGCTCGTCGACGCCTACCGGGCGCGCCGCGCGCTCGACTATCTGGTCGGCTTCAACCTGTCGCCGGTCCTGTGGCGCAAACTGCCGGGCGCGCGCTCGGCGGGCCGGGTGCAGTCGGTCGCCTTGCGCATTGTCTGCGACCGCGAGCTTGAGATCGAAAAGTTTGTCGCGCGCGAATATTGGTCGATCATCGCCCATTTGCGGACCGAGGCGAAGGCGCCCTTCACGGCCCGGCTGGTCGGCGCCGACGGCAAGAAGATCAACCGGCTCGACATCGGCTCGGGCGCTGAGGCCGAAGCGTTCAAGACCGCGCTTGAGCAGGCGCTCTTCTCGGTCGCCGCGATCGAATCGAAGCCCGTCAAGCGCCACCCCTATGCGCCGTTCACCACATCGACCCTGCAGCAGGAGGCGTCGCGAAAGCTCGGCCTCGCGCCGGCGCGCACCATGCAGATCGCGCAGCGCCTCTACGAAGGCGTCGATGTCGGCGACGGCGCGGCCGGCCTCATTACTTATATGCGCACCGACGGCGTCGATCTCGCGCCCGAAGCGGTCGCGTCGGCGCGGCGCGTCATCGCCAAGGATTTCGGCGACAACTACGTGCCGTCGGCGCCGCGCAAATACACGGCCAAGGCCAAGAACGCGCAAGAGGCGCACGAAGCGATCCGTCCGACCGACATGACGAAGCGTCCCCGCGACGTCGCCCGTCATCTCGAGCCCGAGCAGGCGAAGCTCTACGAACTCATCTGGACGCGCACGATCGCCTGCCAGATGGAGAGCGCGGAACTTGAGCGCACGACGGTCGACATTCTGGCTGAGGCCGGCGCGCGCAAGCTTGAATTTCGCGCGACCGGCCAAGTGGTGCGCTTTCGCCGGTTTCCTCGCTCTCTATCAGGAGGGCCGGGACGACGAGGAAGACGAAGAATCGAGCCGTCTGCCCGCGATGCGCCAAGGCGAGAAGCTGGCCAAGGAGCGGATCGACGCGAGCCAGCATTTCACCGAGCCGCCGCCCCGCTACACCGAGGCGACGCTGGTCAAGCGGATGGAGGAGCTCGGCATCGGCCGCCCCTCGACCTACGCCTCGACCATCGCGGTCCTCAAGGATCGCGACTATGTGCGGATGGACAAGAAGCGGCTCTATCCCGAGGACAAGGGCCGGATCGTGACGGCCTTCCTCGAGTCGTTCTTCACGAAATATGTCGGCTACGATTTCACCGCCGATCTCGAGGAGAAGCTCGACAAGGTCTCGAACAGCGAGATCGACTGGAAAGCGCTGCTGCGCGATTTCTGGAACGATTTCTCCGGCGCCATCACCGACATCAAGGATCTCGGCACGCGGCAGGTGCTCGACAGCCTGAACGAACTCTTGGGCCCGCACATTTTTCCCGCGCGCGGCGATGGCGTCGATCCGCGCCTCTGCCCGCTCTGCAACGAAGGCCAATTGTCGCTGAAGATCGGCAAATACGGCGCCTTCGTCGGCTGCTCGCGCTATCCCGAGTGCAAGTACTCGCGCGTTCTGGCGGCGTCGGGCGCCGAGAGTCTCCGAGGGCGATCGGCCGGGCGTGCGCGTGCTCGGCGAGGACCCGTCGACCGGCGAAGAGATCACTCTGCGCAACGGGCGCTTTGGCGAGTACATCCAGCAGGGCGAGGGCGAGAAGCCCAAGCGATCGTCGCTGCCGAGGGGCTTGAGCGCCGACGACGTGACGCTCGAAAAGGCGCTGGCGTTGCTTGCGCTGCCGCGGGAAGTGGCGCGCCATCCGACGAGCGGCGAGGCGATCCTTGCGGGCATCGGCCGCTACGGCGCTTACGTGCAGCACGGCAAGACCTACGCCAACCTCGGCCGTGACGACGATGTGCTCGAGATCGGCGGCAACCGGGCGATCGACCTGATCGTCGCCAAGGAGAGCGGCGCTGGCGGCTCGCGCTTCGGCGCCGGCGCGGGGCGCGAACTTGGCGAGCACCCGGACGGCGGCAAGGTCAGCGTGAAGTCCGGCCGGTTCGGCTCTTACGTGAACCACGGCAAGATCAACGCAACCATCGCCAAGGGGACCGACCCGGCCAGCCTCACCCTCGCTGAGGCGATCGAACTGCTCAAAGCCAAGGCGGCGGGCGGCGGCGTGATCGGGCGCCTGGTTGGCGAGCACCCGGACGGCGGGCCGGTCACCGTGCGCGACGGACGCTTCGGCGCTTACGTCAACTGGGGCAAGGTCAATGCGACGATTTCAAAGGGAACCGCGCCGGACTCCGTCACCCTCTCCGACGCTTTGGAGCTGATCGCCGAGCGCGAAGGCAAGCCCGTGGCTCGTCCGCGCAAGCCGGCAAAAAAGGCGCCAACAAGGGGCAAGGCTCCCCCGGCCAAGACCGCCGCCGCCGAGAGCGCAGGCGCCAGGGCGAAACCGGCCAGCGCCAAGAAAGCAGCGGCCAAAAAGACGCCTGCCGCCAAGCCGAAGTCCGCGGCTTCGGGCAAGCGAGGATAATCCGCGCCTATCACGCCGGCTTGCGGCAAGCGGCTTCGATGTTGTTGCCGTCAGGGTCGAGGACGAACGCCGCGTAATGATCTGGGTGGTAGTGAGGCCTTAACCCCGGTGGGCCATTATCCCGTCCGCCGGCGGCCAAAGCCGCGCGGTAAAAGGAATCCACATCGGCGCGCGTGGGAGCTGCAAAGGCGACATGTGTTCCGCCCTTGGGCTTTTCGCCCCCGCCGATCCAGAAGAACGCCTTGTCATCTTTGCCGAATCCTGCGTGGGCCTCGGCCCCCGTCTGCTCCGCCGTCACTTCCATCACCACGCCAATGCCAAGCGGTTTGAGGGCGTCGACGTAAAAAGCCTTGGATCGCTCCATATTGGAGACAGCAAAGCCGATATGGTCAATCATCGATGGACCTCCCACGAGGCTCCCGCTATTGACCGGATGCCCAGTCGCGGCGGATCACGGACGTGCTATAAAGCGTTAGATCAGTCTGGGCGAGGGGCGGGCAAGCATGCGCTTGTCGAGAGGTCCCGACGATGAATCCGATCAACGCGACGCAGGCCTATGCGGGTCATACGGCGGAGGCGGCCTATAGCCGCTGGGCGCCGATCTATGACCTTGTCTTCGATTTGCCCTTCCATCCCGGCCGGGCGGCGGCGGCGCGCGCAGCGGCCGAGGCCGCTGGTCCCGGCGGCGAGATCCTCGTGGTCGGCGTCGGCACCGGGCTCGAACTGCCCCTTCTGCCCGGGAATGTGCTGGTGACGGGTATCGATATCTCGGCGCCGATGCTGCGTGCGGCGCGCGCCCGCGTCGAGCGCAAGCATCTGGCGCAGGTCAAGGGGCTCCATGTGATGGACGCCGCCGCGCTCGAATTTCCCGACGCCGCGTTTGACGTCGCGCTGGCGCCCTATGTGATGAGCGTGGTCCCCGGTCCGGAGCGAGCGCTCGAAGAGGCCTGGCGAGTGCTGCGGCCGGGCGGAAGCCTGATCGTGATGAACCACTTCGCCGCCTCGGGCGGCTTTCGCGCTGACGTCGAGCGCCGGATGGAAACGGCCGCCGCCTGGCTCGGCTGGCATCCCAACTTTCCCTATTCCCAGGTCGGAAACTGGATCGATTCGCGCCCCGACGCGCTCATCGTCGAGCGCAGCGAGCTTGCGCCGATGAAACTGTTCACGCTGATCCGGATCGAAAAGGCGGGCGAACGCCGGACAGTCTGACTTCGCCGGCGTCGACGCGCGCGCCGCTTGTTTCCGTGGGCCATCGAACTTAACTTGTAGGCGGGCGGCTTTCTGCGGCCCGTAAGAAATGGAACCCTTGCAAAATCAAAGAATACATCGGCGCTCGGTAAGCGCCGTACCTAAACCTGCGGAGGCGAGAGCCGCTGCACTTCCTTCGCGCGAGGAGCTAATCGCCTTCATTGGCGGCGCGCCCGCGCCCAACGGCGAGCGAGCCCCGCCGCGAGTCACGAAGCGTGACATTGCCCGCGCCTTCGGCGTGAAGGGCGAAGCGAAAGCGGAATTGAAGCTCCTCATCAAGGACCTTCAGGCCGAAGGCGCCGTCGCGCACGGCCGCAAGGCGCTGACCGTCCAGGGCCGCCTGCCCTCGCTCATCGTCGCCGACATCACCGAACTCGCCCGCGACGGCGAACTGATCGCCAAGCCCGTAGAATGGGCCGGCGACGGGCCGCCGCCTCGCATTCTTGTGCGCCGCTCACGCGCCAAGCGCGACCGCGCTCCGACTCCGGGCCTTGGGGCCCGGGTTTTGATGCGGGTCGAGTTCGACGCTGACGCGGGTTCCAAGGCGCCCGCCTATTCCGGCCGAGTGGTCAAGATCCTCGACAAGATGAAGGCGCGCACCTTCGCCGTCTATCGCGTTGCGGCGGACGGCTCGGGGCGTGCGCTTCCGGTCGAGAAGCGCGCCGCGGGGCGCGAATATCTCGTGCCGGCGGGCATGGCGGGTGAAGCGCGAGACGGCGATCTCGTCGCCATCGAGCCGTTGCGAGAGGGCCGGCTGGGATTGCCGCCCGCGCGCGTTGTCGAGACCATCGGCTCGGTCAAGTCCGAGCGCGCGGTGAGCCTCATCGCGCTTGAGACCCATCATATTCCGCATGTCTTTTCGCCCGCGACGCTGAAAGAGGCCGAAGACGCGCGGCCGGTTCGGCTTAGCCGCTCCCCGCGAGGACTGGCGCGACCTGCCGCTGGTCACAATCGACCCGCCCGACGCCAAGGACCATGACGACGCCGTCCATGCTGTCCTCGATTCCGATCCTGAAAACTCAGGCGGTTTCGTCGTGACCGTCGCGATCGCCGACGTCGCGGCCTATGTCCAACCCGGGATGGCGATGGATCGGGAGGCGCTCGAGCGCGGCAACTCGGTCTATTTCCCCGACCGTGTCGTGCCGATGCTGCCGGAGCGCATCTCCAACGACCTTTGTTCGTTGCGCGCGCAAGAGGATCGGCCGGCGCTCGCGGTGCGCATGGTGCTGGGCGCCGACGGGCGCAAGCGCTCGCATAAGTTTCACCGCATCATGATGCGCTCCGCGGCCAAGCTCAGTTACGAGCAGGCCCAGGCGGCGATCGACGGTCGGCCGGACGAGACGACGGAGCCGCTTGTCGAAAGCGTGCTCAAGCCGCTCTACGCCGCCCATTCGGTCGTCAAGATCGAGCGCGAGCACCGCAATCCGCTCGATCTCGATCTGCCCGAGCGCAAGCTCGTTCTCGACTCCGAGGGGCGCCTCAAGGACGTGCGCTGGCCGGAGAGGCTCGACGCGCATCGGCTGATCGAGGAGTTCATGATCCTCGCCAACGTCGCCGCCGCCGAATCGCTCGAGGCCGCGCATTCGCCGCTCCTCTATCGCGCCCACGACGCGCCGAGCGACGAGAAGCTCGATGATCTGATCGAGTTCCTGCGCACCATCGGCGTCAAGCTGGCGAAGGGCGAGCGCGTGCGCCCGTCGCATTTCAACGGAATCTTGAGCCGGGTCCGCGGCCAAGGCGTCGAGGCCCTGGTCAACGAGGTGGTGCTGCGCGCCCAGGCGCAGGCCGAATACAGCCACGAGAACTACGGCCATTTCGGCCTCAACCTGCGCCGGTACGCGCATTTCACTTCGCCGATCCGCCGCTACGCCGATCTCATCGTCCATCGCGCGCTGATCCGCGCGCTGAATCTCGGTCCAGGCGGCCTCAACGACATGCGCGCGGGAGAACTGGCGCAGATCGCCGAGCACATCTCCGGCGCCGAACGGCGGGCGATGGCGGCCGAACGGGAAACCGTGGACCGGGTCGTCGCGGCGCATCTAGCGGATCGAGTGGGCGCTATTTTCGCTGGCCGCATCGCTGGCGTCACCCGCGTCGGTCTGTTCGTGAAACTGAGCGAAACCGGAGCTGACGGCTTCGTGCCGGCCGCGACCTTGGGCGAGGATTATTTCCGCTTTGAGGAGGCCAACCGCGCGCTCGTGGGGACGCGGACAAAAGAAACGTTCCGGCTGGGCGGCTCGGTCAATGTCCGCCTCGTCGAGGCCGCTCCGTTCGCTGGGGCGCTCCGGTTCGAGATTGTGCGGCCAGGGTCCGAGGCGCGCGTGCGAAGTCGAGGCGCTTTCGCGTCTCGTAAGCCGATTTATAAGGGCAAACGTCGATGAACGACATGTCCCGCATTTGGCGTATTCCGACGCCCCCGCCAGACCGTTCGCTGCGCGAAGCGATGACACGCGGCTTTATTGGTCGCTGTCCGTCCTGCGGACGGGGCCGCCTGTTTCGCTCCTATCTGAAAGTCGTCAACACCTGCGAGGTCTGCGGCGAGGAGTTCAGCGGTCACCGGGCGGACGACGCGCCGGCCTACATCACGCTGTTGATCGTCGCCCACGTTGTCGGGGCCGGCATCCTCATGTCGGATGAAATCTGGCCGCACTCGTCGCTCGTTTGGGTTGCGGCATTCTGGCTCTTAGTGACTGTAGTGGCGAGCGTGCTCATCTTGCCTCGCGCCAAGGGGGCGATCGTCGGCCAGCAATGGGCGCTGGGCATGCACGGGTTCGGATCGCATCTCAGCGACAGAACGTGATCGAGCCCGCCTCCTCCCCGCGAGCGCTGCGCCCGCGCGACGCGGCGACGCTCATCGTGGTCGAACATTCAGACCGCGGAGCGGCGCGGGTGCTGATGGGCAAGCGACATGCGGGCCACCGGTTCATGCCGGGCAAGTACGTCTTTCCCGGCGGGCGGGTCGAGCCTGAGGACAGGCGCATGACCGCGGCGGGAGCGCTCGATGCGCATGTCGAGGAGAAGCTCAACACACGGGTGTCGCCGGCCCTCGCCCAACTTCGCCCGCGCGCTGGCGCTGGCCGCGATCCGCGAGACCTTTGAGGAAACGGGTCTCGTTATCGGCGTCGCCGACTATGGCGCGCCGGAAAATCCGCCGCCCGGCGCCTGGACCCGCTTCGCGGCGACCGGCGTCCATCCGGCGCTCGACGACATCGACTTCCTTGCCCGCGCGATCACCCCGCCTGGACGTTCCCGGCGCTTCGACGCCCGCTTTCTCATCGTCGACGCGCGCTTCATCGCCAAGCGCGTCGACGGCGCCGTTCATTCCGAGGCGGAATTGGTCGAGCTTGTCTGGACCCCGCTCGACGAGGCGCGGAGCCTCGATCTGCCGGATATCACCCACGCGGCGCTAGACGACCTTGCGCAAGCGCTCGACGGCGGCCTGGACAAGCGCAGACCGCGGCCCTTCTATCGTGAGATCAGAGGAAAGCGACTGCGCGAACAGCTGTAGAGCGGCTTCTCGACGGCCCTCACGCGGCCAGCCGCGCGGGCCGCAAATGTCCGGCCAGCTCCATCAGCGCGAGATGATAAGCCCGGGCGGTGCGATGCGAACGATTGTAGCGGGCCATCACCACGTCGAGCAGCTCGATCATGATCTCGCCGTCGACTTCCGCCAGATGATCGAGCGTCAGATTGCAGGGCTCGAGCTCGCCGACCAGAGTCTCGCGCAATTCCTCGAACTCTTCCATGTCGCCGCCGATGAGCGCGCGCCAGACGCGGGCGTGCAGGCGTGTGAGGCTGCGCGCGAGCTCGCGGTCTGCTGATGAGCTTGAAATAGGCGGCGATCAGCCGGTCGTAAATGACCGGCTCGGACCATTGCTTGAGGCCGGAGAAGCCTTCGGATAGGTCGGCCGATAGCATGGCGCAAACTCCTCGGCGACTGAGTTTCGCATCGCGAATCAGGACGTTAGTGGGTCGCGAAGCGTCGAACGAAAGTGTTCAGCGATGGTTAACACGGAGTAAATCGCCCGCAGCGTGTTATCCACAGGAATTTCGTAACAAATCCGCATTTCGGCTTGACGCAGCGGAAAGGCTGGAGGTTCAGCCTGCAGCGGTCGTCCCGAAGAATCACCAGGGCGCGAGTCTGTTCGATTTGACGTTCTCAAATGCGGCCTTGACGCGTCGCAAAGCTGCTAGCCGGCGGAGCATGAGCGCGCAGAAGGCTGGCTCACCGGTCGGCGGCGAACTCAGCCGGTCGTGTCTGGCGCGCCAGCGCATCGAGCACAGCGTTGATCATGCCGCTCTCCTCGGGGCCGAAGAAAGCGGCGGCGACATCGACATATTCGGTCACCGCCACCCGCGCCGGCACGTCCGGGCGGTTGCGCAATTCGTAAAGCGCCGCCCGCAGGATGGCGCGCATGAGCGCTTCGACCCGCCGCAGCGGCCAGCCTTTGGCGAGCGTGTCGTCGAGGCTGCGGTCAATCGGCAATTGGTCGTGCTGCACGCCCGAAACCACATCGCGAAAAAACGCCGGGTCGGCCGCCGTGTAGGTGTCGCCTTCGATCTCTTGCCCAATCCAGTGGGCCTCGAATTCGGCGAGGATATCGTTGAGGCCCTTGTCAGCGATCTCCATCTGGTAGAGCGCCTGCGAGGCCGCAAGCCGCGCCGCCGAACGCTTGTCGGACCGTTTCATCGATTAACAAGCCGACCGGCGAGATGGGCAAGCCCGATCGCCGCGCGCGCCGCGTCGCCGCCTTTGTCGCCGCGCTCGGGGTCGGCGCGCTCCTCGGCCTGCTCGATCGTCTCGGTCGTGAGGATGCCATTGCCAAGCGCGAGGCGGCGCTCGACCGACATGTCCATCAGCGCCCGCGCCGATTCGCCGGCGACGATCTCGAAATGAAAGGTTTCGCCACGCACGACGCAGCCGAGCGCGACCGCTCCGTCATAAGGCCGGCCCGCCGCCTTCGCTGCATCGAGAGCGATCGCCATGCCGGCTGGAATCTCCAGGGCGCCGGCCACGCTGATGAGGTCGTAGGTCGCGCCTGCCGCTTCGATCGCGCGGGTCGCGCCGGCAAGCAGATTGGCGCCGATCGCGTCGTAGTAGCGCGCCTCCACAATGAGGAAGCGGCCGCCGTCGAAGCGAGGCGCAGTTGCGGTGGCCCGGCGCGGCTCGGCCATCGGTCAGATCTCTTGGGCTGTATCAGGGACGGCGCCAGTCCATAAAGGCGGGAGGCCGCGGAGGCAAGGCTCACTCGCCTGAGCGCCAGCGTCCGTAGCGCCAGGGCTGCGCCCATGAGGCGCTCAAGGGAGGCTGATCGGGCGGCGGATCGTATCCGGAGCCGCCCCAAGGGTGGCAGCGGCACAGCGCGCGCCAAGCCCATCCAGGAGCCAGCCCAGAGGCCGTGGCGCTCGATCGCTTCGTCCGCATAAGCCGAACACGTCGGCAAGTACCGGCACTGACGGCCGATCAGGCTTGAAAATGTGAGCTGGTAGAAGCGGATCAGCGCGTGGGCGGCGCGACGCGGCGCCCGAACCAGCGCGCTCACGACGCCGGCGCGGCCTCGTGAGCCGCCTCGCGCGCGGCGATCTGAGCCAACGCATCGGCGACCGCGTCGAAGGTCAACAATGTGGAAGCATGGCGCGCCTTGTAGTCGCGAACCGGCTCGAGCACGGCAAATTCCGCCCATTTGCCGTCGGGCGGCGGGCCGTTCGCTTTCAACATGCGCGTCATGCGGTCGCGCAGCTCATTGAGCTCCTCGGCGGTCGCGCCAATCACATGGCGAGCCATCAACGATGACGACGCCTGACCGAGCGCGCACGCCTTCACGTCATGGGCAAAATCAACCACGCGCCCGTCCTTGACGCAAAGGTCGATCACCACCGTCGAACCGCACAGCCGCGAATGCGCCTTGGCGCTGGCGTCTGGGTTCGCGAGCCTCCCAAGCCGCGGAATGTTGCCCGCGAGCTCGAGAATGCGCTGATTGTAGATCTCGTTGATCATCCTGACCCGATCCTCAACATTCCCTATATAGGTCGCGAGAAAGCCGAAATCGAGGCCTCTAGGAAGCAGCGGAATTCGCCAGCGCGCGACGAGAGACGGGGATGAACGAGAGCGTCAAATCGAAAGCAAGCCCCAGCGCGACAAGCGACCGGGAAGAGGGCGGCGCGTTCGACCCGAAGTTCGGCGCCGACGGGCTCGCCACTTGCGTCACGCTCGACGCGTCGCGCGGCGACGTCCTGATGGTCGCCCACATGAACGAGGCGGCGTTGCGGGCGACGCTCTCAACCGGGATCGTTCATTATTGGTCGCGCTCCCGCGGCGCGCTCTGGCGCAAGGGAGACACGTCCGGCCAAACCCAGACGCTGGTCGAAATGCGCGTCGACTGCGACCAGGACGCTTTTCTGGCTTTCGTGACCGTGGGCGGCGACGGCGGCGCTTGCCATACCGGCCGACGCTCCTGCTTCTACCGCCGGGTCGAGACGAACGGCGACACGGCCCGGCTCGCATTCATCGAACCGTCGAGCACGAACGGCTGATGTTCAAGCGACCGAGCGGGGCAGGCGCTCACACGTTAATTGTCTGGCGATATCTGGGGCGCAAGCTTAAGTTTCGTAGCGGAAGGCGAGCAGTGAGGCCATTGCCGAACGAGTTGGACGATGTTCAGAGCGGCCTCTCGCAGAATCGACACTGACCCTGCGACGGGCGGCGGACGGCGCCGAGCGAAAGTCGGGATCGTGCTCGGCGCGGGCGCCGCGCGCGGCTGGGCCCATATCGGCGCGCTAAGGGAGCTCGACGCGCTGGGCGTGCAGCTCGACGTCGTGGTCGGCTCATCGATTGGCACCCTGGTCGGCGGCTGTTACGCAGCCGGCCGGCTCGACATGCTCGAGACCTTCGCCCGCTCCCTGACGCGGCGGCGCGTGCTCGGCCTGCTTGATTTCTCCTTCACGGGCAGCGGCCTCATCGGCGGCCAGCGGCTGCGCACAAGGCTCGAGGCGGGGCTTGGCGAACTTCGCATCGAGGATCTGCCGGTCCAATTCGCAGCTGTCGCCACCGAAATCGGCGGCGGACACGAGATCTGGCTCCGGCGCGGCCTGCTGGTCGATGCGATCCGCGCTTCCTACGCATTGCCTGGCGTATTCGAGCCGGTGAAGGTCGACGGGCGCTGGCTGTTTGACGGAGCCATCGTCAACCCCGTTCCGGTCAGCGTGGCGCGCGCGCTCGGCGCCGAGCGGGTCATCGCGCTGAACATTTCAAGCGATCGCTTTGGTCGCGGGACCGCGATTCAAGACCCGTTCGGCCGGCCGGAGCCTGCCCGCCCGGTCGAAGAGCCGGTGCAGGACAGCAGCGGTATGATCGCGCGCTGGTGGCGGGGGAGCAACGGATCGACCCGGATCAACGGGGAGGCCGCGGCGCCGGGACTCATGACCTCGATGGTCAGCGCCTTCGATATTCTCCAAGACCGCATCATGCGCTCGCGGCTCGCAGGAGATCCGCCGGACGCCCTGGTGCAGGTCAGGGTCGGCAAGGTCGGCATGTTCGAGTTTCACCGCGCCGACGAATTGATCGCGCTTGGCCGTGAGGCGGTCCGCAGGGCGGCCGCCGAAATCCGAGAGCAGGCTGAATTTACCCAGATCGACGCCGCCGGGGCCTGACGCCTCGGCGGCTTATCGACTTAAGCGGTCGCGATATATTCGCGCAGAGCCTGCCGCTCGCTGTCGAGCGCGTTGACGTGTCGCTTGACGACGTCGCCAATGGAGATGATGCCGATCAGGCGTCCATCCTCCACCACGGGAACATGGCGAAACCGGCCGGCCGTCATCGTCTGCATGACGTGGTCGATGGTGTCGTCGCGCGTCACGGTGATGACCTTCGGCGTCATGTAACGCGAGACGGGATCATCGAGCGCGGCGGCGCCATGCTTGGCCAGGACGCGGACCACGTCGCGTTCCGAAACAATGCCCAGAACGTGGAGCGAAGCGTCCGAAACGACCACGGCTCCCACGCCTTTCTCGGCCAGGAGCTCGATAACTTCCTTCAGGGTGCGATGCGGCTGAGTGGTGAAAACGTCGCGCCCCTTTTCGTCGAGAATGCGGGCAACTGTCATCGTTCTCTCCCCTTATTCAGGCGGTCTTGAGTCGGGCCGCCGTATAATCCGAAAGATGCGCCCCTAACATGGCGCAATCAAGTTCATTTTTGTTGAGGCGACTAACGCAGTCCGCCATCGACTTGGTAGCATTGCTTAGTAATCATTGCGCTGTCGTCTGAGGATAAAAAGAGCGCCAGGCGCGCGACATCTTCGGCGACGAGGGTCCGGCCAATGCATTGACGCGTGCGGAAGTCGGCGATGTGTTCCTCGCTCATCCAAAGGCGGCGCTGCCGCTCGGTGATCACTGCGCCAGGCGCGATGGCGTTGACGCGGATATTGTCGGGCCCGAACTCGCGCGCGAGACTGTTCGTAAGACCGATGACCGCAGCTTTGGCGGTGGCGTAAACCGACAATCGGGGAACCCCGAGCATCCAAGCGGTCGAGGAGAAATTGACGATCGCTCCGCCGCCAAGCTCGCGCATGGAGCGGCGCGCGATCTGCGCGGCGAAGAACTGGTGCTTGAGATTGAGCGCCATTGTCCGGTCCCAATCCTCTTCGCTCACTTCGTCCGCCGCCTGGCGGTGGTCGTTGGCGGCGTTGTTGACGAGGACGGCGATCGGCCCCATGCGCTGGCGCACCTCCTCCATCGCCGCTTCCAGCGCGGTGATGTCGGTCAGGTCGCAATGGAGAAACAGCGGCGGGGGGTGGGAGGCGCCGATCTTCGCGACGAGGTCTTTGGACGCCTCGACGGCGATATCGACAAAAGCGACGTTGGCCTTCTGCTCGGCGAAGGCCTCCACCATCGCGGCGCCGATGCCCGACCCGCCGCCGGTGATGAAGACGACCTTGTCGATGAGCGAGGGATAGCGGGCGAAGGACATGGGGCGCGGCCTTGTCGTTGAGGCTGGGGGTCAGGCTAGACTAGGGCGCCATTCGCCCGAGCGGAACTGGCTTCTCTCCGGCCCAGCCCAGCGAGCCCGGAGGCGTCGATACAACCTCAAGGCGAAAATCCGTCCAAACAAAACCAAGCCAAACCAAACGCCACCAAATAAATCCAAGCAAAATAGCTTGGTTTTATTTGGTTTTATTCGTCCGAATTGGGGCTTTTCAATGGGTTACGGCGAATCCAAATAAAAATTTGCTGTCCTCCATCAGGTACCCGCCCTGGTTGCGGGGCCATGGAACGAACCCGTCGGCGCTCGTCGGCACGGTCACAGGGCTCTCGGCGATCGAATTCGTCATCACCGAGGACTATAGCCCAAGTTTCTGTTACAAGCAAGAAAATGTCGGTAAATTCTGCAATTGCCACAGTCCGGCGCCCGCTCCTTGCCCCCCAACGCCGTCGTTCGAAGTGGGCGCTGTCTACGGAATGAACAGGCGAATCTAGCCAGGTTTTTCATGCTAGTCTCGCGAGCGGAGGGGTTCGCCGTGGGCGAGACGCGCAAGATCGCTGCGATCCTAGTCGCGGACGTAGTCGGTTACAGCCGGCTCGCCGGGGTGGATGAGGACCGCACGCTGTCGCGTCTTCGAGGGCTGCGCAGCGACCTGATCGATCCCGCCATCGCCGCGCATAACGGGCGCACTGTCAAGCGGACGGGGGACGGAATTCTCATCGAGTTTCGAAGCGTGGTCGACGCAGTGCGCTGCGCGATTGAAGTGCAGAGCGACCTCATCGAGCGCAACGCCGGCGTGCCAGAGAACCGACGGATCGATTTTCGGGTCGGCATCCATCTCGGCGATGTCGTGGAGGAAGGCGACGGCGATCTCATGGGGGACGGCGTCAACGTCGCAGCCCGGCTTGAAGGGATTTGCGAGCCCGGCCGAATCTGTCTCTCGGAAGACGCCTATCGGCAGGTGCGCGACAGAATCAAGGAAGAGCTCGTCGAACTCGGCGAAAGGCGGCTCAAGAACATAGCGCGTCCAATCCGGGTCTACGAGATCAAGTTCGATTCCGAACGGCCCGCGCCGGGCTCAATTCGACCTGAAGCAACCAAAACGGGGCCGCCGCGGCTTTCGATCGTTGTTCTTCCTTTCGCCAACATGGGCGGCGACCCCGCGCAGGACTATTTTGTCGACGGCGTCACCGAGAGCCTCACAACCGACCTTTCGCAAATGAGCGGAATGCGAGTGATCGGGCGAAACACTGCTTTCAGCTATAAGAACAAGGCGGTCGACCTCAAGCAGATCGGGCGCGAACTCAACCTGCGCTACGTGCTCGAAGGAAGCGTCCAACGCTCGGCGAACCGCATGCGCGTGAACGTTCAGCTCATCGACGCGGAGAGCGGCGACCATCTCTGGGCCGACCGTTTCGACAAGCCTGTCGCCGACCTGTTCGACATGCAGGACGAAATCGTCGCCCGGCTTGCCAACGCCCTCAATGCCCAGCTCATTAAAGCCGAGGCCCGGCGCGCCGAAGGCGCGCCCAACCCGGACTCTATGGACCTCTATTTTCAAGCAATGAGCTGGTACAATAAAGGTTTCACTCCGAGCAATCTTGCGGAGGCGCTATACGACGACCAGCAATGTCGAAGCCTGGACCCATTGGGTCAAGGGCATGTCCTATTACCGTCAGCCTCCCACTAAGGACTCTCAAGCGGCCGCGCAGCATAGCTGGGAGAAAGCGCTGGCGCTCGACCCGAACTCGGCGCCGCTCAACGCCCTGCTCGGCTTTACCCATTGCCTGGACGCCGAGATTCGGCTGGAAGGACACGTTCGAAATCGCGATGGCGAAAGCTCGCCGCTATGCCGAAAGGGCGCTAGAGCTCGATCCCGCCAACGCCGACGCCCATATCACGTCAGGGTTGGTCTTGTTGATGGACGGGCGGCATGACGAAGCCGTGGCCCAGGTCAGAAAGGCGGTTCAGTTGGCCCCCGGCTCGGCCGATGTGGCGCAACTTGCCGGCTTTGTTGTCCTGCCCTCAGGATATGCGGAAGAGGCCGTGGCGCTTTGCGAGAGGGCGATGACGTCTCAGCCCGAATTATCCCTCGGTTCTTCTCGGCATTCTCGGAGACGCCTATCGGCAGGCCGGTCGAACCAATGAGGCGATCGCAACCTTCGAGGCCTATCACGCGCGAAATCCCGGCTTCGGCCTGACCGATGTCGTGATCGCCCAACACGAGAAAGCCCAGCTCGACGAGGCAAAACGAACGGCCGCGCGTCTGATGGCGGCGCGTCCGGAATTCACGGTCGCCGGGTGGCGCAAGACCCAGTTCCTGCGCCGTGACAAGGCGCGGGTCGAGGCCGATGAGGCGGCCCTGCGCTCCGCCGGACTTCCCATTGGTTGAGGATCCTCCAACCCCGCGGTCGCGATTCGTCCATGAGCGCCGCTGAAATGAGCCGCGCCATCCACTGGGCGCCGTCCTCGCGCGGAGCGAGTTTGGGGCCCTTCGCCATCACGCGATCAAATTTGCTCAGGCCCCGCGCATGTGTGTCGGAAAGCCCTTCGACGGCGGCGGAGCCCGACGCCTATTGTGGGCGTCGGCCAGCCCCTCGTCTTACTTCAGCAAGCGGAGCAGCGCGTGGCCGGCGGGGCTCGCCAGCTCTTTGGCGTCGATCGTGCCATCGTTGTCCGGATCAGCCTTCTTGAAGAGGACCTCCACGTAGGCGAGATACTCATCCTTGCTGACCGTCTTGTCGTTGTCCGGGTCAGCGACCGCCCAGTCCTTGGCTGAGATCCTGCCGTGCAGCTCCTTGTGGTCGAGCGTGCCGTCGTTGTCCTTCTCGAGCTTGTCGAAGACAGCGCTCGCGGCCGCTTTCGCCTCGGCAAGATCGACCGTTCCATCGTGATCGGGATCGAGGCTCGCAAGCGCGGAAGCCGCGAACGAAGGCGAAGCGCTCACCACGGCCATGGCCGGGAGAGAGACCGCCAGCAAGGACGCAAGGGTCAAGGTTTTCACTGTCGATAGTTTCATCATGATGCTCCTGGAAAGATCGTGGATGCGATATTGCAGTGCTCAGCCGCTCGCGTTGTCGCAGAGAGGCCTCGCGGTGATCCGGGGGCGACATAATCCGCACGGGACAAAGACGCAAGGGTATCGGGAATCTATCCCGTTGATTCCAGGACAGATTCCCGATGATTCCTGGTCGATAATCCCGGGGTGAAATCGAGCGCTTTGAAGAGCATGCGGGCCATTGAGGCGCAAGGCTGCTTCGCCGCGCGAGATCGTCCTGCGCGAGTGCAGCGCCTGAGTGACGTCGACGCGGTCGTTATCGCGTCTTCCGAAGACTATTCCGGGATTGAGGAATCGCGGGCGGGGCGCCGGGAGGGAATGAGATCGCGCAAAATCTCATGGCCCCACCCGCGACATCGCTAACTTAGCCTCGCTGCTGCGGCCGGTGGAACTTCATTTAGCCTTCAGAATCTTGGGCTTCTTTCCCGAATCGAGCAGGGCGCTTTCCTTATGGCTCCCGAGGCGGGATCGTCAGACAAGACTTGCCGCGAAGAATCCTACAGCGTGTCGATCGTCTTTGCGACGCCGTCCAGCGCCTCGCCCGGCTCGTCCATAAGCGCCGCTGAAATGAGCCGCGCCATCCATTGCGCCCCGTCCTCGCGCTCGGCGAGCTTGGGCGCCTTCGCCATCACGCGGTCGAACTTGCTCAACCCCCGCGCATGCGTGTCGGAATAGCCTTTGACGAGCCGCCGGCAGCGCAGAATCTCGACCGCGAGATCGTAGTTCTTCGGCAGGATTTCGGACGCGCGCGCGAGCCATGCCTCGAGATGCTCCGTCTCCCGTTTGTGCCGCAGGCTCGAGCGCCGCATGGGCCGTAAGGCCGCGACGCCATAAAGCTGCAGGAAACCGCCGATCCGCCCGACCGGCACGCGGCGCCCGCGATTGACGATGCGGTCGAGCATTCGGAACAGAGAGGGCTTGCCCTCGATGAAGGCGCCAAGCGACGCGGGCATCATGCCGCAGATCTCCTCGCCGCGCGGATGGAGGTACTCCGTCGCGTAGACAAGCTGATCGGGCGCCGCGCCCGCCTCTTCGCGCAGGCGGGCAAATCGCGACGGGCGCAATTTGATGTCGGCCACGCGGATGACGTCGTCATAGGCCATGGCGACCGCGAGCCGCTTCGCCGCTTCAGCCGTGAAGGCGAAATTCTTCGCCGCGCCGCCATGGGCCGTGTCGAGCGCGGCGAGCGTCCGGAGTCGGTCGAGATAGTCGTCCCCGTAAGCGACGTCCTGGAAGTCGACGATGCGCTTCAGTCCGGCAAAGGCGAGCGGCCGCGCGCTTTCCGGCAGTTCCGAGCGCAAGCGCGCGACGAGGCGGTTGAGCTCGGGATGGCCCGCATTCTCCGGCAACTCGTCGAGGCGTTTCGCGGGGCCGGTGTTCGGCGCCTCGTTTTTCCCTCGCGCGCGCGATCAAAGGCGTCGGCGAAAGCGGCGAGGCTCGCATTGGCGCCGCGCACGCCTTTACGCACGATCGCTTCGTAGGCCGACCGCTCGAACGGCAGCGCGCCTGAACCGGCGAGCGCGCCGAGCATCGCGGCCGAGATCACGGTGCCGCGTTCGACCGCGAGCTTCTCCATGTCGAAGGCGATGGTGCGCCGCGCCGCGAAATCGAGCGCATCGACCACAACGAACGGATCGCCCGCGCCGTCGCCCGGCTTTTCCTTTTCGGCCACCGCATAAGCGCGATGGGTCGAGGCGATGAGCGTCGTCTTGTCGGGAGTCACCAGCCCGCGCAGGACCGATCGGCCGGCCTCCATGAGCTCCGCCGCCATGACGACATCGACATCGCCCGGCGTCGGCATGAGCGAGAAGACGGGCGCGACGCCGTTTCGCGGCGGCAGCGTCTCGATGTAGTAGATCGTCGCCCCCGTGCGCTGCGCGACGCCCGGCACGGATGTCGATTGCGCCGCCCACCCCTCATGCTCGGCGACCTCGACGATCCAGTCCGCCAGCACCCCGCCCCCCTGACCGCCCATGGCGAGAATGGCGATGGTCAGCGGCTTGTCGAGCGAGACGCGCGGCACGATTGGGGAGGTTTCATTCATCGGCGCGCCTCCCCTCTCCAACGGGAGAGGGGCCGGGGGTGAGGGTTCGTCGCGCGCGACTCCCTCATCCGTCGGGCTTCGCCCGCCACCTTCTCCCCGAGGGAGAAGGGGAAGGATCGCGTCAAAACCGTCAGTCTCAGGCAAAGGCGATCCGGCGGGCTTCGCGGCGCCGTTGCAGCCAGCCGATGACGCGCTCGCGTAAAGCGGCGAGCCGCCGGTCCCAGCGGCTGGGATTGAAGATGATCTCGGTGCGGTAGAAGGAGGGACAGAGGACAGCGGCCTCGGCGACTTCGCCGCAATTGCCGCAGCCGACGCATCCGTTGTCCACCGCGGCGACCGGATCGTCCTTGAGCGGGTCGTCGGTGTGCTTCATCGACAGCGACGGGCAGCCCGAGAGACGGATGCACGCGTGATCGCCGGAACAGATGGCTTCGTCGACGCCGAAGCGCTCCTTCACCATGCGCTCGCCGGCCGCGACGCTCTTCGCAAAGAGAGGCCGCACGCGCCGCTGCTTGTTCAGCATGCATTCGGACGAGGCGACGATGATCTTCGGTCCCTCGGTCTTGGTGGTCAGCGCCTCGCGCAGCGTCTCGCGCACCTTGGCGACGTCGTAGGTGCGGTCGATCTGCCTGACCCAGGTCGCGCCCACGCCCTTGACCGCATCGACGATGGAATTGTTCGTCTTGCGGCGCGGATTGAGGGCGCGCGACGAGGGAATGTCCTGGCCCCCCGTCGCGGCGGAATAAAAGTTGTCGACGATGAGGGTGACGCCGTCCTGCTTGTTGAACACGGCGTTGCCGACCGAGGAAGCGAGGCCGTTGTGCCAGAAGCCGCCGTCGCCCATGACGGAAATCACGCGTTTGTCCGACTTGACGTTGAACGCCGAGGCCGAGGCGGGCCCGAGGCCATAGCCCATCGTCGTCGTGCCCAAGTTGAAGGGCGGCAGGATCGAGAACAGGTGGCAGCCGATGTCCGCGGAGATGTGATGGGACCCAAGCTCTTTCTCGACCAGTTTCATCGCCGCGAAGATCGGGCGCTCCGGGCAGCCGATGCAAAAGCCCGGCGGGCGCGGCGGCACCGTCTTCGCGAGCGCCTTGACCTTTTCGTGCGCGAGAATCGGCGCGGGATCGGGGATCGGCGGCTGGTTGCGCAACAGCTCGGGCGCATGCGCCAGAAGAAAAGCGCGCACGCCCGTGACCACGACAGGCGCGGTGTACTCCCCGCCCATCGGCAGGACGTCCTTGCCCGCGACCTTGGTCTGGATGTCGCGGCGGCGCAGCAGCGTGTTCAGCGCCTGCTCGAGATAGTCGGGCGCGCCCTCCTCGACCATCAGCACCGCCGACTTGCCGAGACAAAATTCGACCATCTCGTCCTCGATGATCGGATAGGCGACATTGAGGACGTAGATCGGAATCGACGTCTCGCCATAGACGTCGGCGAGGCCCAATTGCTGTAAGGCTCGCAAGACGCCGTTGAAGAGGCCGCCAAGAACGATGACGCCGACCGCGCCGTCCTTGGGGCCAAAAAATTCGTTGAGCTTGCGGCTCTTGATGAATTCGACCGCCGCCGGCCAGCGCTTCTCGAGCTTCTCCTTCTCCTGCATGAACGAAGCGGGCGGAAGCACGATGCGGTTGACGTCGCGCGACGGATTTTCGAGCGCCTGGCGGAGCGTGAAGTCGGGCTTCTTGTTGTCCTTGGCGACGAACTGCCCATGCACATGACAGGTGCGGATGCGCACTTCGAGCATCACCGGCGAGTTGGAGGCCTCCGACAGTTCGAAGCCTTCCTCGACCATGCGCACGAGCGTCGGCAGATCCGGGCGCGGATCGAGAAGCCAGATCTGCGACTTCATCGCAAAGGCGTGGGTGCGCTCCTGCATGATCGAGGAGCCCTCGCCATAGTCTTCGCCGATGACGATCAGCGCGCCGCCGGTGACGCCGCTCGAAGCCAGGTTCGACAGCGCATCGGACGCGACATTGGTGCCCGCGGTCGACTTCCAGGTCACCGCGCCGCGCACCGGATACATGACCGAAGCCGAGAGCGTCGCGGCCGCGGCCGCTTCGGAAGCGGACGTCTCGAAATGCACCCCGAGATCGCTCATCACGTCCTTGGCGTCGGCGAGCACGTCCATCAGATGCGAGATCGGCGCGCCCTGATAGCCGGCGACGTAAGAAACGCCGGATTGAAGCAAGGCTTTGGTGATCGCGAGAATGCCTTCGCCGCGAAAGATTTCGCCAGCTTGAAGACGCAAGTCCTGAACTTCGCGCTCGAAGGACCTTTCCGCCATCGGCTCGCTCCCTTCAGGTCACGTATTTATTTGCATGAGCATATTTAGCGCCCCTTGCCCTGTCAACGACAAGGGCCTGCCCACGGAAAAGGCGCGCGCAAGCCAATGAATCGTGCAAGCGCATATAAATTCCGCCTCATACAATTGCGACTCCACCGCCTTGCCTCGCCAATTCCACTTTGCTAGCGTTGCGATTAACGGTCCGCTGAAAGTGGCACGCGAAATGCGAAGCCGCAGGACATGAGACCGATGGCTCGGATGAATTGGGAGGTCATGCATGGTGGAGGTCACTCGGCGCCAAACTCTGGCGCTCGGCGCGGGCGCGTTTCTCACCGATCTGCTTGCCGCGGGCGCCGTTCGGGCCGCCGGCAAGGACACGCTCACCATCGCCTTTAACGTCAACCTGCCCTCGTTCGATCCAACCGACGGTCCGTCAGCCGTCAATCCGAGCATCCAGGCCATCTATCGCTCGATCTTCGACCAATATATCGGGCAGGCGCCGGATCTCACGCTCAAGCCCGGGCATCCTCACCGCGTGGGGCTGGAACGACGACAAGACGAAGCTCTGGATGGACGTTCGCCCGGACGTCAAATGGCAGGACGGGTCGCCGCTGACGCCCGAGGATGTCGTCTGGTCGCTCGAGCGCGCCGGAAAGAAAGACAGCGCCAATCCCATTTCGTTCATCTGGTCGACCGCGGGCAACTACAAGATCGACGGGAACCGGATCACCGCGGACGCCATCCGCTTCGAGCCGACCTTCTTCATGTGGATGGCGTTCCTGACCGGCTATGTCCTGCCCAAGGCCTATTATGAGAAGGTCGGCGCGGAAGGCTTCGAGAAGAAGCCGATCGGCTCCGGCCCCTATATGGTCGACGAATACCAGGGCAACGCCTTCCTGCGGCTCAAGGCCAATCCCCATTATTGGGGCGACAAGCCGGCGTTCGAGACCGTGATCTTCAAGTTCGTGCCCGACGCGACAACGCGCGTCGCCGAGATCGAGTCCGGCTCTTCCGACATCACGCTCGAAGTGCCTTACGAGGAGTTCGACCGCCTGAAGAAAGTCAAAGGCCTGTCGGGCGTGGCGACGCCGATCTCGGACATCGGCATGATCTTCATCACCAACAAGGAGCCGATGCTGGACAAGAACGTGCGGCTCGCGGCGATCATGGCGATCGACAAGAAGGCGATCGTCGACCGGCTGTTGCGCGGCTATGGCGTGCCGATCGAGACCTTGGAAGCGCCCGAATATTCGGCCTTCGATCCCGCGATCAAGACGCCTTATGATCCCAAGAAGGCGATGGAGCTGCTCGCCGCCTCCGGCTACTCGCCGGAGAAGCCGGTCAAGTTTACGATCCAGACGACCCGCGGCTTCAAGCCGAAAGACTACGAGATGATCCAGGCGATCGTCGGCATGTGGCGCAAGGTGGGCATCGAAGCGGATATCGAGGTCTATGAGATCGCCAAGCACTTCGAGCTCAGAACCACGCACAAGCTCGCGCCCGCCGCCTTCTACAACTGGGGCGACGCGATCGGCGATCCGACGACCTCGACCGGCTTCGCGATGTTCGGCCCCTCGCCGCATTCGGCATTCAAGACCGACGACCTCGACGCCAAGATTGGCCCGCTCTGGGGCGAGAAGGACGAGAAGAAGCGCATCGACGGCTGGAAGGCGGTCGACGCCTATATCGCCGAACAGGGCTATGTCATTCCGCTCCTGCAATACCTCCAGCCGATCGTTTACAAGTCGGACCTCAAGGTCACGCCGAACCAGTCCGGCGCTCTTCAGCCGACGCTGGTGTCGCCGGCCGCCTGAGCGGGCAAACGATCACCGCAGCCTGGGCGCCCCACGTGGGGCGCCTGACGCCCGCGGCGCGATTGGTGAAGTCGTGACGAAGCGATGATCGCCCTTGCGATCCTCCGGCGTCTCCTTGTGGCGTTCGCCACGCTCGCAGGCGTCGCGATTGTCGTTTTCGTTCTCCTCCGGGTCGTGCCCGGCGATCCCATAGCGATGATGATCTCGCCTGGCGCAAGCCAGGCGGATGTCGCGGCGCTCAGAGCGCATTACGGGCTCGACGGCAGTCTCATTTCGCAGTTCGCCGTCTGGGTCGGCTACGCGCTGCGCGGCGACTTCGGAACCTCGATCTCGCTGCACCGTGACGTTCTGGCTCTCCTGGGCGAGCGGCTTCCCGCTACGCTCGAGCTTGCGACCGCGGCGCTCGAATTCGCGGTGATTGTCGGCGGCGCCGTCGCGATCGTCGGCGCGATGGCGCGTCGCACGTGGGCGGAGCCGGTCATCGATGCGGTCAACGGGCTTTTGCTCGCCATTCCCGATTTCGTATGGGCGCTCGCGCTCGTGCTCGTATTCGGAGTCCTGTGGCCGCTCCTGCCGCTGACCGGCCGCGTCGATCCGAGCATCGGCGCCGGCATGGCGACGCCCTTCTACTTCGCCGAGAGCCTCTTACGGCTGAGGTTTGATGTGTTTTTCGACCTTCTCAGGCACCTCGCCCTGCCGACGCTCGCGCTCGGCCTCCCTCTCGCGGCGGTCATTGCGCGCGTGCTCAAGGGCGCGCTCAATGAAGCCATGGCGCAGGACTATGTGCTGCTCGCTCGCCTCAAGGGCATGTCCGAGCTCCGGCTCGTCCTGCAGGAAGCCTTGCGCAATGCGATCGGTCCGACGCTCGCGCTGACGGGAGTGCAGTTCACATTCCTCATTGGCGGCACAGTGATCATCGAGCGCATCTTCGCTTATCCCGGCATCGGCAACATGGCGATCGAGGCGGTGATCAATCGCGATCTGCCGTTGATTCAGGGGCTCGTGCTGGTGTTCGCCGTCATTTTCATCCTGATCAACATCGCGGTCGATCTCCTCGTCGCGCTGTTCAACCCGAAACTGCGTTATGCTTGAGCGCGTGACCGAACAAACGCAACGTCTATGACCGACGCCTCCGCCTCCTCTCTTCTTGCTGCTCCCGGCTCGAGCCTTGGCATGCGGCGCCTGCGCGCGCTGCTCGCCGAGCCGAAGGTGACGATCGGCGGGGGCTTTATCCTGGCGCTGATCGCGATCGCAGTGCTCGCGCCGTGGATCGCGCCGAAGAATCCGCTCGACCAGGACCTGATGCTCGCCTCCCTGCCGCCCGCGGGACTCGCCGGCGCCGAGCCGGGTTATTATTTTGGCACGGACGACCTCGGCCGGGACGTGCTTTCGCGCCTCATCTATGGCGCGCGGATCGCGCTGATCGTGGCCTTTGTCGCCGCCAGTCTCGCAGCGCTCGCAGGCACGGCGCTCGGGCTGCTCGCCGGCTGGTATCGCGGCTGGGTCGACGGCGTGATCTCGCGGCTCGTCGATATCTGGATGGCCTTCCCGCCGGTCCTGCTCTCGATCCTTCTGGTCGCCGTCCTCGGCGCCGGCGTCGGATCGGTCATCGCGGCGATCGCCATCATCGACTGGACGCGCTTCTGCCGCGTCGTGCGCGCCGAGACGATGGCGCAGGCTGAGGCCGACTATGTCACCGCCGCGCACGCCATCGGGTTTCCGCCGTTCCATATCCTTATGCGCGAGATTCTGCCAAACGTGGTCCCCGCTTTATTGGCGCTGGTAAGTCTCGAAATGGGCATTGCGGTCATCGTCGAGGCGATCCTGTCGTTCGTCGGCCTGTCGGTCTCGTCGGACACGCCGACCTGGGGCGGCATGATCGCCGAGGGGAGGCAATTCATTCATCAGACCTGGTGGGTATTCGCGGCGCCGCTCGCCGCGCTGTTCGCGACCGTGCTGGCCTTCAACCAACTCGGCGACGGATTGCGGCGCGCGCTTGATCCGGTGCTCAGGCGATGACGGCGCCGATCCTCTCCATTCGGGCTCTAAGCGCGGTCTCGCTACTCGAGAACGCGCAGCCAATCTTGAGGAACGTGAGCCTCGATCTGGCGCCGAGCGAAACGCTGGGGCTCGTCGGCGAGAGCGGCGCCGGCAAATCAACGATCGCCAAGGCGCTGCTCGGCGTGCTGCCGCGCACGGTCAGGATTACGCAGGGCGAAATCCTGTTCGAGGGGCGGGACCTCAGAACTTTGCCGCGGCGCGAGACGCGCGCGATCTTCGGCGACGCGATCGCGCTTGTGCCGCAGGACCCGATGACCGCGCTCAACCCAGGCCGGCGCATCGAGGCGCAACTGACCGACGGCCTGCGGCTGCGCCGCGGCATGAATGCGCGCGAGGCGCACAAACGCGCGCTCGAACTGCTCGCTGAAGTGCATATCCGAGACCCGGAGCGCGTGCTGCGCTCGTATCCGCATCAGTTGTCCGGCGGCATGAGGCAGCGCGTTTTGATCGCAGCCGCGTTCGCGCTCGAGCCGAAGATCATCGTCGCCGACGAGCCGACAACCGCGCTCGACGTCACCGTGCAGAAGCAGATCTCTGCGGCTTCTTCGCGCCATGCAAGAGGCGCATCGGACAGCGGTCATCTTCGTGACCCACGATCTCGGCGTCGTGGCGCAGATCTGCGACCGGGTGACGCTCATGTTCGCCGGCGCAGTTCTCGAATCCGGCCCGACCGCGGAGATTCTCTCGGCGCCTCGCCACCCCTACACGCGCGCCCTGATCGCGGCGGGCCCACGATACGATCGGCCCGACGCGGGGCTTAAGCCGGTGCCCGAGGCCTTGGTCGCTGAACTGCGGCTCGAGGTCATGGGTGTGGGCCGCTAGGCCGCCGCATGAGTAAGGATCTCTTCGTCGCAAGCGGCGTCGAGGTCGCCTATGGGGGAAAACGGCGCCTGAACGGTGAGCGCGTGGGCGGCGTCAAAGTCCTGCACGGCGTGGACCTCAGAATCGGCCGAGGCGAAACCGTCGGCATCGTCGGCGAGTCGGGCTCCGGCAAGACGACGCTCGGCCGCGCGCTCATGCGGCTCATCGACATCGACGCCGGCAGGATCGTCTTCGACGGGCGGGACATCACGCAACTGCCCGGAGCAGCACATGCGGCCGCTGAGGCGCCGCATGCAGATGATTTTCCAGGACCCGATGACCTCGCTCAACCCGCGCCATACGGTCAGGCGAATCCTGGTCGAGCCGCTTCTCTTTCATCGCGTCGCGCGCGATCATGCCGACGCCGAGCGCCGGGTGCGGGGGTTCTTTGATCGCGTCGGACTGCCGCTGGCCTGTCTCGACCGGACGCCGCACGAGCTTTCCGGAGGACAGCGTCAGCGCGTGGGCATCGCGCGCGCCGCGCTGCTCGAGCCGGACTTCGTGCTGGCCGACGAGATCGTCTCAGGCCTCGACGTGTCGACGCAGGCCCAGGCGCTCAATCTTCTCAAGACGCTCACGCGCGACCTCGGTCTCGCCATGGCGTTCATCAGCCACGACCTCTCCGTGATCCGGGCCGTTTGCGACCGGGTCTACGTGATGAAGTCAGGCCTGGTGGTCGAGGAGGGCCGCTGCGAGGACGTCTTCGCCGCGCCGAAGAGCCGCTACACAAGGCTCCTCATCGACGCCATCCCGCTGCCCGAAATCGATCCCGGGCTGGCTCGATCGCGACGTGGCGCCGGAGGCCGATTGAGTGCGCATGCGCCGCAAAGCGCGAAGACTGCGCTTCACAGTTGAAGTCGGCCTGAAAAGACCGTTTACTTCGATCGGGTGCGCGATGGGCGACGATAGAGCCAAGCTGGGGCTCGACGCCAAGGCTTGCTCCTGAATTTCGGCGGAGGATTGGCGTAATGAAAACACGGATGCAGGGGCTCATCGGCCTCGGCCTGGCGCTCATCGCGGCGTCAGGCGCGATGGCCGCCGATAAACCCGTTTTTGGCCTCGTCATGTCGTTCAGCGGATGGTTCCAGCCGATCGACGCGGACACCATCGCCGGCGCCAAGCTCGCCGTCGACGACATCAATGCAGCTGGCGGGGTGCTGGGTCAGCCGATCGAGATCGTTCAGTTCGACAACAAATCGGATCCCCCGCTCGGCGCGGACGGCGCGCTCGACGTCATTAACAAGGGCGCCAAAGCGATCCTCTTTCCCTCGGATTTCGACTTTGGCGCGCCCGGCGCCTACGTGGCGCAGCAGAACAACGTGATCGCCTTTTCGGCCGCTTCCGATCCGAAGTTCGGGGTCGCAGGCGTTGGCCCGCTTGCCTATTCCGTCTCCAACGCCGCGCAGGCGCAAGGGGCGCTGATGGCGGAATGGGCGTACAAAACGAAGGGCTGGCGCACTGGATACGTTCTTCTCGACAACACGATTTCGTACACGAAGTCGCTCTGCGGCAGCTTCGCGACGCGGTGGAAAGAGCTCGGCGGCGATCAGGCGCTGCTCGGACAGGACACGTTCCTCAACGGCGATCCCTCGATCGCTGCGCAAGTCACCCGGATCACCTCGCTGCCGAAGCCGCCCGATCTGATCTTTCTCTGCTCCTACGCGCCCGGCGGCCCAAGTGCGATGCGCCAGCTCCGCTCGGCGGGCATCGATGCCGCGATCCTCACCGGCAAATCGATGGACGGCGATTACTGGATCGGCAGCGTGCCGAACCTCAGCAATTTCTACGTCGTGAACTACGGCTCGAAATACGGCGACGATCCCGACGCCGACGTCAACGCGTTCTTCAAGAAGTTTGAAGCCAAGTACGGCAAGAAGGCCGACGTCTCCTACGGCCTGCGCGGCTACTCGGCCGTTCAAGCCTGGGCCAAAGCGGCGAACGCCGCGGGTTCTTTGGACGGCGACAAGGTGGCGGCGAAGCTCGATACGTTCAACAAAGCGCCGCTTGTGATCGGCCCGACGACCTGGACCCCGAGCCTGCACATCGCCACTGACCGGCCGATGTCGATTATTGGCGTCAAGGACGGCAAGTTCACCGCCGAGGGCCGGTACTCGCTCGATAAGGTCCCCCCACTTTAAGACGAGCGCGGTTTCTCGATGTCGCTGGTCGCCGAAGGCGCTTCCGTTCGCTTCGGCGGGCTTGCCGCCATCGAGGGCGTCTCGCTTACGCTCGAGCCTGGCGCAATTGTCGGGCTGATCGGACCGAACGGGGCGGGAAAAACGACGCTCGTCAATGTCCTCTCTGGCTTCCAGAAGCTGGGCGCGGGCGAGGTCCGCCTTGATGAGCGCCGGTTTGACGGCGCGACGCCCGACGCTTTTGCCAGAGCCGGAGTCGCGCGCACCTTTCAAGCCGTGCGCCTGTTCAAGGGGCTCAGCGTGTCGGAGAACCTTGAGGTGAGCCTGGTGGCGAATGGGCTAAGCCGGAGACGGGCGCGCGAGCGCGCGAAGGCCTTGCTCGCTGAGTTTTTGCCAGGAGATCGCGGAGGCATGCCCGCCGCGGCGCTGACCTACGGCGAGGAGCGCAATGTCGGGATTGCCCGCGCGCTGGCGCTTGAGCCGCGGTACCTCCTGCTCGACGAGCCGGCCGCCGGCATGGCGCCTGCCGAGGTTGAGGATCTGAGGACTGCGATCGTTCGCGTCCGCGCCGCTCATGGCTGCGGGATCCTCGTCGTCGAGCACAACATGGCGCTCATCTTTGCGCTCTGCGACCGCATCCATGTGCTGGGCAGCGGGAAGACGCTCGCAGTGGGCATCGCCGGACGAAATCAGCGCCAATACGAAAGTGCGTGAGGCTTATCTTGGCGTTTCGGAGAGCGCGTCCGCATGAGCGTGAGGAGCGAAGCGGTCCTGCGTGTCGAGGATCTTACGGTCGCTTATGATTCCGTCACGGCCGTCAAGGACGCGGCGTTCGAGGTCGGCGCGGGCGAGATTGTCGCGATCATCGGCCCGAACGGCGCCGGCAAGAGCTCGCTTCTCACGGCGATCGCCGCGATCACGCCGAAAACCCGAGGCCGCGTCGAAATCTGCGGGCGCTCGAGCGATGGCGTCCCTCGCAGCGAAATCGTGAGGCTCGGCGCTGCGCTGGTTCCGGAGGGGCGGCAAATCTTCACCAGCCTCTCGGTTATCGAGAACCTCAAACTCGGGGCGACGATCCGGCGTGACCCGGAGATCGCGTCCGATCTCGAGGCGGTCTTCGCAGAGTTTCCCGTCCTCGCTGAGCGGCGCCGACAGATGGCCGGACTGCTTTCCGGAGGCGAGCAGCAGATGCTCGCGATCGCGCGCGCGCTCATGTCACGGCCGCGCCTGCTCATGCTGGACGAACCGTCGCTCGGCCTCGCGCCAATGGCGCTCGCGCGCGTCTACGACAAGCTGACAGCAATTCAATCCCGCGGCGTCGCAATTCTCGTCGCCGAGCAGAATGCGGCGCGCGCCTTCGCGGTCGCCGACCGTGTGCTCATCATGAGTCACGGCCGCTTCAGCTTGAGCGGGCGCCCCGACGAAGTCAGGGCGCATCGCGATTTCGACGGCGCCTATTTTGGCGTCGCGATGAGCGGCGCGAGTTGGCCCTGATGAGAGAGGCCGCGCAAGTCCTCGTCGACGCAATTAGCGTGGGTGGTCTCTACGCTCTCACGGCTCTCGGAATCGGCATGATCTTCGGGGTGATGCGGCTCGTCAACTTCGCTCACGCCGACCTGATCACCTTCGCGGGCTACGCAATTCTCGTGTTTTTCGCGCAGTCGACGATGCTTGCCGTCGTTGCAGCCGCGCTCGCCGCCATTGTCCTCGCGCTCATCACGGAGCGCGCCGCATTCAGGCCGCTCAGAGGCGCCAATCCGGAGACGCTGCTCGTCTCGTCGTTTGCGGTGAGCTTTTTTCTTGAAAAGACTTTGATCATGGTCGTCGGCGCGCGTCCCAAGGGCGTCGATTTCCTGCCGGGATTGGCGCGGCAAGTGGACGTCGCGGGCGTCCGCCTGCAACTCCTGCATCTCGTGACCATCGCCATGAGCATCGCGCTTCTCGGGGGCACGACCTGGCTCTTGCGCGCAACCCGCCTTGGCCTCGAGATGCGCGCGGCCGCGGAGAACTTTCGCATGGCTGAGGCGCTGGGCGTTCGGGCGAACCGTGTCATCGCCGCGGCCTTTGCCATAAGCGGCCTCCTGGCCGCTGCGGTCGCCTGCATGATCGTCGCGCAGACGGGCCTTGTTCAGCCTCGGATGGGCCTCCAGCTCGTCGTTATCGCGTTCGTCGGCACCGTCATCGGCGGTCTTGGCAGCTTGCCCGGAGCGGCGATCGGCGGTTTTTTCGTTGGCGTCGGCTCGATCCTACTGCAGGCTTTGCTGCCCGAGGCGCTCCGGCCATTCCGGGAGGCGTTCGTCTTTGTCGTCGTCGCGCTCGTTCTGGTGGTTCGCCCGCTCGGCCTCTTTCCGTCCAGCAGCCTGCGGCAACGCATATGATGGCCGCGATACGGGAAGGCGCCGCGCGTCTCGCGCCTCTCGTGCTCCTCCTCGCGCTCGTCACTCTGGTCGCGTGCGCCGCGACCTTCGCGCCGATCATTCTTCAACGACGCGTGACGCAGGCCCTCATCATGCTGGTCGCCGTCGTTGGCCTCTACGTCTTCGCCGGCAACTCAGGCGTATTCTCGTTTGGCAACGTCGGCTTCATGGGGATCGCCGCCTATGTCTCGGCGCTGCTCACTATGGCCCCCGGCCAGAAGTCGGTCTTCCTGCCGGAGCTGCCGAAACTCCTCGCGGATCAGCACTGGCCGGCGCCTGCTGGCGCGCTCGCTGGCGGGGCGACGGCGGCCGTGATCGGCGCGCTGGCAGGCTTTCCGCTCATGCGCCTCTCCGGCATTTCGGCGAGCATTGCAACGTTCTCGATTCTGGTCGTCGTCTATGTCGGACTGGGCAACTGGACCTCGGTCACCGGCGGCCAGAACTCGCTCATGGGGCTGCCCAACTATGTCGGGCTTTGGACCGCGACGATCTGGGCCGGCGTCGCCATTGCGATCGCCTTCGCCTATCAGGAATCGCGTGGGGGATTGCTGCTCCGCGCCTCGCGCGAGGACGAAGTCGCGGCGAAGGCCGCGGGCGTCGATATCGTGCGCCATCGCTGGATCGCCTTCACGCTCAGCGCCTTCTTGAGCGGCGTCTCCGGCGTGCTGCTCGCGCATTTTCTCGGCACGGTTCGGGTCGAGACCTATTATCTCGACCTGACCTTCCTCATCATAGCGATGCTGGTGATCGGCGGGGCGGGCAGCCTGACTGGCGCGGTTGCCGGCGCGCTGACCATATCGCTGCTCACGGAAGTCTTGCGCGAGGCCGAGGTCGGCTTTTCAATCGGCGGGACTCACCTCGCAGCGCCGGCCGGACTGGGCGACAGCGCACTGGCGCTTCTCATGCTGATCATCCTTCTTTATCGACCCAAAGGCATTGCGGGGGGCCGCGAAATCGGCTTTCCTTCGCGAAGAGTGTCCGTGCCCGGACCCAACGAAGTCTCGCCGCCCAACTCCTTCTCCAACCACGAACTCGAATAGGCCCATGGACGAGACGCCTCCGCCCCCGAACGTCGATCCAAGCGCGCTGAGCGAGATCGCCAAGGGGGTCTTTGTCATCGGCGACAGGCGAGTTCCCCTCGTGCCAAATATCGGAATCGTCCTCGGAGACGATGCGGCGCTGGTTGTCGATACCGGCATGGGGCCCGCGAACGGGGCCAAGGTGCTCGAGATCGCCAAAGACCTGGCGGGCCCTCGCCCGCTCGACTCTGACGCTGACCCACTTTCATCCCGAGCACGGCTTTGGCGCGCAGGCGTTCAAGGGCGTCGCCAAGATCATTTACAACGAAGCGCAACGGGATGAGCTCAAGCGCAAGGGCGAAGCGTTTCTCGGCATGTTTCGCACATTCGGGCCGGCGGTCGCCGCAGCGCTCGAGGGGACGACAATCGTCGAGCCGGATGAAACCTATAGCGGGCCAAGCGCCACGATCGATCTCGGCGGGCGCAGCGTCGAGCTGCGCGCAACAGGCAAGGCGCATACACTTGGCGACCAGACGGTGCATGTGCCCGATTGCGGCGTCGTTTTTGCCGGCGACCTGGCGGAGGAACGCATGTTCCCCATCTTCCCGTGGTTTCCGCCAGACGAGATCGACATTGACGCGGTGAATTGGGCGCGCGTCTTAACAGCGCTCGACGCGGAGGCGCCGCGCATCGTGATTCCAGGGCATGGCGCGCAGGGCGGAGCCGAAATCGTGCGCACGGTGCGCGACTACATGATTGATCTCGGTCGACGCGTGAAGTCACGTCAAGACAGCGGAGAGAGCGCCGAAGCGATTGTTGCGGCGCTCGGACCCGTCATTCGAAGCGAGCATCCGGACTGGAGCCAACCGGAATGGGTCGACTTCGCCATCCGCTATTTCGCTGCGACCGGCGCTTCGCCGGCGTGAGCGGGGACGAGCTTGGCCCGCGCGCTGATTGCGCTTCACTATCAAAACGACATCTGCCACCCGGACGGAAAGATCCCTTTCGCGATCGACCGGACGGGGTCGACGGCGAGCCAGTTCCTGAGAGGCGAGCAAGAGCGCGCTTGAACGCGCGCGCCAACTCGGCTTCGTTATCGCGCACGTTCACATCGCTTTTTCCCCGGACTACGCGGACTTGCCGAGACATGGCCGCCTGTTTCGCAAGGTGGCCGAACTCGGCGCGGTGAAACTTGGCTCGTGGGGCGCTGAACCCTATGAGGGCTTTGAGCCGCTACCTGGCGAGACTCGCCTCATCCACAAAGGCAACAGCGCCTTCTTCGCGACCGGGCTCGACGCGATCCTGGAAGCCCGTGCCGTGACCGATCTCACGGTCTGCGGGCTTGCAACGCAATTTTCGGTCGAGCACACCGTTCGAGACGCAACCGATCGCGGTTTTCGTGTCACGGTTCTGCGCGATTGTTGCGCTTCCGCCAATGCGGAAGCGGCGGAAGCCGCGTTCGAAGTCATGTCCATGCTGGCGGAAGTGGCGGAATCGACGAACTGGCCTTAGGGCCCACCGTCTAATTTCATAAAGCCTTCGACGATCCGAGCGGGCGCAAGTCTTCTTGAGGATGACCCAAGAATCGAGGGGTCGCCGCCATTGATTTTCCACCAAAGCCGAGGCATTGACGGCGGCGATCGTTCAGGGCGGCCCCGAACCATCGATGAGACCTCGCTCTTTTGCTTTCAGTGCGCCGCCTTATATCCAGCTGACTGGGTCGAACGAAAGGAAGTGATTATGGTTCGTTTCGTTCGGCTCTTTGCCGCCGCCGCGCTCGCGGTCGGCCTCGCGGCGGCGACGCCGGCTGCGAACGCCCAGACAGGGCCGCTGGAGGAGGGCGCCGTGCAGACGACGGGACCTTTGGGGTCGCCGCCGCAGAAGGCGAAGTCGCGCCAGACGGCGCTCAAGAAGCGCGCCGCAAAGCGACCAGCGGCTCCGGCAGGCAGGCAGATCACCGTGCACGCCCGCCCCTCGTGGCTCACCGCTGGCACGCAGGCCCCCGTGGGCACGGTCGGCAACGGCTACGTCTACAGCACGTTCAACCAGCCGACGCCGATCGAGGGCACCTTCATGGGCATGCGCGGCCGCGAGAGGCTCACCGACCCGCTCGGCAACACTGGGCCAGGCTTGACCCTGTTCAGGTTCTGAACGGCGGCGCGCCCGGGCTGATCAGGCTGGCGGGAACAGCGCCTCGACCGCAACCTCGAAGCCCGGCGGATCGAGCCGCGCCGCGCCCTCTGAGAGCACACGGGTCTCGATCGCCTCGCCAGCGCCGCGCTTGTGGTGGATCGCTACGCGCCGATCGGGATCGAGGATCAAATAGTGCTGCACGCTGGGAATCGAGAAATACCCGCTGAGCTTGCGCCCGTGGTCGATAGCGGCCGTGCTCGGAGAGAGGACTTCGACCACGATGACCGGATTGTCGATCTCGATGGCGTCGGCGGGAGCGTCGAGGGCCGCAGACGACCGATGCGTCCGGTTCGTATGTCGCCCGCGCGTCGATCCTGATGGCCATGCCGTCCGGATAAACTCGGCACGGCAGCCCTTTGAGCCGGATAGCCTCCCTCAGCGCGACGTATGTCTCGGCCTTGGTCTCGGCGTGAAGGGACCGTTCCGGCGACATCATTACCGGAACGCCGTCGTGCAGCTCCCAACGTCCTTCCTTGCCCTCAGCCCAGGGCAAGAACTCCTCGACAGTCATCAGCTTGAGCGCGGTCGACATTAAGGCTTCTCAAGAGCCCGCGCAGAGACGGGACGGGAGCCAGCATAGCCTCCCGGCCGCCCTCGTCCAAGCTCCTCAGTTCATCGTCGGGATCGAGAATTGCGCGCCGTCCTTGATGCCCGACGGCCAGCGGGCCGTCACGGTCTTGGTGCGGGTGTAGAAGCGGATCGAATCCGGCCCGTGCTGGTTCAAGTCGCCGAAGCCCGAGCGCTTCCAGCCGCCAAACGTGTAGTAAGCGACCGGCACGGGAATTGGCACATTGACTCCGATCATGCCGACCTTGACCTTGCTGGCGAAGTCGCGCGCCGCGTCGCCGTCGCGGGTGAAGATGGCGACACCGTTGCCGTATTCGTGGTCGTTGCACAGGCCGAGCGCCTCGCCGTAATCATGCGCACGGACGACCGAGAGCACGGGGCCGAAGATCTCCTCCTTGTAGATGCGCATGTCCTTGGTCACGTTATCGAACAGACATCCGCCCATGTAGAAGCCGTTCTCGTAGCCCTGCATCCTGAAGTCGCGGCCATCGACGACGAGCTTCGCGCCTTCCTTCACGCCGATATCGACATAGCCGCGCACCTTCTCCAGCGCAGCCTTGGTCACAAGCGGCCCGTAGTCAGCGCCGGAGTCAGTCGAGGGTCCGATCTTCAGCGACTCGACGCGCGGAATGAGCCGGCGCATGAGCTCATCGGCAGTCTTCTGGCCGACGGGAACCGCGACCGAGACCGCCATGCAGCGCTCGCCAGCCGAGCCGTAGCCGGCGCCGATCAGGGCGTCGACCGTCTGCTCCATGTCCGCGTCGGGCATCACGACCATATGGTTCTTGGCGCCGCCGAAGCACTGCACGCGCTTGCCCGTCGCAGTGCCGCGCGAATAGATGTATTCTGCGATCGGGGTCGAGCCGACGAAGCCGATCGCCTGAATGTCGGGATCATCGAGGATGGCGTCGACCGCCTCCTTGTCGCCGTTGACCACGTTGAGGATGCCGGGAGGTCCGCCCGCCTCGACGAACAATTCGCCGAGCCGCATCGGCACGCCCGGATCGCGCTCCGAGGGCTTGAGGATGAAAGCGTTGCCGCAGGCGATCGCCGGCGCGAGCTTCCACAAGGGGATCATCGCGGGAAAATTGAACGGCGTGATGCCGGCGACAACGCCGAGCGGCTGGCGCATCGAATAAAGGTCGATGCCCGGGCCTGCGCCGTCGGTATATTCGCCCTTCATCAGATGGGGGACGCCGAGCGCGAATTCCACCACCTCGACGCCGCGCTGAATGTCGCCCTTGGCGTCAGCGATCGTCTTGCCGTGCTCGCGCGCCAGAATGTCGGCGAGCTCGTCGTTGTTCTTGGCGATGAGGTCGAGAAATTTCATGAGAACGCGGGCGCGTCGCTGCGGGTTGACCGCCGCCCAGGCAAGCTGAGCCTCTTTCGCGTTCTCGACCGCGGCGCGCACTTCAGCCTTGGAAGCGAGCGCGACATGCGCGCGCACCGTGCCGTCCATCGGCTGGAAGACGTCGGCGGTTCGTCCCGACTTGCCGGCGACCTGCTTGCCGCCGATGAAATGCCCGTATTCGATCATCGCTCCGCTCCCTGAAGTCTGTGATTGTAGGGCTTTATGCGCCACGATTTTGCGCACAGCAATTTGAGAGATCGCGCATCGGCTGTGCGAAAATGTGCTAAAGACTACGAGACTTGGCGCCTGCTTCCTCGCTCCCGAGGAGCGACACAGCGTCGTACGTCGCACCACTTGACGCGGTAAGGATTTTCCTTACATGACGGCCATGATCACCAGTAAGCTGACCAGCAAGGCTCAGACCACCATACCGCAGCCCGTTCGTGCCGCCCTGCGTCTCGCGGAGGGTGACGAGCTTGCCTACGAGATCGACGGCGGCCGGGTCATCCTAACGAAAGCTTCCGAGCGCGGCGCTGAAGACCCTTTCGGCGCTTTTACAGAATGGGACAGCGACGCCGACCGGAAGGCTTATGCCAAGCTTTGAACAGGGCGACGTCGTCCGCGTACCGTTTCCCTACACGGATCGGACACGCGCCCTACACGCCAGCGGCGTCCGGCGCTGGTTGTCTCCCGAGGAGGTCTCGGGGAAGACGGACGCCTGCTCTGGGTTGCGATGATTACAAGCGCCGAAAACAGAGCATGGCCGGAAGACGTCCCTTTCGGGGCGACTTATGCCCATGCAGGCCTTCCCGCGCCATCCCTTATTCGTCCCTGCAAACTTGCGACCATCGAAAGCGGTCATGCCGAGAAAATCGGACGCGTAAGCGCGGACCTGATGGAGAAAGTGATCCGCTTTCTCTTGCGCTCGCTGAGGGCTTGAGCGTGGTCGCGCCATTTTCCCGCTGGATGATGAGGAACGGGTGGAAACGGACGGCGGCGCCTGACCGGCCCAAAGCCTTCCTCGTCAAACCGAGTGCCGAGTCTCATGGATTGGGATAACGTCCGGGTTTTCCTCGCAGTCGCGCGCGGCGGGCAATTCGTCGCCGCCGCCAAGCGGCTCAAGCTCGACCACGCGACGGTCAGCCGCCGCATCGCGGCGCTTGAAGAAACGGTCGGCGCCAAGCTGTTCGACCGGCGCACGACGGGCGCGAAGCTCACCGGCGCGGGCGAGCGCTTCATCAGCGCCGCCGAGCAGATGGAAAGCGCGTTCCTGCACGCGCAGGGCGAAATCTCCGGCGTCGATCTCGAGCTTTCGGGCGATGTGCGCATCGGCGCGCCGGACGGGTTCTCGACCTATTACCTCGCAGGCGCGCTGCGCGACTTCGCCGAGCGCCATCCGGCGGTGCGCCTGCAACTGATGCCGCTGCCGCAACTGACCCCGCTCGCGCGCCGCGAGGTCGACGTCGTCATCGGTCTCGACAAGCCGGAAGCGGGTCGCTTCGTCGCCCGCAGGCTCACCGATTATTCGCTCGGCATTTATGCGAGCGCGACTTACCTCAAGCGCAACGGCGCGCCGGCCGACGTCGAGGCGCTGAAAGCTCACCGCCTCATCGGCTATGTCGAGGAGCATGCGTTTTCGACCGCGCTCGACTACGTGCGCGAACTCTACGGCGGCGCGCCGACGAGCTTCGAAAGCGCAAACGCGGTCACGCAGCTCGAGGCGGTGCGCGCGGGCGTTGGGCTAGGCGTCGTGCACGACTTCATCGCGCGCACGCTTCAAGGACCTCAAGCGCGTCCTGCCCGAGCGACGCGCGACGCGAGCCTATTGGCTCGTCACGCACGAGGACACGCGCGGCCTCGGGCGCATCCGCGCGGTCGCCGAGCATCTCGCGCAGGCGGTCACGCGCGATCGCGGGATGTTCTTGTAAGGACTACCTACTCCGTCGGGCAGGCTACCGCGCGGACGTTGCGAGATGTTTCACTTTGGCCGGACCGCGTCGGCGGTGCCCTGGATAAACGCTTTGATCTTTTCGAGGTCATCCTGCTTCAGCTTGCCGGTGAAATCGGGCATGCCCAGTTCGGCAAACTCCTTGCTGAACACCGCGTCCTCGAGCTTTGCGATCGAGTCCGCATCGACATATCCAAGATTGGGGATGTTGCCGCCTTTGTCGACGCCCGGCACGCCGTGGCAGAACAGGCAATTGCTGACATAGAGCCCGAAGCCCGCGGCTACGTCCTTGGGATCGTATTTCACTCCGGAAATGAGCGGCCCCAGATTGTAACGCGCGACCTCGGGAAACTTGGCGTCGCCGCCCATCACAAACGTGTAGACCGTGCCGGGCGAAGCGTGATCGGTCGAGCGCTGTGATTGTCCGAACACGCCGCCCCAGCCGACGGCGATGGAGACATATTGTTTCCCGTCGATCTCATACGTCATCGGGGCTGCGACCACGCCGCCGCCTAGCGCGGCGTCCCACAGCTTCTCGCCGCTTGTCGCATTGTAAGCGACAAGTCGCCCGTCCGCCGTCCCCTGGAAGACGAGATCTCCGGCGGTCGCGAGCGTCCCGCCGTTCCACGGAGACGCGTAATCCTGCGTCCAGGCCGCCTTCTGATGAGCCGCGTCCCAGGCGATCAGCCGGCCAAAAGGCTTGCCTTTCGGCGGCGTCGTCACGAGATTCTTGCCGAGGTTCCAGCCGATCCCGTTCATGGGCTGACCGACGGTCGTGCTGCCCTGGGTCCACTTGGGATCGTCGATCATCATGAAGGGAACGTTCTGCGCCGGGATATAGGCGAAGCCGGTCTTCGGACTGAACGACATCGATTGCCAATTATGCGCGCCAAACGGCCCGGGAATCGCCTCGATCGGCTTGTCGGCCCCACGCGCCCCGGCAATTTCGATGGGCTTGCCGTCGGCCGTGTAGCCGGTCGCCCAGTTCACATCGACGAAATTCTTGGCCGAAATGAACTGGCCGGTCTTGCGATCGAGGACGTAAAAGAAGCCGTTCTTCGCCGCATGCAGGAGGACTTCGCGTTTCTGTCCGTCGATCGTCAGGTCGGTCAGGATCAGATCCTGATCGGCGTCGTAGTCCCACGTGTCCGCGGGAGTTTCCTGAAAGTGCCAGGCGTATTTGCCGGTGTCGAGATCGAGCGCGACCACCGAGGATGTGTACAGATTGTCTCTAGCCGAGGGATTGCGGATCGAGGACGCCCAAGGGCCCGCATTGCCCGTGCCAAAGTACAAGAGGTTCAGGTTGGGGTCCGCAGAAAGCGTGTTCCAGACCGTTCCGCCGCCGCCATTCTCCCAATATTTGAACGTGTCGTCCCAGGTCGTCGCCGCCTTGGCCATCGCTTCGTTTTCGAATGGCTTCGAAGGATCGCCTGGCACTGTGTACCAGCGCCACGTCAGCTTGCCGGTTTCGGCGTCGAACGCGGACACAACGCCGCGAACGCCCAAGTCCGCGCCGCCGCCGCCAATAAACACCTTGCCTTTGGCCACGAGCGGCGCCCCGGTGATCGTGTAGGGACGCGACTGGTCGGGGCTTGCGTCAACGCTCCAGACCACTTTCCCGGTCGAAGCGTCGAGGGCGATCAAGCGCGCGTCGGGCGTTCCGACATAGACCTTGCCTTTGTAGACCGCGACGCCACGATTAACGACATCGCAACACAGCTTGTACCCTCTGTCGCGAGGCGATTGGGAATCGAACGTCCAGATCTTCTCGCCGGTCTTGGCGTTGATGGCGTACACGATTGCCCACGGGGCCGTGACATACATGATCCCGTCGACGACGATCGGGGTCGCTTCGACGCCGCGGATCGAGTCCAGGGGGTAGGACCACGCGAGGCCCAATTTCCCGACATTGGCGGCCGTGATCTGATCGAGCGGACTGAATCTGTTGACGCTGTAGTCGAGGCCGTTGCTCAGCCATTCCTTGCCTGTCTTCGCGTTCTCGATGATGCGCGCGTCGTCGACGTTCGCGACGTCGGCCGCCTTCGCCGACACGAGCGATCGATGAAACACCGAGGGCGATGAGGAGGCCGGCAAGCGCGCGGGGGCGTCGTTTCGCCGCTGAACGCGGCGCCGCACTGGGATTGCCCATTCTGTTTCCTCCCTGATCGCCTTCGCACGGTTAGCCGAAGCCCCGTGACCGGCCGAGACTCTTCGGATGAAGGTCTCGATTTCGGCTCAGATTGCCGAGGTCGGGAATGTTTTGCAAGACGGTCAGGAATGTTTTGGAAGACGATCAGGAAAGTTTTGTAAGACGGATGCCTCGCTACGGCGCTCGGTCCTCGAAGCGATGATCTCTGGATTTGCTGCGGTCGACCACGCCCTCAATTGACAGCGCCGCCAAGGATCGTATGGTGAACAAGCGCGTCGCGGATGGAAGCCGGTGCAAGTCCGGCACGGTCGCGCCACTGTAATCGGTCCCTTTGACCGAAAGTCAGACCCTTTCCGCGGCGAGGCCTATCTTGAACGGGGACGCGATATCCCCAGGAGTTCGACATGACAGCTTCGACCTTTGCTCCCACCGCCGCGCGGCCCGCTGCGATCCCCATTCGCGAATTGCTTCCCTGGGTCATTTTCGGCGGCCTGATCTGCTTGCTCGGCGTCTATTTCGTCGGCGCGGAGGAAGGCGCCACTTCGATCGTCAAGGGCATGTACGTGCATGAATTCGTGCACGACAGCCGCCATCTGCTCGGCTTCCCCTGCCACTGACGCGTCCGCTAATTCGGACTCCGGCAGAGGGTAGCCGTAACGGTAAGCCATCAGCTGGCTTACAGTCGCGTCGGCTCTGAGCACGCAGCGCCGACGGCGCGAGTTTGCGTTGAGGATGATCGTAATGACGACCGGATCTTTGTTGTGGCGGGGAATGATCGTCGGCTTCGTCGCCGCCCTGCTTTCGTTTGGCATATTGAAGATCGTGGGCGAACCCGCGGTTGATCGCGCCATCGCCTTTGAATCGGCGATGGACGAGGCGAAAGCCAAGGCCGAGCACGACGCCGCGGTGGCCAAAGGCGAAACCCCGCCGCCGCCCGAAGAGGACTACGAGATTGTCAGCCGGCCAACGCAGGCGGGCATCGGTCTCTTCACCGGCGTCACGACCTACAGCATCGCTTTCGGCGGCTTGTTCGCGCTTGCTTTCGCGGTCTGTTACGGCCGCATGGGGAATTGGAGCCCCCGCCTGACCTCGGCGCTGCTTGCGCTGAGCGGCTTCCTGGCCGTCTACGCCGTCCCGATCCTCAAATATCCGGCCAACCCGCCGTCGATTGGCAACCCCGACACGATTGGTCTGCGCACGGCGATCTATTTCGGCATGATCCTGTTGTCGCTCGCCTGCATGATCGCGGCCTGGAGCGTCCGCAATCGCCTGATGGAGCAGCTTGGCGCGTGGAATGCGACGATCGTCGCCGCTCTGGTCTTTCTTGTCGCAGTGATCATCTTCGCTCTCGTAATGCCGCCGCTCGACGAAACCCCCGAAGGCTTCCCGGCGGTCGTGCTCTGGCAGTTTCGCATGGCCTCGCTTGGCGCTCAGGCGATGCTATGGACGGTGCTCGGGCTCGGCTTTGGCGCCTGGGTCCAGCGCGATTTCGCCGAGGCGAAAGTCGGTCGGCTGCAGACGGCCTACTGAGCCGCGGGGCGGGCGCGCCCATGACAGCGCGCCTCGACCTGCTCGCGCATGGCGCGTCCGCGGCGACGCGCGCGGCGCGGTTTCCCGACGACGAGGCGCTTGAACCTTCCGCCGTCGGCGCCCTCGAAAAGTTGAAGGGCCGGCTGCGCCCTTACACTCAGGTGCTGACCGCCCCGGCCCGCGCAGCGCGCGAGACGGCCGCGGCGCTGGGTTTCGACGCTGAAGTCGAGACCGCGCTGAGGGACTGCGACTACGGGCGCTGGCGCGGTCTCGCCTCGAAGGACGTCGCCGAGCGCGAACCGGATGGATTCGCCGCGTGGCTCGGCGATCCCGCAGCCGCGCCGCACGGCGGCGAATCGATCGCAGCTCTGATCGAGCGCATTGGCGCCTGGCTCGCGCAATCGTTGGCGCGCGAAAGCGCAACGCTGGCCGTCACCCACGCCTCGGTCGTCCGGGCAGCGATTGTGAACGCGCTCGGCGCTCCCTCGGCCTTTGCCCGGATCGATGTCGCGCCGCTCTCGCTTGCGAGGCTCAGCGGTCATGCCGGACGCTGGAATCTCGTCGCGCTCGGGTCTTTGGGGAGCCTCTCGTGAGAGGCGCATGGATCGCCCTCATTGCGGCCCTCTTCATGCTCGGCGCCGCGCCAAGCGACGCGCATCGGATCTCCACCCGCAGCGGGCCGCCTCCGGAGGGCGTCTCCATACCAAGCCTGACGCATGGCCAGATGGCGGTGATCCGCGACAATCTCCCCGCTATCCGGGCGCTGGCCAGCGCCAGGCTCGGATTCGACCTTACGACCTGGCGACTGGAGGACTATCTGAATCTTCAGTCCTTTGCCTGTCTGTGGGGGATTGGTCCCCGGCAGCATCACGGATGAAGAAAGCCCGTTCAACGAATGCTCTCACGCTTACCTCGCCGCTGGGCGGGCGCTGCTCTTGCAGCTTGCCCATGAGCCGCAGGCCGATCACAAATCCATTGATGCGCTGATCAGCAAGATCGAAGTTGAAATGCTGGCGGACGGCGCCTCGCTGAACCTCTGCCGCTACAGCGACGAGCCGTTCAACACCAACGAGATCATCTGGCCGCACTGGGGCATGGCGCCGTTTCATCCGCCAACGCTCGCGGCTTTTGGCGCTGTCCTCGCGCTGGCTCGCGGCAGGCGTGTTCGCACTGTTGCAAGCCACAACGCCCCGCGGGGCGCGAGGCGTTGCTTGAGTTGAGGCAGAAGAGCGCCGCTGGTTGACGACGCCGGCTAGTCTACGGAGCTTTTTGCGGCTCTCCGTTCTGCCTCTTAATCTCCTTTGAAGCGCCCCTCGTTGCGGGCACATCTGTATTGCCGGTTCCAAAGTATGCGTTCGCTGGGCCGGGCGGCGTATTGCCGTTGCTAACGTCGCTGTTGGCGCCGCTTGGACCGCCGTTACCCGCGTTCGATATGCCGGTTCCTCCTCCGCCTGCAGCGAATGCCAAGCTTGGAATCAGGATAAGCGCCACAGTGGCGAAAGATTTGAGTTTCATCGCGTTTGTCCAATTCTGGAGATGTGGAGAAGGATGAGGCGGAGGAGATGCTCCTCGTTTCAGACCGTGAACTGTGGCTTTCGGGCTCATCGCCGCCTGTGTGTTTGCGCTCATGGATGAGAGCAACGCCCCGCGGCGCGAGGCGTTGCTTAATCTGAAGGCAAAGAACGCCGCCGAATTGGCGGCTATTCGCTCACGGAGATTTTTGCGGCTCTCCGTTCTGGCGCTTCATCTGATTGGTTCCCATCGTTCCGGTCGCGTCTGTGTTGCCTGCCGCGCCCGAACCCGAGCCCATCGCGTTGCCGTTGGCCGCGTTACCGTTGCCGCCCTGGTTGCCGTTGTTGGCGCCGCCATTGGCGGTGTTAGAGCCGGCTGTGCCGCTGGCCCCGTTCCCTGGCGCCGCCGCTATTATTTCCATTGCCCGCGCTGGCCGCGCCGGTGCTTCCGCCCGCGCTGGCGCCGCCGGCTCCTCCAGCCCCGCCCGCTCCGGCTCCGCCGGCCGCGTAGGCTAAGGTTGGGAGCACAACGAGCGCGACTGTTGCAAAAAGTTTGGCCTTCATGGCGTTTCTCCGGGTTCAGCACGTTGCGTGTGTCTCACGCATCGAGGGATGCGCGACCAACGTGGGGCCGGAGGCGAGGTTCCTCGATTGGAGCCCGGGAGGCGCTACGAAATGTCTACAGGCGTTCGAAGCGCGATCCTGCACTTCGCGTCGGGCGTGTGACGTTGCTCGACGACGCCAACCGCTCAGAACATCGTGTTGGCGTTGGCCGAGGTCTCGGGGATCGGCTGGATCACGTCCCAGTGTTCGACGACCTTGCCGCCTTCCAGGCGAAAGATGTCCACCACCGCCTCTCCGCGCGGATTATCGGACAGGCCGTGCCAATGACTGTGAAGGATGACGTGGTCGCCGTCGGCAAAGACGCGCTTGATCTCGCCGTGAGCATCAGGATGGTTCGCCATGATCCAGGCAACGAACTTCTTCACGCCTTCCATCCCGTCTTCGATGAGCGGATTGTGCTGGCGATAGGGAGCGCCGGCGTAAAGGCGAAAGGCGTCATCGACGTGGCCCTCGAACAGGGCCTTCTTATAGAAGTCGACTACGATGTCCTTGTTAGTCTCCGGCATGGGTTTTCTCCTTAGGTCAGAACATTGTGTCGGGGCATAATGGTGATCGCCTGCAGAAGGGGGAGGACGGAAATGCCGACGCAAGCACACCCTATGGGAGTCTTCAACGAATGGGGCAAGTTAAGGGAGGTTTTGGTCGGCGATAGTTCCCGCTGCGTGTTCCCGCGATGGTCCCCCGACTGGGGCCGGTATCACGGGTTTAAGACGATGCTGCACGGATTGGAGGGCGTCTCCCTGCAGCAGGCGATGCCCGAGCGCGCCAAAGGGATGATCGAACAGACCGAAGCGCTGGCGAGCGTATTGGAGGACCACGGCGTGGTCGTTCACCGTCCCCGCCCCTTGACGGATATGGAGATCGCGGCGAGCCCGGTCGGCCTCATCAACCAATTCGTCCGTGACGCCCAAATCGTCATCGGCAAGCACGTCATCGAGACGAATTTGCGCATGATGTTCCGCTGCAAGGAACATCTTGCCTACGAGCAGTTTTTTCGCACGCGTCTGAGTGAGGACCCGGGCGCCCGACACGTGCGCATGCCCGATACGACGCCGATCCTGTCGGGCGAGACGGACGATGACTTCCTCAATGATCCGCGGCCCTTCGTCGAGGGTGGCGATACGTTTGTGCTGGGCAAGGATATTCTGGTCGGCTTTTCGTCGCTCGCCTCCAGCCCAGCCGGCGCCGCCTGGCTTCAGCAATATCTGGAGCCGGAAGGCTACCGGGTGCACCTCGTGCCGCTGACGCCCGAGTGGCTGCATCTCGATTGCATGTTCGCCGTCATCCGGGAGGGACTGTGCATGTGCTTCATGGGAGGACTCAAGGAAGGCCGGCTGCCGGCGCCCGTCAAGGACTGGGAGGTCATCGAAGCGACCGCCGAGGAGGCTCATTCTCTCGGCTGCAACACGCTTTGCCTCGAACCCGGCGTCGTCATTATCGGCGCCGAGCACAAACGACTCATCAAGGAAATCGAGAAGCGCGGGGTAAGCGTCGTCCCCGTGCCCTTCGACAAACCCTCGGAGCTTGGCGGCGCCATCCGCTGCTCGACGCACCCGTTGTTAAGGGACGCCTGAGAGTCCACACGGCGGGGGTCTCCTCGAGGAGCGGGTGAGCGAGCATGTGCAGGGTCCCTCACTGCGCCGTCAGTCCGCCGTCGACCATGAATTCCGCGCCGGTGGTGAACGAGGATTCGTCGCTCGCGAGGAACAGAATGGTGTTGGCGACCTCGTCGGCCGTGCCCATGCGGCCCATCGGCGCGGCGCGCTCGAGGCCCGCGCGAATCCGCTCCGGGTCCTTCGCCCGCGCGATGCCTTCGAGCACCATCGGCGTTTCGGCGAACGAGGGGTGCACCGAATTCACCCGAATCTTGTAGCCGGCGCGGGCGCAATGGAGCGCGGCCGATTTCGTCATGAGCCTCACCGCGCCCTTGCTGGCGCAATAGGCCAGCGACGAGGCGTCGCCGATGATCCCGGCGACCGAGGAGAGATTGACGATCGAGCCGCCGCCACTCTCCTTCATCGCTCGCACCGCCTCGCGGCAGCCAAGAAACACGCCCTCGGCGTTGACCGCGTTGACCTTGCGCCAGTCGGCGAGCGTCGTCGTCTCGATATTGCCGAGGACCGCGACGCCGGCGCTGTTGACGAGAATGTCGAGGCGCCCAAACGCCGCGAGGACTTCGTCGACAACAGCGCGCCAGCGCGCTTCGTCAGTCACATCCTGCACGAGCGTGAGATCGGCGTCGGCCCCGAGCGTCTTGAGACCCGCCTCGTTCCGGTCGGTCGCGGCGACTTTGGCGCCTTCGGCATGGAACAGAGAAGCCGTCGCCCGGCCGATGCCCGACGCCGCCCCGGTGATGAGCGCGACCTTGCCCGTGAGACGTCCCGCCTTTGCCCCGTCCATCGTTCCCTCCAGCATCCAAGTTCAAGCGAACTGATAGGCTCGAACTGTCGGCGTCGGCTCGCTACGGGGACGCCTGACTACCAGCCGCGGCTTGCGGCGTCCCTAAGTCGATTTTCACCTTTTCGATCTTGCCCGTGAACGCGAAGGGCAGCTTGTAGGTGAAGTCGATGGGCGAGCCGATATCCATGCCGACATCCAGCCCCTCGCCGAGCGAGAACTGAACGGGAATGGCTTCGCTCGAGGCGGCCTTCCGCGATCGTTTTGCCGTTGGCGCTCATGGTGATCTTGCCGCCCTTGCCCATGCCGCCGCCGTCGTATTTGAAGTCGACGACCAGCTTGGTCTTGCCTTTCGGCAGCGGATCCTTCGCGGCGAAGGTCGGACGATCGACGCCAAGGAAATTATAGACGAAGGTCGGCTTGCCGTCACGCAGATAAAGACCGTAGCCGCCCTCGAGCCCGCCATGCGTGACGATCATGCCCTTCAGCCTTGCCGTCGAGCACTTCGATGTCGGCGGTGATCGTCCAGGACTTGTTGCACATGCGGCGGCGAGGCCGCGTCGGGAAGGCCGATGGTGCCGGGATAGTAGGTCATCGTCGTGCGACCGCCCGATCAGGCTCGGCCGGCCCATCGCCTCGGCGTTCATGCGGATCGTGCCGCGCCAGTCGAGCGGAAGCACGTTGTATTTCGAGGCCTCGACCCACCAGAGATCCTGAAGCTCGCGCAGCTTCTCGCGGATTCTTGCGCGCCAGATCGTTCGCCTGCGAGAAATCTTCGTCGATCTTGTAGAGCTCCCACAGGCCTTGTCGGGATCCCATTCCTGCCGGTTCGGATCCCACGGAACGAAGGACGGCGCCGACGCCATCCAGCCGTCGTGATAGAGGCCGCGATTGCAGCCCAGCTCGAAATATTGGGTCTTGCGTCGTCCCTCGGCTTTGCCGTCATCGAAGGTGAGCGCAAAGCTGATCCCTTCGATCGGCTTCTGCTGAACGCCGTTCAGCATCGGCAGGCGGGTGATCGCCGCACACTTCGTAAATGGTCGGCACGATGTCGATCGTGTGCAGGAACTGGTCGCGCAGGCCGCCCTTGTCCTTGATGCGCGCGGGCCACGAGATGATCATCGGATTGCGCGTGCCGCCGAAATGGCTCGCGACCTGCTTCGTCCACTGGAAGGGCGCGTTCATCGCATGCGCCCAGGAGGACGGAAAATGGTTGAAGTGCTTCGGGCCGCCTAGTTCGTCGATCGCCTTGATGTTGTCCTGCCACTTCTCGGAGAAGCCGTTGAAGAACATGTTCTCGCACAGCGAGCCTTCCAAGCCCGCCTTCGGCGCTCGCGCCGTTGTCGCCTGCGATGTAAAAGATCAGCGTGTTGTCGCCGCCGGGCAGCTGCTTGCAGGCCTCGACGACGCGGCCGAGTTCGTGGTCGCAATGGGCGGCGTATCCGGCGAACACTTCCATCATCCGCGCGTAGAGGCGCTTCTGGTCGGCGTTCAGCGAATCCCATGCAGGCAATCCCTTCGAGCGCACCGTCAGCTTCGTGTCTTGCGGCACGACGCCGAGCTTCTTTTGCCGTTCCAGCGTCTGCTCGCGATATTTGTCCCAGCCCTCGTCGAACTGTCCCTTGAACTTCTCGATCCATTCCTTCGGCGTGTGATGCGGCGCATGTGTGGCGCCGGTCGCGACATAGAGGAAATAGGGCCGGTCCGGCGCGATGCTCTTGGACTGGCGCACCCATGCGATCGCCTTGTCGGCGAGATCGGTTGTCAGGTGGTAGTTCGGATCGGTCGAGGCCGGGACCAGATTGCGATTCTCATAGAGAATCGGATTCCAGTGATTCATGTCGCCGGCGTTGAAGCCGTAGAAATAGTCGAAGCCGAGCCCGTTGGCCCAGCGGTCGAACGGCCCGGCGACGCTCGTCTCCCAGGTCGGCGTGTTGTGGTTCTTGCCGATCCAGGCCGTCATGTATCCGTTCTGCCGCAGCACTTCGCCGACCGTCCCGCAATTGCGCGGCAGGATGCAGGTATAGCCGTCGTAGCCGGTCGCGAGTTCGGTGATGCCGGCGAACGAGGTCGAATGATGATTGCGCCCGGTGATCAGCGCGGCGCGCGTCGGGCTGCAGAGCGCCGTCGTGTGGAAGCGATTGTAGCGCAAGCCCTCCGCCGCGAGTTTGTCCATCGTCGGCGACGGAATGCCGCCGCCGAACGTGCCGTACTGACCGAAGCCGCAATCGTCGATGAGAACGAGAAGGACGTTCGGCGCGCCCTTGGGCGCCGCGACCGGTTGAGGAAATTGCGCCGGGTCGGAATCGAGATAGGTGCGGCCGATCTCGCCCGGAAAATGAAAGTCCGGCCTCGGCAGCACATCGGGTGTTTCGGCCGGCGGCGCGTCAGGCGACGAAACGGGTTCTTTGGGCATCGGAGGCTCCGTTTGCTTGCGTTGGGATGGGAAGGCGCGGGCGCCGGGATCCAGCTTTGGCCTCAAGGCGAGTTCTGAGCTTATCCAGTCGGCTCTTCGCCGTCGACCGGATCGGCGCTGGCCCTGGAAGGCGGTCCACGAATTGATGAAAACCTACATGGACCATCCTCCGCGCAAGCTGCAGAGCGAAGGCTACAGCGGCCCGATTACGCTTACCCAGTACCAGCGGTTCCCGTGGGCGCGCGACAAGCTGAAGGAGGGCGGCTTCTCTCTGCCGATGCCGACCGGAAACTGAGGCGCGCCGCGTTTGGGTGGAATCGTCATTGCGAGGAGCGCAGCGAGAAGGCGAAGGAGGATTTCAAGATCAACGGCCTTGAGCCGAAGCAATAATGACTTAAAATGGGCCTATGGACCGATCACGCAGATGTATGCCCTTCACGCTGCGACCTTCGTCGAAATATCCAAACAAGGATATTGGCCTCGCGATCGGCGGAGGCGGCGACCCGCGCTAAGGGAAGCCGCGATGTTCTCAAGGGGGACCACCATGAAGCTGAGCACGAGCGCCCTTGCGGCCATGTTGGCGTTGACCGCGATTTCCGGTCGGGCCGATGCGGCCGTTGTGATCAATTTGCACGAGGTCGGTTCCGACGTGGTCGCTTCGGCGAGCGGTTCCGCCGATCTCACGGATCTTACACTGATCGCCACCACCATTCTTTTCGCGCCGGGCGAGGTGACGCCGAGAAGAGGCGGCGCGACTGTCGGTGATCCGGGCGAGACGCATTTCTACAAAGGCGTCGACGGTCCCACATCGTTCGGGACCGGCGGCCAGACGGAAGCGACGGTCGGCAGCGGAGACTTCGTCGGCGTTTTTGCAGTGAGCGCTTTTGCAACATCTCCGATCGTTCTGTTTCCGAAAGACTACATGTCTGGAACATCGCTGACGGGCTCGTCTGTTTTCGAGAACCAGTCTCTCGAATCGCTTGGTCTCGACGTCGGACAGCACATCTACACATGGGGCAGCGGCGCAGACGCGGACAGCCTGACGATCAACGTGAGCGTTCCCGAGCCCTCAACCTGGGCGATGATGGGGCTCGGCTTCGCAGCGCTTGGGCTCGCGGGCTTCACGCGGCGCCGCGCGCTGGTTCGGGTGGTGGACCCAACATCGCGATAGGCTGGCATGGGCTGAGCAACCCTGCCGCGCTGAGGTCGCGCCACCTATATTTCCCGGCCGAGAAAGAAGCGCGCCCCAGCGCTCTGCAAGGGGCGGCGGCGGCCGCCCCGTTCGATCTGGAGCGGCCCCGTGACGGAACAAGGATTCCAGAATTAATTCGACATTTTCTTGCATAAAGCCGAAACCGGCCTTATGATTGCGGCCATGACAAACTCGTCGAGCCGCCCGCTTAGCCGCCGTTCCAGCGTGCCTGACACCACAGTCCTGAGATGTTCAAGCGCCGCCGGAATGGAGATCTGATTTTTTTTACTCCAAACGGCCGTAACCCATTGAAAAGTCTCGATTCGAAAAAATAAACGCTAGTAAACGCTAGCTATTTTACTAGCGTTTACTAGCGCTTATTGGCGTTTACGCGCGTTTATTCCCTTCTGACTTGTCTGGTCGGGCCGGCCCTGGAGCTGGCTGGCCTAAAGGCTTGGCTGCACTTCGTGGGCGGCCACGCTCAAGCCTCGCGCCTCAAGGTCGCGCGCGGAGCCTTCGCCGAATTCGGCGCCCCCTAGTCGAACTCGAGGCGGCGTTCGGGCTATGGTCGGCGATGGCGATTCGACCGATAAGGAGAGGCGATTCCTTGAGCGTTGCCGATTCCACGATGCTGCCTCCCGCCAATCCTCTGGCCTCGCTCATCGAGGGAGTCATCCTGTCCTGGGGCTGGCGCAGGCGCGCCATCGCTTTCGTCTCGGGGGCGGTCGGGGCGTTGGCGCTGCCGCCGTTTTCGCTGTTCGCCCTGATCGCCGTTCCCTTGACCATCGCCGTCTGGCTGATCGACGGCGCCCAGGATCGGGGGTCCAGACGGTCCCTCAGCGCCGCCTTCGGGGCCGGCTGGTGGATGGGCTTCGGCTATTTTCTGGCTGGTCTCTGGTGGGTCGGCTCGGCGCTTCTGGTCGAGGCCGACAAATTCGCCTGGGCGCTGCCGCTCGCGGTCGTGGCCCTGCCGGCGGCGCTGGCCGTCTTTCCGGCTGCTGGATTTGCGCTCGCGCGGCTCATGTGGTCGCCGGGGCCTTTGCGCATTTTCGCCCTCGCCTTCGGGCTCGGGGTCACCGAGTGGGCGCGGGGCCTCCTGTTCACCGGTTTTCCCTGGAACGATCTCGGCATGGCGCTCGGCGTCAATCTCGCGCTTGCCCAGACCGCGTCGCTCGTCGGTCTGCATGGGCTCACGTTCCTTACGGTCGCGATCTTCGCCGCGCCGGCGACGCTGTGGCGGGTCGGCGAAAGCCGGCTCAATCTGGCGCCGACGGCGGTCGCGGCTCTTGCGTTGGTCCTCATGGCCGCCTTCGGCGAGTTCCGGCTCATGGCGCCCCCGAGCGCCACGCTTCCGGGCGTGAAACTGCGCCTGATCCAGCCGAACGTCGGCCAGGACAATGCTTCGTTCTCCTCTGAGACCAAGCAGGCGATCCTTCGCCGCTACCTCGACTTGTCGGAGCGCGCGACCTCGCCGGGTCGATCCGGGGTTCGCGACGTCACCCATCTGATCTGGCCCGAGTTCGGCGTTTCCATTCATTCTGTCCAGCGATCCGCAGGCGCTTTCCGAGATCGTCGACTTTCTTGGGTCCGGCGCGACCCTAATCACCGGCGCAGCGAGGCGGGAGGACGGAAGCCCGCCCCGTTACTTCAATTCGATCGAGATTGTCGGCCGGAACGGGTTGTCGGCGCAGCGCTACGACAAGCAGCATCTGGTGCCGTTCGGAGAATATATGCCGTTCGCGGGCCTGCTGGAGCGTGCGCATATCACCCAGATGGTCGAGATTCCCGGTGGGTTCGAGGCCGGTTCAGGCCGCCGCATCCTCCGCGTTCCCGGCCTGCCGGACGCCATGCCGCTCATCTGCTATGAAGCGATCTTTCCAATCGAGCTGGGCAGCCTCGTGTCCCGCGCCGAGCGCCCTGGCTGGCTCCTGAACGTGACCGACGACGTCTGGTTCGGTCTGACGCCTGGGCCCTATCAGCACTTCGCGCAAGCCCGGTTGCGGGCTATCGAATTGGGCCTGCCCCTGGTGCGCGACGCCAATTCCGGCATCTCGGCGGTGCTTGATGGCCTTGGCCGTGAAATCGCTGTCGCTCCGCTCGGCGCGGAGGGCGTCCTGGACGCCGAACTGCCCGAGGCGCTCGCGCCCACGTGGCAGTCTCGTCTCGGATCGGGCGGGGCGATGCTGGTCGGATTGGCCTTTTTGGCGGCGGCGATGGTCGGAAAGCGTCGGGCGTAAACGAAGACCGGCGATTGCAAAATTGGACCCTTGCGCGCTATCCGAGCATCCGCTATCTCATTCCCTTAGGTCAGTGATTCCTCGCGCAAGCGCGCGTCGGCGCTTGCGACGGCTAGGGGGTATGAGCCTGAAATGATGCCCAAAGTGTCCAACATCGTCGACGTCTATGTCGGCGCGCGATTGCGAATGCGGCGCACGATGCTCGGCATGAGCCAGAGCAGACTCGGCGAACTTCTCGGGGTGACCTTCCAGCAGGTCCAGAAGTACGAAAAAGGCTCGAACCGCATCAGCGCCAGTCGTCTGCAGCATACCGCCCGCGTGCTCGAAGTCTCACCAGGCTATTTCTTCGAAGGCGCGCCGGCGGACTCGGCGGAACCAGGTTTTGCTGAAGAATCATCGCAATCCTACGTGGTCGACTTCCTCGCCTCGACTGAAGGTCTTCAGCTCAATCGCGCGTTTTTGCGGGTGGCCGATCCCAAAGTGCGACGGCGCATTGTCGACCTGGTCATTGCGTTGGCGTCTCCGGAGGACGAAGGCGTCGAGGATCCGTCCGTTCGATAAATCGAACAAACCGGCCAAAACGGCTTGACGGACCGAACGGTCGCTGGCAAAAGCGGCGGCGTTTGCGCGGCCATTAGCAACCACCGGCCGCAAAGTCGTGACGGCAGGCGCCAGCAGGAGATTGTCAGTATGGCTCGTCAAAATTACGAGTTCACCAGTGAATCCGTGTCTGAGGGGCATCCTGACAAGGTTTGCGACCGCATCTCCGATGAAATTGTCGATCTGTTCTTTCGCGAAGGGGCAAAAGCAGGTCTCGATCCCTATCAAATCCGCGTCGCGTGCGAGACTCTAGCCACGACCAACCGGGTCGTCATTGCCGGCGAAGTTCGCGGTCCGAAAATCTCCGAAGACGAAATGGTCGCGACGGTCCGCAATGCGATTAAGGAAATCGGCTACGAGCAGGACGGCTTTCACTGGCGCAACGCCAAGGTCGAAGTCCTGTTGCACGCGCAATCAGCGGACATTGCCCAAGGCGTCGACGCCGGTGGCAATAAGGATGAAGGGGCGGGCGATCAGGGCATCATGTTCGGCTATGCCTGCCGTGAAACGCCGGAACTCATGCCGGCTCCGCTTTATTACTCTCACGAGATCCTAAAAAGGATCTCGAATGCGCGCCATTCCGGCGCCGAAAAGACCTTGGGACCCGACGCCAAAAGCCAGGTGACCGTTCGCTATCAAGATGGCAAACCAGTCGAGGCGACACAAATTGTGGTCTCGCATCAGCACCTGGTCGAATCGCTGACGTCCGAAGAAGTCGCCGACCTCGTGCGCCCGTATGTCAAAGCGGCGCTGCCCGAGGGCTGGATCACGCCGAAGACAGTTTGGCACGTCAATCCGACTGGGAAATTCTTTATTGGCGGCCCGGACGGCGATTGCGGCCTGACCGGCCGAAAGATCATCGTCGATACTTACGGCGGCGCGGCGCCGCACGGCGGTGGCGCGTTCTCCGGCAAGGATCCAACGAAGGTCGACCGCTCCGCGGCGTATGCGGCGCGTTATCTGGCCAAAAACGTTGTTGCAGCCGGCCTCGCCGATCGCTGCACGATCCAGCTTTCCTACGCCATTGGGGTGGCGCGTCCGCTGTCGATCTACGCCAACCTGCATGAGACCGGGCGTATTGATGAGGCGAAACTCGAGACGGCGCTTATGGATGTCATGAACTTGACCCCTCGCGGAATTCGCGAGCATCTGAAATTGAACCGCCCGATCTTCGCCCGAACTTCGGCGTTTGGTCATTTCGGCCGTGCGCCGGAAGCGGACGGGGGCTTTTCATGGGAAAAGACCGATCTCGCGGATACGCTGCGCGCCGCCGCCTGACCGGCGCCGCAATGCGAGGCTGATGACTGCCAGTGGCGGACGCGACGAACCGGCGCCGGTTCGCAGGCTCTACGGACGCAGCTCCGGCAAGGCGCTTCGCCTGGGCCAGGAGCGTCTGCTCGCCGAAACGCTGCCGGTGTTTTCGATTGCGCCCGAGGCGCTGGCCGCAGGGCGTGGCTTCGCCGCGCCGCTGCGTGAAGTCTGGCTGGAGATCGGGTTCGGCGCCGGCGAGCATCTCATTGAACAAGCCAAAGCCAATCCCGACGTTGGGGTCGTCGGCTGCGAGCCGTTTCTCAACGGCGTCGTCGCCGCGCTCGCCGGGATCAAGCGTGAGCAGCTCTCTAACGTGCGCCTGCGGCGCGGCGACGCTCAATCCCTTATCGAGGCAACCCCTCACGCGTTCTTTTCGCGCGTTTTCATGCTCTACCCCGATCCTTGGCCGAAACGGCGCCATCACAAGCGGCGCGTGGTCGCCGTCGGCATGATCGAGGCGTTGGCGCGTGTGATGCGCAGTGGCGCCGAGCTGCGATTCGCCACTGACGTCGACGACTACGCCGGCTGGACGCTGACGCGCTTTCTCGCTTCGCCCCACTTCCGCTGGGCCGCGCCTCGAGCAGACGATTGGCGCCGGCCCTGGCCCGAATGGCGCCCGACACGCTATGAGGCCAAGGCGCGTCGTGAAGGCCGGCGGTCCGTTTACCTCACCTTCGTGCGTCTGTGAGCAAAAGCAGATTCTCCAGACTGGAAGAATCACGTAAGCAGAGCGTTCGATTCGAGAGGTCCTTATGTCCGAAAGCCTAGATCGCCGCACGCTGCTGAAAGGCGCGGCTGCGTCCGCAGCGGCGATGAATCCGCTCGCAGAGGCTTTCGGCGCCCAGGCCGATGGCCTGCAATTGGATCCACCCGTCCCATTCACCTACGACCTTTTCAGGACGCAGGCGCGCGATCGCGCGCACGGACCGTATGTTCCACCGTCCCGTCCGGCGCCCGAGGTGCTGCAGAAGATCAATTATGAGGAATGGGGAAAAATCCGCTACCGCGACGACTTCGCATTGTTCGCCACCGGACCGGGCCGGTTTCCGGTGACCTTCTTCCATCTCGGCCTGTTTTTCCAGAAGGCGGTCAGAATGCATGTCATCGAAGGCGATGCATCGCGCCAGATCGTTTATGATCAGTCCTATTTCGACATGCCAGCCAATTCGCCGGCGCGCGATCTGCCGAAAGGCGCTGGCTTCGCCGGCTTGCGTATTCAAGAAGCGCGCGATGGAGCGCTGGATTGGCATAAGAACGACTGGGTCGCATTTCTTGGCGCGGCCTATTTCCGCTCGATTGGCGAACTCGCGCAATACGGCTTGTCATCGCGAGGAGTAGCAATTGATGTGGCGGTGGCTGATCGGCCGGAGGAGTTTCCCGACTTCACCGACTTCTATATCGAGCCCGGCGTCGGCGACACGATCACTCTCTACGCTTTGATGGAAGGTCCCTCGGTCGTTGGCGCCTTCAAATTCCTGATGACCCGCGCCAAGGGCGTGGTGATGGACATTCAGACCACGATGTTTACGCGCGCGCAGGTCTCGCGTTTCGGCATCGCTCCGCTGACCTCTATGTATTGGTACTCCGAGACCAAGAAGGAGACCGCGATTGACTGGCGCCCTGAGGTCCATGACTCGGATGGTCTCGCCATGTGGTCGGGCAATGGCGAGCGACTGTGGCGGCCACTCAACAATCCGCCCCGCATCATGGTCTCGGCCTTTGCGGACAATAACCCCCGCGGTTTCGGTCTTCTGCAGCGCGACCGAGTGTTCGACCACTACATCGATGGCGTCTTCTATGACCGGCGCCCGAGCCTCTGGGTCGAGCCGCTGCCGGGCCCGGGCGGCGAGGGTTGGGGCAAAGGATCGATTCAGCTGTGCGAAATTCCGACCGACGACGAAATCCACGACAACGTGGTCGCGATGTGGGTGCCGGCTGAGCCGGTCCCCACGGGCGCCGAGATCAATCTGAACTATCGACTGCACTGGCTCGCCAGCGAGCCTTACCCGAGCAAGCTTGCGGCCGTATGGGCAACTCGTCTCGGGCGCGGCGGCCAGCCCGGCCAGCCGCGTCCTAAGGGGGTAAGGAAGTTCATGGTCGAGTTCTTGGGCGGTCCGCTGGGTGCATTGCCCTTTGGGGTCAAACCTGAGCTCGTGGTATCGGCCTCGCGCGGGACTTTCGGCCCTTATCAACTGATCGAGGCCGTTCCTGACGGGGTCACCGGCCATTGGAGGGCGCAATTCGACCTCATCGTTGATGGGACCGATCCAGTCGAACTGCGCGCGTTTCTCAAGTCCGGCGGCGAGACGGTAACCGAGACCTGGATGTTTCAGTACCACCCGTTCTGACGCCGCTGGGGACGCCACCGTCCCCGTCACGCTTCTGCATTTGGATTTACGCCGATCCGGCGCTCCTGCGTTATGCAGCATTCGCTCGGGTCTATATTTCTCTTGAAGTCCGCAAAGCCGCTTTTCACCCCGCCGCTTAGGCGTGCGCGGCGATGACTTCTGTCCAGGAGGCAAAGAATCCAAATCGACCAGCGGCCCGGAACAAAAAGCAAAAACATCGCGTTGGCGCGGCAGGGTCAACACAGGAGATTTCGATGAGATGCTTTTTGATAGCTGGGCTGTCAGCGGCAGCGATTTCCGCGTTTGCTGCAGCAACGCCCGCTGGCGCTCAAGGCACCGCGCCGGGCGCGCCCAGAGGCACGGCTCCGGTCACGATTGAGGGATATGGCCCTTCGTCGGCCATCGTCTGCGATCAGGCCGGTACGACCTGCTGGCATTCGGTGGAACGTTATGATTATCCGCCAAATGCGAACGTGGTGGTTCATCCGTACGACTGGCAGTGGGACCCTGGCGCTAACTATGCCTGGAGAGAGCACGCCGGCCGCGGATATTGGCAGGGTGAACAGTGGCAGCAGTTCTGACCAAGTACCAAAGCCTGAGGCGGTCTTATTGACCGCCTCAATTTGCCTAAGACGGCGCGAGCAAGGTCGAGCCCAGCCACACGCTGGGACAGCTGATTCTTGGCGCGTGCCGTCGCTACTATCCCTCAAAGTTTGAGAGCTAAGGAGAACATCATGGGCCTTTTTTCCAAGGACATCGAGTCGATGGACGATCTGTTCGTCCATCAGTTGCAGGACATCTATTATGCCGAGAAACGTATCGTCGGCGCATTGCCCGATATGATCGCCAAGGCGACATCGCCTGCGCTGAAGTCTGCCTTCGAGGCTCATCTCGGGCAGACCAAAAACCACGTTAAGCGGGTCGAGCAGGTGTTCCAGATGCATGGAGCAGAGCCGAAACAGGTCGATTGTCCCGCGATCGACGGCATCATCGAAGAGGCTGATGAAGTCGGCGGCGAAATTGAGGACAAGAACGTTCTGGACGCCGCGTTGATTGCCTCAGCGCAAGCCGTCGAGCACTACGAGATGACGCGTTACGGGACGTTGATCGCCTGGGCGAAAACGTTGGGCCGCGCGGATTGCGCACAAGTTCTGCAGCAGAATTTGGCCGAAGAGAAAGCTGCGGACGAGAAGCTGACCACACTGGCGGAAAATGAGGTCAATCGGGCGGCGGCCTGAGGAAATTGGACGAAGGCTCACTCGAATCGAACGCTGGCGATGGTCAAGCCATCGCTAGCGCCACCGCCGACGCGGATCGGCGGAAGGCCAAGACGCTGGCCGTGGCGCGCATCTACGGCAACGAATTGGCCCTCTTCCTTTCCGACGGGGCGGGAGGGCTAGTATGTATTGATGGGCGCCGCGCCCTCGCGCTGGAGCTGGCGACTGAGAGCGAGCAAATGGTAATGCATCAGACAGCGGATCACATAGAGCCGCAACAGAACGCCGTCAGGCCGATGACGAATCGCCCCCATGAATCGGCGGAGATAGAAATTTCGTAACGCGCTGTCGCGCATTTGTACGGCAAGGCGGGCCGCCAAAACGCTGGCTTCGATCCAACCGCGCGCCTGTTTCAGGATTCTCGCCACAGGCCTCGTTGACGCATATTGACGCCATCCGGGTTCGGCGCGAAGGGGGCCAGCCAACCACATCTTGTCTACGCGCGTGAAAAAAGCTTCGGGCTCGTACAGTTTCGCCATCAGCCCCGCATAGCCGGCGCTAAGGCGCTTCTGATTCATCCTGAGCGGAATGACGTTGGTGCCGTGGAGCGGCGGGTCCGTCAAGTCGAGACGGCTTTCCTTTTCAAGGCGATCATAGAGCGGCGTCTTTGGAATGGCCGATAGCATGCCGACCATCACCACACTGATCTGGGCCGCCTCGACGAATGCGAGCTGGTTGTCAAACACGTCTTCCGCATCGCTGTCGAAGCCGACGATCATGCCGGCCCACACTTCCAGTCCCGAGCGATGAATCCGCTCGACCTTTTCCACCATTGTACCGCTCTTGCGCATGTTTTGCGTCTTTTTCGTCTCGCGTAACGCGCGCTCGTCGATGCTTTCGATGCCGACGAAAACGCCGTTGAAGTTGGCGCGGACCATCAAGCTCATCATCTCGGCGTCATCGGAAAGGTCGAGCGACGCCTCTGTGACGAATGTGAAGGGATAGCCTCGTTCGCTCTGCCAATCCCCAACGTGGCGCAGAATGTCTTTCATGACCTTCTTGTTGCCAATCAGATTGTCGTCGACGACAAAAATGAGGCTCGTCTTGGTCGCCAGCAGAGCGTCCAATTCGCCGATGATTTGCCGGCGCGTCTTAATTCGTGGCTTGCGTCCATAAATCACGATAATGTCGCAGAATTCGCATTGAAACGGGCAACCCCGAGAGAACTGGATACTCCCGAACGCGTAGCGACCCATTTTAAGGAGATCGAATCGCGGCGTCGGCACCGTGGACATGTCGGTCTTCTCATCCTGCTCATAGCGAGCCTGCGCTGCGCCGGCGCTCCAGTCCGCAAGAAAGCGGGGCCACGTTTCCTCCGCCTCGCCAACAAAGACGACATCGGCGAGCTCGCCAAAATCGTTTTCACTGACGCTGATCCACGGCCCTCCGACGACGGTGTAGCAACCCATGCCTTTGAGACGAGCCAGGACGCTGCGCATACGATGTCGTTGAACGCTCATCCCCGTCACGCCGACGATGTCCGCTTGACGGCAGCGCTCGTAATCGATCTCCTCGACGTTCTCGTCGATGACCGTGATTGAATGCGGCGAGGGAGTTAACGCCGCCAGCAACGGCAGTGCGCCGACCGGAAGGTTTGCCCGTTTGCCTAAAAACGGCAACGCCGCCTCCAGTCCCCAGAACGACATTTCAAATTTCGGATTGATCAAGACGATGTCGGCCACGGGCTCTTGATCCTGCGCGGCTAGGGGGAAAGGTATAGAAGCGATCCTTTGAGCGTGGGCGCTGCGTCTGCAAGCGCCAAGTGAAATGTACGTCACAGACTAACTTGACTGTCAGAAACTGACCCAGAACTCACTTGAGTTGGTTATCCCTCAAAGCGAACGGTTCATCTTCGGTCCGCGTTATAAAGCAAGCGCGACTTGAAATCCTCCGAGTCCGATGTCCAAACCTGCCAGACAACGTCTCGATTTCAAGAACCGCAGCCATCAACAAGAATGGCTCGACCGCGACGATATCGACCCTCATGAGCTTAGGGCGGTTCTGCACGATCTTGCCAGGTTCAATACGGCGTTCTTCGGTCACCGTCCGATTCTGAGATGGTTAGGCCGAACTCTTGGCCGGAAGACCACCGGCTCCGCTCCCACGATTCTCGACGTTGGTTGCGGATATGGCGACCTACTCCGCGCAATCAGGCGGTGGGCAAACAAACGGAAGCTGAAACCTGTTCTCCTTGGCGTTGACCTGAACCCGGAGACGATCCGGATTGCGCGAGAGGCGACGGGTAGCGCCGATCAGATCGATTTCGCGGTGATGGATGTCTTTCACCTGCCTCCTGGGCGGAGGTTTGACCTCATCGTGAGCAGCCTTGTCGCGCACCATCTCAGCGATGAAAAGCTTAGCGACTTTCTTGTCTCTGCTTGAGCGCGCATCGACCCAGGGATGGCTGATTTACGATCTCCAACGGCATCGGATCCTGTACGAAGTTATAGGCGCGACCAGCCGCCTGGCCAGGTTGCATCGCATGGTGACGAAGGACGGCCAGATCTCCGTGATGCGCTCGCTCACTCGCAAGGAGTGGATGGATCGAGTCGCCGCCGCCGGAATCGCATTGTCGGACGTCAAGATACGATGGTTCTTGTTCCGTTTCGTGATCGAGAGGCGGAAGGCCTTTCCGCCCGGAACACGATGAATTCCGACGTGACGACTGGCACATCGACGCCCGCCTCGTTCCGCACGTGGCTCGGATTTTCCATGATGTGCCTCGGCATGTTCATGGCGATCCTCGACATCCAGGTGGTCGCGACATCGCTGCCCACGATCCAAGGGGCGTTGAATATCGCTCCAGACGAAATGAGCTGGATCCAAACCGCCTACTTGATCGCTGAAATCATCTCGATTCCACTGACGGGATTCTTGATCCGCGCCGCCACCATGCGATGGCTGTTCACGGTTGCGACCGTTGTGTTCACTCTGGCGTCGATCGGCTGCGCTTTCAGTCCAACTTTCAGGGTTCTCATCGCCTTCCGGGTCTTGCAGGGCTTCTCTGGGGGCACCTTGATTCCGACGGTCTTCTCAGCCGTCTTCCTCATGTTTCCCACGCGACTCCAGACCATCGCGGCAACCATCGCCGGCGTGCTCGCCGTGCTCGGACCGACGATCGGGCCGGTTGTTGGCGGTTGGATCACCGACGCCTACTCATGGCCCTGGCTGTTCCTGATCAACGTTCCCGCGGGAGTGATCGCCTCGTCCGTTGGATTCCTTTCCCTGCCCAAGCATAAGCCTTCCGTCGATCAATTTCGCCGCTTGGATTTTCTTTCCTTCGCGCTCGGCGCGGCAGCGTTGGTCGCGCTCGAAATCGCAATCAAAGACGCGCCGAAGCAGGGCTGGGCCTCGCCGATCACCGTCGCCCTCGTCGCGCTCTTTCTCATCTCGGCGATGCTGTTTGTCACGCGCACGTCGCGTTCGGACAATCCTCTCGTTGATCTCAGCTCATTCGCCAGGCGCAACTTCTCAATCGGGTGCTTGTTGAGCTTCGTCCTCGGCATGGGCCTATACGGCTCCGTCTACCTCATTCCGATATTCCTCGCCTATGCGCGATCGCATAACGCCTTCGATATCGGAACGACGATGCTGGTGACCGGACTCACTCAGGTGGTCTTCGCCCCGGTGGCCGCTGGTCTGACCAGACGCGTCGACGAGCGCCTCCTCACCGGACTGGGTTTTGCCGTATTCGGCGTCGGCCTCGCCTTGAGCGCGTACCAAACGACGACCACGGATTTTGAGCAAATGTTCTGGCCGCAGGTCGTGCGCGGCGCGGCGATTATGTTTTGCCTGCTTCCACCCACTGAATTCGCGCTCGGAGAACTCGCGCCCGAAGCCATTCCTGACGCGAGCGCATTGTTCAACCTTATGCGTAATCTCGGCGGCGCCATCGGCATCGCGTTAATCGATACAATTATCTTCAGCCGCTCTCCACAATACGCGCAAACCCTCGTCAACGAGCTAACTTCGGGCAATCTCGACGCCGCCCGGTCCATTGGCGCGTCAATGGATCTGTTGAGCGCAGCTCTGGTCGATCCAGAGAAGCGGGCTGTCGTTGCTGCGTTGGTGCAGAAATCGGCTTTCGTTCACGCGACCAATGACGCGTGGGCCTTTGTGGCCGCGGTTACCCTCATCGCGATGGTTTCGATTCCGTTCGTGAGGCGGCAGTCAAAAAGCGGAGGAAAAAAACTAGGATGAAGTTTTCCGAGCCTCAATCCGGGCATTTCCCTGACCGTACGTCGATGCCGGAAATTGTAATTCGACCGTCAGACCGGGCCGATCTGAAGACAGCTTCACGGTCGCGCCATGCACCCGCGCCACCGCGGCCACTATGCTAAGACCAAGGCCGTTGCCGGGAGTGCAACGACTCTTCTCCGAACGATAGAAGCGGCGAAAAACCAGGTCGCGCTCATCCGCGGGAACGCCAGGTCCGTCGTCCGAAATCTTGAGGACGGCGCCGTTCTCGCCGGCATCGGCGCTGATCTTCACCAGGCCTCGCTCGCGACCATGTTTGATTGCGTTGTCCACCAGATTGGAGATCGCATCAAAGAGGAGGTCCCGGTCTCCAAGGATCTCGGTCGGTTCCTTTCCGTTTATCTCCAAACGGCTGCCTCTCTCCTCCGCAGCGGCGTCAAAGAGTTCAGCCACCTCCTTCGCGACGAGAGAAAGATCGAGCGTGCGGAGCGTGTTGGCCTGGGTCGACGCTTCAATCTGCGAAATGCGCGTCAACGCACGAAACATGCGAAGCACGTCGTCGAGATCCACGATCGTGCTGGCGAGAAGCGCTTGATCGTCCTCCGCGTTGCGATTTTTCAAGCTCGCGCGTTCGAGCCGCGCGCGCATGCGGGTTAGGGGGGTCCTCAGATCATGGGCGATGCTGTCACCCACCTGCTTCACCTCTCCCATCAGAAATTCGATGCGATCCAGCATGGAATTGAGATTTGCCGCCAGTTGGTCCCATTCATCGGAGGCGCCATGGACCGGTATTCGCTTTTGAAGGTTGCTCTCCATGATGGCTCGGCTAGCGGAATTGATGCTCTCTATCCTCCCGACGGTACGGCGCGTGACGATGACACCCGAGGCGGCGCTCACGATGACAATAAACAAAGCGGCGAATGAAAACGAGTAAGCCATACGGCGCTGAAATTGTCGGAGATCAGTGATTTCGGTTGCTGCGAGTAAAGTGAGTCCCCCGGACAGCATCGTCCATTTTGCCCGGAATATGCGCGTCTCCGCGCCGTCTGAGACGAGCTTGAATTCGCCAGTCCCTTGAGGTTCGCGAGGCAGGGATACCGGCCATTCCGCCAAACTTCCGCCGACCGGACGATAGTTCGCGTCTGTCAGCAGAAAGAGTCCTTGGCTTACTTGAGGATCGTTCGCGTTCCGGGTGATCTTTCCGGTCAACCCCTCCTGGCCCAGCTCGTCGTATGTTTCGCGGAGGATTTCCAAATCCCCGTTGAGCACGGCGTCGGATTGCTTGATCCCAAATTTGGTCGATGTATCAAGGATGTAAAAAAGGAACGCGAATAGAATAAGGCCGAAGATCGCGATGCAAAGGAGCGCAAGCCTGAAGGTCGAAGAACGGAGTGTTTTAGCCAGGAGCACGCAGACAGAACCCAATGCCGCGGATGGTATGAATCAAGGGGTAGGCGTCCTCGCCGTCGACTTTGCGTCGGAGGCGTCCAACGTAGACATCAATGATGTTCGTCGTCGGGTCGAAATGCAGATCCCAGACATTTTGCAGGAGCATTGAACGCGGCACAACCTTGCCTTGATTGCGAACCAAATATTCCAAGAGCTTAAATTCGCGAGGTAATAGTTTAATGGCCTTCCCGGCGCGAGTCGCCGCCCTTGAGACAAGGTCGAGCTCCAGATCGCCGGCGCGAAGGATCGTCTCCTTGACGATCGTGGCGCTGCGACGCGCCAGCGCCTCCACGCGCGCCGAGAGCTCAGAAAGTGCGAAAGGTTTCGTCAGATAATCGTCACCGCCAGCGCGCAAGCCGCGCACCCGTTCGTCCACCTCGCCAAGAGCGCTGATGATGAGCGCGGGCGCATCGTTTCCCTCGTTGCGGAGTCGCTGGATTACAGAAAGCCCATCGAGGCCCGGCAGCATTCGATCGATCAGCATCACAGCATAGGAATTGATCCGCCCCAGGCCGAGCCCCTCATCGCCGGTCAAGGCCCGATCAACTTGGTAACCCTCGGTCGCCAAGAAGTCCGCGATTTCGGCAGACAGCTCCGGATCGTCTTCAACGAGGAGTATGCGCCGAGGGGCTTGTATCACTTCTGCTCTCGATTACTGCCAAGCCGACGAATCTAACACGGATAGAATTTTGCAAAACTGACTTATCTGACAGAATGTGAAGCAATAGTCATTTGAGATTCCGCGGGATCGTGGGCCTACTCTTGCTGCAAGAATTCGGCCGCTTTGTCACCGCATCAAAGCGCCGTCTTCGCGACCTTTTTCAGCTCGAAAGTCGGACCGTGGGCGCCAGTTCATGAGCCACGCCTATCTAAACCGCCTCAGCGTCGCCGCCCCCGACCACGACGTCCATTCCACGTTCGTCGAGTTTGCCGACCGTATGATGAAGGATCGGCGCACGCGGCTTCTTTTCCAGCGAATGGCTGCGCGCGCGGACATACGACGTCGCTGGTCAACGCTTCGTCCCGCCAAAGCCGGGTTCAATGAATCGCTTGACGATGAGGGGTTCTATGCCAGCGGCAATTTCCCCTCGACCGGCGCCCGTATGCGCAAATACCACAGAGAGGCGCCAAGCCTGGCAGCCAAGGCCGTCAATCGGCTTATCGGCCAGGGGGAAAGCGGGAAAATCACCCACCTGATCGTCACCTCCTGCACTGGGTTTGCTGCGCCGGGAGTCGATTTTGAAATCATTCGACTTTGCAAACTCGAATCGTCGATTGAACGTACGGTGATCGGATTCATGGGGTGCAATGCTGCCATCAACGCGCTTAAGCTTGCGCGGCACATCGTTCGTTCCGCCCCGGACTCCAGGGTTTTGATTGTGAGCGTCGAGCTCTGCACGCTTCACCTCCAAGAGTCGGAGCGCATCGAACAACTTCTGTCATTCCTGCTGTTCGGCGATGGGTGCGCGGCGGCGATCGTGAGCGCCGAGCCTCATGGTTTCTCGCTCGACTCTTTCCACGCCGAACTCGCGCAGGACACTTCGGACCAGATCACCTGGAATATCGGCGATTCCGGTTTCGAAATGATCCTCTCAGGCAAGGTTCCCGCGACGATCGCCGACGCGCTCAGAGGGGGTTCGGAACGCATCCTTGCCGGTCATGCGAGCAAAGAGTTTCACATGTGGGCGGTCCATCCGGGAGGCCGGAGCGTGCTCGACGCAGTTGAGGATGCTTTCGAGCTTGATGAACCGGCCCTTGCGGCCTCTCGCCACGTTCTTCAGGACTATGGAAACATGTCGTCGCCAACGATCTTGTTTGTCCTGGAGGCGCTCATGCGAGAGAAACCGGCGAAGGGCTCGCAAGGCTGCGCGATGGCTTTCGGTCCGGGACTCACCGCCGAGTGCATGCTGTTCAGCGCCGCCGCCTGACAGGGGACCGATGATGGCCGAGCCGTGCGCGCTCGTGATTGGCGGCGGACCAGCAGGCGGTGCGCTCGCCGCACATCTGGCGCGAGATGGCCGCCGCGTGATCCTCGTAGAGCGAAGCTCCGGTCCGCATGACAAGGTCTGCGGCGAATTCTTGAGCGAAGAGGCCGCGGGCTCGCTCAGTGAGCTAGGAGTCGATCTGGCCGCGGTTGCCGCCACTCAGATCTCCGCCGTGAGGCTTCACGAAAGAAGCAAAAGCGTCGCGGTGGAATTGCCTTTTCGTGCTTACAGTTTGTCTCGGCGAATTCTCGATGAGGCGATTCTGGCCTCGGCTTCCTCGTTCGGCGCCGAGGTGCGTCGCGGCGTTCATATAAAGTCGTTGGACCGCAGCAGTTCAACATGGCTCGCGCGAACAGCTAGCGGCGAAGCACTGTTTGCTGAGAGTGTTTTTTTGGCGACAGGAAAGCATGATTTGCGAGGGTGGAGACGGCCGACCAGCCGCAATGATCTGATCGGCTTCAAGCTGCATCTGTGGTTGGCCGACGATCAGGTTGCGAAACTGAGGTCGTACGTTGAACTCTTTGTGTTTCCAGGCGGCTATGCTGGGCTCACGCTGGTCGAGAACAACATGGCCAATCTCTGTTTGGTCGTCACGCGCCGGATGTTCACAAGTATCGGCGGATGGGAGCGCCTGTTCGCCAGCTTGTGCGATTTGCCCACCCTCGGGCAGCGTCTCAGGGGGTCCAGGCCCCTGGTCACTAGGCCTCTCGCGATTTCGGCAATTCCCTATGGCCATGTGCAATCCGACAGCGAGGGAATTTGGCGGCTGGGGGATCAGGCGGCGGTCATACCGTCGTTCTGCGGCGAGGGGATTGCGATAGCCTTGCAGTCCGCGCATCTGGCCGCTCAATATTGCATCGCCGGCAAAGTCGGCCGATGGTTTTCAATCGTCCTTTGCTCGCCGCGTAGGTGTCCAAGTCAAGCTGACAACGTTGCTGTCTCCGATCCTCACGCATCCTCGGGGGCAAGCTTTCGCCATGATGCTCGCAACGGTCGCGCCAAAACTCGTCAGCCAAATCGCGCTCCGATCGAGAGCGCCACGACTCGCGGCGTAGGTTTTCCATTTTCATGAGCGCCGCGCGGGTAGCTATCGTAGCGCGGCGCCAGTTCTTCCAGCGATTTCAGATCGGCGTGGCGGCGCGTGCGTCACGGCGGGCGAGGCGCGCAAGAAGATAATCGACTTCCGCTCTCGCGGTCGCACTAAGACCGGTTCCGGGCTTTCGCTGCGCGTCGGAGGCGAGAATGCCGCGCCTCATCATCACATATTTGCGCGTGGCCAAGCCAACGCCCTGCTGCTGCTCGTAGCGGACGAGGGGCAAATGCGCGTCAAAAAGATCGTGCGCTTCGTCGCGCCGCCCCTCGCGCGACAGCCGCACCACGTCAATCAGCATTTCCGGGAAGGCGTAGCCAGTCATTGCGCCATCGACTCCGCGTTCCATCTCGAAATCGAGGAACAGGCCGCCGTTGCCGGTCAGAATCGGAATGCGCCGCAACTTGCCTTCATCCTCAAACCGCCGCAGCGCCGAAATCTTCTCGAGGCCCGGCCAGTCCTCGTGCTTCAGCATCACGCAGGACGCGTTGTCAGTGATGATGCGGCGGATGACGTTCGGCGTCATGACGACGCCAAGCGTCAGCGGATAATCCTGGATGACGAACGGGATGTCCGATCCGATCGCCTCGACCGCCTGCGCGTAGTAGGTCACGATCTGATCATCGGTGCGCAGCGACGGCTGTGGGGCGATCATCACGCCGGCCGCCCCCTTGGCCATCGCGGCGTGCGCAAGCGCCCGCATCGCTGCGAAACCGGGCGCGGAGACGCCGACGATGAACGGCAGTTTTGGCGCGCGCTTAACGCAGCGGGCGACGAAACCAACCGCTTCGTCGTGATCGAGCTTCGGCGCTTCCCCCATGATGCCTAGAATGGTGCAACCGTCAGCGCCCGCGGCGACATAATGGTCGATCATGCGGTCGACGCTGGCCGCGTCGAGGCCCCCGTCGGCGAGAAACGGCGTGGGCGCAATTGGAAAGACGCCCTTGGCGTCGACGGAAAGCATGGAATCTGCCTTTGCTTGGATGGGGCGGTTTCGCGATGATGGGGGATGCCCCGAGCTTCTGGCAAGCGAATGCGAATGGCTCGCCTCAGTTTGCCTTGCGTAAGCCGCTCGTGATCGCGCCCGCGAATGTGAGCGCCGCAGCGCCCCACAGCGCGATTTCCGTCGCGTGCGCGGGCGCTCGTCCGAGGGCGACCGCCACCAGGGCCGTCCCGAACGACTGCCCGATCAGCCGTCCGGAAGACTGCAGCCCCGCGGCCCCGCCGCTTCGTTCCCGTGGCGCGCTTCCGATAATCACCCGATTGTTGGGCGACTGGAAAAACCCAAAGCCGAGGCCGCAAATCGCGAGGCGCCACGCGAGCGAGGTCGGACTGGAATCGCTCATCCCAAGTGCGACAAGGGCCAGCCCTCCTCCCATCACCAAAAGTCCGATGCTGCCAAGGACGCCGGGGGCGAATCGATCGGCCAGGCGTCCGGCGATCGGCGCGATCAGGGCGGTCGCGACCGGCCAAGGAGTTCAGGAGCAGTCCGGAGGTCGACGCCGAGTGACCTAGCCGGTTCTCAAAGTAAAATGGCAGGGACACGATGGCCAAGGCTTGCGCCCCGAACGACGCGATGGACGTCGCCAGCGAAAGCGCGAATACCGGCCGGCGCAGAAGATCGACCGGCAACAGCGGTGTGGGGAGCTTGAGTTGCCGCCAGACGAGCGCTGCGCCGAGCGCTACGCCGACGGCGATCTCGATTAGCGCCAGCGAGGGGACTCCGCCTTGGCCGATCCGGTTAACCCCGGCGATCACAAGTCCGAACGTGAGTGCATTGAGGAGCACGCTTAAAAGATCGAGGCGGCCGGCGGCGCGCGGCGTCGCTGGCAGCGTCCGCGCCGCCATTATGAGCGCAACCACGCCAATCGGCACGTTGATCAGAAACAGCCAATGCCAGGATGCGACTGACAGGATCGCCGCCGCGACGCTCGGGCTTCCTGCCGTGCAAACCGCGACCACCACCGCCATGTTGCCGACGCCCTGGCCAAGGCGCGCGTGCGGATAGATGAACCGGACGAGCGCGATGTTGACGCTCATGATTCCCGCCGCGCCCAGCCCCTGAACAGCCCGCGCGAAGGTGAGCACGGCGAATGTCGGCGCGAGCGCGCAGGCGAGCGAAGCGACAGTGAAAAGGGCGAGCCCCCACCAGTAGACACGCCGATAGCCCAATATGTCGCCGAGCGCCGCCAGCGGCAGAAGCGAGACGGTGACTGCGAGCTGGAAGGCGTTGACGATCCAGATCGCGCTCTCCGGCGCGACGGCGAATTGGCGCGCCATCGTCGGCAACGCCACGGTGACGATGGTCCCGTCGAGCACAGCCATGCTGATCGCCATGGCGAGGGTCGTGAACGCTAGCAGGCGCTGCGGATTGGGTAGGCCGTCTTGTACTTCGACGGCGCGAGGCGCGGTTATTGGCTCTGGGCGGTTCAAGACGATGCGAGGTCCATGGGGATGTTGTTCGCGGCCGTCAAGCCGCCGTCCCCCACAAATCATAGGCGTCGGAGCGCTCGATCTTAACGGTTACAATGTCGCCCGCGCGTAACGGCCGGCGCGTTGCAATGTGGACGGCGCCATCGATCTGCGGCGAGTCGCCCTTCGTGCGACCTTTGGATTCGCGCGCGCCGCCCTCATCGACGATGGCCTCAAGGCGCTTGCCGACTTTGGCGGCGAGTTTCTTTTGGCTGATCGCCTGGGCGCGCTCCATGAAGCGCTTGTGGCGGCTGGCTTTGACCTCGTCCGGCACGGGCTCAAGGCCGAGATCGTTGGCCGCCGCGCCCTTGACTGGCTCATATTGGAACGCGCCGACGCGGTCGAGCTTGGCCTCGTCCAGCCAACTGAGAAGGAAACGAAAATCCTCTTCCGTCTCGCCGGGAAAACCGACGATGAAAGTCGAGCGGATCGTCAAGTCCGGGCAAATTGCGCGCCAGGCGCGGATGCGCTCAAGGGTCTTTTCCTGGGCCGCCGGCCGGCGCATCGCCTTCAGCACAGCGGGTGAAGCATGCTGGAATGGCACGTCGATATAGGGCAGCACATTGCCGCCGTTCATGAGGGCGATCGCCTCGTCGACATGCGGGTAAGGGTACACATATTGCAGCCTGATCCAGGCGCCGAGCGAACCCAATTCGCGGGTGATGTCTAGAAAGCGCGCGGCGACCTGTCGGTCGCGCCACGGGCTTTCGGCGTATCTAAGGTCGAGACCATAAGCGCTCGTATCCTGCGCGATGACGATGAGCTCCTTGACGCCCGCTTTGACCAGCCGCTCGGCTTCGCGCAGCACGTCGCCTGCGGAGCGCGAGGCGAGCCGTCCGCGCAGGCTCGGGATAATGCAGAAGGTGCAGCGGTGATCGCAGCCTTCGGAGATTTTGAGATAGGCGTAGTGGCGCGGCGTGAGACGCACGCCGTCACCAGGAATGAGATCGACGAACGGGTCACGTGGGGCCGGCGCTGCGGCGCGCACCGCCTCCATCACGCTTTCGAACGCCTGCGGGCCGGTGATTGCCGAGACGTTGGGAAACGCATCGCGGATCGCGTCAGGCGTGGCCCCCATGCAGCCAGTCACGATCACCTTGCCATTCTCGTTCATCGCCTGGCCGATGGCGGCGAGCGATTCCGCCTTGGCGCTGTCGAGAAAGCCGCAGGTATTGACGATGACCGCGTCGGCCCCGGCGTGATTGCGGGCAAGTTCATAGCCTTCGGCGCGCAAACGGGTGAGAATCCGCTCGCTGTCGACGAGCGCCTTCGGGCAGCCGAGCGAAACGAAAGAAATGCGCGGCGCGGCGCGCTGTTCAGTTTGGACGATGTCGGTCACACGCGGCAATTGCCATGCCGCAGCAGTCGCTGCAAGCGCTCCCTTGGCGCCCTCACAACACGAGTTCAGGCCCGAGCGGCACGATGCCAGTCGGATTGATGCGTCGGTGGCTACCGTAATAGTGATGCTTGATGTGGAAGAAGTCGACCGTCTCGGCGATGCCCGGCAGGTGATAAAGCTCGCTCAGATAGCGGCTCAGCGCCGGGTAGTTCTTGATCTCCCGCAGATTGCACTTGAAGTGCCCGAAGTAGACCGGGTCGAAGCGGATAAGGGTGGTGAACAGGCGCCAGTCGGCTTCCGTCAGCCGTTGGCCGATCAGGAAGCGCTGGTCGGCGAGGCGCGCCTCGAGCCAGTCGAGCGTCTCGAACAGCGCTCCGAACGCCTCTTCGTAGGCTTCCTGCGAAGTGGCGAAGCCCGCGCGATAGACGCCGTTGTTGACTGTCTGATAGACGCGCGCATTGATCTCGTCGATCGCCGGCTGGAGGCCGCCAGGATAATAGTCGCCCTCGGCTGCGCCGACCCCGTCGAAGGCGCTGTTGAACATGCGGATGATTTCCGACGATTCGTTGTTGACGATCGTGTTCGTCTTCTTGTCCCACAAGCACCGGCACCGTAACGCGACCGCTGTAGTCGGGCCGAGCCTTGACATAGAATTCGCGGAGCTCGCTCGCGCGGAAAATCGGGTCGGGAATGACGCCAGGGCCCTCGTCAAAGGTCCAGCCGCGTTCGCCCAACAGCCAATGAACGACCGAGAGCGAGATCATGCTCTCAAGGCCCTTGAGCCGGCGGAAGATAAGGGTGCGGTGTGCCCATGGGCAGGCGAGCGAGATGATGAGGTGATAGCGGTCGGGCTCGGCCTTAAAGCCGCCGGCGCCGCTCGGTCCCGCTTCCCCGCTCGCAGTGACCCAATTGCGAAACGGCGCGTCGGGCCGCACGAAGTGACCGGTCGTGTCGTGAGGGAAGTCCGCATCCCCGCGCCAAGTTCCTTTGATGAATTGGCCCATGTCTCGTCCTCGTTTGAAGTGAGATTGCCGCCTAGTTGGCGCGGGCGACCTGGAAGCCGGCGAAAGACTGGCTGACCGGCATCAACTCCAGCCGGTTGATATTGAGGTGCGGAGGCAGCTCAGCCACCCACAACATGGTCGCCGCGATGTCTTCGCCGGTCATCGGCTTCACCCCGCGATAGAACGTATCAGAGGCCGCTTGATCGCCGCCAGTGCGCACCAGCGTAAACTCGGTCTCGACCATGCCTGGCTCGAGCGACGTGACGCGTACGCCGGTGCCATGCAGATCGCTGCGCAGCCCGAGGGAGAATTCCTTTACGAAGGCTTTGGAGCCGCCGTAGACGTTGCCGCCGGCATAGGGATAAGTCGCGGCGACCGATGAGACGTTGATGATGGCGCCCCGTCGGGCGATCAGCCCCGGCAACAATTTGTGGGTGAGCGAAGCGAGCGCCGTCACATTGGTGTCGATCATCGTTTTCCACTGGGCGAGATCGGCCGCTTGGGCAGGATTGCGACCGAGCGCAAGCCCAGCGTTGTTGATCAGGAGGTCGATGCCACGAAACCCGTTGGGAAGCTGAGCTAACGCCGCGTCGCGCGCGGTCTCGTCGCAGATGTCGAACGCGGCGGGATGAACCTTGTCGGGGCCAAGGGCGGCGACCAGCGTCTTGAGGCGTTCGGCCCGGCGGCCGGTTGCGATGACGCGCCACCCGGCGGCCGTGAACGCGCGGGCGGCGGCTTCGCCGATGCCCGAGGTTGCTCCAGTGATGAGCGCCGTCTTGGTCATGCGTCTTTATTCCCCTTATGCCTAACGCTCTGCCCCGGCGCCGCCTGATACCACAAGCGAGCGCCCGTCAGAATCACGAGGCGTGGCCGGAGCATCTGAAAAATATTATACATATATCATATGTTTTATAGTCACCAGCTACGCATGAAACCCGCGTCGGCCGAGCGCGGAACTAAACAGGGTCGTAACCCACTGAAAAGACTGGATCGCGGCGGTAAAAAGGAAACTAAGGCTCAATGCGCCTCAAACCCGCCCTGAAACGGGAATGAGGGCGCCCGTCACCGCTTTCGCTGCGTCTGAGGCCAGAAACAGAATGACTGCGGCAAGGTCGGCCGGCGCGACCCAGCGGCTGAAGTCTGCGTTCGGCATGTCGCGCCGGTTCATCGGCGTATCGATGATCGACGGCAGAACGGCGTTGACCGTCACGCCTTTGAGCTTCAGTTCGTCGGCCAGGCTTTCCGTCATCCGGTGCACGGCCGATTTGCTTGCCGCATAGGGCCCAAATCCGGACGCGGCGTGCAGCGCCGACTGGGCGCCGACATTGACGATGCGACCTGCGCCGCTCTCCAGCAAATAGGGAAGCGCGGCCTTGCACGCGTTCAGTGCGGTCTTCAAATTCATCGCGTACATCCGATCCCAGCTGTCGGCCTTGCTGTCCGCGATAATGTCCCATTGAAAACCGCCGGCGATGTTGAGCAACGCGTCGACTCGGCCGAATTTCCCTTTAACGGACGCCATCGCTGTCTCGGTCGCCGTGAGCGACGTCAGATCGACGCCGCCGACGATGAGCGTGTTGGCGCCGAGCCGCTCGGCCAAACCCGCGGGGAGAGTCGGCGCGTGGTCAAGCAATGCGACCGAGGCGCCGCCCTTTGCCGCCGCCTCCGCGACGACGCTCCCCAAGGCGCCCAAGCCGCCGGTGACGACGATCGTCTTACCTTGCATCACGATCTCAAGCCGCCTTTCCCACCGGCGCCTTGCCGCCCTTGAGCTCGTTGAGGGCGCTCGCCCGCGCTTTCGCCGCGTCAGCAGCGCTCGCCTCTTTCACGTGTCCGTATCCACGGATCGTCTCATAGGCGCCGATCACGCGGACGGCGGCGGGTTGCGAGGCAGGAGTCAGGCGCTGGGTAAGATCCGCGACGTCGTCTTCGAATTCGCCGATCAAGCGCCGCTCAAGCTTGCGCTCCTCGCTATTCCGGAAGGGGTCGAGCCACGTGCCGCGCAGGAATTTCAGTCGCGCCATCATGCGGAAGGCGGTCATCGCCCACGAGCCGAGCTCGCCCTTTTTCATGCGTCCGCTTGCCGGGTCGAGGCGGGCGAAGGGCCACGCGCCGATATGGAAATGGAGCCGATAGGGTCCTTCGAATTCGCGCGCTAGTGCCTGCTGGAACTCAGGCGCTGCAAACAGCCGAGCCACCTCCCACTCGTCCTTCGAGGCAAGCAGCTTGTGATAGGCCCGCGCGACGGATGTGCTCAGCGTTTCGCCCAGGCCGGCGCTTCTCTCGGCCGCGCGCACGCGCTCAACGAGTTCGCGGTACCGGGCCGCGTAAGCCGCATCGCGATAGTCCGTCAAATGTGCGACGCGCCGCTCAACAAGCGCGTCGAGCGACGGCGGCTCGTCAGCCGTTTCGTCACCGCCGACCAGCATCTCGACGCTGGCCGGATCATGCCCAGCGCGGCGGCCCCATTCGAACGCCTGTTTGTTGGCGTCGATGGCGACGCCGTTGAGCTCAATTGCGCGTTCGATCGCCGCCCGGCGGATCGGAACCAAGCCTCTCTGCCAGGCGGCGCCGAGCATGAACATGTTCGACGCGATTGGGTCGCCCATGAGCGCTGCAGAGAGGCGCTGCGCGTCGAGAATGAGCGCCCTGTCGCCGAGCGCGTTTGTCAGGCGTTCAATCAGCTCGTCGGCGTCCACGCTCCAATTGGGATTTCGGGCGAAATCAGCGGTCGGCGTTAGATCGGCCGAGATCACCGCGCGCGTTGTGCCGCGTTTGAGTCTGGAGACCGATTCGTCGCCCGCCGCGACGATCAGGTCGCAGCCGATCAGCGCGTCGGCTTCGCCGGCGGCGATGCGGGTCGCATGCAGCGCGCCAGGTTCACGCGCGATGCGCACATGTGCGGTCACCGCCCCGTATTTTTGGCTTAGGCCGGTGAGGTCGAGATTGGAGCTAAAGAGTCCGTCGAGATAGGCGGCGACGGCGACCGTCTGACTGATGGTGACGACGCCAGAGCCGCCGATGCCGGCGACGAGCACACTGAAGCGTTCGTCTATTTCTGGCAGGATCGGCTCGGGAACCGGCGGCAGATACTGGCTTAAAGGCGCCGTCGCCTCGGGCTTGCGTAAGCGTCCGCCGTGAACGGTTACGAAGCTCGGGCAAAACCCCTCGACGCAGGAGTAATCCTTGTTGCAGCTCGATTGGTTGATGCGGCGCTTGCGCCCGAATTCCGTTTCAAGGGGCTCGATCGCCATGCAGTTGGAGACGCGCCCGCAATCCCCACAGCCTTCGCAAACTTCGGGATTAATGAAGGTGCGGATGGCCGGGTCCGCCCATTTGCCGCGCTTGCGGAGGCGCCGCCGCTCGGTAGCGCAAGGCTGGTCGTAGACGATGACCGAGACGCCCTTGAATTCGCGGAATTCCCGCTGCGTCTCATCCATCCTGTCCCGGTGGCGAAGGCTGACGCCGTGGGGAAGCGGAACGCCGGCGTAGCGCTCGGGCTCGTCAGCGACGAGCGCCAGTTTCTTCACGCCTTCCGCGGCGAGTTCGGCCAGGATCTGGACCGGCGTCATGCCGCCCTCGATCGGTTGTCCGCCAGTCATAGAGACGAAGCCGTTGAAGAGAATTTTATAAGTGATGGGCACGTCCGCGGCGATCGCTTGACGGATCGCCAGCGACCCGGAATGGGCGTAGGTGCCGTCGCCGATGTTGGCGAACACGTGATCCTGACGGGTGAATGGCTGCTGGCCGAGCCACATCGCTCCTTCGCCGCCCATATGCGAGGCGGTGGCGGTCTGTTGCGGATTGACCAGCGTCGCCATCCAATGGCAGCCGATGCCCGCGAGCGCCCGGCTTCCTTCAGGCACCGGCGTCGAACGGTTGTGCGGGCAGCCGGCGCAGAAACCCGGGCTACGCATCGGCGCGGGACGGTTGCTGAGCATCGCGCCCGGCGCATCCGGCGCGCTCAGACCGCAGTTCGGATCGTGCCGCGAAACCGCGTTGACCAGCACCGCGGCGACGAGTTCAGGCGAGATCTCGCCGAAATTGGGAAAGGCGGTCGCGCCGGGTGACAGGTCGAACGCCAGCCCGTCGAAATATTTGCCGACGATGCGCGGCGCCCTTGCATCGCCATAGAGGATCGAACGAATCTGATCCTCGAGCAGCGGGCGCTTCTCCTCGATCACAACAATGAGCTCGAGGCCGTGGGCGAAGTCGCGCACGATCACCGGATCTAGCGGCCACACCATGCCGACTTTAAGCAGACGCAGGCCGAGCGCAGCGCCGTTGTCGGCAACGCCCAGATTGCCGAGCGCCTGCAAGAGGTCTTGCCAGGCCTTGCCGGCCGCGACCACGCCGATCCTCGCCTCCTCGCCCTCGCCGATGATCCGGTTGAGGCCATTGGCGCGCGCGTAAGCGAGCGCAGCCGGCAGCTTGTGATGGTAGAGCCGCTCTTCTTGCGCGACCGGCGCATCGATCGTACGCGCCCATAGGCCCCCGGGCGGATTGCTCGGCCGTTCTGGAAGAACAATCTGAGGCAGGTCTGGCCCGACATAGACCGTGCCGCCGCCTTCGGCGACATCGGTGACGACCTTCATGCCAACCCAGCAGCCGGAAAAGCGCGACATGGCGATGCCATGCAGGCCGAAATCAAGCAGTTCCTGAGTGTTGGAGGGATAAATGACGGGCATCCCGACCGCGATGAACAATGTGTCGGAGAAATTGACTGCAGTCGAAGATTTAGCGCCATGGTCGTCGCCCGCGAGTGCGAGCGCGCCGCCTTTGGGCGAGGCGCCGGTGAAATTGGCGTGGCGCAGCGCGTCAGCCGAGCGGTCGACGCCAGGTCCCTTGCCGTACCAGACGCCGAACACGCCATCGACTGTCGCAGCGGGAAAGTTGTTCAGCTGCTGGGCGCCCCATATCGCCGTCGCGGCGAGGTCCTCGTTGAGGCCTGGGCGAAAGACGATGTTGTGTTGCTTGAGCTGCGGCGCCGCGCGCCACAGTTCGATGTCGTAGCGCCCGAGCGGTGAGCCGCGATAACCCGAAACATACCCACCGGTGTTGAGGCCCGCCGCTGCATCGCGCAGGCGCTGCTGAATGGGCAGGCGCACGAGCGCCTGCGTCCCGGTCATATAGACCCAGCCCTCGGGCGCGGTATATCGCGAGTCGAGAGTCGCCTCCGGCCGGGCGAGGGCGACGGTCATGACAGCATGCCTCCGTGTGTTGCCGACGGGCTATGCGTCGTTTCGCGGTTCGTCGTCGAGGCGGACGAGGTACCCGGGGATCGCATCGTCGAATTCCAGAAAGTAACGCCGAACGACGCGCATGTCGAACGCGCTCAAGATCTATTCCTTCGCTCGCGATCAAGGAGAAAGCGCATCACGGCTTCAACTTGACGCGCAGGCTCGCCGCCGAGCTTGGCTCAGCGCTTCGCCTCGTTGGCCTGCATCGTGACCTGATACCGGCTTTCGCCGGGGGTCTCGGAACGATGACGTCAAAAACCGCGCCGCCGCTGGGGTGGGGAGTGAAGGAGATCGAAAGCGCACTCATCTCTGAAATCCATTGCGGGCGTTGCGAGGTCCCGGAGCCGCAGCGAGACGCTAAAAACAGAGCCGCGCGAGAAGGCCGCAGCCCGGTAAGTTTAAATTCTACAGAAGAAGCGGTCGCTCCGCTACGTCAGTTTGGCCGTGCGCCCGAAGATCAGCTACGAGCGGGCGTTGTTTACGCGGTCAAATTTTGACAGCCATTCCGAGGCGATTTCTTCGCCTTACTGGGAACCAACTCGATCCGGGCGCGTTTTAGGCTCCGCGACCCGGGTCTTCCTGGGGGAACGATGGCGGCGGAACGTGTCGCCACACCATGACCACGTTGTCGCCCCAAAACTTACTTAGGTCGGGCGAAGAGGCGTCAGGAGTTTCGGGTGGACCAATTGAACGCGCCGGGCATCGAGGGCGCGACGTTCGGGGGTGTGGCGACATGGGGCGACGCTCCGCTCGCTCTTTTTCTCGACATCGATGGCACCCTGCTCGACTTGGCGGCGCGTCCAGACGACGTCGTGACCCCGGCGGGTCTGGTCAGGGCGTTGGCGGGCGCCGAGCGCAAGCTCGACGGCGCATTGGCGCTCATCAGTGGCCGCTCCATTGATGACGTGGACCGTCTCTTCGCGCCGTTGCGGCTGAGAGTGAGCGGAGTTCACGGCGCCGAGATGCGTCTCGATCCTGGTGCGCCGGCAGCGCCGACGGCGGCGGCTGACTTGCCTCAGTCGCTGCTGGACGCGTTAAGACGCGCCGTCGCGCCGTTCCCGGGCGTGTTCGTTGAAAACAAGCGCTTCAGCTTCACAGTCCACTATCGACTTGCGCCGTCCGCGGAACGGCCGCTGCGCAATATCGTCAAGCGGCTGGTCGATTCGATTCCGATTGCTGTAGACGTTATGGACGCGCATTACGCGATCGAGATCAAGAGCCCCTGTTTCGACAAAGGCGGCGCGATCGCGACGTTTCTCTCCACCTCAACGTTTCGCGGGCGCACGCCCATCTTCGTGGGCGACGATACGACCGACGAAAGTGGTTTCGCCCTCGTCAGCGCGCGGGGAGGCGTCGCCTATTCGGTCGGCCGCCCGCGTCCGGGCGCGATCGGCACGTTCTCGGAGCCGCGAGCGGTGCGCGAATGGCTCGCCAAGTTTGCCGCTGAAGAAAGCAGCGCATGACGGAAGGTCGTCAAACAAAAAAGCAGAATCTCGACCTGGCGTTGATCGGCAACAGCTGTGCCGCGGCGTTCGTCGATCAGAATGCCCGGATCGTGTGGTGGTGTTATCCTCATTTCGATTCCGATCCAGTGTTTTCGCGGCTGCTGGCGGGCGACGAGGAGAAAGGATTTTGCGACGTCACGCTCGCGGACTTGGTCAAAACCGAGTTGCAATACGTGCGTAACACGGCGATTGTAGAAACCATTCTAACCGACGCGAACGGCGCAAAAGTGCGGGTCTCCGATTTCGCTCCCAATTTCGAGCGGTTCGAGCGCGTTTACAGACCACCCCAAATCATCCGCCGCATTGAGCCGATCGCTGGCCTGCCTCGCATAACGATTCGAGTTCGCCCGACGCACGGTTACGGTCGTCCAACGACGAATTCTGTCGTTGGCTCCAATCACATCCGTTACCTAGACGGGGAGCAAGTTCTGCGGCTCACGTCTGACGCGCCACTTTCTTACATCATCAAGGAGGTTTCGTTTCCCCTAACTCGACCCGTCAATCTAATATTCGGCCAGGACGATCCTTTCCTCAGCGCCATCGACACCACGTCGCGTGAATTCCTCGACCGCACGCGCGACTACTGGCAAGGCTGGGTGCGCTACCTCGCGCTGGCGTACGAATGGCAAGTGGAGGTTGTGCGCGCGGCGATCACGCTCAAACTTTGCACCTTCGCAGAGACGGGCGCGATTGTGGCGGCGCATACGACGTCGATCCCAGAGGCGCCGTCGTCGTCGCGCACCTGGGATTATCGTTACTGCTGGTTGCGTGACGCATACTTTGTGGTCGATGCGCTGAATCGACTCGGCGCGACGCAGATTATGGAATCTTACATCAACTACATCACCACCATCGCATCAGTCGACGAGGAGATACAGCCGCTGCACGGTATTGTGCCGTTCTCGCCGCTTGAGGAAAGGATCGCGCCCGACCTCAAGGGCTTTCTCGGCATGGGTCCCGTCCGAGTCGGAAACCAAGCGGCAAGTCAGAAGCAGAACGACGTTTACGGCAGCGTCGTTCTCGCCGCGACGCAAATGTTCGTAGACGAGCGCCTACCCAAGATGGGGGATGAGGCGCTGTTCCGGCTGCTCGAGGGTCTCGGCGAGCGAGCCATCGTCCATGCATTCGAGCCCGATGCCGGTCTGTGGGAATATCGCACCCGCGCCAGTCCGCACACCTATTCGGCGACACTCTGTTGGGCGGCCTGTGATCGGCTCGCCGGCATTGCCCGTCGGCTTAGAATCCCCGATCGCGCCAAATACTGGGCGACTAACGCGCGCTCCTTGCGCGAGCGTATCCTCAAAGAAGGCTGGGATGAAAAACGAGGCGCCCTGACTGGCGCGTTTGGGTCCCCTGATCTCGACGCCAGTGTCCTGCTGGTCGCGGAACTCGGACTCTTGTCCTCGAACGATCCCCGATTCATCAAGACCTGCGACACTATTGGCCGTGAGCTTACCCGCAACGGTCGGATCATGCGTTACACCGCGCCGGACGACTTCGGCGCGCCGGAGACCGCCTTTCTGGCGTGCAACTTCTGGTATATCGACGCTCTCTATCAGATCGGTCGCGCGGACGAGGCGCGCGAATTGTTCGAATCGATTCTCGCGCGCCGCAACGCCTACGGGCTTCTCTCCGAGGATATCCATCCTGACGCGGGAGAGCTGTGGGGAAATTTGCCTCAGACATACTCCATGGCTGGCATCATCAACAGCGCAACGCGGCTGTCGTCGAGTTGGGAGGAAGCATGGGCGCTCGACTGATAATCGTCTCCAACCGCGTGGCGGTACCGGATTCTCCCCGCACTCCCCTCGCCGGGGGTATGGCGGTTGCGGTGAAGGCTGCGCTGAAAAATCGGAACGGGATGTGGTTCGGCTGGAGCGGCAAAGTCTCAGTGGAACCGAACGGTGAGCCGCAGGTCGTCGATATCAACAAAATGACCTATGTCCTTATCGATTTGTCGCAGAACGACATTCAGGAATATTATAACGGCCTCGCCAACAGCGTGCTGTGGCCGATCCTCCACTACCGGGTCGATCTGCAAGAGTATTCCCGCGCGGACGCGAGTGGCTATATCCGCGTCAACCGCATGTTTGCCGACCGCCTGAGCGCGCTCCTCCGGGAAGATGACGTCGTCTGGGTGCACGACTATCACTTGATGCTGCTGGGGCGAGAGTTACGCTCGCGCGGGCATCGCAACACCATCGGATTTTTTCTTCACACGCCTTGTGCGCCGCCCGACATTCTACAGACCCTGCCGCACCACAGGGAAATCCTCGGCGGTCTCGCCTACTACAATCTGGTGGGCTTCCAGACGGAAAACGACCGCGATAATTTCGCTCACTACTTGACCTCGCAAGGCGCCACCCAGAACCGATCCAGTTACGAATTCGAAGGACAGAAAGTGCGGCTCGGCGCTTTCCCCGTGAGCATTGAGACCAAGGCGTACACGCGCCTTGCGCGAAACGCAGGTCGCTCGGCGATGGTCGCGCTGGTGCGCGAGAGCCTTGGCGGAAACAAGCTCATCCTTGGCGTCGATCGGCTCGATTATTCGAAGGGCATTCCGGACCGGGTGAAGGCGTTCGAGCGGCTGCTCGAGAACAATCCGGAGTGGCGTGGCAACGTGACTTTGTTGCAGGTCACGCCAAAGAGCCGCTCCGACATCAAGCAGTACGGCGACATAGAGAGCGAATTGACGGGCCTCATAGGCAAGGTGAATGGCCAATACGGCGATGCGGCCTGGACGCCGATTCGTTATGTCAACCGTTCCCATTCGCGCACAGTCCTGGCGGGCCTTTATCGCGCCGCCGATGTCGCCATGGTGACTCCGCTCCGCGACGGCATGAATCTGGTCGCCAAGGAATATCTAGCGGCTCAGGATCCGGAGGACCCCGGCGTGCTTGTGCTGTCGCAATTCGCCGGCGCGGCAAAAGAGCTTACCGACGCGTTGATCGTCAATCCGCACGAAACTGATGCGGTGGCGGCGGCGCTGAAGCGCGCTTTGGAGATGCCGCGAGAAGAGCGCCGCGAACGCCATGCGCCGATGCTCGAACATCTGTTGGAAAACGACGTCAGGAAATGGGCGGAGGACTATCTCGCGACGCTCGTCGAAGGCGCACCGACCCGTCGTCTGCTCGAGGGCATACGCGCTCTGTTCGGCGTGTCCTCGGAAAATGGGCCGTTGGCGTTCCGCTAGGCCTTCCGCGTTTGGATTTGCAGCGGCCGTCCCACTGATTTCAGTACTTCTGGATTCCAACCCATTGTTGCTCGGAATAGCGCTCGCCAGCGGCGAAGCCGAGCGGCAGCGCGCGCTCAATTTCTGCGAGCTGGGCATTGGTCAGATCGACCTCCGCCGCCGCAGCGCACTCCTCGAGATGGGCGGCGGCGCGGGAGCCGGGGATGGGCACGACATGCGGCGCCTTGGCGAGCATCCAAGCGATGGCCAGGGTGGCGGGCTTCAGCCCCCATGACTTGGCGAGAGCGAGAAAGGCGTCGAGCCGGTCGCGATTGCGCCGCCAGTTGAGGCTCTGAAACCGAGGATTGGCGTGGCGGAAATCCTTGTCGCCGAAGCTCTCGACGTCCTGTAGCAGGCCGCTCAAATAGCCGCGTGCGAGCGGCGAGAAGGCGACCAGGATTGCGCCCAATTCCGCGCAGGCCTGAATGAGGCCAAGTTCGGGATTGCGCGTCCATAGCGAATATTCCGACTGGACGGCGGCGATCGGATGGACGTCGTGAGCGCGTCTCAGCGTATCGGGCGCGATCTCGGAAAGGCCTATCGCGCCGATCGCGCCCGCTTCGATGAGGCGCGCCAATTCCCCGACCGTGTCTTCGATTGGGACCGATTTGTCGACGCGATGCACATAGTAGAGGTCAATGTGGTCGACGCCGAGCCGCTTTCGCGAGCCATCGAGGGCCTCGCGGATATGGGCGGCGCTATTGTCGAAGAAGCGCGAGCCGTCGTCCCGCCGGCGAATGGCGAACTTGGTCGCGAGCGTCACCCGGGCGCGGCGGCTTTTGTCTTCGGCCAGGAACTTGCCGATCACTTGTTCGCAAAGCCCATCGCCATAGACGTTGGCGGTGTCCCAGAAATCGACGCCGAGATCGAGCGCCCGCGCCAGCGTCTGCATGGACTTCGGCTTCGTTCGTTGGTCCGTAAAAGCCGCCGAAGCTCATACAGCCGAAACCAACGGCCGACACTGTTCCATGCCGCCAAATACGCCGCTGCATCGCTGTCCCCCGCGGCCGTCAAGCCCGATGTTTCTCGCCCAGGGTGAAAGGCAGCCTAAAGCTTCGCCTCGGTTGCGCCTTCGATCGCCTCGGCAAGGGCATGCGCTAGGCATCGGTAGCCGAGGTCGCTCATGTGCAAGCCATCGCCGGACAACAGCAAGCCCAGCGCCTTGGCGCCTTTGGCGCTCCAGCTTTTCATCATCGCGTATCGGCTCAGCACCGGCACACGGTCTGCGGCGCCGATATCGTCGACCATCTTAACGAACCGCTCGTAGCGGACGGGGTCGGGACTCTTCAGGGTGAATTGCGGGCCGATGAGCACCATGGGAACGCCCGCGGCGCGCGCTGCAGCGATGCCGGCATTCACAGTGGCGCGGAACAGCGTTTCGTCGACACCGACGATCGCGTCGTTCGTGCCGACCTGCCAGATCACCAGCCGCGCCCAGCCAGACTTGAGTGCGCTTTTTAGTCGTTCGAGGGTCTTAGCCGCGAGTTCGCCGCCGACGCCCGCGTTCTTCACATCGAAGTCGACGCCCGTGTGCTTTTCGAGCTCCTGCTCGAGCCTGGCCGGATAGGCGTTCGCGGGCGAAGTCGCGCCGATACCTTCGGTCGAAGACGAGCCAATCGCCAAAATATCGCGCGGGAGGCCGACCCGCACCTTCGGGAACGCAAGGGTAGCGCCGTTGGTCTCGAACGCGGCGGTCTCCGTCGGGCACGAAACATCCTGCGCGCTGGCGGCGCTCAGGCTGATTAAGACGCAGGCAATCCCTGCCACGCACGCAAACGCGTTTCCTCGGCGACCGAACTTGCGGTGTTGTGGCGGGCTTTTCTGCACTCGATCCAGTAGGCGATAGCGAACAGGGCGGCGACGGACGCAACCGTGTACGCGAGCCCGGCGAACCGTTCAACCCCCACGGACGCGTGCGGCGAGGTAGCCGCGAGCGCGGCCTGGCCGCAGGCGCTCAAGAACGAACCGGCGGCGAAGACCGACAGACTGTTGCGGCCGAGGCTTTGAACTGCGTTGCCAAAAGCGCCCCGGACCACCGGCGCAATGAATTGCCCGAACACTGTCGCCGTCGCGATCAAATAGGCCAATGCGACGAAGTGGATCAGGCGGGCCAATCCAAGATCCTGCTTGGCGAGATCAAGGTGCGCGGTCGCTGTGTCGCGGAGCCCTGGCGCTAGGCCGCCTTCATTCGTCACGATCAGCGCGGCGCCCGCCACCGTCGCGGCGCTCAGCGTCAGCAGCCACGGGGTGGGCCGCGAGAAACCGTCCCGCCACAGAATCGCTGACACGATTCCGAGCGTGAACACGAGTTGCCAAGCGATCGGATTGAAGAACCACCCGCCGGGCTCCGGCCAATTCGGGAGATTAAGGCCAAAGGTCCGCGCGGCCGCATAGAGAGCGACTGAAACAATCAAAGCCAAGAGCGGGCCGCGCAGCGCAAGCGCGAGCGCGACGGGCGCCCACAACATCAGCACCACATACAAAGGCAGGATATTGAAATAGCCCAGCTGATGGCTCAGGAGGGCAAGGCCTAGCAGCCCATTGGCCGGCGAGCCGAACACAAAGGAGCGTCCGTGCGCTTGGATCAGGTCCGAGACGCCGCTGATCCAATAGGCCGCCCCGAATACGACGAGCGCGGCCACTGTCAATGCGATGTGAACTCCGTAAAGCTTGAGTGCGCGCTTGAGGCAGCCGCCGGCGACCGGCTCGATGCCATATTTGTGCGCTCTTGGGAGATAGATCAGGCCGACCGACAAGCCAGACAGGAAGACAAACGCCTCAGCGCTGTCGGAGAGGCCGAAGTTCCTCGGAGTCCAATTTTCGAGCGGATTGCCGGGAATGTGGTCGATCAGGATCGCGATCAGCACGGCTCCGCGCCAAAAGTCGATGTCGCGGATACGGTTCGCATTCATCTCAAGCGCCTCGGCGCAAAAACGGCGCCACTCGATGATCGGGGTTCCAAGCAGACGGGGAAGACCGCTTTGTCGAACGCTGTGTAAGCGCTGTCGCCTTCTTGTGTGGCGGTATAGTGGGCGGGAGCGCTGGCGGCTGTTCACATTCGTGACATTGGAGCGCCGCTCACAGGGATTTGATCGCGAAGCGCCGCTGGCCAAGAGCGGCCGGTTCAACCAGCCTCGATCAGTCGGGCGGCCTCGTCGCGTTCAAAAAGGTAGAGAAGGAGCCTCAGGCCGCGGTTCGCGTCGCCGGCGAGCCGCTCGTCGCGCTTGAGCGCGGCTTCGGCCTCCGCCCGCGCCCGCGCCAGAAGGCCGCTGTGGATGTCGAGGCGGGCGAAGCGAAAGCCGGGCGCGCCGGCCTGTCGGGCGCCGAGCACATCACCCTCGCCGCGCAGCTTCAAATCCTCCTCGGCGATCCGGAAACCGTCCTCGGTCTCGCGCAAGATCTCGAGTCGCGCCCGCGCCGCTTCTCCGAGCGGCCCCTTGTAGAGGAGCAAACACGCCGAGCGGATCGCGCCGCGCCCCACACGCCCGCGCAACTGGTGCAATTGGGCGAGCCCGAAGCGTTCGGCGTGCTCGACGATCATGATCGTCGCCTCCGGCACGTCGACGCCGACTTCGACCACCGTGGTCGCGACCAGGATGGTCGTTATCCCGCGCTGGAAGCGCTCCATCGCCGCATCCCGCTCGGGGCCGGCCATCTTGCCGTGCGCGAGGCCAACGGCGTCGCCGAAGATGGCGCCGAGCGTCTGCGCGCGATCTTCGGCGGCGGCGACGTCGAGCGTCTCGCTCTCCTCCACCAACGGACAAATCCAGTAGGCGCGCGCGCCCGAGGCGATTGCTTGCACAAGGCGCGCGACGATCTGGCCGATCCGTTCGTCGGGCAGCACGCGGGTGTCGATGGGCTCCCGCCCCGGCGGCTTCTCGCGTAGCGCGGAGACATCCATGTCGCCGAAATAGGCGAGCACCAGCGAACGCGGGATCGGCGTCGCCGTCATCACCAGGAGATCGACCGCCGCCCCCTTGGAGGCGAGCGCGAGCCGCTGGCGGACGCCGAACCGATGCTGCTCGTCGACTACCGCGAGCCCGAGGTCAGCGAAGGCGACGCTTTCCTGGATGAGCGCATGCGTGCCGACCGCGATGTCGATTGTTCCTTCGGCCAATGCGGCAAGAGAAGCGCGACGGGCAGCCGCTTTATCGCGACCGATGAAGAGCGCGATGCGAAGGCCGACGCTGGCCGCCAGCGGGGCCATGCGCTGGTAGTGCTGGCGGGCGAGAATCTCGGTCGGGGCCATCATCGCGGCCTGCCTGCCCGCTTCGACCACGTCGGCCATCGCAAGGAGCGCGACGATGGTTTTGCCTGAGCCGACGTCGCCCTGCAGCAATCTCAGCATGCGCTTTTCTGCTCTGAGATCGGCGCGGATGTCGTCGAGCGCCTCGCGTTGTCCGCGAGTTAGCGAGAACGGCAAGGCGGCTTCCAGGCGTCGCGCCAAAGCGCCTTCGGACCGGTGCGCGCGGCCGGGAATGACACGCATGCGCGCCCGCACGAGCAGGAGCGCGAGCTGGTTGGCGAGGAGTTCGTCGTAAGCGAGCCGCGTCGTCGCCGCACCAGCCGGGTCGATATCCGCCGGCGTCTCGGGGTGGTGCATCGCGCCGAGCGCCTCGGCGAAGCTCGGCAAGTTCAGATCGCTCAACGTCTCCTCGCTGACCCATTCGGGGAGATGCGGCAGGCGTTTGAGCGCGCCCTCCGCGGCGCGCGAGACCGTGCGCTGATAGAGGCCGTCCGTCAGTCCGTAGACCGGCTCGACCGAGGGCAGTCGATCGAGTTCCTCCGCTGTCATCACCCGATCGGGATGAACCATCTGGCGGCGGCCGTCCCAGAGCTCGAGCTTGCCGGAAATCCAGCGCGTGGCCCCGACCGGCAGCCGCGACCGCACCCATTCATGATTGGCGAGGAAGAAGACCAGCTCGACGTCGCCTGTATCGTCCTCGACCAACACCTTGAACGGCGCCCGGGAGCGCGCGTTCGGCGGCCCGCGATGCTCGGTCACCTTGGCCTCGATGGTGACGATCGTGTCGGGAATCGCGTCGCGGATCTTGGGGCGCGCACGGCGGTCGACGGTCGCCTGCGGCAGGTGGAAGAGGACGTCGAGCACCCGCGCGCCTTGCGGCTTGTCGAGCAGCCGGTCGAACAGCTTGGCGTTCTTCGGCCCGATCCCAGGCAGGGCGCTCGCGGGCGCGAACAGCGGATCGAGGAGCGAGGGACGCATCACGCGCCCTCTAGCCGCGCCCGACCTTCCCGGCAAGATGGATGAAGGACGGCTTCAGCCGGCGAGCACGAGAAAACCCGCGCGCGGGAAGTGGACCACGATCTCGCCGATCCGCTCGTCCACGCGGCGGATCGAGACGTGCTGCGCCGAGAGCGAAACGATCTCTCCGGCGACCTCGACCTTGCCGTAGTCGTCCGGGACGACGCGCACCTTGTCGCCGACCTTCCGTCCATTCGGATCGTACGGATCGTTCTCGGCGACAGTTTCCGGGCTGGCCTTTGCAGCGATGGCGAGGGCCTCGTCGGCCGTCATTTCCTCGCGCAGTCCGTGGCCGATCGCTCGCATACGGCTCTCCCACGCGGCGACTTGGCTGAGCCCGGCAAAGATGCTGTTCAGTCCCGCGACGGCTTGATCCTCTTCCGCCGAGAGGTTTGACTGCAGGTACCAAACGTTCATGTAGGCGCTGGCGTCGGCAAGGCTGAAATCGCCGAGCAGCCACTGCCGTCCGTCGCCCAGTTGCGCTTCGATCCAGCCGAGCTGGGCGCGCAGCTGATCGCGCATCTGCGGAATCGCCGCGCGCATCTTGTCGAGATCGAATTTGGCCCCGCGCAGCTGGCTGCGATCTTCAACAAAGGCTTGGGGCACCTTCGGACCAAGAGTCCCAAACACGAGAGTGACGGCGTTCTGAAAGAATGTGCGGTCGGTCCACGAGCTCAGCGCCCAAGGAGCGCCGGCCGCGCCTGGCGGAAACAGGGTCGGCGATGGAAATCGGCGTTCGATTTCGCGGATGATGATCTGGGTGTCGCAGAACACGTCGGCGCCGATCTGCATCACCGGGGTGCGGCGGTAGCCCCCGGTCAGCGGCATCAAGTCCGGCTTGGGCATGATCGGCGGAATGCGCACGCTGCTCCACGAAAGCCTCTTGTGGCCGAAGATCACCCGGATCTTCTCGGAGAACGGGGACCGGTCGAAATGATGCAGAATGATGGGATGGGGCATGATCGCGAGCTCGAACGCCGGAAGGGTGAGAAACGTCGCGGAGGCCCGGCGCCGCGACCTTCAGTCTAACTCACTTTCGGACCCGCGCGCGGGCGCGCGATCGCCGGGCCGCCGTTCAGCGCCCAAACAAAACCAAGCCAAACCAAGCTAAACCAAGCCACGCCAAATTAAACCAAGCAATTTTGCTTGGTTTAATTTGGTTTTATTCGTCCGAATTGGGACTTTTCAATGGGTTACAACGAATCCAAATAAAAATTCTCTTCCGCCTCAGGCCCCGCGCCGGTTGACGCAAACGAATTTTCTCGTCCCGTTTTCTCAGCGAATGGCCATGCGAGGCCAAGGTCGGTTCCTCAAGTAGAAATATGTGTATCATGGGCTTTGGATTTTGTCCAGAAAATGCTCGCTTCGGTTTTCATAGATTTCGTCCCACCCGGGCCAGCGGGCGCGCGAACAAGTCCCCTCGTTATCGGCTATTTCATCCAATCCCAATGCGCTGGGACCCAAGTGCCCCCGGCGTCCCCCGCCGAATCCTCCCACATTGGGCCGCCCGCTGTCGTGAGCATCTCGCGGCCAAGCATTGCGAAGTTGCGCTTCTGCGTATCGTCGAGGCTGGCGTAAAATGGTTTGGCCGCCTCGGCGATGCTCTTAACTTCGGCGGCGCGGCGACCCAGGCGGCCGGCCATTGCGTCGAGACGTTCGACGGGTGAAACGCGCTCGCGGGTCTGCGTCATCTCGCGCATGTCGTCCATCCGCGCGTTGTCGGCATTGCGCACGGCGCTCTCAAAGACTTCCCAAAGCGGGTATTGAGCGGCTGTGGGCTTGAGGGCTTCTTTCATGCCGCCGAGCCTGGCGTCCATCATCGCCCGGTGGTCGGAGGCCCAATGTTGAGTACGCTCGGAGCTCGCGGCTTCGGCGGACTGATCGCCGGCGGCCGCGGCAGCTCTGAGGGCAAAAGGCGAGACGGAAAGCGCGACCGCGTCAGCGCGCCGATTAGAACGCGTTTCATCGAACGACTCCTAATGATTTGTGAGAGCGCTAAGCGCCGTTAAGAAGGGTTTTCCGCTTGGGCGTGAGCGGTGGCTCCGCCTTGGCCAAGAACCGCCCGGACGGGCCGTCAATCGGCCCGCCGGCGTCGGCCCATCAATGGTCGATGCAGCCGAAGTTGCATTCGTCATCCTTGCGGCTGAGGCCGTCGGTTTCCGGCGCCTGCGCGATGGGCGTTACCGGGCTGACATACGCTGTCGCTTGGGCGAAATCGGCGACGCGATGATGCGCAGGCTTAGATCCTTCGAGGTGCGTGGGGGCGCCGAGCGCGGGAACGGCGAACAACGGGATGGCCAGAATAAAGCCGAGGGCCATTGGGGCTTTGAACGAAACGCTCATTTTGATCTCCTATCGAGTAGTCGGCGTCGCGATGCAGAACGTCTTTACTTCTGCAGCTTCGCCATCTTCGGCGATCGACGTTTGCATCGCGATCGTCTTGCTTAGGAGACCTCGATTGAGGGAGATTTATTCCAAGTTCTTCAAAAGATTTTGCTGCTAAAAATTCGACCAAGCCAAGCTCGCGTGGCGGCGACGCGGCTGATCTCTGACCACAGAACGGAAGGCGGGTCGGCTTGGTCGCGAGCTCTTAGAGCGTCTTGCATGGGTCGAACGCGATCGTCATTGCGGGCGAAGCGAAGCAATCCAGGGGAACGTAGGGCGTTCACGTTCCCTGGATTGCTTCGTCGCTGCGCTCCTCGCAATGACGATTCCATCCGAACCCAGCGCGAGCGAGCGGTTTAGGGGCGCGTCGGCTCGGTCGTCGCGCCGCCCCCGCGCCGGAACACCTCGACGAATTCGCCGAGCGCCTTCTCGTCCATGTCGGAAACGGCGACATAAGTCAGCTTCGCGTCGGACCAGCGCACGACGTGGTAGCCGTCGATCGTTTCGATTCCGCCTGTCCCACCTCGGACGCCCTTCGTGTCGACCGGCAGCTCGGTCACCGCGACAACGTGCTCGTTGTGCCGATAAACGATCGTCGGCGTCGGGACCCTGTCCACGATGGTCACGCGCCCGCCCACCAGCGGGAAGCCTTCCGGCGCGAGATCGACGATGGTTCCGCTGACCGTCGTGCGGTCAGCGAGCCAAGGCTTGACCGTATGTCGATCGGATGAGGCGACGTCGAACGGCTGGCCGGCGATCTCGGCGCGCGCGAAATCCGAAACCAGATGTTGCGCGACATCGGGAGAGCCCGCCGGCGTGCGCAGCGACGTAAGCCCCGCGCCGACCGCAAAGCCCAGAACACCCAACGAGGCGGCCATCGCCAGCGCGCGGCTGTCGAGCCACGGGCGCCGCCGGAACGGCACGACCGTCGCGGTCGGGGCAGCGGCGGCGGTTGCCGCCTGAGGCGGAGGAGCCGCCGGAGCGGCAGGCGCCGTCAGCGCCGCGATGCGGTCGGCAAGCGCTTGCGGGGCCGCTTCGCGCGGCGCGTGACGACGGACCGCGTCACGCAGCGTTGTGAGGCGCCGGTACTCGGCGGCGATCGCCGGATCGTCGCGCAGCTCGCGCTCGAACGCGAGCGAGCCCATGGCGTCGAGCTCGCCGTCCAGGGCGGCGTTGAGCCTGAGAAGCCGCTCGTTGACGTCGCGGTCGGTCATGCCTCGGCCCTCAAAGTCTTGGCGAGCATGGCTCGAGCGCGCGCCAGCCGCGACATCACCGTGCCGACCGGCGTCTCCGTCGCTTCGGCGATCTCGCGATAAGAGAGGCCGTTGATGTCGCGCATCACCAGCGTTTCCAGAAAGGGCGAGGGGAGGCCCGCGATCGCCTGGCGCAAGCGCTCGCCATCCTCATGGGCGATGAGCTCCTGTTCGGGATTGGGCGCCGCGTCGTCGCCCTGGCGCAAATCGAGCGCGTCCAGGTCGGTCATGTCGCCGGCGTAAGCCACGGTCTTGCGCCGATTGCGCGCCATGAAGGTCATGGCGGCGTTGCGAACGATGGCGAGAAACCACGGCTTCGGTCGATCGACCGAAACGGTGGCGAGCGCCTGAAGCGCGCGCAAAGCAGCGTCCTGCACGATGTCCTCGGCGTCGGTCGGGTTTTGGCATAGCCATTTGGCAAGCGAGTAAGCATCATCGAGCAGGGGTGGCACGATTTCGCGAAAGCGCTGCTCGGCAATTGGATTGCTCAAGCGGCGCGCCCCGCGAGCGCACGCCTTATTTGGCGCGCTCCTTGAGGTAAGCAATCACATCGGCCCGGTCCTGCGGATTGTCCAGGTGAAAGAACATCTTGGCGCCGGGCGCGACAGCCTGAGGGTCGGTCAGCCACTTGTCGAGTGTCTCCTCGTTCCACACGATATTGGCTGATTTGAGCGCGTCCGAATAGTCGTAGTCCGGCAGCGAAGCGGCCTTGCGCCCGAATACGCCCCGATGACGCGGTCCCGACATCGTTCTTGTCGAGCGAGTGGCAATCCTGGCAGGCCTCGTAGAGCGTCTCGCCACGAGCGGCGTCGCCGGTGAGCCCGCCTGCCCATACGGTCCCTGTAAGGGCCGCCGAGATTGCGCCGGAGAGGATCACGGCGGCGGCGTATTTTTCTCTCCGCCGGAGAGCGGCGTCAGCGGACCTTTCGTGCGGGTCGTCGATGCGCGTTGGCGCGCAGGAAGGCGTCAAAAGGTCCCTCTCCCGCGACGGGTGCAGTGGGAGGACGCCTGTCTCTCGACAGGCATCGCGGGAGAGGGGTTCGAGAAAGCGAAACAGGCTCATTGGAAGTGTCTCAGGCAAGGTCCGAATTGGTGACCGCAAGGTTGGTGGGCGTGGGCGCAGTAGACGACCTCGCGAACGCCGAGCCATTTGCGCAATTCGCCCGCCGGCACGAGCTTGGGTCCCGGCGCAGGCGCCGTTCCCGGCGCCGGCTGCGGAAATGCGGTCGAACGCGCGGTGTGGAACGTGACGTTGCCTTCCACCTTCTGCATGAGCTGGTGGATATGGCCGTTGAGCACGGTGACCGACCCGAAGCGCGAGAGATAGCCCAGCGCCTGCGCCGAATCCTCGGTGCCCCAGCCCCATTCCGGCGCGATCATCCAGAGCGGGATGTGGGAGAAGATGACGACGGGCGTCGAAGCGGATTTGCCCTTGAGATCACCTTCCAGCCACTCGAGCTGTTCTGCGCCGAGCGAGCCGAGGCCGTTCTTCTTGAGGTCGACGACATTGTTGAGCGACACGAAATGCACGCCGCCCTGATCGAACGCAGTACCAGCCGCCGCCGGTCGCGCCCTTGCCGAAGCGTTCGAGATAGGCGCTTCGAGTCTTGGGATCGAGGATGTCGTGTTCGCCTGGCGCGTAGTGGACGTCGAGCTTGGCGCGGCCGATCATTTGCTGCGCGTCGTCGAATTCGTTCGCCTTCGCCGCGTGGCTGATGTCGCCGGTATGGATCATGAACGCCGGCTTGTCCGGCATCGCCACGATCTTATCGATCGCCGCGTCGAGCGTGGCGCGCGCGTCCGGATTGGCGGGCTTTGCGAAGCCGATGTGGCTGTCGGAGATCTGAACGAAGGAAAAGCCGCCTTCCGCTGCTTTCGCCGAGCCGATCAGCCGCGATGAGGGCACGCCGCCCGCGACCGTCCAGACCACGCCGGTTCCGGCCCAGAGCATGCATTTCAGGGTTTGCCGGCGGTCGAACTCGCCTTCGTGATCGTGTGACATTTGAGTCTTCCCTTCTTCGGCGAAAAGCGCCGTACAAAGGAGGTGACTCAGAGGAGGGGGCGTTTATTCCCGGGCGGCTAAAAAATTACTGCGCCGCGACGCCGACCTTCGGACTGCCCGGCGCGCCGCTTTCTCGGTGGTTTTTCGCGTCTGGACGGCGTAATACGAAAATCTATATAACGGGAGAGGCGTCCGATGGCGAGTCAAGAGGAAATCGCGCGCCCGCACGAATATGAACTCGGACATTCCGACCGAGAATTGAAGCGACTTAGGCTCCAGGCCGAGCTCATCGATCCCTTTACGCGACAATATTATCGGGACGCTGGTCTCGAGCAGGGCATGAGAGTGCTCGACGTCGGCAGCGGCGGGGGCGACGCCGCGTTGGTGGCGGCGGAACTGGTCGGCGATGGAGGCGAAGTCGTGGGCGTCGATATTGCCCCCGCCGCCGTGGCCGCCGCTCAGGCTCGCGTCGACGCGCTCGGAAAGCGCAACATATCGTTTCATCACGGAGATTTGGATCGGCTGGAGTTCGCCGAGAAATTTGACGCGGCCGTCGGCCGATACGTTCTCATGTTCAATCCGGACCCTGCGGCGATGCTGCAAAGCGCTGCAAGGCTCGTGCGGTCGGGCGGCGTCATCGTCTTTCATGAAACCGATTGGAACGGGGTCCGTTCAAACCCTGTGGCGCCAATGTATCAGCAATGTCACGATTGGATTGTCCGGACGTTCGAGAAGGTCGGGACCAATCCACAGATGGGCCACCATCTACGGTCGGTGTTTGTCCGCGCTGGGCTCTCCGCGCCGTCGATGGCGCTCAGAGCGCTGATCCAAGGGCCCTCCGAGCGCGTCGCCTACATCCACATGATCGCCGAATTGGCGAATACCCTGGCGCCGGTGATGGAGGAACAAGGGGTCATCGCGCGCGGCGAGTTCGATCCCGCGACGTTCGGAAGCCGTATGATCTCGGAGGTGGAGAGACTCGACAGCGTGGTCGTTGGACGTTCCGAAGTCGGCGCATGGTCGCGTGTGAGCTGATTCACCTCACTGCGCCGCGACGCCGACCTTGAGCAGCCGGTAGGTGATGGCGTCGACCAGCGCCTGGAACGAGGCGTCGATGATGTTGCCGGACACCCCGACCGTCGACCACGTGTCCCCGTTTCCGTCGCCGAACTCGATCAGGACGCGCGTCACCGCATCGGTGCCGCCCTGGAAGACGCGCACGCGATAGTCGCGCAATTCGAGGTTCTCGATATATTTCTGATAGACGCCGAGGTCCTTGCGCAAAGCGAGATCGAGCGCGTTGACGGGGCCGTTGCCTTCGGCGGCGGAAATGAGCCGCTCCTCGCCGATGCGGATCTTCACGACCGCCTGCGAAGCCGAATAGGTGACGCCGGGCGCGACCACCTTGCGCTCGACGCTGACGTGAAAGCTGTCGACCGCGAAATATTCCGGCACGCCGCCGAGCACGCTGCGCGCCAGAAGCTCGAATGAGGCGTCGGCCGCTTCGTAAGCGTAGCCCTGCGCCTCGCGCGCCTTCACCTCGTCGAGCAGGCGCCCAAGGCGCGGATCGTCGGGCTTGGCCTCGACGCCCAGCCGGGCAAGCTCAGTGAGGAGATTGGAGCGCCCCGCCTGATCCGAGACCAGCACGGCGCGCTGGTTGCCGACGCTGTCCGGCGGAATGTGCTCGTAGGTGCGCGGGTCTTTGGCGAGGGCGGACGCGTGAATGCCGGCCTTGGTGGCGAAGGCCGACGCCCCGACATAGGGCGCGTGCCGGTTCGGCGCGCGGTTGAGCAGTTCGTCGAAGGCGCGCGAGACGTGTGTGATCTCGCGCAAAGCCTCCGCTGTCACGCCGGTCTCGAAATGCTCGGCGAGCTCCGGCTTCAAAGCCAATGTGGGGATGAGAGTGACAAGATTGGCGTTGCCGCAGCGCTCGCCCAGACCATTCAGCGTGCCCTGCACCTGCCGCGCGCCGGCGCGGATGGCGGCGAGTGAATTGGCGACCGCGTTGCCGGTGTCGTTATGGGCATGGATGCCAAGGCTCTCGCCAGGGATGGCGCGCGCGACCTCGCCGACGATGCGTTCGATCTCGTCGGGCAGCGTTCCGCCATTGGTGTCGCACAGCACCGCCCAGCGCGCGCCGGCGTCGATCGCGGCGCGAGCGCAGGCAAGCGCATATTTCGGATTGGCCTTGTAGCCGTCGAAGAAATGTTCGCAATCGACCATCGCCTCGCGGCCCGCGGCGACCGCCGCCTTCACGCTGTCGGCGATGGCCTCGAGGTTTTCGTCGAGCGTGCAGCCGAGCGCGACATGGACGTGATAGTCCCACGACTTGGCGACATAGACGATCGCGTCGGCGTCGGCGGCGAGAAGACCTGCAAGGCCTGGATCGTTGGCGGCTGAGCGGCCCGGGCGCTTGGTCATGCCGAAGGCGCAGAAGCGGGCGCGGCTGGTGGGCTTCTTTTTGAAGAATTCGGTGTCGAGCGGGTTCGCGCCGGGATAGCCGCCCTCGACATAGTCGACGCCGAGCCGGTCGAGCATCGCCGCGATGCGGCGCTTGTCGTCGAGCGAGAAGTCGACGCCGGTGGTCAGCGCGCCGTCGCGCATCGTCGTGTCGAACAGATAGAGGCGTTCTTTGGCCATGGGGCTCTTCGTCAATGTCGCGTTGGAGGCGTAGACTCCGCGCCGAGCGTCTTGGTCATCGTGGTGTTGGCGAGCCATTGGTCGCCGACGCGAACGAGATTGCGCTTCTGCGCAGTGAAGCCCTGGCGCTCGAACAGCGGTCTCGCGACATCGCTCGCCTCCGTGGTGAGGCGCTTCGCGCCACGCGCCTGCGCCAACTTGGTAAGCGCCTCGACGAGCGCGCTGGCCGCCCCCTGGCGAGCGAATTCGGGCTCGACGAACAGCATGTCGATCTCGTCGGCGCCTTTGAGGCTCGCGAAGCCGGCGACGGCGCCGTCGATCACAGCGAGCAGGGTCAAGGCCTCGGAGAGCCGAGCGCCGAAAGCCTGTTCGTCGTCGGCGCGCGAGGCCCAAGCTTCACGCTGCTCTTCGTCGTAATCTTCGGCCGCCAGCTCGTCGATGCTCGAGCGAAAGATCTCGGCGCAGCGTCGTGCGTCGGCTGGCAGATAGGGGCGAAGCGAGACGGTGCTCATCGCTTTGGCTCCCAGTGTCGTACCGTCCTTGTTGTCTTTGATCGCGACGCCGAGGGCGGTGAGTTGGTCGCGCAACCGGTCGGACTCCGCCCAGTTTTTTGCGGCGCGGGCGGCCGTGCGAAGCGAAATGAGCACGTCGATGCGCTTCTGGGTAACTGGGTCCGCGGAATAGCTGCCGTCCGCCTCGAATTTGAACCAGCGACCAACGGCTGTCGCGGTGGAGGTGGAGGTACCGCGCGCTTCGCCGATCACAGTGCGTGCGCTCGGTGCAGTGGAATCGATATTGATGCTCAGCCCATCGTGGCCGGTTGAAACGGCCCAATCAAGTTTGGAAAGGTCGCAACTGAAGCCGAGAAAGCGCAGCGACGCCGCCAGAGCAGGCCGTTTGCCCGTGCGTGCCAGCTCCTGGAGTCGAACGATCGCGTCATGCGTATTGAGGTCGTCGGATAGAGCGTCAAGTACCCCTTCGTCGACCGACCCTACGGAAGAGGCCGCGCCTCGGATCAATCGATACCACTCACTAAGTTTTTGATCTGCTCGCTCCAGCTCCCGCACCGTCCAGTCGATCGGCTGACGGTAATGCGTGCGCAACATCGCGAGGCGCAAAACCTCGCCGGGCCATGCGCGGCCGCCGAACTTCGTCGTGTGGAGCAGTTCGTGAATGGTGACGAAATTGCCGAGGCTCTTCGACATCTTCTCGCCTTCGACCTGCAGGAAGCCGTTGTGCATCCAGACATTGGCCATGCGGGAGGACTCAAAGGCGCAGCAGGATTGCGCGATCTCGTTCTCGTGGTGAGGAAAGACGAGATCGATGCCGCCGCCGTGGATGTCGAAGATGTTGCGGCTCGGGTCGTCGCATTCGAGACCGCCGCCGAACGGTTCGAGCAGCGTGGCCATCGACATCGCCGAGCATTCGATATGCCAGCCGGGGCGCCCCGGCGCAGCGATGCCGGCCGGGCTTGGCCAGCCTGGCTCGTTCGGCTTCGACGGCTTCCATAAGACGAAGTCCATGGGATCGCGCTTGTACGGCGCGACATCGACCCGCGCGCCGGCCAGCATCTCGTCGAGCGGGCGGTGAGCGAGCGTGCCATAGCGCGGCGCCCACGGCAGGGCATCCATCGCGGACGGCGAAAACAGCACATGATCCTCGGCGACATAGGCGACGCCGCGGGCGACGAGCCGCTCGATCATCACCCGCATCGTGTCGATATATTGGGTGGCGCGCGGCTCGACGGTCGGTCGGCAGCGCGCCGAGAGCGGCCACGTCATCGTGAAATTGCCGCTCGGTCGCTTCCGTCACTTTGGCGATCGCCTCGTTGAGCGGCAGGTCGGGGAAGTCGCGTGCGGCGCGCGCATTGATCTTGTCTTCGACGTCGGTGATGTTGCGGACGTAGGTGACATGGGTCGCGCCATAAACGTGCCGCAGGAGTCGGAACAGCACGTCGAACACGATGACCGGCCGGGCGTTGCCGATATGGGCGAAGTCGTAGACCGTGGGGCCGCAGACGTAGAGGCGCACCGCCTGCGGGTCGATCGGCGCGAAATCCTCCTTGCGGCGGGTCAGGGTGTTGTAGAGACGCAGCTGCGCCGGCTTCGCCTTCGCTTGTGTCTCATCTTCAGGACGGGGTGGCGACTTCATCGGCAATTCTCGTCGGCGTCATCTTTTGGAGGCGAACGGCGCGAACACGCGTCGTCCGGGTCTGGCCGGATGATCGCTTCTCGATGGCTTCGATGAAAAAAGGAGACGCGAACCAGCCAGCTTGGAGCTAGCGGCTAATAATGCAAATCCGGATAATGCGGAGCGCGGGCGTCATGGCGCGCATCCATGTCTCCACGCTTGCGCTTTTGTCAAGTCTTGGTGGGCGCGTAGGCCGCGGAATTGATTAAGATCGGGCGGTTTCGGTTCCTGGGAGGGGCGACGTTGAGCAGACAGAGCACCGATGAAGATCCGGCGAGCGAGGGGGGCCAGCCGCGCCGACGGGCGTTCACCATTCTCGGCGCGCCGGTCGAAGCGGGCACAAATGTGGCCGGCGCGGCGATGGGGCCGGCTATGCTGCGCACGGCGGATATCGTGAAATCGTTGCGCGACCTCGGCCATGACGTCGAGGACCGCGGCGACCTCGCACCTCCGCCTCCATTGGTTCACTTGGCCGCGCCCGAAGGCAAGGCGCATCGGTTCGCCGATGTCGCGGCCTGGGCGCGACTGCTGGCGCGCGAGACCTATGCGGTCGCGCGCTCCGGGCGGACGCCGATCGTGCTCGGCGGCGATCACAGCATCGCGATGGGTTCGATCGGCGGCCTCGCCCGCCACGCGGCCGAGGCGGGGCGCGAGCTGTTCGTCCTCTGGCTCGACGCCCATTCGGACTTCAATACGCCGCTGACCTCGCCGTCCGGCAATATGCATGGCATGTCGCTTGCGATGCTGTGCCGGGAGCCCGGTCTCGAAGGCGTGTTCGGCGACGAGCCGCACGGGTTCGTCGATCCTGGGCGGTTGCATCTGTTCGGCATCCGGTCGATCGACTCGGGCGAACGGCGGCTGTTGCGGGACCGTGGCGTCGACGTCGTCGATATGCGGATGCTGGACGAAAACGGCTTCGCGGTCTCGATCCGCCGCATCATCGATCGCGTTCGCGCCGCAACGGCCTTTTGCATGTCAGCCTGGACGTCGACTTTCTTGATCCGGCGATTGCGCCGGGCGTCGGCACCGCCGTCCCGGGCGGGGCGACCTACCGCGAGGCGCATCTTGTCATGGAGCTGTTGTACGAATCCGGTCTTTCGCCCTCGCTCGATCTCGTCGAGCTCAATCCGTTCCTGGACGATCGGGGTAAAAGTGCGCTTCTGCTTGTCGATCTGACGGCGAGCCTGTTCGGGCGCCAAGTCTATCCGGCCGCGCGCACGACGGCCCAGTTCGGCGGTTGAAGTTCAACTGAGCGTGAGGTCGAGCGGGAATCTTCCGGTAAGCCTTTGAGTTAAAAGAATATATTGACCACCGAGCGACGCTGGACGCTCGACCTGCGCCGGTTCGCGCCTAAAGTTTGGCTTGATCGCATGCGTCGATAGGTCGATAGCACCGGCGAAGCCCATGAGACCGCAAGCGGGGAAGAAGCGAGACGGTCTCGAACCGCGGAAAAAAGAAGTCCTATGGCGCACAGGAAGATTGCATTGATCGGGGCCGGCCAGATCGGCGGGACGTTGGCGCATCTGGCGGCGATGAAGGAACTGGGCGACATCGTCCTTTTCGACATCCTCGACGGAGTGCCCCAGGGCAAGGCGCTCGATTTGGCGGAATCGACGCCTATCGAAGGCGTTAACGCGCGATTGGAGGGCGCGAGCGACTATTCCGCGATCGCCGGCGCCGACGTCGTCATCGTCACCGCGGGCGTTCCCCGCAAGCCGGGCATGAGCCGCGACGACTTGCTCGGCATCAACCTCAAGGTCATGGACGCGGTCGCCGCGGGCATCAAGACGCATGCCCCGGACGCGTTCGTCATCTGCATCACCAACCCGCTCGACGCCATGGTGTGGGCGCTCCAGAAATTCTGCAATCTGCCCGCCAACAAAGTCGTCGGCATGGCTGGAGTGCTCGACTCGGCCCGCTTTCGTTATTTTCTGGCCGAGGAGTTCCAGGTGTCGGTGGAGGACGTGACCGCCTTCGTGCTGGGCGGGCACGGCGACGACATGGTGCCGTCCGTTCGGTATTCGACCGTCGCCGGCATTCCGCTGCCGGATCTCGTTAAAATGGGCTGGACGACGCAGGCCAAGCTTGACGCGATCGTTGAGCGGACGCGCAAAGGCGGGGGCGAGATCGTCAACCTGCTCAAAACCGGCTCGGCCTTCTACGCCCCCGCCTCTTCGGCAATCGCGATGGCGGAATCGTATCTCAAGAACCAACGCCGCGTGCTGCCCTGCGCGACGCTCTTGACCGGCCAATACGGAGTTAACGACGCCTATATCGGGGTTCCCGTGGTGATCGGCGCGAACGGGGTTGAGCGCGTCGTCGAGATCGCGTTCGACGACAGCGAAAAAGCGATGTTTGCAAAATCTGTCGCCTCGGTCCGGACCCTCATGGAGGCCTGCAAGGCGATCAATCCCGCTCTCGCCGCCTGATCTTCGTCTTAAGCGGCCGCCGCTGGCGGGCGTTCGTTTCTTGAGGTATTCGCCGCGATGAACATCCACGAATATCAGGCCAAGGCGGTGCTCAGGGCGTTCGGTGTCCCGGTCGCCGACGGATATCACGCTTTGACGGCCGAAGAGGCGGTCCAGCAGGCCAAGAAGCTTGGCGGCCCGATTTGGGTGGTCAAGAGCCAGATCCACGCAGGCGGCCGCGGCAAGGGCCGCTTCAAGGAGGCCTCGGCCGGAGACAAAGGCGGCGTGCGACTCGCCCGCTCGGTCGAGGAGGTCAACACGTTCGCGGCGCAGATGCTGGGCGCGACCCTGGTGACGGTCCAGACCGGCCCAAACGGCAAGCAGGTCAACCGCTTGTACATCGAGGACGGCGCCACAATCGATAAGGAGCTTTATCTTTCCGCGCTCGTCGACCGGCAGAAGAGCCGAGTGGCCTTCGTCCTCTCGACCGAAGGCGGGGTGAACATCGAGGACGTCGCGCATAGCACGCCGGAAAAGATCCATAGTTTCACTGTCGATCCGGCGACCGGGATCATGCCCCATCATGGCCGCGCCGCAGCCCGCGCGTTGGGGCTTACCGGCGACCTAGCGAAGCAGATGGAGAGCCTCGTCGCCAAGCTCTATGCCGCGTTCCTGGCCAAGGACATGTCGATGCTGGAGATCAACCCGTTGGTCGTTCTGTCGAACGGCCAATTGCGGGTGCTCGACGCCAAACTGTCGTTCGACGACAACGCGCTCTACCGGCATTCCGACATCGCCGTCTTGCGCGACGAAAGCGAAGAGGACGCCAAGGAGATCGAGGCCTCCAAGCACGAACTCAACTACGTCACGCTCGAAGGCTCGATCGGCTGCATGGTCAACGGAGCCGGACTCGCCATGGCGACGATGGACATCATCAAACTGTACGGGGAGAGTCCTGCGAACTTCCTCGACGTCGGCGGGGGCGCCTCCAAGGACAAAGTGACCGCAGCCTTCAAGATCATCACCGCCGATCCGAACGTGAAAGGCATTCTCGTCAACATTTTCGGCGGCATCATGCGCTGCGACATTATCGCGGAGGGCGTCATCGCCGCGGTGAAGGAGGTCGGTCTCCAGGTTCCTCTGGTCGTGCGCCTCGAGGGCACAAACGTCGACCTCGGCAAGAAAATCCTCCGGGACTCTGGCCTCAACGTGATTGCGGCGGACGACCTCGACGACGCGGCGCACAAGATCGTGAGCGCGGTGAGGGCTGCAGCCTGACGCAAGCATAAGCAACGAGGGAAAGGCCGATGCCCCCATCCAAGGTCAACGTTCTCGAGGCGGTCGACCGGAAGGTTAAGGAAGTTTTTCATCCGTTCATTGTCGGCGATGTCAACGACAGCCAGGTCAAGGTGGCGAAATTCGGCGCCGAGTTCGACTGGCACGCGCACGAACTTGAGGATGAGGCCTTCTTGGTGCTGCGCGGACGCATTGCGATCGACTTTCGCGATGGCGTCTCGGAAATGGGCGAAGGTGATTTTATCGTCGTTCCGCGTGGGGTCGAACACCGGCCCCGCTCGCTTTCCCCGGAGCCTGTCGTTTTGATGTTCGAGCCGAGCACGACGCTCAATACTGGCGACGCGACAAGCGCGTTGACAGTGCGTCAACTCGACCGGCTTTAGAGTTCGTGTCGGATCGGACGCTTCGGCCTGGATAAATTGGTGGAAAGCGGAACAGGTGTACACATATACTCTGTGCTTGCGTTGCGAAAATCCGTTTCGATCGAACTGAACCGTCACTGGCCGAAAGCTCTCATGTCCATCCTCGTCAACGCCGACACAAAGGTCATCACCCAAGGCTTCACCGGCAAGAACGGCACGTTCCATTCCGAGCAGGCGATCGCCTATGGCACCAAGCTCGTTGGCGGCGTCTCGCCGAGCAAGGGGGGCTCGATCCATCTCGGGCTGCCGGTCTTCGACACAGTTGCGGAAGCGCGGGAAAAAACCGGCGCCGACGCCAGCGTGATCTATGTGCCGCCGGCGGGCGCGGCGGACGCGATCTGCGAGGCGATCGACGCCGAGACCCCGCTCATCGTCTGCATCACTGAGGGCATTCCGGTTCTCGACATGGCGCGGGTCAAGCGGGCGCTGCAGGGCTCGAAGTCGACCCTGATCGGCCCCAATTGCCCCGGCGTCATGACGGCTGGCGAATGCAAGATCGGCATCATGCCGGGCAACATCTTTACCCGTGGCAGCGTTGGCGTCGTCTCGCGTTCGGGCACGCTGACCTACGAAGCGGTGTTTCAGACGACGCGCGAAGGGCTCGGTCAGACGACGGCGGTAGGGATCGGCGGCGACCCGATCAAGGGCTTGGAATTCGTCGATGTGCTCGCCATGTTTATGGCCGATCCCAAGACCCAGTCGATTGTGATGATCGGGGAAATCGGCGGCCAGGCGGAAGAGGACGCGGCCGAGTTTCTGACGGATGAAGCCAAGCGCGGTCGCACCAAACCGGTCGTCGGCTTCATTGCTGGCCGCACCGCCCCCGCCGGGCGTCGCATGGGCCACGCAGGCGCGATCATCGCCGGGGGCAAGGGAGGCGCGGAGGACAAGATCGCGGCAATGGAGTCGGCCGGCGTCCGGGTCTCGCCCTCTCCCGCCCGTCTAGGTAAAACATTGGTCGATCTGTTGCACGGCAAATAAGGGGGTCCCGCTCGGTGGCTCGTCAGGACGTCAATCAAGCGCTTTTGCAAACCTCGTTTCTGTACGGGGCGAACGGCGCCTACATCGAAGCCTTGCAGGCGAAATACGAGAAGGACCCGCTCTCGGTCGAACCCGACTGGCGCGAATTCTTTGACGCCCTCGGCGATGATCCCGTGAGCGTAGTCAAGACTGCGGGTGGAGCGTCATGGCGCAAGTCCGATTGGCCGGCGACGCCAAAGGGCGATCTTATCAGCGCGCTCGACGGCGATTGGCCGGCGACGGAAAAGGCGGTCGCTGACAAGTTGCGCGCCAAGGCCTCGGAAGTCGGGCCAAAAGCGGCGCCCAGCGAGGACGAGATTCGCCGCGCCAGCCGCGATTCGGTGCGCGCGCTGATGATGATCCGCGCTTATCGCATGCGAGGCCATCTGTACGCCAATCTCGACCCGCTCGGTCTCGAGCCGCAAAGGGACCACGAGGAACTCCATCCCTCGACCTACGGATTTCAAGACTCCGATTACGACCGCAAGATCTTTATCGACCATGTGCTCGGGCTCGAATATGCGACCGTGCGCGAAATGCTCGCGATCCTGCGGCGGACCTATTGCGGCGACGATCGGCTTCGAATTCGTCCATATTTCCGATCCAGCGGAAAAGGCCTGGATTCAGGAGCGCGTCGAGGGGCCCGACAAGGAAATCCAGTTCACCAGGGAAGGCAAGCGCGCGATCCTCGGCAAGCTCGCCGAGGCCGAGGGTTTCGAGAATTTCTTCGACGTCAAATATCCTGGCGCCAAGCGCTTCGGCCTCGACGGCGCGGAGGCGATGATACCGGCGCTCGAGCAGATCATCAAACGCGGCGGCCAGCTTGGGTTGAAAGACATCGCTCTCGGCATGGCCCATCGCGGCAGGCTCAATGTGCTGAGCCAGGTTATGGGCAAGCCGCATCGCGTCATCTTCCACGAGTTTAAGGGCGGCTCGGATTCGCCCGATCAACTCGACGGCTCGGGCGACGTCAAATATCACCTCGGCGCGTCGTCTGACCGCGAATTCGACGGCAACAGCGTTCATCTCTCGCTGACCGCCAATCCGTCGCATCTCGAGATCGTCGATCCCGTCGTGCTCGGCAAGGTTCGCGCCAAGCAGGATCAGCTTAACGATGTCATCGAGCGCACGAAGGCGCTGCCGCTTCTGATCCACGGTGACGCCGCTTTCGCCGGACAAGGCGTGGTGGCCGAATGCTTCGGTCTCTCAGGCCTACGCGGCCACAGGACCGGCGGCTCGCTGCACTTTATCGTCAACAACCAGATCGGCTTCACTACCTATCCACGCTATTCGCGCTCCTCGCCCTATCCTTCCGACGTCGCGAAGCTCGTCGAGGCGCCGATCTTCCACGTCAACGGCGATGATCCTGAGGCGGTTGTCTTCTGCGCCAAGGTGGCGACCGAATACCGGCAGAAGTTCCACAAGCCGGTGGTCATCGATATGTTCTGCTATCGGCGGTTCGGACACAACGAGGGCGACGAACCCTCCTTTACGCAGCCGATCATGTACCGGCTCATCCGCTCGCACCCGACGACGCTGCAGATCTACGCCAACAAGCTCATCGCCGAGGGCGTCGTCACCCAGGGCGAGGTCGACAAGATGCGCTCGGACTGGCGTCAACGGCTGGAGGCGGAATTCGAGGCCGGCCAGTCCTATTCGGCCAACAAGGCCGATTGGCTCGACGGCCGTTGGGCGGGCGTCAAAGCGGCGCGGGACATCGCTGACGACGATCGCCGCGGCAAGACCGGCGTCGATCTCGATCGGCTGCAGCAGATCGGCGAGCGCGTTACGGCGGCGCCCGAAGGCTTCAATGTTCATAAAACCATTCTCCGCTTCCTTGAGAACCGCCGCGCGGCGATCCGAAGCGGCGAGGGGATCGACTGGTCGACCGCCGAGGCGCTCGCCTTTGGCACGTTGTTGGACGAGGGCTTTCCGGTTCGCCTGTCGGGGCAGGACAGCGAGCGCGGCACGTTCTCGCAGCGCCATTCGGTGCTGATCGATCAGCAAACGGAGGCCCGCTACGTCCCGTTGAATCATGTTCGCGACGGGCAGGCGCGTTACGAAGTCATCAATTCGATGCTGTCAGAAGAGGCGGTGCTCGGGTTCGAGTACGGCTATTCGCTCGCCGAGCCGAACGCGCTCGTTCTATGGGAGGCGCAATTCGGCGACTTCGCCAACGGCGCGCAAGTGGTGTTCGACCAGTTCATCTCGGCGGGTGAGAAGAAATGGCTGCGGATGTCGGGCCTCGTCTGCTTGCTGCCGCACGGCTACGAGGGCCAAGGGCCGGAACATTCCTCCGCCCGCCTCGAGCGCTATCTGCAGCTGTGCGCCGAGGACAACATGCAGGTCGTCAATTGCACGACGCCTGCGAATTTTTTCCATGTGCTGCGCCGCCAGCTCAAGCGTGAGTTCCGAAAGCCGCTCATTCTGATGACGCCAAAGTCGATGCTGCGCAATAAGCGCGCGGTGTCGAACCTCGCGGCCTTCGGCTCGGACACCAGTTTCCACCGGCTGCTATGGGATCATGCGGAGACGCACAAGGGCGAGAAGACCACCCTCGCCAAGGACGAAAAGATCCGCCGCGTCGTCATCTGCTCGGGTAAGGTCTACTACGACCTGTACGACGAGCGCGAAAAGCGCGGCGTCGATGACGTATACCTGTTGCGCGTTGAGCAGCTCTATCCGTTCCCTGCCAAGGCGCTGCTGAGGGAGCTTTCTCGCTTCAAGGACGCGGAACTCGTCTGGTGTCAGGAGGAGCCCAAGAACATGGGCGCCTGGAGCTTCGTCGAGCCCTACCTTGAGTGGGCGGCGGGCCAGCTCGGCGGCAAGTCCAAGCGCGCTCGCTATGCAGGGCGCCCGGCGTCCGCGGCGACCGCGACCGGGCTCATGTCGAAACATCTCGCCCAACTCAAGGCCTTCCTCGACGAATGCCTGGCCTGAGCGAAGTCAGTTCGACATGCCCCACTACTTCTGCAAGCTGAGGCCGCCGCGAACAACGTTCGTCGCGGACATGACATCAGACGAAGCGGAGCTCATGCGCGCCCACCGCGAGTATTGGACGCCCCGAGTTCGAGACGGGCGTGGTGATCGCCATGGGCCCGGTCGCGGATCCCGCCGGCGGCTACGGCGTCGCGATCATCGAAGCGGCGTCCGAGGCGGCGCTCGAGTCGATGCTGGCGGCCGATCCAGTCATCGTCGCTGGACGAGGCTTCGCATACGAAAACAACCGCATGATGGGGATAGCCGCACGGCCCAGCCAGCCACTCGCGCCAATCACTTCCGTATCTCCCTAATGACAGAGAAGGGCGCCTCGCGGCGCGACTGATATGGCGATTGACATCCGTGTCCCGACGCTCGGTGAGTCGATCACCGAAGCGACTGTCGGCAAATGGTTCAAGAAGGCCGGCGAACCAGTGAGCGTCGACGAGCCGCTGGTCGAGCTCGAGACCGACAAAGTGACGCTCGAGGTCAACGCGCCGAGCACAGGCGTCCTTAGCGAGATCAGCCGTCGAGACCGGTCAGACGGTCGCGGTCGGCGCGCTGCTCGGCCAGCTTTCGGGTGGCGCGGCAGCGCCAGTCGGGGCGGCGGCTCAAGCTCCGGCGGCCAAGGCGGCGCCCGCGCCCGCCGCCGCAACTGCGATGCCGCCGGCTCCGGCCGCGGCCAAGATGGCTGCCGAGGACAAGATCGATCTCGCCTCGGTCGCCGGCAGCGGCAAGCGCGGCCAGGTGCTGAAGGGCGACGTGATCGCCGCCGTGGCCGCGGCTCGCGCGCCCTCGCCGATCGTGGCGCCGGCGCTCTTGCAACCTGCGCCCATTCCCGCCCCGGCTCCCGTGCCCGCGGCCCGCACGACTACCCCCGATGACGGCGCCCGCGAGGAGCGGGTGCGCATGACCAAGCTCCGGCAGACCATCGCCCGCCGCCTCAAGGACGCGCAAAATACCGCAGCGATGCTGACGACCTTCAACGAGGTCGACATGAGCGAAGTGATGGCGCTGCGCGCTCGCTATAAGGACGCCTTCGAAAAAAAGCATGGCGCCAAGCTCGGCTTCATGGGCTTCTTCGTTAAAGCTTGCGTTCAGGCGCTCAGGGAGGTCCCGGCGGTCAATGGCGAAATCGACGGCGCCGACCTTGTCTACAAGAACTACTATCACCTCGGCATCGCCGTGGGCACAGACAAGGGTCTCATCGTCCCGGTGGTGCGGGACGCCGACAAGTTGTCACTCGCCGAGGTCGAGAAGGCGATCGCGGCCATGGGCAAGCGCGCCCGCGACGGCCAGCTCACGCTCGAGGAACTGCAGGGCGGAACCTTCACCATCACCAACGGCGGCATTTACGGCTCGCTGATGTCGACGCCCATTCTCAATGCGCCGCAGTCGGGCATTCTGGGCATGCACAAGATTCAGGATCGGCCGATCGCCGTCGGCGGCAAGGTCGAAATACGGCCGATGATGTATCTGGCGTTAAGCTACGACCATCGCATCGTTGACGGTCGTGAGGCCGTGACCTTCCTTGTTCGCGTCAAGGAGGCGCTCGAGGACCCGGCGCGGCTCGTGCTGGACCTCTGACGCCGCAAGGCCTCGCGTAGCCGTTCGGGAAAGACTCATGAGCGAATTGACGTGTCTCGAATTAAGCGTGGCGCTGTGGCTCGTCCATGTGCTTGTTCAAGCGACCGTCGGCAACGTGGAGCTGCCCTTCGGCTATCTATTCACCTCGCGCGACAAGCCAGCCGCTGCGAGCGGCTTGCTGTTCGGGCGAGCCACGCGGGCGCTGGCGAACTACGTCGAAAACCTCACGCCATTCGTCGCTGTGGCGCTTGCGCTCATTGTCACCCAGCGGACGGGTGGCTCCGGCGCGCTCGGCGCGACGATCTGGATTCTGGCGCGCATCGTCTATATCCCGATTTACCTGTTCGGCGTCGTCTACGCGCGCACGGCGGTATGGGCGATTTCGATTATTGGTCTCGTGATGATGCTGTCGCACTTGATCGGATGGTAGCTCGCGCCAGCGCGAGTCCCATCAGCGCGCCCAGCGAAAGAGATTGGCGATGAATTACGACCTGGTGGTGATCGGCTCCGGCCCCGGGGGGTATGTTTGCGCAATCCGCGCGGCGCAGCTCGGCATGAAGGTCGCCGTGGTCGAGAAGATGAAGACGCTCGGCGGGACCTGCCTCAACATTGGCTGCATTCCGTCCAAGGCGCTTCTGTACGCGTCCGAGATGTTCGACGAGGCGGCGCATGGTCTTGCGCCCCTCGGCGTCGTCGTCTCTCCGCCGACGCTCGATCTCCCGGCGATGATGAAGCACAAGGACGTCACCGTCGCCGCCAACGTCAATGGCGTCGCCTATCTGTTCAAGAAGAACAAGATCGACTGGGTGAGCGGAGAGGGCCGGATTGCCGCGCCTGGGCGCGTGACCGTCAAGGGCGCCGACGGCAAGGAGAGCACGCTCGAAACCAAAGCGATCGTGATCGCGACCGGTTCAGATGTCGCCCGGCTGCCGGGCGTGCAGATCGACGAAAAGACGATCGTGTCCTCGACCGGCGCGTTGAGCCTGGCCTCTCCGCCGAAGAAGCTGATTGTTGTCGGGGCGGGCGTCATAGGCCTCGAGCTCGGCTCGGTCTGGCGGCGATTGGGCTCCGAGGTCGTGGTGGTGGAATTTCTAGACCATGTCCTGACGGGAATGGACGGCGAAGTGTCCAAGTTTATGCAGCGCACGCTGGAGAAGCAGGGCTTTGCCTTTCATCTCGGCCACAAGCTGTCGAAAGTCGAGACGACCGGGGCAGGGGTCAAGGCGACGATCGAGCCTGCGGCGGGCGGCGAAGCCAAGACGCTCGACGCCGATGTCGGTGCTTGTCTCCGTCGGACGACGCCCGTTCACGGAGGGCCTGGGGTTGGAGGCGCTCGGCGTCAAGACAGAGCGCGGCCAGGTCGTCGTCGACGCTCACTTCGCAACCAACGTTCCGGGAATCTACGCCATCGGCGATGTGATCCGCGGGCCGATGCTCGCCCATAAGGCGGAGGAGGAGGGCGTGGCGGTCGCCGAACTGCTGGCGGGGCAGGCCGGCCACGTCAATTACGGCGCCATTCCGAACGTCGTCTATACGAGCCCCGAAGTCGCCTCGGTCGGCAAGAGCGAGGAAGAGCTGAAGGCCGAGGGCGTCGCCTACGCGGTCGGCAAATTCCCGTTCACCGCCAATGGACGCGCGCGGGCGATGCGTCACACCGACGGTTTCGTCAAAATCCTCGCCGACGCCGCCACCGATCGCGTGCTCGGAGGGCATATCGTGGGGTTTGGCGCGGGCGAGATGATCCACGAGATCGTGGTTCTGATGGAGTTCGGCGGCTCCTCGGAAGACCTCGCTCGCACCTGCCACGCGCATCCGACGATGTCGGAAGCGGTCAAGGAGGCGGCGATGGCGGTGGCGAAGCGGGCGATCCACATTTAGCTTTGGAAACTGGGACGCTCGCAGCCTGAGGGGGCCGATTTGCGCAGCGCCTGCGTGGGGGTGGACAAGACAAAGGCCTGGCGAAGGTCCCTGGCGACGAATGCTCGTCGTCTTCAATCTCGCCGTCGCCGCTTGCGTGTCGGCATTCGCCTCTCCAGCCCGCGCCGATCCGAACGCTCTGTGGCGGATCGTGCATGGCGAGTGCGTGCCGCACATGGAAGCGGGTTTGGGTCCGAAGCCCTGCGAACGCGTCGACCTCGATGGCGGCGTCGAGCAAGGCGTGGCGATTCTGAAGGATCTGGTCGGCGTCTCCCAGATGCTCGCCATTCCGACCCGGCGCATCACCGGCATCGAAGACCCGCAAATGCTCGCCCCCAACGCGCCGCCCGTCTTCGCCGTCGCGTGGAGCGCCAAGACCCTGGTCGAGGAGCGTCTTCACCGGATGTTGCCGCGGGAAGCCGTCGGACTGGCGATCAATTCGAAATGGGCGCGAACGCAGGAGCAATTGCATGTTCACGTCGATTGCGTGGCCATTCCAGTCATCAAGGCCCTAGCCGGCTACGCTTCCGCATTCGACAGCCAATGGCGCGCGATGACGGTTCCGCTCCAGGGCCGGCGTCTATTTCGCCCGCCGGGTCGACTCGGCCGATCTCGTCGACGTCGCTCCCCTCAAGCTTCTCGCCGACGGCCTCGAGGGCGCACGAGCGCATATGGGCGCCTACAGCCTTGCCGCGGTGGGCGCGACCTTCGACGGGAAGCCCGGCTTCGTCCTGCTGGCCGACCAGTTCTCTTTGGAAGGCGGCGGCCACGCCGAGGACCTCCAGGATCACGATTGCGCGATTGCTCGCTCGACGCCCTGATCGAACTGCGCTTTTTATAGGCTGAGGGACGCACTCGCGAGGTGCGGGGTATATGCGGGCTGCGGAAATTGATCTAAGCTGCCGCGGCGGTGTTCCATTTTTAAAGGTGGGC
>CAVUPE010000013.1:0-94895 GCA_963743265.1 uncultured Alphaproteobacteria bacterium | reverse complement strand
CCGCCGTTCTCCTTTACCGAACTCGACCGGCCTGCCTGCCGGCTTCATGATCGATCTCTGCCGCTCGGTCGCCAAGCATATCGGCGAGCAGCTCAATATCAGCGATCTCAAGGTCGATTATGCGCTGGTGACTGCCGCCAACCGCTTCGATGCGATCGAAAACGGCAAGGCCGATCTCCTCTGCGAGCCGACGTCGGAAACCCTTTCCCGCCGCGAGCACGTCGACTTCTCGATCACGACTTTCATCGACGGGGCGAGCCTGCTCGTCAGCGGCGACGGCCCCGCCGACTTCGGCGCCCTCTCGGGCAAGAAGATTGGCGTTCTGGCCGGAACGACGACCGAGAAGAGCCTGCGCGACACCCTGGCGAGCGCCAATATCGCGGCGGAGGTCATGCCCGCGAAGACGCACCTCGACGGGCTCGCCATGCTCGACAAGGGAGAGATCGTCGCCTATTTCGCCGATCGCGCGATCCTTTCCTATCTAGCCTCCAAGAGCAGCGACCCCAGCAAGCTGCGTCTCGCCGACAATTATTTCTCGCTCGAGCCCTATGCGCTGGCGCTCCCGCATGGCGACGAGGATTTCCGGCTCGCGGTCGATCGGGCGCTGAGCCACATCTACCGCTCGGGCGAGATCGCGGTCGTGTTCGCGCACACGTTCGGAAACGCGATGCAGCCAAGCGACACGTTGAAGACCCTTTACTCCGTTTCGGCTTTGCCCGATTGAAGAGACATCTCAGCGGTCGGAAAGTGGTGACGTGACCGAGGCAAGGCCCGACATCGCGACACTGCCGTTCGAAGCGGCGCTCGCGGAACTCGAACAGATCGTCGATCAACTCGAAAAAGGCGCGGTCGCGCTGGACGAATCGATCCGGCTTTACGAGCGGGGCGAAGCGCTGAAAAAGCGCTGCGACGAACTGCTCAAGAACGCCGAAATGCGCATCGAGAAGATCACGCTCGCGGCGGACGGCGGGTTCAAGGGCGTGGTTCCCCTCGACGACGACTGACCGCGGTTGGAGTGGCGCCGCGCGGCTGAATGATCCGCGGCAAAATCCCGAACGACGCCTCTTAGCGAAACCCCTTGTTAACTCCTTTCCGCTCAACTCGTTCAACATTCCTTAATTCCTGCCCTGCGCCCGTACGGGGCGCGGGTCGAGTGTCCCTTGAGCGCGGAAGTAATGCGAACGATCGCGTTGGTAAGTCAAAAAGGCGGTTCGGGAAAGAGCACGATTGCCTCGTCGCTGGCCGTGGCGGCGCGTGAAATGAAAGAGCAAGTCTGCGTCATCGACATGGATCCGCAAGGCTCGCTCGCGCATTGGGCCAAGACGCGCGCCGCCCGCGATATCGACGTCATCGCCTCGGGAGCGGCGCGCCTGCCGGCCCTGCTCGCCTCCCTTAGAGCGCAAGGGCGTGACGCTTGCGATCCTCGACACTCCCGGCGCGGAAGGCGCGGCGTCCTCGGCCGCGATGCGAGTCGCCGATCTCAACATCGTTCCTTCCCGCCCAAGCATGTTCGACTTGCGGGCCAGCGCCCGAACGCGCGCGGCGCTCGAGGAGATCGGGGCCAAGTTCGTGTTCGTGCTCAACCAATGTCCCCCCGCCGAGCAAACCGCCCGTGTCCAGGACGGCGTCGAGGCGCTTGAGGAAATGGGCGGCCTGATCTCCCCGCTCATCCTTGCGCGGCTCGACTACCAGGAAGCGGCGCGCCATGGCTGGGGCGTGACCGAGCTCAACCCGTACGGCGCAGCCGCCCACGAAATGCGCGGCCTTTGGCAGTCCATCAAGCACCGCCTCGCGCACACCGAGGTTGAGCGCACTGGCCAGCGAGGCGGCGTAAGTTCGAGGCCAGCTGAGTTCGGCTTGCGGGGCTAGCAGCGCTCGTGGACATCGCCGGAAGGGCGCTCAATCGACTCGCGAGGGAACGGCGAAACGTGCTCGCGGTTGCGAAAAACCAGGGAACACAATATGAAATGAACCCGTGGGGCCGGAGTCGCCGTCCTTCCGAGGTCGTCGGTCGTCTCATGAAGTTCCTAAAAGGATTGCGTCTCCGCCTGGAATTTGCCACGCTCTGGCTGGCGATCGTCCTTGCGCGCGCCATGCCCGCTGCAGGCGGCTTCATGGCTCTCCGGGAAAATCTGGCGCCTCATCGCACCGCGCCTTGGTCGACAAAAGCGCGCGCTTGCGAATCTCGAACTCGCGTACCCCGAAAAATCACCGGCTGAACGTAAGGCGATCGCCGCCGCGATGTGGGAGAATCTCGGGCGAACCTTCGCCGAGAGCCTCCACATCCAGGCGCTGACGAAGAGCGATCGCATCGTCTTCGAGCCGCCGGAAGGTTTCGACGAGGCGGCGAGCGGCGCAAAGCCCTTCATCGTTTGTGGTCTTCACCTGGGGAACTGGGAAATTCTGGCGCACGGCGGCCAGCGGCTCGGGGTTTCGCTCATTGGCGTTTATCAGCGAATATCCAATCCCCATGTCGAAACCCTGATGCGGCGCCTGCGCGAGCCGCTCTACAAGGCGGGTCTGACGCCCAAGACCCCAATGGCCGCGCGTGTCCTCCTGCGCGCCATCAAGGATGGCGCCTCCCCGTGCTTTCTTGCCGACCTCAGAGACGACAACGGACCGTCTGTGCCCTTCTTCGGACGGCCCGCGCGCTCAACCGTCTTCCCCGCGCTCCTCGCCCGCACGACGGGTGTGCCGCTTTACGCCGGCGCCGCGTTCCGCCGGCCGGGCTCGCGCTTCAGCATTCGTATCGCGCCCATTTCAATGCCCCAGACGAACAACAGCGCGGCGGACGCCCTCGTTGCGACGCAAGCGCTGCAGCGCCAGTACGAAGCTTTCATCCGCGAAGCGCCCGAACAATGGATGTGGGCGCACGGAAAGTGGGACTAATCGCGCTACCGCCATCACGCTAGGGAGGCTCGGTCCTGGGACCTGCGATTGCGTCTCAATGCGGGATGCGCTAGCCGCCGAGCTGGCTGCGGATTGTCTCCCCGCCGCGCTGGATGGTCAGGTCCCATAAGCCGCGCGCGCTCCGCGCAGGCTTTCTCCAGATCGCGCGTCGTCGCGATCTTCTGGCCGTTGACCGAGACGACGACGTCTCCCTTTTGCACGCCGACTTGCGCTGCGGTCGAATTGTCGCCGACCGCCGCAACCACGACCCCCTGAGAAGCGCCTTCGAGCGACAGTTCCTCGGCGACCGCAGGCGACATGTTCATGACCTCCGCCCCCTCGAACGGCGAGCGGCTGCGGATGGTCAACGCATCGCGAGGCGGGATTTCCGGCGCGGCGGCAAGTTTGAGCGGCAGCGTCAGCGGGCGCCCGCTCCGCAGGATCGATAGCCGGGCCGAGCCGCCGAGGGGCTTGACTGCGAGCCGAAAACCGACGCCCTCGGCGTCATCGACGCTCTGGTCGTCGACCGCGGTGATGAGGTCGCCGCGCTTGAGACCCGCCTCGGCCGCGGGACCAACCGGAAGCGACTGTCACGACCAGCGCGCCTGTCACGCGATCAATGCCAAGATTGTCGGCGATATCCTTGGTCAAACTCTGCAGCGTGGCGCCGAGCCACGGCCGTTTAACGCTTGCGCCGCCATGGAGCGCCGCGGCGACCACACTTTTCACCATATTGACGGGAATCGCGAAACCGATCCCGATGCTGCCGCCGGAGCGGGAGTAGATCGCGGAATTGATGCCGACCAGCTTGCCGTCGAGATCGACCAGAGCGCCGCCCGAATTGCCGGGATTGATGGCGGCGTCCGTTTGGATGAAGAAGCCGTAGTCGCTGATCCCGACCTGCGTACGCGCGAGCGCCGAAACGATGCCTTGGGTCACCGTTTGCCCGACGCCGAACGGATCGCCCACGGCGATGACGAAATCGCCGACTTCGAGCGCGTCCGAATCGCCAAGTTCGAGCACCGGAAAATCTCTGCCGCCCTTCAGCCGAAGCACGGCGAGGTCGGTGCGCGGATCGCGCAAGCACAATTTCGGCCTCGAACTCGCGCCTGTCCGAGAGCGCGACCTTCACCTGGGTCGTGTTTTCGATGACGTGGTAATTGGTGACGACGAGACCCGTCGGGTCGACGATCACTCCCGATCCAAGCGCTTTCGACACTCTGGACTCGTCCCGCCGCCGCCGAAGAACCGCCGGAAAATCGGATCGTCGAACAGCGGATTGCGCGCCGCCGTCTCGACCCGCGAGGCGTAGACGTTGACGACCGCGGGCGTGACCTTCTTCACCACCGGCGCGAAGGAGAGGCGCACCTGGCCTGGATTCTGCGGCGGGACTTTCGGCGCCGTCTCGGCGAACGCGGCTCCCCATACGAGGGCGAAAGCGAAAACGAGCGCCAAGCGTATCAAACCGAACCTCCGATCTTTCCTACGGCCGCCCATATAGGCGGGCTGCAGGCGCGCTGCAAAGCATCGGCGACGCGCGCATGAACGGAAACTCGACCTGACCATCTGGCGAGGTAGGCATGGCCCTCATCGAGAGGCATGTTACGCGGCAGAAGGAGCATCCCAATGCCCGGCAAATCCGCCTCTTCCCTCTTGTTCGCCTTGTCGACCGAGCTCGCCGGTTTCATCCGTGACGTCGCGCCGAGCCTAGTTTCCATCCAATCCGGCCGCGCGCAATCGAGCGGCTTCGTCTGGCGGCCGGGGCTCATCGTGGCCGCGGAGGACGCGCTTGCCGACGAGGGCGATTTCTCGATTGTTGCCCATGACGGCGTCTCGAGTCCCGCTCGCGTCGTCGGCCGTGATCCGTCGACCGACGTCGCCCTCCTGCGGGTCGAGCGGACCGATCTGCCAAACGCTCCGCCTGCGGCCGCAGCGCCGGCCGCCGGGGCGCTGGCCGTCGTCAACGGCGCGCGCGAAGGCGCGGCGAACGCGGCGCTGGGCGTCGTGTCGTTCGTCGGTCCGCAGTGGCGAAGCCTGCGTGGCGGCGTCATCGACGCGCGCATCGAACTCGACGCTGCGCTCGCTCCCTCGAGCGAAGGCGGCCTGGCGCTCGACGCTTCATGCCAAGCCTTGGGCATGGTCGTTTTTGGCCCACGGCGCCGCACGCTGGTCATTCCGATGGTGACGGTCGACCGCGTCGCCGACGTGCTCATGACAAAGGGCAGGATCGCGCGCGGCTATCTCGGCCTTGGCCTGCAGCCGGTCAAGCTCGACACCGGCGGCGCGGGGGCGATGGCGACCAGCGTCGACGCCAAGGGGCCGGGCGCCGCGGCTGGCGTCCGACAGGGTGACATTATCGTCGCCTGGAACGGCGAGCCGATCCGTGGCGTCCATCAGCTCGTGCGCGCGTTGGGACCTGACAGCGTCGGCGCGAGCGTCAGGCTAACGTTGCGCCGGGCGGGCGAGCCGATTGAGGCGACGCTAACGATCGGCGAACGGCCGGAGAGCCAATGACCGGCGAGCTGCCCGTCGTGGTGGTCGCGGTCGAAATCGGCGCGCCCGAGCTTGCCGATCGGCTGACGGCGCTTCTGGCCGATGTTCCCGGGCTCAAACTCGCGGCGCCCGGCGAGCCCGCCGACGCGGCGCTTGTCATCCCCGGTGAGCCTGAGCCTGGGCCCGACGTTGCTTTAACGCCGCGCGAACTCGACGTGCTGGCGCTCATCGCCGAAGGGGCGTCGAACAAGGCGATCGCGCGACGCCTGGCGATTTCGGTCCACACGGTCAAGTTTCACATCGCCTCGCTGCTCGACAAACTCGACGCGCAGGGACGGGCCGAGGCAGTGGCGCAAGGGGCGCGGCTCGGGGCGATCCGGCTTTAGGCGGACGTCATAGCGCTCGCGCCGGCCGCGAGCAGCAATTCGCCCGCGAGCATCAGAAGCCGGTCAGCCCTCGTTCGCGGCCTGGACCGGGCCGGAATCCTTGCCCTTCGCCTCGACGTCGCGATCCACGAATTCGATCACCGCCATGGCGGCGTTGTCGCCGGGACGGAATCCCGCCTTCATGATCCGCGTATATCCGCCGTTGCGATCCTTGTAGCGTGGACCCAACACGTCGATCAGCTTCTTGACCAGATCGGCGTCGCGCAAGCGCGAGATCGCGAGCCGCCGCGCGTGCAAGTCGCCGCGCTTGCAGAGCGTCACCAGCTTCTCGACGACCGGGCGAAGGTCCTTCGCCTTCGGCAAGGTGGTCGTGATCTGCTCGTGCTTGATGAGCGCCTGAGCCATGTTGGCGAACATCGCCTGGCGATGCTCGGCGGTGCGACTGAAGCGCCGTTTGGCGTGTCCGTGATACATTTGGCTGGTCTCCTATTCGGGTCTGCGGCCGCCGTGCCAAGGAACGGCCGCTCTTTATCCCCCTCTCCCTTCGGGAGAGGGTTGGGGTGAGGGCAATATACGCCGGGCCCTCATCCGGCCCTTCGGGCCACCTTCTCCCAGAGGGAGAAGGAAGTTCAGTAGTGCTCCTCGAACCGCTTGGCGAGATCCTCGATGTTCTCCGGCGGCCAGCCTGTCACCTCCATGCCGAGGTGAAGGCCCATCTGCGCCAGCACTTCCTTGATCTCGTTGAGCGACTTGCGGCCGAAATTCGGCGTCCGCAGCATCTCGCCTTCGGTCTTCTGGATGAGATCGCCGATGTAGGTGATGTTGTCGTTCTTGAGGCAGTTGGCGGAGCGGACGGAAAGCTCGAGCTCGTCGACCTTCTTGAGCAGCGCCGGATTGAAGGCAAGCTCGGGGATCGCGTGCTGGGCCTCCTCGCGGCGCGGCTCCTCGAAGTTGACGAACACGGCGAGTTGGTCCTGCAGGATGCGGGCGGCGTAGGCGAGCGCGTCCTCAGGCGACATCGCGCCGTTGGTCTCGATCGTCATCGTCAGCTTGTCCTTGTCGAGGTCCTGACCCTCGCGGGTGGCCTCGACCCGGTAAGAGACCTTCTTCACCGGCGAGAACATGCTGTCGATCGGCAAGAGCCCGATCGGCGCATCTTCCGCCCGATTGCGGTCGGCCGGCACGTAGCCCTTGCCGGCCATCACCGTGAATTCGATACGCAAGTCCGCCCCCTCGTCGAGCGTGCAGATGACGAGGTTCGGGTTGAGGATCTGGATGTCGCCGGTCGTTTGGATGTCGCCGGCGGTGACCGCTCCGGGGCCGCGGCGCTTGAGCACGAGGCGCTTGACGCCATCGCCCTGCATCTTGACCGCGATATCCTTGACGTTGAGCACGATGTCGACGACATCCTCGCGCACGCCCGGGATGGACGAGAATTCGTGCAGCACGCCGTCGATATGAATCGAGGTGATCGCCGCACCCTGCAGCGACGACAGCAGCACCCGGCGCAGCGAATTGCCGAGCGTCTGACCGAAACCGCGCTCGAGCGGTTCGGCGACGACCGTCGCGACCTTACGCGAGGCCTCGCTCAGAACGATATCGAGCTTCTTCGGCTTGATGAGTTCTTGCCAGTTCTTCTGGATCACGGGGCTTAGCCTTCTCTCTCGACTGTAAGCGGACTAAATCGAGCGTTGGTCGACGACGCTCCTAACCGCAAAGCGCGCCTTGAAACCGGTTGGCGCGCGAAACACGTCTAGACGCGACGACGCTTGCGTGGACGGCAGCCGTTGTGCGGAATCGGCGTGACATCGCGAATTGAGGTGACGTTGAAGCCCGCTGCCTGAATTGCGCGCAACGCCGACTCGCGGCCCGAACCCGGACCCGAAACCTCGACCTCAAGCGTCCGCATGCCATGTTCAGAGGCTTTCTTCACGGCGTCCTCCGCCGCCATCTGGGCAGCGAACGGCGTCGACTTGCGCGAGCCCTTGAACCCCATGGTGCCGGCGGAGGACCACGAGATCGTGTTGCCCTGCGCGTCGGTGATGGTGATCATCGTGTTGTTGAACGTCGAATTCACATGGGCGACGCCCGACACGATATTCTTTCGCTCGCGACGGCGGACATGGGTCGCATCTTTTGCCATTGGGACTATCCTTCAATCACGCTTTACAGCGAGCGCGTCCTAATCCGGGAACTCGTTGAAACGATGCGGCAATCACTTCTTCTTGCCGGCGATGGGTTTCGCCTTGCCCTTGCGGGTGCGGGCGTTGGTGTGGGTGCGCTGACCGCGCACCGGCAACTGCTTGCGGTGCCGCAGACCCCGATAGGCGCCCAAATCCATCAGCCGCTTGATGTTGATCGAAACCTCGCGGCGAAGGTCGCCTTCAACCATGTAGTCGCGATCGATCGTTTCGCGGATCTGCATAACTTCGGCATCCGAGAGCTGGGAGACCCGCCGCTCGGCCGGGATATGCACCTTCTCGACAATCTCTTCGGCCTTCTTCGGCCCGATGCCGTGGATGTACTGAAGCGCGATGATCACGCGCTTGTTGGTGGGAATATTAACGCCTGCAATGCGAGCCATTCACCCATCTCCATTTCGGCGACGCCTCGACCAAAGTCGGGAGCCGCGGGAATTGTCTCGACGTCCGGTGGAGGCCGGCCCTTGTCCAGAATCCCGAGAGAACGCAAAAAGTCCCATGCGCTCGGAGATGGCGCCGGGACCCAGAAACGACTTCGGGATGACGCGCATGTAGAGCCTTATTGAGGCTTGTCAAGGGAAAAGTGGAATTCGGTAAGCGCGGGGCACAGCAATGTCATTGCGCGGGTGGGCAGGGCGTCCGCGGCCAAACCGATCTCGAAGGCGGCGCCTTAGACCCTTCGCAGCGGTTTTTTTGGAGGGCCGTCCGCTCCTTATCCCTCGCAATATCGCCCGATTCCCTCTATAGCCGCCCCCAAGTAGACAGAAATCACTGGCGACAGCGCTCCGCTCGCCTCCACAGGAGTTCCCTCATGGCAACCATCTTTACCGGGCGCTCGCGCACGGCCGTCGCTGCGTTCGCGCTCGGCCTCGGCGCAGCTTTGACCTTCGTGGGCCCGGCCCTGGCCGATCCGAAGGTGCTGGCCAAAGTCGATGGCCAGCCGATTACGGATGAGGACGTCGGCGACGCGATGACCGACATCGGCCCGGGCCTGCCGCAGAAGCTTGAGGGAGCGGCGCGGCAGAAGTACGTGCTCGACTATCTCATCGACCTCAAGCTCGCGGCCAAGAAGGCCGAAGCCGACAAGCTCACCTCGTCGCCCGAGTTCGAGCGCAAGATGGCCTACTATCACGAGAAGTTGGCGATGGAGCAGTTGCTCGGCGCCGTCGGCAAGGCCGCCACAACCGAGGAAGCAGAGCGGAAGGCCTATGACGACGCTGCCAAGGCTGAACCACCGCAGCAGGAGGTCCACGCCCGCCACATTCTGCTGCCGACCGAGGAGGAGGCCAAAAAGGCGCTGGCGCGAGTCAAGGGCGGAGAGGATTTCGCTAAGGTGGCGACCGAGCTATCCAAGGACCCGTCCGGCAACGGCGGCGATCTCGGCTGGTTCACCAAGGACCGCATGGTGCCGGAATTCTCCGACGCCGCCTTCAAGCTCAAGGAAGGCGAGATTTCTGACCCGGTGAAGACGCAGTTCGGCTGGCACATCATCAAGATCGAGGGCGTGCGCACCAAGAGCTTCCCGCCCTTCGAGCAGGTCAAGGACCAAGCCGCGCGCTACGTCTCCCAGAAGGCGGAGCAGGACGCCATCCTCCAGCTTCACAACGCCGCCAAGATCGAGCTGTTCGACGCCGACGGCAAGCCGCTGCCGCCGGCCACTGAGGCTCCCGTTGACCCGAGCAAGGCGGCGCCCGCAGGCGCCCCCGACAAGCCGAAGACGCCCTGACCTCAGGGTTCGGTTCGCGTGGAGCGGACCCCCCGCTCTCTTTGCCTCGGAAACGCTCATGGCCGCTCCCGCCCCGCTCTCGCCGCTGGCGCCAAAGACCTACCCAGAACTGCCGCCGATCGCCGGCGTTCGTTTTGCGACAATCGCCGCAGGCGTGCGCTATTCGGGGCGAACGGACGTCATGATGGCGTTGTTCGATCGGCCGGCGGCGGTTGCGGGCGTGTTCACGCGCTCGAAGTGCCCCTCGGCGCCGGTCGATTGGTGCCGCGCGCATCTCGAGGGCGGTAAGGCGCGTGCGCTGATCGTCAATTCAGGCAACGCCAACGCCTTCACCGGCGGCGTCGGCGCAGCTGCGGTCGCCCATGTCGCCGAGGCCGCCGCGAAGGCAGTCGGCGCAGCGCCAAACGAAATCTTCATGGCCTCGACCGGCGTTATCGGGGAACCACTCGACGCGACGCGCATCACGCGGGTGATCGACGCGCTCATCGCCGACGCGCGCGCGGACGGGCTCCTCGCCGCCGCCAAGGCGATCATGACCACCGACACCTATCCCAAGATCGCGACCGCGCGGGTCAAGCTCGGCGATGGCGAAGTTATAATCAGCGGCATCGCCAAGGGCGCGGGCATGATCGCGCCCGACATGGCGACAATGCTGGCCTACGTGTTCACGGACGCAGCCATCGCGTCGGGGGCCTTGCAGGCGATGCTCTCGAAATCGGTCGAGCGCTCGTTCAACGCGATCACCGTCGACAGCGACACCTCGACCTCCGACACGCTGATGCTGTTCGCCACGGGCGCAGCCAAGAACGCATCACGAATTGAGGACGCCGCCGATCCGCGCGCCGCCGAGTTTAAGCGCGCGCTCGACAAGCTTCTGCGCAATCTCGCGCAACAAGTGGTGCGCGACGGCGAGGGCGCGCGCAAGTTCATTACCGTCAAGGTCGAAGGCGCGGCGACCCGCAAGGCGGCCAAGCGCATCGCGCTCTCGATCGCCAATTCGCCCCTGGTCAAGACCGCCTGCGCGGGCGAAGACGCCAATTGGGGCCGCGTGGTCATGGCGGTCGGCAAGGCGGGCGAGAAGGCCGAGCGCGACAAGCTCGACATCTTCTTTGGCAAGATCCGGGTCGCCCACCAAGGCCTGCGCGATCCCGTGTACGACGAAGCCGCGACATCCGCCTATATGAAGCGGGATTCGATCGAGATTACCGCCGATCTCGGCATCGGCCGCGGCAACGCGACGGTCTGGACCTGCGATCTCACGAAGGAATATGTCGCGATCAACGGCGACTATCGTTCGTGAGACTTGTGCTCGTCGTCGCGGCGGCGCTGATCGACGCCGACGGACGGGTGCTGTTGGCGCAACGGCCCAAAGGCAAAGCGCTCGAAGGCTTGTGGGAGTTCCCCGGCGGGAAGATTGACGCCGGCGAAGGGCCGGAGGACGCGCTCATTCGCGAACTCAACGAGGAACTCGGAATCACGGTCAAAGCGGACTGCCTTGCTCCGCTGACCTTCGCAAGCCACGCGTATCCCGACTTCCACCTCTTGATGCCGCTCTACGTCTGCCGCCGCTGGGAGGGCTTCGTCCGGCCGCTCGATGGGCAGGCTCTGAAATGGGTTAGGCCAAAGGACCTGCGCGGCTACCCGATGCCGCCGGCGGACGCGCCGCTGCTTCCCCATCTCGAGGATCTGCTGGGGTAACGACGCCAGCTAAGGAGCCGCCGTCCAGGCCTTGTATTCGTCGTCCGACACGCTCGGCAGCTTCTTGATGAAGGCGACGATCGACCACAGGTCCTGATCGGACGCCCCGGCCAGACCGAAGCTCGGCATGCCCGTGAACTTGATGCCGTTCTTGATCGCCCAGAACAGTTGCGAGGCGGTGCGGTCTTTCGCCATGACCTTGAGATCGGCGGGGACCGGCTTCAGCCCTTCGGACCATTTGGCCCAATTGGCGTTCGGCGGTCCGCCGTGACAATTGACGCAGCCGATCGTCGAGTAAACGCGAGCGCCGGCCTTGACCGTCTCGGCATCGTCGAGATTAGCGGGCGGGGTCTCGGTCCCGTGGGCGACGACGGAAGCCCCTCTCACGCTCGCCAGCGCCCAGTCGACGATGGCCGGATTATCCTCGCTCTCGGCGACATTGAAGAAGCCGCCGAAGAAATAGATCGCCGCGCCAATGGCGGCGATGATCGCGAGCGCGCCGACGAGAGCGAGAAACCGCATGGAACCGTCTCCTGCCGCTGTCGATCGTCGATACGCAAGGAGGTCGGCGGCGATGGGCGCCGCCCGCCGATGCGCCGCGATCGTGCATCAGGAGGATCGGCCGGGGTTGGGCGGGGGTCAAGTCCCGAAACAGGACGGCGCCTTCGGGCGACTGCCGTTTTCCTAAAGTCGCGGACGATCAAAGCAACTTTTCGGCGATAGCCGCGAATCGAGAATGATCCCGGCGGGCATGGGATCACCTCGACTCGCGGCCGGCGCGGGAGGTGCGCGGGTTGAGAACACGTCAATGGCTTCCGCTATTCGCTCGCAAGGGCGCTTTGCCGGTCCTTTTCTCGCAAACGCATCTTTGAATCGATCCAATTGTTTTCGCGGGCCAGCGATGATTCGAAGCGCAACTGCTCATTAAGCCCTGGCGCGCATTGTCCTGTCATGCTCGAGCCTCCTGAAGCCGGCGTTCTCCCCGCCGCGCCCGACCTGGCCGCCGCCGCCGCCGCCTGGCTCGTCCACCTCGCTCACGAGCGGCGCTTGTCGGCGCGCACGATCGAGGCTTACGGCCGCGACGCCAGGCAATTCCTCGCCTTCCTCACGGAACGCTTTGGCGCGCCGCCGAGCATTGCCGATTTCACCGACTGCGCCCCGGGCGATCTGCGCGCCTTTCTCGCCCACCGGCGGGCGGAAGGGGTCGATGGCCGATCGCTGCAGCGCGCGCTCTCCGCCCTCAAATCGCTTGCCCGTCATATTGCGCGCGAAAGCGGGCACACAGCCGCAGCCCTCGGGGCCATCCGCGCGCCAAAGGCGGCGCGGCGACTGCCCCGACCCTTGGGCCCGTCCGACGCCAAGGCGGTGACCACGACCGCGCCGCGGGAAGGCGAGGCTCGCGAGCCGTGGGTCTTGGCTCGCGACGCCGCCGTGCTCGCCCTCTGCTACGGCGCGGGCCTGCGCATCTCCGAGGCGCTGTCGATCCGGCGCGTCGATGCGCCGGTCGGCGAAACCGATGCACTGACGATCGTCGGCAAAGGCCAGAAGTCGCGCTCGGCCCCGATCATCGCCCCGGTGCGCACAGCGGTTGAGGATTATTTGTCGCTTTGCCCCTATGTTCTGAAGCCCGCCGGCCCGTTGTTCGTCGGCGCGAAGGGCGGCCCGCTCTCGCCGCGTATCGTGCAACTCGCGATGGCGCGCATGCGCGGCGCGCTCGGCCTGCCCGATAGCGCCACGCCGCACGCGCTTCGCCATTCGTTCGCCACTCATCTTCTGGCTCGGGGAGGCGACTTGCGAACCATTCAGGACCTGCTCGGCCACGCCTCGCTGTCCACGACGCACGACCAGGTCTATACGGGCGTCGACAGCGCGCGTCTCCTCGCCGCTTACCGCTCCGCTCACCCGCGGGCGTAAGCCCACGCATCCTCCTATCGACGACCTCGGGCGCGGGCTTTAAGAAGGCGGCGCAATCATCGCGAGGATCAACATCCATGTCCGGCAAGCGCATCGTATTCACCGGCGGGACCGGCAAAGCCGGTCGGCACGCCGTTCCGCATCTGGTCGCCCACGGCTATTCGGTCCTGAATGTCGATCTGAAGCCGCTCGACCTGCCGGGCGTGCCGACGCTGATCGCCGACCTGACCGACAACGGCCAGGCGTTCAACGCGCTGACCACCCACCCGACCTTTGCCGGCTTCAACGACGGCCGCCCACCGAGCCCGCCCGACGCCGTCGTGCATTTCGCCGCGATCCCGCGGGTGCTCATCGAGCCTGACAACGTCACCTTCACAACGAACGTCACCAGCACCTACAACGTCATCGAAGCGGCGATGAAGCTAGGCGTGCGCAAAGTAATCATTGCGTCGAGCGAGACCACCTACGGCGTCTGCTTCGCGGAAGGGGACAAGGATTTCCATTCGTTTCCGCTCGAGGAGGACTACGACGTCGATCCGATGGATTCCTACGGCCTGTCGAAGGTCTGCAACGAGAAGACCGCCCGCGCCTTCGCGATGCGCTACAAGGCGGACATTTACGCGCTGCGCATCGGCAACGTGATCGAGCCGCATGAATATGGTCCGTTCAAGGGCTATGCCGCCAATCCGCCGGTGCGCAAGCGCAACGCCTGGAGCTATATTGATGCGCGCGACCTCGGCGAGATCGTACGCCTATGCCTGGAAAAGGACGGACTCGGCTTCCAGGTGTTTAACGCAACCAACGATACGATCACGCTCAACGAGCCGACCGCGAAGGCGCTGGCCAAACTCTGTCCCAACACGCCGATGACCCGGACGATGGGCGAGTTCGAGGCGCCTTTGTCGAACCGCAAGATCCGCGAAGTGCTCGGCTTCAAGGAAGCGCACGACTGGCGAAAGCACGTGAGCGGTTGAATTCGGCGTTGCGGCAAGCTCTTGAATTTCCGTAGCGTTTAATGTTCTTCCTCGCGACGTTTTGCCAGCAAAAGCCTGGGGTTTCCTGATTCCTGGACCGATGCTGACCGAAAGAGAAATTCCGGCCCCTTAGTTTGATCTTCCTGTCATGACGGCGATATATTCGCGTGGTCGGTTGTATTTGGTGCGACCATCTCAATATCGCTTGGTTCAGGGGACGCCGCTATGGGTCTTGGTTGGGAGAAGCTGTTCAAGAACGGCCCGCCTGCGAACGACTTACGCGCCCTCGCCATTCGCTATGAGCCGGGGGAAGAGGCGCTCTCGGCCAATTCCAGCGCCGCCCTCACCAGTTTTGGCGCGCTCACGTCAGCGATCTGGCCCGAAATGGGGAAGCGAAGTCGCTCAAGGGTCGCGCGCACTTTCGACTCGATCGGTCGGCGCAACGAAGGTCTGCGCACTCACTTGGACGCAATCGAATTCTCGTTCCGGAACATCGAAGCCATCCGCTCGCAGTTCTACGATGTCCTGACGCCAATTGACCAAACGCTGATTGAGATCGAGCGCACGAAAGTCGCTCACCTTGAGGCCGAGCGGAAGTTCGAGACCCTGACCGAAGGACACGATCGCTTGCGGGCCGATCACGCCGCCCTGACGCTCGACCGCAACGCGCTTGCCGTCAGGCACGAGGAATCGTCAGAGCGCGTCAAGGATCTCGAGAAAGCGAACGCCGCGGCCGAGGCCGCTGCCTCGGAAGCCCGCGCCGCGCTTGCAGAGCGAAGGGCGAAGCTCGAGCGCACCGAGCGGGAACTGGAGGACAACAAACGGCGCCTGCACACGGTCAGCGAACAATTGCCCGCGTTGCGAGCGGAATTCTCGACCAAGGAGAAGCGTCTCCAGGAGGTCGAGCAGCAGCGGGCGGCGCTGCAAGACCAGAACGCTCTCATGTCGCAGGAAAATCGGACTCTCCGGACTAGAAGCGAGGAGTTCGTCGCCAACGCCTCGAAACTCAACCGACAACTGAGCGACCTACAGAGCCGGCGCGACGACCTTGCCCGGCGCGTTGAGGAGCTCGAGGCCACGATTGCCCAGGAGACGGCGGCTCACGCGAAGCTCAAAGCCGCTCACCTCGACGCCGCCGAAGCGCACCGGCTGACCGCGTCGAATCTCCGGGAAGAGCTCAGCTCTATGACCTCGCGTTCAGAGGCGGCCGAGCGGCTCTTGGCGGAGGCGCGCGAGAAGTTGCGTGAACGCGACGCCGAGATTCGGGGCTTCGAGCAGCGCGCGCTCGAGAGCTCGCTTGCCGCCAAATCCAAGGACGTGGCGCTCACTGACCTTGAGAAGGACCTTATCGCGGCGCGCGCACTGCATGCCGAAGTCGACACCGCGCGCGCTGCGCTCGATCAGCGGTCGACCGAACTTGCCAAGGCGTTGGAGGCCAAGGACGTCGCATTGCAGCGCGCCGAACAAAAGATTGTCACGATCGAAACTCGCATCGTCGAGCAGAACAAGACAGCGGAAGCGGAACGGGAGGAGTTCGAGGCGAGACTGGCGAAGCTCAAGGAACAGCTTGAGGCCGAACAAGCCGCGCGCGCCTTCGCCGAAGGCGCGTTGCAGGCCGCGCGACAGGAACGCGGCTCTCGGCGCCACGAGGCCGAAGGCACGGCGGGCGCCGCGCCGAAAGAACCGCCAACCCAAGCCAGCGAAGGCGCGCGCGACAAGATCACCCGCCTGCGCGGGTGATCGGACGCCGCGCGTCCAGTCAAGGGCGCGCGACCGGGACGCTTCTAGATCGCAAGCACGATCGACGAATCGCGTCTTGAACCTAGAACTCGGCAATCGGCAGCTCGCGTCACTGGGAAGGCGGATCGATCAGATAAGTCCGTGCTTCAAGGGCGCGGAGCGGTCTTGAGGAGCCACGCGTCCGGTCCGCTCCTCGAAGCCGGGCTCGTCGACGACGCGTCGATTCTCGCGCCGCTGGGGCGTTGCCTTCGCGCAAGCTCAGACAGGCTCTTCGAGCCCGGGGGGCGGCGCCTCGGAACGAGGTCTTTGCGACTAGGAAAGGCGCTAAAAGTTGCGCGAAAGCGCACCCAACCTGTTGAAATGATTGGCCAGCATAACTTTGTGCGCCCCTGGAAAGGCCCGGCTTGGGAAGAGCGTGGGCCCCGGCGCGCTTCGGCGGAGCGGGGCCCTGTTTCGCTGCTCGCGAAACTTCTGGGATGTTGCAGATGATATCTCGGCGGTCGAATGCTTGGCCTTCGCATTCGCGCGCCGCGAATGTTGCGTCAGCGATGTCTAGAACGCCTTTCCGCTCGGGCATGTGGAGCGGCGACGGCGCTTTGACCCTGGTCGCGCCAGGGTCATTCCTTCTGGTCCGGCGGAGTCATGGCTACCCCGTCTTTCTGCCGCTCCTAGGGATGGAGCGGCGCTTGCGTCGCCTTCACTTTGCCTGTTCATGACGACGCGATGACATTCTGCCGCGAGGCCGCGGCTGTCAAATCACAATTCGCGCCCCGCCCGATCCGGGATGGGGAGAACGTCGCCGTGTTTGCTGGCGGCTTCGGCCGCTGCGATCGCCGTCATGTTGACGATACCGCGCGCCGTCACCGTGGGCGTCAAGACGTGCGCCGGCTTGGCGGGACCAATGAGAATTGGCCCGACCGGCAGCGCGTCGGCGATGACGCGAGTTAGCTGGAGCGCCGTGCTTCCCGCGTCGAGGTTCGGGAAGATCAGCACGTTGGCCTCGCCTTCGAGCCGCGAGTTCGTGATCACGCGCTGGCGAGCGACCAGGGACAGCGCGGTATCGGCCTGCATTTCGCCGTCGACTTCGAGGTCCGGCGCGCGCTCCTGCAACAGACGCAGCGCCTCACGCATCTTCAGCGCCGATGGCGTATCGGCGGAGCCAAAGTCGGAATGCGAGATCAGCGCGATCTTGGGCTCAAGGCCGAAGCGGCGCACATGAGCGGCGCAGGCGACCGCTGTCTCCGCGATCTCCTCCGCGCTCGGGTCGTAACGCACGTGAGTGTCGGCCAGGAAATAGACGCCCGCCGAAGCGACGACCACGGACAAGGCCGACGAAATCCTTCACCCCCGGCGCGAGCCCGACAATGTCGCGAATATGGTCGAGGCGCGATGTGAAGCGTCCTTCAAGACCGCAGATCAGCGCGTCCACTTCGCCGCGGTGAAGAGCGAGCGCGCCGATCACGCTCGGCGAGGTGCGCACCACAGTGCGCGCGACGTCCGGCGTCACGCCCTTGCGACCTGCGACCTTCAGATAGGTCGCGACATAGTCACGATAACGAGGATCGTCCTCCGGATTGATGATCTCGAAATCGTCGCCCGCCTTGATCGTCAGGCCGAAGCGCTTGATGCGGTCTCGCATGACGTCGGGTCGGCCAATCAGCACCGGCTCGGCGATGCCTTCTTCCAGCACCACCTGTGTCGCGCGCAGCACGCGCTCGTCCTCGCCTTCGGAATAGATGACGCGTCTTATGCGCGGCGCGGGCCTTGGCGAACAGCGGCTTCATGATGAAGCCCGAGCGGAAGACGAAGCGGTTGAGCTGATCTGCGTAGGCGTCGAAATCCGCGATCGGACGACGGGCGACGCCGCTCTCCATCGCCGCGCGCGCGACCGCCGGCGCAATGCGCAGCATGAGCCGCGGATCAAACGGGCTCGGGATCAGCGAAGTCTTCCCGAACAGCACGGACTGGCCGCCGTACGCTTGCGCCGCGACCTCGGAGGGGGTCTCGCGCGCCAGCGCCGCGATCGCCGCGACCGCCGCCTTCTTCATCGCCTCGTTGATCTCGCTCGCAACGACATCGAGAGCGCCACGGAAGATGTAGGGGAAGCAGAGGACGTTGTTGACCTGATTAGGATAATCGGAGCGGCCGGTGCAGATCATCGCGTCCGGCCGGGTCTCGAGCGCGAGTTCCGGCATGATCTCCGGCGTCGGATTGGCGAGCGCCATCACCAGCGGGTTGCTCGCCATCTGCTTGAGCATCTCGGGCTTCAGCACGCCGCCGGCCGAAAGGCCGAGGAAAATGTCGGCGCCGGGAATAGCGTCAGCCAGGGTGCGCGCGCTAGTTTCGCGCGCGTAGACCTCCTTCCAGCGATCCATCAGCGTGCTGCGGCCTTTGTATACGACCCCATCGATATCGCAGACGACGATGTTGTCTCGGCTGGCGCCAAGCGAGACGAGAAGATTGAGCGAAGCGAGCGCCGCTGCGCCAGCGCCAGAGCAGACGATTTTGACGTCGCCGATCTTTTTGCCCGTCAGCTCCAGCGCGTTGACGATTGCCGCGGAAACAATGATCGCCGTCCCGTGCTGATCGTCGTGGAACACCGGAATGCCCATGCGGGCCTTCGCCTTCTCCTCGACCTCAAAACACTCGGGGCCCTTGATGTCCTCGAGATTGATTCCTCCGAAGGTCGGCTCGAGCGCGACGATGACATCGACCAGCTTGTCGACATTCAATTCCGCCACCTCAATGTCGAAGACATCGATGCCGGCGAATTTTTTGAACAGAACCGCCTTGCCTTCCATGACCGGCTTCGACGCCAGAGGGCCGATTGCGCCGAGACCCAATACCGCTGTGCCGTTGGTGAGGACTGCGACCAGATTCTGGCGCGCGGTGTAGATCGCCGCGCTATGGGGATCGGCCGCAATCGCCTCGCACGGAAAGGCGACGCCTGGCGAATAGGCGAGCGCCAAATCGCGCTGGTTGGCGAGCGGCTTCGTCGCCCTGATCTCGAGCTTGCCCGGTCGCGGCGCGCTGTGAAACAGCAGGGCGTCGGCCCGAAGATCGGCCTCGCCTTCCAAGGGCATCAAAGGCTCCGTTATTTTTGAGGCCAGGACTGTTGCCGGGTCCACCGCCTGAGACAAGTGCACGCAAAGCGCAGCGATGGCGAGTCCCGCTCGCCCCTACTGTTCTTGACCGGGCGACCCCGGGACGAGCTACTGGTCGTCTACCCGTTGCGCGGCGGCTTGCTGCTCGACAGACGGCTGCGTTGCGGGCGGAGGTGAAGGCGGGACGTTGGGGTCCGCCAGTTGCTGCGCCACAGCCTGTCCTATGGTGTGCTGGCGCGGGCCCGACGGCTGTTCGCGGAGGAAACCGTCCCACTGCTCTTTCGTCCCGTAGAACACGTCGCGATCTACGTTGCCATTGATGCCAGGCGTCTGGCCGTCGGACTGATATTGCCAGAACGCCCAGGCGCGCGATCCGTATTTGACTGCTGGATGGTACTTCGTGGACCGGACCCAAATCGGATAGTCGGAGAAAGCGCCCCCCGACAGGATGGCCTCATAGAAGTCCACGGTGGTGTAGATGATCGGCCGCTTGCCGTAGTGGCGTTCCATTTCCTCCAGCATCACCCGCATGTCGGCCGCTGCGCTCTCCTGGGTGAGATGGCGGTGGCAGGTTTTCGATGTCGGCGTGGCCTCGACGTCGAGCACAGGGGGCAGCGCATCGTCCTCGACCGGCGCGTTCTGCTCGAAAAAGGCCATCTCCTCCATCGGCGGCCGACACCAATAGACAAAATGATAGGCGCCATGTGGTACGCCTGCGGTTTTCGCGCCAGTCCAATTGGCCTGGAACCGCTCATCGGCCCGATCGCCGCCCTCGGTCGCTTTAATCCAGGCGAACTTGACTCCGCTGCTGGCGACAGCGTTCCAATCGATGTCGCCTTGGAACTTCGAAACGTCGATCCCGTGGACCGGATAGTCATGCGGCCTGGGGAAGCTTGTCTTAACCATGCCTGAAGGAAGGTCGGCGACATCGATGGGCCCAGCGCCGCCGCCGCAGCCAGACAGCACAGCCGCGACCGCAAGAGCAAGAAGAGGGATCGGCCTTGAAATATGAACCTTGCCGTCCGGCATCGTCGCTCTGCCCCAAATCGTTCCGCAAACGGAATTCACGCCGAACGACCGAATTAATGGGATCTTTGTAACGCTTCGTTAATGCGCATCGTTAACGCGCCAAGGCCCGGGCCTTCGTGACCGGGGCTAAAGCGCAACCCGCCGGGAACCCCTGTATGTCTTGCGGGCCGGACCTGTCAATGTAGGCCAAGTGGTCAGCGCCTGATCGTCGCCCTAGATCGGCTCAGGTCCACGGGAGATCGCGGCGACGCCGGTGCGCGAGACCTCGACCAACCCGATCGGGCGCATAAGCTCGACGAAATCGTCGATTTTGCGCGGGGCGCCGGTCAGTTCGAAGATGAAGCTCTCAGTGGTCGCGTCGATCACCTTGGCGCGGAAGGCGTCGGCTAGCCGCATCGCCTCGACCCTGTTCTCGCCCTTGCCTTTGACCTTGATCATCGCCAGCTCGCGTTCGATCGCGCGTACCGAGAGAGTCAGGTCGTTCACCGTGTGAACGGGAACCAGACGCTCAAGTTGATGGCGGATCTGCTCAATGATCTCCGGGGTGCCGGAGGTGACGATGGTGATGCGCGAAAGGTGAGTCTCGTGCGCCACCTCGGCCACCGTCAGGCTCTCGATGTTATAGCCGCGTCCCGCGAACATGCCGACGACGCGAGCGAGAACGCCGGGCTCATTGTCGACCAGCACCGATAGCGTGTGGGTCTCGATGTTATGTTTCGCCGTGGAGGACGAGTACGGCGACAGCGGCTGGAGGGCGGAGGTCTTGCTCATGCGCATCATATCCTTATTCGCGTCAGCCTTGAGACGGCGGATTGTCCTTTTCCGTCACGCGGCCACAGCGTTCGGAGCCGCCGCGACCCAACGCTGGAAGAGATCGAAGTCGATGTTGCCCCCCGACAGCACCAGCCCGATCTTGCGTCCTCGGAGCCGCGATCGTTCCTTCATCGCCGCCGCGAGCGCCGCCGCGCCCGCGCCCTCGGCGAGGTTGTGGGTATCGGTCCAATAGGCGCGCACCGCCGCAGCCACCTCGTCGTCGCTCACGAGCACAATTCTGGTAGCGCCTTTAAGGATGACCTCAAGCGCCTCTTGGTCGGGCGACCCGAGTCGCCATGCCGTCGGCAAGCGTGTCGGCGCTGTTGGTCGGCACGACACGGCCGGAGGCGAACGATAGCGAATAAGCCGGCGCTTCCGTCGATTGCACGCCTACGATCTCCGTCTTGAGACCCAGAGCATTGCGCGCCGAGATGCAACCGCAGATTCCCGAGCCCTGGCCGATCGGAACGTAAAGTACGTCGAGGTCCTGACGCTCGCTCAGGAGTTCGAACGCGTAGGTCGAGACGCCAAGCGCCAGATCGCGGTGGAACGAAGGAACCAGGTGCAGATCGCGCGCGGTCGCGAGGCGCATCGCCTCCTCACGCGCGACCTGAAAGTCGCGCCCGAATTCGATCAATTCGGCCCCGAGCGCCCGCATGGCGGCGTTTTTTTCGGTCGAATTGCCTTGCGGCGCGAGAATCGTCACCTGAATGCCGGCCCGCTTACCCGCGAACGCCAGGCTCTGGCCGTGATTGCCACGCGTCGCCGAAATCAACCCGCGCGTCGCCGGCTCACGCTTGATCAGTGCATCGACGTAAGTGAGGCCTCCCCGCACCTTGAAGGCGCCGGTCGGCAAGTGGTTCTCATGCTTGACGACGACCTCGGCGCCGAGCCGCTCGTCGAGGAGCGGCCAGTCCAGCGCCGGCGTCGGGCGCAATGCGCCAAGCACGATTTCGTGCGCTCGACGTATCTCCTGCAAACTGAACATCCCGAAACCCTTCGCCGCAATCCCCTGCCCGCCAGAGAGGGATCAGACCAGCATCTTGCCCTTTTCGTCGATGATGTTTTCCAGCTCGACGCCCGCATCGTCCTCGAGCGTCGCCAGGATCATTTCGTTGTGCGCCTTGCCCGACGGGATCATCGGGAAGCAATTCTCTTTTTGATCGACGAGGCAGTCGAAGATGACGGGCCCGGGCGTTTCGATCATCTCCATGATCGCCGCATCGAGCTTCGCTGGATCCGCGCAGCGGATCCCATGCGCGCCATAGGCCTCGGCGAGCTTGACGAAGTCCGGCAGCGAATCCGTGTAGCTCTCCGAATAGCGGCCGCCGTGCAGAAGCTCCTGCCATTGGCGCACCATACCCATGTACTGGTTGTTGAGAATGAAGATCTTGATTGGCAGGCGGTACTGCACCGCGGTCGACATCTCCTGCATGTTCATGAGGATCGAGGCTTCGCCGGCGATGTCGATGACCAGCGACTTCGGATGCGCGAGCTGAGCGCCGATCGCAGCCGGCAGCCCATACCCCATGGTCCCGAGACCGCCTGAGGTCATCCATCGGTTCGGCTCTTCGAACGGAAAATGCTGCGCGGCCCACATCTGGTGCTGGCCGACCTCGGTGGTGATGTAGACGTCGTGGCTCCTGGTCAGCTCATAAAGCCTTTTCACCGCGTGCTGTGGCTTGATGATTTTCTCGGAATTGCGGAAGCCGAACGAGTTGCGCGCCCGCCAGCTCTCGATCGTGCTCCACCATTTGGCGAGCGCGGCGGCCTCGCTTTGGTGCGTGCCTGCGCGCCACAGTCGGGTCATGTCCTCCAGCACATGCGCGCAGTCGCCGACGATCCCGAGATCGACTTTGACATTCTTGTTGATCGAGGACGGATCGATGTCGATGTGGATCTTCCTCGACTTCGGCGAAAAGGCGTCGAGACGTCCCGTAATGCGATCGTCAAAGCGCGCGCCGACGCAGATCATCAGATCGCAATCATGCATCGCGTTGTTGGCCTCGAAGGAGCCGTGCATGCCGAGCATGCCCAGCCATTGCTTGTCGGAAGCCGGATAGGCGCCGAGCCCCATCAGCGTCGACGTGATCGGAAACCCGGTCGCTCGCACGAGTTCGCGCAGCAGCGTCGAAGCGTGGGGGCCGGAATTGATGACGCCGCCGCCGGTGTAGAAGACAGGCTTCTTCGCCGCCGCCATCATCTCGACCGCGTGCCGAACGCGCTCGAGATCACCCTTGAGCTGCGGCTGATAGGTCTTGTGCTGGACGTTTTTCTGGAACGTGTAGGCGCCGATGGCGAATTGCACGTCCTTGGGAATGTCCACGACCACAGGACCGGGCCGGCCGTGCGAAGCAATATAGAAGGCCTCGTGCAGGATGCGCGGCAGATCCTCGACGCGGCGCACAAGATAATTGTGCTTGGTGCAACTGCGCGTGATGCCGGTCGTGTCGCATTCCTGGAAGGCGTCGGAGCCGATCAGATGGGTCGGCACCTGGCCGGTGATGCAGACCAGAGGAATCGAGTCCATGAGCGCGTCGGTGAGCCCGGTGATGGCGTTGGTCGCGCCGGGGCCCGAGGTGACGAGGAGGACGCCGACCTTGCCGGTCGAACGTGCATAACCTTCCGCGGCATGGGCCGCGCCCTGCTCATGACGAACGAGAATGTGGCGAAGCTTGTTCTGATGGAAGATGGCGTCGTAGATCGGCAGCACCGCGCCGCCCGGATAGCCGAAGACCATCTCGACGCCCTGGTCCTTCAGCGCCTCGACGACCATCTCCGCGCCGGTCATATCCTTGGCCATAATCGCAACTCTCCGCCTTTTTCTCGTCAATCGCGAATTCGAGGCAACAAAAAAGGCCCTCTAAGGGGCCTTCGGGTAAGCGCTAGCGAACGGATGCAGACCTTATGTCTGCCCGCTTTCTAGCGCCAAAGGTACGATAAGCTTCGCCACGCGTCGCCTCGAAATTGAAAACGCCGCCACAGTAGAGAAGACTGGATGCGGCGTCAAGCCGTTGCGGCCCCCGTCGGCGACCGCCATGAGCTGGTTCGCCGAGCGCGGCCTGACGGAGGCGAACGACACGTGTCGACAACCATCAAGACGATCAACACCGGCGTGCTTTCCATCGCCTATCTGGAATATGGAGCCGCGTCCGGCTGGCCGTGCATTCTCGGCCACGGTTTCCCCTATGACGTCGCATGCCTATGATCAGGCGGCGCCCATCCTCGCGCAGGCTGGGGCGCGGGTGATCGTCCCCTATCTGCGCGGCTATGGGCCGACGCGGTTCCTCAAGGCCGAGACGCCGCGCTCGGGCGAGCAGGCGGCCCTCGGCGTGGACCTTCTTGATTTCATGGCCGCACTCAAGATCGAGCGCGCGGTTCTCGGCGGATATGATTGGGGCGGCCGCGCCGCTTGCATCGTCGCCGCTCTCTTGCCCGAGCCGGGTCGTCGCGCTCGTCTCCGGCAATTCCTACAACATCCAGAGCATCGCGCACGCGATGGAGCCGGCGAGTCCGGCCGAGGAAGCGGCGTTCTGGTACCAGTACTATTTCCATAGCGAGCGGGGGCGGCGGGGCCTGATGAAGAACCGGAGGGAGATCGCGCGCCTCTTGTGGCGCATGTGGTCGCCGAACTGGGCGTTCGACGACGCGACCTTCGATCGCACCGCGGCGTCCTTCGACAACCCCGACTTCGTCGACGTCGTCATCCATTCCTACCGGCATCGCTACGGGCTTGCGCCCGGCGCCGGCGATCCTCGATATGATGAGATTGAAACGGGGCTCGCGGCGCAGCCGCCCATCGCCGTTCCGGCCATCACCATCGACGGCGACGCGGACGGCGTAAACCCCGGCACGGCCCATCACGCGGAGAAATTCACCGGCCCGCACGTGCATCGCATATTCGAGGGCGCCGGCCACAACCTGCCGCAGGAGCGGCCGGAGGAATGGGCGCGCGCGGTCATCGACGCGCGGAGCATGGCGAAAGCTAGGGAACGAAAGGGGTCATCAGCCGTTACCCTTGCCTGGAAGGGGATACGGGGTTGGCGATCACAGACTTTCCGGGCGCCGGGCAAGTCGAGCGGCCTGCTCGCTCGAAGCTCGCCGACGTTCTCGGTCCGGGCCTGATAACCGGCGCTTCGGACGACGATCCCAGCGGCATCGCGACATACGCGCAAGCGGGCGCGGCCTTCGGCTTCGCTCTCTCCTGGACCCTCCTTCTCACGTATCCGCTGATGTGCGCGATCCAGATGATCAGCGCCGAGATCGGGCGTGTGACGGGCAAGGGCATCGCCGCCAACATGCGGCGGTACTATTCCCCATATCTGCTCTATGCGCTGGTGGGCCTGCTCGTCCTCGCCAATGTCATCAACATCGGCGCCGATCTGGGAGCGATGGGCGCGGCGCTGCAGCTCATTCTGCCCGGCCCGAAATGGCTCTATGTGCCGGCGTTCGCCATTCTCATCGTGCTTCTGGAAGTGTTCATGCGCTATGCGAGCTATGTCTCCGTGTTGCGCTGGCTCACGCTCTCGCTGTTCGCTTATGTCGCGACAGTGTTCGTCGTTGGCGTGCCCTGGGGAACAGTCGCCTACCATCTCGTCGTTCCGCATGTCGAATGGACGGCGGCCTATTTCACTATGGTCGTCGCCATCTTCGGCACGACGATCAGCCCCTATCTGTTTTTCTGGCAAGCGTCGGAGGAGGTCGAGGACGTCAAGGAAGACCCGGCCGCAGAGCCGATCCTCGAAGCGCCGGCTCAAGCGCCCAAGGAGCTTAAGCGCATCCGGCTCGACACGATGGTTGGCATGGGCCTTTCCAATGTGATCGCGCTTTTCATCGTGCTGACGACCGCGGCGACCCTGCACGCGCATGGGCTTACGAACGTCGAGACCTCGGCGGACGCCGCGAAGGCTCTTAAGCCCATTGCGGGAAATCTGGCCTTCGTCGTCTTCGCGCTCGGCATCGTCGGCACGGGACTGCTCGCGGTGCCGGTTCTCGCGGGGAGCGCGGCTTACGCTCTGGGCGAGACGCTCGGCTGGCGGATCGGGCTCGCCGAGCGTGCGGGCCGGGCGCCGGCCTTCTATCTGGCGATTGCGGGCGCGACGTTCGTGGGGGCGCTCCTCAATTTCTCGCCGCTCGATCCGATCAAGGCGCTGATCTTCAGCGCCGTCGTCAACGGCGTCGCGGCGGTGCCCATCATGGTCTTGATCATGCACATGGCCTCGCGGCGAGAGGTCATGGGGGACTTCGCCCTCAAGCCCTGGCTCAAGTCGCTCGGCTGGCTGGCGACCGCCGTCATGACCGCGGCGGCGGTCGGCATGTTCGCGACATGGAACGGCTGAGCCGCTCGCGGGACCCGCTCGACCCAAGCCAATAAACGACAGTAAACGGCAATAAACGCTACTAAACGCTAGTAAAAATGCTGGCGTTTACTAGCGTTTATTTTTTCGGAATGAGACTTTTCAATGGGTTACAGGCGATTGGAGTAAAAAATTTCTCCTTGCCTCGGCCTCTGCGCTGACGGGCTCCCAATCGCTCCGCTCTCTCGTTCTCCATGCTCACTTCCGTTCGCCGGACGCTCGGCGAGACCTGGGGTTTCGATCAGCCGAAAGTATACGAAGCGTTCGCCGAAAAGCCAAGGTTTTGTTCGCTGCAACCCGCAACGCATACGAAAAGATCACGCGTTACCAATGGCTTGCAGGAGAGGAACCCAAAAATCCGGATTGAGAGCAGCCCGGGTTGTCGATGATGAGGGGTGCGGGTTTGCGGCGCGCCGAATCTCAGGCGTCGTGCGACGGCAGGGCAAGCGTCGGACAAGCTATGTCAGGCCCGTCGACGATTTGTCTCCCCGAAATCGACGGCGAAGCAGACGTATCGCCACCAACAAGAGAAGCACGACCAGTCCGATCGCGGCGAGCGGGGCCGCAAGCGCCAAGAAGGATATCAGGACGGCTCCGCCAAGCTCCGCCGTGGCGATGACGGAATTGCCGAGGCCGCCGGTCAGGACGGTCGAGTGGGCTCGAAGAATCCCGGTCAACCCTTGGGTCAGTCCGGCGACGCCGCCGCCGGCGATCACGGCCGCCGTCCATTTCACCATTGGCGGCGCATCGATCATGACCGCGGCTGACACGATCGTCCCCGCGACGAAGGCGGCGGGCGTCGCCAAAGTGTCGAGCAGGTTGTCGACAACCGGAATGTAATAAGCCAGGACTTCGGCAACGGCGGCGACGCTGAGCATGATCAGAGCCGACAGCGAGCCAAGCCAGGCGAAGCCATCGTCCAAGTGGAGATGCCCGGTATAGGCCGCGCCGCTGACGATGAGCATCGGCAAGAACACGCGGAAGCCGGTCGCAGCAGCGAGAGCGACGCCGAGCACAATGGAGAACGCCAAGTCCGACATGGAAGCTGAGCTCATAACGGATCGGCGGCGATCGCTGGAGTTGTGCTTGGCTGGTCTAGGGTCAAAGCTCAATAGGCGCGCGCGGCGAAACCGCTTTGGGCGGAGTCCTGCCGTTCGGCGGTCGCCGGGGAAAGGCAAGAATCGACGCCAAGCGGAAGCTCCCTTCTTGGGACCGGTTGGGGATTTAGCCGAGAAATGGGGCGGCGATGATGCTCGACGCTTCACTGCTCCGGCGTGCCCGCCTTGCGCAGGCCGTCGTAATACCGGTCTGGAGCGCCGACCACCTTCCAGGCAGCGATCGTCTTGGGCCAGCTGGGAACCGATGCAAGGTAATTCTGGAGGGCGTCATGCGCCTCCGCCTCATGACCGGCCAATGCAAGCGCCGCGATGAGGTTGAGATGGATCCACGGATTGCCGCGGGGACTGATCGCGAGCGCCCGGCGCGCCCATTCGATCGTCTGATCGTACTGCTTCAGCGCGAAATAGGCCCACGCTTTCCCATTGTAACAATTATCCAGGGCTGGATCGTGCGGGCTGAGGCGAATCGCCTTGTCAAGAAATTCGAGACCCTTTTCAATTTGCCCGCCGTTCAGGTAGGCCCAGCCCAGGCCAATGACGGCAGACACCATTGCCGGGTCCAGAGCGAGCGCCCGTTCGTACTCCGCGATCGATTCGTCGAGGCGCCCCTGACCATAGAGTATAAGTCCCTTCGCGCGGTGAGCCGCTGCGTAATTCGGGTCGAGGGCGAGCGCTTGCGACGCCAACTCCTCGCCCCGCTTGAGCTCGGCCTTGAGGTCGGCGCTGCCGAGGTGGTTGTGAACGGCCGAGTAATATTTTCTGATGGCCAACCAGGTCAGGGCGCGGACATTGTTGGGATCGGCGGCGAGCGCCTGTTCGCAGAGACGGGATCCCGCATCCGCATCCTTGCCGGTATATCCGGCTTTCTGTATGGCGGCGACGCACTGGAGAGCCAGGTCCTCGGCGTCGGGATTGGCCGCTTGCGCCCGTTTGAAACGGGCGGCCTCGGCCTCAGGGAGTTGAAGATCCATCGCGCGCGCCAGACGGGTGACGATCTCGTCCTGCATCTGCAACAAATCGGCGCGCGGGGTGTCGAATTGATCGGCCCAGAGATGGGCGCCGCTGTCGGCGTCGATGAGCTGGGCGTTGATCCTCACCTGATTGGCGCTGGGCAGCACCGAGCCTTCCAGCACGTAGCGCACGCCCAGATCCTTGCCGATCGCCTTGGCGTCGACCGGCTTGCCTTTGTAGGTGAAGGCCGTGTTGCGCGCGATCACGAAGCTGTCGCGGATGCGCGAGAGAGCGGTGGTCAATTCGTCGGTCAGAGAGTCGGCGAGGTAGTCCTGCGCCGGATCGCTGGAGAGATTGGCGAAGGGCAACACGACGATCGACAGATGAGCGGCTTCAACCGGTTTTGGCGCTCGTCCATTGAGGATGTACCAGCCCCCCGCGGCGGCCAGAAGGAGAAGGGCGGCGATGGCGGCCGCGAGCGACGCGGGACCCATGCGCCGTTTGGACGCCACCGCCTTCGCCTGATCAGCCGGCGTGGCTGAAGGTGCAGGCTTCGCTAGCGCCGGCTGGCCCACTTCCAGCGAATAGACGCGGACCGGCTGGGCGATGTTCTTGAGTTGGGTTGGACCGAGATCGCTGACCTTGAGATCGAGTCGCTGCTGCACCTGACGATAGGCGTCCTCGGAAAGACAGATCGCGCCGGGCTTCGCCACGCCTTCGAGACGCGCGGCGATGTTGAGCCCGTCGCCCATGAGGTCGCCGTCCGCTTCCTCGACGATGTCGCCAAGATGAATGCCGATGCGAAACTCGATGCGACGTTCGGGCGGCAAACCGGCGTTGCGCTCGACCATGCCGGTCTGCACTTCGATCGCGCAGCGGACCGCGTCGACCACGCTGCGAAACTCGATGATGGACCCGTCCCCGGTGCGCTTGACAATGCGGCCGTGGTGGGCGGCGATGGCGGGGTCGATCAGATCGCTGCGGAGGCCCCGTAGGCGCGCAAGGGTCCTGTCCTCGTCAGCGCCGGCGAGCCGACTATAGCCGACGACATCTGCGACCAGGATCGCCGCGAGCTTCCGGGTCTCGCTCATTGAGCCCCTCTTGCAGTCGCCACACTAGCCGAAATGCCAGCCCCTGTCTGCGTGTTTTAGACGGCAAGGATCGCTCATGCGTGCATTCCTTCCGTACCGGATACCAAGCGGGAAGGGCAGCTCAGGGTCGAAACCAGTCACCGCTGACTGAGTTTTAACCCTAGAACTTGGGCGGCTGAGGCGAAGCCAGATCTTGAAGAAGTCGCGCAGGCCGCTTCGCGATGGTTCGGGGAACCCGACGAGGCGCTTCTATCTTCCTGAGGGAGCCGACGCCGTTCTCTAGGTCGACTTCCGGCTTCCCGCGTGAGATTGGCTTTCTCAAGGGCGTAATCCGGGAAAAAAGCTTCGAGCTTCCTTTCGTAATCCATTCTGCTCATCCCAGCCGAAAGCATCACCGCCTCTTGGAATTCGAGCGGCGGCTGATGCTCGTGACTGTCGATATAATGCTCTATCATGCATGGCGCGACGTACACTTGGTCGTTTCCAGGTATAATAAATTATCTGCTCCAACTGTTAGCTCATGCTCTTTGTATAAATTGGTTAATCGAGAAAAAGAACAAGAATGGAACCCTGTTCATATCACGGGCTGCCACGGATCCTCCAGCAGAGCGACCAACGAACGGAAGAAGTCTGCGGAAATGGCGCCTTTTTGGTATTCGCTTCCAGGATCGAGCCAGCCGATCGCGATCAATCGGGGCTGCGGGTAGCGGAAATACGTACACGGGCTCAAATCGGGGAAATACGGCACCGTGCTGCCCTCACTGCCTGTCGTCGGCCGTGCTTTATCTCAGTGGAAGTTGCGGCCTCTGCGCAGCGAGGTCGCGCCCCCTGTGTTCGGGCTGCGCTCTCGCTCGCGCTACCGGCGTGAGGAACTTATCATTAACCCCGCAACTCAGTTCACCATCGCGCCCGGCCCGGGAACCGCGCCGGGCGGACATTTGCCGAGGATGATCATGCCGAGCACCTCGTCCTTGGTCATGTCCTCGACGCGGCCGGTGCCGACGACCTGGCCGTTCTTCATCACCGTCACGCGGTCGGCGAGGTCGAACACGTCGTGGATGTCGTGGCTGATGAGGAAGATGCCGAGGCCCTGCGCCTTGAGCTGCTTGACGAGCTCGCCGACCTGCGCGGTCTCGGCCGGCCCCAACGCCGCCGTCGGCTCGTCCATGATGAGCACCTTGGCGTCGAAATGGATTGCGCGCGCGATGGCGACCGACTGGCGCTGGCCGCCGGAGAGCGCCATCACCGGCTCCTTGAAGCGGCGGAAGTTCGGATTGAGCCGCCCCATCACCTTGCGCGCCTCCGCCTCCATCGAGGCGTCGTCGAGCGTCCCCCAGCGGGTGAGCAGCTCGCGGCCGAGATAGAGGTTCGACGCGGCGTCGACATTGTCGGCGAGCGCGAGCGCCTGATACACCGTCTCGATGCCATAGTGCTTGGCGTCGCGCGGGTTGTCGATCTTGACTTCCTGCCCGTTGATGAAGATCTGCCCGCTGTCGCGCTTGTAGGCGCCGGAGAGGATCTTGATCAGGCAGGATTTGCCCGCGCCATTGTGGCCGAGCAGGCCGACCACCTCGCCGGGGTACAAATCGATGTAGGCGTGGTCGACGGCCTTGACGCCGCCGAAGGCGATCGAGACGTCCTTCATCTCGACCAGCGGGGTTAGGGCGTTGGCGTCCATGGCTTAACCCTTGGCGGTCCTGCGGCGGTAGAAGGTGTCGATGCCGACCGCGCCGACGAGCACCACGCCGACCACCATCTGCTGGAAGGCCGAGTCGAAGCCGAGCAGCACCATGCCCGATTGCAGCGACTGGATGACCAGCGCGCCGATGAGCGCGCCATAGATCGTGCCGACGCCGCCGGCGAGCGAGGTGCCGCCGATGACCGCAGCCGCGATCACGTAAAGCTCGTCGAACTGTCCGAGCACGTTGGTCGCCGAGTCGAAGTCTGGCCGAAATCGATGCAGGCCGCGATCCCCGCCAGCGCGCCCATCAGGGCAAAGACGAGAATCGTGATCTTCTTGGTGTTGACGCCAGCAAGCTCGGCGGCTTCCGGATTGCCGCCGATGGCGTAGACGTAGCGGCCAAACCGGGTGCGCCTAGCAAGGAAGGTCATGACGAGGCCGGTGGCGACGGCGATCAGCACGGGAATCGCGTATCCCGTCGGAATGACCAGTCCGCCTTCCGGCACGGGAATATTGTTGGCCTCCGCATAAGCCGCGGCGACCCGTTCAGGCCACGGATAGGAGTTGACGATTAGGGTTGCGCCGAGGACGAAGAAGCAGCCGACGACAGCGAGGACATATTCGGCCCACATCGGCCGTTGCGGGAAGCGGAACCGCGCCCGCCGCTGACGGCCGGCGTAGAGACCGAACACGATGCCGACGCAGCAAATCAACGCCAAAACCCAGCTCGCGGTCGCTCCGATCGAGCCATGCGGGCCCCCGCCCATCAGCGCGAAGCGTTCGTCGAGCGGCGCGATCGTCTGGCCCGCCGTCACCCACCACGCGGCGCCGCGCCAGAACAATTGGCCGCCAAGCGTGACGATGAAAGCGGGAATGCCGAGATAGGCGACCAGCGACCCGTGAAAGGCGCCGATCGCCGCGCCGACCGCAAGCGCGATGACCACGGCGATGATCCAGATCGTCGGATTGTCGAGGCCGAGATAGACCGGCAGGAAGCGGACCTGCGCGACGCCGATGATTGTCGAGACGAAGCCGACGATCGATCCGACCGAAAGGTCGATATGGCGCATGACGATGATGAGCACCATGCCCGTCGCCATGACCGCGATCGACGAAGTCTGGACGCTCAAATTCCACAAGTTGCGCGGCGTCAGGAACAAGCCCTCGCCGCTCGAGATCAGGGTGTAGACGTGAAAGCCGATCCAGATCAGCGCCAGCGCGCCGATCATGCCGAGCATGCGGGTGTCGACCTCGGTGGCTCTGAGGAAGCGTCGAATAGCCGGCTCGTTCAGAGCCGCGCTGGTCGCGCTCGGCGCCGCAGAGGCCATTCTCCCACCCGATCTTATCTTACGCCGCCGCCATCCGGGCGGGCGCCATTGCAACAGAAAGCCGCGCCGCCCTTGAGGAACGGCGCGGCTTCTTTTGTTTCATTCCGTGCTGACGCGGTCAACTCAGCCGCAGAACTTGACCGTGCCAGGCTTCACGCCGGCGCAGACCTCCGCCTTGGTGATCCAGCCCTTGTCGACGATCGCGTTGAGGTTCTCCCTGGTGACCGGGAGCGGCGTCAGCAGGATGCCATTGACCTTGACGCCCTTGGCGCCGCCGGTGAACGGCTTCACGTCGGGAATGGCGGTCATCTTCTTGCCGGCGCCGAGCTCCACTGCCGCCTCGCCCGAGATCCTGCCAAGGTCGCGCGCGTCCTTCCAGATCGAAACGGTCTGCGTGCCGAGCGCGATTCGATTGATCGCCGCGTGGTCGCCGTCCTGGCCTGACACCGGCACGGAGCCCGCCATGCCCTGCGCCGCAAGGGCGGCGACGACGCCGCCGGCCATGCCGTCGTTCTCCGAAACGACTGCGTCAACCTTGTTGTTGTTCTTGGTGAGGATCTGCTCCATGTTTTTTTGCGCGTTGTCCGGCTTCCACTGGTCGGTGTAGGACATGCCGACGTTCTTGATCTTGCCCGCGTCCATTGCCGGCTTCAGAACTTCGGTGATGCCCGAAAACAGGAAGTCGGCGTTCGGATCGCCCTTGTCGCCCTTGATGAAGGCGTAGTTGCCGGCGGGCTTCGCGGCCAGGATCGCTTTCGCCATCATGCGCCCGACGCCGACATTGTCGAAGGTGATGTAGAGCACGTTCGGGCTCTCGATCAGGCGGTCGTAGGCGATGACCGGAATGCCTTCGTCCGACGCTTTCTTCACCGCCGGAAGGATCGCCTCCGAATCCATGGCCAGGATGATGAGCACGTTGGCGCCCTTGGAGATGAGGCTTTCGACGTCGGTCAGCTGCTTGGTCGGCGACCCCTGAGCGTCGGCCGAGATGTACTTGGCGCCATGCGCATCGAGCGCTTTCTTGATCGCCGCTTCATCGGTTTTCCAGCGCTCTTCCTGGAAGTTCGACCACGACACGCCGACCGTCAGGTCTTTCGCCATCGCGGCGAAAGAGACGACGCTGGCCGACGCCAGCAAAACCGCCCCGATCGCCAAGTTTTTCAATGATTTCATAGATTTCCTCCCGTATGACCACGGATCCGGTGGCGACGCGATGGAAGACGCGCGCCCCTCCAGCCGAAGCCGGACAATTTCCGTGAGCGGCACAATGGTCAGGCGCGCTGACACTGTCAATGCGCCAAATGGACTAGGTTTAACCTCGTTTACTGCGCTTCGGGCCGCCCTGAGTTCGCGCGGATTCGTAAGGACGTGGAACGCGCTTGCGGCGCTCGCCCTGGACATGAGAGATAGCGCGCGGGGCGCGCTAAAACTCGCCCTTGGACGATAGCGGCGGGAGGACCATGAAGCGGCTTTTGGGCGTATCGTTCGCTCTATGCGCGGCGTCGGCCTGGTCGGCGCCGGCGCCGCTCGGGCGAGTTGGGACGAGCGCGTCTTCCCGGCCGGCTCCCATGTCGATTTCGATCAGACCGCCGCGGCGGGCCCATCGGCTCTGCCCGCGCTCATCGATCGCGGCCGCGTGCTGTTCAAGGCGAAATTCACCACCGTCGACGGCGCCGGACGGCCAAAGGCGACCCAGGCTATCGTCCCGACCAAGCGCAAGAACGGCGTCAATCCGCCGTTCAGCCGCACCAGCGGGCCGGATTCGAACTCCTGTTTCGGCTGCCACAACGATCCGGTCATCGGCGGCTCGGCCGACGACGTCGCGAATGTGTTCGTGTCCGAGGGGTTCGAGAGCGCGCAGTTCGACTCGATCGATCCATCGTTCTCGAGCGAGCGTCACACCACGTCGCTGATGGGCTCGGGGCTCGTCGAGCTTCTGGCGCGCGAGATGACCGCGGACCTTCAGGCCATTCGCGCCGCGGCGATTGCGGAAGCCTGCGCGAACGGCAAAGACGCACACGCAGACCTCGTGACCAAAGGCGTTCGCTTCGGCTCGATCGTCGCTCATCCCGACGGCATCGTCGATCTCGACGCCATCGACGGCGTCGACGCCGATCTGATCGTCAGGCCGTTCAGCCGCAAGGGCGTGTTCACGTCGCTGCGGCAATTCACCATCAACGCGCTCAACATCCACCATGGCATGGAGGCGGTCGAGCGGTTCGGCGTGCGCTGGACCGGCAGCCACGACTTCGCCGAAAGCGGCGTGCCCGACGCGATCACGGCCGGCGACGTCTCCGCCCTGGTCGCGTTTCAGGCGACGCTGCCGCCGCCGACGGTGAAAACCGATATGCCCGACGATTGGCGCGCACGCCGCCAAGGCCGGCGCCGAGACGTTCAACGCGATCGGCTGCGCCTCGTGCCACATGCAGACCTTGCCGCTGAAGTCGCTCGTGTTCACCGATCCCGCGCCCTACGACATGGCGGGCACGCTGCGCTTTGGTGAAGTGAAGGAGCCGATCCGCATCGATCTTGGCGCCCTGCCCTTCGCCAAGACGCTGCAGAAGAACGACAAGGGCGAGTGGCTGATCCCCCTCTACAGCGATCTCAAGCGCCATCTCATCGTCGACGAGACGGTCAATGCGCTCGGCAACGAATTGCAGGCGCAGCGCTTCGTCGAGCGCGACGTGTTCCTCACGCCTCGCCTTTGGGGCGTCGGCTCAACCGCGCCCTACGGCCACAACGGCTCGTTCCGCATGCTGGACGAAATCATCGCAGCGCATGGCGGAGACGCGCGATTCGCGCGCGACGCGTATCATGGCGCTCGATCCCGACAAGCGCGACGCAGTCATCGCTTTCCTGCGCTCGCTCGTCATCGAGGCGCAATGATGCGGATCGTCGTCTGCATCCTCGCGCTTCTCGCCGGCCTCGCGGGAGCGCGCGCCGGCGAGGACCGGCAAAAGCCGCTCGGCGACGTGCCCCTCATGCATGAAGAGGCGGAAGCCGCCGGCCTTCGCAGCGTCTACGACGGTCCGTGGGAATTCTTCGTCGGCGGCGGCGGTGCGGCGCTCGATTGCGACGGCTCGGGCTTTCCCTCGGTGTTCCTCGCCGGCGGCAAAAATCCGGCGCGCCTCTTCGTCAACAAATCCAAGGCCGGCGGGCCGCTCAAATTCGAGGAGAAGGCGCTCGACATCGGCGCCGATCCGAAGCTGCTCACCAATGTCATCGGCGCCTATCCGCTCGACATCGACGGCGACGGCCACATGGATCTGTTCGTGCTCAGGGTCGGCGGCAACCTCCTGCTCAAGGGCGGTCCCGACTGCACGTTCACGCTCGCCAACCACGAATGGAATTTCGACGGCGATACGGGCTGGACCACTTCGTTCGCCGCCGAATGGGAGCCGGGGCAGAAATTCCCGACGCTGGCGATTGGCCATTACGTCGACCGCGACGCGCCGGGCTCGCCATGGGGCACATGCGCGGACAATTCGCTCTATCGTCCGCAAGCCGGCGACAAGCCCGACTATTCGTGCGCGTACGCCGCTCGCGCCCGGCTTCTGCGCGCTCTCGATGCTGTTCACCGACTGGAACAAGTCAGGCACGCCATCGCTGCGCGTCTCGAACGACCGGCAATATTACCGCGGCGGCGAAGAGCAGATGTGGCGCATCGAGCCGGGCAAGACGCCGAGGCTCTACTCGCGCGCCGACGGCTGGCGGCATTTGTCGATCTACGGCATGGGCATCGCCGAAGGCGATCTCGACGGCTCGGGCTACCCGCAATATTTCCTGACCTCGATGGGCGACGAGAAGCTGCAGAAGCTCGACCTCGAAGAGGGTGGGCGCGGCGAAGCGCCCGTCTATCGCGACATCGCCGGCGAAGTCGGCGTGACCGCGCATATTCCTTATGCCGGCGGCGACAAGCGGCCGTCGACCGCCTGGCACGCCGAATTCGCCGACTTCAACAATGACGGGCTCAGCGACATCTTCGTCTCCAAGGGCAACCTCGAGCAGATGCCCGACTTCGCCGCCTACGATCCGAGCAATCTCCTGCTCGGCCAATGGAACGGCAAATTCGCCGAAGCCGGCGACGAAGCGGGCATCGCCTGCAACGCCAAGGGCCGCGGCGCGCTCATCGCCGACTTCAACCTCGATGGGCGGCTCGACATCCTGCAGATCAATCGCGGCTCAAACGCCCTGCTCTGGCGCAATCTGGGCGCCAAAATCCCGGAGAGCACGGCGACGGTCCGCCGCTGCCGATGGGCAACTGGAGCGAGATCCGGCTCATCGAGCCCAACCCCAATCGCAACGCGGTCGGGGCGAAGATTTCCATCAAGACGGGAACGCGCACGCAGACCCGCTTCGTCGATGTTGGCGGCGGCGACGCCTCGGGCCACGCGGGCTTCATCCATGTCGGCCTCGGCACGGCCGAGCGCGCGGAGATCCGGGTGCAATGGCCCGATGGCGACTGGAGCCCATCCTACCGCGTGTTCGCCAACCAGTTCGTGGTCGTCGACCGCGCGAAGCCGCAGGCCGCGTACTGGTATCCGGCGCGGTAGAAGGCTCGCGCTGCTGAAGCCTTAACGAGGGTCCGGCGTCAGCTCGCCATCACCTCGTTCACTTGCATGATCGGCTCGATCTTCGTGTAGTTGGGAATGTCGCCCACGATCTCCGCGCCATGCTTGGCCAGCGCTTTTTGAAGTTCATCGAGCGGAGTTGAACTTGAGATAGGCGATGGCGAGATAGGGCGCCTTGCCGCCGGCGGGGTCGGACACGCCCTTATCGAATTCGCAGCTCACCATCCCTTCCGGCTTTAGCCGCGAGACGAGGAGCTTGTGGTGATTGTTGAAATAATAATCGTAGTTGAAGGTTTCGCCGTCCTTCGCCGGATAAAGAACCGTCAAGTCGATGCATCGTTTCCTCCCTCGTTGCGCGCCCAGGCGGTTGTTCCGCGGTGCGCCGCAACGCGCTAAGCTCCAATCAGTTCGTCGGCATGCTGGCGGCGAAGATTGCGTCCCGGCCATTAGCATGGGCCGAGGCGCAAGAAGTCCAACTCGGGCGAGTTCGACCCGCGGCTAGGCTCGCAGCGTTTGAGCGCTCAGCCGCGAACCGGCTGAGCAACTCTTCTTCTGGGCGTCTGCCGTCAGTGCATTCTGAAGCAGTGGCCCCCGCCGCTATGCCTCACGCGCGCGCGACATGCCTCCAGCGTCGAAAACGAGCAGTTAGGATGTCCTGTCGCTGTCGACCCTCTTAGCTGCGCACAGAACGTGGCGGCATTGGCAGGGGCTAGCGGACAAAAAACGAAGCCCGCCGAGAGAAGCATCATCGCAGCCGTGAGCGCTAACCTTGAACTCGACATATCAAGCCTCCCTTTGTGTTTCTGTCGTCCCAGGCGGCGAACCTCGCGAAACGCGAAACTCGCACAGCCCAGATTGTCACGAATCCTGATGAACCTAGGCTGAATACGCCCGCTCCGAGCGCCCTTCGCCTTGCAACCCTCAGCGTCCGGCAGCGCTATGAGAAGCGGCGCCTATTGTCTCGCGCAGACGATCACCGCCTTCGCGCCGCCATCGCAGCTCGCGCCCGTCGTTCCGTCAATGTGCAAGGCGACGCCGCCCGCGCAATAGGCGCTGGCCATGATCTCGCCCGCGCCGCATGACGCTTGAGCGGAATCGCTCACCACTCTGAAACTCGCGCCTGCTCCGGGCGGACCCGGCGGTCCGGGCGGTCCTGCGGGGCCTTGTGGTCCGGGCGCTCCGACGCCTCCGGCCGCGCCGAGAGGTCCGGGTGGCCCTGGCGGGCCCGCGGGGCCTGTATGTCCCGGCGGTCCCGCCGGTCCCTCGGGACCGACCGCGCCGGCGATTCCGGCGTCGCCCTTGGGACCAGGCGCTCCCGCTAGACCGGGCGGCCCAGCGGCGCCGGCGTCGCCCTTTGGTCCAGTCGCGCCAACATCGCCCTTCGGGCCGGGAGGTCCAACCGGCCCCGACGGGCCGACCGCGCCCGCCATTCCGGCCTCGCCCTTCGGGCCGCGGCGGCTCGCCCTTCGGTCCCGGGCTGGCCCGGCCGGTCCCGCCGGGCCGATCCGCGCCTTTGGCCCGGGTGGTCCGGCTGGACCAGGCGGTCCAATCGAACCGGCTTCCCCCTGCGGCCCCACCGCGCCGGCGTCGCCCTTCAGTCCCGTCGCGCCAACATCGCCCTTCGGCCCAGGAGGTCCGACAGGCCCCGACGGGCCGACCGCGCCAACCTCGCCTTTCGGTCCTGCCGCCCCGACATCGCCCTTCGGTCCTGGCGGTCCCACCGGCCCGCGCGGACCGACCGCGCCCGCCATTCCGGCTTCGCCCTTCGGCCCAGCCGGTCCAGGTGATCCCGCCGGCCCAATTGCGCCGGAGTCGCCTCTTGGTCCCGGCGGCCCGGCTGCTCCATCGGGTCCCGGCTCGCCTTTCGGTCCTTGCAGCCCGGGCGGCCCGGAGGCGCCGACATCGCCCTTCGGCCCCGGCGGCCCGTCGGGCCCTGGCGGCCCTGGCGGTCCTGGCGGGCCGGCCGGGCCGGTTTCGCCTTTTGCGCCGGGCGGACCGTCAGCGCCCGTGTCGCCCTTCGGCCCTTGAGGCCCAATGGCGCCGATTACGCCCGGCTCGCCCTTCGGGCCGGCTGGGCCGGCGGGACCCTGCTGCCCCTGCTGCCCGGGCTGGCCCTGATCACCCCTGTCGCCCTTGGAGCACCCCGAAACCGCGAGCAGCGCCGCAATGGCGGCGCCGGCGACAGTCAAGCGCATTCGGTTCTCCCCCTACGAGACGCGACTTAAAGCGCCTCTTAAGTCCAATCTTGGCGCCGGACTGTGACAGGCGCATCCAATCGTCAGCGCTCACCCGCGCCACAATCGCCCATCTATTGTGACTTGGCTAGACCCGGCGCCCTTCGCCGAGGCCGGAGGCAATGCCAGCCGCGCCATTCGCGCGCCTCAATCGTAAGGCCGATCGCGACGCTCCCAGATTGGAGGCGAGACAATGCATCGTCGTACGTTCCTTGCCGGCCTCGCGGCCACGCTTACGCCCCTTCGCGCGCAAGCTGCGCCCTCAGCCGAAGAGCGCCTGAACCTTGCCAACAAGCGGCTCGCCGAGATCGAAGCGCGCCAGGGCGGCCGCCTCGGCGTCTTCGTGCGCGACACGGGGACCGGCGCATCCATCGAGCATCGCGCCGACGAACGGTTCCCGATGTGCAGCACGTTCAAGCTTCTCGCCGCAGCCGCGGCGCTCAAGCGCGTGGACGAGGGCGCCGAGCGCCTCGACCGAACCATCGCCTTTGGGCCAAGCGATCTGCTCGACTACGCGCCGATCGCCAAGGCCCATGTCGCCGAGGGCGCCATGACGCTCGCCGATCTGTGCGCCGCGGCGATCGATTGGAGCGACAACACCGCCGCGAACCTGGTCCTGCAGGCGATCGGCGGGCCGGCGGGGTTTACGCAGTTCGCGCGTTCGCTCGGCGATACATGTGACGCGGCTCGACAGGAACGAGCCAAGCCTCAACGAGGCGCTGCCCGGCGACCCGCGAGATACGACCAGTCCGCGCGCTATGGCCGACGACATGCAGAAGGTCTTGTTGGGCGACGTGCTGTCGGATGCGTCCCGGCGCCAGCTCCAAACCTGGCTCATCGGCGACAAGGTTGGCGACAAGCGGCTGCGCGCCGGGCTGCCGCCCTCATGGCGCGTTGGCGACAAGACCGGCAGCGGCGAGCGCGGATCGACAAATACGATCGCGATCATCTGGCCGCCCGATCGCGCGCCTCTTATCGCCACGGTCTACTACACGGAGTCGTCCGCGCCGATGGACGCGCGCAACGCGATCCACAAGGAGATCGGCGGACTGATCGCGGAGACCTTCTGACGGTGATGGGAAGCGCAACTCGGTCGGGGAAAGCAATCGCCACGCTTGCGCCGACCGCGGGGGCGCGCGACGGTCGTCTTGACTTGCTACTGAATGCGACGCCGATGGTGACTGGAAGCGTTCCTTCAGACCCGCTCCCACCTTTCGTCCTGGGCAGAGCGCAGCACCGCGTCCGTCACGCGGTCAGTGGCCAGTGCGTCTCTGAATGTCGGCGCGGCCGGCTTGCCGGCGGCGAGACCATCGAAGAAGTCGGCGACCTGGTGAATGAAAGTGTGTTCGTAGCCGATCTGCAAGCCAGGCACCCACCAGTGCTTCATGTAAGGATGGTCGCCGTCCGTGACATGAAGCGACCTCCAGCCACGCACGATCCCCTGATCGCGGTGATCAAAATATTGCAGGCGGTGCAGATCGTGCAGATCCCAGGAGATCGAGGCCTCCTCACCGTTGATCTCAAACGTATAGAGAGCTTTGTGGCCGCGGGCATAGCGTGTGGCCTCGAAACTCCCGAGTGAGCCGTTAGCGAAGCGGGCGAGGAAAAGGCTTGCATCGTCGATCCGGACCGGTTCGATTTTGCCCGTCAAGTTGTGCATCCGCTCCTTGATGAAGGTGTCGGTCATCGCCACGACCTGATCGATGCCGCCGTTGAGCCACAAGGCGGTGTCGATGCAATGGGCAAGAAGATCGCCGGTCACGCCGCTGCCGGCAACGCTCGCGTCGAGACGCCAAAGCGCGGCTCCGCCCTGCGGCAGATCATGCGAAATCGTCCAATCCTGCAGGAACTTCGCCCTGTAGTGATAGATTCTGCCGAGCCGGCCCTCGTCGATCAGCTGCTTTGCCAGAACGACCGCCGGCACGCGACGGAAGTTGTACCAGACCATGTTCGCGACTTGCGCTTTCTCGACTGCCTCCGTCATCCTCGCGGCCTCGGTCGCGTTGCGGCCAAGCGGCTTCTCGCACATGACCATCTTGCCTGCCGCAGCAGCGCCTAAGGCGATTTCCGCGTGCATGCCGTTGGGGGCCGCGATATCGACGAGATCGATGTCGCTTCGCGCGACAAGCTTGCGCCAGTCGGTCTCGCAGGACTCGTAGTTCCAGGTCTCGCGAAAGCCCTCGACCTTCTCCTTGTCCCGCCCGCAAACGGCCTTCAACACGGGCTGGTAGTCGATGTCGAAGAACTGGTTGACCTTGCCGAATGCGTTCGAGTGCGCCCGGCCCATAAAGCCGTAGCCCACCATTCCCACATTGACTTTCTTTCGGACGGGCATGATCGCTTCAGCGGCGTGGCGGGGGCCGCTGAGGTCCAGCGGCGAACGCAAAAAAAGGGCCGGCGCGAAGCCGACCCTTTTCTATTTCATGATGCTCCCTAAGCCTTAGCTGCCGCCGCCAACGCAGGTGTCGGCGGTCTTTGGCGTGCAGACGTCGAGGCCGGTGTAGGTCGGATCGGCCGGGGGCGCCTTGCCGTCCTTGATGTCCTTCAGGAAGTACATCGCCTTGTACCCCATCTCGAACGGCCGCTGGCCGACCTGGCCGGAAGACAACCCTCTCTTCATCAGGTCGATCTGAATCGGCAGCGTGTCGGCGACGACGAGCGCGAGCGCGCCGGAAGCGATCTTGTCCTTGTACTTCTCGGCCGTCTTCGCGTAGGCGTCCGGCAGGAACTGCGGGAAGCCGCCCGTCGGCGTGAACGCGTCGAGGTCCGGATATTTGGCGAGGATGTCCTCCATCTGCTGATTGGCGCGGCTGAAATCATCGTCCGTGTAGAGCGGGCAACCGTCGGCTTCCTTCCAGCCATTCTGACCGGTCAGGCGAGCGCCAGGCGACTCGGCGCTCTTCGCCCCCGACAGCGTGTCGCGGATGCCCTGCATACGCTCGTTATGGTTGGCCGCCGCGGCGCCGCCGGACTGGATGCAGATCGTGCCGCCCTTCGGCTTGATCGCCATCACGAGCTTGGCGATGTTGACGCCGATGTCGTAGTTATGCGTGCCGACATAGGCGAGGCGCATCGCCTTGTCCTTGGGCAACAAGTCAGAGTCCCAGGTCAGAACCGGGATCTTCGCCGGGCCGGCGCCCTGCAGCGCATTGGCCATGGCCGGCGCATTGGCTGGAGACACGGCGATGCCGTCAACCTTCTTGGTGACGAGATCGGCCACGATCTGCGCTTCCTCGTCGCCGCCGCCATGTTCGCCAGGGCCGATATAGAGGCACTTGACGGCGCCGCCGAGCTCCTTCTCCGCCTTCTTGCAGCCGGCGAGAGCCTGATCGAAGAACGGATTGTTGGTGTTCTTCGGCACGAGCGCAAAAGTGTACGGGTCAGCGGCTCGCGCCGAAGCGGAAACCGCAAGCAACGCCCCGGCGGCGACAGCGCCGGTCAACACGAGTTTCAACATTCACTTTCCTCCCAGTTAGACATGGCCCGTGGGCCAGTTGGACGCGGACCCCACACAGGGCTAGTCGCGTTTCGCTCCTCGAAGCTTCCCGAGGTAAACTGCGCCGATCAAGAACAAGCCGACGAACGTGCCCTGCCAATTCGAATCGACGCCCTCCATCAGCAGCGAATTACGGATGACAAAGATCAGCGCCGCCCCGATGAAGGCGCCGTAGGCGCTGGCCTCGCCCCCCATCAAGTTTGCGCCTCCGATCACCGCCGCGGAAATGGCCAGGAGTTCATACGTCGCGCCAAGGGCGTTGATCGCCGAGCCCGCCCAGCCAACAGAGAGAACTGCCGCGAAAGCCGCCGTTAAGCCAGAGACCACGTAGACTTGCACCTTGACGCGATTGACGGGAACGCCTGTCAACAGCGCCGCCTGCTCGTTCCCTCCAATCGCCAGCACGTGGCGACCCCAACTCGTCATCTTGTACACCAGTCCCATGATGAGGGTAAGGACGATCAGGAAGAGGAGCGGATGGCTCAATTCGAATTTCGGCGTAATGCTCAAGGCGCCGCCGCCGAGCGCTTTGAACGCCGGTCCGCCGGGACCGAAATTGTAGAGCATGCGGTTTCCCGACAAGACCACCGCGGCCGACCGCGCAATCGCTAACATGCCGAGCGTTGTGACGAAGGGCGACAGTCCGAGATAAGCGATGATGACGCCGTTGATGAGGCCGACGATCCCTCCGGCGGCGAGTCCGACGGCAATGGCGGCCCAGGCCGGGTAGCCGGCTTCCAGAGTAAGCCCGCTCGCGACCGCCGTGAGACCCATGATTGACCCGACCGACAGGTCGATGCCGCCTGTCGCGATGACCGCGGTCATGCCCAACGCCATGATGCCGATGAACGAAAAATTGCGCGTGGTGTTGTAAAAATTGTCGGCGGTGGCGAAAGACGCCGGCTGCAGATAGCTCATCGCCGCGCAGATGATGATGAGCGCGACCGTCACCCAGAACGCTTGCGATCCCGTGAAGCGTTGCCAGACATTGTGTTGCTGGACTCCCAGCACCGATTCGATCGAGACGTGGGCTTGCGGCGCTTCGCTTGCCATTGGAAAGCTCCTCAAGCCGCGTGGATCGCGCCGGTGATCAAGCCGGTCACTTCTTCCGGACTCGTCGCCTTGATCGGCTTGTCGGCAACCTTGTTGCCGCGCCGCATCACCATGACCCGATCGCAGACGGCGAACACGTCCGGCATACGATGGCTGATGAGGATGATCGCCATGCCCGCGTCTTTCAGCCGGCGTATCAGGTCAAGCACCTCAGCCACCTGCCTGACCGAGATCGCAGCGGTAGGCTCGTCCATCAAGACGAGCCGCGCCTTCGACAGCCGCGTGCGGGCGATGGCGACAGCCTGGCGCTGCCCGCCAGACATCTGGCGCACGAGGTCGCGAGGCCTTGTCTCGGACTTGAGCTCAGTGAACAATTCGCCGGCGCGCTTGGCCATCGCCTTGTGGTCGAGCCAGCGAAACGGTCCGACGCGTCGCTTGATTTCGCGCCCGAGGAACACATTGGCCGCAGCCGAAAGATTGTTGCAGAGCGCCAAGTCCTGGTAGACAACCTCGACGCCCTTCTCACGCGCCTCGACCGGCTTGTGAAAGTGCACCACCTCCCCGTTGAGGCGGATCTCGCCGTGGGTCGGCGGGAAATTGCCCGCGATCACCTTGACCAGCGTCGATTTGCCAGCGCCGTTGTCGCCCATGAGCCCGAGCACTTCGCCGGCTTCAAGCGTCATGTCCACTTCGTTCAGCGCATGAATCGCGCCGAAATGCTTGGAAACCTGACTCAACTCAAGAATCGCCAACCCCTGCTTCCTCCGCTTCCGCCACATTACGTCGCGGACGCGACGTTCGTCAGCTGGTTGTTCTGGCATGTTAGTCTGGTTCAGATTGGCGGGGCGCGCAAGCTTAAAAGATGCGCTTTTTCTTTGACGACGCCTCGCTTTCCGCGGCGATGGGAAGAGCGGGGAAGGAGCCGCGCGGCCCGGCGAGAATCGAAATGTACTGAAATGCCGCCAAGTGTAGCCTGATGAACGAGCCCGGCCCAGCCGGAGCTTCCCCCGCTTGCTCTACGACAAGGCGCACTCCCGGCGGTTGCTCGCCTTGATATCCGCGTAGATGGCGTCGGGCGCGATGTCGAGCCCGCCAGGCCAGCACACGGCGCCAAGCGCAACGAAGGCGCGGCTGAAAGCCTCGTCGATCGGCCAGAGACCGCGAAGACGCCCGCGTTCGGAGAAGCAACAAGTGCGGACATATCCACGACCCCTTCGAGGCCGATCCAGGAAGCGGACGCGCAGTCGATAGCCCGGTAATGCTTCGACGCTCGCCACTCGCCAAGGCATGGCTGGCCGGACGGCAGGCGCTATGGCAGCGGTTGGATCTTCTTCGGCGATTGGTTGCGGTTGCATAGTCCCAATCCTCCATAAGTTCGCCGCGATGCTCTTGCGCCCATTCGAGCGTGAGGGCCATCGCTCGACGTGGTAAACTGCCCTCTATGACGTCAAGGGTCCGAATGTCGACGACCGCTTCGTGCTCACGCGTAGAGCGCATGAAAATGCGGAGGTGCATGATCGCTCCAAAACATCTGGATCAGAATGCCGTAAAATGCACTGATGGTCGGCATTCACCGCCACATCGCGCGCATGCGCGCCTGAAGATCGACCCGCGGGCCATCGGCCGTCCCGGGCGGCGGCGCGGGCTCGGCGTCGGGCCAAGTCTGTCGCTCGAAGTGCTTGAGAAGCGGCGGCGGAATGAAGCGGGTGCGGCTCGCATAAACGCTGCGGTCGCCGTTCCTGGGCTGCCCGTGGACATAGAAGCGCTGCGGCACGACGAGCGCGAGTTCATCTTTCGCTCGCGTCATCGCGACATAAAGCAGACGGCGCTCCTCCTCGATCTCCTCCGACGAGCCGGTCGCGAGGTCGGAGGGAATGCAGCCATCCACGCAGTTCAGCACGAATACCGAGCGCCATTCCTGCCCCTTGGCCGAATGGATGGTCGAAAGGATGAGAAAGTCCTCATCCCTCAGCGGCGGTCCCGCTTCGTCGCTGGTCGCGTCTGGCGGATCGAGCGCGAGCTCGCTCAAGAACCGTTCGCGCGATGGGAACGTCGCGGCGATGCGCTCGAGCGCCTCGAGGTCGCCCATCCGGACGCGCGCGTCGTCATAGCGGGTCTCCATCAGGGGCTTAAGCCATGCGACAGCGTCGGCGATCTCTGCCGGCCAAGGCGCGGCGCGCGACGCAAGCCGGCGCATGAGGCCAGCGAAGGCGGGGAAGCCGTCCCGCGCCCGCGCGGGCGTCGATAGCGCCGACATCGTCAAAAACCCATCGTCCGCCGCCGCCGCCGCGACGATGGTCTCGGCGACCTTCGGCCCGACGCCAGGCATGAGCAGGGCGACGCGAAAGGCCGCCACTCGATCGCGCGGATTTTCTGCGAAGCGCATGAGCGCCACGGCATCCTTGACATGCGCCGCGTCGAGAAACTTCAAGCCCCCGTATTTGACGAACGGCACGTTGCGGCGAGTGAGCTCGAGCTCGAGCGCGGCGCTGTGGTGGGAGGCGCGAAACAGCACCGCCTGGCTTTTAAGCGAAGCGCCCGTCTCGCGATTGGCGAGGACGCGGGTTGCCACGAAGCGGGCCTGATCAGCCTCGTCGGCGACCACGACCAACGCGGGAAGCGGACCGTGAGGCCGATCGGTCCGAAGAGTTTTGGCAAAGCGCTCCGGCGCGAGCGCAATTGCCGCGTTGGCGGCGGCAAGGATGGCGCCGCTCGAACGGTAGTTGCGCTCGAGCGTCACCAGGTGCGCCGGCGGATCGAACGCACGGGGAAAATCGAGGATGTTGCGCACCGTGGCCGCGCGGAAGGAATAGATCGCCTGCGCATCGTCGCCGACAACGGTCAGGCCGCGGCCCTGGGGCCTTAAGCGCAGCACGATCTCGCCCTGCAGCGCGTTGGTGTCTTGATATTCGTCGACCAGCAGATGATCGAAGCGGGCTGCGACCTCCGCCGCGATCGCGGGCTCAGACAGCATCTGGGCGAAATAAAGCAGGAGGTCATCGTAATCGAGCACGTTCTGGCGCTGCTTCATCTCGACGTAAGACGCGAACAGCCCGCGCAGCGCGTCCTCGTGCGCCGCGACCCACGGAAACCATTTGCCCAGCGTCGCCTTGAGATCGCCTTGCGCGTTGACGACGCGCGAATAGATCGTGAGGCACGTCCCTTTTGTCGGGAAGCGCTCCTTCAGATCGCCGACGCCGAATTCATGGCGCGCCCAGTTCATGAGGTCGGCCGAATCCTCGCGGTCGTGGATGGTGAATTGCGGATCGAGCCCGAGGCGCGTCGCATATTCGCGCAACAGACGTGCGCCAATGGCGTGAAACGTTCCCGCATAGGCCGGCGTCGCAGCAGCGGCCGCCTCAGGCGCAAGACGGCGGGCGAGCAGCCGTTCGACCCGGCGGCCAAGCTCCGCCGCTGCGCGGCGCGAAAAGGTGGCGAGCATGATGCGTTTCGGATCGACCCCCGCGAGGATGAGCGCGGCCACCCGGTGCGCCAGCATCGCCGTCTTGCCCGAGCCGGCGCCAGCGATGACGAGGAGCGGCCCCGAACCTCGCGGATCGCCGATCCCATGCTCGACCGCGAGCTGCTGCTCGGGATTGAGTTCGACGGCCGGGCTCGAGCGAATCAAAGCGAGCGACATGGGTCGACCGAACCATGTTTCGCGCTTTGTTCGCAAGCGCGGCGCGCAGGGCGCAGACGCTGACGGGCGCCGGCCAAGGCCGCCAATGGGCTCAACGGCTCAGGCTGAACACAGCCCCGCGCCGCCTAGCCTCGATCTCATTGCGCCATGATAAGCGATCGGACGAGAGGATCGGCGCAATGCCGGGAGCGGAATCGCACTACGTCCACCGGACCGCCTGGCTGCGGGCGGCGGTCCTCGGCGCCAATGACGGAATCATTTCGACCGCGAGCCTCATCATGGGCGTCGCGGCGGCTGCGGGTGGGCGGGCCGAAATCCTGACCGCAGCGGTCGCGGGATGGGCGGCGGGCGCAATGTCGATGGCGGCGGGCGAATATGTGTCCGTCAGCTCGCAGGCCGACTCCGAGGCCGCTGACCTGGCGCGCGAGCGGCGCGCGCTTCGCGAGCAGCCGTCCGCAGAGAAGCGCGAGCTCGCTCACATCTACGAAGATCGCGGCGTCCAGCCGACGCTCGCGCAAGCGGTGGCCGATCAGCTGATGGCGAAGGACGCGCTCGCCGCCCATGCGCGCGACGAGCTCGGCCTGAGCGAGGGGGCCCAGCCCAAACCGATCCAGGCTGCGTTCGCATCCGCTGTTGCGTTCTCGGTCGGCGCAGCGTTGCCGACGCTGGCCGCGTTTCTCGCGCCGCCAGCCGCCCTCGTTAAAGCCGTCCCCGCCGCCGCATTGGTTTTTCTGGTTCTGCTCGGCGCGCTCGGCGCCTGGGCGGGCGGCGCGCCGATGGTGAAGCCGGCGCTCAGAGTGGGCTTCTGGGGCGCGCTGGCCATGGCGGTCACGGCAGGGATCGGCGCGCTGATCGGCAAGGCCATTTAGCCTCGCCGACGCCGGGGCGAAGCTAGCCTGCCTTGCGCGTCTGATGCGGAAAGAGATGCCGCTTGGCCTCATCGTCGAACTCTTGCTTGAAGGCGTGCTTGTCCTTCAATTGGTTGACGCGAGCCACGGCGGGGCGTGCGTTGATCTCGTCGACGAGCCGCTTCACATTGGTCATCTTTGACCACGTCTCGGCGCCCAAGAGGTAGGGAGCGGCCGAGCTCCAACCCCAAATCGACATGTCCACAATCGTATAGACGTCGCCCAGCGCATATTTCCGTCCGGCTAGCCGGTCGTCGAGGATCTTCCAGTGCCGGTGCGTCTCGAAATTGTATCGGTTGATCGCGTATTCGATCTTCTCAGGAGCCGCGACGTTGAAGTGGAAGGACTGGCCGGAAAACGGACCCACCCCGCTTGCAACGAAGAAGAGCCACGAAAACAATTCGCCCCTAGCCTTCGGCGTATTCTCGGGAAGAAAGCGCCCGGTCTTCTCCGCGAGATAGAGCAGGATGGCGCTTGAATCGAATATGGTCGCCTCGCCGTCGACGATGGACGGCGTCTTCCCATTCGGATTGATGGCGAGATAGCCCGGCGAGTGCTGCTCGCCCTTGCGTGTGTCGACCGGGACGAGTTCGTATTCGAGGCCAGCTTCTTCGAGGAACAAGGCGACCTTCGCCGGGTTTGGCGACGGGTGATAATAGAACTTGATCATCAGAGGCTCCGAGAACCATGCGGTCAGGCCGCGATGCGGCTAGTAGCGTAACCGTCCTAGTTACGCAATGTCAGGCGGCGTCCACGCGCCCTAAGGAGGGCTCTGTTTTCCTGCTCTGCGCGCCATTGCTTCGGGCGAGCACGGCGCAGGCGATATCGGCAATCGTGGTGCGCGAAAGCTGCTGCTGCAAAGCTTCGACCGCGGGCGCCGTCGCCTCGCGCAGCACAGGAAGGATGTGGGCGCCAACCGGACAGGATGCGCTCGGCGGCGACCGGTGCTCGGTGATGAGTTCGCCGCTTTCCACTGCAGCGAAGACATCGCGCAAAGTGATGTCGCTGGCGGCCCGCGCCAGTTCGAAGCCGCCTCTCGGACCGAGCCGGGCGCGAATCAACCCGGCCGCCGTCATCAGCGAGAAGAGGCGGCGAACCACGACCGGATTGGTGTTGGCGCTCTCCGCGACATCCTCAGAACGCAGGACCTTGCCTGGATTGGAGGCGAGCGCAGTCAGCAGATGAACGCCAACGGCAAATCGGCTGCTCGTTCCCATTGCCAACCCTTGCACAACACCGGCCGGGATTGCAAAAAGCCGCCCTCCGGAAAGCTCAGGAAACCGCCTTCGCGACGCCGGAATGGAACAGCGAGCAGGGTCCTATCTCGGACATGGCGGCAGGCCAGGCGTCCCGCACACTTGGGGTCGCACGACCGGCGCCTGAGGGCGAACGACCGGCGGAGGCTGACGAAGCGCAGGCGGCGGCGCCGTTAGTGGCGGACGAGGCGCTGCGACCAGCGCCGGCGCAGGGGCATGAATCACCGCCGGCGCCGGGCGAGGCGCGACGGGCACAGCCGCAGTCGGCGGAGCCGGCGCGCGAACCACCGGAGGCGGCGTCGGGCGTGGCGCCACAGGCGCCGGCGCTAGCGGTTTCGCGGCGACATTCGGTTTCGGCAGGGGAATGCTGGCGGGCGTTGGCGCCGGCGGTTTCGGCGCCGCAGGCGCAAGCGCCGGCTGGGCTCCGAGCGGCTTGACCGCAGCGGGAGTCGCCGCGGCGGGCAAGGGCTTGCCGATAGCGGCAGGAAGGGCTGGGGCTGCAACGGCAGGCGCCGTCGCCGCAGGCTTGGCGAGGACTGGCGCCAACGGCGTCGCGGCTGGCTTGGCCGCATTTGGCGAAGGGGCTGCCGGCAGCGGCTTGCCGCCGGGAACAGTTGTCGCGCCAACAGCGGGTGCGATCGCCGGAGGCTTGACGACGACTGGCGTCAACGGCGCCGCGCCCGGTTTGGCTAGATTTGGCGAAGGCGCTGGAGGCAGCGGCTTGCCGCCTGGGACGTTTGGCGCTGCAACGGCGGGCGCCGTCGGCGGTCGGCAGGGGCTTCCCGCCCGGAACCGCAAGCGGCTTCGCGCCCGGCGGTGGAAGGGTCGCGGGAACTGGAAGCGGCTTGAGAGCCTGGCCCGGAGGGGCGGGCGCCGCAGCGGTGGGCGGGGTCGCGGGGACTGGAAGCGGCTTGAGAGCCTGGCCCGGAGGGGCGGGCGCCGCGGCGGTCGGCGGGGTCGCGGGGACTGGAAGCGGCTTGAGAGCCTGGCCCGGAGCGGCGGGCGCCGCGGCGGTCGGCGGAGTCGCGGGGGCTGGAAGCGGCTTGAGAGCCTGGCCCGGAGGGGCGGGCGCCGCAGCGGTCGGCGGAGTCGCGGGGGCTGGAAGCGGCTTGAGAGCCTGGCCCGGAGCGGCGGGCGCCGCGGCTGGCGGCGCGCCCGCGGGTTTGCCCGCCGCGCCCGGCCCACCGGGTTGGCCGCGCCGCCCGATCGGCCGCAGAGGCTTGACGACAGCGCCGTTGGCGACCGGACCGGCGGCGGCTACCGGCCGAGGCGGGGCCACGGGTGTGATGTTGGCGGGCAGCGGCGGCGGCGCGAAGGCCGCCTGACGCAACCGCGGTTGCCCGCGCGGCGCGATGCCGTCGTGGTGAAAACCGTGTTGGAACGCGACGGCGCCAATGGCGATCGGAATCGCGACGCCCAATACGGGAAGCACGCCAATCTCGACAGGCGGCGGAGGCGGAGGCAGATCGCGCCAATCGTCGTCTTCGACGTAAACGTACTGGACCGGCGGCGGAGGAGGAGGCGGGCCGAAATCGTCGAACGCGTAGATCGGCCGGTCGTCGTAGACGAGTTCGTCCGGAGGCGGCGGCGGAAGATCCGCAAAAGTCTCCGGTCGAAAATCGGCCGGCGGCTCGAACGCGGCAGAGAGCATCGCAAGGCGGCGGCGCGCGTCAGGGATGTGCGGGCCTTTCGGATAGGTATGCAAATACGTCCAATAGGCTCGGGGCGTATCGGCGCCGACAGTCCGGCGCCAATATGCAGCCTCTCGCCGGACCGCGAGAATGGCCCGCACGCGTCGCGCCTGGTCAGAATTCGGGAAGGCGGCAAGGAATTCGCGATAGCCCTTGAGCGTGTCCCGCTCGACAGCAGCGGCATATGCGTCCTCGGCGGAAAAACTGGAAATAGGCTCACGCTCCGTCTGCGCAAACGAGAGAGCCGGAGGAGGAGCATCGGCGGCGCGCTCGAAGACGAAATACGGACCACCAAGCTTGGAAGCGCTCCACGGCAGCAAAGCCCCTTGCGTCTCCGAATTGACCGACACTCGCGTCTGATCGAACGCCTGAACGATATCGACCCCGCCCTGTCGGAGCGCGCCGGCCAGCGTCTTGCCGTAGACCCCGTAGGGACCTTCTTCCTCACCGGCCAAGGTGCCCGGCGCCGCGTTGAAGGCGATCAGTTCGCCGCGTTCGGGATCGACTAAAGCAAGCCCCGGCGCGAGCGGCGAACCTTGAGCGGCGTAAGGATTGGCGCGCGCCGCATCGAGAACGATGATACGCGCCTGGCCCGGCGTCGCCGCGAGAGCATGGCTGAAATCGGCAATGCGGATCGCTTCAATCGGCACGTCCGCGTCGCGATTGATCTGAGCGTCGACCGGCACGAAGTAGTTGTCGCCATTGTACTGAACCCCACGGCCAGCGAGATAGACGAATGCCTGCATATCGGGGCCCGCCGCCGCCGCTTTCTCGAGAAAATCACGGAGGGCGGTGCGCAGGGACTGGCCATCGAGGTCGCGCGCGCCGACCACGTCAAATCCGGCCGCCTGCAAGGTCTGGGCGACAAGACCTGCGTCGTTGGCGGGGGTCGCGAGCGCCGCGTCGCGATAGGTCCCGTTGCCAATGACAAGGGCAATTCGGGGGTTCGCGGCCGGTTGTTGAGCTTCGGCGGCTAGCGCAAGGACGCCGGCGGCCAGAACCACAACAGCAGCGAAAACAGCCTGTAAGCGTTGCAACATTCTGCCCCTCTTGCTTGGAGAACCGCCGGCTCTCCGATTCGTTCCCCCGAGCAACCGCTAACGCCGCATGATGTCCGAACCGTGTCGGCGTTCGGATGCTTGCCGCGGGCGTCTTAGTGGGAGCGCGCTTTAGCTCACCGTCTCGGCGCTGTAGCGGGCGATGAGGCCGTTGCGAATGACCGTGCGATAGACGGCAAAGAAGAACATGCAGGCGAGCACGAGGTAGAGAAGCGCGAGCGCGCCCCCGATCGCGAGGCGATCCCAAGGAAGCCCCTGTCCGGCGACGACCGACCGCATGCCTTCAAACACGTAAGACGGCGGCAGGATCCACGCGACCGCCTGCATCCACATGGGCAAGACCGTGACCGGATAGAACACCCCCGCGAACGGCGAGATCAGCATCGGGATCGGCCAGATGAGCCATTCGGAGGCGGGCCCGAGCCTCAGCACCAAGGCCGAGGCGGCGACGCCGAGCGCGATGCCGGTCACGAACAGCACCATGAGGAATGGGGCGAGCGCCGCGCCGTAAGCGAGAAAGGACAAGCCGAACGCGATTTGCGCAAGCACGAGCATGACGATCAGGCTCAACCCGCTCGTGATGATCGCGACGATGAGGAGCCCGGCAAGATATTCGGACGTGCTCAAGGGCGAGGCGAACAGATTGAGGAAATTTCGCGTCCAGACGTCCTCGAACAACGTCATCGTGATTTGCTGCATCACGCGCGTCAGAAAATCCCATAGCAGCACCGCGCCCAGGAGCGCCGGCACGAAATTGAAATCCGCGTGCGAAACCGAATTGAGGTAGCGAGTGAGAAAGCCCCAAACCAGGATATCGATCGCGACAAAGATAAAGATTGGGAAGACGCGCTGCGGGCTGCCGCGATAGAGGTAGACCATCCGCAATACGATTGCGCCGATGCGCGAGGCGTTCATCGCCCGCCCCCGTCGTGCAGCGCCTCTTGCGCGACGTTAACGAACAAATCGTCGAGGGTCGCCGCGCCATGTTCCTCGGGCAGCGTCTTCGGATCGCCCTCAAGCACAATCCGCCCGTGCGACAGGAACAGCACACGATCGCAGACCGCCTGGACCTCGTACATGTTGTGGCTCGTCCACAGCACGCCGCAGAGTCCGTTGTCCACGAACTTGGCGATGCCGGCGCGAATGTCGCGTGCGTTCGAGGGGTCGATGGAGGCGGTGGGCTCATCCAGGAGCAGCAGCCGCGGGAGATTGAGCATCGCCTTGGCGAGAGAAAGGCGCGTCTGTTCGCCGGACGACAGAACACCCGCCTTCGTGCTGCGGTAACGCAGGAGATCATAGACCCCGAGCAGCTTCTCGATTCGCGCTGAGAGGTCGCGGACGGCATAGAGCATGCCGAACACCCGCAGGTTCTGCTCGACGGTGAGATTGCCTGGCAGCGGCGCGTAGACGGCGGCGAAGTTGGTGCAGGACAAAGCTTTGCTGCGGTCGATGGCGAGATCGACGCCCTCGATCTCGATCCGCCCGCCGCTCGGCTCAAGCACGCCGAGGATCATGTTGATCGTCGTCGTCTTGCCGGCGCCGTTCGGTCCCACCAGTCCGACGATCTCGCCGGGCGCGACGTGAAAGCTGACGCCGTTCACGGCCCGCACGTCGCCGAACGACTTTTCCAGGCGCTCGACCTTAAGGACGCAGGGAACAGACGGAATCATGCCGCGTCGTATCAGGCGGCCCGGAGGGGGCGTCAAGCCGCCGTCAAACGCTCAGCTTGCTCCGGGGCCTCCGCACGTGCCCGGCCGATCAGGGCTGCCCGGCTCCTCCAGAGGAGCCGTAGACCTGGCCGGTCGCAAAGCTCGCATCCGACATCGCCAGCTGAACGTAAATGGATCCGAGCTCCGCAGGTTGGCCGGGCCGGCCGAGAGGCGTCTGGCCGCCGAACTTCTCCACCTTTTCCTGCGTGGCGCCGCCGCTGATCTGCAGCGGCGTCCAGATCGGCCCCGGTGCAACCGCATTCACCCGAATTCCCTTGGAAGCGAGCTGCTTCGCCAGGGACTTCACATAATTCATGGTCGCAGCCTTCGTCTGAGCATAATCGTAAAGGTCAGGCGAGGGGTCGTAGGCTTGCTCGGAGGCGGTTCCGATGATGGCCGAGCCGGGCGGCATGTGTGGCAACGCAGCCTTGATGATCCAGAACGGCGCGTAGATGTTTGTCTTCATTGTCGCATCAAAATCCTCGGTGGAAATATCGAGGATGGAGGCGCGGCTTTGTTGCCGACCCGCGTTGCTGACGATGATATCGAGACCGCCTAGACCGCGAACCGCGTCATCAACGAGCCGCTTGCAGAAGGCTTCGTCGCGAATATCGCCGGGAATCGACAAGGCTGTTCGACCTTCGGCCTTCATGAGCTCAATGACCTCGCGCGCGTCCTCCTCCTCTGCCGGCAGATGATTGATCGCGACGTCCGCGCCCTCGCGCGCAAATGCGATCGCGGCGGCGCGGCCCATGCCCGAGTCTCCGCCGGTCACCAAAGCCTTGCGGCCAGCGAGCCGACCCGACCCGCGATAGGACGTCTCGCCATGGTCCGGGCGCGGATCCATCCGGCTTGCGAGTCCGGGCCAAGGTTGCTGCTGCCTGCGAAATGGCGGCTTCGGGTACTTGGTCCTCGGATCTTGCAGTCCTTCGGGGGCTGGCGTCTCGCTTGGCTTCGAGAGGGGCGCCTCCTTCGAACTCTGCGCAAAGGCGGGCGCGGCGGCGGCCACGAGGCCCATGCTTCCAGCGCCAACGATGGCGCGCCGGGAATAGGGAAAGCGTTCGTCTGAACTCATGTGCGATCTCCACGATGAACGGGAGAACGCCCGCGTCCGCGGTTTGTTGCGGACGCGTTCAGTCGACGGCGTTAACCGGCCAAGGGGCTCTCAAGGAGATCGAGCGTGAAGAGTTCCTGCGGTTTGCCGACCCCGCGCAGAGCAAAGCGTCCCGACGGAAGCGAACGTGTGCGGGTGGTCGGCGCAGGATTGCGCGAACGCCGACGAGAGAAGGATCGGCTGATCCACCGACCGGCACATGGCGGCGATGCGGCTCACCTCGTTGACCGCAGGTCCGACCACGGTGAAATCGAGGCGCTCCTTGCTGCCGATGTTGCCGTAGAAGACCTCGCCGAAATGGAGGCCGAGATACATTTCGGTCGAAGGCAAGCCTTTTTCGAACCGGCGCGCGTTCAAGGTCGCAACCGCCTCGCGCGCCGCGCCTGCGGCGTCGAGCGCGGCCGCGCAAGCGCGACTTCTCTCCTCGGCAGGGAATATCGCAAGCACGCCATCGCCGATGAGCTTCAAGACGTCGCCGGAATGCTGGTGAATCGACGAGACGATGGCCTCGGCATAATCGTTGAGCAGCGGAATGATCTCCTCAGGCGGAGAGGTGTCGGAGATGCGCGTGTAGTTGCGCAAATCACTGAACCACAAAACCGTGTTGATCCGGTCCGCGACGCCCCGTTCGATGCGGCCTCTCAACACCCGCCGGCCGGCGTCGCGTCCGAGATAGGTTTCGACCAGCGTCTCGGCGATGCGAGCGAGCGAGGCGGCCTTGATCGCGAGTCCAAGGAACGGGGTAAGCCGCTTCAGCGCGCCGATCTCGTCGTCGCTAAACCCATCGGCTCGATCCGTCGTCCAATAGGAATAGATGCAATCCATTTCCCCAATCACGCCATCTTCTGCGAAGCGGTTGATGATCGCGACATAGTCAGTGAACTTCGCCTCGCGAAACTCCGCGAAGGATGGGAATTCAGCTTCGGTCTCCGCGGTCACACGAAGACGCAACACGGATTCGCCGCTGTTCAAAAGCCGGTAAAGCGGGCTTGTCCGCCAACGATCCAACGCTTCTCCCTCAGCCGTTCGCCCGTATTCGGTCAGTGTCACGTCCGGCTTTTCTTTTTCCCAGCGGAACGCCCGTCCCTCGTGAATCGGGTGAAGTGTGTCGATGAGCATCATCACCCGGGCGAGCGGCAGACCGCCGGCGACTGCACGACTGCAAAAGCCTTCGACCAAGGCGGTCTCGCTCCGCCCCTCGAGCCCCGCTTTCGCGAGCCAGGTCGCAAGTTTGGCGATCTCAGCTTCGGTCATGCCCGGATCATAAATCGTCCCGGACGGAAGGCCAATGTGCGACGCGCGCAGGCCGTCGCGGCTGAGCGCCCTTCTGCGAGGTGGTCATACAACATGTCAACGGCGTGAACAACGTGATCGCCTTGTCCTTGAGTGTGGGAGTCGCTATCTGATCTGGAGCCGCATTCGCGGCCGGGTTAAAACGATCTTCTCTCGAGGGTCGGATAGTTGGGGGGACGACCGGGCATTCGTCGGCGGCCGCGGGGTCAAGGCCCCTCTGACGGCCTACACCTTCGAGGCCTTGGCGCCCTCTTCATATCAACACGACCGATTTAGAACGGAGTTTCCATGAGCCCCCGCCTCAACGACAGTGCTCCCGACTTCACCGCTGAAACCACCCGCGGGAAGATCAGCTTTCACGAGTGGATCGGCGACAAGTGGGCGATCCTGTTTTCTCATCCCAAGGACTTCACCCCGGTCTGCACGACCGAGCTCGGCTACATGGCGAAAATCGAGCCGGAGTTCACCAAACGCAATACCAAGCTCATCGGCCTGAGCGTCGATCCAAGCGACGCTCATGCGCGTTGGCTCGCCGACATCGAGGAGACCCAAGGGGCGAAGGTGAACTACCCGATCATCGCCGACAGAGATCTCGCGGTCTCCAAGCTTTACGGCATGCTGCCTGCAGAAGAGCCCGGCACGTCGGAGGGCCGAACGGCGGCGACCAATCAGGCCGTGCGTTCGGTGTTCGTCATCGGGCCCGACAAAAAGATCAAGCTTATGCTGGCCTACCCGATGACCACTGGCCGCAACTTCGATGAGATCCTGCGCGTGGTCGACTCCCTGCAGCTCACCGCCAAGCACAAGGTCTCAACGCCGGTGAACTGGAAGCACGGCGACGACGTCATCATTGCGGGCTCGGTCAACGACGACGACGCCAAGAAGCTGTTCCCGGAAGGCTGGCGTTCACCAAAGCCCTATATCCGCATCGTCAAGCACCCGGGCTAAGCACGCTCGCGTCCGCGTGGCTCATGACGGTTTAAATGAACACCGCTCACGAGCGCGCGTGACACGCGACTGAGCCGCGGCCGCGAGGGCGACGGGCGAAAATTCCTCGCCGCCATTGCGATCACGCTGTAAACCAAATAAAGTCTGCAGAACTCCCGCTCCGCTTCGCGAGGAGAGGGAGAATATCAAACGTGCGAACGCTGCTGCTCCTAGCAGTCTTCCTATCGGCGCTGACTTCAGTGAATGCCGAGGAGGCGCGGACGTTTAAGGCAAGCGTCAACTCCCTCACACCTGTTCAGAGAGACAAGATGAACGGGCGATCCTGGCATGAGGGGTGCCCCGTCCCGCTCGATGATCTGGTTTCGATCCACCTCAACTATGTCGGCTTTGACGACGCGGTGCACGACGGCGTTCTTGTCGTGCATCGTCGATTGGCCAAGGAGACGGTCGAAATCTTCGGCGAGCTTTTCGCGGCGGGTTTCCCGATCGAACGCATGCAGCCGTACGAAGATTTTCCAATCGGGGAATACGGCGCGAGCAACGACACCGTCGGCTTCTACTGTCGTCCGGCTGAGGACAATCCAAAAATCTTCAGCTCGCACGCCTATGGCATTTCGGTCGACCTGAACCCAATGACGAATCCGTATCACGATCCCAAGGGCTGGTCGCCCGCCGGTTCGAATGGAGACCGCAACCGTTCGGTTCCCGGACTCCTCAACGCGGAATTCAGAAGTCGTCAAAATCTTCATGCGGCATGGCTGGATTTGGGGCGGTTTGCTTGACCCGCCGGACTACATGCACTTCGGCAAGATCACGCTCGGCGCAGAAGACAATCCTTTGCAGCGACCTGTCTGGGCAAGCCAATTGCAACCTGCGCCCAAATGACTCGTTGGTCGCCGGACACGTCGATGACAAGCGAATAACGGCCCGAATCGTCGGGCGGTCGAAATAAGAGGGCGAGGGGCATGCAACGACGTGATTTTTTGAAGGCCGGCGTGGCCGGTATGGCGCTCACTTTGGCGGAGGGGCCGTCTCGAGCGCAGATCGAGTTGAGAGCCGACGTGAAAGGCGCCGACGCGAAAGACACGCCGGAAGATCTCAGCGTCGTCGTCATTGGCGGGGACGGTTCAGTGCCCGCGAAATCGATGGTCGACAAATATCTCGCTGCGCACGCGGATGTTTGGCACTACCTGCCAAATCGCCCGGCGTTTTCGCAAATCCTCGAGTTCCTGGACACCGATCCGCGCATCAAACTCGCCAAGTCCACGAAGGACATCCTGGCCAACAAGCAGGCTGGCAAGGTCTCGATGGTCGTTGGCTGGCAGGACAGCTTCGCGCTCGAAGAGGAGAACGGCAACGAGTGGCGGTTTGCCAATCCACCGCAGACCAGGCTTCGCGAGTATTACGAGCTGGGCCTCCGCACCGCCAACCTCACCTATCAGCTGTCCAATCAGTTTGGCGGCGGCATGCTGGACCCAGAGGCGCGCCTGACCACTCAGGGCAAGTACATCGTCGGCAAGATGCAGGACCTCGGCATCATGGTCGATGTCTGCGGACACAACGGCGAGCAGACGAACCTCGACATTATCGCCATGGCCCGCAGGCCGGTGGCGATAACGCACGGATGTTGCAAGGCGCTCAACGATAATCCACGCAACAGCAGCGATCGCGTGATCGAAGCCATGGCCAGGACTGGCGGACTTATGGCCGTCGCGGCGCTCGACGCCTTCCTGACATGGAAAGCCACGGACGCCCCGCGTGCGGATACGGGACCCTTTCCTCCGCGAGCGAACGTGGCCCGCTACGTCGACGAATTCGACCATCTGAAGCGCCTCGTCGGCATCGACCACATCGGCTTCGGCACGGACTTCACCAGCGACATCGAGGCCGCAGATCCCACCAATCTCTTCGAGATTCCTCCCGAGATGTTGTACAAAGAGTCGCCCACAATCAAATACGTCGAGGGTTTCGAGAGCGTTTCCGATATCGGAAACGTCCGCGCCGAAATGGAGCGCCGCGGCTACACGGCCGAAGAGATCGCGAAGGTTTTTGGCGGCAACTGGATGCGCGTCTTTGGGCAAGCGTGGAATTCGTAAACGCCCCAGCTGGCTTCCGGATCGTCACCTTCCCTCTTCACGGCGTATGAATCTGGCGGCGTATTGTCGTGAGCGGCGTGGGCCGATTCTGAGCGGAGCTGAGGCAATGCGGATTGGGCTGTTTGTCGCTTTGGCGCTTGTCAGCGCCTTTCCGCTTTCGCCAAGACCGGCGCGCGCCGACGATGCGGCGCTCACCGCGCAACTGCAGCAGATCCTTGACGCCTACGTCAAGGATCGCGCGTCGATCGAAGGGCTTTCGGGCGCCGCATTGCAGGTGGATCGCGGCGCGGGCAAGCCGATCCTCGCGATCTATTCCGGCGACAACGGGCTCAGCGACAAAAAGCCGATCGGTCCTGACACTCTGTTCGACATCGGGAGCAACACGAAGGAATTCACCTCCGCGCTGATCCTCAAGCTCGAAGCTGCCGGCAAGCTCAACATCGACGACACGATCGGGAAATGGCTGCCGCAATATCCGGCATGGAAGGACGTAACGATCCGCTCGCTGCTCCAGATGGTGAGCGGCATCCCGAACTATTCGGAGACGGTCGCCATCGGCGAGATCGAGGTCGCCGACATCCACCATCAATTCAGCGCCAAGGATCTGATCGGCTTTGTCGATCCCGCCAACGGCAAGCATCTGCCGCCGAACACAGGATGGTTCTACTCCAACACCAACTACATCCTTGCGGCCCTCATCATCGAGGCCGCTTCCGGCATGAACTACGAGCAGGCGCTGACGACGATGATCCTCGAGCCGCTCGGGCTGCACGACACCTTCTACGCCGACGGATCGCATCCCGGGCCGGCGGCTGCGGGTCCCGTGATGTCGCGCGTGCCTCGCGCGCTCTACATGCTGCAGGATTGCCTCATGTACCAGCCCGAGCCCTGCAGCGTATCGACGCTCGCGCCGCTCATCGGCAAGGATATGCGGATGCAGAACCGCTCCTGGGCCGGGGAGGCGGGCGCCATCATCTCGAACCCGCACGACCTCGCCTCATGGATTCGCGCGCTCTTCGAAAAGCGCGTCGTTCCCGCAAAGCAGCTCGAGGAGATGACCACGCTGGTCTCGAACAAGACAGGCCTGCCTCTTCAAGAAGTCTCCACCGATGAGCCGGGCGGCTTCGGCCTTGGCCTCGGCCGCTTCTATCGCAAGGAACTTGGCGGCGCCTATTGGTTCTACGAGGGCGAAACCCTCGGCTTCCGGACGATCTTCGCCTATTGGCCGCAGGACGACCTCCTGATCACCGGGTCGGTCAACAGCCGGCCGCCGAACGGCGAGGACAAGTTCGGTCCCTCGGTGATCGGGGACACGTTCACGGCGCTGCAGAAAGCTGGGCTGCCGGACGGCGCTACCAAACCCGCTGCAAAATAACTATAATGGCCAGTTGAAGACAGCCCCATCTTAGGGCTGCGCGAGGGGCGGCCGCATGATCTTCCGGCAATTGTTCGACAGCGTCTCGAGCACCTATAGCTACGTCCTCGCCAGCCGGCGTGGCGGCGAAGCGCTCATCATTGATCCCGTGCTGGAGAAGGTCGACCGCTACCTCAAGCTGATGGAGGAGCTCGATCTAAAGCTCGTGAAGGCGGTCGACACGCATCTGCACGCCGACCACATCACCGGCTTAGGCGCCCTGCGCGATCGCACCCACTGCATCACGATCATGGGCGAGCAGAGCCAGGTGGACGTGGTGTCGATGCGGATTGCCGATGGCGACAGACTCACCGTGGAGGGTCTCAGCCTCGACGTGCTCTACACGCCCGGCCACACCGACGATTCCTACAGTTTCCATTTTGGCGATCGCGTGTTCACCGGCGACACGCTGCTCATCCGCGGCACCGGCCGCACCGACTTCCAGAACGGCGATTCCCGCTCCCAATACGCAGAGCCTGCAGCGCCTGATGCGGCTGCCTGAGGAGACGCTGGTCTTTCCCGCGCACGATTACAAAGGCGACACCGTCAGCACCATTGGCGAGGAAAAGCGCTTCAATCCGCGGCTTCAGGTTCGCGACGCCGACGAATATGCGAAGCTGATGGAAAACCTGCATTTGCCCAATCCGAAGATGATGGACGTCGCCGTTCCCGCCAACATCCATCAGGGGCTGCATCAGGAGGATGTGGCGCGCAAGGGCTGGGCCTTTTCGGCTGAGCAAGCCAAGGCTCTGATCGGCCAGCCTGATACAGTCCTGATCGACCTCCGCGAGAAGAGTGAGCGCGAGCGCAACGGAGCGATTCCCGGCTCGCTACACGCGCCCTACGGCGACCTCATGGACAATATCGACGATGGCGGCCTCATCCATGAGCTGGCGCAATCGGGCAAGACCGTCCTCTTCTATTGCGCCTTCGGCGAACGTTCGGCGATGGCGGTGCAGGCGGCGCAGGACAAGGGTTTGGCGTCGGCGCGCCACATCGAGGGCGGCATCGCCGCTTGGACGAAGGTCGGCGGCGCGAGGCGGTAGGCTGACGCCGGTCCAGTGCTAACCCAAAATATTCGCGCATAGGGTCAATGGCGCAGGTCCGGCCTGCACCATTGACCGAAATCGCCGGCGCGCCGCCTCTGCCTTTCTCGACTCAGCGGCACTGCGTCTGCCACACACTTTGCTGAGAAGTCGTCGCTTCCAGGTGACAGTTCATCGATCCGTCGCCTGTCGGAGAGCACACTTGTCGCATCGACGGGCTGTTGTTCTGCACCAGCACCTGCCGGCAATTTCCTGTTCCGCTCCCCCCATTTGCGGCCCCTTCATTCGAACTGCTCGCAATCTCATTTGGACCTGCATGGACCAAACCGCCAATTGTCAGCAGCGTCTTGGTGGCGAAAAAAATGACTGCGGTTCTCATCCCCGTCTGAGCGCGCGAATCCCTTAGATCGATACCGGGCCCTAACGTCATGGTTATGATCTGATTACCCAGTCGCGTTTGATAGGCGAACGCAACAGCTTGCACGCCTCGTGCAGCATCCAACTGGAAGGAGCTCGACAACATCCCGGCGTTGTCCTGAATCGCAGTATGACTTCGCGCCCCCAGCATGGCTTCGAACCAGGGTCGGATCGGCAGGGGAGCAGCTTGCGACGGAGTCTTCGATATCATCAGCGAGACAAAGGAGCCGCGCGCATCTGGGGGTGACGTCCAGAAGTAGCTTTGACCGTTGGTCGAAGCTCTCCAGCCCAGAGGCGGCTGCGGCGTCAACCCTTGAGCGCGAGCTAGCGTCACTCCGCTGGAGAGGGCAAAAAAATCGCCAGGGCGGCGGTAATATATGAAAGGACAGCTCTAAGCCGGCCGGACGTCAACAAATTGAGCACAACAAAGCCCTCCATGTCTAAACGATCCACTTGTGCCCCTGATTGATCAGTTCGTCTGTGACGGAGCGCACACTTCACCGTCACGCCGCGCGATCGGACCGAATGGGATGACGGAGCACGCTGACCAGGCTTGGCCTCCGCCCGGCACATCGAGGGTGGAATGTCTGCCTGGACGAAGGCTGGCGGCGCAACGCATTGACCTTGGCCAAGGCTTGAGCTTAGCGAAGACAAGGCGTCAGCGGGGGAGGTCTCATGCCCAAGGTCAAGGTCAACGACATCACGATCAACTACGAGCAACAAGGATCGGGTGAGCCGCTTATCCTCATCCCTTACCTTGCCGCCGACAACGCCTGTTACGCCTTTCAGGTCGCCGACTATTCCAAGCATTTCACCTGCATCTCGCTCGATCCACGCGGAGCCGGCGAGACCGACAAGCCGGACGGCGCCTATTCGACCGAATTGTTCGCCGACGACGTCGCCGCCTTCATGGCTGCGATCGGCGTCGAGAAAGCGCATGTGAGCGGCCTGTCGTTGGGCGGCGCCATTGGCTTGTGGCTCGCGAGCAAGCATCCCGAGCGGGTCAAGTCGCTATCGCTGCATTCCTGCTGGCCGAAGAGCGACGCATTTCTGAAGGTCGTCGCGGGCAACTGGCAAACCATCGCCAAGGGCCTCGGCAGCGTCCAGGAGATGATCATCCAGGGGATTTTTCCCTTCTGCTTCACCCCGGAGCTTTACTCAGCCAAGCCCGAATACATCGATCAGCTCGCCGCCTTCGTGCGCAGCCGGCCCAAGCAGCCGGTCGACGCCTTCCTTCGTCAGTCGGACGCGGTCATCGCCCATGACGCGCTGGGGCAGCTCGGCAAGATCGCCGCGCCGACGCAAATCACGTTCGGCCAGCACGATATCGTCACCTCGACCCGCTTCGTCGAGCCGTTCACGAGCGGCATCAAGCACAGCGAGCTCGTCATCTTCGAGATGTGCGCCCACGCCCCGATCTACGAAAGGGTGAACCAGTTCAACGAAAAGACCTTAGCGTTTCTCAAGCGCCACGCCGGCTAGGCCCGGCATGCCAGGATTGAGCAGCCCGGGTCGGCGACGCGGGCTCCGCCGTCTTGGCCTCGCGCTTGCAATCGCTTGCGCCCCCTCCCTCGCTGCGGCGGACGACGATGAACTGGCCAAAGCCGGACAGCCGAGCAACCCTTTCTACGCGCTCGACACCAAGAACCTGTTCGGCTTCCTCGAGGGAGCGGACATCGGCGAGAAGGGCGACCGGTCGCTCGAATTCGAGACCACGGGATCCTTCGGCGAGGCACAGGGCCTCTACCGTTCGATCGAACAGGAATTCATCTTCGAAAACGCACTGACCGATTCGCTCGGACTCGAGCTCGGCGCGCATCTGCTCGGCCAGGATATCCGTCACTCGTCCGACCTGCCCAACTTTGTCGGCGTCAACTTCATGGGCGTCTCGGCGGAGTTCCGATACGTGGTGATGCATCGGACCGCGGATGTTCCGATCCAGGTGACGATGACCGTGCAGCCTGAATACAATTCCATCGCCGAGGCTGGGGGGCAAGCCAACGATGTCACCGCGACTTTCCGCGCTATCGCAGACATCATCTCCAGCGATCGCCGCCTTTATGGCGCAATCAATCTCACCTACGCGCCCGACGCTTCGCGGCTTTCCGGTCTGTTGTGGGAGGATACGGCCGTCGTCTCCGCCTCGGCCGCGCTCTCCTACCGCCCGACGCCGCCGCTGATGTTTGGCGCGGAAGCGGACTACGATCGGGCCTATGGCGGCCTCGTTCCCCGCGCATTTCAAGGGCAAGCGGTCTATTTCGGACCGACGTTCCATTATCAGATCAACGAAAAGATCGATCTGTCCGCGGCCTTCCTCGCTCAAGCGCCGGCCGGTCGGGTCGACTTCGACGAATTTCCTCGTCAGCTCGCCAAGCTGAGGCTCGAAGTGGATTTCTAAATCGGGACGGTGCGACACTCGGGGCGCGTCACTTGCACTTAGTCGACGTCGATCGTCGCTCCTCGAGCCCGCAATTCCTCGACCAGGACCCGCTCATTCTCCGAATAGTCGATCGGCGTCGACACCAGATGCACGCCGCCGCTCGCGAAGGCGGCTTCCAGCGCAGGCGCTAAGCCGTCGGCGCTCTCGACGCGGCTGCCTTTCGCGCCATACGCTTTTGCATAGGCGACGAAGTCCGGATCGCCGAATGTCATGCCGTAGTCCGGAAACCCGTCCACCGCCTGCTTCCAGCGGATCATGCCGTAAGCGTTGTCCTGCAAGCACCAAGACAACGAGATTGAGCTTGAGTCGCACCGCGGTCTCGAGCTCCTGCGAATTCATCATGAAGCCGCCGTCGCCGCACACGGCGAGCACCCGGCGGTTCGGATTGAGACACGCGGCCATGATCGCCGAAGGCAGCCCCGCGCCCATCGTGGCGAGCGCATTGTCTAGAAGCAGCGTGTTGGCGACATGGGTGCGATAATTGCGTGCAAACCAGATCTTGTACATGCCATTGTCGAGGCAGACGATCCCGTCCTCCGGCATCACCTGGCGCACGTCGTGGACGATCCGCTGCGGCGTCGGGGGATAGCGGCTCTCCTCCGCCCGATCGGAGATATGCGCGAGGATGTCTTCGCGCAGGGGAAGAAGCGCCTTCGCCCTCGGCAGCTTGTGTTCGAGCCGGTCGGCCAGGAGCGTGAGGCTCGGCCCCACGTCGCCGATGAGCTCGGCTTGCGGAAAGAACACTTCCTCGACCGTAGCGGGCAGATAGCCGACATGCAGCACCGTCGGCCCGTTTGGGCCCATGAAAAACGGCGGCTTCTCCACTGTGTCGTGGCCGATGGCGATAATCAGATCCGCTTTATCGATCGCGCGATGAACGTAGTCGCGCTCCGACAGGGCAGCCGTGCCCATATAGAGGTGTGACTCGCCGGTGACCGCGCCCTTGCCCATCTGCGTGTTGAAGAATGGAATCTGCACGCGTCGAACAAACTCCGACAACGCGTCGGCAAGCCGCGGCCGGCTGGCCGCTGCGCCCAGCATGATCAGCGGCCGCTCGGCGTTGCGGATGCGCTCGGCCGCTCGATCCAGCGCGGCGCTGGACGCGATCGGCAAATCGATTGGATGGGGCGGGATCGTAGCCATATCCGGCGCCGCCGCGTGCGCGATGTCTTCCGGCAATTCAAGATGAACCGGGCCCGGCCGCTCCTGCTGCGCGACGCGGAACGCCTCCCGCACCATGGTCGGGATTGTCGCGGAACTGACGATCTGATCCGTCATCTTGGTGAGCGGCGTCATCGCCGCGACCGTGTCGATGATCTGAAAACCCGCCTGTTTGCGGCTCAAGACGCCCTTCTGCCCGGTGATCATCACCATCGGCATCGCGCCGAGCAGCGCGTAAGCCGCGCCGGTTGTGAGGTTGAGCGCGCCGGGGCCAAGCGTCGTGATGCAGACCCCGGGCTTGCCGGTGAGCCGCCCGTGCGTCGCCGCCATGAAGGCCGCCGCCTGCTCGTGACGCGTCAGCACAAGCTCAATCGTGGAGCGTCGTAACGCTTCGACCACGTCGAGATTTTCCTCGCCGGGAACTCCGAAAATGCGCCGCACGCCCTCGTTCTCGAGCGCGGAAACCATGAGTTCGGCGCCGTTCATCGGACGCGCTCCTTTGGAACAAATCTCTCCGCGCACGCTCGCGCATTCTTGGCCCGTCAGCAACCGCGCTCACAAAGCAACGGAGCGGCGCTGTGAAGCCGCGGCGCCCTATCCTTCATCTGCCCATCTCGTCTATCGTCGCAGCCGCATCCGTTGACCTCCCGGAGGATACGATGGCCCAAACCGTCGCCGACCAGATGGTCGAAGTTCTCGCCGCGGCAGGCGTGCAGCGCGTCTACGGCGTCGTCGGCGACAGTCTCAATGGCTTCACCGACGCCATGCGCCGGCACGGCGGGATGCAATGGCTGCACGTGCGCCACGAAGAGGTCGCCGCCTTCGCCGCTGGCGCCGACGCCCACGTAACCGGCAATCTCGCCGTCTGCGCCGGAAGCTGCGGCCCGGGCAATCTGCACCTCATCAACGGTCTCTTCGACTGCCAGCGCACCCGCGTGCCGGTGGTGGCGATCGCAGCGCAAATCCCCTCGGTCGAGATCGGTTCCCACTTCTTCCAAGAGACGCATCCCGAGCGCCTGTTCCAGGAATGCTCGAGCTATTGCGAGCTCGTGTCGAGTCCCGAGCAGATGCCGCGTGTGCTTGAGATCGCCGTGCGCCGTTCGATCCTCGAGCGCTGCGTCAGCGTCGTTGTGGTTCCCGGCGACGTGGCGCTGAAACCGGCCGTTGCGGCGCCGGCGCCAAAGCTCGCCGGACTGGCGCCGGAAGATCCGGTCATCACGCCGTCCGACAAGGCGCTTGGCGAGCTCGCGGAATTCATCGACATGGCTGAGCACGTCACGCTTCTTTGCGGCAGTGGCTGCGCGGGCGCGCACGATGAACTGATGCAATTTGCGGAAGCGGTGAAGGCGCCGATCGTTCACGCCATGGGCGGCAAGGATCACGTCGAATGGGACAATCCTTACGACGTCGGCATGACCGGCCTGATCGGATTCTCCTCCGGCTATCACGCCATGGAATCCTGCGACGCGCTCTTGATGCTCGGCACGGATTTCCCCTATCGCCCGTTCTATCCCACGGACGCTCGCATCGCCCAGGTCGATATCCGTCCGCAGGCGATCGGGCGCCGTGTCCCGGTGGACCTCGGCGTCGTCGGTCAGGTCGGACCCACGCTGCGCGCGCTCATGGGGCGCATCAAGGTCAAGAGCGACCGGCGCCATCTCGACGCGGCGCGGAAGCACTATGCCGAGGCCCGCAAAAGCCTAGACGAGCTTGCGACTGGCCGGCCCGGTGGCATGCTGCACCCGCAGCACGTCATGCGCGTCATTAACGAGAAGGCGGCCGACGACGCCATCTTCACTCCCGACGTCGGCCTGCCGATCGTCTGGGCCGCGCGCTATCTCGCGATGAACGGCAAGCGCCGGCTGATCGGCTCGTACTGGCACGGCTCGATGGCGAACGCGATGCCGCAAGCCATCGGCGCCCAGGCGGCCTCGCCTGGCCGGCAGGTGATCTCGCTCTCCGGCGACGGCGGCTTCACCATGCTGATGGGCGATCTTTTGAGCCTCACTCAGCTCAAGCTTCCGGTCAAAGTGTTCGTGTTCAACAATGGCACGCTCGGGTTCGTCGCGCTCGAGCAGAAATCGACCGGCTTCCTCAATTACGGCACCGATCTCGTCAATCCGAATTTCGCCCAGATGGCCGAGGCGATCGGCATCAAGGGCATACGCATCGAGGACCCCAAGGACGTCGAGGCGGGCGTCGCCGAAGCGCTCGCGCATACTGGTCCCGTTGTCGTGGACGCCGTGGTGGCGCGCGAGGAGCTCGCCATGCCGCCGGCCGTCACCGTCGAGATGGCGAAGGGCTTCACGCTCTACATGCTGAAGGCGATCCTGAGCGGGCGCGGCGACGAGATCGTCGAGCTCGCGCGCACGAACTTGCGCCGGTAGGAGCGGGTCACGTCATCTGGGTGACGAGCTTCGGGTTGAGATAGGCTTCGAGCGCCTCGGAGCCTCCTTCCGAGCCGTAGCCGGAATCCTTGACCCCGCCGAACGGCACTTCCGGCAGCGCGAGCCCATGGTGGTTGATCGAGACCATTCCGCTTTCGACGTCCCGGCCGACGTCCGCCATTGTCTTCGCGGATCTCGTATAGGCATAGGCTGCGAGCCCGTAGTCGAGCCGATTGGCTTCGGTGATTGCGGCGCCGTATTCGCTAAAAGGGCTCATGATGGCGATGGGGCCGAACGGCTCCTCGTTCATAACCCGCGCCCCCATGGGAACGTCAGTCAGCACGGTCGGCGCAAAGAAATAGCCGCGGTTGCCGATGCGCTCTCCGCCGCACGCGACTTTCGCGCCGTGAGAAACCGCATCCGCCGTCAGCGCTTCCATCGCGTCCAGGCGGCGGGCATGGGCGACGGGCCCCATCGTTACGCCCTCGGCGAGCCCGTCCCCGACCTTGATCGACTTCGCGGCCTTGACGAAGCCATCGACGAATTTCGGATAGACGCTCTCGTGCACGATGAACCGCGTCGGAGCGACGCAGACCTGGCCCGCGTTGCGAAACTTCGACGACGCCAGAACCTTGACCGCGCGATCGACGTCAGCGTCTTCGAAGACGATCGCCGGCGCGTGGCCGCCAAGCTCCATCGTCATCCGCTTCATGTGAAGACCCGCGAGCGACGCAAGCTGTTTGCCCACGGCGGTCGAGCCCGTGAACGAGATTTTCCTGATCGCCGGATGCGGGATGAGATAGGCGCTTATCTTCGCTGGGTCGCCGAACACCAGGTTGAGCACGCCAGGCGGCAGGCCGGCGTCCGCGAAAGCGGCGACCAGCGCGGCGCAACTGATGGGCGTGTCCTCCGGGCCCTTGATGATGATCGAGCATCCCGACGCAAGCGCTGCAGAAATCTTGCGCACGGCCTGATTGATCGGGAAATTCCAGGGTGAGAAGGCGGCGACCGGGCCGACCGGCTCCTTGACCACCATTTGGCTGACATTTGGCGCGCGCCCCGGGACGATCCGGCCGTAAGCGCGTCGGCCCTCCTCGGCCAACCAATCAATGATGTCGGCCCCTGCCGCGGCTTCCATCCGAGATTCGGCGAGCGGCTTCCCCTGCTCCATCGTCATGGCGCGCGCGACGCTTTCGTTGCGCTCCCGCAAGATGTCCGCAGCCTTGCGCATGACCTTCGACCGCTCGAAGGCCGACGTGTTGCGCCATTTCGCAAAGCCGCGCACAGCCGCCGCCAAGGCCTCGTCGAGGTCGGCCTTGTCGGCGACCGCGTGCGAGCCGATCTGCTCCTCGTTCGCAGGATTGAGCACCGGCGCCTGGCCGCCGTGGCCTGGGCGCCATTGTCCGTCGATGAAGAGCTGCGTCTCAGAGTCCATCGTTTGTCCTTTCACGAAAGATGCGCGTTGCATGAGCGCGCTCGAGCGGGCGCCCTGCTCGCTTCAGGCTTTCCCCATCTTGATTCCATCGCGCAGCGCAGGGCAAGGATGTGGCCCGCGTCGAGGCGGATAACAAGCCGGGAGCACAGGGATGAAGACACGTCGAGTTCAGATGCGACCCAGCCTCGCGCGAATCTGCTTTGCGATCCTCGCCTCTTACATCGCCGGCGTCGCCTCAGGTCCAGCGATCGCGCAGGACGTGGAAGTCGCCAAGACGGATTTCTCCATCGACGCCGTTGATCCGGGAATCAAGCTTTTCCTTCGCGAGAAGATGGCGGCGGCCAACAGCAAGTTCACTGACGACAACGTGGTGCTTTTTCTGCACGGCGCAACCAGCCCCTCGTCTTGCGATTTCGATCTGCCTTACAAGGATTATTCGTGGGCGGATTGGCTCGCGAAGCGCGGCTATGTCGTCTACATGGGCGACTATCGCAATTACGGCGGCTCGACGCGCGAAGCTGCGATGGACGAGCCGGCAAGCAAAAATCAGCCGCTCACCCGCTCCTACCTCGCCTTGCGGGACGTCGAGGCGATGGTCGATTGGATCAAGGCGAAGCGCGGCGTCAAACAGGTGACCGTGATCGGCTGGTCCTGGGGCGCGATGATGGCGGGTTACTATGCCTCATTGCACAGCGAGAACGTCCACAAGCTCGTCCTTTACGCCCCGCTCTATAATTTCAACGACCACACCAATCTTGGGCCCGGCAGCGGCCTGCAGAACAAGCGCAAGCCGCTCGAATTCAATTTCGCGCTCGGCGCCTATCGCCTCGCCTCCGAGGCCGCGAACACGGCGCGCTGGAATGGCGAGATTCCGCTCGACAACAAGGACGAGTACCGAGATCCCGCTCTGCCGGCTGAATTCTGGAAAGCGTGTCTCGCGACCGATCCGACCAGCGACACCCGCACGCCCGCGAGCTTGCGCGCGCCAAACGGGGTGCTCGAGGATTCGTTTTATCAGGCGACCGGCCGGCCCTTATGGAACGCCGCCAACATCTATGCGCCGACGCTCGTGATCGCGGGCCAATACGACACGTGGTCGTACCCCGAGGATCGCGAAGGATTGATGCGCGACCTCGTTCACGCCCCCGTCAAGCAAAGCGTGCTCATCCCCGACGCCACGCACTTTGTTCTGTTCGAGAAGAACCGCTTGCCGTTCTTCGACGCGATCCTGAAATTTCTGAAGGAGTAGGCGGGGAAAAGAAACGTCTGGCTATCGCCGCGTACGTTATCTTCGCGCTGGACAAGATTCAGTCCCTTGATCATGCACCTGAGAGTTCACTTGAGCTGGATAATTGTAGTCGCACCACCATCCGACATAGCAATAAGCCTCGTCCCTGGTGCAGGCGTACCCGGGAACGGTGCCGCCGCAATCGGCATAATCGAAGCTGTAGTTGCCCGATTCTTTGCCGGTGGCCAGCAGAGTCTGGCCATGCTTCCTGATATGATCCTGGACCTGAGCGCAGGTCATGGCGAGAGAATTGGGGGTGGATGCGGCTGAAGCCCGGCCCGAAGAATCGGCGTAAACGCCCACGACGAAGACAGCCGCCGCCAAAAGCATTGGCGTGAAATTTTTCATGCTCCAAATCCCTGATTTTTGTGTGCGGAATTGGCCGCGATCGCGCGTGGCGAAATTCCTCGCGGGGCGCGACTGCCTGAGCGGCTCGCCGTCGCCATTGAAGATCAACCGCTATCCTGAACGGCCGTAAAAATTCGATACCGGTTGCGGGGCCTCGTCATAAGGAACGTATAAAGTTGGGTCCAAGCGCTCGCGAAACTTCAGTGCGCGCTTCGATCGGCTCGGGATACACCCCGTCAGGGAGCGATTTCCAAGCGGCTGATCTGGCCGTCGTCGAGAGTGAATTTGAACCGCAAGACAATGGGGCTTCCGGGGAACTTTCCCCGGACTTCTGCCGTCACGTCCACATTCGCTCCATTGGAAGAAACCGCTTTCACTTCGGCCTTGTCATCATATTTCGCGGTCGTTGCTTCGATCCATGTCCGGATTGCCCCGGGGCCTTGGTGATCACGACCTTCGTCTTTCACAACAGCGGAAGAGGAAAAGCCTGAGGCGGCTAGAGCGAAGTCTCTGGCGTTCTTGCCGGAAAAATAGCTCTGAATCGCGGAAGGCAGAGTTTCGTTCATGTTCGTCCTCACCCGTGAAAAGCGCGCGGCCACACCGTCCTCGGGGATCGGTTGCGCGCGTGATGTGTGGAAATCGCACGATCCGACCCACTTAAGCCTTGAGTCTCCCTAGCACAGGTCCGCAAAGTTGCAGACGTTGCGCGCTCCTTCTCGCGCTGGAGTCGTTATGCGGTCTCGCCTTGTCGCTGTTGTTTTGCTGCTGCTGCCCGCTCCTGCCGTTGCCGGCGTCAAGGAGACGGTCGCGGCGCTCGCTCCCTCAGGCGTCGTGCTGGTGGTGGACGCCAAGGGCAATGAGCTCGTCGCCCAGAACGCCGACAAGCCTTTCACCCCAGCGTCCGTCAACAAGATCGTGACGGCGTGGCTCGCGCTGGAGGTTCTCGGCGCCGACTACCGCTTCGAAACGCGCTTCTACCTCGACGACAAACGCGTGCTCTATGTGAAGGGCGGCGGCGACCCCTACCTGATCTCGGAGGAGCTGGCGCCGCTCGCAACTGAACTCGTCGCGAAGATCGGCAAGGCGCCGATCGCCGGCATCGTCATCGACGCAAGCTACTATCCTTCGAACCTGCGCATACCCGGCATCGAGAACGATGATACGGCTTACGACGCGCTGAATTCGGCGCTGGGGGTGAACTTCAACACGATCTACGCCGAGCGCATCGGCAATAAGGTGCGCTCCGCGGAGGAGCAGACTCCGATCACCCCGATCGCGATCGCCCGGTTCCGCGCGAAGGGCCCCCCGGACGGAGAAGGCCGCATCTGTCTTGGCCAGGACCCGACCGTCGGCCTCCGATACGCCGGCGAGCTGATCGCCGCGTTCATCCGGCGCGCCGGCGGCAATGTGAAAGGCGAAATCTCGATTGGGACCGTGCCCAAGGGCCTGGAGCCGATCATCGTTCACCGGCAGTCGCGCACGCTCTCGGAGATCCTGGTCGGACTCCTCCTCGACTTCGAACAATTATACCGCCAACCAGGTCTTCCTGGAGATCGGCGGCCATGAGTTGGGCGGGCCGGTCAGTCTCGAGAAGTCGCTTGAGGTCGCGAACAAGATGCTCGCCGCGCAAGGCCTTGCTGACGCCATCCATCTCGAGGAGGGCTCCGGCATCAGCCGCGATACAAGGTTCACGGCGCGCGGTCTCGCCAAGGTGCTCGAACTCTTCGCGCCCCATGCCGACCTGATGCATGGCCATGACGGCGGCTTGAACAAGAGCGGCACCATGGACGGAATCCGCACGCTCGCCGGCTATGCCGACACCTCCACCCACGGACGGGTCCGTTTCGTGATCTCGCTTTCAAGCGATGACGAGATGCGCTTCCAGATCCTCCAGGCGATCAAGGCTGGGCTATAACCAATCCTGCGTCGCCATCAGGGAACACTATGACCGAATATCCTTTCAACGCCCGGGATCTCGAAGCTCTCAAAGCCTGGGACACGCCAACGATCTGCAACGGGCTCGAGATCGTCGCGCCGGAGCGGCGCGCCATAGGCTTCACCGTCGAGCCTATGGTCGTCGTCGACCGCAAGCTGCCGCCGATCGTTGGACTCGCACGGACGGGCATGATCCGGGCGAAGGAGCCGCCGCGCGGATCCATTCCTCCGCGCGAGGACTGGTACGACTATGTCGCCGCGGGGGCGATGCCGACGATCGCCGTCATCCAGGACGTGGACGACCGGCCGGGCTTCGGCGCCTTCTGGGGCGAAGTGCAAACGACGGTGCATTCTGCGCTCGGCGTTTTGGGCTGCGTGACCAACGGCTCGTTCCGCGACATCGACATGCTCGCGCCCGGCTTCCAGATCGTCGGCGGCCGCATCGGGCCCAGCCACGCGCATGTGCACATGACGCAGATGAAATGCGACGTGACCATCTTCGGCATGCTTGCGCGCCACGACGACGTCATCCACGCCGATGTGCATGGCGCGGTCGTGATCCCAGCCGAGGCCGTGCGCGCTTTGCCAAAGGCGATCGACCTCCTGACCCGACGCGAGAAGGTGATCCTCGACCGGGCGCGCGCCTCTGGTTTCACGAGCCGCGACATGCGCGAGGCGCTGAGCCAATCTCGCGAAATCCACTGATCGAACCAAGAACGTCGCACGGCCCCGGGAGCCACGGCCCAGCCCATTCAGGAGGTCAGCGCTGAGGCCGACGTTTGCGCACAATCTTGTTCGGGCCCGTGCGACGCCGACGTCAGTCGTCGACAAATTCAAAGATCACAGCATTGACAGTTATTGCATTTGCAGTTATATCTTCTGCAGCAATATTCGCTGACCCAGCCGCTGCATGACGTCTGATGTTCCGCACATCCAAGGCGTCTCCGCCGCACGGGTCGCCGGACATATCGAATAGGGCGGAGCCACGTGTTCCCCCGGGCTCGGCTGGGTGCAGAGTAAAACAGTCGAATGAACGCAACCAAGGTCAGCGACATGACGACAAAGCATAAACACGACAAGCCGATCCTGGTGACCGGAGCGGCCGGCGCGGTGGGCGGCATCGGCCGAAACCTCACCGAATTCCTGCTCGCAAAGGGGCACAAGGTGCGCGCCTTGGTTCGGCGGGAGGACCAGCGCGCCGAAGGCCTTCGGCGGCTCGGCGCAGAGGTTGTGCAGGGCGACCTGACGGACCTCGCCTCGATGCACCGCGCCATCGACGGTTGCGGGCGCATCTATTTCGGAATGTCTGTCTCGGCGGCCTACCTGGAGGCTACGATCAACACCGCTGTGGTCGCGCGCCACTATGGCGTCGAGGCTTTCGTGAACATGTCGCAGATGACGGTCTCGCAGATGAGCATCAGCGAGACCACCGACAGCCCACAGCACAAGCAGCACTGGCTGGCGGAGCAGGCTCTATCCTGGTCGGGACTGCCAGTCGTTACGGTGCGCCCGACAGTCTTCCTCGAGGGCTTCTTTCGTCAACTCGCCGCCCCTGGCGTGCGGGCCTCCGATGAGCTGGCGCTGCCGATGGGCGCCGGCAAGACCTCGCCGATTTCGGCGGTCGACGTGGCGCGCGCGGTAGCGGTGATCCTCGACGACCCGGCGCCGCATATCGGACAGGTCTACAATCTGACGGGGCCGGAATTGGCGGATCTCGACCATTATGCGCGCGTCTTTTCCGAGGCGCTTGGCAGGCCCATCCGATATCGCGACGTCCCGCTCCCGGCATGGAGCGAAGGCCTTCGGCAGGCGAAGTTTCCTGAGCACGTCGTCCGCCATCTTTCGGCCATGGCCGAACTGACCAAGCAGGGGCGCTACGACCGCATGACGGACACGTTGGGCAAGCTCACCGGCCAAGCGCCCACGAGCATGCGCGATTTCCTCAAGCTCCACGCCGCCGAGTTCAAGCCGCACGCACTGGCGGATTCCTGAGGCGCGCCGATGTCGAACGTCCCCGCTCCGTCCTATGAGGTCAAGCGCACGCTCGGATTCCTGATCCTGCGGTCGCAGCGTCTGATGAGCCAGCAGCTCGAACGCGTCTTGGCGGCGGTCGGGCTCAACGTACAACAGCATGTCGGCCTCCAACTGATCTACGAGGGTCTCGCCAATGGCCCGAGCGATATCGCCAAGGCTTGTGGGCTGGATACGGGATCGATAACTCGACTGGTCGATCAGCTGGCCGACAAAGGCTTCGTGGTGCGGACGCGCGAAGGGTCCGATCGGCGCCAGGTGTCACTGGCGCTGACCGCCGAAGGCCGCGCCGCAGCCGAGGCCTCTCGAGCCGTCTCAGTCCAATACGCGCAAGCCCTGTTGGCCGGTTTCGACGACGGCGAGGCCGAGGCCCTCATGGGCGGCCTCACTCGCCTCGTCACCCGGCTTGAAGAGGGCGCCGTCGCCTGACGCCTCATGACGGTGGTCTCTCGAGGGAGGCGTGAGGCGCGGAACCATCCGCGCGAACCTGACTGTGATGCATCTCACATGGCGCGACAATTTTACTTAGGTAGAACTACCTATAGGCGCGCCGGCCAGGTCCCGCGCGAGACGCCAACAGCGTCAGGCGAGGGCGGTAAGGTCGTTGCCCGCCGATTCCGGGCCGAAATCCGAGGGGAAGCCATTGAATCGCCCGCCCCGTTTCGTGGTACTGGAGGCAGATCCGCCCTGTCGCCGAGTCCGGCAGACGAAAAGCGACATACAATTGCTTGGCAAAAACCGAAGGTCGTGCTATAACTTTCCCATCGACCGGATCAGACGGCGGCGCCCGGCGGCGAGAAAGGCAAGGGAACGCATTTTGCGCAACCTACGCGCTCGGCACGTCTTGCGCAGAGGCTGAGAGGGAGAGGGGATTTTTATTTGGATTCGCTGTAACCCATTGAAAAGTCCCGATTCGGACGAATAAAACCAAATAAAACCAAGCTATTTTGCTTGGTTTTATTTGGTGCGGCTTGGTCTTGCTTGGATTTTGCTTGGATTTATTTGGGCGGATTGCGCCGTCGGCGGACCTGCGCCTATGGTTCTGGACCGCCCGCGCAGCGATCGCTGGACTAGGTGGCGTACGCGGCCTCGTCGGCGGTCGCCCGTTCCCGCTGAGCCCAGGCGCTCGCCTCGGCGCCGACCAGTTCGCCGATCCGGTTCAGTCCGCGGGCCTCGACCGATCGGCTCATGCCCTCGAGGATCTCCTCGACAACGCCATGCCCTTTGAGCGCGAGGCCCGTGTAGAGCTGCACCAGGTTCGCGCCCGCCTCGATCTTGGCGAGCGCGGTCTCCGCGTCCTCGACCCCGCCGCAGCCGATGAGCGGCATCGCCCCCCCGGTCAGGAGATAGGCGCGGGCCAGAAGCCGCGTCGACGGCTCGAACAGCGGGCGCCCCGACAAGCCGCCAATTTCGCCGCGGTTCCTCGAGGTCAACGTCGCTGGCCGCGCGACCGTGGTGTTCGAGATGATGAGGCCGTCGATGCGGCGGGTGAGCGCGGCGGCGACGATGTCCTCGAGCCCATGGGCGTCGAGGTCGGGCGCGATCTTGAGCATCAAGGGGCGATGCGGCTCGGTCTGGTCGCGCGCTTCGACCACCCGCGCGATCAGATCGTCGAGCGCCTCACGCCGCTGCAGGTCGCGCAATCCCGGCGTGTTGGGCGACGAGACGTTGATGGTCAGATAGTCAGCGACGCCAGCGAAGGTCCTGACGCCGAGCGCATAGTCCTCCACCCGATCGGTCGCATCCTTGTTGGCGCCGAGATTGACGCCAATGAGGCCAGACGGTCGCGGCTCGAGACGCGCGCGGGCCCGCTCGAAGCCTTCATTGTTGAAGCCGTAGCGGTTGATGACCGCGGCGTCCTCCCGCAATCGGAACAGCCGGGGCCTGGCGTTGCCGGGCTGCGGCCGCGGCGTCAGCGTGCCGACCTCGACGAAGCCGAAACCGAGCCTGAGCATCGCGCCGGGAACCTCGGCGTTCTTGTCGAAGCCGGCGGCGAGCCCCAGCGGATTGGGGAACTTCAGCCCGAGGATCTCGACCGAGAGGCGCGGATCGGAAGACGGCGCCTGAGCGGGCCGAGCGATCTTCAACCCATTGATCGCCGCGCGATGGGCCGTCTCCGCCGGCAGGCGTTTCAGAACCGGACCTGCGACCTTGGCCAGCCTCATGGCTCAAGGCTCCCGAAAACATGGCGGCCGTCCGACCCGAGCGGCAGCGGTCGCGACCAGACGACGGCGCTCATCGGCAGGGGGCCATAAAGATGAGGAAAGAGCGCCCCGCCGCGCGACGGCTCCCAGCGCAAGTCGTCGCCCAGAGCTTCCGCGTCAATTGCGGCCAGGGTCAGATCGTCTCGGCCCGCGAACCATTTGGCCGCCGTCTCCGGCGCCTGCGCTGCGCTGGAAAAATGGATAAAGCCGTCGGCGCGATCGACGGATGCGCCCGCGAAGACGCCGGCCGCCTGGGCCTCAGCCCATTCCTCGGTAGCGACGATCTTATAGACAACCATTCTCAATCGGGCCGCCGCAAACGGGCGTCACGCGCCATTATCGCCGGGATCCGCCGTTCGAGGGACCGCCCCTCCATCCGTTCAACTGCCCATGGGCGGACCAGATCACTCTTGGAGCATCCGTTTCAAAAGCTCAAGCTCCTCGCGCAAGATCGTGTCGGTCTGCGACAGCGCCTCAATCTTGCGCACCGCATGCAGCACCGTGGTGTGGTCACGGCCGCCGAACCGCCGGCCAATTTCCGGCAGCGAGCGTAAGGTCAGCATCTTGGCGAGGAACATCGCCACTTGGCGCGGCTTGACGACGGCGGCGGTGCGGCGCGAGGAGAGGATGTCGGCGCGCGACACGCTGTAATGGCTCGCGACCAGCTTCTGGATATCCTCGATCTTCACCCGTTTGAGTTCGTGCGTGCGGATGAGATCGCGGATTGCGGTTTCGGCCGTCTCGACCGACAGCGCGGGACCTGTCGGCGTATAGTGCGCGCGCAGCCGATTGACCGCGCCTTCCAGGTCGCGGCCGTTCGAGCGAATGGCGCGAGCGACATAGGCGAGCACGGTCGGCGAAACATCGAAATGGGGCTCCTCCGCGCGCGCAGCCATGACGCGCGCCTCCAGGATCTTCAGGCGCAACGGTTCGTCGAGCGCGCCGATCTCGACGCAAAGGCCGACGCTCAGGCGCGAGCGTACCCGCTCGTCGAGCGATTCGAGATCGTTCGGAGGGCGGTCGGCGGCCACGATCACCTCGCGCCCGGCGTCGAGCAAAGCATTGAGCGCGTGACCGAACTCGGCCTGGATGTTTTTCCCCTGCAGGAACTGCGCGTCGTCAAAAATGAGCAGGTCGATCGCTCGCAGCCGCTCCTTAAAGGCGATCGACGTCTGCGACTGGAGCGCGGCGACGAAACCGTACATAAATTTCTCGGCCGTCAGATAGATGACCGAACGTCCTTGCTGAGCGGCGGTATGGGCGACCGCCTGTAAGAGATGGGTCTTGCCGAGGCCGACGGCCGAATGCACGTAGAGCGGGCAAAAGGCCGGGGTCCCGCCCCGGTTCGGGTTGGCCACGCGCTGCACGGCGTTGAAGGCGAGTTCATTCGACCGCCCAACCTGGAAAGTGGCGAAGGTCAGCCGCCGATCGAGGGGAGACCCGGTCAAGGCGTCGCCAACCGCAGACGCCGTGGGGGCTCGGCTGGGCGGGCGGCGATCGGCGGCGGCCCGATCGAGCAACAGTTCCAGCGGCTTGGCCGCCGTCTTGGCGGGCAAGGCGCACTCGGGCGATTGACTGATGGTCAATGGCGCGAGCGGCGCCGACGAGCGCACGGAAATAAGGATTTGCCCGACCGGGCCGACCTCCGCGTTGAGCGCCGAAGCGACATGCCCGGCGTAGTGGGTAACGATCCAACTTTTGAGAAAGCGTGTCGGAACGGAAAGCCGGGCCTGCCCCGATCCGACCGACTCGAGAGTAAGACTTCCAAACCAGCTGTTGAAGACCGCGTCGCCGACTTCCGCCCGCAAGCGGTCGCAGCAGCGCCGCCAAGCTTCGCCGAAAGGAGGACCTCCGGAACCGCCTGGTCAAAGCGATCCGGATTGGGTTCGTCGTACATATCCATGGTTGTGTCTCGGGCGTTAGGTGGACAGCCGACGTTGCGGCGATGCCGTGGAACGGGACTTGCTTGACGGTTTACGTCTGCGTCCAGGGCAACCCGCCCGCCTTCCACCCGCTGACCCCGCCTCTTCGGCGCGAATTGTCCAACGGACCTTCGAACCCATCCGACACATTGAAACAAGGCGCCCACCCGCGCGCTCGTCATCGCGATTGCGGCGTGGCGCGAGCGCGCACCCGAACGGCACAAGAAGACGAGCGAAGCGCCGCGCTCGACGCCCCCCGACTGGAGCAGCGCTTCAAGGCGAGCGGTGAAGTTGGCGTCGACTGCCATCGAAGGATAGCTTTGCCATTCCAAGAACAATGGCGTCTTCCCGAGCGCTTGAATGTCCGGCACCCCGACGTAAGACCACTCCGCCTGGGTACGGACATCGATAAGAACCGACGTTGAGTCGCCCTCGAGCAGTGCATACGCGTCGATTGCGAGAATATCTCCAGCGTATCCAGCGAAGTTCTGATAAGACATTGCCTCTCCCTCCGCAGCCCACACTGCGGATTTACCTTGGGTCCAATCCATTCTTGAAAACGGGCCAACAAAAAAGCCGGCCCCTATCTCACGCCCAAACTAGATGCGACCGCCCTTGTATTCCGTTCTTGCTCTGAACGTCTATTCTTATTGTCTACTTACGCTTCCCTGCCCATACACCCAAGTCGTGGCCGCATTTTCTCTCATTTCTTGATGTTGGGAAGACTATGGCACGGGTCAGCCGACGGCGCAACCTTGGCTCCCGAGTTCAAAAGGCGTCGCGAGGGCGGTGAAAGTGGACAATTATTGAACAGTTTGACTGTGTTTTTTTGCAAAGGCTTGATTTAAGAGACAAGATAGCGGCCCGGTTGTAACCCGCCGACGTTAAATTGCGGCGCTCGAGCAAACTGGCGAGGGGACGATTGGCGCGACCGGATTGAGCGCTGACCCCGACCGCGCCGCGCTTGGCAAGTAAAGGTTTGGCAATCATGAACTTTTTGTGAGCGGTTAACGAACGTCGATGGCGTCGCTAATTCGTTGCAAAATTGTTATGTGTCGTCTCAGCGTCAGTTTGGCGTTGCCGACGATCGACGAAACGCTGTCCGCGGACGATTGGATCAAGCCCGCGCTTGGACGTCGCCTGCGCCTCGATCCGGTCCGAAGCGATGACGCCATAAAAGGCCGGAATCGCCAACAGGTAAGCCAGGCCTGCGACCTCGATCACCGCTGCAAGGCCGAAATTGGTCGCGATGACAGGCGCCGCCGCGGCCCCGATCACCGAAAAGCAGCCGTTGACGCCCCATGCCCAGACAAACAAGTGATCCTTGCCAAGACGTCCAAGCGTCGTCATCGCGATCGGCATCGGGAAGCCCATCAAGAAGGCGGGCGGTGCGATCAAAAGGAAGCAAATGACGAGGCGGGCCGGATAGGCGAGCGCGCCGATCGAGTCCAGCGCATGCCCGAGATACAACCCGTACAAGATCAACATGACCCCGACCGCGACGAACAGAATCGGCATGACCACGCGCATGTGGGGCAAGGCGCGCTCGGAGGCGAGAGCGCCAAGACCCGAGAACACCAGCATGCCGGTAATCAGCACCGAGGCTGAAATCGTCGGGTTTCCAAGCGCCATGACGAAATGGGCGATGAGCCCGACTTCGACCATGATGTAGCCCGCGCCAAGACAAGCAAAGTAGAGCACGGTCAGCGCCTTGCCGGGCGAGCGCGAGAACACGGCGCGCCAACCCCAGATCAGCGGTATGGCGAGCAGCACAGTCGCCGTCAGGCAAGCGACGCCGAGCGTCGCCCAAATCAGGAGATATCCCCACTCGTCCTGCACCAGTTCGAGTCTATCGAGCACGCGGGGCAGGTCGGCGGTCTTGATGTAAGCGGCGAAGTAGGGCGCATCGTTCGTGAGCGCGCGCGTATTAAAGACATAGCGATGCGCGATCTCGTCCCACTGGCCAGCAATGAGCGCATGCCAGGCAAGTCGGCCCATGACCGTCGCCGGCAGAACGCCGTCATCGGCCTTGCCCGACGGCGGGGTATCGGCCGCAGCGCCAGGAGCGGTGTCGACGTCGTCGCCGGCGGGCGCAGCTGTCCCAGTGGATTCCGCCGGCTGTGCGGCTGGCGGACCGCCCGCGGCGCCGGCAAAGATCTGCTCGACGTAGCCGGCAAGCGTACTGTCCGTTTGGGACGAGTTGTACACGAAGCCAGGGGAGTAGATCTCATCGAAGGACATCGCGCGCGTGTGCGCCCGCAGCTTTTCGATCTCTTCCGGCGTGAAGCCGCCGTTTTTGTAGAGGACCGTCGCAGTCGACAGGTACGACGAGGCGACGAAAAAAGAATTGGCCAGATGCGCGGGGTCGACCTCGCGCGCCGCCGCCGCCATTGTCGCATAAAGCTTCAAGACCGACTTCGGCGGCTCCTCCTTATTCCATAGAGTGACCGACAGCACGCCGCCCGGGGCGAGCGCGCGCATGTAGGTCTCCATCGCCTCTTTGGTGTAGGAGAACTTTTCCGCGATGGCGAAGCCGCCTGGATTCGAGAGGCCGACCGAATCCGCGAGGCTGAGGTCGATGACGTCGAAGCGCTCATCGGTATGCGCGAGGAAATGACGACCCTCGTAGTCGATGACGTGAACCTTGGACAGAATGTCGCCGGTGAAGTTGCGGATCACATCGGCGTGAAACGCCTGCAGCACGGCGCGATTGCCTTCGGCGACCGTGACATCCTTGGCGCCGGAGTGCAGCGCGACCTCAGTCGAGATCCCGCCGCCGAACTGGACGATGAATGTCTTCGGGTCCGACTTGATCACATAAGGGTAGACCATCGGCAGGTAATGGAAATACGCCGTTTCCTTGTCGGTCAGATCGCGCATGATGCCGATCGGACCGTCGCCGTCGATATAGAGGCCGAGATAGGCGTTGGCTGGCATCGTCGGCAGATTGAAGCCGGCGTTGTCGGACAAGCCCGGAGCAAAATGCAGATAGGAGCTTGAGTACGCCTCCAGAAACCCGAACGGCGAGGCGCTCTCGTAGACCTTTTTCGCATCCGGAAATTTGCGCGCGTAGGCCACGCCTTTGTAGTCGTTGGTCGCGAGCGTCTTCAGGCCCAAGGTCTGCGGCAAAACGAAATGGCCGGCGAAAGCGAGGACGCCCGAGATGACAAATGGAATGAGCGCCACGCGGCCGCCAGGGCCGAACGCCCAGGCCAAACAGGCCAGGAACCAGAGCCCCAATGGCGCGGCGATCAGATTGGCGGGCGTAAACACATACATCGCCAGCAGGAACACCAGGCCGCAAAGTCCGGCCCCCGCGAGGTCCGCGAAGTAGACGCGGCCGAAAATGCGGTTGCTTCTCAGAAAGACGCAGCCAAGGAAAAACGCGCCCGCCAGGAACGGCGTCAGCTCGGCCAGGAAGATCGCCAGCAGCTTCCACTTCTGCGCCGGATCGGAAACGAGGAAGATCGCATTGAAGCCGAGATGCTGCACGTAAAGGTTGGCGGCGACGGCGAGCGGCCCGAACAGAGCGAGCGAAACGGTCGCGGCCACACGCCAGTTGCGAGCGAACCAGTCCTTGGCGACGGTCATCACCGCGCTCGCCAGGCCGAAGCCCAGCATCGCCAGGCTCACCACCAGCGAGCCAAAATGCGCCCAGCTGCCGACAGAAAAGACGCGCATGACGTCGATCTGCAGGGCGATGACGGAGCCTGCGGCGAGGCCCACGGCGACATAAAGCGCGAGGCGCGAGCCGGAACCGAGCTCCGAGTCCGGCTCGGGCTGCGCGTCAAGGACGCCGGCGATCGGGACGTTGCTCGCGTCGTTCATTGCGTCTCGGAGCGGCCGGTCAGGCGCAATACGATAAGCCTTGGCTCGAGGCGCGCCCGGGGCCAAAGCGACTCTTGTGGGGACCGGGCGCTAGTTATTGTGCGTGCCGACGATCTGTTCACCCTCAAGCTTGGTGAACGGAACGAACGGGACGATCCGGCCGCCGTAGATGTCGGATCGCGCGACCGTCATCTGACCATCCGACGCCTGGCTCTTGACGACCTTCAGGACGCGCTGGGCGCCTGGCGGCCCGACCGGGATGACCATGATTCCGCCGGGCTTCAACTGTTGCAGCAGCGGCGGAGGAACGTGGTCGATGCCGCAGGTGACGATGATCTTGTCAAACGGCGCCGCCTCTTCCCAGCCATAATAGCCGTCGGCGGCCTTGCTCTTGATGGCCTCGAACTCTTTGTAACCGTCTTTGATGAGCTGGTCGTAGGTGGCGCGCGTGCGGTCGGCCAGCGGCTTGATGATCTCGACGGTGTGGACCTGGTCGGTCAGATGCGAGAGGTAGGCTGACTGGTAGCCAGAGCCGGTGCCGATCTCCAGCACCTTCTCCCCCTGCTTTGGATCGATGTTCGAAGTCATGCGGCCAACGATATGCGGGCCTGAAATCGTGACGCCGTAGCCGATGTCGAGAAAGGCGTGGTCGTAGGCGCGGGCGAGATTCTGCTGCAGCACGAATTTTTCGCGCGGCGTCAAAAGGAAGGCGTGTTTGTTGCGATCGTTGGCGAGGTCCTCGTTACGGACCATTGCGCCGAAGCGATCGAACCGCTCGCCAAGATACTTCGGATCCTCTCCGCGTTGCGCCACGCCCCAGGCGATGAACTTCTCGCGATTGTCCATCGGCGGCGCCATGTCGAACGTGAAGGCCGTCGGCACGTCCGCCATCGCCAGCCGCGGCGCAAGCGAGCCTGCAATCAGGCCGGCGGCCCCGGCGATAAATTGACGTCTTTGCACGAATGGCCTCCTCAACCGGCTCCCGCCAGTTCGAATCGTGGGTCGCCTGATATCCTAAACGGAGGGAAAACGCGACACCCATCCGCACGATTTCGGCGCGGATTACCTGTTATTAATCCGTGCGTAAGCCCGGCGCGGATTCCCTCACAGTGCGAGCGGATTGCGCGCCCATTCTTTGAGCGTCCGCGTATGGCGGACGGGCGCAAATCCAAGCGCCGATCCGGAGCGCCTCTCGCTGCGCGCGATATCGCTGAAGGGCGATCCGACGATGCGGATTTCCGCCCCCTGCTTTTGCACCATGGCGAACAGCATCGCCGCGTTGGCCGGCGAGATGCGGACGCAGCCGTGCGACGCCGGCCTTCCGAGATTGCCGACCGCATTCGTGCCGTGGATCGCGTATTGGCCGTAGAAGAAGATGGAGTGCGGCATCGGGGCGTTGTTGTACTTGGCGGAGTGGACCATGGCGTACATCGCTCTCGGCCGGAAGACGCCATTCGGCGTTGCATGACCGGCCTTGCCCGAGGATATCGGCCAGACGTAGGTTTCGCCCGAGCCCGAATGGACGGTCATTGTCTGCGACGAAAGGTCGACGTTGATCTCGACATGCGCGCAGGCGTATGTCGGCGCCGCGATCAAAAATACCAGCGCAAGAAAGCGCGTGAATAGAACCCCCATTGCCCCGCCCCCGACTTCAGTTGACTTGTTTGCGCACCTTTAAAAAATGGAACACCGCCGCGACAGCTTAGATCAATTTCCGCAGCCCGCCTATACCCCGCACCTGCGAGTGCGTCCCTCAGCCTATAAAAAGTGCAGTTCGATCAGGGCGTCGAGCGAGCCAATCGCGCAATCGTGATCCTGGAGATCCTCGGCGTGGCCGCCGCCTTCCAGAGAGAACTGATCGGCCAGCAGGACGAAGCCGGGCTTCCCATCAAAGGTCGCGCCCACCGCCGCAAGGCTATAGGCGCCCATATGCGCTCGTGCGCCCTCGAGGCCGTCGGCGAGAAGTTTGAGGGGAGCGACGTCGGCGAGATCGGCCGAGTCGACACGGCGGGCGAAATAGACCCGCCCCTGGAGCGGAACCGTCATGGCGCGCCATTGGCTGTCGAATGCGGAAGCGTATTCGGCCAGGGCCTTCATGACCGGAATGGCCATGCAATCGACGTGAACATGCAATTGCTCCTGGCTTCGCGCCCATTTCGAATTGATCGCCAGTCCGACGGCTTCCCGCGGCAACGTCCGGTGAAGGCGCTCCTCAACCAGGGTCTTGGCGCTCCAGGCGACGGCGAAGACCGGTGGCGCGTTGGGCGCAAGCATTTGCGGATCTTCGATGCCGGTGATGCGCCGGGTCGGAATGGCGAGCATCTGGGAGACGCCAACCAGATCCTTCAGAATCGCCACACCCTGCTCGACTCCGCCATCGAGGTCGACGCGTTCGCACGGCTTCGGACCCAAACCCGCTTCCATGTGGGGCACGCATTCGCCATGCACGATCCGCCACAGAGCGTTCGGATCGGCGCGGGCTGGAGAGGCGAAAGCCGACACGCAAGCGGCGACGGCGAAAGTGAAGACGACGGCAATTTGTCGCCGGGACCTTCGCCAGGCCTTTGTCTTGTCTAAAGCCACGCAGGCGCTGCGCAAATCGGCCCCCTCAGGCTGCGAGCGTCCAGTTTCCAAGCTAAATGTGAATCGCCCGCTTCGCCACCGCCATCGCCGCCTCCTTGACCGCTTCCGACATCGTCGGATGCGCGTGGCAGGTGCGAGCCAGGTCTTCCGAGGAGCCGCCGAACTCCATCAGAACCACGATCTCGTGGATCATCTCGCCCGCGCCAAACCCCACGATGTGCCCTCCGAGCACGCGATCGGTGGCGGCGTCGGCGAGGATTTTGACGAAACCGTCGGTGTGGCGCATCGCCCGCGCGCGTCCATTGGCGGTGAACGGGAATTTGCCGACCGCGTAGGCGACGCCCTCGGCCTTCAGCTCTTCCTCGCTCTTGCCGACCGAGGCGACCTCGGGGCTCGTATAGACGACGTTCGGGATGGCGCCGTAATTGACGTGGCCGGCCTGGCCCGCCAGCAGTTCGGCGACCGCCACGCCCTCCTCTTCCGCCTTATGGGCGAGCATCGGCCCGCGGATCACATCGCCGATGGCGTAGATTCCCGGAACGTTGGTTGCGAAGTGAGCGTCGACGACGACCTGGCCGCGCTCTGTCTTGACGCCGAGCGCCTCCAACCCCAGGCCCTCCGTGAACGGGCGTCGTCCGACGGAGACAAGCACCACATCGGCGTCGAGCGTCTTGGCTTCGCCGCCGGCCGCAGGCTCGATCGTCGCCTGGACCCCTGCCCCGGTCGCCTCGACTTTCGACAGCTTGTGGCCGAGGTGAAAGGCAAAGCCCTGCTTCTCCAGCGTGCGCTGCATAAACTTGGACACTTCGCCGTCCATTCCCGTCAGGACATGGTCGAGAAATTCCACCACCACGACCTCGGAACCCAATCGCCGCCAGACCGAGCCGAGCTCGAGGCCGATGACGCCCGCCCCGACGACAATCAGCTTCTTCGGCGGAGAGGCCAGGCTCAACGCGCCCGTCGAGGACACGATCGTCTTTTCGTCGATCTGCACGCCCGGCAGTCGGGCGACATCTGAACCGGTCGCGATCACGATCGCTTTGGTTTCGAGCGTGCTCTCCTTGCCGTCGGCGCCCTTGACGGTCACGCGCCCAGGCGCGGCAATCCGGCCCTCTCCGCTCACCCAGTCGATCTTGTTCTTCTTGAACAGATAGGCGACGCCATTGACGTTGGCGGCGACGGTGACGTCCTTGTGCTTCATCATCGCCGGGAGATCGAGCTTCGGCGGAGAAACGACGACTCCGAGAGGCGCAAGACCATGCCCCGCCTCGTCGAACATCTCGGACGCGTACAGAAGCGCCTTGGACGGAATGCAGCCGATGTTGAGGCAGGTCCCGCCGAGCGTCTTCATCTTCTCGACCACGGCGACCTTCATGCCGAGCTGCGCCGCGCGAATTGCGCAAACATAGCCGCCCGGGCCCGAGCCGATCACCACCAGGTCATAAGTCATTGCCGATCTCTTTCGCTGGGCGTGCGGACGAGACTCTGCTGCGCCAGCTACCATCCGATCAATCGCCCCAGCATCATCACGAGGCCGACGATCGAAATCCCCCATACGATTGTCCGTACATAGATAATGCCGAAGACGTAAATCGGAAGGTAGACAATGCGCGCCAGAATCCAGATCGTCGCGCCGAGCGCGCCGGCGCCGCCCGTTCGCTGAGTGGCGATCAGCGCGAGCGCCACCGCCACGAACGGCGTGAAGTTCTCGACGTAATTTCCCAGCGCCCGGCACGCTCGACCGTACGAAAGTCCACGCGCTTCGGCTGGCTCGTCGCGCGAGCCCAGACAGGTAGCCGGACGGCAGCTGCGCATTGCCGAAGGTCGCCTGAACAAGGACATGGACGAGCCACAGCACGACGCTCAGTTCGAGGCACGTCAGTTCGCTCATGAATTCCCCCGCCCGGCGGCTCCGCAGAGACCTCCGCCGCTTCAGAGGTCTAGCACGAGCCGCGCCGGATCCTCGAGCGCCTCCTTGACGCGGACGAGGAAGGTCACCGCCTCCCTGCCGTCGACGATGCGATGGTCGTAGCTCAAGGCCAGATACATCATCGGTCGGATTTCGACCTTGCCGCCGACAGCGATCGGCCGATCCTGAATCTTGTGCATGCCGAGGATGCCGGACTGCGGCGCGTTGAGGATCGGCGTCGACATCAGCGAGCCATAGATGCCGCCGTTGGTGATGGTGAACGTTCCGCCCTGCAGCTCTTCGAGCGTGAGCTGGCCGTCGCGGGCGCGCTTGCCGAGCGCAGCGATCGCCTTCTCGATCTCGGCGATGGACAGCTTCTCCGCGTCGCGCACCACCGGCACGATGAGACCCTTGTCGGTGCCGACGGCGATGCCGACGTGATAGTAATTCTTGTAGACAAGGTCCGCGCCGTCGATTTCGGCATTGACGGCGGGAATCTCCTTCAGCGCCTGAACGCAGGCTTTGACGAAAAAGCCCATGAAGCCGAGCTTGGCGGCATGCTTTTTCTCGAAGGCGTCCTTATAGCGAGCGCGCAACGCCATCACTTCGCTCATGTCGACCTCGTTGAAGGTCGTGAGCATCGCGGCGGTATTTTGCGCGTCCTTGAGGCGGCGGGCGATGGTCTGCCGCAGCTTGGTCAGGCGCACCCGCTCCTCGCGGGCGCTGTCGTCGGGTGTGGTCGTGCGAGCAGCGGGCATCGGAGCCGGACGCAGCGAGAATCGGCGCTTGAAGGGCGCGGGCGCGACGATCGGCGAGGGCGCTTTTGCCGCCGCCGCGGCGGCGAGCACGTCGCCCTTCAGCACTTGGCCACGCTTGCCGCTGCCGACGATCGACGCGAGATCGACCTTGTCCTCGGCGGCGATCTTGGCCGCGGCCGGCGCCGGCGGCATTGCCGTTGCAGCGCGGAGCGGGCGGCGGGCGTTGTCGCCTGGGCCGACGGAGCCGGCTTGCCTGCCGCAGCGGAAGCCGGCGCCGTGGCTGCTGCCGCTGCTCCAGCCGAACCTGGCCGAGCAGCGCGCCGATCGCGACCGTCTGACCGGTGTCGGCGGCGATCTCGCTCAAGACGCCTGAACCCGGCGCGTTGACCTCGAGCGTCACCTTGTCCGTCTCGAGCTCCACCAGCGGCTCGTCAGCTTGCACCGGATCGCCGGCCTTCTTGAACCATTTGCCGACGGTCGCTTCGGTTATCGACTTACCTAGCGTCGGAACACGAATCTCAATCGCCATTTCAATCGCGCCGCGAGGCGCCCTTCTCTAATCCTTACGGAGATACGGAATTGATGGGCGCGAGCGGCTGGCTGGGCCGCACTGCGATCCCCAGCATGCGCCAGTTTTCGTAAGCAAATCCGCGTCCGGCGGCGATAACTGGGTCGGCGCCTTGCATCGCCTCAAGCGCCGCCTCGGACGCGGCTTCGATGATCGCAACGCCGTAGCCGCCGGCCGGGTCGGCGACCGGGCCCATCGCGATCACCACGCCCGTTTCGACACGCGGCGTCCAGTACTCGCGATGCTCGCGCATAAGCTGCGCTTCGTCGGACGTCATGTCAGAGATGAAGGTCGTGCGTGGCGGCTTCAGCTTGCAAAAGTAGTGAGGCATGTCGAACTGGCTTTGCTCAGGCCAGGCATTCGTCGACGAAGGCTTTGAGCTGCGCCAGATGTTTCGACATGAGCCCGGTCGCCGTCGCCGCCGTCGCCGCACGTCCGGCATAGCGGGCCCGCTTCGACTTGCCGCCGACCTGCCCGAGCACCCATTCGAGATAGGGCTCGACGAAGCTCCAGGCGCCCATGTTTCTGGGCTCTTCCTGGCACCAGACGATCTCCGCCTTCTTAATCGGGAGAGCTCCTTCACCAGCGCCTTGATCGGGAAAGGATAGAGCTGCTCCACTCTGAGCAGGTAGACGTCGTCGATCCCGCGCTTCTCGCGCTCATCGTAAAGATCATAATAGACTTTGCCCGAGCAGACGACAACGCGGCGGATCTTGTCGTCCTTGGCGAGCTTGATCTTTTCACCCTTGTGCGTCTCCGCGTGATCCCACAGCAGCCGGTGAAAGCTCGTTCCGGACGCGAAAGCTTCGAGGTTGGAGATCGCGCGTTTGTTTCGCAGCATCGACTTCGGCGTCATCGCGATCAGCGGCTTGCGGAACTCCCGTTTGAGCTGCCGCCTCAGCGCGTGGAAGAAATTCGCCGGCGTCGTGCAGACGACGACCTGCATATTGTCCTCGGCGCAGAGCTGGAGATAGCGCTCGAGGCGAGCCGAGGAATGCTCCGGCCCCTGGCCCTCGTAGCCATGCGGCAGCAGGCACACGAGACCCGACATGCGGAGCCACTTCTTTTGCCGCCAGAGATGAACTGGTCGAACACCACCTGGTCGCCGTTGGCGAAATCGCCGAACTGCGCCTCCCACAAGACGAGCGCGTTGGGCTCGGCGAGCGAATAGCCGTATTCGAAGCCGAGCACGGCCTCTTCCGACACATCGAGTTGATGACTTCGTATCGCGCCTGCCCGTCGCGCATGTGATTCAGGGGCACGTATCGCGCTTCGGTCTCCTGATCGATCAGCACCGAATGGCGCTGCGAGAACGTGCCCCGCTCGCTGTCCTGGCCGGACAGACGAACCGGAAAGCCGTCGTCCAGAAGCGTGCCGAAAGCGAGCGCCTCGGCGGTGGACCAGTCGATCCCCTCGCCGACCTTGATCGTCGTGCGGCGGTTCTCGAGAAAGCGCGCGATGGTCTTGTGAACGTTAAAGTCTTGAGGGACCGCCGTGAAGCGCTCGCCGATCGCACGAAGTCGATCGAGACTGACGCCGATACTTGGCCCCGGCGATCGTCGTCCGCGATCTCCCGCGACGCCTTGACGCCCGACCATCGGCCGTCGAGCCAATCGGCCTTGTTGGCTGAATAGGATTGGCCGGCCTCAAACTCCGCCTCCAGCCGTTGGCGCCAGTCTGCGCGCATCTTGTCGACCTCGCCCGAGGTGACCACGCCCTCGGCGACGAGCTTCTCCGCGTAGATCTGTTGTGTTGTCGATGCGACCGGATCAGTCGATACATGATCGGCTGAGTGAAGGAGGGCTCGTCGCCCTCGTTGTGGCCAAACCGCCGGTAACAAAACATGTCAATAACGACAGGCTTATGGAACTTCTGCCGGTATTCGATCGCGACCTTGGCGCAGAAAACGACCGCCTCCGGATCATCGCCGTTGACGTGAAAGATTGGCGCTTCGATCAGCTTGGCGACGTCCGACGGATAGGGCGACGAGCGCGAATAGCGCGGATAGGTGGTGAAGCCGATCTGGTTGTTGACGATGAAATGCAGAGAGCCGCCGGTCCTGTGACCGCGAAGACCTGAAAGACCGAAGCAATTTCCGCCACAACACCTTGGCCGGCAAAAGCGGCGTCGCCGTGGATGAGGAGCGGCAGAGCTCGACCGCTCGATCAAGATCGTTGAGCTGGTCCTGCTTGGCGCGCACCTTGCCCAGAACAACCGGATCGACGATCTCGAGATGCGATGGGTTGGCGGTCAGCGAGAGATGAACGCTGTTGCCGTCGAATTCGCGGTCCGAAGACGCGCCAAGATGATATTTGACATCGCCCGACCCTTCGAGGTCATCGGGAGAAGCCGAACCGCCCTTGAATTCGTGGAAGATGACGCGGTGCGGTTTGCCCATCACCTGGCTCAGAACATTGAGCCGGCCCCGGTGCGCCATGCCGAGAGCGATCTCTTTCAAGCCGAGTTGGCCGCCGCGCTTGATGATTTGCTCAAGCGCCGGGATCATCGCTTCAGCGCCGTCGAGCCCAAAGCGCTTGGCGCCGGTATATTTGACGTCGAAGAAATTCTCGAACCCCTCGGCCTCGATCAGTTTGCCGAGGATCGCGCGCTTGCCCTCCCGCGTGAACTGGATTTCCTTGTCGGGTCCCTCGACGCGCTCCTGGATCCAAGACTTCTCGGCCGGATCAGAAATATGGACGAATTCGAAGCCGATGGTCCCGCAATAGGTCCGCCGCAGGATCGCAAGCATTTCGCGCACGGTCGCATATTCGAGTCGAGCACCATGATCGATGAAGATCTTTCGATCGTAGTCGGACTCCTGGAAGCCGTAGGTCGAAGGATGGAGCTCCTCATGGTCTCTCTGCGGCTCAAGTCCCAGCGGATCAAGATTGGCGTACAGATGGCCGCGCATGCGATAGGCGCGGATCATCATGAGCGCGCGGACGGAATCGCGCGTCGCCCGTCGAATGTCGTCGTCGCTTGGCGCCGCTTCTGGCCGCGCCTCCTCCGCCTTGACGCGCAGCTTCTCGGCGACCGCCTTTTCCGTCGCTGGCCAATTGCCGTCCAACGCGTTGATGAGGTCGCCCTTGGGCGTCGCTGGCCAATTGGCCTTGCGCCATGATGCGCCACGCTCGGCTTTGGTTACGCTCGCCAGATCATCGCCCAGTGCCGCGAAGAATTGCCGCCAACCGGGTTCGACCGATTGTGGGTCTTTCTCGTATTGCGCCTGCAGCGCTTCGATGTAGCTGCTGTTAGCCCCGTACAGAAACGAGGTTTGCAGCAGCGCTTGATTGACGTCCTGGCGGGTCACCGAGAGGGCTCCTTACTTGCCATGCAACAGATCGACCAGTGTTTTGCCGAGCCGCGCAGGAGAGGGCGACACGCGGACGCCGGCCGGTCTGCCAACGCCGCGATCTTGTCCTCAGCGCCCCCTTTGCCGCCGGCAATGATGGCGCCTGCGTGCCCCATCCGCCGCCCGGAGGGCGCGGTGCGCCCGGCGATGAAGCCGACGACCGGCTTGGCGCGGCCGCGCTTGGCCTCGTCCTTAAGAAACTCGGCGGCGTCCTCTTCGGCCTGACCGCCGATTTTCCCGATCATTACGATCGATTGCGTTTTGGGATCGGTCATGAACATGGCGAGCACATCGACAAATTCCAAGCCCTTGATCGGGTCGCCGCCGATCCCGACAGCCGTTGTCTGCCCAAGGCCCTCGCGGGTCGTAGAACACCGCTTCGTAGGTCAGGGTGCCGGAACGTGAGACGACGCCGACGCTTCCGCGGTTAAAGATCTTGCCCGGCATGATGCCGATCTTGCATTCGCCCGCGGTCATGACGCCAGGGCAATTCGGCCCGACCAGGGTCGACTTCGACCCTTGGAGGGCTCGCTTGACCCGAGCCATGTCTAGGACCGGAATGCCCTCAGTGATGCAGACGATAAGCGGCGTTTCGGCGTCGATCGCCTCGCAGATCGCGTCTGCGGCGCCTGCTGGCGGCACGTAAATCACGCTGGCGTCGGCGCCTGTTTCTCCCGCGCTTCGACAACCGTGTCGAAGACCGGTAGCCCGAGATCATTCGAACCGCCCTTGCCCGGCGAGACGCCGCCCACAAGCTTGGTGCCGTAAGCAATCGCCTGCTCCGAATGAAACGTGCCGTTCTTGCCGGTAAAACCTTGCGTAATAACCTTGGTGTCGGCGGTAACTAGGATGGACATGAGACGCTTTCGGCCGGTGGCGATTGTCTAAAGGCGCTCAGGCTCAAGCACGGTCAACCCGTTTATGACCTCGCCCGTATTGAGCGTCGTGCTCGGCTCGAACATCAAAACGACCGGCTCTAGCGACAGTGAGCGAGGCCGGTGTTCGACCCCGCGCGGCACGACGACAAAATCACCTTGGCCCATTTCCACAACGCCGTCACGAAAATCGATTGCAATCCGTCCGCGCAACACGAGGAAGGCCTCGTTTTCCCCTTCGTGCGCATGCCACTCGAACTCAGCGCCGAATTTCGCGACTTTGACTTGGCTATCGTTGACGTCGCCGACGATGAACGGATGAAAGACTTCCTTAACCTTCCGGTCTACCGTCTCAAGCACGTTGATCTTGGATGGCGGCATCGGCCCGCTCCTTCGTTGCGATATCCGCTCGCGTTCCTAGGCTCCTGCCCTCACAGCGTTAACAATCTTGTGTGCTGCGTCATCGAGGTCGTCGGCCGCGATCACGTTGAGGCCCGAGACTCCGCAGGATTTTTTTGCCAAGGTCGACGTTGGTGCCTTCAAGGCGCACGACCAGTGGAACCTTTAAGCCAACTTCCTTCACTGCCGCGACGACGCCCTCGGCGATGATGTCGCAGCGCATGATGCCGCCGAAAATATTGACCAGTATGCCCTTGACGTTCGCGTCAGATGTGATGATCTTGAACGCGGCCGCGACCTTGTCCTTCGATGCGCCTCCACCGACGTCGAGAAAGTTCGCGGGGCTTTCCCCGTAGAGCTTGATGATGTCCATCGTCGCCATGGCGAGCCCGGCGCCATTGACCATGCATCCGATCGAACCCTCAAGCGCAACATAGTTGAGATCGTGCTTCAGCGCCTCGATCTCCTTGGCGTCCTCTTCACTTTCGTCGCGCAACGCGGCGATGTCCGCATGACGGTAAAGCGCGTTGTCGTCGAAAGACACCTTCGCGTCGAGAACGCTCAATTGGCCGTTCGATAAGACCACCAGTGGATTGATTTCCAGCATCGCCATGTCTTTCGCCAGGAACGCGGCGTAGAGCTTCGTGATGAGGCTTTCCGTCTGCTTGGCGAGGTCGTCGGTAAGCCCGAGGGCGCGGGCCGCGGCGCGGCCATGATGGGGCATGATCCCGGTCGCGGGATCGACGGTGAAACTGTGGATCTTTTCCGGGGCTGTCTGCGCAACCTCTTCGATATTGACCCCACCCTCGGTCGAGAGGACGAAAGCCACACGGCTCTTCTGCCGGTCGACGAGGGCCGAAGATAGAGCTCCTTGTCGATCGTAGCGCCGTCCTCGATGTACAAGCGGTTCACCTGCTTGCCGCTAGGACCGGTCTGCGCCGTGACCAGCGTGGCGCGCAGCATCTGTGTTGCGAACGCCCCAACCTCCTCGACAGAGCGGGCCAGCCGCACGCCGCCTCTGTCGCCAGCTGAGGC
>CAVUPE010000012.1:0-274790 GCA_963743265.1 uncultured Alphaproteobacteria bacterium | reverse complement strand
TCCGCCGATCTCATGATAAGTTCCCGCGACCTCGGCTTCCCTCTAGCGAAGCGTCGTGGCCATCGCCGCTCACCGATGTCCTTGAACGTTTGGCTCAACTCATTGTCGCGGTTGATGGTCGCTACGGCGGTCAGTGGATATTCGAGCGGCGTTGTGCCGCGGCCGCGGCCGAGCCCATGACGCGGTCTCTCTATCGTCGGGACCAGTCCTTGCTGACGCCGGCGAGTGAGTTTGCGTTTCGAAATCCCGGTTGCGGCGATCAGCGCTGCTTCGTTCAGCCTTTTGTCGTTCGGTTTTCGCCTCCCACCCATCGGCCGTTTTCCCAAGTCTGCCCATGAGACCTTGATCGCGCCGTTTTGCAGGTCAATTACAAATGACCACTTAAGCTGCATTTGTAACAAGAAGTTCCGTGACACGCGGTGTCTGGGGCATAGTTTAGCGGCCTGGGAGGCAATCCGGGCTGGGGCCTAACTTCCCGCGCTTCATGACGATCGAAGAGGCCGCGCAGCTGCTCGGCGTATCGGCCGCGCGGATTTCGATGTGGATCGGCGAGTGCAAGCTGCCGGTCGCAGCCCGATCCGAATACGCCGTCTGCGCACGCTGACCGTTGAGACCGTCGCACGCGACCTCGCCGACGTACTGCCGCCGGAGGCGCGATGCGAGCCTTTGGTCGAAGCGCCGCGCCGCGCCCGCAGGACACGCCGCCAATCAGCTTGTACCGCGTTCGCCGCCAGCGTCGAGCAGAACCATCCGCGGGTGGCGCACACTACCTGGAAAACATGAGCCCCGGCGCTTGCCAAGCGTCGGGCTCCAAACTCCGCAGCGTTGAGATCGCTGCAAGGAAAGACGATGAGTGGGAAAAATCTAACTGACCGCGAGTTGGCGTGCAAACCCGTGCAGCCCAGCCAGGCTGCTGGTTCGGAACGCGCGCCGGGCCCTCTTGCACGCTTCGCCAAGCTGGCCCGCCGCGGCCCCGTGCTGATGTCGACGGCGCAGTTCGGGCGCTCGCCTGTGCGGGAAGCAGCCTATCGACTTCGCGAGCGGCGGCCTGATCTCGACCTCAAGCTGTCATGGCGCCTGTCAGCGGCTTCACGACTTGGCTCTGCTCGCGCCGTCAGTTCGCTCGAGACGTTGGTCTGTTCGCTGACGGACCCGGATGATCGACGTTTCGACGTAGAGGACGAGTATGGCCTTCACATCCGAGCGGCGATCAACGAGTTGCCACGGGAAGGGCGATTGCTGCCGATGACAGTAGGCGAGAGCTTCGCGCGCGCCTCACGCGCCAATGTCACCTATGCTTGGTATTGACGCTATAGCTGCTCACGTTGATCGCGCAGCGCTCAACTCGCTTGTCCGGCTTCACAACGATTTGCAGGCTTGGCAGATGCGCGGCAACTTATCTGAGACGATTGAAACCTTAGCAGGCCGTCTCAGTGTAATAGTCACCAAAGCGGGTGACGACCTCATATGCACATAAGAACTCGATCTTCCGGGTAACCGGTTGTCTCGCATGAGGTCTTCGCATTTCGCAGCGATGTTCGCGTCGGGCGCCTGCCGGGCACCCTCCCTCTAGTTCGCCCTCTGAAGCGGGCTTGCTTCGGGAAATTTCGATCGACGCTCCGCCCATCCCTCAGCTCCTGCCACTCGATCGTCCCCGGCGGCTTGCTCGTCACGTCGCAGACCACCCGGTTCACCCCCTTGACCTCGTTGATGGTGCGGGTCGCGGCGCGGCGGTTGCACTACGCAGACTTTCCGCGTGCGCCAGAATAAGTTCGCGGTGCGGCGTTCAAGTGCACCCGGACGATCTGTCTCACGAGAGGTCGAGGACATTGGCGCTGAGTTCCATCTTCGAGCCTCATGAGATCCCTAACCTCGGTGGCGGATAAACGTCAGAGGGGCAACCTAAGTGGCGGTATTCGCGGCGGTGGCTTAGGTAGTGGAGGTGACGCCGAGCGTGGCGCGATCCTTCGCTTCATTTGACCTGTTCCGTTGAGCGATCCGCGATCGTCTACTTAGGCGCGGTCGGGGACGCTTCCCGAGGTGGGGCGCAACAAGCGCTCCGAGCCGGGTTCGACAGGGCGGCATGTCTCTCCCAGCGATATCCCATTCGGCCTCTGGCGGTCGAGCACTTGCCGACATGCTGACGGCTCAGCCCGAGCAACATAGGCCCAGCAGCCTTCCCCGGCCCGGCACGGCACGAACTCTTCCGGCGCATGCCATTCGACCCGTGGCGGGTCGAGCGATCGGGCCGCGTGTTGATGGCTCCGCGCCCGGCGACCGGAACCCCGACGGCTGCCCGGGTCCGGCACGACGCGATGGGTCTCCGCGCATCGCGTCCGACCTGTGCAGGATCGCGTGGGGTGCTTGCGCCCGAGCGGCCGGACCGCATTCACCCTAAGGTTGTGTACCTACTGGCATGCTCGCCGCGGCTGCGGACGGACGGGGATGCTCCCTGGGGGATTTTCGATCCATTTCCTGTCCTTGACGCCGAAGCCCTGCTCGCGCGCCGCCCCGGGGGCGCGACAGCCGGGCTCGCCGGAAGCGCCGGCGGACTTGTCGGTGTTTCTGAAAAACACTATATCAAGTCCGAGCCAGCTTGGCAAGAAATTGTCGGTTTTTTTTTAGCGCCGACGCTAGAGCCTGCCGCCATTCAGCGAAATCGTTAGCGCACCCGCCCCTCTTGTGGGGGCGGGCAGGGGTGGGGGTCGCGCGGACCGACGAGATTATCGACGCGGCGCTGCTCTCATTGCGTAGGACGGCGCGACCCCCTCCTTGATCCTCCGCCACAAGGGGGAGGAAACGTGTGGGGCGGTCCTCGCGTGGACTCAAGAGCAGAAGGCTATGGCCAACGGCAGCCGCATCGCCTGACCGCAAATCCTTTGCCGGGCGTGAGTGCGAATTGTCGACCAGGCTTTCCGGCATCCAGACGAACCTTGCAGAACCCGGAATCGTCACGTCGTTGATGACGGTGGGCAGGCTCGCAATCGGCGCCGAATTGATCATGCCATTGGCAGTGGCGACACCTGAAAGCTCTGCGATCTGCGATGCGGAGATACGTCAAAGTCAAGCGATGTTTTGGCGGGCGAAGGATAGCGGGGAAAAACGCGCCGGGGCGCAAACGCCTCTTCCCATAAAGGCGGCGCGGGCCTAGTGAGAGGGCCCTTTTGCGCCGTATCGGCGAAGGCCTCATGTTCCAGTCATCATTCAGCCGAATTGCGTTCGTGTCGCGTTCGCCTCAAAACTGACAACGCCAAAGGACGCGCTGATCGCCATGGCGACCATTGAACAATTCGCGCAGCGCCAGACCCAACCTCAGGAACGCGCCTATCGCACGCCGCCGCATAACCTCGAGGCCGAGCAGGCGCTGCTCGGCGCGATCCTCATCAACAATGACGCGTTCGACCGCGTTTCCGACTTCCTCAGGAGCGAGCATTTCGTCGAGGAGATCCATCGGCGCATCTTCGAGATCGCCGGATCGCTGATCCGCGCGGGCAAGCTGGCGACGCCGGTCACGCTCAAAACGTTCCTCGGCGACCATGACATCGGCGGCGTGACGGTGCCGCAATATCTCGCGCGCCTCGCCAGTGAAGCGACGACCATCATCAACGCTTACGACTATGGCCGGAGCGTCTACGACCTCGCCATGCGGCGCGAGCTCATTTCGATTGGCGAGGATGTCGTCAACGTCGCCTATGACGCGCCGGTTGATTCGAGCCCGCGCGAGCAGATCGAGGAGGCGGAGCGGCGCCTCTACCAGATCGCCGAGGCCGGGCGTTACGACGGCGGCTTTCAGCGCTTTTCCGAAGCCTTGAAGATCGCCGTCGACATGGCCGCTCGCGCCTATGAGCGCGAAGGCTCGCTCAGCGGCATCGCCACCGGGACTCACGGATCTCGACCGCTATATGGGCGGCCTCCAGGCGTCCGATCTCGTCATCCTCGCCGGCCGTCCCGGCATGGGGAAAACGGCGCTCGCCACCAACATCGCCTTTAACATCGCCAAGATCTACCAGGCGCGAACGCGCGCCGACGGCGCAATCGAGGCGGCCAACGGCGGCATTGTCGGCTTCTTTTCGCTCGAAATGTCGTCCGAGCAGCTGGCGACCCGCATCATCGCTGAACAATCCGGCGTCGCTTCCTACAAGATCCGCCGCGGCGACATTACCGAGAGCGACTTTCACCACGTCGCCGATGCGGTCCGCGAGATGCAGCAGATTCCCTTCTACATCGACCAGACCGGCGGCGTCTCGATCGCCCAGCTGACGGCCCGCGCCAGGCGACTCAAGCGCCAGCGAGGGCTCGATCTCCTGGTCGTCGACTATCTCCAGCTTCTCGCCGGCTCGAGAACGCGGTCCGAGAACCGCGTGCAGGAACTGACCGAGATCACGACTGGCCTCAAGGCGCTGGCCAAGGAGCTCAACATCCCGATTCTGGCCTGCTCCCAGCTGTCGCGCCAAGTTGAGCAGCGCGACGACAAGCGGCCGCAGCTCTCGGATTTGCGCGAATCGGGCTCAATCGAGCAGGACGCCGACGTTGTTCTGTTCGTCTATCGCGAGGAATATTATCTCAAAAACCGTGAGCCTCGGCCCGGCACCGAGGAGCATATCACCTGGATGGCGCAGATGGAGAGCGCGCACGGGCGGGCAGAGGTCATCATCGGCAAGCAGCGCCATGGGCCGACCGGCACGGTCGAACTTCAGTTCGACGCCGAGGTGACCCGGTTCAGCACCATCGCCCGGGAAGACACGGTCCCGGAAATCCGCTAAGACCAGCTTCGAGGGCCACAACAAAGTTGCAATTGTCGCCGTTATGGGCGCCGCTTTTCGAAGATGGGTGGTCGGCCGTGACCCTCGTCCGCAGTCTGGAGAGACGTATGAAGCTCATTACCGCATTTGGCCTTGCGGCCGCTTTCGTCGGGCTTGCTTGCGCGGCCGCGCCGGTCAGCGCCGATGAGTTTACGCCGGCGCAGAAGCAGGAACTGGGCGCGTTCATCAAGGACTATCTCGTCAACAACCCGGAGGTGCTGCGCCAGGCGATTGAAGCGCTCGACAAGCATGACAAGGAAGCGGCGGACGCGGAGCGCCAGAAAGTCGTCGCCGGTGATTCGGGAGCCCTGTTCAGCTCGAAATATCAGGCGACCCTCGGCAATCCGAAGGGCAGCGCGACGCTGGTCGAGTTCTTCGACTACAATTGCCATTATTGCAAAGGCGCGCTGCCGGACGTCACCAAGCTCATGAAGGACGATCCGAACCTCAAGCTGGTTCTCAAGGATTACCCGGTTTTGGGCCCGGGATCGGTCGAGGCGGCGAAGGTGGCCAGCGCCGCGCGCAATCAGTTGCCAGGCGACAAGTTCTGGGCTTTCCATTCGAAGCTGCTTGCGACCCATGGGCCGGTTGGCAAGACCGAGGCGCTGGCGGTCGCCCGCGAGCTCGGCCTCGACATGGACAAGCTCGCCAAGGACATGGAGAGTCCCGACACCAAGGCGGGCTTGACCGAAGTCATGCAGCTCGCCGATGCGCTGAAAATCGACGGCACGCCGACCTTCGTCGTCGGGCAGGACGTCGTCGTGGGCGCCGTCGGTTACGACCAGCTCAAGGACAAGGTCGATTCCATGCACAAGTGCGGCCACGCCACCTGCTGACGGCGGCGTCTGCGACGGAATTTCATGAACGCGCCCGCCGGGCGTCACTCCCACTGACCGGCGAGGGCCGTCTTGACCGCACTGCAAGCGATTATCATGGCCGTGCTGCAGGGCGTGACCGAGCTTTTTCCGGTCTCGAGCCTCGGCCACGCGGTCATCCTGCCGCGGCTTCTAAATTGGGGAGTGGATGAGAAGGCCCCGGACTGGCTCGCCTATTTGGTGGTCATGCATCTGGGCACGTCGATCGCGCTTTTCGCCTTCTTCTGGCGCGACTGGCTGAGCTTTCTGCGCTCTCTCATCGACTCCTCGAGCAGCCGCGCAAAGACGGACAGACGGACGTTCTTCTTCGTCATCCTGGCGACCATCCCGGCCGTCTTGGTCGGCTCCGTGTTTCGCAAGCTCTTGGGCGACGCGTTCGCCGCGCCCGCGATCGCCGCGGTGTTCCTGATCGTCAACGGTTTCATCCTCTATTTCGGCGACCGGATCGGCGAGGAATTGGTCGGAACGCTCGACCAGCTCAACTGGAAGGGGGCGCTGGCGGTCGGCATCGCCCAATGTTTCGCCTTGATTCCTGGCATCTCCCGCTCCGGCGCGACAATGGTCGCCGGCGTCGTGGCGGGGCTCAAACACGCGGAGGCCGCGCGCTTTTCGTTCCTGATGGGCGCGCCGATCATTCTCGCCGCCAACGTCTATGAGGCGCCGAAACTCATGAAGGAGGGGGCGACGCTCGGGGGGATGGCGATTTTGTCCGGGGTGGTCGCCGGCATTTTCGCCTACCTGAGCCTGGCGCTCCTGATGCGTTATCTTCATAAGCACGAATTCGAGGCGATGAGCCCGTTCGCCTATTATTGCTGGGCGGCCGGCGTCATAAGCTTAGGGATTATCGCCTTCGTTTGACGCGCGGGGCTCTTGGCCCGAGGCTCAGACCCCCCATATCTCGCAAATGGCGTGGAAAGTCCCGCGCTTGAGGGGCGTCATGGCGACCATCGAATACATGCCGGCGCGGCTGACGCCGAAGGAGAGCGAGGACCTGAGGCAGGCGGTTGCGTGCCTCGAAGGGACGAGTTTTGCCCAGCGCCTGACCGACGCGGTCGGACGTCCGGTCGGCATGTTAGGCCGCACCCTGCCGCAATCGGCCCGGCGGGTGATCGCGCACGTGAGCGAGACCGCTCTCAGGAGCGCGCTCAGACTTGCTTTGCGCACGCTCGATCTGAGCGACGCGTCGGCCAAGCCTGCTAACCGCGCCCATAAGATCGCCGCCGCCGCATCCGGGGCGGTTGGCGGCGCCCTGGGCCTAGCGGCGCTGCCGCTCGAACTGCCGATCTCGACCACCATCCTGCTGCGGTCGATCGCTGAGATCGCGCGCGAGGAGGGAGAGGATCTGAGCGTTCCCGAAGCGGCCTTCGCCTGCGTTGAAGTGTTCGCCCTGGGCGGCCAAAGGGCCGGAGAGGCCGCCTTCGAGAGCGGCTATTTCGCCGTCCGGGCCGCGCTCGCCAAATCAGTCACCGACAGCGCGCGCTTTGTCGCCGCGCAGGGGGTCGCCGCCCTTCCCGCGCCAGTGGTGGCGCGGCTGATTTCGCAGATCGCCTCACGCTTTGGCGTTGTTGTGAGCGAGAAGGTCGCGGCCCAGGCCGCGCCGATCCTGGGCGCGATCGGCGGCGCGGCGGTCAACGCCGCCTTCGCCGATCATTTCCAGACACTGGCCCGCGGCCATTTCATCGTGCGGCGCCTGGAGCGTCAGCATGGCGCGAGCGTCGTCGCCTTCGAATACCAGCGCTTGCAAGGCGAGCGGGTCCGCGAACTACACGGAAAGCCGAAGGGCTGCGTCCTAGGCGGAATGGCCGAGAACCAGCCGCCTCGGCGCAAGCGACGCCTCGCGCGAGCCGCGCGCGCGTTGGGGGTTGCGCTCCTTAGCCTCACTGCTCTGCCGTCGTACGCCGATCTGAGGCGGCCAACGCGGGCGCGCATTGCGCCGTCGATGCGCTTCGTACGCGTGGTGAGCGCCGACCCGGCCTGCAAGCCAAATTGTCCGGAATGGCTGTCGGCCCAAGGCCGGATAGAACTCGGCACGGCGAAGGCCTTCGCTGTTGCGATTGCGAACCTCAAAGGCCGGCGGCTGCCGATCCTCATTCATTCTCCTGGCGGCTCGGTCCCCGACGCGGCGGTCATGGGCGAGCTCATTCGAGCCAAGGGCCTCGCGGTCGCCGTTGCGCGGACTTTGATCACCAACTGTCCGGAAACCTCGCCGAAATGCCCTGATGGCCCCGGCACGGCGATCACCGGCGGAGCGATCTGCGCTTCGGCCTGCGTGCTCGTGCTCGCCGGCGGGGTCGAGCGCCTCGCCGCCCCGTCGGCGCTGATCGGGGTGCATCAGACGACTACGACTGGTGAGTGCGACCGAAGGCTCGGCGCGCCTCAAGTCGACGCGGAAGCTCTACCAGCAGCCAAGGGTCGACGCCGCGGTGGAGGCTTATCTCGCGGCAATGGGCGTCGGCGAACCGGTGATGACGCTCATGCGCAAGACATGGGCGGCCAGCATTCGCTGGCTGAGCCTCGCGGAGCTTAAGGATTCGCATCTCGCGACCCTGGCGCTCGACGCGGCCGACCCGATCCTTGCCACCGGCGCGAACGGCCTCAACGCCAAAGCGTTCGACGGCGATCCGCCGCGCGCCGATCTCGTGCAGGCGAGCGTCGTGAGGCCGCTCGCCGCGGGCGGCGCAACCTTGGCGATCGCGTTCCGCTATCGCCGGGGCGGCGGCGCGGTCGAGGTGGAGGCGATCGAGCGCGATCTCGAATGCGCCGCAGGCGGCGCATGCCTCGTCTCCGGACCTAAGCCTCACCTTGAGCGCGGCCGGCGTCGAAGCTTTCCCGTTGCGGACCACCGGAGCGATTCCGGCGCGCGCGCTCATCCCGCGCGAACGCTTCTGCGCACTGGCTCATGGCGGCGCGACCCTTGCGGCCGCGGCGCCCGACGGGCCGCAAGGCTTCGCGCCGGTTGAGTTCTCCGCACTGGACGGCGCGAAGACGCTTATCGCCGAAGCCTGTCCCTGAGCGATGCGGCGACGGTCCCGCTCAGGCGCCGCGAGTCGCCGCTTCGATATTGTTGCCGTCGGGGTCGATGACGAAGGCGGCGTAATAGTTCGGGGCGAAGTCGCGCGGGCCCGGGGCGCCATTGTCTTTTCCCCCGGCCCTGAGCGCCGCATTGTGGAACGCCCGGACGGCGGATTGGTCCGGGCTCGACAACGCCAGGTGCACGCTGGACCGTGGTTCGCTCGATTTGCTGATCCACAGAGCCGGCTTATCGCGACCAAATCCCGCCCCGCCTTCAAAGGCCATGAGCTTCTTGATCCCGAGCGGAGCGAGCGCCAGCTCGTAGAAGGCGGTCATGACGTCGAGTTGCTGGGTGCGAAGCATGACGTGGTCGAACATGGGATTGGTCCTTCGGCGAGTGGCGTCGAATAAAGGCGGTGAGGCTTTTATGGCTTGGCGCCGGGAAACCATTCGACATGCTCGTCCCCGGTGCGGCCATAATAGACCGCTCGGCGGCCGGTGAGGCTGACAAAATAACCGACGCAGCCAGCGTCGGCGATCAGGCGGCAGAACTCGCGATAACCGATCTCCTGCCGCTGGATGGCGCGGACCGCCTTCTCCACGCCTTCAGCCGAAAATTCTCCCGGAGCGCCGCCGACCTTGTGGACTTCCACGTCTTCGAAATCGCCGTCGGAAAGATAATAGGTCTTCCGGCCTGATAACGAGGTCGGCGTGATAGCGCTCGACCTGAACCTCCATCAACGCCTTCACGACCTCCGGAAACGTGATGCGCTCCTCGTCGGAAGCCCTGCTCATTTCGCGCACAACATCCTTCACATGGGCGTCCATAACGTTTGCTCCTGTAGTCTTGTATTCCCCGAGGGCTCCAACGCCGGTCAATCGACCGGCGCGCCCCTCAGCCCTTTCGCGCGCACGATGTCCTTCAGCGCCGTTGCGATCCTCTCGCGCGTCTCGACGTCGAGATCGGCAAAAAATTCTGCATCGTTGCCATCCGCCAGAGCTGCGAGCTGCGGCGTGATCGCCCGCCCCTGTCGGGTGAGCGCCAGCGACTGGAACCGACCGTCCGAGGCGTTGGCGCGCCTGACGATCATGTCCTTCGCGATTAGCCGGTCGGCGAGCTTCGAGATTGCGCCCCGAGTCATGCCGAGCCGCTCAGCAAGCGCGCTCGGCGCGCTCTCGGAATCGTAAAGCTCGCGAAGGACGACCCATTCGGCGACCGTCACTTCGTAGCCCGCGAGCTTGAGAGCAAAGGCGTGCGACACGTGGTTCGATACGTAGCGAAGCCAATAGCCGAGGTGAGACTCAAGCGAGCTCAATTCCGTCTGGCGCGTCACGCGCGGTCTCCATCAGTTGCCAAGGAAACTATTCGACGATAGTTTCCTTGTCAACTGGACGCATGAGCCGTGATCCGCGATCGGCCGATTGGGGTCGACGGCGTTCGTCATCGCAATGATAGTGTGGGATTTACGGTCGAACCGCTCGTCATCGCGAGCGAATGCGAAGCGTTCCAGCGAGGGACGCCGGTTTGCGCCCAATCGCCCCTTCCATGAGCTTGACGGCTTTCAGTCGTCGGCGCGGCGGCGATCTGCTAGCTTGGCGACGCTCGCGTCGCGTTTAGTCGCCTCGACGGGGAGGGCCTCATGGCGCCTGTATGGAATTCTATCGCGACGCCGGTCAGCTATTCGGCGTCCGCGAAAGTGATGCACTGGTTTGTCGCGGCTGCAGTCATCGTGCTCCTCGCCCTAGGTCCTGTGATGAAGAGGCTCGTCCCGGAGGGCTCGCTCAGGGACAATCTCTATAACTTCCACGAGGCGCTGGGCGCGCTTGTTCTGATCGTCATGGTCGTGCGGCTCGTCAGGCGCCTAGCCTTCGGCGTGCCGGCCCCGGATGCGTCCATGCCGCCCGTCGAGCAGCGCGCCTCGCTCTGGGCGCAATACGCGCTCTACGTCCTTCTGTTCGTCACGACCGTTCTCGGCTGGGCAGGGACCAACGCTTACGGCGATCCGGTTAGCGTGTTCGGTCTCTTCAGCTTTCCTACCATCATCGGCAAGGATCAACCGCTGTCAGACGGCATTATCTTCTGGCATCTCATCTGCGGGATTCTGATAGGCGTGATCGTCACACTCCATATCGCGGGCGCGCTCTACCACCGGCTCGTCAAAGGCGATGGCGTTCTACAGCGCATGCTGCCGGAGAATTGAGCGCTGCAAGACGCGCCCGCGCCCTTTGTAGTTTTAGCGATCGACCTGCGGCGCCCGCGGCAATCTCCGGAGTTTTCCGGAGCTTCTTAGGAAGCAGCCGCCGTAAGGGGAGCGTCAACAACGCGCGTCTGAGAGCGCCACTGGTCGGTCGCGGAGGCGGTTCGGGCGCAGCCGATGGTGCAGTGCGCATTGCAGTTTTTCGGCGTGTCGAACTGCTCGCGAAGGTCTGCGTAGGTGTAGGCGAGCAGGTCCTTCGAGAAAGCCTCACGCGTCTGATAGCACCAGTGCACGCTCCCGAACTCGTCCACGTAGAGATAGCGGGAGCCCGAGCGGCACTTGAAGGGCGCTTCGCCGGACTCGATCATTTTCCCCCGGTATCCGAAGGCCTCGTTCGCACGGTCGCCAATCCGGCGCTTGGCTTCGTCGTAGACGCTCAGCTCCTCGTGCGACAGCCGCGACTGCCCGTTCTCGTCATGAACCAGCAGAATGCGCGGCGTGAAGCCGTGCGCCTTCGCGAAGTCCACGACCTCGAGAGCCTCTTCCGCCGGCGCGCTCCCGATGACGCCGCTCATGACCACCTCGAAAGTCGCCTTCTCCGCAAGGAGTTCCAGCTTCTTCCGCAAGGGCTTCAAGGTTTTTGCGGTGACCTTTGTCGGATTGACCCCGTCCACGCTGATCTGCATGTCCGTGAGGCCAGCGCTATTGAGGGCCTCGATGAGGGCCGGCGTCAGACGCCATCCGTTCGTGATCAGCATGCGCCGCTTGAAACCCAGCCTCTTCATCTCGGCCACGAGATCCGGCAGGCGCGGGTGCATCGTGGGCTCGCCGCCTGTCAGGCAGACCGCCCACGCACGCAGCTCCGCCAGCTTCGCGAGGCGCAACGCGAGTTCCTCGTACGGCACCGGATCGGACGTCCGATCGTACTCGGTGCAGTAACCGCATTTCAGGTTGCAGCGCCGCGTCACGACCACCTGGGCGAGCCAAGGGCCGTAGCGCAGCCACTGGAAAACGTTCAAACTAGCCATGTCGCCCCAGCGCTGAGCGCCGCATTGTGAAATGTCCGGACGGCGGATGTGTCCGAACTCGACAGCGCACGTGATAGCAGGAAACTAGCCGAGAGCAGAAGTTTCCTTCGTCTACCCAACCCCAGGGCCCCACGCATGCTGGAAAAATTTGAACGTTATCCGCTCACCTTCGGCCCGACGCCGATCGAGAAGCTCAAGCGCCTGAGCGCGCATCTGGGAGACAAGGTCGAACTCTACGCCAAGCGCGAGGACTGCAATTCCGGCCTCGCGTACGGCGGCAACAAGCTGCGCAAGCTCGAATACATCATTCCCGACGCGATCGCCTCCAACGCCGACACGCTGGTGTCGATCGGCGGCGTGCAGTCGAACCACACCCGCCAGGTCGCTGCGGTTGCGGCCAAGATCGGGATGAAATGCCGGCTGGTGCAGGAGGCCTGGGTCCCGCACGAGGATGCCGTCTACGACCGGGTCGGCAACATCATGCTGAGCCGCATCATGGGCGCTGACGTCAGGCTCGTCGACGACGGCTTCGACATCGGCATCCGCAAGAGCTGGGAGGACGCGCTTGCGGACGTCGAAGCGCAGGGCGGGCGGCCTTATGCGATTCCCGCGGGCGCCTCGGTGCACAAATACGGCGGGCTCGGCTATGTCGGCTTCGCCGAGGAAGTGCGCGCACAGGAGCGCGAGCTGGGCTTTGCGTTCGACTATATCGTCGTCTGCACGGTGACCGGCTCGACCCACGCCGGCATGGTCGTGGGCTTCGCCAAGGACGGACGGCAGCGCAAGGTCATCGGGATCGACGCATCCGCGACGCCGAAACAGACAAAAGCGCAGGTGCTCGATATCGCGCGCAAGACCGCGAAGCTGATCGAGCTAGGCCAGGACATCGAGGACGACGACGTGGTGCTGATCGAGGACTACGCCTATCCCATCTACGGCGTGCCGTCCGACGAGACCAAGCAGGCGATCCGCCTCGTGGCGCGGCTCGAAGGCATGATCACGGACCCGGTCTACGAGGGCAAATCGATGCAGGGCATGATCGATCTGGTGACAGAAGGGCTTTTTCCCCAAGGGATCGAAGGTGCTCTACGCCCATCTTGGCGGCGCGCCGGCGCTCAACGGCTACGCCTACGCCTTCCGTAACGGATGAGATCGCGCTGACCGGCTGTTCGTGCTCGCCGTTCGCTCGGCGTCGCGGAAGGCCCTTTTTGTTCCCCGATCGCCGCGAGAGCGTGCTCGAGATAATCGCTGAACGCGCGCGCCCTTTGCGATGGCCTGCGGCCTGCAGGGAAGACGACGTAAGCCTGGACAGGGTCGAGCGCATAGTCGGGCGAGGATCTCGACGATCTCGCCTGAGGCGAGCGCTTCTGCGCACATCCAGAGCGAGCCAATCGCGATTCCAAGTCCTGCAGCCGCGCAGGCGACGACGCCGGTCGCCGAGCGCGAGCGGACGCGGGGGTTGACCACCTGGCGCTCGATCCGTCCGTTGCGGCGCGCGACCCAGGTCTCGTCGCCTGTGTCGGCCGGACCGCTGATAACGTCGTGTCCAGCAAGATCGGCAAGGCTTAGGGGTGCGCCACGGCGGCCGAGATAGGACGGCGCGGCGATGAACAGGCGCCTGGCGCTCTCGAGCTTTCGAGCGACGAAGCTCGAATCCGGAAGGTCGCCGATTCGGAGCGCAAGGTCGGCTCCCTCCGCGATCAAATTCTCGTAGCGATCGGACATCATGAGATCGATCTTGAGAAGCGGATGCTGGGCGAAGAACGCCGGCAGCAACGGCACGATTCGACGGACGCCGTATTCGGGCGGCAAGGCGACGCGCAGCAAGCCGGAGAGACGATCGGCTCCACGCGCTGCGCTCTCCGCGTCATCAAGCGCAAGCAGGGCGTCTCGCGCGCGAGCGAGCAACGCCTCGCCGGCGTCGGTGGCCGAGACCTGCCGGGTGGTCCGGACGAGAAGCTTGACCCCCAGGCGGCGCTCGAGCGCCGCGATGGCGCGCGACACCGAAGGCTGGGACAGCCCGAATTCACGAGCGGCCTTGGAGAAGCTTCCGCTCTCGACCGTGCGTACGAACAAGGCGAGCTGTTGCAGGCGATCATTCATGCGGTGAGTGAATATATCATATCGCCTGCCAGCCAATATCTATCGTCCAACGCATTGCTTACCTCTCGCTCATCAGAGTCTTCGAGCGCCAATTCAGGCGAGAGGAATGAGGAGCGTGGCAATGGGTGAACTCAGCGGCAAAGTTGCGATCGTTACGGGAGCGTCGAAGGGCATCGGCGCGGCGATCGCCCGGCGCTTCGCCGAAGCTGGCGCGGCTGTAACCGTCAATTACGCGTCGGACAAGGTCGGCGCCGACCGGCTCGTCGAGCAGATCAAGCACGACGGCGGCAAGGCGGTCGCGATCCAGGCGAATGTCGCAAAGGGCGCCGACGTCAAGCGCCTGTTCGCCGAGACAAAGGCGAAGCTCGGCGCGCCCAGCATCCTGGTCAACAATGCCGGCGTGTTTACCTTCGGGCCGCTCGAAACAGTGACCGAAGAGGAGTTCCATCGCCAGTTCAACACCAATGTCTTAGGGACGCTCCTCGCAACTCAAGAGGCGGTCACGGCCTTTAACGGCGAAGGCGGCAGTGTGATTAACATCAGCACGATTTCGAGCATCAACCCGGTGCCGAGTTCGGTCGTCTATTCGGCCTCGAAGGCGGCGATCGACTCGATCACCAAGGCGCTGGCCAAAGAACTGGGAGACCGCAAAATCCGCGTCAACGCGATCGCGCCGGGCATGACGGAAACTGAAGGGGTCAAAGACCTCGGCATCACGCTCGATATGGCTAAGGCCATCGGAGCGCCCATCCCTCTGGGCCGGCTTGGTCAACCCGACGACATCGCGCGCGTGGCGCTGTTCCTGGCTTCGGACCAGTCATCTTGGCTGACCGGCGAGCGCATTTCTGCGTCTGGCGGACAGAGATAACGCCTGGCGAGTCGCTGGAATCCCTCATACAACGAGCCGCCCCCGCAAATGCGAGGGCGGCTCGCCTGTGTTTTCACACTCGGTCTGACTGATCTTACAGCCCGCAGACCGACGTATAGCGGCCGTTGAAGTCGTGATAGAGGCCGCACGCCGGGCCAGACTGCCAACCGTTGCCTGTCGTCATCGCAATTGGCGAAGTCACCGCGCCGAACAGCGGCCCAATGATCGGAATACCGCCATTGTTCCAGCCGCCGTTGTAGTTCGGGTTGCCGACCTGGCCAACGGTGGCGGTGTTTCCCTGCTCGCGCGTAGCGACCGAGTCGTTCCCGTTAGGGGCGCTGAAGGTCTGGGCAAGAACTGGTGTTGCGCCCAGAGTTAAGGTAACCGCGGTGGCAAGAAGTGCTAAACGTGTCATCATAGTCTCCTATGGTTCTAACCCCTCGGCGAACGAACCCCTGAGACCCTTCATCTGTTCCAGAAATCGCGATTAGTTGAACGAACGGTTTGTTGTCGATGTTGACGGCCGCCATGTTGGCGCCGCGGTCGCATGATCCTGACCTGTGGCGCGGACGCCGCAAGGATCGCTATGGGACGCTTCGCCTCCACTGTCGCTTATTACGAGAGCGCGCGGCCTCCCTATGGGCCGGCATTCTTCGCGGCCGTCGCGCAGCGGCTCGGCTTGGACCGGAGTCAACGCCTGCTCGATGTCGGCGCCGGGCCGGGCATTCTGGCGATCGGCTTTGCGCCCTATTGCCGTGAGGTCCTCGGCGTCGATCCCGAGCCGGGCATGGTCGAGGCCGCGCGCGTTGGGGCCGAGCGCGCCGGCGTCGCGGTGAGGTTCATCGAGAGCCGGTTCGAGGATGTCGCCCCGAAACTCGGCGCCTTCGACATCGTCACCATCGGCCGCGCAATCCATTGGCTCGATCCCGAGCCTGCCCGCGCCGCGCTCGAGCGCGCCCTTGCCCCTCGCGGAAGAGTGCTGGTCTGCGGCGCGACAAGCGCCAAGGACGGTCGCAACCCGTGGCTCGAAGCTTTCAACGCAGTGCGTGATCGCTGGAAGGGCGATCGCCCAGCGCGCGATCACGACACATTCTTCGCCAATGGCCAGTTCACCCGGACCGGAACCGTCCGCGTCGAAGCCACCTATGCAATCCCGGTTGAACGCCTTGTCGAACGCGTGTTGTCGATGTCGACATCTTCGTCAGAGCGACTCGGCGACGAAGTCCCCGCTATGAAAAGCGCCATGCGTGAAGCGCTCGCGCCCTTCGCCGCCGACGGGATGATCGAGGACATTGTCGAAGCGCGAGCAGAGGTGTTCGAGCGCGCCTGACGACGCTACCTCACGCTCAGAGATCCAGAGCGCCTCATGCGCCGGTTCGCTTCTGCGTTGCTGTAGCTTCCGGAGCCGGCATTTTGAGCCTTGGCCACATCCCCGATCGCCGCCATGGCAGCGCCGAAGAACGTCGCGCCCGCGACGATCGAGCGACGCGATAGCTTGTCTCCGACCGCGCAGTCCTCAAGTTCGCGCTCGGTCATCTCCCCGCTTCCCTGCTCAATGCAACGTTTCGATCGCGAGCGCGATGCCCTGGCCGCCGCCAATGCACAACGTGACCAGACCGCGCTTCAGGCCGTCGCGGCGCATCGAGTGGATGAGCTTCGTGGTCAGCACCGCGCCGGTCGCGCCGATCGGGTGACCGTGCGCGACGGCGCCGCCTTCCACATTGACGATCTCGTCTGGCAATCCAAGCTCGCGCGCGACGACAATGGCGATCGCCGCGAACGCCTCATTGATCTCCGCACGCTCGATGGAGCCGATCTCCCATCCGGCGCGCTGCAACGCCTGCTTGACGGCGGGCACTGGCCCTAGTCCGAACATGCCGGGCTCGACCGCCGCGATGCCATAAGCGACGAGCCGCGCGCTCGGCTCGAGGCCGCGCTTCTCCGCCCACGCCTCATCCGCGAGCACCATGGCCGCCGCGGCGTCGTTGAGGCCCGGCGCATTGCCGGCGGTAATCGCGCCGTCTGGGCGAAAGGCCGGCTTCAATCGCGCAAGCGCCTCGATCGTGGTGTCGGGACGGTTGGCTTCGTCCTGATCGAATGGCGTCGGGCCCTTCTTGCCAGGGACCTGGACCGCCGTGATCTGCGACTTGAAATGCCCCGCGCTTTGCGCGCGCGCAAAGCGTTGCTGCGAGCGCAGAGCCCATTGGTCCTGGGCTTCGCGTGTGACTTGGTATTTCTCCACCAGGTCCTCGGTATGCCAGCCCGAGTGTTCCCCGGAGAAAGCGTCGTTGAGCCCGTCGCGAAGCACGCTGTCGTAAAGCTGGCCGTCTCCGAGGCGATAACCCCATCGACCGCGGCCGACGAGATAAGGCGCCTGATCCATACTCTCCATCCCGCCGGCGACGGCGGCATTGGCGTTGCCCAGGAGGATCTCCTGCGCCGCGGACACAATCGCTTGCGCCCCCGAACCGCAGACGCGGTTCACCGTCAGCGCCGGGACCGTCACCGGCAGACCGGCCTGAACCGCCGCCTGACGGGCAGGATTCATCCTCGTCCCGGCCTGGATGACATTGCCCATCGCCGCGGTCTCGATCTCCTCGGGCCTGAGGCCGGCCCGTTCGACCGCGGCGCGGATGGCGACAGCGCCGAGGTCGGACGCCGGCAAGTCCTTCAAGGTTCCGCCAAACGCGCCGATCGCGGTGCGGACGGGTTCCGCAATGACAACTGAACGTGACGTCATGGCTATCTCCTCGAGTTTCGTAAGTCGCTCGCGCCTACGCGATCTTTCGAGCGGATTCGGCGGCCCGATATCTTGGCGCCGGAGCCGAATTGCCAAACTTCTGCGCGAGCGCCCGGCGGGACGCCTCGAAGCGGGTCCAGTCGTCGCCATCCTGAAGCGGCGGGATCGTCACCACTTCCCCTTGATCAAGACCCGCTAAAGCGGCGTCGACCATGTCCTCCGTCGACATCACGGTCCCAGCGGGCAATTTCGAGTGGTGAAAGCCGCCCTTTTCCCAGATGTCTGTCGCGGTCGCCGCAGGCAGCACCGCCTGGACGCGGACGCCTTTTCCGGCCAGCTCGTGTTGCAGCGAATGAGTGAGCGCAAGGACATAGGCCTTGCTCGCGCCATAGACGCCGTTGAGCCTTTCGGGCGCAATGCCAACTACAGATCCGATGTTGATGATCGTCCCCGCGCCGCGGGCAACGAAAGCGGGCGCTGCGGCATAAGTCAGACGCGTGAGCGCGGTGACGTTCAGCGCGATCATGGCCTCCATCTGGTCAACGTCGGCGTCCACGAGCGGCGTGAGGGCAGGCTGTTCCGGCGTTGTTGACGAGCATGGTGATGCTCGGGTCGTCGCGAAGCACCGCCTCGACCTTTGCGAGCGCCGCCCTGTCGCCGAGGTCGGCGGGGAGCACCCTGACGGACCGACCCGTTTCTGACGTCAATCGCGCGGCCAGGGATTTCAGTTTCTCGCCGTTTCGCGCCACGAGGATAAGGTCGTAGCCGCGCTTCGCGAGCCGGTCGGCATAAACGGCGCCGATGCCAGACGACGCGCCGGTAATGAGGGCCGTGCCGAGGGAATGGGTCATTCGAGGAACTCCTGATCTGGCCTTGACATTATGCGTATATGCGCTTAACTAGGCGTATATGCCCCTAATGTCAAGGACGAGAGTTCGAAATGCCGATCGATAAGCTGCCGCCCCTCGAGGAATGCACCTGCCTCGCCGTCCGCCAGGCGGCGCGACATGTCACGCAGTTTTATGATCGGCATCTGGCCCCGGTGGGCCTCCGCACGACACAGTTTTCCATCCTCGCTCGGTTGCGGCGACACGGGGTGATGACGATCAATGCGCTGGCCGATGAAATGGTGATGGACCGCACCACGCTTGGCCGGAACATCCTGCCGCTCGAGCGCGACGGGCTGATCAGCATCAAGCCCGGCCGCACGGACCGTCGCAGCAAGGAGCTCCGATTGACGGAAACCGGCCTCGAACGACTGCGGGCCGGATACCAGGGCTGGAAGGATGCGCAACGAGAGTTTGCGACCGCTTTCGGCAATGAGCGAACCGTTGGTCTGCGCGCCTTGCTGCACGAAGTTGCGGCAACGGACTTTCCGATGGAAGCCGCCGTGGCTGGCTAACTCGAACAATCCCGAGCGGACTCCGCTCAGCTTCACTTCGTTGGGCCATATAGGAGTATATACGCTCTTATTGGTTCGGCAGCAAAACGATACGACAAGGAGATCGCGATGAGCGCCATCGCCGGCCAACACACCGAGACGAGCCCAACCAGCCTGCTCACGAGAGCGCGGCTCAAATGGCTTGCGTACGCGACGCTTGGAGGCGTCATCGCGTTCGTCGGGGCGCGGTACGGGTATGAATATTGGAGCGTGGGGCGGTTCATTGAGAGCACCGACGACGCCTATGCCGGGGGCAATGTCACCCCGATATCCCCGCACGTTGCCGGCTTCGTCGCGCAGATCCTCGTCGGCGACAACGAATATGTCCGCGCCGGACAGCCGCTGATCCGTCTCGACGACCGCGACTTTCGCGCCGCCGCCGACCGCGCGGCCGCGATTGTCGAGGCGCGCAAGGCGACCCTCGACAGTCTCGAGCGCAAACAAACGATGCAACAAACAACGATCCGCCAAGCGAAGGCGGACCTCGACGCGAAGAATGCGCAAGCGGCGTTCGCCAAGCAAGACGACCAAAGGTACCGCGACCTTGCGCAGACCGCGGCCGGCTCACGGCAAAACGCCGAGCGCGCGTCGTCGCTCAACCTGGCGGCTGAAGCCAGCGTGATTTCGTCCGAGGCCGGGCTCGACGCCGCGAAGCAACAGCTGACGGTTCTGGATGCGGAGATCGCCGTCGCCAAAGCCGACGTCACGCAGGCCGAGGCCGATCGGCATACAGCGGAGCTGAATCTCGGCTACACCGATATTCGCTCGCCGATCGACGGCTATGTCGGCAATCGCGCTGCTCAGGTCGGCGCCTACGTCGCGGGCGGCGCCTATCTCGTCACAATCATCCCGTCGCATGACCTTTGGGTGGACGCCAACTTCAAGGAAAGCCAGCTTGAGCACATGACACCGGGACAACCGGCGACGATCGTCGCTGATGTCCTGCCGAACCACGTCTTTCGCGGCCATGTGCTCACAATGGCCCCCGCGACCGGCGCCGTCTTCAGCGTGATCCCGCCCGAAAACGCTACCGGCAACTTCACCAAGATCGTTCAGCGCGTTCCCGTTCGCATCAAGCTCGACGACGACCCGATGCTGCGTGGTCTCAGACCGGGCCTCTCGGCAAATGTCGGCGTCGACACGCGGTCTGGTTCGGGCGAAACACCATGACCGCCGCGGCCATCTCCTCGACGGCCGCGCCATCCGCCGCGAAGCCCTCTGACGCGAAGCTGGGTGTGGAGCCTGGGTCCGTTCGTGGTGATGTGCGTCGGCATGTTCATCGCGCTCCTCGACATCCAGATCGTCGCTTCGTCGCTTCAGGATATCGGCGGCGGCCTGTCCGCGGCGCAGGACCAGATCAGCTGGGTGCAGACCGCCTATCTCATCGCCGAGATCATCATGATCCCGCTCTCGGGCTGGCTGACCCGTGTGTTCTCGACCCGCTGGCTGTTCACGGCCTCGTCCGTCGGCTTCACCATTGCGAGCATGCTGTGCGGGCTCGCCTGGAACATCGAAAGCATGATCGTCTTCCGCGCGCTTCAGGGCATGCTGGGCGCGTCGATGATCCCGATCGTCTTCACCTCGACCTTTCACTATTTCCAGGGTCCGCGACGCGTCTATTCCGCTGCCGTGGTCGGCGCCATCGCCTCGGTCGCGCCGACGCTGGGGCCAGTCATCGGCGGCTTCATCACCGACACGCTCGACTGGCGCTGGCTCTTCTACGCCAACGTCGTTCCCGGCATCGCCATATCGATCCTCGTCCCCATTCTGGTGAAGATCGACGAGCCCGATCTTTCGCTGCTCAAGGGCGCCGACTATCCCGGCATCATCCTCTTGGCGATGACGCTCGGAACCCTGGAATACGTGCTCGAGGAAGGCTCGCGCTGGAATTGGTTCGACGACGCGACCATCCGAGATTGCGCGATGATCGCCGTCGTCGCGGGCTCTCTGTTCGTCGTCCGCAGCCTCACCTTTCCGCGGCCGGTCGTCGACCTCCGTGCGCTCGGAAACCGCAACTTCACCCTCGGCTGCATCCTCTCGTTCATCACCGGCATCGGCATCTTCTCGACCATCTACCTCACGCCGCTGTTTCTGGGCTACGTGCGCGGATTCAGCGCCTGGCAGACCGGCATGGCCGTTTTCTCGACTGGCATGGCCTCTCTCGTAGGCGTGCCCGTCTACGTCATGCTCGCGAAAAAATTCGACACGCGCTGGCTCATGATGATCGGCCTCGCGTCGTTCGGTCTGTCGATGTGGAGCTTCAGCTTCATCACCCATGAATGGGGCGCGGCGGAGCTTTTCCTGCCGCAGATCTTGCGCGGCTTTCCGCAGGTGTTCGCGGTCGCTCCAAGCGTCAATCTCGGCCTCGGCAGCCTGCCGCCGGAACGGCTCAAATATGCGAGCGGCTTGTTCAACATGATGCGCAACCTCGGCGGCGCGGTCGGCATTGCGGTCTGCGGCGCCGTCCTCAACAACCGCACCAATTTCCACTTTCACGCGATCGCGTCGAACCTGACGCCTGCCAACGGCGCCATGACCAGGCTCGTGAACGAAGTCGCGCAGCGCTACGCGGCAATCCCGGGGAGCCAGCAAGCGGGGTATCAAGCCGCGCTCAAGCAGCTCTGGCAGCTCACTTACCGCGAGGCCTCGACGCTCGCCTACGCCGACGCCTTTCTTGCCATCATGGTCTGCTTCATCTTTGCGACGATGCTGGTTCCATTCCTGCGCAACGTCGGTCCCGCGAAGGTCCCGGCCCAGGCCGCGCACTAATTGAGAACGATCCCGTCGCCTGGCTCAGACCGTCATCCGCGCGCGCACCGCGGTCTCGTCCATCTGCTCACGCGTGCCGGCGAGCACGACGACGCCGCGGTCCAGCACCGCGTAGTCGTCGCAGATGTCGCGCGCCCACTCGAAATATTGCTCGACGACGAGAATCGCCATCTCGCCCTTGCGGCGCAGATGGACGAGCGCGCGGCCGATGTCCTTGATGATCGACGGCTGGATGCCCTCGGTCGGCTCGTCGAGGACAAGGAGCTTGGGCTTCGTCACCAGCGCGCGGGCGATGGCGAGCTGCTGCTGCTGGCCGCCCGAAAGGTCGCCGCCCCGGCGTCCCAGCATGTCGTTGAGCACGGGAAAGAGCGCAAAGATCTCGTCGTCGATCGCCCGCTCGCTGCGCGGCCGGGTGGCGTAGCCAGTCATGAGGTTCTCGCGCACCGTCAGCAGCGGAAAGATTTCGCGTCCCTGCGGGACATAGCCAAACCCGGCCTTGGCTCGCAGGTAGGGCGTCATCTTCGTCATGTCCTTGTCGTCCCAGCGGATCGAGCCGGACGCCGTCATGTGCTGGCCCACGATGGCCCGCAACAGCGATGACTTGCCCACGCCATTGCGGCCAAGGACTGTCAGAATGCGCCCGGTCTGCGCCTTGACGGACACGGAGCGCAACGCCTGCGCCGCGCCGTAGAAAAGATCGATTCTGTCCACGGTCAGCATGCGTTCACCGTCCCAGATAAACTTCGACGACGCGCGGGTCGGCGCTCACCTGGTCGAGCGTGCCCTCGGCCAGCACCGAGCCCTCGTGAAGGCACGTCACCTTGACGCCGAGCTCGCGCACGAAATGCATGTCGTGCTCGACCACGATCACCGAATGGTCGAGCGCGATCTCGCGCAAGAGATCGGCGGTCGCCGCGGTCTCGGCGTCGGTCATGCCCGCGACCGGTTCGTCGACGAGCAGGAGCTTCGGGTCCTGCGCCAGCAGCATGCCGATCTCGAGCCATTGCTTCTGACCGTGCGACAGCGATCCGGCGATGCGCGCCCTGTGGTCGGCAAGCCGGGTGGTGGCGAGGATAGCGTCGATCGTCTCCAGCGTTTTCGCGTCTTCGCGTCCGAACAGGGTGGCGCGCACGCTGCGCGGCGCTTTGGTCGCGAGCAGGAGATTGTCTTCGACCGTGTGATTCTCGAACACGGTCGGCTTCTGAAACTTGCGGCCGACGCCGAGCGTCGCGATCTCGGCTTCGTCGAGCTTGGTCAGATCATGGCGACCGTCGAACATCACCTCGCCTTCGTCGGGACGCGTCTTGCCGGTGATGACGTCCATCATCGTCGTCTTGCCCGCCCCGTTGGGGCCGATGATCGCTCGCATCTCACCGGGCTGAAGCATCAGCGACAGACTGCGCAAAGCCTTGTAGCCGTCGAACGAAACGCTCACTCCGTCCAGATACAGGAGCGATTGAGTGAGGGTCGGATTGGCCGTCTCGGTGAGGCTCACGGTTCGACGCCTTCCTCGATCGCAATTGGCGAGGCCTCCGGCTTCGGCTCGGGCCTCGCCCTCCGGTCGCGCAGCGCTAGTCCGAGCAGGCCCTTGGGCAGGAACAGGGTGGTCAAAACGAACAAAAGGCCGAGACCGTAGAGCCAATATTCGGGGAAGGCGCCGGTGAAAAAGGTCTTGGCGAAGTTGACGGCGATCGCGCCGATCGCCGCGCCGATCAGCGTCCCGCGGCCGCCGACCGCAACCCAGATCGCCGCTTCGATCGAGTTCCCGGGCGCGAATTCGCTTGGATTGATGATGCCGACTTGCGGCACGTACAGCGCGCCGGCGATTCCGGCGATGATAGCCGATACAACGAAGGCGAACAGCTTGTAGTTCGCAACCCGATAGCCGAGGAAGCGCATGCGGCTTTCGGCGTCGCGCACCGCCATCAGCGCCTTGCCGTATTTCGAGCCGATGATCGCACGCGACACGGCGTAGGCGACGATGAGCGCAATGCAACTCGCCGAGAACAGAGCGGCCTTCATCGAAGGGGTTTGAAGCGAGAAACCAAGCAGGTCCTTGAAGTCGGTCAAGCCGTTGTTGCCGCCGAAGCCGAAATCGTTGCGAAAGAACTCCTTGAACAAAGCGAAGGTCATCGCCTGTGTGATGATCGAGAGATAGACGCCGGTCACGCGCGAGCGGAACGCGAACCAGCCGAAGGCGAGCGCCAGGAGGCCGGGCACCAGGACGACCATCGCCATCGCATAAGGGAACCAGTTGAATCCCCACCAGGCGACCGGCAGCTCCTTCCAGTTCAGGAACACCATGAAGTCCGGAAGGATCGGGTTGGCGTAGACGCCGCGCGTCCCGATCTGCCGCATGAGATACATGCCCATCGCATAGCCGCCCAGCGCAAAGAACGCGCCATGGCCGAGCGAGAGAATGCCGCAATAGCCCCAGACCAGATCGAGCGCGACGGCGAGGATCGCGTAACAAAGATATTTGCCGAGCAGCTGCACCAGATAAGGCGGCAGGTAAAAGGGAGAATTGGGCGACACCCCAAGCGACAACACCGGCACCAGGATCGCCGCGACGATAAGGATCGCGACGAAGACAATCCCAAGCTGGTCCAGGCGGGGGCTCATGCTTCCACCGCACGCCCGCGCAGAGCAAAGAGCCCTCGCGGCCGTCTCTGAATGAAGAGGATGATGAAGACCAGAAGCACGATCTGGCCCTGAACGGCGCCAATCAGCGGCTCAAGCAGCTTGTTGGCGAGTCCGATCAGGAGGGCGCCGAAGGCCGTCCCCCATAAGTTTCCGACGCCGCCGAACACGACGACCATGAAGCTGTCGATGATGTAGCCCTGGCCGAGGTTCGGCGAGACGTTGTCGATTTGCGACAGCGCTACGCCCGCGATCCCCGCGACCCCCGAGCCAAGGCCGAAGGCCAGCATGTCGACCCGCGCGGTCGAAATGCCCATCGACGCCGCCATGCGTCGGTTCTGCGTCACGGCGCGCATCTGCAGGCCGAAAGGCGTCGCGCGCAGCACAAGCTGGAGGCCGATGAAGACGAGCGCCGACAGCACGATGATCCAAAGCCGATTGGTCGTAATCGACAGTCCACCAATCTCGAACGCGCCCGACATGAATGGAGGATTGCTGACCTGGCGGTTCGCGGCGCCGAAAAGGCTGCGGACCAACTGCTGCAGGATGAGCGACACGCCCCAGGTCGCGAGCAGCGTCTCGAGCGGGCGGGTGTAGAGAAAGCGGATCACAAGACGCTCGATCGCGATGCCGACCACGCCGGCCACGACAAACGCGAGCGGAATGGCGAAGGCGAGCGACCAGTTCTGCAGCCAAGGCGGGAGAAGCGACTGCACGACATAGGTCGAATAGGCGCCGAGCATCACCATCTCGCCATGCGCCATGTTGATGACGCCCATGACGCCGAAGGTGATCGCAAGGCCGATCGCGGCGAGCAGCAGGACCGACGAGGCCGAAATACCGTACCAGAGGTTCTGCGCCACGCCCCACAGAGCCAGGCGCGCGTGGATGGCGCTCAGAGCGGACTCAGCCGCGCTCTTCACCGCCGGATCGGTGGCCTTCTGCGAGATCCCGTCGATGAGGCTTTGCGCGTCCTGGTCGCCGCGCTCTTTCAATGTCGCAATCGCCGCGAGACGGTCCTGGGTAGACGTGCTGTCGCTGGTGGCGAAGATCGAGGCTTGGGCGAGCTTCAAGGCCGCGGTGACCCGCGGGTCGCTTTCCTTGGCGAGCTGGGTCTGAAGCGCCGGCAACGCCTTGGCGTCGTGCGTTCTGAATACGTCCTCGGCCGCGGCGAGGCGCTTTTCCGGGTCGGGATTGGCGAGGGTCAGCGATCCCATCGCGCCTTGAATGGAGCTCCGAAGCGCGTTGTTGACGCGGACCTTTTTGAATGCGCTGGCGCTCGAATCGGGAATCGTCTCGCCGGTCTTGGCGTTCAGCAGCGCGCCGGCGGCGGTCTTGTAGGCGACGATTTTGTCGGCTTGATCGATGAGAAGGCGATTGTCGGCCAGCGCTTCGAGAATGGCGGCGGCCTGCGGAGGCGCTTCGGCGGATAACTCTCCAATCGCGGCTGCGGTTTGGGGAAACTTGTCGTCGAGGAATTTCGCCAGCGTGTCGTCGACGGCGTCGGCGCGGGCGGCGTTGCGAACGCCATGACGACAAGGACGCCGATCGCACGTAGGACGGGGAGATGAGCGGCGAGACGACGGGCGCACAGCGGCGTCATCATGGTCCTTTCAACTGCGACACTCGATCTCGGTCGCGTCATCGCGCAGGGTTCAGCGAAAATCCGGCGCCGGTTAAGAGCGCGGCAGGAGCCCGACTGGGCTCCTGCCGATCGTTGGCGATAGTCGGCTGCTTTTCAGGCTTTGGTCAGCCGCCGCACTTGCCGGTCTTGACGTTGAAGTTGCCGCACGTCATCGGCGCGCGCCAATCGGCGATCAGATCCTTCGAACCCTCGAGGTAGGGCGACCATTCCTGCGCCACGACCGGCGCCGGCGTCTGCCAGACCGTGTTGAGCTGGCCGTCGGCCTGGATCTCGCCGATATAGACGGGCTTGGTGATGTGATGGTTGGTCATCATGGTCGAGATGCCGCCCGTGAGGTTCGGGACCGCGACGCCGATCATCGCGGGGATCACCTTGTCCGGCTCGAAGCTCTGAGCCTTCTCGACGCCCTTCACCCACATGTTGAAGCCGATGTAATGCGCCTCCATCGGATCGTTGGTGGTGCGGTTCGGCTTCTTGGTGAACTCATGCCATTTGGCGATGAAGTCCTTGTTCGCCGGCGTGTCGATCGACTCAAAGTAGTTCCACGCGGCGAGATGGCCGACCAGCGGCTTGGTGTCGAGGCCCGCGAGTTCTTCCTCGCCGACCGAGAACGCGACGACCGGAATGTCGGTCGCCTTGATCCCCTGGTTGCCGAGCTCCTTATAGAAGGGAACGTTGGCGTCGCCGTTGATCGTTGAGACCACCGCCGTCTTCTTGCCGGCCGAGCCGAACGCTTTGATCTTCGACACTTCCGTCTGCCAGTCGGAGAAGCCGAACGGCGTATAGTTGATCATCACGTCTTCGTCGGGCACGCCCTTCAATTTCAGATAGGCGGCGAGGATCTTGTTGGTGGTGCGCGGATAGACGTAGTCGGTGCCTTCGAGCACCCAGCGCTTCACCGAACCGCCGTCCTCGCTCATCAGATAGTCGACCGCGGGGATCGCCTGCTGGTTGGGCGCAGCGCCGGTATAGAAGACGTTGCGCTCCGATTCCTCGCCCTCGTATTGGACGGGATAGAACAGGATCGAGTTCGAGCTCCTTGAACACCGGCAGCACCGACTTGCGCGACACCGAAGTCCAGCAGCCGAATACGACCGAAACCTTGTCTTTCTCGATCAGCTCCTTGGCCTTTTCCGCGAACAGCGGCCAGTTCGAAGCGGGGTCGACCACGACCGCCTCAAGCTTCTTGCCGAGCACGCCGCCCTTCTTGTTCTGCTCGTCGATCAGCATCAGCATCACGTCCTTGAGCGTGGTCTCGCTGATCGCCATCGTGCCGGACAGCGAATGCAGAATGCCGATCTTGATCGTATCGTCGGCCGCGAACGCCGCGGTGGCCCCAAACGCAAGCGCCCCTCCCAGGGCCGCGCCGGCCGCGCGTAAAAATATCCGTCTCGTCAACGACATGTTCACCCTCGTCGCTTGCGCCCATGAAGCAGGGCGGCGGAAGCTCGACCCCACCGGGAGCCGAGACTCACTTCGCAACGAGCGTGCCAAACGAATCTCCAGGGATTCGCGGGGGTAGGCGCCAGTAAAACAAGCGGGGGCGCCGAAGAATTGTTCAGGGCCGCTACCGGCGGACGCGAAGGGCGCCTCAGGGCTCGGCGGCGCGGTAGCCGACGCCCGGCTCGGTCTTGACGATCGCCGGCGTTGTCGGATCGCGCTCGATCTTGGCTCTCAGCTGGCCGATGAAGACCCTGAGGTACTGGGTGTCCTCGGTATGCGCGGGGCCCCAGACCGCGGCCAGAATCTGGCGATGGGTCACCACGCGGCCGGCGTTGCGAAAGAGGACGGCGAGCAGGTCGTATTCTTTCGGCGTCAGCTTGATCGGCGCCCCGTCGCGTGTGACGAGTCGCTTGTCGAAGTCCATGACGACGCCATCGATCTCCACCCGCTGAACGGGTTGGGCCGCGTGGGCCGCGTGTCGCAGGGCGGCTCTAAGCCTCGCCGTCAATTCGCCGATGCCGAACGGCTTCTCGACATAATCGTCGGCGCCAAGATCCAGCGCTTCGATTTTCTCCGCCTCGCGATCGCGCGCGGACAGGATGATCACCGGGGTCGTCGAGAACTGGCGGATGTCGCGCAGAACGTCCTTGCCGTCCCGATCGGGCAGTCCGAGGTCGAGAACGATGAGATCGGGCGCGCCGGTCGCCGCCAGCGCGCAAAGCCTGGGCGCCGGTCTCGGCCGTTTGCACCTGAAAGCCGGCGGCGGTGAGCGCAACGGTGAGAAACCGCTGAATCTGGGGCTCGTCGTCGACCACCAGAACGCGTGGGCCTGTCATGCGGCTGGACTCGACGCGATCGGCGTCGCCTGGGCGACGGGAAGGCGCACGACAAATCGGGCGCCGCGCCGACGCACCGCCGGGCTCTGCGCCACGATTGTCCCTCCCATGGCCTCGACCAGGCGCCGCGAGATCGAAAGGCCAAGCCCGGTGCCCGCCTTGCGTCCGTCGGGTCGTCCACCGCGATAGAACTTCTCGAAGATGCGTTCGAGCTCCGCGGGCTTGATCCCGGGGCCCTCGTCGGTGACGCTGAGCACCACCTCGTCGCCCTCCTGGCGGGCGTGAACAATCGCGCCGGCGTCGCCCCGCGTATTTATGCGCGTTGTCGAGCAGGTTGAACAGCACCTGCTCGAGCAGCTTGTCGTCGCCGCGCACGAAAGGCAGATCGGGCGCAAGGCTGACCCGCACGGGCTCGCCGGGGAACGCCTTGCGGCTGCGCTCGACCGCGCCTTGCACGACGTCGGCGATGGAGACCAGATCGCGATTGACCTTGAGCCCGCCCGCTTCGATCCGCGACATGTCGAGCAGATTGGCGACGAAGCGCGCAAGCCGCCCCGTCTCCTCTTCGATCGACGACAGGAGTTCGAGCCGTTCAGCCGGGTTCATCTTGTCGCCAAGCGCGCGCAGCGAACTCGCCGAGCCGGCGATCGCCGACAGCGGCGTGCGCAGATCGTGCGAGAGCGAATCGAGCAGCGCGTCGCGCACCTTCTCGTTTTCCTGCATCGTCGCCGCGTTCACCGCTTCGCGCGCGAGCAGCGCCCGGTCGAGCGCGATCGCGGTCAAGTCGAGGATGGCGGTCAGCGCGCGCTCGTCCTCCGCGGTGATCGGCTGATCCGCCGAATGGGGCTCGAAGCCGCAGACCGCGATCGCCCCGCGCGCGGCGAGCAGCGGCCGAAACTGATAGGCGATGCGCGGCAGGGTCCCGGTTCCCCAGCCTGCCGGCTCTTTCTTCTGCTGCGCCCAATTCGCGGCGCCGAGAGCGGCGGCGTCGAGTTGCGCGTCGGGCGGCCAGGCGGCGCGAATCTGCAGTTCGTCCCCCTCGCTGACCAGGAGCACGATGCGGCCGCCAAATGTCTCGTGCAAATGCGCTGCGGCCGCCCAAAGGACGTCGTCCGGTCTCGAAGCGCCGGAAAGCTTGCGTGAGTAGTCGTAGAGCGACTGGGTAATTTCGGCGTTCCGGACCACCGTCTCCCGTTGGTCTCGGATGCGCCCGGTCAAGGATCCGGTGAGCACGGCGACAGCAAGAAAGATGAGCAGTGCGAACAGCTCTTGCGGCTGCGCGACCGTGAGCGTGAAGGTCGGCTGGATGAAGAAAAAGTTGTACGCGACGAACGAGGCGAGTGATGCGAAGACCGCAGCGCGAGTTCCAAAGCGCAGCGCGCTGAACAGGACCGCGGTGAGAAAGATCATCGACAAGTTGGGCAGCTTGAGAACGGCGTAGAGCGCTTCGGCGACAGCCACGGCTGCGGCGACCGAGACAAGGACAACCGCAAGCTCGGGCCCAAGTCCCCTGCGCCTTAGAAGCGGCTTGAGATGCGGCCACAAGGACCGTCTTGGCTCTTCGCCCGGAACAATATGAATCTCTATTCCGCCGGCGCCGCGCATCAGCGCCTCTGGCAGCGAGCGACCGAGAAGGCGGCGCAACGGTCCAGCTCGCGACTGGCCGAGCACGATCTGAGTGACATTCTCACGCGCCGCGAGCTTAAGAATTTCGCCTGGATAGTCGCTGCCCTGAAGGCGCATGGTCTGCCCGCCCAGACGCTCGGCCAAGCCGAACACTTTGGCGAGCTGGTTGGCGCGTTTGGCGTCGCCGGCCTGGCCGATGGTCTCGACCGTCACGGCGGTCCAGTCTGCGTTGAGGCCCGTTGCGAGCTGGCTTGCGCGCCGAATGACCCGCTCCGACACTTCGTCCGCGCCGACGCAAGCGAGCAGGCGCTCGGACGCCGCCCACGGTCCCTCGATCGCCTTCTGGCGCAAGTAGTCGACCATCTGATCGTCGACGCGATTGGCGGTGCGGCGCAGCGCCAATTCCCGCAAGGCCGTCAGATTGCCGGGAGTGAAGAAATTCTGCGTCGCTCGTCGCGCCGTCTCCGGCACATACACCTTGCCGTCGTTCAGGCGCTGGATGAGCTCGTCCGGCGTGAGATCGACCAGAACGACATCGGCGGCCTCCTGCAAGACCCGGTCGGGGACGGTCTCGCGCACGGCGACGCCCGTGATGCGAGACACGACGTCGGCGAGACTCTCGAGATGCTGGATGTTGAGCGCCGTCCAGACGCTGACGCCCGCGTCGAGCAACTCCTGAACGTCCTGCCAGCGCTTCGGATGTCGGCTGTCCGGAGCGTTGGTGTGGGCGAGCTCGTCGACGACGATCAGCTTGGGCTTGCGCGCGAGCGCCGCGTCCAGATCAAATTCGTCGAGCGTTCGGCCGTGGTATTCGATCCTGCGTCGCGGCAGGATCTCGAGCCCTTCGACGAGCGCGCTCGTCTCGGCGCGGCCATGAGTCTCGACGAGCCCGATGACGACATCGACGCCTTCGTTCTTCAGGCGCCGCGCGTTCTGCAGCATGGCGTAGGTCTTGCCGACGCCGGGCGCGGCGCCGAGAAAGACCTTCAGCCGGCCCGCAGTCTCCCGGCGGAACGCCGCCAGAAGCGCGTCCGGATCGGGGCGTCCGGCGTCGGGTCGGTTGGTTGGGGCCATCGGCGCTCGTGGGTCGTCATGACGCTTTTAACCCATCCAGCGCTAAATTCAGCCGCAAAACGTTGACTCTCGGCTCGCCGATCAACCCCAAAGCCCGACCGTCGATCGCGCCTTCGACCAACGCCCGCACCTTGTCCTCGGGCAAGCCCCGCGCCTTCGCCACCGAGGCGACTTGGCCCAGGGCGGTCTCCGGCGAGACGTCGGGATCGAGCCCGGAGGCCGATGTCGTGACAGCGTCGGCGGGAACGGGGCCAGCGCCGGCCATCGCGCGCCAGGCTTCGACGCCGCCCTTCACCCGGTCGACGAGCTTTTGCGAGGTCGGGCCGAGGTTCGAGCCGGACGAATTGGTCGCGTTGTACGGCGCGTCGATCGTCTTCGTCGAATCGTTGGGGTCGGTGTCGGTGGTGGCGGAGGGACGCGGATGAAAATAGCGGTCGCTCTTGAACCACTGCCCGATCAGGGCCGAGCCGACGACGACGCCATCCTTCTGGATCAGGCTTCCGTTGGCCTGATAGGGCAGGGCGATCTGAGCGATCCCCGTCACCGCCAACGGATAGACAAGGCCGGTGAGGACGCTGAAGCAGAACGATAAGGACGAGTGCGGGGCGCAGATGCTGGAGCATGGTCGAGCCTGAGGCTTTAAGCGAGGTGAAGGGCGGCGACGACGACGTCGATCGCCTTGATGCCGATGAAGGGCAGGATCAGGCCGCCCAGGCCATAGATGAGGAGATTGCGCCTGAGCAGCGCCGCCGCGCCGACCGGCCGGTAAGCGACGCCCTTCAGCGCCAGGGGAATCAAGGCGATGATGATGAGCGCGTTGAAGATGACCGCGGACAGGATCGCCGACTGCGACGACGTCAGGCGCATGACGTTGAGCGTTCCGAGAACCGGATAGGTCGCCGCGAACATCGCCGGCAGGATGGCGAAATATTTCGCCACGTCATTGGCGATCGAGAAGGTGGTGAGCGAGCCGCGCGTCATCAGCAGTTGTTTGCCGATCTCGACGATTTCGATCAGCTTGGTCGGATTGGAATCGAGATCGACCATGTTGCCGGCTTCGCGCGCGGCCTGCGTGCCGGTCTGCATCGCGACGCCGACATCGGCCTGAGCGAGCGCCGGCGCGTCATTGGTGCCGTCGCCGCACATGGCGATCAGCCGGCCGCCGGACTGCTCCTTGCGGATGTAGGCGAGCTTGTCCTCCGGCGTCGCCTCGGCGAGAAAGTCGTCGACGCCCGCTTCGGAGGCGATCGCCGCGGCGGTGACGGGATTGTCGCCGGTCACCATGACGGTTCGGATGCCCATGGCGCGCATCGCCGCGAAACGCTCCTTGATGCCGGGCTTCACGATGTCCTTGAGATGGATGACGCCCAACAACTGGCCTTCCTCGGCGACCGCGAGCGGCGTGCCGCCGGACATTGCGACCCGCTCGACCGCCTGACGAAACTCGAGCGGCGTCTTTTCAATCGGCAGCTTGAGATAGCGAAGGATCGAATCGATCGCGCCCTTGCGGATCCAGCGGCCACCGATGTCGACGCCCGAAATGCGGGTCTGCGCGGTGAACGGCACGATGACGGTCGTCTTGCGGATCGAGCTTCGGCTCCGCGAGGCCGAAGTCGCCCTTCGCGAGCGCGACGATCGAGCGGCCCTCGGGCGTGTCGTCGGCAAGGCTCGAGACAAGCGCAGCGGCGGCGAGATCTTCAGCCTGCACGCCGCTCACCGGCCAAGAACTCGGTCGCCATGCGATTGCCGAAGGTGATCGTCCCGGTCTTGTCGAGGAGCAGCGTATCGACATCGCCCGCCGCCTCGACCGCGCGGCCGGAGGTCGCGATGACGTTGAAGCGGACGAGCCGATCCATGCCGGCGATGCCGATCGCCGACAGAAGCCCGCCGATCGTCGTCGGAATGAGGCAGACGAGCAGCGCGATCAAGACGGTCGCGGAGAGGACAGTCCCTGAATATTTGGCGAGCGGCCACAAGGTGACGCAAACGATCAGGAAGATGATGGTCAGCCCAGACAGCAGGATCGACAGCGCCAGTTCGTTCGGCGTCTTCTGCCGTTCGGCGCCTTCGACCAGCGCGATCATCCGGTCGATGAAGGTCGAGCCCGGCGCGGCGGTGATCCTCACCTTGATGAAGTCGGAGAGCACCGTCGTTCCGCCGGTGACGGCCGAGCGATCGCCGCCAGCCTCGCGAATGACGGGCGCGGACTCGCCGGTGATCGCCAATTCATTGACGGAGGCGACGCCCTCGACGATTTCGCCGTCGCCGGGAATGACTTCGCCCGCTTCGACCAGAACGACATCGCCGAGGCGAAGATCAAGCGCGTTCACCCCTTCGACGACGTCGCCGAGGCTTTCCAGGTCGAGATAGCGCTTGGCGCGCGTGTCGCTGCGCGTGCGGCGCAAAGCGTCGGCTTGCGCCTTGCCGCGCCCTTCGGCGACGGCCTCGGCGAAATTGGCGAACAGCACGGTGAACCAGAGCCAGGCCGCGATCTGGCCCGAGAACAGAGCCGCCCCATTGTGGGCCACGAGATCGCGGATGAAGAGCAGGGTCACCACCAGCGACACCATCTCGGTGACGAAGATCACCGGGTTCTTCGCCAGCGCCCGCGGGTCGAGCTTGCGCAGCGCGTCGACCGAGGCGGCGGCGACGATCGCGCCGTCGAACAGGCCTTGCGGCTTGGCTTTCGCAGCCATGGTCAATCTCCGATCAGAAGGTCTTGCCGTCGAGCATCAGGAAGTGCTCGACGATCGGCGCCAGCGACAGCGCCGGGAAATATTGCAGGAGGTAGAGAATGACGATGACGCCCACCAAGAGGCCGACGAACAGCGGCCCGTCGGTCGGGAAGGTGCCAGCCGAAGCCGGGATCTTCTTCTTCGCGGCCAGCGATCCGGCCAACGCCAACACGGGAACGACAAAGGCGAAGCGGCCGAGCAGCATCGCGATGCCGAGCGTCGAGTTGAACCAGAGCGTGTTGCCGTTCAGGCCGGCGAAGGCCGAGCCATTGTTGGCGTTGGTCGAGGCATAGGCGTAGATGATCTCGGAGAGGCCGTGCGGGCCGCTGTTGTTCAGACTGTCGAGCGCCGTCTGCAGAAGCACAGCCGCGCCGGAGAAGCCAAGCACGCACGAGCGGATAGATCAGCACCGCCAGCATCGCGAGCTTCATCTCGCGTGTTTCGATCTTCTTGCCGAGATATTCGGGCGTGCGGCCGACCATCAGCCCGGCGACGAACACTGCGATGATCGCGACGACCAGAAAGCCGTAAAGCCCCGCGCCGACGCCGCCCGGCCAGATGCAGCCGGCGAGCAGGTTGAACATCGGCACAATGCCGCCGAGCGGCGTGTAGGAATCGAACATCGAGTTGACCGCGCCGGTGCTGGTTCCGCTTGTCCCGGTGGTGAACAACACGGACATCGCCTGACCAAAGCGGACCTCCTTGCCCTCGAGATTGCCGGCTGACGGGTCGACGCCCAGCGCTGTCAGAATCGGATTTCCGGCGGTCTCCGACCAATAGGCGACGCCGACGCCGACGATGAGAAAAACGGCCATGGCGGCCAGGATCGCGCGTCCCTGACGAACGTCGCCGACAATGCGGCCGAAGGCGAGAACGGAAGCGACCGGGATCAACAGGAGCGCCCAGATCTCGAGAAGGTTGGTCCAGGCGTTCGGGTTCTCGAACGGATGCGCCGAATTGGCGTTGAAGAAGCCGCCGCCGTTGGTCCCGAGCTCCTTGATCATCTCCTGGCTCGCCATCGGCCCGATCGCGATGGTCTGTTTCGCGCCTTCCAACGTCGTTGCGTCGACTGACGCCGACGAGCGTCTGCGGCACGCCGAGCGCGATCAGCACAAGCGCGCCAACCAAAGCGATCGGCAGCAGAATGTAGAGCGTGATCCGGGTCAGATCGACCCAGAAATTGCCGACCGTGGTCGCCGAGGAGCGCGCAAAGCCGCGCACCAGCGCAAAGGCCATCGCGAGGCCGGTCGCCGCGGAGACGAAATTGTGCACGGTGAGGCCGAGCATCTGAGTCAGATGGCTCATCGTCGTCTCGCCGGCATAGTTCTGCCAGTTGGTGTTGGTGATGAAGCTGATCGCGGTGTTGAAGGCGAGATCCGGCGGCACGCCATCGAAGCCGCGCGGGTTCAACGGCAGCAGGCCCTGGAGCCTCTGGACCGCGTAGAGAACCAGAAAGCCGGCAACGGAGAACGCCAGCATCGCCAGCGTATAGGCGAACCAGTCCTGCTCGCGCGCCGGGATCGACCCCGGCCAAGCGGTAGAAGCCGCGCTCGACCGGTCCGATGACCGGGCTGAGAAAGTTTCTCTCGCCTGCGTAGACCTCAGCAATGAATTTGCTGAGCGGCACGGCGCAGCCCAGCACCAAAGCGAGCACAAGCGCGATCTGCGCCCAGCCGACAAGCGTCATCGCATCACCTTCTTGATCTAGAATTTTTCGGGATGGATCAGCGTATAGAGGAGGTAGAGGCCGAGCCCGACGGCGACGACCAGTCCGATGATCGGTTCACTCATCGAACGCTCCTAAAGCTGCCGCAGCGCGAGGGCGTAGAAACCCATCAACGCCAAAGCCGCCAAACCAAGCGCCACGAATGCGACGTCGAGCATGATCGTCTCCTTGCTGGAGCGGTTCTTAGCGCCGGCACGCGTAAGCTTTCGATTGCGAATTGGGCGGCCGGGCGTAAGGATTTCATAAGTTTCAGGGCGGCAAAGATCTGGCACAGGCGCGATTTGGCGCGGGGACCAGGCAGACAGTCAGATCGCAAAGGCAATGCGAAGCGGCGGGCCGCCTTGCACGCGGAAGATGTTCAGGATCTTGCAGTTGTCGGGAATATCATCTATCTTATGTGTATAATAGTCGCTCGACATATTCGTCGATGCTAACGCCCGGAAAGATGTGGTAGCAGGTTCGGGCTCAGCTTGGCGGCGCGAGCTCAGGTTTCTCGTCCGCCGGGCGCTTCGCCATGATTTCGCGACAGTCCGACGTCCGGGCGTCGTCTCGCTGTAACTTAGGAGAATAGCATTGCTGCACATATCGCCAATGTCTCGGCGCCGGTGGCGCATCGCTGCGATCGCGTGCGCTCTGCCAGCGGCGATGCTGCTCGTGGGATGCGGCAAGAAGCCAGCGGAGCAGGCCGTAGTCGGCCAAGTGATCGCTCATATCGGCCCGGATGATGTGACTCAGCAGGAACTGGATAACGAGCTTCGACTCGCCAACGTGCCCGCAGATAAGCGCAGTGACCCGGTCGTCAAGGCGGCGCTGTCGCGCATCGTCGAACGCAAATATCTGGTGCAGCAGGCGCTCGCGGCGAAGCTCGATCGCGAACCGACCGTGCATCTCGATCTCTTGCGCTCGCGCGAGCAGATTCTTGCCGGCGCCTTTGTTCAGCGCGATCTGTCTTCAAAGATGAGCTCGGTTTCCAAAAACGAAATCGACAGCTACATCCAAGCCAACCCCAAGCAGTTCGACCAGCGGGAGCTGTTCCAGGTCGAGCAGATTTCCTTCACGACGCCGAAGGACGTGGAGGCCCTCGCCGCGGCGACAAAGGATTTCAAGTCGCTCGATCAGGTCGAAGCGAAGCTGAACGAAATGGGCATCAAATTCAGCCGCGGCACCGCAACGTTGGACAGCGCGACGATGCCGGCGGAGATGCTGAAGGTGCTGGACGCACGGAAGCCCGACGACGTTTACTTCATACGTTCGCGAGCGAGCGCGAGCTTTTTCAAGGTGACGTCGGTGGATCCGAAGCCCTTGACCAGCGACCAGGCCAATGAGTTCGCGAAACGCCAAGTCCGCGTCGATATCGGCAAGAAGGGCGCTGAGGCGATCTCCAAGGCTGCGTTGGCGGATGCCAAGTTCGAAGGGGACTTTGCCCGCATCATGACGGCTACTGCGCCGGCCGCGGCAACGCCGGCGCCCGCGACGGATGGCGCAGCGTTGCCTGGCGCTACACCGGCGCCCGCGATGGAGGGCGCTGCGCCGTCTGGCGCGACCACTGAGACTCCCGCCGGCGAAACCCAAAAGGAGCAGCCGAAGAATTGATCGGCTTGCGCAGCGGCGGCCGAACCGGAGGTTCGGCAGGCCGCTGACCAAAGGCAGGTGGAGGCGCGTTCCCTGAACCCCAGGGGGCCGGAGCCTGGTCGCCTGCGAAACCCGTGACATCGGTAGCCGCGGCCGTTCGCGAGCCGCGTCCCGCCTGTCTCGATCCCCTGAGTGTCGGCTGCCCTTACGGGCTGAGCGGCGAGCGGCTGCAATCGCGCTTTATCTTCGAGCGTTCCGCCTCAATTTCCAATGGCGTTCCGAGTCAATCGCCGACCAAGTCGCGTCCTCCGCGCTTGAGAGAGCCCGCCGCTTCCCAACTATCTATGGTAGACAATATTGTTAATTGAAAGCATAGATGAATCATGATACTGGTCGATGGGGGCATTATACACACCCTGATTGTTTAGGTAAGGGGGCTTTTCGATGAAGACACTCGGCTATGTTGTTATTCTGTTGCTCTCCTTCGCTGTTCCTGTACGTGCTGCCCAAGTGTATAGTGGCTGCGCGGCTCCGCCGTCGACGTTCAGACATGTCTGGTACTTTGACCCAGTGCATGGAAAGACGCAGGCGGCCGGAGGCAATGGTTCTCAGGCCAGTCCATGGAACAACCTCCAGGCGTTGGTTCAAGCGGAGACCGGCTATTCTTTCCCGCTTCTGACAACCGCCCCTTATCGTCAGACGGTCCCTGGGCAACCTGCGTTTGTGGCCGCGGGTCCAAAGGCAGGGCCGATCGCTCCTGGCGATGAAATCCTGCTCATGAGTGGGAACTACGGCGACATCTGGATCAACGTTAATGGTGCGGAGATTTCGAACTCCGCTTTTGTAACGATTACAGCCCGCGCCGGGGCAAAAACCCGTCCTGACGTCGCTTTTGGTCAGCGCGACCAACGAATGGGTATTCAACGCGCTCAAGGTGCAAAGTCTCCAACCCGCCGCGCGCAGCGGCAACGCCCTGGTTGAGGTCAAGGATGGCGGGGCGACTCGTCCGACCTCCAACATTGTGTTTGAGAATATGACCATCTCGTCCCAGGATGACGCCGAGGCCTGGAGCCAAGCCCAATGGGTCGCGAACGCGCGCAACGGGTTCTGGGCCCTGAGCAGCGCGGGAGGCGCCAATACGAAGTGTATATCATTCACCGGGTCGCATATCAGCAATGTCAGATTCGGCGCGGGGCTTCTCGCCGCTCAACTCCTCTTCTCAAACAACCAGATCGACCATTTTGGCGATGATGGAATTGACTTTGCAGCGAGCAATATCGCGATCACACACAACGACCTCCACGACAACGTGGGCATTGACGGCAATCATGAGGACGCCATGCAGGGGGTGATAGGCGTCCTTCCGGCGGGCGCCACTGTGAACCATTTGCAGAACATCCTGATCGACAGCAACCTGATCATCCGGCAGACGGACCCCGAGCTTTCCTTTCCGACTTATCTGCAGGGCATCGACGCCTTCAACTCGGACTGGACGAACATGACGATCACGAACAATGTCATCATCACCAGTTCCTGCTACGCGATCCAGGCGGCGAGCGTCCATGGCGGCTTGGTCGCTGGCAACACCGGCGTTGACGACCACAGCGGCACCAGCACCTGCGTGCTGGGGATCGACATCGGCGGTGCGACTCATGAAGGGACGCCCAGCACGAACACTCGGGTTGCGAATAACCTCGGTGAGCGATTTACGACTGGTGGTCTTAACGATGTGAACGTCACCTATGACCACAACGTCGCGCTCAGTACCCAGAGCTTCATTCATGTGGCGAACGGCAAGTGGGTCTTCGGTGAGCCGGTCGGCACGGACGCTAATGGCAACGTGACGCCGAAGAGCATACTAACCGAGGCCAGCCAGTTCGTGACGTGGAATCCTGCGGCGTTGGACTTTTTTTTGATGCTGAAGTCGGGCTCCGCGGCGATCGGCGCCGGCACAGCGACAGGCACGCCGACCGTCGACATCCTTGGCGTCGCGCGGGCCGCTCCCTACACTGCGGGCGCCTATGGGTACCCGCAGTGAGCGCGAAGTCACGGGCTGCTCCAAACTCAATGACGATGTTGAGTGGAATTATCCGGTTGTGATTCAAGCCGAATCTGGATCGAGGCTTGAATCATGGCTGGGGAATTTTGATTGAACCGAGCCGCAGGGGAGCAGTCGAACCGCTTCTTCCGAAGAACCAACCGGGAACCCACAGGACGGACGACCGGTTGATCAGCGGAATCGTTCATGTTCTGAGGACGTATGCCGGTGGTCCGCCCACCACGACCTGAGATCGGTTTCCTCCGCTGGACAATTCGAGGGTTTGGCGACGACAGTTTGAAATGCTCGCGCACGCTGATCCCGGTGGTGATCAAGTCCTCGATAGCAGGCGGAAAGCTTCTATTTTCATTTGCCTGAATGTATTTGAACGAGAGGCCCCGTCGGGGTGCATGACGGAGGCGCCGTGCAGCGTCGGGTCCGCCTATTTGGGCGCCATGCGCAGCGCGCCGTCGATGCGGATCGTCTCGCCGTTAATGTAGCCGTTTTCGACGATGTGGACGGCGAGAGCGGCATATTCGGCCGGTTGGCCGAGGCGGGCAGGGAACGGCACCGAGGCGCCGAGCGAATCCTGCGCCGGCTGCGGCAGGCCGGACATCATCGGCGTCATAAAGACGCCGGGCGCGATCGCGTTGACCCGGATGCCGAACTGGGCAAGTTCGCGCGCGACCGGTAGCGTCATCGCCACCACCCCGCCCTTGGAGGCGGAATAGGCGGCCTGGCCGATCTGGCCGTCGTAGGCCGCGATCGAGGCGGTCGAAATGATCACCCCGCGCTCGCCGTCGATCGGTTCGAGCTTGCTCATCGCCGCGCTGGCGAGGCGGATCATGTTGAAGGTCCCGATCAGGTTGACCCGGACCACCTTGTCGAAGTCAGCCAGGGGATGGGGGCCTTCGCGACCGACGACCCGTTTGGCGATGCCGATTCCGGCGCAATTGACGAGCACCCGCGCCGGCCCATGCGCCGCCGCGGCTTTCGCGATCGCCGCGCCGACCGAGGCTTCATCCGCGACGTCGCCTGCGAGCGCGAGGCCGCCAACGGCGTTCGCCGCCTCTTCCGCCGCGGCCGGATTGAGGTCGAAGATCGCGACCTTCGCGCCCTTGGCGGCGAGCGCCTCCGCCGTGGCGCGGCCAAGTCCCGAGCCACCGCCAGTCACGATTGCCGCAACGCCTGTGAGTTTCATTGCGCTTCCTCATTCCGGCCCGTCCAGCCGGCGCTTCGCGTTGCCACGGCGCCGCGGGACGCACTCGTTGGCGTCAGTTGAGCTTGATGAGCAGCCGGCCGCCCTCGACCTTCACCGGATAGGTCGCGAGATTGATGCAGGCCGGCGCGCCCTTCGCTTCGCCGGTCGTGAAGTCGAACCGGCCGTTGTGCATCGGGCATTCGATGATCGTGTCCTGAACGAAACCGTCGGCGAGCTCGACTGCCTCATGCGTGCAGAGGCCATCGGTCGCAAAATAGCGGTCGTCCGCAGTGCGGTAGAGCGCGTATTGCTTGCCCTCGTGCTCGAACGGCGCGACGTCCTCGGACAGAATCCGGTCGACGGGGCCGGTGTCGATCCAGCTCTCGCTCATTTCAGACGGCTCGTCCGACTTTGACGGCCCTGGATGCGGTCACCTCAGGCTGCGCGGTCGGAGGCAGCTCGCGCCGCACGAAATAGGTCGGATCCTTGAGCTGGCGGGCGAGCGCTGGGATGATCTCGCGATAGGCGGCGATGGAGCTCGGATAGGGCGTCGGGCAATCGGCCTTGATCGCCTCATGCAGCTTGGGCAGCGCATGATAGGGGACCGTTGGGAAGATGTGGTGCTCCACATGGTAGTTCATGTTCCAGTACAGGAACCGGAAGATCGGGTTCATGTAAACGGTGCGCGAATTCAGGCGATGATCCAGCACGTCCTCGGCCAGCCCCAGATGCTGGGTCATGCCGCAATAGAGCGCGAACCATCCGCCGTAGAGCGTCGGCAGGCCGATATACATCGCCGGCAGAATGGAGCGAAAAGCGAAGCAGGCGACGATGACGGCGGCGTAGATGGCGAGGTAAATCCGAGCGACAAAGTACACTTTCGACCGCTCGGTCTCGGGCACGAAGGTCGCCTCCTCCTCCGTAAGGCGGCCGGTCGCGTGCAGAAAGACCTTTTGAAAGAAGCCGAAAGTGCTTTTGAGCGCGAAGACGTTGAGCGCGAGAGACAGAACGTCGGGCGGACGCGGCGTAATGATCTCGGGGTCGCGCCCGACGATGATCGTATCCGTGTGGTGGCGCGTGTGGCTCCAACGCCAGATCTCCGGCTCGCGCATGATCATGAAGCAAGCGATCTGATAGACCGCATCGTTCATCCATTGCGTCTTGAACGCGGTGCGATGGCCGCACTCGTGCCATCGGCTGTCGGTCGAGGAGCCGTAAAGCACGCCGTAAACGATAAAGAAGGGGACCGCGGCCCACGTGCCCCAAAAATAGTAGCCAAGGCCGCCTGATACGATGAACGCCGCAAACCAGATGAGCGTATCACGGATCGCCGGCCCGTCGTCGCGGCGCATGAGCTCCTTGAGTTCGGCCCGGGAAATCGGCGGCGTGTACCAACGGGCCGAGGCGAGTCCGGCGGCGACGGCTTTATCGGCCTCCGGGCCGACAAGACTGTAATCGCGGGTGATGGTCGTCGCTGACATTTGTCTCCGCCTCCCAAAGCGGCTGCTAACAAGACGAACCTATCGGCAACTCGACTTCAGCTCAACGTCCCGCTTTCACTTTCCATGATTCTCCAGCCGCCCCGAGCGTCGGATGGGCGAGAATTGCAAGAGGAGACGCAGGGGCGAGATCGATCGTCGGTCGACCGCGCGCGTCGAGATCCCTGCGACCCGACGGCAATATCCTCCAGTCGCGCTCTGAAGTCGCGTAGAACATTGCCTCGGGTTTTACTCGGGGAAATTGGTCACAATCTGCGGGAGCGCCGGCCGCGGGCGATCCTCGATCGCCGCTGTCGTCCGGCCAATGTGAATGAAGCCAGCGATGCGCTCATGTTCGGCCAGGCCGATCGCTGCGCGAAAGCGACCATCATAGGCGGTCCACTCAGTAAGCCAGGTCGCCGAAAAACCAAGCGCGCGGGCGGCGACAATCATGTTCATGCACACCGCGCCGGCTGACAAAACCTGCTCCCATTCGGGAATCTTGGGATGTGGCGCTGCCCGGGAGATGACCGCAACGACTAGCGGCGCGCGTGCGAAGCGCCGCAACTCTTCGGCGCTGGTGGCCTCGTCAAGGTTGGGACTGTCGGCGAGGCGGATCTCGAGCGCAAGCCGGCTTGCATGGTCGCGCGCCCGCCCCGCAAAGACCAGGAATCGCCAAGGCGCGAGCTTGCCATGATCCGGCACGCGCGAGGCGACAGTCAGGATTGTGGCGAGTTCGTCAGCACTCGGAGCCGGCCCAGTCATCATGGGCGGCGGAACCGATCGGCGGCGTTTGAGGATCTCGATTGTCTCGTTCATCGCCTTAATTCTTAAAAGGAGGACTGCTCCTTGGCCGAAAACCCGACAGGTGTAAACCGCCTTCGATCCGCCTCAATGTGGGGTCACGAGCCGCCGGCGCGGCGAAGCATCGGCGTCAATTTTCGGCTACGCGAGGCGGATTGACAGCGGCATGGCGAATTCTGGCGACTCTGGTCGCGCTGATGGCGTTGGTCGCGCCAGTCGGCGCGGAGACGCCGACAAGCGAGCCCGCCCAGGGAACGCTCAGCCTTTCCGCAGTTCTTAGCGGCGGCGGCGCCCCGCTCATGGGCGGCCTGCGCTGGCGGGTGTTCCGTGCGCAAGCTGATCCGGACGGCTCGCATCCCCTGATCGTTGAATCCGGATTGGCGCAGCCCACTCTGACCATACCGCCCGGCGACTATGTTGTTCATGTCGCTTTCGGGCTCGCCAGCACGGCCAAACGCGTGACGCTCGGCGCAGAAGTTCGCTCCGAACGATTAACTCTTTCGGCGGGCGTGCTCCGGATCGAAGGCACCCTGGCCGACGCGCCGATCGACCCGTCCAAGTTGTCCCTTGCGATCTACGTGCCCCAGAACCGCAATCCGCTTGGGAAGCTCGTTTACGCCCAGGGGAAGGCGGGCGATATCATCGGACTACCGGAAGGCTCCTATCATATCGTCTCGACCTATCTCGACACTGTCGGCAGCCATTCGGGAGTGAGCGCCGCCGGCAATTCCGCGAAATCGGCGGTGCTCTCTCCGCCTGTGGCGACCCCCTCGAATTCGGTGGTGAACGCGGATATCAAGGTAAACTCCGGCAAGCGGATCGATGTCACGATTCGTCACCGCTGCGCGACGCTCACGCTCAAGCTGGTCAATAAGCCCGCCGGCGAGGCGCTTGCGAATACGACCTTTACGGTGCTCACTCCGGGCGGCGACGTCATCCGCGAGCTGGTCGGCGCTTTTCCCTCGCTTGTGCTCGCCGAGGGCGAGTACGTCGTCATCGCGCGCCACGAATCCAAGGTCTTTCAATCGACGTTCCAGGTTCAGACAGGGATGGACCGCGACATCGAAATTGTTGCAGAAGAGAGCGGCAAACAAGGGCCGTGACCGGATGCAGACCTTCTTCGTCCAAATCAAATGCGCGCTCGGCCGAACCTATGAGGTCGCCAGTGCGCTGGCGGAAGCGGAAATCGCCTCCGAAATCTATTCGATCGCCGGCGATTACGACATTCTGGCCAAATTTTACGTGGAATCCGATGTCGATATTGGCCACTTCGTTGGCCACAAGGTCCAGATAATTCCAGGTATCGCCGACACGCGCACCATAATCACGTTCAAGGCGTTCTAGGTGGCGCGTCTGGCGCTCTAGCCGATGCCTACTGCTTCCCTAAGGTCCTGTTCCATTGTCCAACAGCAAGCGGTCCTTGTCCAAAATGCGCCTTAGCCTTTCTTTCGCTTTCGTCCTTCTCGCCGGCGCCGCGAGCGCGGCAGAGGTGGAGACGGGGTTTCTGTTCGATGCGCTGCACGGGAAGACGCCCTATCACGCCTCATGGGAAAAACTGATGAAGCTCGTGCAGCCGACGCCCGACTGGCTCACTCAGTTCAACAAGAATTTCGATGGCGTCGCCGGGCAGATGACGAATCTCACCATAGACGGCAAGCCCTATCAGATATCGTTCGTCTGCAAGCCGTCGGAGTGCGGGGAGCACAAGTTCGTCGTACTGTTCGCCGCCGCCGGCGAGCATGCGTATGGGGCGCTGGGCGGCAAGGACAATGATCCCGCGTTCTTCGGCGCTCCGACGCAGTCCGAGCAGGAGGCGATGGCCAAGGCGGTCAAGAACTGAAGCGACCGAGGACCGTCAGCTCAACTCCAAGGTGAACGGCTCTCCCTCGGAGCATTCCTCGCCCCGGCCAATCTCGGCGATGGCTTCTTTCATCCGCCCGCCCCGTCCGAGCGCGTCGTCGGCCAGCGCCACCAGCCGGGCGTTGGGGGAAGCCGTTGGAGAGGCTGCGCGCAGCGCGCGTGCGATCGCGAACTCATCGCGCTCAGGCGCCAGCGCGCATGCCGCGATATAGGCGGCCGCGGTCGAACGGCTGACGCCGGCGAAACAATGAATCAGCAGCGGCGACTCGCGGTCCCAGGCGCGGACAAACGCCAAGAGTTCGTCGAGGTGAGCCGCATCCGGCAGCACGTGACCCTCGATCGGCTCGACGATGTCGGAAACGGCCAGATAGAGATGCCGCTCCGGATGGATCGCTGTTGGCCGCTCGACCGCCGTGCCGGGGCTCAGCAGAGTGAGAAGCGAGCGAGCGCCAGTCTTATCGACGGTTTCGGCGATCAGAGCGAGTGAACAGACATGAAGGCGAGGCATGCGGCGGTTCCTAGGTCGCGCCCTTATAGAGTTGTGGCAGCCGCGGCGTCGAGTTCCGCAAAACGCACGAGAAATCGCGCTTCGGCGTCTGCCGGCCGGGCCGGCTCGAGATAGCCGGCGAAGTCGTGCACCGGAAGGTCGGGTTCGCCGAACAGCTTGCGCGCCTCCGCAACCGAGAAGCCGGCAAGCGCGGTCGCCTCGATATAGGCCGAGGCGCGGTCGGCGATCTTGATGCGGCGCTCGACATCATCCGGGAGGTCGGCCGTCAAGCCGAAACGGATGAGGACCGCCCGCTTGAGTCGTTCCTCGACCAGCTTGTAATCGCCGCCAACCGCCGCCTTGAATGGCGAGATCATGTCGCCGATCACGTATTCGGGGGCGTCGTGCAGCAGCGCCGCGAGCCGCGCCCCACGGGACGAGGAAGCATCCCTGGCCGCGAACAGCGCCTCCACCAGGAGCGAATGTTGCGCGACGGAGAAGATTTCGGGGCCCTTCGTCTGACCGTTCCAGCGAGCCACCCGCGCTAACCCATGGGCGATGTCGCTGATCTCGACGTCGAGCGGCGAAGGATCGATGAGGTCGAGCCGGCGTCCCGACAGCATCCGCTGCCAGGCGCGACGCGGCGCGCTCTCGGTCATGGGCGGAGGTCACGCGCCAGCGCCCGGCAGGCCTCGTGACGGCAGCAATCGACGAGATGATCGTTGACCATGCCCGTCGCCTGCATGAAGGCGTAGACGATGGTCGGCCCGACGAAATTGCCGCCGCGCGCCCGCAAATCCTTGGCGATGGCGCGCGAGGCGTCGCTGTCGACCGGCACCTCCTTCAGGCTGCGCCGCGCGTGATCGATCGGGCGTCCGTCGACGAAGCTCCACAAATGGCGCGCAAAGCCGCCTTTGTCGGCAAAGTCGAGAACAATGCGGGCGAGCGCCACCGTCGCCTCGATCTTGGCGCGGTTGCGGACGATGCCGGCGTCCTGCATCAGCGCCTCCTTCTTCTTATCGCTCCAGCGGACGATCTTCTTCGGGTCGAAGCCGTCGAACGCGTTTCGGAAAGCCGGGCGCTTGCGCAGGATGGTGATCCACGAGAGTCCCGCCTGGAAGCCGTCCAGCACGAGCTTCTCGAACATCGCCTGGTCGTCGTATTCGGGCACGCCCCATTCCTCGTCATGATAGGCGACATAGAGCGGATCGACGCCCGACCACGGGCATCGCATCAATCCGTCAGCGCCCTTGAGCGCTGTCACGACCCGCGCGGGCTTCTCTCGATCGGGCATTGGCGGCTTTCTCTCCTCAACCATGCTGGGCGCGAGCCATTTGACCGGCCTGGAATCCCCCCCATAGACTTCGCCTCTCCAATCGCCAACTCAAGGGCATGAGGCCATGACGTTTCGCGCCGTTCGAGCCGACAAGACCGACGCCGGGCATCTCGTCCAATTCGTCGACATGGACGAGTCCGAACTCATGGACGGCGACGTGACGATCCGCGTCACCCATTCGACCGTCAACTATAAGGACGGGCTGGCGCTCAGCGGCAAATCGCCGGTTATCCGCCGCTTTCCGATGGTGCTCGGCGTCGATCTCGCGGGAATTGTCGAGAGTTCGCGCCGGTCGGACTTTGCTCCCGGCGACGAGGTCGTGCTCACCGGCTACGGCCTGAGCGAGACCCATTTCGGCGGCTATGCCGAGAGGGCGCGGGTGAACGGCGACTGGCTGGTCAAGCTGCCGACTGGACTGACCCGGGCGCAAGCGATGGCGATCGGCACCGCGGGCTTCACCGCGATGCTGGCGCTTGATGGCGATCGAGCGCCACGATCTCACGCCGTCCGCAGGCGCGGCGCTGGTCACCGGCGCGGCCGGCGGCGTCGGCTCGATGGCGATCTCGCTCTTCGCCGACAAGGGCTGGCGGGTCATCGCCTCGACGGGCCGCGCCGGCGAGGCCGCCTATCTCAAGACGCTCGGCGCCGAAGACGTCATCGACCGCGCCACGCTGAGCGCGCCGGGCAAGCCGCTCGGCAAGGAGCAATGGGCGGCCGCGGTCGACAGCGTCGGCTCGACGACGCTCGCCAATGTGCTCGCGCAGACGCGCTACGGCGGCGCGGTCGCCGCCTGCGGGCTCGCGGCCGGCATGGACCTGCCCGCCTCGGTCGCGCCGTTCATCCTGCGCGGCGTCTCGCTCCTGGGGATCGACAGCGTCCATTGCCCGAGCGCCCGCCGGCTCGAGGCCTGGCGGCGGCTGGCGCTCGATCTCGACCGAGACAAGCTCGCGACCATGACCCGGACCATCCCGCTGAGCGAGGTGTTCGAGGCGGGCGGCCGCATCCTCAAGGGCGAGACCCGGGGGCGGCTCGTGGTGACGATTCCCTAAGGCCGCGATACAACCCGAGCGCGCGAGTGCGATTTTAATAAACGCCAATAAAAGTCAGTAAAGGCTAGTAAACGTTAGTAAAAGAGCTGGCGTTTACTAGCGTTTATTTTTTCGAAACGAGACTTTTCAATGGGTTACGGCCGATTGGAGTAAAATTTTTCCCCCATTTCTCTGGCGCTCGTTCTGGTTGTAAAACCGGCGAACGCGCTCGCCCTGATCCTCATCGGGGCAACTGGTCGGCGCTCGGCGAGCAAGTTCGTCATCAGCGGGATCATAGCCCAAGTTTCTGTTCTGCGCAAGAAAATGTTGAGATGACTTTTAAATTCCCGCAGTTCAGGCCATCGGCCGCCGAGCGCTCCAGAGCGGCGGCCTTCAGCCGGAACGCGGGCGGAAGGCTTGGCGACCGTCGATAGCTTCACGCTCCGCGTGGGCGCCGTGCCCGAACCTTCGACTTGGGTGCTGTTCGGCGTCGGCTTCCTCGGCCTCGCCGGGCGGTTTGCGCGGGGGTCGGGATTGAGGCCAATTCGAACGTGAAGTTGACAGGCCAAAGACGCGGTGATGATAACCACCAGGCGTGAGGCTCGGTGGAAAGAACGTGAATGTTGACGGACACAAATTGCGCTGAAGAGACCGTCGATTCGATTCCGTCCGGCTCCGTCACCATCCAATGACTTTGCCCAAGTGGCTCGGCCACCATCCAATGACATCGTCCAAGTCATCAGCACCGAGCGCCGCGTCGGCGGCGAAGCTCACCGACTTCGACGCCCTGACCTTCGATTGCTACGGCACGCTGATCGACTGGGAATTGGGCATGATCGAAGCCTTGAAGCCCCTGACCAGCAAGGCGTCGCGGCCGCTTAAGCGCGACGAAATTCTCGAGGCGCACGCGCGCCAGGAATCCGTCGCAGCAAGTCCAGACGCCGGCCAAGCTCTATCGCGACCTGCTGGCGACAGTTTATCGCCGCCTGGCCGAGGAATGGGGCGTCGCCACAAGCTGGAGCGACTGCGCGACTTACGGCCGGTCAGTCCGGAACTGGCCGGCGTTCGCCGATACAGCTGCGTCGCTTCAATACCTGAAGCGGCACTACAAGCTTGCGATCCTGTCCAATGTCGACAACGAGAGCTTCTCCTTCAGCAACGAAAAGCTCGGGGTCGATTTGGACGCCGTCTACACCGCCGAGGACTGCGGCTCCTACAAGCCCTGCCAGCCGAAACTTCGAGTACATGCTCGCCAAGCTGAAGACGATCGGGATTGAGAAGAATCAAATCCTGCACACCGCCGAGAGCCTCTTCCACGACCACTGGCCCGGCGAACGAGCACGGCCTTGCCTCGTGCTGGATTGATCGGCGCCACGGCAAGGAGGGCTCCGGCGCGACGATGGCCCTGGCGCAAGCGCCCCGATACGACTTTCGCTTCGACAGTCTGGCCGATCTCGTCAAGGCGCATCAGGAGGCGCTGAAGGCCTGATGGACAAGCCGCCGATCGTCTACGACGACTTCGCCAAGGTCGACATCCGCATCGGCCGCATCCTCGCGGTCAAGCCGTTCGAGCGGGCGCGCAATCCTTCCTATAAGGTCGAGGTCGACTTCGGTCCGCTCGGCAAGAAATGGTCGAGCGCGCAGATCACCAGCTATTCGGAGGCGGAGCTCGTCGGCCGGCTGGTCGTCTGCGTCGTCAACATGCCGCCGCGCAACATTGCCGGCTTTCAATCCGAAGTGCTGATTCTCGGGGCGAAGAATGCGCGCTCCGAAATCATCCTGCTGTCGCCGCTCGCCGAGATCGCGCTCGGAGAACCGGTATTCTGATATAAGCTTGCACGCCGCGGCGTTCCGCTCCTCGGCCAACGAAGCCTTGCCGCCATCGAGGGCGGACACGATGAAACGCATCCCAACTCTCCTGACGCTGGTCCTGGCTTTGATGGCCTGTTGCGCGCCCGTCTTTTCAGCGGCCGCCCAGACCGCCTCGCACACTTCCGTCAAGCCAAGGAGCGCCCAAGGTCACAAGGTCCCGTTGCGACATGACCAGCTCACGCTCTATCCGCACGGTAAGCCCGCGCGTCGCCAATCGGCGTACGGCTACACGCGCCACCGGTTCGATCAGCCGACCCCGATCCACAATACCTTCATGGGCGTGCAGCGGTGGTGAGGGGACCGGCATGGAAGCGCTGACGCGAACTGCGGTCCTTGCCGCACTTCCTCTGCTGATGATCGCGGCAGGCGGGGGAGTGGCGCATTCAGAGACCCTCAACCCGGCGTTGGTCGGCGCTTGGACCCCATCAACGGCGGACTGCTCGCGGCTGTTTCAAAGAACGGGCCGCGGCCTCTCGTTCAAGCCGCCTGTCGACAAGTTCGCTCAAGCCGTGATCATCCGGCCGGGGGAACTTGAAGGCCCGGCAAGCGTATGCCGCGTCCTTAAGGTCACGCGCGCACAGGACACAATCACCGCGGCGACGGAATGCAGAGACACTGTCGGCTATCTGTACTCTCGACATCACCATCAAGATCCAATCCGCACGTCAGATCATTTACAGTGCGAACGGCGCCGAGGCGCTCAATGCAACCTACCTGAAGTGCCCGATGTGAGAGCCCGCTCCTGTAGTTCCCTCAGGGGCGGCTACCTCGCTGCCCATTCGAGTTCTGGAACGAACTTGTAGGGATAGTCCGGCTCGACGTACCCCTGCGCCTTCTGCCTCTTCGGCAATGTCGGCTTATCGCGCGGCAGCTTCTCGTACGGGACCTGCTTCAAGAGGTGGGAGATGACGTTCAGCCGGGCGCGCCGCTTGTCGTTGGAGCGCACCACATGCCAAGGCGCCCAGGCTGTGTCGGTGGCCTTGAACATGTCGTCGCGCGCACGCGAATAGTCGTACCAGCGGCTGTAGGACTTGAGGTCCATCGGCGACAGCTTCCAGACCTTGCGCGGATCGCTGATCCTCGCCTCGAGCCGGCGGGTCTGCTCCTCCTCGCTCACCTCCAGCCAATATTTGATGAGGATGATCCCGGACTCGATAATCGCTTTCTCCACCGCCGGCGTCATCGCGAGAAATCGCTTCACTTGCTCCAGCGGGCAGAATTCCATCACCCGCTCGACGCCGGCGCGGTTGTACCAGCTGCGGTCGAAGATCACGATTTCGCCCGCGGCAGGCAGATGCCGCATGTAGCGCTGGATATACATCTGCGACTTCTCGCGCTCGGTCGGCGCGGGCAGCGCGACGACGCGATAGACGCGCGGGCTGACCCGCTCGGTGATCGCCTTGATGACCCCGCCCTTGCCGGCGCCGTCGCGGCCTTCGAACAAGACCACGACCTTCAGTCCCTTGGCGACGACCCAGAGCTGCAGCTTGACCAGCTCCCCATGCAGCCGCGCGAGTTCGCGCTCGTATTCCTTGCCGCCGAACTCGTCCTGAGCCTTCCGAGGCCTTCTCGTTCTCGGCCTTTTTGGCCTTGTTCAGACGTTTTGCCGCAGCCATTCTCTCCTCCCGGTTCATCTTTACATCATGCACCGCGTGCCTAGTAAAGGACAGAGGGCTTGGACCGAGAGCGGCGGCCGGAAGGCGTCAGGTTCGCCGTCGCCTCGACGTTTCGAGTGGAGCAATGTGTCCGCTATAAGATTTCGGGTCCCGCTGGTGATGGGCCAGGTACGGATGACGTGCGGAGGAGACCCAGAATGACCTTTCGTCGGCGCGTTGCTGTATCAGCCCTTGTGCTGGGTATTGGGGCGTGCGCGCTCTCCGTGAGCGGAGAGCCAAAGGGCGGCGTTTCGTGGGTTCCCTCGGCGCATGCTCAAGGCGTCATCCGAAATCTGATCGCGCGCCTGCGCGGCCAGACGTTGCCGGAGGGCATCGCAAAAGCGAACGGCCGCCTTGAAGCGACCCAGGTCGACGTCTCCTCGAAATATGCTGGGCGCCTCGAAGAAGTAACCGTCGAGGAAGGCTCGAGCGTCACGCAAGGGCAGGCGATCGCGAAACTCACCTCGCCGGAATACGAGGCGCAGTTGCGCGCCGCCAAGGCCGACGTGCAGAAGGCGAACGACGCGCTTGCGTCGGCGGAGGCGGAAATCACCTCCCGGCAGAGCGCGCTCGAGTTCGCCAAATCCGACTTTGAGCGCGGCCAGGAGCTGATGAAGACCGGCTTCATCACCAAGCAGGTCTTCGAACAGCGCAAGCGCAACTTCGATTCCGCGGTGGCTTCGGTGAAAAACTTCACCTCGCAGCGCGATCAGGCCCTGTCCCAGATCGCGAACTCGGAGGCGGAGGTCGATCGCGTCCAGTCGATCATCGACGATCTGACGCTCGTTTCGCCGCGGTTGGGACGGGTGCAGTACCAACTTGCGCGGGCCGGCGAGGTCGTTGCGGCCGGCGCGCCGATTGTCACCATCCTCGACCTGACCGACGTCTATATGACGGTCTTCCTGCCCGCGGCGGACGCGGGGAGGCTCGCGGTCGGCGACGAGGCCCGCATTATCCTCGATCCGGTGCCCGACTACGTTATTCCGGCAAAAGTCAGCTTTGTCGCGGCCGACGCGCAATTTACCCCTAAGACGGTGGAGACCACCGACGAACGCGCCAAGCTGATGTTCCGCATCAAGCTCAAGATCGATGCGGACGTTCTTCAGCAATTCTACACGCGCGTGAAGACCGGCGTCCGGGGTCTGGGCTTCGTCCGCACCAAGCCCGATGTGGAGTGGCCAGCCGACCTTCAGGTCAAATTGCCAAAGCCGCCGGCGGATAAAGCCTCCGCAACACCAGCCGCCGACAGCGCAGCGCCTCAGGCCACGGCGCCCGAACCCAAGAGTCCCGATAACAACGCGGCGGAAACCAAGACGCCCGTTGCAAAATGACCGGCGAGCTCGATCGCGCGGGTCAAGAACGTATCGCACCGTTACGGCGCGACGGTGTCGCTGGCGGACGTCAGCATCGACATTCCCTCGCGCATCATGGTCGGCGTGATCGGACCCGATGGCGTCGGCAAATCAACTCTGCTGGGGCTCATCGCGGGCGTAAAGAAGATACAGGCGGGCGAGGTCGTCGTCTTCGACAAGAGCATCGCCGACCAGGAGACCTTGCGCGAGATGCGTGGCCGCATCGCCTATATGCCGCAGGGCCTCGGCCGCAACCTCTACCCGACGCTCTCCGTCTTCGAGAACATCGATTTCTTCGGCCGGTTGTTCGGATTGTCGGCGACTGAGCGTCGCTCCAAGATCACCGAGCTTCTCACGGCGACGAGCCTGGAGAAGTTCGAAGCGCGTCCCGCCGGCAAGCTTTCCGGCGGCATGAAGCAGAAGCTCAGCCTCTGCTGCGCGCTCATCAACGATCCCGACCTCCTCATTCTCGACGAGCCGACCACCGGCGTCGACCCGCTGTCGCGCGGCCAGTTCTGGGATCTCATCAACACGATCCGCGCCCGCCGCCCGCAGATGAGCGTGATGGTCGCCACCGCCTATATGGACGAGGCCGAGCGCTTCGACTGGCTGATGGCGATGGACGACGGCAAGATCATCGCCACCGGTACGCTGAAGGAGCTGCTCGCCAAGACGGGCGAGCCCAATCTCGACGACGCCTTCATCGCCATGATGCCCGAGGCCAAGCGCGCCCTGCACAAGAAAGTGGTCGTGCGTCCGCGCGTGGCCTCTCCGGACGAGACGCCGGCGATCGAGGCGGAGGGGCTGACGCGCCAGTTCGGCGATTTCGTCGCGGTCGATCACGTCAGCTTCAAGATTGCGCGCGGCGAAATCTTCGGCTTCCTCGGCTCGAACGGCTGCGGCAAGTCGACCACGATGAAAATGCTGGTGGGCTTCCTGCCGGCGAGCAGCGGCACGTGCAAGCTCTTTGGCGAGCCGATGGGCTCGAACGACATGCAGGCCCGGCGCAATGTCGGCTACATGACGCAGGCCTTCTCGCTCTACGGCGAATTGACGGTCGCGCAAAATCTTCAGCTGCATGCCGAGCTCTACCATCTGCCGCCGGAGAAAGTCGCGGGCCGGATCGAAGAGCTGCTCGAGCGCTACGATCTGAAATCCGTCGTCAACGCGCGGCCCGACAGCCTGCCGCTCGGCATGAAGCAACGCCTCCAGCTCGCGGTCGCCGTGCTGCACGAGCCCTCCATTCTCATTCTCGACGAACCGACCTCGGGCGTCGACCCGATCGCACGCGATGCATTCTGGCGCACGCTGATCGACCTCTCGCGCGACGACGGCGTGACGATTTTCGTCACCACCCATTTCATGAACGAGGCGGACCGCTGCGACCGCATCTCGCTCATGCACGCCGGCAAGGTGCTCGCCGTCGGCGCGCCACAGGAGCTGGTCAAAGAGCGCGGCAGCGCGTCGCTCGAAGACTGCTTTGTCGGCTATCTCGCGGAAGCGGCGGGCATCGACATGTCGAAAAAGGCCGAGGCGCCGGCGCCGACCGCCGCCGAAGTCGAAGCGATCGAGCGGCCGAAGCGCTTCAGCATCGGCCGGCTATGGGCCTACGCGCGGCGCGAGACGGTCGAGCTGCTTGCGCGATCCGATCCGGCTGGCTTTCGCGCTCGTCGGTCCCATCATTCTCATGTTCGCCTTCGGCTTCGGCATCTCCTTCGACATCGAGAACCTGGCGACCGCGATCATTCGACCAGGACGACACGCCCCAGAGCCGCGACCTGCTTCAGGGTTTCGACGGGTCGCGCTATTTCTCGGTCCAGCCGCCGATCACGTCGGCGGGCGAGGCCGAGAGACGGCTCAGAAGCGGGAACACCCAGATCGTCGTCGAAGTGCCACCCGGATTCGGCCGAGACCTTCTCAACAACCGCACGCCGGAAGTCGACGCGACAGTCGACGGCGCGATGACGTTCCGCGGCGAGACGTCGAAGAACTATGTCACGGGCGTTATCAGGAAGCAGGGCGAGGAACTGCAGCGGAGCCTACGCCGAGCGGGGAGCGCCAACGCCTGGACGGACGACGATATTCAGACCCGCTTTCGCTACAATCAGGCCTTTCTCAGCGTGAACGCGATGGTGCCCAGCATTTTCATGCTGCTGCTCTGCCTGATTCCGGCGATCATGTCGGCGATCGCGGTCGTGCGTGAGAAGGAGACCGGCTCGATCGCCAACTTCCGCTCGACGCCGATCACCCGACTCGAGTACCTGATCGGCAAGCAACTGCCCTATATCGCGGTCGCGATGATCGCCTTCTTCGTCCTGTTGCTGATCGCGATTTTCATTTTCCGCGTGCCGCCGAAGGGGCCGGTCCTCGTCCTGCTCCTGGGAACGATCGTCTATGTCATTGCGACCGTTGGTTTCGGCGTGCTGATCTCGTCCTTTACCCGGACCCAGGTCGCCGCCGTCTTCGCAACGGCGATTCTCTCGATCGTGCCGGCGGTCAATTTCTCCGGAATGCTCGCGCCGGTCTCCTCGCTCTCCGGCGGGGCGAGGATCATCGGCCTGTCGTTCCCCTCGTCCTGGTACCAGCAGGTTTCGGTCGGCGTATTCGCCAAGGCGCTCGGCATCGTCGACCTCTGGCGCGACATCGCCGCGATCGCGCTTATCGCCCTTGTCTTCCTGGTCATTTCGCTGGCCCTGCTTCGCAAGCAGGAGGCGTGAGATGTCCGAGGCTCCCTCACCCAAGGCCCCGCATCTCGTCGAAGCGAAGCCCCTGACCTTCGTCGACCATGTGGTCAACATCTTCCATCTGGTCATCAAGGAACTGAGAAGCATCCGGGCTGACCCGACGATGCTGATACTGGTCGTCTATGCCTTCAGCATCTCGGTCAACACGGTGGCGACCGGCGCCGTAACCGAGGCGACCAATCTGTCGGTCGGCATCGTCGACGAGGACGGCTCGGACCTGTCGCGGCGCATCGCCGAGGGGCTTAGGCTGCCGACCTTCCAGCCGGCGGTGCAGATCACCGCTTCCGACATCGACCCGTTGATGGATCAGGGCAAGCTCCTGTTCGTGGTCGAAATCCCGCCCAATTTCGAGGCCGACGTTCGCGCCCAGCGCAAGACCGGCATCCAGATCAATGTCGACGCCACCGCGGTCGCCCAGGCCGGCAACGGCGCAAGCTCGCTCCGCAATGCCATCGCTGCCGAGATCCAACGGTTCATCTCCGGCCGCGAAGGCTCGACCGGCGCGCCGATCAATCTCGTCCTGCGCGCCGCCTTCAACCCGAACCTCAAGACGGCGTGGTTCTCGGCGATGACCCAGGTCATCAACCAGATCACGCTGCTGACGGTCATCCTCACCGGCGCGGCGCTGATCCGCGAGCGCGAGCAGGGCACCGTCGAGCACCTCTTGGTCATGCCGGTCGTGCCGTCGGAGATCATGCTCGCCAAGATGATCGCCAATGGTCTCGTCATCCTGGTCGCGGCGATGCTGTCGCTGCAATTCGTCGTGCACTGGTGGATCGGCTCGCCGATCAACGGGTCTCTGCTTCTGTTCCTGTTCGGCGCAGCGATCTATGCGCTCGTCGTGGCGGCGCTCGGCATCATGCTCGGCACGCTCGCGACGACGATGGGCCAGTTCGGCCTGCTCGCCATGCCGGTGCTGATGGTGACGCAGCTCCTCTCAGGCAGCAGCACGCCGATGGAGAGCATGCCGGTCTGGCTGCAGTACTTCATTCAGACGATCAGTCCGACGCCGCATTTCGTCGCTTTCGCCCAGGCGGTGCTGTTCCGCGGCGCCGACATCACCCTCCTATGGCGGCCGCTCGTGGCGATGTTCGCGATCGGCGTTGTCTATTTCACCATCGCCAGCATCCGCTTCCGCAAAGTGATCTTCGGCGGCTGATTGCGTTGACGGCGATGTGCCGCATTAATAGACACCGAATATGGAACTTGAGTAGGTAGTTTCGCCCATTTGCGCACGCTCGGCTTGACGGCCGAAGCCGCAGCAAGTCCACAGTGCCGCACGATCAATAATCAATGAACGTCGCGCCGGCGCGGCATGCGCCAATCTAGCGCCCGATCATCCGAACAAGGGAGAGAAGCTTGCCCAACTCCAATTGGCGCGCCCGCGTCAAGCCGCCGCACGCTCGTCAAATCGGGGGCCGCGCTCGCCGCCGCCCAATTCGCCAGTCCGTTCGTCATGTCCGCCCGCGCCGCCGACCCGGTCAGGATCGGCTTGGACAATCCGCTGACCGGCGCCTACGCCGCGAACGGGAAGAACGAACTGGTCGGCTGCCAAATGGCGTTGGACGAGATCAACGCCAAGGGCGGCATTCTCGGCCGTCCGGTCGAGCTCATCGTCGAGGATTCGTCCACCGGCGACGCAGGCACCGCCGTGCAGAAGGCGCGCAAGCTGATCGACGGCGACAAGGTCGATTTTCTGCTCGGCAACGTGAACTCGGCGCTCTCGCTCGCGATGGCGCAGGTGTCGAATGAAAAAAACATCCTGCATATCGTGCCGGGCGGCCACACCGACGCGATCACCGGCGCGAGCTGCCACTGGAACGTGTTCCGCGTCTGCAACACGACGCAGATGGAGGCCGCCGCGGTTTGCGCTGCGCTGATCAAGCAATACGGCAAGAAGTTCTATTACATCACCCCCGACTACGCGTTCGGCCATACGCTTGAATCGGGCATGATGAAGGCTGCGGGCGCGCTTGGAGGAGAGAGGGTCGGCGGTGATCTCGCGCCGCTCGGCTCAGTCGATTTCTCCTCCTATCTCATCAAGGCGCAGGCGGCGAACCCGGACGTCATCATCTTCCTCGTCCAGGGCGACGACATGCTGAACGCCATGAAGCAGGCGGTTCAGTTCGGCCTGCAAAACAAGGTGCATCTCGCCGGCGCCCAGCAGGAGTTGGAGCCGCTGATGGGCCTGTCGCCTGAGGCGCGGATCGGCACGTGGGTGTTGGAATGGTACTGGAATCAACCAGGGCGTTCCCCATGTCGCCGAGTTCGTCGAGGCGACCAAGAAGCGGACCGGCCACGTGCCGACCGCGCGCACCTGGTTCGGCTATGTGTCGGTCTGGACCTGCGCGCTCGCGGCGGCCAAGGCGAACTCGCTCAAGGCGGTCGACATGGCGAAGGCGCTGCAGGACTTTCATCTGCCGCCGGAAATTGCGCTCGGGCCGAACCCCGCCTTTTATCGCGCCGGGCAAAATCAATTGCTTGCATCCCTCTTTGTCGGCAACGCCCAGGCGAGCGGATCGGCGCCGGACGATCTCTTCCATGTGACTGAGGTGGTCAGCGGCGCTGCGGTTGCGAGTTCGGTCGAGGACAGCGGTTGCAAGATGACGTGGCCGACCTGAGCGTCCGCAAGGCCCGCGCGGGATCAAGCATCGGCTGAAGCGCAAGGACCGAGGCTGGTGGTTGGGGTCAGGGAGGGAGAAATGGCCAACGCCAATGCGCGGCGGATAAGTCGTCGCGGGGTTGTCAAGTCCGGGCTGGCGCTCGCCGGCGCGCGGATCGCCGGGCCGTTCGTCATCTCCGCCCGGGCCGCGGACGCCGTCAAGATCGGCCTCGACAATCCGCTGACGGGCCCCCTCGGGTCGCTCGGGAAAAATGAGCTGGTCGGTTGCGAAATGGCGGTCGACGATATCAACGCGAAGGGCGGCGTCCTCGGCCGTCCGGTCGAGCTGATCGTAGAAGACTCGACCAGCGGAGACGCCGGGACTGCGGTTATGAAGGCGCGCAAGCTGATCGGAGGCGCCAAGATCGATTTTCTTTTAGGCAACACGAACTCAGCGCTTTCGCTCGCCATGGCCGAGGTTTCGAACGAACAGAGAATCCTCCACATCGTGCCCGGCGGCCACACTGACGCGGTCACCGGGGCGAGTTGCCACTGGAATGTGTTTCGCGTCTGCAGCACGACTCAGATGGAGGCGAACGCGGTCGCCGACGCGCTCATCAAGGCGTACGGAAAGAAATTCTACTACCTCACGCTCGACTATGCGTTCGGCCACACGTTGGAAGCTGGACTGATCAAGGCCACGACCGTGCTCGGCGGATCGAGAATTGGCGGCGATCTTGTTCCGCTCGGCACCTCGGATTATTCCTCCTATCTCATCAAGGCGCAGGCGGCGAACCCCGACGTCATCATATTCCTCTTAGGCGGGGACGACATGACGAACGGTTTGAAACAGGCGGTTCAGTTCGGCCTCGCCAAGAAACTTCACTTGGCGGGCGCCCAGCAGGAAATGGAGCCTCTGCAGGGCCTGCCGCCAGAAGCGCGCGTCGGCGCGTGGGTGATGGAATGGTACTGGAACCAGCCGGGCGTGCCCCATGTCGCCGAGTTCGTCGAGGCGACCAAGAAGCGCACCGGCCGCGTGCCGACCGCCCGCACTTGGTTCGGCTATGTCTCGGTCTGGACCTGCGCGCTCGCCGCGGCCAAGGCCAATTCGCTCACGGCGCTCGACATGGCGAAGGCCCTCCAGGACTTTCACCTGCCGCCAGAAATTGCGCTCGGGCCGAACCCGGCCTTCTATCGCGCCGGCCAGAATCAGCTCTTGTCTTCGCTATTCGTCGGCGAGGCGCAGGCCCAAGGCTCGGCGCCGGACGACCTGTTCAAAGTCACCTCGGTTGTCAACGGCGCCGACGCGGCCGGCCCTCTTGAGGAGAGCGGCTGCAAGATGACCTGGCCAACGTGAGCGTCCCCGCGAGGAGCAGAGGGCTGTTCGCCGCCGCCCTGTTTGCGGCGACCGGCGAATACCGACGCATGAGCCAGGTCGTCCTTTTCAACGTCTTCAACGGCCTCATCGTCGGCGCGTTCTACGCCCTGATGGCGCTTGGCCTGTCGCTGATCCTCAACCTCAGCGGCGTCATCAATTTCGCTCACGGCGGATTTCTGGCGCTCGGCGCCTATCTCGCCTACACGCTGATCCCCTATATCGGTTTTTGGGGCGCGCTGATCGTCGCGCCGCCGCTGACCGCTGTGCTCGGCCTCGTCGTCGAGCGGCTGTTGATCCGCCCGCTCTATGGCAAAGATCCGCTCTACAGCCTGCTCTTGACCTTCGGGCTCGCCTATATCTTCGAGGACGTGACGCGCCTGATATGGGGCGCGCAGAGCGTGCCGTTTCAGGTCCCTGGCTGGCTGATGACTTCGCTGTCGAGCCAGTACTTCTTCCTCACTGGCTATCGCGTGTTCATGATGATCATCGTGGCGGCGGCCGTAGGCGGCCTGTTCGCCGTGCTTAAATATACGCGGTTGGGCATGCGCATCCGCGCCGGCACGCGCGATCTCGACACGGTCTCAACGCTCGGCGTCAACGTCAGGGTGCTGCGCAGCCTCAACTTCGGCATCGGCATCTATATGGCCGGCCTCGCCGGCGTATTGGCGGCGGGCCTGCTCGGTCTCTCGCCCACGATCGGCGCGAACCTCATCATGCCGAGCTTCGTGGCGATCATCGTCGGCGGCCTCGGCAGTCTGCTTGGAACGCTCATTGGCGGTTTGATGATCGGCGTCGCCTCCGGGCTGGCGGCGGTCTATTTCCCCTCCGCGACCGAGGCTGTGATCTACGTGATGATGGCGCTGGTGCTGCTCGTCAGGCCACGGGGTCTGCTTGGCGAAGAGGGAAGGCTCCATTGAACGCGGTCCGCGCTCGCGGCATCGATGTCGCCGTCTGCCTCATCCTCCTCTTCGCGCCCTTCTGGATGAGCGCGATCGGCGGTTACACCGAACTCGCCACGCGCATCGTGGTCATGGGGCTGGCGGCGATGTCGCTCAACTTCCTGCTCGGCTTCACCGGGGTGCTCTCGTTCGGCCATGCCGCCTATTTCGGGCTCGGCGCCTACGGGACGGCGATGGCGATCAAGTATTGGGGCATCGGATCGATCCCGGCCATCGTGCTCGGCATGATCGTCGCGACAATCGCGGCGATGATCATTGGCGCGCTCATCATCAGGTTGCGCGGCGTCTATTTCGCCATGGTGACGATCGCCTTTGGCCAGGTCTTCTACTTCATCGCCTTCCGCTGGAACGCAGTGACCGGCGGCGATGACGGGCTCACCGGCTGGCGCCGTCTGCCGATCAATTTTGGTTTCGCCGAGCTCGACATTGTTCAGAACGACAGGGCTTTCTACTATTTCGCCCTCGCCATTTTTGCGATCTGCGTCGGCGCGATGGCGATGCTTCTTAACTCGCCTTTCGGGCGCTCTCTGATCGCCATTCGCGAGAACGAACGGCGGGCGCGGTTTCTCGGCGTGCCGATCGAGTTTCACGTTTGGCTGTCGTTCGTGATCTCGTGCCTCTTTGTGAGCGCGGCGGGGGCGCTCTATGCCCTGCTCAACAACTTCATCGATCCACGCGCGCTTCGCGTCGACCTCTCAGGCAATTTCGTCATCATGGCCGTCCTGGGCGGGATGCGCTCGTTCTGGGGTCCGCTCATCGGCGCGGCGATTTTCGTCGCGCTGCAGGATTACGTCTCGAGCCACACCCAGAACTGGATGTCGGTGATCGGCCTCGTGTTCGTGCTGGTGGTGCGCTTCTTTCCGCGAGGAATTCTGGGCATGCTGCGCAGCGGAGCGAAGGCGTGACTTTGCTTCAGGTCGAGGGCGCATCGAAGCGCTTTGGCAGCCTGGTCGCCATCGACGACGTGTCGCTGACCATCGAGCCGGGCGAATTGCGCGCGATCATCGGTCCGAACGGCGCCGGCAAGACGACGTTCTTCAATCTGGTCAGCGGCCTGTTCGCGCCGACCGCGGGCTCGATCCGGTTCGAGGGGCGCGACGTTGCTGCGCTCGCTCCCGACGAGCGGGTGCGGCGCGGCATGTCCCGCACCTTCCAGATCACGGAGATCTTTCCAGAGCTCTCGGTCGCGGACAACATCCGCGTCGCGGTCGAGGTGGCGTCCGGCTATCGTCTCCGGCCCTGGCTTGGCGCGGAGGCGCGGGCGGCGGTCGCGGCGCGCGTCGCCGAGCTTCTGAGCCTGGGCGGACTGACCGACAAGTTCCACGTCCGCGCCGGCGCGCTGTCGCATGGCGACCAGCGGGCGGCGGAGATCATGATGTCGCTCGCTTTGCGACCCCGCCTGCTCATGCTCGACGAGCCGACCGCGGGCATGGGCGATCAGGAGACCTATGACATTGCCCGGCTCATCCGGCGGCTGCATCGGCAGGAAGGGCTGACGATCATGCTGATCGAGCACGACATGCGCGTCGTCTTCAATCTTGCTGACCGGATCATGGTGCTTGCCGAGGGGCGGGTGCTGGCGGAGGGCGCGCCGCAGGAAATCGCCGACAGCGAGCAAGTGCAGGCGGCCTATCTCGGCAAGGCGGCGGCATGATCGCGCTCAATGCCGAGGATCTCCACACCTTCTACGGCAAGAGTCATATCCTGCACGGCGTGAGCCTCGAAGTGCGCGAGGGCGAGATCGTCGCGCTGCTCGGCCGCAACGGGGCGGGGAAGACGACGACGCTGCGCACCCTGATCGGCCTGACCCGCCCGCGCACCGGCAAGGTTTCGGTCTTCGGCGCGGACGTGACCGGATTTCCTCCTTACCGGATCGCTGAGTCGGGCGTCGGCTACGTGCCGGAAGGGCGGCGCATCTTCGCCAATCTGACGGTGGACGAGAACCTGCTGGTGCCCGTCGAGCGGCCCGGCCCGTGGACCGTCGCCCGCGTCTATGAGGCGTTTCCGCGCCTCGCCGAGCGTCGCGGGAACAAGGGCGCGCAGCTCTCGGGCGGCGAGCAGGAGATGTTGTCGATCGCCCGCGCCCTGCTCCTGAACCCCAAGCTGCTCATGCTCGATGAGCCTTCGCAGGGCCTGGCGCCCTTGATTGTCGAGGACGTGTTCAGGATCGTTGTCGCAGCGAGGCGCGAAGGCCTTTCGGTCCTGCTGGTCGAGCAGAACGTGCGCGCGGCGGTCGAGATCGCCGATCGCGCCTATGTGCTGGACGACGGCCGGATCGTGTACGAAGGCGACGCGCGCGCCTTCGGCGCCGACGAGCAGCGGGTGCGCGAACTCGCCGGCGCCAGCGCCGAGAAATGGGATATGGACGGTTAGTGAACCGCTAGACGGCTATTGCGGACGGGCCAGAGCTTGATTTGCCGCCATGGCGCCTTAAGAAAAACAGCTAAGGCCTGAGTCGTACGCGGGGAATCGTTGGGTGGCTCGTCCGCCGACGGGCTGGGGAGGCTAAGAAGTGTTCAAACAATTGCTGACGCCGGTCGCGGGCAGTCTGCCGCTTTCATTTATTGTGGCGGCGCTTCCCGTCGCGGCCGTTCTCGTGCTCCTTGGCGTCATGCGCCGGCCAGCGTGGCAAGCGTCGCTGGCGGGGCTGGTCGTCGGGCTGATCATCGCGATCGGCGTCTGGAGCCTGCCGGTTAACCTCGCGTTGAGTTCCGTCGCCAACGGCGTCGTATTCGCCCTCTGGCCGGTCATGTGGATCGTCGTGAACGCCCTTCTCCTCTACAATATCGCGGTCGAGTCGAAACGGTTCGACGCCTTTCGGGCGTGGGTTCTCAACCATCTCCCCGACGATCGCCGCGTCGTGCTCGTGGTGATCGGCTTCTGCTTCGGCGCGCTGCTCGAGGGCATCTCCGGATTCGGCACGCCGGTCGCGATCACCTCGTCGCTCCTCATCCTCGTGGGCTTCCCGGCGCTCGAAGCGCTCGTGTTCACGTTGATCTTCAACACGGCGCCGGTGGCGTTCGGCGCGCTAGGCGTCCCGGTGACCACACTTGGCGCGGTCACCGGACTGCCCGCTGGGACCCTTGGCGCCATGATCGGCCGGCAACTGCCGTTCATCGCGCTTGTTGCTGCCCTTCTATGTGATGGGACTCTATGGCGGGGTGCGCTCACTGAAGGCGCTGTGGCCCGTGCTGCTGGTCGCCGGCGGCTCATTCGCGCTCTGTCAGTTCATTTCCTCGAATTATATCAACTACGCTTTGACCGACGTGCTGGCGTCGCTCGGCTCGCTGATCGTGACGCTCTTGTTCCTGCAGGCGTGGAAGCCGGCGCCTGATCCGGAATTCGCGGTGAAGGGTGGGGCGAACGTCCTCCATACGCGTTCGGCCATGAGCCCGTGGCAAGGCTGGTTGCCCTGGCTCATCGTGACCGCGGTCGTCATATTATGGACGACGCTCGAGATCTTTAAGATCGGTCAACAAGCGATCCCCTGGCCCGGCCTCGACAAGGCGGTCTCGATCACGCTCTACAACGATAAGCCTTATGCCGCAGTGTGGACCTTCCAGCCTCTCGCCACGGGAACGGCGATTCTGCTCTCGGCGATCATCACGGCGATCGTGGTCAAGCTGAGCGTCGGGGACTTTTTCCAGTGCGTCGTCCGGACGATTGAGCAGGCATGGATCGCCATCCTGACCGTCTGTCTCATTATCGGCCTCGCCTATCTCATGAACTATTCCGGCATGGCCTACACACTCGGGCTTGGCGTGGCCTCCGTCGGTAAGTTGTTCGTCATCCTCTCGCCCTTCCTCGGCTGGGTGGCGGTCGCCCTCTCAGGCAGCGACACATCGGGCAATGCGCTGTTTGGCAACCTTCAGGTGGTGGCGGCGAAACAGCTTGATCTCAATCCGGTGCTGTTCGCGGCGACCAACTCATCCGGCGGCGTCATGGGCAAGATGATCTCGCCGCAGAACATCGCGACGGGCGTCTCGGTCACGGATCTGCGCGGGCACGAGGGGATCGTGTTCGCGCGCACCTTCTGGCACAGCATCATTCTGACGCTGATCCTTGGCGTTCTGGTCGCGCTGCAGCAATACGTGTTCCCCGGCATCATCCCGAGTCTCCCGCACTGAGCGGCAGGCGCCGGCCGCGCTTATTTCTGGCAAAAGACAGCGAGAATCGCCTTCTTCTCGCGGGCGGCGATGTCGCCGGCGCTGAGTGAGGCGGAGCTCCCGGATGTGGGCTCACCACCGCCGAGGAAGGCGCGAACCGCCTCTGACGCGATAAGGGCGTGCGGGGCCGCGAGGGCGAGGCCGGCGACGCGCTTGGGCTCCTCGGCGATCGGCGCGACGATGCCGACGAGCGCCCCGCTTCGATCGAACACCGGTCCGCCGCTGGCGCCCTTGTCCAAAGCAGCGGTGACGATCGGCCGCGCTTCGCCGCCGGCAAACGAGGCCGGACTTGCCGTAAGGCCTTGTCCGGCGAACCCGAGGACGACGAGATCCTGCGCCGGCGCGCCAAAGCGGGGCGCTTCGCCGTTCGCGGCGAAATCTCCGGCGAGCATCGTGAGACTCGTCGCGGCGTCGGCGCGCTCGATACGCACCGGCTTACCCGCGACAGTCGGATTCGAGCAGTCGTTCGCCTTAAGCGCGGTCAGCGCCTTGCCGGGCGCCACGACGAGCGCGGTCGCGGCCGGCTGTGGAATGGATGGGGGCGGCGGGCTCGGGCTTGGCGTGGGAGGCGCAGCATTGTTTCCCGCGCTGGCCGCCGGCGCCGCCGCGGATTCCGGGAACGGCTCGAATGAGTTGGCGACCGCGATCGCGACCCGGTCGAGGGTCGCGGTCTGTGACGCCGGATAGGAGAAGGTGAAGCCGCGCAAGGGTGGGTTCGCATTCGGGTTCTTGTCGAAGCGGGTATAGAACTTGACGGGTCCATCCTGACCAGAGACGACAAAGAAGGCGTCCGGCTTGATCGCCTTATAGGCAATCTTGCGGGTGGGCGTCGCCGTGGAGAGACGCGCGTAGAGGGCGCCCAAGTCAGCGTCGGCATTCGCGGCGAAGTCGAGCCTTGCGCCTCCTCGGGCGCTCAGGAGCTTGACCGGCGCGCCGATCTTCGCGCGGCTCTTGGGGTCGCTCACGACCTGGAAACCCGCTGCGTCGCGCGCCTTCTGGGCGGCTGCCAGCAACGCCTTGAGCTCAGGCGCCGATAAGGTCCCGTCGGCGGGCGCTTTGACGCTGGTCTGAAAAGCGATGATCGCGTCGCGGGTTCGCTTGCCGAAGTCGCCGTCGTTGACGCCAACGTAAAGCCCAAGCCAGACGAGCGCCTCCTGCGCAGCTTTGCGCGTCGCTTCGGGCAGCCCCATGAACGCAGCTTTCTGCGCCGCCATCGCGGCGTCGTCGGCGGAAGGCGCGGCCGGCGGCGCTTGGGCCGAGGCGATCGGAGACAGGAGGCCGAAGCCCACAGCGAAGACCAGACCGGCGGGCGCGCGCTTCATGGTTTCTCCGAGGCGTCGGACATCCTCAAGTCAGCCTTGGTAAAGGACGCTTCGACCGTGCTATATTCACGACGAGACGCCTGCGCGTCAATTTGAAGGTTGGACATGCTTCACGCTCTGCGCTCGTTCGCCGTCCTTCTGGTGCTTTTTGTGGGCGTTGCCGGCGCGGCGGAAACCAAGCCGTTTGCACGCGAGGACATGGCGAGCGACGCCGTGCGGCTCACGGAGACGTTGCGCATCGCAACGGCGGCGATCGGCTCGCAGGTCAAAGGCAAGACGCCGCAGCAATTGTTGACCGAGGCCGCCAGGGCGGTCAGTGGCGGCGACTTTGCCAGCGCCGAAAAGCTTGCCGGAGCCGCGATCACCGCGGCGCCCAAGGACCCGGCCAATTGGCTCGCTTACGCAGGGATTGCGGCTGCGGCCGAAGACGCGAAGGCGAACGACCGCTACGACCTCGTCACCCGCGGCGCGACCGCGGCTTACGCCGCCTATCAGCATTCGACGACGCCAGAAGCGCAAGCCTCGGCGCTCGCCGTCCTCGCCGACCTGCTGGCGCGTCACGAACAATGGCGCCCTGCGCTCGACGCCCTGAAGGCCTCGCTCGACCGCCACGACTCGGTCGACGTGCGCAAGACTTACGAGGCGATGCGCGCCGAGCACGGGTTCCGCATTCTCGACTACAAGGTCGACAACGAATCCGCTCTTCCTCGCGTCTGCTTCAACTTCTCCGAGCCGCTCGCGCGCCGGACCGATTTTTCACCCTACGTCGCGGTGTCCGGATCGTCGGAGACGGCGATCTCGAACGAGGACCAGCAGATCTGCGTCGAGGGCCTCAAGCACGGCGAGCGCTACGCGATCGTGCTGCGCCAGGGCCTGCCTTCGGCAGTGGGCGAATCGCTGCTCAAGTCCGCCGACTACGAGATCTACGTGCGCGACCGCTCGCCGCAGGCGCATTTCGCTGGGCGGGCGTATGTGCTGCCGCGCCAGGGTCAGAAGGGCGCGCCGCTGGTCACCGTCAACACGGCGAAAGTCTCGATCGACGTCTATCGCGTCGGCGACCGCAATCTGCTGGCGACCGTCAGCAGCGACGACTTTCTGAAACCCATCGATTCGTCGCGCGCGGACGAGATCGCATCGCAGGACGGAGCGAAAGTCTGGAGCGGCACGATGGATGTCGCCTCGGCGCTCAACGAGGACGTCGTGACCGACTTTCCGGTGCTCGACGCGGTCGGCAAGCTCGAGCCCGGCGTCTATGTCATCACCGCGCGCCCGTGGAAAGGCGCGACGAACCCCGCCGATGCCAGCGCCGACGAGAGCGTACAGCTCGCGGCGCAATGGATGGTGGTTTCCGATCTCGGCCTGACCGCGATTTCCGGCGACGACGGCGTGCATGCGCTCGTCCAATCTCTGGGTACCGCCGGGCCGCTCGCAGGCGTCGAATTCAGGCTCGTTGCGCGCAACAACGAAGTGCTGGCGACGAAGACGACCGGCGCCGACGGGCGGGTCGACTTCGATCCCGGTCTCTCGCGCGGCAAGGGCGGCTCGGCGCCCGGCCTCCTGGTCGCCACGCTCGCCGGCGACTACGGCTTTCTCAGCCTCGCTCAGAATGCCTTCGACCTCAGCGATCGCGGCGTCACGGGTCGCGATCCGCCCGCTGGCCTCGACGCATTCCTCTACACCGAGCGCGGCGTCTATCGCTCGGGCGAGACCGTGTTCGCCACCGCGCTCTTGCGCGACGCCAAGGGCGTGGCGAAATCCGGCTTGCCGTTGACGCTGGTCGTCAAACGGCCGGACGGCGTCGAATACAGACGCGCGACTCTGCCCGACCAGGGCCTCGGCGGGCGCGCCTACGCGATACCGCTGCTGCCGGGTTCGGCGGCGGGCAAATGGTCGATCGAGGCTTACGCCGATCCCAAGGGCGACAGCATCGGCCACGTCGAGTTCATGCTCCAGGACTACGTTCCTGAGCGGCTCGATTTCACTCTCCATCCGGCGAACCCGGTCATCGCTCCCGGCGAACCCGTCGAATTCTCGCTCGACGCGCGGTTTCTCTATGGCGCGCCGGCGAGCGGGCTCGACGTCACCGGCGCCATTCGGCTGCAGGTTGTCGAAGGCGCGGAGCTCGCCGGTTTTCCAGGCTATGTCGCTGGCCTCGCCGACGACGACTTCACCACCATCGAGAATCAGTTTTCCGACAAGGTTCAGACGGACGCCAAAGGTCATGCTGACCTCTCGGTCGAACTGCCGGAGGGCACGAGCACGCGCCCGCTGCAGGCCAAGCTCATCGTCGATGTCGGCGAGCCGGGCGGACGGACGGTCGAACGCACGCTCGTGCTGCCCGTGCGGTCAAAAGGCGTAACGGTTGGGGTCAAGAAGGACTTCGACGCTTCGTTGAGCGCCGGCGATGTCGCGACGTTCGAGGCGATCGCGGTCGCGCCGGACGGCGCGCGGATCGCGCGCAAAGGCGCCGCGTGGTCGCTCTATCAGGTGACCAACGACTATCAGTGGTTCAACGCCGACGGGCGCTGGAGCTATGAGCCGGTCAAGTCGTCGAAGCGCGTCGCGAGCGGGACGGTCGACATCGGCGCTGACGCGCCTGCGAAGTTTTCCGGCCGCGTCGGCTGGGGCGCGCATCGGCTGGACATCAAGACGCTCGACGGCGAGGAGACGAGCGTCGCCTTCGACGTGGGTTGGTCGGGAACGGCCGGCGCCGACACCCCCGACAATGTCGTGGTGACCCTCGACAAGACGAACTACGCGGCTGGCGAAGAGGCGAAATTGCGCATCGCGTCCGCCTTCGCCGGCAAGGCGACCGTCGCGCTGGTTGGCGACAAAATCGAGCGCTTCATCGATGTCGATCTCGTCGCCGGCGACAACGTCGTCCCGTTCCCGGTCGGCGCCGATTGGGGTCCCGGCGCCTATGCGGTCGCGCTGACCCATCGCCCGCTCGACGTTGGAGCCAAACGCATGCCCGGCCGCGCGCTTGGGCTCGCCTGGTTCGCCATCGATCGCGGCTCGCACGCGCTCGACGTCAAGCTCGACGCGCCGCAGCTGACGCGGCCGCGCCAATCGATGACGCTGCCCATTCATCTCGCCGGCCTCGCGCCGGGCGAGGAGGCGCGCGTGACCGTCTCCGCAGTCGATGTCGGCATTCTCAACCTGACCGGCTTTAAAACGCCTGACCCGAGCGCCTATTTCTTCGGCCAGCGCAAGCTGCCCGTCGAGATTCGCGATCTCTGGGGCATGCTGATCGACGGCATGCAGGGCGAGGCGGGCGCCATCCACACCGGCGGCGATTCCAGCGGCGGCGTCGAAGGCAATCTGCCGACGCAGGAGCCGCTCGCGCTGTTCTCCGGCGTCGTCAAGGTCGACGACCAGGGGAACGCGTCCGTCTCGTTCGACCTGCCGGCGTTCAACGGCTCGGTGCGGCTGACGGCTGTCGCCTGGTCGAAGGACAAGGTCGGGTCCGCCCAGGCCGACGTGACGGTGCGCGACTCGGTCGTCGTCGCCGCCACCCTGCCGCGTTTCCTCAATGTCGGCGACCGCTCGGAAATGCATGTCGACATCGACAATGTCGAGGGCGACGCTGGCGAATACAAGCTCGACCTCGACATCCACGGGCCGCTGACCGCCGACGCGGACGCGCTGACGAAGACGGTGCGGCTCGACCTGCGTCAACGCAAATCAGTGGCGATGCCGATTGCGGCAGCCGGCATTGGCGTCGCCGAACTTGACCTGAGACTTACGGGCCCGAAGACCGATCTGACGCAGCATTTTCGTCTCGGCATAGAATCCGGCGCGCCTGACTCCTATCGGCGAACGGTGACGCCCCTGCCGGGCGGCGCAAGCCAGACCATCTCGGGCGATCTCCTTGCCGATTTCATCCCCGGCACCGGCTCGATCGCGATCTCCGCCTCGCCCTTTGGCGCGCTCGACGCGCCGGCTCTGCTCGCGGCGCTGCAGCGCTACCCTTACGGCTGTTCGGAGCAGACGGTCAGCGTCGCCATGCCGCTGCTTTACGTCAACCGCCTCGCCTCGATCGAGCATCTTGGCGTCGATCCCGATCTCGACGGGCGGATCAACCAGGCGATCGAGCGCGAGCTCAGCCGCCAGAGCGCGAGCGGCGCGTTCGGCATGTGGAGCGCCGACAGCAATGACGAGGACCCCTGGCTCGACGCCTTTGTCACCGATTTCCTGACCCGCGCGCGCGAGCGCAATTTCGCCGTCTCGCAGCAAGCGTTCGATCAGGCGCTCGACCGGCTGCGGAATGAGGTCGTCAACACGCCGGAGCCGAACAAGGACAATTCCGCGGCGATTGCGTATGCGCTCTATGTTCTCGCGCGCAATGGCCGCCCCGTGATTGGCGATCTGCGCTATCTTACGGACGCCAAGCTCGACGCTTTCACGAGTCCACTTGCCAAGGCTCAGCTGGCGGCTGCGCTGGCGATGCTCGGCGACCAGGCGCGCGCGGCCGGAGCCTTTGGCGCCGCGCTCAAGGCTCTCGACGCTGAACGCGACGGGGGCTCGCGGCCGGATTATGGCTCCCGGCTGCGCGACGCCGCGGCTGTGCTCGCTCTCGTCAGCGAGGCCAATCTCAGCAATATTCAGGGCGATGCGATCGCGCGCGCCGGCGCCGTCCTCGAGCAGGCGAGGGCGGAGCGCTCGTTTCTCAGCACGCAGGAGATGAACTGGATGACGCTCGCCGCGGAGGGACTCGCCGACCATGCGAGCCTCGCGCAATTCCGCGTCGACGGCGAGCCGGTCAAGGGCGCGCTTTACCGCCGCTGGAGCGGGCCAACGCTCTCCGGGCAGTCGATCGTGATCACCAATGCCGGACAGAATCCGGCACAGCTCGTCGTCTCGGTTTCCGGCGCGCCGATCGAGCCGGACCCGGCGGTCGCCAAGGGCTATGCGATCGAACGATCCTTCTACAAGCTCGACGGGACGAAACTCGACGCGTTGCAAAGCATGTCGCAGAACGAGCGCGTCGTGGTGTCTCTCAAAGTGACAGAGGCGCAAGCGCGCTATGCTCGGTTGCTCGTCGTCGACAGGCTGCCAGCCGGTCTCGAGATCGACAATCCGGCGTTGGTCGATGGCGGCTCGGTCGAAGCCTTCTCTTGGCTAAGCAAGGATGTCGAGCCGACGCACACTGAATATCGCGACGATCGCTTCGTCGCGGCCTTCGATCGCGCCGACGGCCAATCAGCGTTCATCACCATGGCCTATGTCGTGCGCGCCGTCGCCCCCGGCCGCTACATCTACCCACCGGCCACCGCCGAAGACATGTACGACCCCGACCGCTACGGCCGCACCGCCTTTGGGGAGCTGGAGGTGAAGGCGAAGTGAGGCGCCCCAGGCCCTCATCCGGCCCTTCGGGCCACCTTCTCCCCGAGGGAGAAGGGGTGCTGAACGTCGCCTTTCCTGGGGGACACGGTCTCGCGCCGAACGGCAGCGTTCAGAACCCCTTCTCCCTCGGGGAGAAGGTGGCGCGCCGAAGGCGCGACGGATGAGGGTCTCGCCGGGATGAGGGCGCGGCGTGACGCGCCTTCCTCACCGCCTCATCTTCGTTTCATCGCCGCCGCGCTCGCCCTCATAGCAGCGGCAGGCTTCGGCGCCTCCTTCGCCTGGACGCGCTACACAGCGAGCCTCGGCCCGCTCGATCTTGCGGCGTCGCGCGAAGGCTCGACGATCGTCGTCGATCGCGACGGCCGGCTGCTCAGGCCTTTCACTTTGCCCGACGGACGCTGGCGCCTGCCGGCGACCACGCATGACGTCGATCCGCATTATGTCGCAATGCTCGTCGCCTACGAGGATAACCGGTTCTACCAACATGACGGCGTCGACCTTCGCGCTCTTGTTCGCGCTGGCGCGCAATGGCTGACGCGCGGCCATGTGGTGTCGGGCGGCTCGACCTTGCCCATGCAGGTCGCCCGGCTCATCGAGCCGCGCCCTGAGCGCACCATCGCCGCCAAGCTACGGCAGATCGCGCGGGCGCTCGAGATCGAGCGCGAAGTCGGCAAGCCGGGAACGCTCGACCGTTATCTCACGCTTGCTCCTTTTGGGGGCAATCTCGAGGGGGTGCGCGCAGCCTCGCTCGCCTATTTCGGCAAGGAGCCGTTGCGACTGACTCTTGCCGAGGCTGCATTGCTGGTCGCGCTGCCGCAATCGCCGGAAGCGCGCCGGCCTGATCGGTCGCCCGCGACGGCGCGTGCTGCGCGCGACCGCGTGCTCGACCGCGTCGCGGCGCGCGGACTCATCAGCGTCGCCGACGCCGCGGCGGCCAAGCGCGAGCCCGTTCCGCAAGCGCGCCTCGCCTTCCCAATGCTCGCGGCGCATGCCGCCGCGGAGGCTGTCGCCGCCGACAAAGACTCCAAAGTCATTAGGCTCTCGATCGATGCGCGCCTGCAGGCGAAGCTCGAGACGCTGGCCAAAGAGAGCGTCGCGCGGCTTGGCGCGAAGCTGTCGGGCGCGATCGTCGTCATCGACAACGCAAGCGGCGAAATTCGCGCCCGTGTCGGCGCCGCCGACACCAACGACGCCTCGCGCGACGGCGCGATCGACATGTCGCGCTCGCCGCGCTCGCCGGGCTCGGCGCTAAAGCCGTTCATCTACGCGCTGGCTTTCGAACAGGGCCTCGCCCATCCGGAGACGCGGCTGTTCGACCGGCCGATGCGCTACGGGGCTTACGCGCCGGAAAATTTCAATCTCGGCTATGAGGGCGCGGTGACGGCGCGCAAGGCGCTGCAGATGTCGCTCAATCTCCCGGCGGTTGAGCTTCTGGCCGACGTCGGCCCGGCCACGTTTCTTGCCCGGCTGCACAGCGCCGGCGCCGAAATTGCGCTGCCGAAGGATACGCCGATCGGCCTCGCCATCGGTCTCGGCGGGCTCGGGATTTCGCTTACCGATCTCGCGCGGCTCTACGCCGGCTTTTCCCGCGGCGGCGAGGCGCCGCCCCTCATCGAGCGGCTCGACGGTCAGCCGCCGGTCATCGGCGCGCGCCGGGTGACCGATCCCGTCGCGGCCTACTACATCGACGACATCCTACGCGATGCGCCGCCGCCGGCGAATGCGCTCAAAGGCCGGATCGCCTTCAAGACCGGCACGTCCTATGGCTTTCGCGATGCGCTGGCGATCGGCTTCGACCGGCGGACCACGATCGCAGTCTGGGTCGGGCGTCCCGACAATGGCCCGACGCCGGGCCTCATCGGCCGCGAGGCGGCGGCGCCGATCCTGTTCGACGCTTTCGAGCGGCTGGGCCGGAGCATCGAGTCGATCCCCGCGCCGAAGGGCGTCTTGAGAGCCAGCGTCACCGCCGATCTGCCGCCGCCGCTGCGCCGGCTGCGGCAGGACGCGCCCAAGACCTCCTCGGCGTCAGAGACGGCGTCTCTCAAGATCGCGTTTCCGCCAGACGGCGCCCGCATCGACCTCGGCCTCAAGGAGGGCGCCCCGGATCATCCGCTAGCCTTGAAGGCGCTCGGCGGCGCGCCGCCATTCACCTGGTTCGTCAACGGCGCGCCGGTCGGCGAAGCCGAGATCAGGCGGCAATCGGCCTGGAAGCCGGACGGCGCCGGCTTCGCCCGCGTGTCGGTGACCGACGCCAAGGGCGCGTCGGATGCGGTGACGGTGCGGCTGGAGTAGCCGGCCCGAGACCCGCAGGGAGGAGGCATGGGCGTGGGGGACAAGTCTGCGGGAGGCCCCGCGTATCGCCGACTGTCGCGCCGTTTCATCCTCGCCGTGGCGGGCGCGCAAACGGCCTATTGGATCTATACCTTTCGGCTTATCGCCGTGAACGCCAATCCGATGGGCGACGGAATGGAGTTTGCGGCCATTGTCCCGTTTGGCTTGGTCTTCATCGCCCTGGTGGCGCCGGCCCTTTTGCTTGGGATATGGGGACGCATGCTTCCCCTTGCTGTGGTTCTCGCGGTCGCTGGCCTCATCGCGAATGGGTTACTATTTCTTGAGATCGCGAGCGAACTTACGAACGGCGGAACTCGTCCCTTGAGGCTCTGACCGCTTGAGACGCGCCATCAAGGTTTAGGCATTCTGATCGGACCGAGGGATTTCGCGAACGACGCGAGATCGCCCGCGGGCTCGCCTCCTGCGCTCGGCGCGACGGACGCCGTGAGGCCGCCCGTGCCCTTCTTCGAGGCTTGCACGTGCTGAAATACGACGCTCGCGATAAACTGAAGAAACGGCGTTTGCCAGATGCCTCCGTGCCCGTCGATCACCTCTTTTGCCGCGCCGACCATCCAGAATGGGTTGGCTTGCATCGTTCCAGGCGGGTCGAGCGCGAAGGGCTGATCGGCGGTCGGGCCAGCCAACTTGTGGGTGCGGAAACCAGGCACGAAGCCGAACGCGTGGGTGACGCACCACTTCTCCAAGTCGCCGATCGTTGATTCGTCGATCGCGTGGAGGGCGTTGCCAAGCGGAAACACCGTGCCGACCGGTTGGTCATTCTCAGCCTGCGCGCAGATGAAGACCGGAAGCTGCTTCGTTGTGCGCGCCTTGAAGGCTGCGCTGGTCACAAGATCGTAAATCGGGATGTAGCGCGCGCCTTCGATCGCTGGATTCACCAAGAGCACGAGGTCTGCGAATTCCGGCGTCACCATTCCAACCGGCGCCGACGCCGCTTGAATCAGCGATTGCGCGAGAGCGGAGAAGACGATCATGCCGCCGAAGCTGTGGCCGACGATCACCAGGAGCGGATTTCCGCCGCGCTTTTGCTGGCGGTTGCGATAATGGCGCAGCCGCCCGAACAACTCCCGCACGGAACCCACCGCAACGCGGAGTCCAGCCGCCTGCCGGGTCCAGAACGTCGCGTCGGCGACGACGTCGCCTAAGCCGAAATCCGAGAGGCCCCGCCAGCCGACGAAAACGCCAAGGACGGGACGCGGCGCAACGCCGGCGGACGCGTGCTTTTTCTCGTAAGCGACCGTCTCGCTCAGGAGCGCGCGGAAGGCGGTCAGATTGTCGTCGTCGGAGCGGGCGTCGTGCTGCCAACCATGCACGAAGACGACAAGGATCACGTCCTGCCCCGTCTGCGAATTGTCCGGCGCCAGCGCCTGAAGCCGTTGGGCGACGCCGTCCATCTGTCCGCGGTCGTAACATCGCCCCTGATCGTCGAACTCGACGATGGCGAGTTCGTAAGGAGCGCCGGTCATGAAGCCGTGAAACGTCTGATGCTGCCTGTTCGGCATGATCCCGACAGGCTTCCTGGGCTCGACCGGGGCAAGACCCTTCAGGCCATCATTCGGTTGCGGCATGGTCATCAGATTTCCCCCCTTGTTCGTTTCAGCAATCAAAAAATCCGGTCTGCGCCCGATGCGGAAGAGAACTGAGGTTCTATGCGCGGATGGTAGCGTGCGCAGTGAGACACGTCACAGCTCAGACGACAATGGATAATAATACTCAGGTTGATTTGGTCGAGGCAGTGATCGGCGCGGCGCCACGTCGACTGCCGCCAAGTGCTGCGGTGCTTACCCCGCCTTCGCCGCCGGCCAGGCTGCGAGCAGCGCGCGGAGCGCCGCCACAAAGGCCAGCGGCTGGTCGATCATCACATGATGCTCGGCCTCGGGGATCTCGACATAGGGAGAGCCGGGCGCGAGGAGGCTTAGGAGATAGGCCGCGTCATCGGGCTGGAAGAGCTGGGACTTGCCGCCGCGGATGATCGCGAGCGGCGAACGCGCGCCCTTGACCATCGCGACCGGATCGAGCCGTCCGAACTTCTCCCAGAAATGCGGGTCGAAGCTCAATGACCAGCCTGGGGCGCCGTCGGCCCCGACCGCCTTTCGCGCCGAGCGGCGCGCGATAAAGTCGAGAATGAACAAGTTGTCGCAAGCCTGCGGCGGGGCGAGACGGAAGCGGGCGATGATCGCCTCGAGCGAGGGCCGCACGCTGTGCTCCCGCGTTGTCGCGCGGGGAGGGGAGGGGCTGCGCTGGTTCTGCGGCGCGAAGAAGGGCGGATCGACCATCACCGCCGCGGCGAGCTCGTCGCCGAAATCATGCGCGAGCCCGGCTGCGATGCGTCCGCCGAAAGAGTGGCCGACGACGACCGGCGGTCCGGCGTCGTATGCCCCCGCCTCGCGCGCCGCTTCTCGCGCTTCGCGGACGAACTGGCGGAAATCATAAGCGGGCCGCCAATCCGATCGCCCCATGCCGGTGAAGGACGGCGCGACAACGCGCCGCTCGCGGGCGAAGAACGGCGCGATGAAACTCCACCAGTCCCCGTGTGCGGCGCCGCCGTGCAGGAATATGAGGCCGGGCTTGCCGCGCTCGCCCCAGACAAGGGTCTCGACCTGCGCGCCATCGACGGCGACGAACGACCGGTCGGGCTCGATTGCGATCACGCGTTCGAACCACGCCGGCGCCGGAGGCTTCTGCCCGCGAAAGGCCGCGAGCGGCGCCATGGGGTTCGATTCAGCCACGCGAGCGTCGCCCGTAAGGTTCAGGCGACTTCGAACAGTCCGGCCGCGCCCATGCCGCCGCCGACGCACATCGTGACCACCACATAGCGCGCGCCGCGCCGCTTGCCCTCGATCAGCGCGTGGCCGGTGAGGCGCGCGCCGCTCATGCCGTAAGGGTGGCCGACCGAGATCGCGCCGCCATCCACGTTGAGCTTGTCGTTGTCGATGCCGAGCCGATCGCGGCAATAGATGACCTGGACTGCGAAGGCTTCGTTGAGTTCCCAGAGGCCGATGTCGTCCACCTTGAGGCCATGCGCCTTGAGGAGCTTCGGCACGGCGAACACCGGGCCGATGCCCATCTCGTCCGGGTCGCAGCCGGCGACGGCAATGCCGCGATAGATCCCGAGCGGCTCAAGGTTGCGCTGACTCGCGAGCTTGGCGTCCATCAACACGCAAGCGCTCGCGCCGTCGGAAAGCTGCGAGGCGTTGCCGGCAGTGATGAAGGAGCCGGCCTTGACCCGCTGCCCCTCGGTGAAAACCGGCTTCAGCGCCGAAAGGCCAGCCAAGGTCGTGTCGGCGCGCGGTCCTTCGTCCTGCTTCAATGTGATCGGCTTGTCCGAGACGGCGCCGGTCGCCTTGTCGGCGACTTTCATCACGCTGGGTAAGGGCGCGATCTCGGCGTCGAACCGGCCGGCGGCTTGGGCCGCGGCGGTTCTTTGTTGCGACTGCAGCGCATATTCGTCCTGCCGCTGGCGGGTCACCTGATATCGCTCCGACACGATCTCGGCCGTCTCGAGCATGGTCATGTAGAGGTCGTCGCGATGCTCGACGAGCCAGGGGTCCTGAGCGCGATAACGGTTCATCTTGTCGTTCTGAACCAGCGAGATGGATTCGAGGCCGCCGCCGATGGTGACGCTCATGCCGTCGTCAACGATCTCCTTCGCGGCGGTGGCGATCGCCATGAGGCCAGAGGCGCACTGCCGGTCGACCGACATGCCGGCGACGCTGGTCGGAAGTCCCGCCCGCAACAGCGCCTGTCGCGCGACGTTGCCTCCCTCCGATCCTTGCTGGAGGGCTGCGCCCATCACCACGTCGTCGACCTCGCCGGGATCGACAGATGCGCGCTGAAGCGCGTTCGCGATCGCATGGCCGCCCAACGTCTGGGCCTGCGTATCGTTGAACGCGCCGCGATACGCCTTGCCGATCGGGGTGCGCGCGGTGGAGACGATGACGGCTTCACGCATGATGGGTCTCCGAGTTTATCGAGTCACTTGCTTAAGGTTCACTAGGTTTACCCTCATCCGTCACGCCTTCGGCGCGCCACCTTCTCCCCGAGGGAGAAGGGGCTTCGAGTGGCCAGCGTTCAGCACCCCTTCTCCCTCGGGGAGAAGGTGGCGCGTAGCGCCGGATGAGGGTGCTTGGGTCATGTCTTCGTAAACGTCCCGCCCTCCGCCGCCAGCTTCTCCAAGCAGCGCCGCCGGCTTGAAGTCGTCGCCGAACTTGGCCTGAAACTCCTTGAGCTTGGCGAGCACCGTCTTCAATCCGATCGTATCGGCGTAGAACATCGGGCCGCCGCGATAGACCGGCCAGCCGTAGCCGTTGATCCAGACGATGTCGATGTCGGAGGCGCGCTGGGCCTTGCCCTCTTCGAGGATTTTCGCGCCTTCGTTGATCATCGGATAGATGCAGCGCTCGAGGATTTCGGCGTCGCTGATCTTGCGCTGCTCGACACCCTTCGACTTGGCGAACTCGCGGATGATCCCCTCGACACTTGGCCGAAGGCTTGGGCGTCCGCGCTTCGTCGTAGTCGTAGAAACCCGCGCCGGTCTTCTGGCCGCGTCGGCCCTCTTCGCACAGGATTTCGCGGATCGTCGAGCGCTTCGAGGTCGCGGCCGACCAGCCGATGTCGAGGCCGGCAAGATCGCTCATCGCGAATGGTCCCATCGGCATGCCGAAGTCGACTATCACCCGGTCGACGTCCCACGGCGTCGCGCCTTCGAGAATGAGCTTCTGCGCCTCGCGCTGGCGCTGAGCCAGCATGCGGTTGCCGACGAAGCCATGGGCGACGCCGACGACGACAGGGACCTTGCCGATCTTCGGCGCGAGCTGAGTGATCGGTCGCAAGCACGGACTTTGACGTCTTTTCGCCGCGCACGATCTCGAGCAGGCGCATCACGTTGGCGGGTGAGAAGAAATGCATGCCGAGCACATCTTCCGGCCGCTTGGTCTTCGCCGCGATAGCGTCGACGTCGAGGTAGGAGGTGTTTGAGGCGAGGATCGCGCCGGGCTTGGCGATCGAGTTCAGCCGTTCGAAGACGCTCTTCTTGAGCTCCATATCCTCAAACACGGCTTCGATCACCAGGTCAGCGTCCGCCAAAACATTGAAGTCGAGCGTCGGCGACAGCCTTCCCATTCGCTCCTCGACTTCGGCCATTGTCAGGCGGCCCTTCTTGGCGGTGTTCTCGTAATTCCGGCGCATGATCGAAACGCCGCGGTCGAGCGCCTCCTTCGAGGTCTCGACGATGGTGACCGGGATCCCGGCGGAGAGGAAATTCATGGCGATGCCGCCGCCCATGGTGCCGGCGCCGATCACGCCGACCTTGGCGATCTTTTGCGTCGGCGTATCGGCGGGGATGTCGGCGACCTTGGCGGCCTGACGCTCGGCGAAAAAGACGTACCGCTGCGCCTTGGACTGGGTGGTCCCGAGCAGCCCGGCGAACAAGGCGCGCTCCTTGGCCATTCCCTCGTCGAACGGCAGGTCGACCGCGTTCTTCACCGATTCGATCGCTTTCTCCCAGGCTTCGAAGCCGCGGAACTTTCTGCGCATTGGCTTTGCGGATGGCCTCGAAGATCTCGGGATGGCCGCGCGCCGGCTCGAGCTTGTCGAGACCGGTCGCGCACCTTCTTCAGCGGCGCCTTCTCGGCGATCAGGCGCCGGGCGTAGGCGATCGCAGACTCGCGCAGCTTTCCTTCCTCGGCGAGCTCGTCGACGACGCCCCATTCCTTGGCCTCGCGCGCGCCAAACGGCGTTCCGGACAAAATGACGTCGAGCGCCTTCTCGGGGCCGATGAGGCGCGGCAGGCGCTGCGTGCCGCCGGCGCCGGGGATAATGCCGAGCTTGATCTCAGGCAGGCCGCATTTCGCCGATGGGACGGCGATGCGGTAATGCGCCGTCAGCGCAACCTCGAACCCGCCGCCGAGCGCCGTGCCGTGGATCGCCGCGATGACCGGCTTCGAGGCGTTCTCCATCGCGTCGAGCGCTTCGGGAAGGGCGGGTGGCGCGAACGGCTTGCCGAACTCGGAAATGTCGGCGCCGGCGATAAAGGTCCGCCCATCGCAGATGAGGACGATCGCCTTGACGGCGCCGTTCGCTTCCGCCGCTTGGACGCCTCGCTTGAGACCGTCTCGGACGGCCTGCGACAACGCGTTCACCGGCGGGGAATTGATCGTGACCAGCGCGACCTCGCCTTCGATCGAAAGATCGGCGACCGAATTAATGGCGGCCATGGGTGTTTCCTCTTTGGCGAGCGAGACCAACGCCGGTGATGGTGGAGCGGCCCGGGTTTGTTGATTGGAGACGAAAGGAATATGATTGAGCGGCAGGCAGCCTCGGGTCAACTCCCGGGCGAGGCGCGGCCCTAGGGCAGCCCGGTCCATGGTTCAAAGAATTTTGAACCCGTCCTGTAACCGATCCCTTTTCTGGACGTATAGCGTTGCGAGCACGGAAGACTCCCGCAGGACCGCAAGATCAAGGAGGTTAAGTCATGTTGACGCGTCGAACGGCTTTGAGCGGCTTGGCCGCGATCGCAAGCGCAAATCTCTTGGCTCCCGGGGGCGCGCGAGCCCAGGAGGCCCATATCGTCCGCACCGACGCCGACTGGCGCTCGACTTTGACGCCCGATCAATATGCGGTTCTGCGCAAGGAAGGAACCGAGCGTCCTTTCACCAGTGCGCTTCTGCATGAGGAGCGGAAGGGCGTTTTCGCCTGCGCGGGCTGCAGTTCCGACCTGTTCTCATCTTCGACCAAGTTCGACAGCGGCACCGGCTGGCCGAGCTTCTGGGCGCCGCTCGAGAAGGCGGTCGACGAGCACACGGACCATTCGTGGGGCATGAGCCGCACGGCCGTGAGCTGCCATCGATGCGAGGGCCATCTTGGCCACGTTTTCAACGACGGACCGAAGCCGACCGGCCTGCGCTATTGCATGAACGGCGTGGCGCTGACCTTCAAGCCGGCGACTGCCTGAGGCGACAGGCGACCCGATGCTTCTCTTTGCGCTAGCCTATATTGGCGGGGTGCTGACCATCGCCAGCCCCTGCATCCTGCCGGTGCTGCCGTTCGTTTTCGCCCGCGCCGACCAGCCGTTCCTGCGCCGCGGCTTGCCGATGCTGCTTGGCATGGGCCTGACCTTCGCGGTCGTCGCGACGCTGGCGGCGGTGGGCGGCGGCTGGGCGGTGCAGGCCAATGAATATGGCCGCTACATCGCGATCGCGCTTCTGGCTTTGTTTGGCGTCACGCTGCTCTTTCCGGAACTGTCCGACCGCTTGACGCGGCCGCTGGTCGCGCTTGGCGGACGCCTTTCGGAATCCGCCGACCGCAACGAGAATGCCGGAAGCGTCTGGCCCTCCTTGCTGCTCGGAATCGCGACCGGCCTGCTCTGGGCGCCATGCGCCGGGCCGGTGCTCGGCCTCATCCTCACCGGAGCGGCGCTCCAGGGCGCCAACGTCCAGACGACCTTCCTGCTGCTCGCCTATGCCGCGGGCGCGGCGACGTCGCTGGCGCTGGCGCTGCTCATCGGCGGCCGGGTCTTCACCGCGATGAAGCGCTCGCTCGGCGCCGGCGAATGGGTGCGGCGCGGCCTCGGCGCTGCGGTGCTGGTCGCGGTCGTGGCGATTTTCTTTGGCGTTGACACCGGGTTCCTGACCCAGATCTCGCTCGCCAACACCGCGTCGCTCGAGCAGAGCCTCGTCGATCGCTTCCATGCACCTGGCGGGAAGGTCGCCGCTGAGCCGTCATCCTCGGTCGTGATGCCCGACGGCGCGATGATGAGCGCCAATCCTCCATGATGATGAGCGCCAACGCGCCGACCATGGCGATGACTGGCAAGCCGGCCGGCCAGGACGGCGCTGAGCCCTCATCCTCGGTCGTCATGCCCGAAGCGGCGGCGCGATGATGAGCGCCAATCCGTCGATGATGATGAGCGCCAACGCGCCCACCATGGCGATGAACGGCAATCCGGCGGCGATGATGAAGGCGGCGGAAGCCCCCGCGTCCAAAGCTTTGCCGGTCGAAGGCTCGCTGCCGTCGCTGTCCGGCGCCGTCGAATGGCTGAACTCGCCGCCGCTCACCCCTGCTGAGCTCAAGGGCAAGGTGGTGCTGGTCGACTTCTGGACCTATTCCTGCATCAATTGCCTGCGCTCGATCCCTTATGTCCGCGCCTGGGCGGAGAAGTACAAGGATCAGGGCCTCGTGGTGATCGGCGTGCACGCGCCGGAATTCGCCTTCGAGAAGAATATCGGCAACGTCAAGCAGGCTGTCGCCAAGCTCAAGATCGACTATCCGGTCGCGATCGACAACGATTATGCGATCTGGCGCGCCTTCAACAACGAATATTGGCCGGCGGACTATTTCATCGACGCCAAGGGCCAAATTCGCCACCACTTCTTCGGCGAGGGCGACTACGCCGAGTCCGAGAAGGTGATCCAGCAACTCCTGGCCGAGGCCGGCAAGGGCAACCTGCCCGTCGACATGGTTTCCGTCAGCGCGACGGGCGCCGAGGCCGCCTCCGACGCCGCCGACGTCAAGTCGCCCGAGACCTACATCGGCTTTGCCCGGTCGGAGAATTTCGCTTCGCCGGGCGGCGCGGTCGGCGACAGCCCCCATGTCTATTCGACCGGCGATCTCAGCCGTCTCAACGACTGGGGCCTCTCCGGCGACTGGACGGTCGGCGGCCAGTCCGCGACGCTCAACAAGACCGACGGCGCGATTTCCTTTCGCTTCCATGCGCGCGACCTTCACCTGGTGCTGGGGCCGAGCGCCGACGGCAAGCCGGTGCGCTTCCGCGTGACGGTCGACGGCGCAGCGCCCGGCGAAAGCCACGGCGCCGACGTCAACGCCGACGGCGAAGGCGTGGTGACCGACCACCGGCTCTACCAGCTCGTCCGCCAGAGCGGGCCGATCATGGACCACACGTTTTCGATCCAGTTTCTTGATCCCGACGTGCAGGCTTACGCGTTTACCTTTGGTTAAGACGTTCGCCCTGTAACAGAGCGCCTTCGCGAGCGTAATCACGAGAAGAGCGAGGCTCTCGCAAGTGTGATGACACGAGTGCGTGAGATGAAGCGCAGTGTCGCGTCGACGCCATAGTGGCGGCTTATCCGGAGCGCGTTTCAATGATTCGCTATTGGCAGGTATGGAGTAGGGCCATGATCTCGTCCTTCAAAAGAGGCTCTTCTTTTCCCGTCCTCGTTCTGATCGGGCTCCTCTCCACAGCCGCCTTTTTCGTCACCCGATCGACGGCCGAAGAGGCGCGCAATGTGCCGGCGCCGACCGTCGACGAGCAGGCGGCCGGCAAGACGTCCGAAACCGCGGTGATTGCGGGGGGATGTTTCTGGGGCGTGCAGGGCGTCTTTCAGCATGTCGCAGGCGTGACGAACGCTGTCTCCGGCTATGCCGGCGGCGACAAGTCGACCGCGCATTACGAGATGACCTCGAACGGCAACACGGGCCACGCGGAATTGGTGCAGATCACCTACGATCCGCGCAAGATCACTTACGGGCGCATCCTGCAGGTCTATTTCTCGGTCGCGCATGACCCGACCGAACTCAATCGCCAGGGCCCGGACACCGGCACGCAATATCGCTCGGCGATCTTCCCGACGAGCGAGGAACAAGCGCGGGTGGCGAAGGCCTATATCGCGCAACTCGATGCGGCGCCATGTGTTCGGCGCGCCCGTCGTCACCACGATCGAACCGGGCAAGACCTTCTATCGCGCCGAGGACTATCACCAGGACTTCCTGGCGAACAACCCCGGCTATCCCTACATCGTCTTTAACGACCTGCCGAAGATCGCCAACCTAAAGCGGCTGTTCCCGGCGCTTTACAAGCCGGACGCAGTGCTGGTCAGCGCCTCCCGCTCGTAGAGCAGGGCGGTCAGGATGGCGGCCGCGATTTCGTTGGGCTTAGGCTCGCCTCCGCCGCGGTAACTTCGGCGCAGAATCCGGCGATCGCGTCGAGCGTCGCCTGGGGCTGGTCGATCTGCGGCGAATGACGGCAGGCTTCGAGAATGAGGCTCGTGACGGGGGCGGGCGAGCGGGCCTCGATGGCGCGGATTTGCGGCGATTGTTCCGTATTGATCGTCCGCGCCCTGGATGAGCAGCGCGGGCGCACGCCAGCGGCCGACCGCGTCCTCGATATTCCAGGCCTTGAAGCCGGGATCGAGCCAGGCGCCGTTCCAGCCGCAAAAGGCGTTGTCGACGTGGGCGTGATATTTGGCGAGCTTCGCGCGCAGGTCACTCGTCTTGTAAGCGCGCTGCGCCTCCGCGATCGAGGCGAGGCCCATCTCTTCGGTGAACACGTGGGGCGCCATCAGGACGAGGCCCTTGATCCGCTCATCCGCATGCTCACCGGCGTAGATCGCCGCGATCGAGGCGCCGTCGCTGTGCCCGAGCAGCATCCCGCGTTCGAGCCCGATCCCCTCGAGCACCACGGGCAGGCTGAAGCGCGCCTCGCGGCTCATGTAGTCGAGCGGGCGCGGCAGATCGATGCGCTCGGACCCGCCGTAGCCGGCGCGCGAATAGGCGAACACCCCGTGACCGGTCGCCGCCGCGAGCTTCGCCGGAAAGTCGCGCCACAGCGCGACGCAGCCGAGCCCCTCATGCAGCATGACAATCGTCGGCGCCTGGTCCGGCGGCGGGCCATAAGCGACCGCCTCCAAGCGTTTGCCGTCGGCGATGATCTCGCCGCCAACGCCCTCGATCCATTGAAAGCCACTCATTGCGCGAACGCTATGCCGCCGCTCTCTCGTTAATGACCTCAGATCCCGGGCCTCATCTGGTGTAGCCCGCGGATGGCCGCCGCCGTCTTGAGTCGAGTGTAAACTTTCTGTGGAAATACTCCCTTGCTTAGAGAGCTAAACCGGGGTGTTATGGGGGGTCCGAGCCTTGTTCTCTCTTCCTCCTCCACATATTTGTTGCTTGTCATGGCAGTTTCATGTTAGATAAGTGACAGGGCGACGCTGCAATTTGGGCGGGAGGCGTAGATGTCCACAGAGCCGACAATGCTATACGAACGGTCAAGACCATCAAAGGCGAACCGCGAAAACGTCGGCCTGACACATTCCGAGGCCTGTCGGCTGATGGCGATCTGCATCGATCTCATCGACCTGTGCGCAAAAGTGACCGGGAAGATTGACCCCGCAGTCGGATCAATCGTCGACTATGCCCGCGACGAAGCTCTGTCTGCCGCTCTCAAAAACTAATCTACGACGTCTATGGCTAGCGCCGATGACCTTCACGATCGACTCGGCGGCGGTAAAACTCACAGATACGATACTTGGCTATTCCGAGCAAGATCTGGAGGAAACGCTAAAAACAATAGCAGCCGAGATAGGTGTCTGTCACATAGCGTATTTACGGTTGTCGCCTGATAAAAGCGCTGATGCGAGCCTGCTCGCCGCGATCGTGACATACTCGGTGCGATGGCAGCATCGCTACTTCGAGAAGCAGTACGTGCTCATTGATCCGGTCATGGCGAAGGGAAGCAAGGCGGTGCTTCCCTTTGACTGGGAGGAATTGGCGAGCGATGACCCGGTCGTTCAAGCGTTTTTCATGGATGCGTTGAGTTACGGCGTTGGTCGAAACGGTATATCGATCCCAGTGCGAAATCGGCGAGGCGCCTACGCGGTTGTGTCGTTCTCGAGTAACCATTCAAGGCAAGAATGGGAAGAATTCAAAACAAGTAATATGGTAAAACTTCAATTGATCTCAGTTCTCATTGATTCTGCCGCCAGTGTTAATCTAAAATTAGTTACTCCGCTGGTCAAATTGTCAAAACGAGAAGAACAATGCCTCATCTGGGCTGCGCGAGGTAAGACTTATCAGGATATTTCTGATATATTAAATATATCTTTTGGTAGCGTTAAGAGCTATCTCGATACTGCACGGCATAAATTGAATTGTATCAATTTGACTCACGCCGTCGCCGTCGCAATTGCGACCGGAGTAATCCCACAGAAGGCGCTGCGTTGATTCCGGGGCTTGTCAACTCGACAGTCTAGAGGAATTGCAACCTCGTAGGATGTGGTTAACATGGCCGTCTCGCAAAAAGGGAGATTTGGCGATGTTGAAAGTTATCGAGGGGACGCGGTCGTCGTTGTTTCCGAGAGAAATGGATGCAATGTTCCGCAACAGGGCGAGCGTGTTTTCTGAGCGGCTCGGTTGGGAAGTAACGGTGAAAGATGGGCGTGAGCGGGATGTTTTCGACGATGAAAATCCACTATATTTAATATCTGTAGATCCTTATACCGGAGCGTACTGGGGGTCTCTGCGTCTACTGCCGACAACTGGCCCGAACATGTTGCGCGATGTCTTTCCGTGCTTGCTCGGCGAGGATGAGTTCATAGAAAGCGCGACGATTTGGGAGAGCTCGCGAATCTGTGCCGTCGCCGCGGACGGGCAGCCTGAGCGCAGCAAGAACGGCGTGAATCTCGCGCTCGGAGAGTTGCTTGCCGGCATTGGCGAAGTGGCGATCATTGCCGGTCTGACCCAGATCGTTTCTGTGTTTGACGCCAGAATTTTTCGCGTCCTCAGAGCGGCGGGTTGCAACCCCCAGATCGTCGGTAAGCCCCGTCGAATTGGCGACACCATGTGCTATGCTGGACTGTTCGACACCGGCGAAGGCCCGTTGCAATCAATCCGCAACGCGGTCGGAATCAAAGGCTCGGTCATCCAGCCGAAAGAACTGGTCCCCCGAGCCGAGAGAGCTCGCTTTCGCGGCGTAACCCGATATTCGCTGGCGTCGCCAAACACGCCGGCGAAGTTTTGGCTTCTTTGCAGCGCAGTCGCTCGCACGACTGCGCTACAAAGCTGTCTCGTTTCGCGCCAGTTCAATCACCAGCGAGACGATGGCCTCGCGCAGGGCAGGGCTTTTGACGCCAATGAACGCCCGGTGCAGGCGCAGTCCTTGATCAGGCAGAGTCAAAAGCGCTCCATCCCGCTTTGCTGGCCGATGGTCATCGTCAAAACCGAAAAAATATATTGGCTTCACCCGCAAGACCTTGGAAAGACGAAGTAACCGATCCGCACTAATCCGTTTTGAGCCTGTTTCGTACGCGTAGACATCCTTGGGATCTATTTGCAGTTTTTCGGCCAGTTGCTCTTGGGACCATCCGGTGGAGGTCCGTTTTTCACGCAAACGACCTCCCAGTGAGATATCGATTTGATTGCAGTTTTTGACCACGATCCGTTCCCAGCCCGATTTTGCAATTCGGCCGACATCGGCAAGCGGAGGCTACCTCCGCGCGCCTCCGCGTCGGGCTTGGCGGCCGTCACAACAGGCAATCCAAGTCGACATGTCGCGCACCCGTCTCGACCCATAACCCACGAAACGGGTCACGTTTTGCATTCACCGACCGAGCTTACTGCCGAATTTAACAGATGCCGGTCCGTGAACTCAGTTCAATAACGCAACGGACGCAGGTGTCAAGACCCACAGTCTTTCGGTTGAAATGTTCGATTTTGCATATGCGAAACGCTTCGGTAGTGCGGTGAAAACGTTGGGAAAGGAGGTGCTCGCTCGGCTTAGGTCGGCGCTACGTCTGAGGCGCTCAAGCTCCAGTCGTGACCCGGCGACCGTCCGCATCGAACACGTGAATATCCGCGGCAGGCGCGGACAATTGCACCCGTTCGCCGGGCGGCGGGGTCTGTCGGCCACGGATTTCGGCGACTGTCATCTTGTCGTCGGCGCGCCGCACATGGGCGTACGAGGCTTCGCCCAGCCGCTCGACGAGTTCCACCACTCCGGCAGTTGCGAAGTCGCCTTCGGAGGCAGGCGTCAGGTGCTCGGGGCGCACGCCGATGGTGACGGCTGCGCCGGGCTTGAGCGGCCCGGCGGCGAGAACGAATGGGGCGACCGAGTCGCCGGCGATCCGCGCCCTGCCGCCCTCGACGCTTTCGACCGCAGCCGGAAAGAAGTTCATCGCTGGGGAGCCGATGAATCCAGCGACAAACAGGTCCGCGGGCGAATAATAAAGTTCGAGCGGCTTGCCGACCTGCTCGATCCGTCCGTGGTTCATCACCACAATGCGGTCGGCAAGCGTCATCGCTTCGATCTGGTCGTGGGTGACGTAGACCATCGTCGCGCCCAACAGCCGGTGCAGACGGGCGATCTCGACCCGGGTCGAGACGCGCAGCGCCGCATCGAGATTGGATAGCGGCTCGTCAAACAGGAAGACGTCGGGCTCGCGCACAATCGCCCGGCCGATCGCCACCCGCTGCCGCTGCCCGCCGGAGAGGTCGCGGGGGTAGCGTCCAAGCAGCGCCTCGAGCCGCAGCATCCGCGCCGCCTCGGCGACCCGGCGTTCGCGCTCCGCTGGCGCAACCCCGGTGAACTTGAGGCCGAAGGTCATGTTCTTGCGCACGTCCATGTGCGGATAGAGCGCGTAGGACTGGAACACCATCGCGATCTTGCGTTCGGCGGGCGCCAGCGCATTGACGAGTTTGCCGCCGATGCGAATGTCGCCAGAGGTCGGGGCGTCGAGCCCAGCGATCATCCTCAGAAGCGTGGATTTGCCGCAGCCCGAGGGGCCGACCAGGACGACGAATTCGCCGTCCTCGATCGCGAGATTGATGTCGCTCAGCACATGCGCGGAGCCGTAGCTCTTGTTGATCGCCTTGATGTCGAGTCCGGCCATGGCGCGCCTATTTGACCGCGCCGGCGGTGAGGCCGCTGATCAGCTGCCGGGAGAAAATCACATAGATCGCGACAACCGGCAGGATCGCCATCGACAGCGCCGCGAGGACCGAGTTCCAGTCGGTGATGTACTGGCCGAGGAACTGTTGCACGCCGAGCGTGATCGTATGCGTCGAGTCCGATGAGGTCAGGATGAGCGGGAACCACAAATCGTTCCAGATTGGCACGATGGTGAATACGGCGACGGTTGCGATCGCAGGCCTCAACAGCGGCGCGATCACCTCGAAGAAGATGCGCGTCTCAGGCACGCCGTCGCAACGCGCCGCGTCGCGCAGGTCGCGAGGGATCTGCTGGATGAACTCGCTCAGGATGAAGATCGATAATGGCAGCCCTTGCGCGATATAGACGAGAATGAGCGCGGTCAGCGTGTCGTTGAGGTGGGCCTCCCGCATCATGGTGAGAATCGCGACGGAGCCGAGACGGATCGGGACCATGATGCCGATCGACAGAAACAGGGCGAGCGCCGTCGAGCCGCGAAATTTGTATTCGGTCAGCGCCCAGGCCGCCATCGCGCCGAACAGCAGCACGAGCGCCATGCTGACGACCGTCACGATCAGCGAATTCATGAAATACGTTCCGATATGCGAGGCGTGGAACACCTTCATGTAGCCGATGAGCGAAAAGGTCGCGGAGGTCGGCGGGGCGAGCGGCGCGCCGAAAATCGCGTTGCGGGTCTTGAACGAGTTCATCACCACCAAGAGGATCGGCCCGAGCGCAAGCGCGCAATAGGCGATCAGAATGGCGTGAACGCCGAAGATCTGGGAGCGCTGCTTGAGCATCGCGCGCCTCGCTAGAACGCGTAGCGCCGCAAGCGGCGCTGCACGATGAAGAGGTAGAGGCAAACGCCTGCGAGGATGATGAAGAACATGACGGTCGCCACCGCCGCCCCCATCGTCGGATTGCCGAGCTGCAGCTGATTGCCAAAGAAAGTGCGATAGAAAAACGTGCCCAGAATGTCGGAGGCGAAATTGGGGCCGGCGAGCGCTCCCTTGACCGAATAGATGAGGTCGAAGGCGTTGAAGTTGCCGACGAAGGTCAGAACCGAGATGAGGCCGATGGTCGGGAGCACCAGCGGCAGCTTGATGTGCAGGAAGATGCGCAAGTGCCCGAGACCGTCGACCCGCGCCGCGTCGACAAGCTCATCGGGGATATTGAGGAGGGAGGCGTAGATCAGCATCAGCGGAATGCCGACGAATTGCCAGACCGAGATCAACGCCAGCGTCACCAGCGCGGTCGAGGGCAGGCCGAGCCACGGCGCGAACAGGCTTCCCAGGCCCACCGCCTTCAAGGCGCCCTCCGCGACGCCCCACAGCGGCGAGAGGATCAGATTCCAGGCAAAGCCGACGATGACCACGGACAGCATCGTCGGCAGGAAGATGATCGTGCGATAGAGTCCCTTGAGTTTAAGGCCCGGCAGGCTCAAGAGGCCGGCAAGCGCGATCCCGATCGGATTCTGGACAGCCATGTGCACGCAAAAGAAAATGAGATTGTTTTTGGCCGCGTTCCAGAATGGCTTCGACCAAAACGAGTCCGTGAGCAGCGTCACAAAATTGGCGAGCCCAGCGAAATGGTAGCCGCCCCCGCTGTCGCTCGTGTAGGTCGACAGGCCCATCGTCGCGATCAGCGGGTAGATCGAGAACAGCGTGTAGACGGCGACCGCCGGCCCCAGGAACAACGCCATCAGCGCCACAAATCGCGCGCGGGGCATCGACGCGACGACTTGTGAGATCGGTTCGGCCATCATGCTCTCCGCGTTCATCCGCGATCGGATGGAGCCGCGCCACCGACCTCGTCCTCAGGCGCCGCGCAGCGGCCTCGAAGGACGCATCCAGGGCGCACAGACTGCGCAGCGTCCTGGAGCGTCCTTCGAGATGCGCCGCCTTCGGCGACGCTCCTCAGGATGACGGAGCCAACGGCCTTACTTGGCCGCCGGTTTATACCACTTGTCCAGCCCGTCCTGTACCTGCTTCGCCGCCGCGTCCGGAGTCTCCGCCCCGTTGATGACCTGCGCCGACACATTCCAGAGTTCGTTCTCGAGGTTCGGCGTGCCGCGCGACAGGATCTGGTACGAATTGCGGATGGTTGACTTGCAGTCCTTGCGCCAGCCGACCATCGTCGCGGCCAGATCGTCGTCGATCTTCACCGCGTCTTTGCTGAGCGGGAAGAAACCCGGCAAGGCGTTCGCATAGAGCGCCGCGAATTCCGGCGTCGCCAGCCATTCCAGGAATTTCTTCGCGTCCTCCTTGTTCTTGGAGGCCGAGTTCACGCCCATGGCGATGTCGGTATGGTCGGAAATGTAGCAATCCTTGTCGCCGGCCGGCAGCGGCGGTCGGAAGGCCCCCATCGGGAACTTGGCTTGCGAGCGGAAGGTCGAGATGTCCCATGAGCCGGCCGGATAGATCGCGCCCTTGCCGAGCGAGAACAGGTTCTGGCTGTCGGGATAGGTCTGCGCCTGGTAGCCATTGCCCATGTAGGGCGCCCAGCTCGCGAGTTCCTTGAACACCGCAACATATTCCGGATCGGTGAACTTCTGCTTGCCCGCGATCAGCGCCAGACGACCTTGTTCGCCGTCCCAATAATTGGGCCCGATATTCTGGAAGCCCATTGTCGCCGCCTCCCATTGGTCAGCGGTGCCCAACACGATCGGCGTATAAGTCCCGTCTTTCTTGAGCTTATCGAGGATCGCGTGGAATTCCTCCAGCGTCTTCGGCTCGGTCGCGCCGACTTTGGTGAAGGCGTCCTTGTTATAGATGAAGCCGTGGATGACCGAGGCCATCGGCACGCAGAACGTCGTCTTGCCGTCGTCAGTCGTCCAGGCCGACTTCGCGACATCGGAAAAATTGTTCATGCCCTTGAGGTCGTTGACGCCGTCGATCTGGTGCTTGCTATAGAGATCGAGCGAGGCGTCGAAGGGCCTGCAAGCGATGATGTCGCCCGCGGTTCCCCCCGCAAGGCGCGCATTGAGCGCGGCGTTGTATTCTTTCGGCGCCGACGGCGAGAACTCAATCGTGATGTCGGGATAATGCTTGTTGAAAGCCGGTATGATCTTCGAGTTCCAGATGTCGGCGTCGTCGTTGCGCCAGCTCTCGATTTTGAGCGAACCGGCTTGAGCCGCGGCCAGCCCGGCAAGCATTGCCGCAACCGTGACCGCGCCGCGCTTCCAAGCGATAGTCTTTGTCATCCTCTCCTCCTGATCCGCTAGGTTTCATGCCTGCGATTGAATTGAACCTTAGTCCCGCGCCCGCGCCCGGCGGGGCCCCGACATTCTTGGACCAGCGCGCGATCCACGACCTACCGAGGTGCTGGCCGCGCTCGCAACTTCCGGTGCGGCTTGCCGGTTGCTTTCCTTCCTGGCTTCGATGTTCATACCACTTTAGGCCCTCTTGTATCGGAATGCGGGCAACGTGTATACCTCTTGTCTGGAGCGTTGAGGGATGCCGGATCCGAAAGGGAGCAAAGCCGAACGCGTCCCCCGATTCGAGGTGGTCAGCGCCGCGTTGAAGCGTGAAATCGTCTCCGGCCGCTTCTCGGAGAGCGACGTTCTGCCGGGCGAGCGCGAGCTGTCGGAGATGCTCAACGTGTCGCGCACCACGCTGAGGCGCGCAATCGGCAGTCTCATCGACGAGGGCCTTCTCGCTCACCGTCATGGCGCCGGAACGTTCGTCAGACGCAATCCGCCGCATGTCGAACAACCGCTATCGCGCTTGACCAGCTTCACTGAGGATATGCAGCTGCGCGGCCTCGCGGCGACGTCTCGGGTGATCGACCAGGGCGCCTTCCTGCCCACACCGGAAGAAGTGATGATGCTCGGCATCGGTCCGGGCCAGAGCGTTTATCGCCTGGCGCGATTGCGCCTCGCCGACGGCGTGCCGATGGCGATCGATCGCGCCGCGGTGCCGTTGCATTTTGTGGACGGCGCTCGGCAGATGGAAGATTCGCTGTATGCGGCGCTGGATGACGCCGGTTTCCTTCCGGTGCGCGCGCTTCAGCGGTTGCGCGCAATTATCATCGGCCCTGCGGAAGCGGAATTGCTCGAGGTCGCGAAAGGATCTGCCGCGCTCGACATCCAGCGCATCGCTTATCTCGCCGACGGGCGGTGCGTCGAGTTCACGCGCTCCGTCTATCGCTCCGATACGTTTGATTTTGTCGCTGAATTGACCCTGTCTCCAAGTTCGCGTCAGCGGACGGAAGGGGGACCGCGGTGAGCCGGACGTTCATGGCCGCGGAGATCGCGGAGGCCGGCGCGGTCGTGCGGCGCCAACTGGCCGCCAATGCAGCCTTCACCGCTGAGTTGGCGGCGGATTTGCGGGCGCGCAAGCCATCATTCGTCGCAACGGTCGCCCGTGGCAGTTCCGATCACGCGGCGCTTTATCTCAAGCACCTGGTCGAGCTTAAGCTCGGGCTTGCTTGCGCTTCGCTCGGGCCCTCGATCGCCTCGCTCTATCACGCGCCGCTCAAGCTTGCGGGCGCAGTCGCGATCGCCATCTCGCAGTCGGGCCAGAGCCCCGATATCGTCGCCATGCAGCGCACGGCGAAGGCTCACCACGCGATGACAATCGCCTTCGTCAACGATGAGGGGTCTCCACTCGCGCACGAGGCGGAGGCGCTCCTGCCGTTGTGCGCCGGGCCTGAGCGCTCGGTGGCGGCGACCAAGTCGATGATCGCCGCGCTCGTAGCCGCCGCCTCTCTTGTCGCCCATTGGAGCGAAGACGCCGAACTTCTGGCTGCGCTTACGAAGCTGCATTCGATCCTGGACTCGTCCTCCTCCGCGCCGCCTGCGACGGAGGCGATCGAGACGCTGGCCCGAGCTTCGTCCCTGTTCGTCGTCGGCCGCGGCGCCACTCACGCGATCGCCGCGGAGGCCGCGCTCAAGCTCAAGGAAACCTCAGCGATCCACGCCGAAGCCTTCTCGTCCGCCGAAGTGCTGCATGGGCCGGCGGGGATCATTGGGCCGGGATTTCCTGTCCTCGCCTTCGCGCCCGCGGACGCCGCGCGTCCGGGATTCTTTGACACGCTCGACCGCCTCGCCGCGTTCGGCGCGGCGCCGCTCGTCGTCGACGTGGAGCCGCACGAACGCTGGCCGACAATGGTCGCGCTTGACGGCGGCCACCCCCTGTTGACCCCGATCGTGGCCCTTCACGCCTTCTACCGCGTCGCCGAAGCGACCGCGCGCCGGCGCGGCCGCGACCCCGACCAGCCGCCCCATCTCAAGAAGGTCACCGAGACTTTGTGAGCCGCTTGAAACTCGGGGAACGGCCAGTCAACACGGGCAATCAACGAGTGTGCCGCCTTGCCCCTTCGACGAAAGGCGCGTCAACCGCACACGCATGGCCAGTTTCAGTCGAATGCCGTGACTTTAAGCCAGCGCGCGGCTAAATAAGAGAAGGCCCTGCCAACGAGGCGTCGTCATGAAACGCATTCTCCTTGGGACACTTGCCGCGGCCCTCCTTTCCGGTTCCGCCGCGGCGCAGAGCGATCAGGCGCAGAGCGATCAGAAGCCCACGCATGCCGAGCAGGTGCAGCACTGGGCCGAGGTTGGTATCGACACCCAGCTCAAGACCATGAAGACCGGCCTTCACCTGTCCGCCGACCAGAACGCGCTTTGGGGGCCGTTCGAAGCCGCCGTCAAGGACGGCTCCAAGGCGCGCGTGCTTGCCCTGCAAAAGGAGCAAAGCGACAGCTTGTCGCCAATGAATCGCAATTTGGCGAAGGCGGACCGGATCGCGCAGGGCCAAGCCACGATCGAGACAATGGTCGACGCGGCCAAGCCCTTATACGCCACTCTCAGTGATGAGCAGAAACACAAATTCATCGCGTTTGGACGCATGCTGGTGCCGGAACGAGGGCAGTTTGCCAAGGCGATCAGGCGCCTTCATTGACACGCGCCTTTGGCCATTGCGGCGGCCGACCTGCGGCGCCGCCCTAGCCCGACATCCAGGTTCGCTGAGCCTGAGTAAATGAGCTTGCGGTTACTCGGGCGCCCGAGCAGCCCGTCGCCCTGGGCGCGAACTCCGTTTCAGGGAGACCGCCATCGCGTTTACCGCCGCCAAATTTTGTTGACAAATTCAGAAGTTATAGCTATCATATTCTGCGGATGGTAAGCTGCGATCGACGATAGGCCGCCCTCCGAGAGAGTAGGTAGAATTGTGACGAGGGTGTTGCACAACTCAGGCGCGAGTTCAGCCCGGCGGCGGAATTTCTTATTTGGATTCGCTGTAAGCCTTTGAAAACGCCTATTTCGGACGAATAAAACCAAACCAATCCAAGCAATTTTGCTTGGTCTTGTTTGGCGCTGCTTGGATTCGCTTGGATTTGTTTGGGACGAATTCGCGCGCTGGTTGTGTCAGCAGCCCTCGCTGCGGCCGAGAGCCGGCGCCGTCGCGCCCTTACTTCGGGAACGGCACCGGCGAGTCGGACAGGCTCTGCAGATAGGCCAGAATGTCAGCCCGCTTCTGTGGGTCTTTCTCACCCGGGAAGGTCATCTTGGTGCCCGACGCCTCCTTCTTCGGATTGCTGACCATCACGTTGAGGGCTTCGTAGGTCCAGTTCCCGCCGACCCCCTTGAGCGAATCGGAATAGGGGAAGCCTGGAACCGAGGCGATCGGCCGGCCGACGACCCCATAGAGCGGCGGGCCGATCTTGGCGCTGCCGCCCTTCTCGAAATTGTGGCAGGTCTGGCAGACCTTGGCGAATTGCGCGCCCTTCGCGGCGTCAGCCTTGGCCAGCAGCGTCGGCAGCGGCGGCGCTTCCGGCTCGGAGGGCCCAGCCGCGGCTTCGGTCGCCGGTCCCGAGGTCGGCAGGGCGAAGCCGGGAATCTTGGGCGTTCGGGGCGACAGGACGAGATTACTGAAAGCGGTGAGCAGCATGACGAACAACACCGCCCCGAGCGCCGAAAGTGCGACCCGGTTCACATTAACGTGGTCCATGAGGAGAGGGACTTTCGTCAGCTGGAGTGAGTTGGGGGAGGCGGTGAAGCTTTGTTTTGCTCAGTTGATTAGCCGCTTTGCGCTCGCCTTGGCAACACGTATAAGCCGTCGCACCCCGAATTTGGCTTAATCGAAACTGATGGCCAACCCCATCGTCCTCATCCCTGCGCGCATGAGCGCGTCTCGCCTGCCCGGAAAGCCCCTCGCCGACATTCACGGCGCGCCGATGATCCTGCATGTCTGGCGCCGCGCGATGGAGGCGGATATCGGGCCGGTCTGGGTGGCGACCGACGATCGCCGTGTCGTGGAGGCGGTCGCCTCGGCCGGCGGCAGGGCGATCATGACGCGTTCCGATCATCCTTCCGGGTCCGATCGCATTTTCGAGGCGTTGGGCGCTGTCGACGCCGAGGGCGCCCACGATGTCGTCGTCAACATTCAGGGCGATCTGCCGACCATCGAACCTTCGGTCGTGCGCGCCTGTCTCGCGCCGCTCGTTGAACAGGCCGTCGATATCGCGACGCTTGCGACGCCGATCACCCGCGAGCAGGAGAAGGACGACCCCAACGTCGTCAAGGTGATCGCGACCGAACTCGGTTCCGACCGGTTAAGGGCGCTCTATTTCACCCGCGCGCGAGCCCCTTGGGGCGACGGGCGCCTCCTGCACCATATCGGCCTTTACGCTTATCGCCGCGATGCGCTTCGGCGATTTGTCGCCGCCCCTCCTTCACCTTTGGAGCGGCGCGAGAAGCTCGAACAATTGCGGGCGCTGGAGGCGGGCATGCGGATTGACGTCGCGCTCGTCGACACCGCCCCTCTAGGCGTTGACGCGCCCGAGGATCTGGAACGCGCGCGCGTCATGCTCGCGCCTGGGAAACACGCATGAAGACAACGGATTCCATCGCCTATCAGGGAGAGCCGGGGGCCAATTCGCATATTGCCTGCGCCGACAATTTTCCCGACCTCAATCCGCTGCCCTGCGCGACCTTCGAGGACGCTTTCGCCGCCGTACAAGACGGCGCGGCCGAACTCGCCATGATCCCGATCGAGAACTCGATCGCGGGGCGGGTCGCCGACATCCACGCGCTCCTGCCGGGGTCCGGGCTGCACATCGTCGGCGAGACGTTTCTGCCGATCCACTTTCAGCTGTTGGCGGTTCCGGGCGCGCGCATCGAGGACCTGACAGCGGTCTATAGCCACATTCATGCGCTCGGCCAGTGCCGCAAGATCATCCGCCGCCACAAGCTGCGGCCGGTCGTCGCCGTCGATACGGCTGGCGCGGCGCGCGAAGTCGCGGAATGGGCGGACAAGAGCCGCGCCGCGCTCGCGCCGCGGCTCGCCGGCGAGATCTATGGCCTCAAGACGTTGGCCGCAGACGTCGAGGATGAGAGCCACAACACGACCCGCTTCGTCGTCCTGTCGAGGGATGAACGTTGGACGTCGGCGGGCGGCGGGCCGGTGGTGACGACGTTCATCTTTCGCGTACGAAACGTCCCCGCCGCGCTCTATAAGGCGCTCGGAGGCTTCGCCACCAACAGCGTCAATATGACCAAGCTCGAGAGCTACATGGAGGGCGGCGAGTTCACCGCGACTCAGTTCCTCGCCGATGTCGACGGCCACCCACAGGACCCGGCCCTCGCGCGAGCGCTGGAGGAACTCAAGTTCTTCTCCCGCGAAGTGCGCATTCTGGGCGTTTACCCCGCGCACCCATACCGCACCGAGTTGCAGCGCCGGTCGAGCGGTGACTGACCAGCGCCCGAATACGATCCTCCGGCCGGGAATTGCCTCCGACGATGGACGAAGGCGCCGAGCGCCTGTCTCTGGCGCGGCGAGCGACAGCGATCAGTCAAAAGTGATAGGTGAAGCCGGTCGTAAACGCGACTGGCCGGGCGTTGGTCCTTATCGTGCCGGCGATCGGCCCGAGCGTCGGCGCCGTGTTGACGCCTGTCGAGGTGCCTGTCGCCCCGACGAAGCCCTGCTTCGCGTCGACAAAGACGCCCCAGTGCTTGTTGAGCATGTAATCAAAGCCGCCCTGAACAACGACGCCCAGCGCAGGTTGGTATGTGGAGCCGGTGCTGAAGCCGTCTCGGACCGCCAGGGCGAAGGTCGGCGCAATGCCCGCCCCCAGATAGGGCTGAAAACGGCCAAACTGGGTGAAGTGATAGACGCCGGTTATCGGCACGGAGGCCGGCAGCAATTTGCTGAGAACCGTGCCTGAGGGTGGGCCTGTAGGGGACGATCCGTTGACGGTAACCGACGTCCAAAGCGGAGATCCGCTCGCAACCTCCAACGACCAGTTCGGGGTGAAGGAGTAGCCGCCCTGGAAGGACACGCCAGCGAAGTTCGAGTAGCTCGCTCCCAGGCCAGGAATTTGAAATTGCGGCCCGACGCCCACCGGCACCGTTCCAATTCCGGGAACGATCATCCCGACGGTCGATTGCGAGTAGAGGTTCGACGAGCTCCGGTCGAGAACTCCCATAGCTCCGAGCCTGACATACCACCCGGTGGAGGGATTGGGAGCGTCAGTCGGGGCGGGTTGCGAGTTCGTCACATCCGCCGCGCGGGCCACGCCAAAAGAGGACGCGAAAACCGCGCAAGTGGAAACGCAAGCTCTGAACAAACCTTTTGGCCTTTTGGGGCCAGCCATCATGTTGTCTCCCACCCGGGTTGGCGCGGCTCTCCGAGCCGACGCAAACCGGAAACCGGGTGATTTGCAGACGTTTGAAGTAGCCTGCAAATTATTAACCAACCGAGACTTCGCGTATTTCGACTGCCGTGGCGAGTTCAAATTCTCGCACCGGATACTCCAAACACCGTCATTTCGGCCTAATCGGGGCAAATGTGGGACCGGCGCGCTCAGCGGTCGGCCCTTCTCGGCGAGCGCGGCATGAGCAGGTTCTCCAGCCCTGCGTCGTCGACCCCTTGCTCGACGATGCGCTCTCCCGGCATGCCCACGGGAACACCGTAGCGGACGGCAAGTCCGGGCGGCTCGGCGATCGGGGGACCAAGAGCCTCGACCTTTTCCTCAAAGGTCGGGGGCTTGCCCTCCAGTTCGGCGATCGCCACGAACCAGAATTCCTCGCTTCGGCCTTCCGGCTGGCCGGCCTGTTCCCAAAGTTCATAGGCGCGTCTACGGACCGTCTCTTCGATGCTGCTCATGATCGAACTCCTCTCGACCCGTGCGCGACGCGCCCCGCCGTTTTCGGCCCATTGGGGTCTTCGCCGCAGCGTGCTACCTAATGCGCCTCAAAGCCGGCGAAATTGGCTCGTCCTTCGAGACGCGGACGCGCATGAGGAGGGATTTCGGGTCTCATGCCGCCCAGCGACCATCATCCGCACAGAATTGTCGTCGTTGGCGGCGGGGCCGCGGGTCTCGAGCTTGTCACTCGTCTCGGCGATCGGCTTGGCAAGCGTAAACTTGCCGATATCGCACTGATCGAGCGCAGCCGCACGCATTTGTGGAAGCCGCTTTTGCACGCGGTCGCGGCCGGCGCCATGGACCCTTCGGAGCACCAGCTCAACTATCTCGCTCAAGCGCATTGGCACCACTTTCGCTATCATTTCGGCGAGATGATCGGCCTCGACCGGGCGGCGAAGATGGTGCGGCTCGGCGCGACCCATGACGAGGAGGGCCGCGAGATCGCGGCCCCGCGCGCCATTCCCTATGATACGCTGGTCATCGCCATCGGCAGCGTCACCAACGATTTCGGCACTCGCGGCGCAGCGCAATTCGCCGTTCCGCTGGAGACCGCGGAACAGGCGGTGCGGTTTCACCATCGTCTGGTCAATGCGGGCCTGCGAGCGCAGGCTCAGAGCAAGCCGATCCAGGCCGGGCAATTGCATGTCGCCATCATCGGCGCGGGCGCCACCGGCACGGAGCTCGCCGCCGAGCTCTACCAGAGCGCGCGCGAAATGGTGGCGTACGGCCTCGATCAGGTCGACCCGGACCGGGACATCCGCATCATTCTGATCGAGGGAGCGAGCCGAATTCTGCCTGCGTTGCCCGAGCGAATCTCGACCGCGACGCTCAACATCCTGACCAAAATGGGCGTCGACGTACGCACCAACGCGCGCGTGTCGGCGGTGCGCGCGGACGGGATCGAGCTCGCGAGCGGCGAGTTCATTCCCGCCGAACTTACCGTCTGGGCGGCCGGGGTGAAGGGGCCGGACGTCCTCGCCCATCTCGACGGGCTCGAAGTCAATCGCGCCAACCAGCTCGCGACCGACGCGACGCTACGCACCACCCGCGACCCGGACATCTTCGCCATCGGCGATTGCGCGGCAGTCCCCCGGCCGGGGTCCGACGCTCCCGTGCCGCCGCGCGCGCAGGCCGCCCACCAACAGGCGTCTCACCTCGCCAAGCAGCTAAGCCGGCGTTTGCAGGGAGCGCAGATGGAGCCGTTCGTGTACCGCGACTTCGGCTCGCTGGTCTCGTTCGGCCGCATGGGCGCGGTCGGTAACCTCATGAACCTCGTGCTTGGAGGCAATTTGTTCATCGAGGGCGTTCTCGCCCGGTGGGCGTACCGCTCCCTCTACAAGATGCACGAGCGGGCGCTGCACGGGGTGACGAAAACCGCGTTCGACACAGTGGCGCGCAACCTCTCCCGCCGGGCCGAACCCAAGGTCAAGCTTCATTAAAGCGATTCGAGCGCTCTGCGGCACAAACCTGCGAGGCCGCGCCTAGCACGAGGCTCGACCTGACTCCGCCCGCGCCGCCTAGCACACGAGATCTTGTGCTCGCCCCACAGCGAGCCGCTCGATCCGAACGGCTTCGCTATTTTTGCGGGTTTGTGTTGACGGGCGAGGACGGCTTGGCCCGGCTGGTCAGACTGCCGAAGACAACGCGCACTCGGTTCAGCTGCGCCAGAATGAGCGCGCGCCAATCTTCCGAGAAAAAGTAGCTGAGCGCGACCGTTATCGCCCCTGCGAACGCCGCGGCGACCAAGTCGAGGAGAAGATTGGAGCTGAGGAAACGAGCCACGACGACTGTGCCGATCAAAAGCGCGGCTGCGGGTAATAGCGGAAGAAGGTCCTTCCTTTTCATTCCGGAAGCCCAGAATATCGCCAGGGCGTCCACCGTGGAGCGCAAAGTCCAAGCGACAGCCGCACCAACAATGCCGAAAGCAAAGGTTAAACCCCAAAGAATGGCCAGAAATGGCAGAAATTCGATGATACTCAGTTTCCCTGTGACATCGGCCCTCCCTTGGCTTTGCAGGAGAGTGAAACCGACGAACGACAGGCTCCACATCCACATTCCCGGGAAGAGTACTTGCGCCACGGGCGCTGAGATGATCGCGAAATCAGCGCCGATCCAATAGCGGAAAAATATCGGCGACAGGATAATCGCTGGAACGCAGATCGCGGCGAAGCCGTAAGCCATCGACGAAAGCGCGCGCGCTGCAAGCGAATAAGCCGCATCGCCGGAAAGGGTGGACATGCGGGGAAAGAATGTGCGCCCAAAAGCGACCGGGATGGCCCCGCTCCTCGCAACAAGACTCATGGGCACGGCGTAGTGGGTCACCGCGGTGACCCCGATCAGGGACCCAATGATAAATTGATCGGCGGACGCCAGCGCGGGATTTACTACGTTGGTGGCGAACATCCAGCCCCCGTAGCCGAGTAACTTCCGTGCCTCGCCCCAATCGATGGCTCGAAGCGAGAATGGTCCTTCCAGACGATAGACGACAACCAGGTTAACGATCGCGCCCAATGCCTGCGCTCCAGCAGCCGTCGGAATCACGACCGTGAGCGAGGGACTGATAAACACAGCCGCAACGACGGGGGCGATTTGAGCAAGAGCGATTGTGAAAATCTGGAGCGAATTCACGAGCACGAAGAATTCGCGACTCTCTAGAGCGCCTTGGCCAGCGGCGGAAATAAGCGTCAGCGGCAGAAGACAAGCGATCCACGGGAGCGACCGGGACACCTCCGAACTCAGCGCCTCAGGCACCGAAATGAAATATCTGAGCAACAATCCGCCGAATACATACAGAACCGCGCCGCCGATGAGACCAATGCCCAGGTTGAGACCGAACGTTGTCAGCAGCACACGCGCACGGTGCGGCTGCGGCGCGTCGCGCAGCTTCGCCAGTGCGTTGGTGACGGCGCGCGATAGCCCGAAGTCGAGAAATCCAAATAATCCAAGGAGAACCCAAGCGATCGATATCACGCCATAGCGCGCCTCGCCGACATGGCGCAAATAGATCGGAATCGTCACAAAAGCGACCGCAATCCGGACCGCCGGACTCACAAGATTAACGATGAAACTGATCCTAAGAGGCCTTCTCGCCATACCTATCCTCGGTCGATGCTAAGTCAAATAATCTACGATTATTATACGGCTGCAAATGATAACAAGCTTGGTCACTGCACATTGAGGTTCCTTCTGCGTATCTTTGACACCTTTCGTCGTCCTTTCTTTTTCGCTTCTACAACGCCAGTTTCCGCAAGGCTACTTTCGAACGGCGGTAGGCGGGATTAAGAACCGCGGTTCTGCTCCGTTTCGATTCGACCCGGAGCTCTTGGCGGCCCGATCTTTCTCGGCAAGTCTCATGCCGCCGCAGTCGTCGAAAATGTAATCAATCGATCAATCTGGTTCGCAACTATTTGATTGCGTTCACGGTCAATTGACTAATATCGAAGTCGGTTTGGACAAAAGTGCGTCGACAATCTCTATGCCCACCGCGCGCTCCCGAATAAATTCGCACCCCACATGTCTCTACGCTTGTGACTCCAACGTGACTTCGCCGCTTCAAAACTTTATATCACGAAACCGCCACCTGCGAGCGGATCATCGAGGATCGGGTTCGCTGGCGCATCGCTGAATCGCTCGAGCATATCACAAATCAAACTTGGGCGTCCACGGCGAGCTGTCGAAATATCAGAGGCGCCTTCGCCCTTGCAGGCGCCGAGCCGAGGCGCTCATGCGGCCGAGCCGGCAAAGGTCAGCCAACTGAGCCGGTCAACGAGCGCTACGCTTTTGACTTCGTCGACAGACGCTTGAATCTCGCCGTTGCGAGCACTGTCAGGATAGAATTCATTAATCGGTTTCGTGATTTTGTTGTTTCTGTACTTGGCAATGTCAAGTCCAAATCTTTGAAAAGTCGACGTAACGAGACGTTTCATTGCAGCGATCGCTCATCCAGGCGCCAGTTCTGTAGCTCCATAGGAGCACTCCGCCCGGTTGACGAAGGGTCTAAACGTTCCGCCGCGGCGGCCGAAATTAGCAATGCGCACGGAGGGTTCGCGTTCACGCTATGGTAGAAAATTCGAGCTTATTATAGCGCGGCGCGCAGTGCGTCATGCTTGACAAGATGGGCGGCGACATGGTTCGTCCTCGCCTCAACCTGAGGCCGCCGAAAAAAAACGGAGCCACTGGACAATAATTTCGAAGCTTTCATAGGTCAAGGACGTCCCCTCGTGATAACTGTAGCCGCAGTCGTCGTAACGCGGAACCGTCCAGCGCTCCTCAAACGATGTCTTGCTGCGATTGATTTGCAGACTTACCCTGCAAGCCAGCTTGTGGTCGTCGACAATGCTTCCGATCAGCCGACGCGGGACCTGCTTGCGGCTGAGGCGGCGCGACGCGACGGCTCTTTTCACTCAATTCGTTTGGAAGAGAATACCGGCGGGGCCGGAGGGTTTCACGCGGGAATGCGCGCTTGCCTGTCCCTGCCTTGCACCCACATGTGGCTAATGGACGATGATTGCGAACCGGATACCGAAGCTGTGGCCGAACTCGTCGCCGCAACGGCGATTGTTGGTGAACACACCGTTCTCGGGGGCAACATTTTTGACCTCGAGGGCGAGAGCGTCAATGTGCAATCGGTCAGTCAGCGGCTCGGAAAGAACTTCGCGCCGCAGTATCCCCTTTATTTGGCGGACGGCTTACTGGAAGTGGGTGCGCTTACATTCGTTTCATTCCTCGTCTCGGTCGACTTGGTGCGAAAGGTCGGATTGCCTCTAAAGGCGTTCTTTATCTGGGGCGACGATACCGAATACTCGCGTCGCCTCGCGCGCTTCACCAAGATCTATCAAGTCGGGAAAAGTAGGACAAAGCATTTAAAGTCTGGCGACGCCTCTCAAAGTGTTTTTAGAGAAAAAGATCGTAATAAAATATTACAATATCATTGGTTTTACAGAAATAGGCTTTTTATCAACTTGAAATATGACGGAGTTGTAGCTACGAACACTTTTAAATTTGTCTTTAGGTCGTTTAGAGACATCTTTCTGTCGATCCAAAGCGGGAGCTTCGTGCTGCTCAAATGCAAAACGATTCTTTACGGCTTGTGGTCCGGCGTAGTGTTTGCGCTTTCGACGCCTAAAAAAGATAGTTTCGGGCTGTTGGACTGACAGGCGGACGGCCCGTGTTCAATGCCCGATCAGCGGCGGCGCAAAGAAGACGGGAATATCGGCGCCTTCGGCGATCCGTTCGAGCATCGCGTCCGCCGCGGTGAGCGCCTCGCCGATCGTCACATCCATATCCAGATAACGATAGGAGCCAAGCCGGCCAACGAATGTCACGCCGCGAGTAGCCATCGCCCGGTCGACGTATTTCTTCAGCATGGCTTCTTCGTCAGTCTGGCGGATTGGATAATACGGAATGTCGTTCGGGCCGCAGGACCGGCTGAATTCGCGGTATAATATCGTGCCTTCAAATTGGTCCTTTTCCCACGGAGCGAAGTGCTTATGCTCCGTTATGCGGGTAAACGGCGTAGCCTCGTCACAGTAGTTGATGACGGCGGCGCCCTGATAGTCGCCCTTCGCCCTGAAGACCTCGAAGTCCAGGGTCCGGTAGCCTAGCCTGCCCGAACTGTAGCCGAAATAGCGGTCAATCGGGCCGCTGTAGACCACATGGGCGAACGGCTCGGTCAAATCTTCGAATTGGGCGCCCAATCGCACCTCGAGGCGGGGCGTATCCAGGATGGCGGCGACCAATTCCGTATAGCCGCGCTCTGGCATCGCCTGATGAGGATGGGCGAAAGTAAGAATTGTCGAAATTGAAGCGAAGCGGCAGACGTTTGAGGATCGAAGCAGGCAACCGGGTTGGATCCAGGCCCCATTGCTTGCGGGTATAGCCACGGAAGAAGGCCTCGTAGAGTTCCGGCCCGATCATGCTGAGCGCCTGCTCCTCGAAATTGGCCGGCTCCGGGATTTTTCGGGTCTTCGAGGCGACAAAGGCGCTCGCCTCCGCAGGGCTCAGGGATTTGCGGAAGAATTGGTTGATGGTCAGGAGGTTGACCGGCAGCGAGTAGACCAATCCCCCGGAGACCGCCTGCACCCGGTGTCGGTAGGGGCGCATGATTCCGAACTGTTGCACATAAGCCCAGACGCGCTCATCGCCGGTGTGGAAGATATGGGGACCGTAAACATGCGTCATGACGCCGGTCTCAGGGTCGCGCTGCGAATGGCAATTGCCCGCCACATGCGGGCGCTCATCCACCACCAGAACTTCGTGTCCGGCTTGCGCGAGAGCGCGGCCGATGACCGCGCCGCTGAATCCGGCGCCGACGATGCAATATCTCATTCCGTCGATGTCCGATTGTTGTTTTGAGGTGAGGTAAGCCTTCTAGCAGGCTGTCGAAGGCATGTCCCGCGCCCAGGCGGGAAGTGCGCCGTCATGGAGGTTATGGGAGAGAAAGAGCAAGCCATTGAAAAACTTGATGCCGTCATCCAATCCATGCGCCCTGCAGGAGCCAAGCCTCGACTCAATTCACAAAATGGCGGTAGAAGCCGGAGCAGGGCTTGCGCTGGCGAGCCCCTCAAACAATGTACTCGGCAGGCCGAAAGGTCGCCTATCCGAGCAAATGGAATCCCCGACAAATGAAACGTTTCCCATTTCGCCTGAGCCTGTCGACGCCTTTGATCGCGGCCATGCTCGCTCTTCTCTCGCTAGGCGCGATCTCGTCGCCGGCTGAGGCGCAGGCCGCTCACCGTATCGAGGCCTACTACAACCAGCTGATGCCCACGCTCCGTGCGGCCGGCCAGCTCAGCGTTGGCGAACGCGACCGCCGTTTCTCGCCAGCCATCACCTCAGCCTTCGACATTGGGACCATGGCGAGACTGGCGACAGGGCCGGCCTGGAGCAAGTTCTCGGGCGCCCAGCAGGCCGCGGTTCGTGACGCCTTCGCCCGTTTCCTCGTCGCCGAATATGCTCACCAGGTGGGCGACTATTCGGGCGAAAGCTTTGTCGTCGATCCGCAGACGAGCGCGGAAGCGCGCGGCGGCGGCGAAATCGTCAAGACCAAGTTGCTACAGCCTGGCGGCCGGACTGTGCAAATCAACTATCTCGTCCGCGGCGGCCGCATCATCGACGTCTATCTCAATGGCACGATCAGCGATCTCGCCACCCGTCGCGACGAATTCGCCTCGATCCTCTCCGGCGGCGGCGGCGCGGACGCCCTGGTCAAGACATTGCGCGAGCGGACCGCGAGCTTGCTGGCGAGCTAGCCAGCGTCCGGCTTGCCATCGTCCGCGAACGTCCTGATCGTCTGCGGACTGAAGCGCGAGGCGGCGATCCTCGGCGGGACCGGGGCGCACGACGCTCTGCGGCGACGCGTCAACCTTGCGCGCCCGACTGGCGGAAGCGGCGAGCCTCAAGCCGTCGCTCGTCGTCAGTTGGGGTCTGTGCGGCGGCCTTGATCCGCGGCTCCGTCCCGGCGACCTCATTCTCGGCGCGGAAGTCGTCTCGGATGAGGGCGCCGTCAGAACCGACGAGGCCGTCACCGCGTCGCTTGCGCAGCGCCTCGACGGCGGTCGGCGCGCGCGTCGTTGTGGAACGTCTGGCGGCCTCCAACGCTCCGGTCCTGACCGCCGCCGCCAAGGCGGACCTGCGCCGCGCTACGGAAGCGGCCGCGGTCGACATGGAAAGCCTGATCGCCGGTCAATACGCGCTTGAACAGCGGAGGCCCGTTCGCGATTTTGCGCGCGGTCGCCGACCCTGCCGAACGCGACCTGCCGCCGCTCGTGTTGAAGGCTGTCGATTCCGACGGCGGGATCAACGCTCTCAGCCGTCATTGGAGAGCTCATCCGCTCTCCGGGCCAGTTCGCCGGACTGCGCGCTCGTCGCGCGCGACAGCAGGGCCGCTTTCCAGGCGTTAGAGCGCTGCCGGAGCCTTCTTCCTGGCCTTTTCCTCGGCCTCGGCGCGGCGGATGTCTGACAGCTTCTGGGCGACATTCTTGTCAAACACGTACTGGGCCTCGCGCTGGCTCCCGAGCGGGATGTCCGGCGCCATCGGGCCCGTCAGTCTTGACGCCCATGAGCGCGACGCGCGCCGCTTTCCATGGCTTCGTCACCGTATCGCGCACGGCCGTCGCCTCGAACCCGCTGTGGACCATGCAGTCGGCGCATTTCTCATAATTGCCGGTGCCGTACGCGTCCCAATCCGTCTCCTCCATCAGCTCCTTGAAGGTCTTGGTGTAACCTTCGCCGAGCAGATAGCAGGGCTTCTGCCAGCCGAAAACGGTGCGGGTCGGATTGCCCCAGGGCGTGCAATGATAGGTCTGGTTGCCGGCCAGGAAGTCGAGGAACATCGTCGACTGGTTGAAGGCCCATTTGCGGCCCTGATTGCCGCGCTCGAAGATCGACCGGAACAGCTGCTTGGTCGCTGAGCGGTTCAGGAAATGCTTCTGGTCGGGCGCGCGCTCGTAGGCGTAACCCGGCGACACCGTGATGCCGTCGACGCCAAGCTCAGTCACCGTATCGAAGAAGGCGGCGACGCGCGCAGGGTCCGCATCATTGAAGAAGGTGCAGTTGATGGTGACGCGGAAGCCTTTGGCCTTGGCCGTTTTGAGCGCCTTGACCGCGCGGTCGTAGACGCCCGGCTCGCAGACGGACTTGTCATGCATCTCCTGGTCGCCGTCGAGATGGATCGACCAGGTGAAGTAGGGGCTCGGCTTGTATTGATCGATCTTCTTTTCGAGCAGCAGCGCATTGGTGCAGACGATCGCAAATTTTTTGCGCGCAATGACGCCCTGGACGATCTTCGGCAGGTCTCTGTGCAGCAGCGGCTCGCCGCCCGCCATGACGACCACGGGCGCGCCGCACTCGTCGACCGAGGCCAGCGCGTCTTCAACGGATATGCGCTTGTTGAGAATGGCGTCGGGATAGTCGATCTTGCCGCAGCCCGCACAAGCGAGATTGCAGCGAAACAACGGCTCCAGCATCAACACGAGCGGATAGCGCTTGCGGCCAGCGAGATGCTGCCGAACGACATAGGCGCCAACTCTCACAACTTGCCTGAAGGGTATGCCCACGACCGATCCTTACAAAACGAATTAACCGACGGGCTCATTCCGAAGTTCCGCCGGCAGGCGGAAGCTCACCGTCTCGGCCGGTCCGTCGAGGACCGACACTTCCGACGGCGCGAGCGCCGACAAGGCTCGAACCACGTCTTCGACCACGACCTCAGGCGCAGACGCGCCGGCCGTCACGCCGACGACAGCGGCGTTGCGCACCCATTCCGGGTCGATTTCGCTGCTGTCCGCGACAAGATAGCTCGGAATCCCGACCTCGTCGCCAATCTCGCGCAGCCGGTTGGAGTTCGAACTGTTGCGGGCGCCGACGACGATGATGACGTCGGCGACCTGGCACAATTCGCGCACAGCAGTCTGTCGATTCTGTGTCGCGTAGCAGATGTCGCGAACATCAGGACCCACGACGTCGCTGAAGCGACGATGCAACGCGGCGATGACTCCGCGCGTATCGTCGACGCTCAACGTCGTCTGCGTGATGTAGGCGATCGGCGTGTCGACTGCGATGGGCAGATTCTCGACATCGTCTTCGTCTTCGACGAGGTGAACCTGCGCCGTCGATCTGACCCAAGCGTTCCCTCGACTTCGGGATGTCCGTCGTGACCGATGAACACCAGCACCCGACCCCGGGCGATGTACCCGCGCCCTTGATTGTGCACCTTGGTGACCAGCGGACACGTCGCGTCGATGGTGGGAAGCGCCCGCAACTTGGCTTCGTTCTTCAACTTCTCGCGACACGCCGTGCGCGCTAAAGATCGTCACGGCTCCCGCCGGCACGTCCTGCAGCGTCTCGACGAAACGCGCGCCCTTCGCCTTGAGCGATTCGACCACGTGGCGATTGTGAACGATCTCATGGCGCACGTAGACGGGAGCGCCATGCTTGGCCAACGCCCGCTCGACAATATCGATCGCCCGAACAACGCCCGCGCAGAATCCGCGCGGCTGAGCGAGAATGATCTTCATTCGCTTGCCTTCTCGTCAAAGCCTCGGCGGGTTCGTGAAAACCGCCGATGACGGTTGCCTCAGACCCGCGAGCCACGGCGAATTACGAAACAAAGTCCATACGCTGCAACATATGTTCAGGCAAGAGACAGCCCTACACCGCTCACCCGATGTGCGAACGGTGAGGTGAAAGGTCAAGACTTGGCTTCGAGCCGCGCTCGAACGGCGAATTGCGGCAAATCAGTCGCCGAATCCCGCCGGGACCACAAGAGCTTGGGCGCCGAACATGCTGATGAGGAACGCGGGCTTCATCCGATTTATGGTAGGTCGGGCCGAATAACGTCGAACTCGGACTTTTCTTTCCAGCCGCCAGGACCCCAAAGCCATGTTCAGCCAATCGATCAGACGCAAGATCGTCGGCATCGCCCTTGGCTTAGTCGTCCTCATGATCGCCACGTCCATCCTCTCAACGCTCATGGCGAATCGGGTCAGTCATTTGCTGGACGAGCTGACCAATAAATATGTCCCCGCCTACGCGGACCTGGCGCGCACAAACGTGCGATCGCTCGAGCGCGCACTCGCGCTGCGTCAGATGGTTATCGCCAAGATGCAAACGCCGCCGGATGACGCGGCTTTTGCACAGCGCATGCAGATCTATCGGACAAAAGACGCCGAGGTTACGGAAGAAGCCGAGGCTGCACGCAAACTCATCGGCTCGATCCTTGCGGACACCAGCACCCCGTCGGATAATGTGGCGCTGGCGCTCATCGACGGCCGGATAGAAGCGGCCGTAACGGATGTTCGACGGCTCATGAATGAAGAAAATAGCCAACTCATCAGCCAACTCGAGGCGCACGACTTTCCGGAGGTTCAACGCTCGCTCCAGCGGGCCGACGCCCTCCGAGACGAATTCAGCCAAAGGATAAGTCAAATCCGCGCGGGTATGCTGGCCCAGGTCCACGCCAGCGCTGCAACGGTTATGGTCAATCAGCAGCGGGCGATCTGGATCACGGTCATTGTCACCGCCACAGCCGCAATCTTGGGATTGCTGTTTGCAGGCTTGGTCGGCGCGGGAATCACGCGCCCGGTCCGGCTGTTGCTGCAGGGTACGCGCGAGGTCGAGGCGGGCCAGCTCGATCGATCCATCGATGTCGTCACCCGCGACGAAATCGGCCAGCTGACCGCCGCATTCAATCGCATGGTCGGCCAATTGCGTCACAAGGAGCAGATGCGGCGGACGTTTGGCCGCTACATCGACCCGCGCGTGGCCGAAGGCCTCATCAATCAATCCGCGGCGGCCACCGAAGGTCAACGTCGGGTGATGACGGTCATGTTCTGCGATATGAAAGGCTTTACGCGTCTGAGCGAAGGCATGACGCCGCAAGGACTCGTCAAGGTGATGAACCGCTATCTGTCGACCATGTCGGAGCCAATCCGGGCCCAGCAAGGGATCATCGACAAATATATTGGCGACGCCATCATGGCGTATTGGGGACCGCCGTTCGCCGACGAAGCCGACGAAGCGCGCCTCGCCTGCCTCGCCGCCATCGACATGATGGATCGCATCGGCGGCTTGCGCAAAGAATTGCCCGAGCTGCTCGGGGTCCGTACGATCCCGACCGAATGCGACCTGCGCATCGGCATCGCCACCGGGGAAGCCCTCGTCGGCAGCATCGGCTCCGAATTCATGATGAGCTTTACGGTCATGGGCGATACGGTGAACCTCGCCTCGCGGCTGGAGTCCGCCAACAAGTTCTACGGCACCCGATGCCTGGTTTCGCAAGCGACGATTGCGGCCGCTGCCCAGGCTGTCGAGGCGCGTGAAATCGACCGCCTGGTCGTCGCCGGCCAGACCCGGCCGCAGATCGTGTTCGAGATCATGGGACGAGGGGGCGAGCTGTCGGCAGAGCAGATCGCATTGCGCGCGCACTATTCCGATGGGCTCGCCGCATACCGGGCGCGCCGCTGGGATGAGGCCACGAGCGCCCTGAAGGCGGCGCTGGCGGTGGCGCCCGGCGATGGACCTTGCATGGTCCTCCTCAACCGCGTCGAGAACTTGCGCGACGATCCGCCCGGCGCCGATTGGGATGGTTCATGGCGCCTCGATCAGAAAAGCCCCACGACCGGACCTACTGAGGCCGGTAGACCGTAACGGTTTCGCGAGCCAGCCCCGGACTTTGCCGCCGAGTTGAAAGGATTGAATCGCTGCCGGAACCGCGCCTAACCCGTCATCGTACCCCGCGTTCCCTCTCCTATGGCGCGAGCGCGCCTTGGCATGGGAACGGGAGCGCGACGAGCTGAACGTCCCTCGCCGCCGTCAAGCGCATCTGTCTGAAGACCTCGCTCGCTCCGCCCGAGCCGAAATCGCAAAGACCTCAGACTCGGGACACTAAGCGCTCGTCAAGCGCGCGCGGGCGCCACGGCCGCCCATTTCCGGTTGAGCGCCAGGACGGCGGCGACGGCGGCGAGAGGGACCAAGTCACCCATGAGCCGATCACGGCGGTGGTCGTCGCCACCGCCCACAGGATCGAGACCAGGTGCTCCATCATGCCGACGAGTTTCGACTGGGAATGACGACGGAGCACGAGGCCACGACGGGATGGGGCTTGTCGCCAGAGGTTGACCAGCGCCGCCGAGGCGATCGCTCCGGCGCCGAACAGAAGCGCGCAAAGTCCGGCCCAGGGCGAGGCGAAGGCCAATGCGGCGAGGGGCAAGGCGAGAATGAGCGCGATCGGCTGGCCGATGGCCGCGATCTTGGCGCGTTCGATGACGGCGCGCGACAGGGGAGCGGTCGTGAGAAAATCGGGGGCGTCCTCGGCCGAGAGGGCGATCCAGGACAAGGCGCCGGCGAGTTGCGCGGCGATCACCACGAGCGCCGGCGTGAAGGCGACGCCGACCGTGCCCGTCGGACCACCGCCGCGCCAAAGAATGACGGCGAGCGGCGTCGTGTAAGCGGCCTGCAGAAGAAGTTGCGACATGAGCCAAGGATCGCGCCAAACGACGCGCCGCTCCTTGATTCGCAAGGCCGTGCTGGCGCTCGCGCCAAAGCGCGACGTTCCCTTGGGCGAGACCCCCGCATGAGCCGGCGCGCCCGCTGAGGCGATCGCCGCGCGCGCGAAGCGCTCGCCGAAAAGCACGCATGCGAGCGCAAAGACGACGGCGCCGAAAGCTGTCCAGATGAGAATTGCTTGCGGGTCGCCCGCCGCCGCTCGCGCGCACAGGGGTCCAGAGGAGGCCGTGCGGCGCCATCGCGCCATTTGCAGGCGGCGCGAAGGCCGCGAGAATTGCCGTTCGCATCCCCTCGGGCAGCATGGCGATAACCTGGGCGCCGAGCACGGCGGACACGCCAACCGCTGTCGCTGCGATCTGGCCGAAGAGACGCGCGCGTCGCGGGCCCGCCGCCAAAAACAGGCCCATCGCCACGATCACTCCCAAGCCGGTCCGACAAGCCCGGCGGCAAGCAACGCCGGATAGAGCGCCAGCCAATGCGGATGGCCCCGCAAAGCAGCGGCCGGATAGAGCGCCAGCCAATGCGGATGGCCCCGGAAAGCAGCGACATCGGCGACCGGCCCCAATAGCAGCACGACCGATGCGACCGCTCCGACCGAAATCGACAAGGCGGGCAAGCAGACTATGAGCATCGACGGGCGAGGCGAGGATCAACTCGAGGTCCGAGCGCCCAAACAGCGTGCGGGTGAAGTCCGCGATCGATTGGCCCATGATCCATGGAAGGACGAGCGCGGCGCCGCTGGCGAGAATCGCCGTGATCCGCGCAACGCCATCGGGGCCGTCTTCAACGCCAATGAGCCAGCCGGCGACCGGGTAGGCGGCGACGTGGAGCCCCACGAACACGAGCGCGATCAGAGCCGCCAGCCTCCGCAGCGACAACGAGCCGAACATCGAGGCGAGGCTGCGCGCGCTCAGGCGCAAATCGTGCAGGACGAAACGAGGAAAAGCGGCCAAAGACCGAATCAATCGGCGAATCACGCGGCGCGTCCGGTCCCAGAGGTCAAATCGAGGAACACAGTCTCCAGCGTCGCGCCGCCCGCGCCAATGCTGGCGCGCAACTCGTCGAGCGTCCCCTCGGCGATCATCCTGCCGCGCGCGATGATGCCGATTCGGTCCGCGAGGCGCTCCGCGACCTCGAGAATATGCGTGGTCATGATGATCGTCGCGCCCGCGCGCACGCGATCTGTCAGTATATCCTTCACCTGCCGCGCGGCGGCGGCGTCGAGGCCAGTCAGCGGCTCATCGAGCATCAGGAGCCGCGGCTCATGGATGAGCGCGCCGGCGAGAGCCAGCTTCTGCCTCATGCCGCGCGAAAATCCCTCGCAGCGATCGCGGCGATGCGGCCAAAGACCAAGGCCTTCGAGCAACTCTTCCGCCAGCCGCTTTGCGCGTCGCGCCTCGACCGACCATAGGCCGGCGACGAATTCGAGATATTCGAGCGGGTCGAGCTTGTCGTACAGCATCGGCTCGTCGGGCAGCCAGGCGACGATTCGCTTGGCCTCGATCGGCGAGCGGCGCGCGTCGATGCCGAAGATCCGGATATCGCCATCGTCGGCCGGCAGGAGCCCTGCGACCAGACGTAACGTCGTCGTCTTTCCGGCCCCGTTCGGCCCGAGCAGAGCATAGAATTCGCCGGCCCCAATCTTGAGATCCAGCCGATCGACCGCGGGCCGGCCGAAGCTCTTGGTCAGGGAGCGCAGCTCAAGGGCCGGAACGTTGTGGGGAGGCATCAAGGTTGTCTCGGCGCGCAATGCAACCGAGAGTAGAGGCAGACGCTTGATCGGGCCTTAAGGTCGGCCCTTCAAACTGGATAGATCGCGGGGCCGCGCCGCACATCTGGCCGAATCAGCGTCTTGGCGGCAGCGTTACGACGAGACAGACGCAAAAAAGCCGGAGGAAGTCGCCTTCCTCCGGCCAATTTAGACAGTTCGAAGCGTTAAGCTCAGAACTTGTAGTTCACGCCCGCGCGGAAGATCGACGCGTTGTAGCTGATTTTGCCGCTCACAACGGTGCCCGGGAAGAAGTCAGCCACCGCGGTGTTTCCGATGCTGTTGAAGGTGCTGCTGCCGAGATCGGCATACAGATATTCGCCCTTGATCGTGATGTTGTTGGTGACCGCGTATTCAACACCGCCGCCGATTGTCCAGCCAACGCGGGTGGTGCTGGGGCTGCCGGTCCAGAAAGCGCCGGTCGTCGAGTCAAAGGCGCTGAAGTTTGACGTGCCGCCGCCGTAGGCGACACCACCGGTGGCGTAGATCATCAGGCGATTGTCAGGCGTAGCGACGAAGCCAACGCGGGCGCGTGTCGTGCCCAGCCAGCTCAGGCTCGCCTTGCCGTTGACGCTCAAGAAGTCGCCATCGAGGGCTGCCGGAACGCCCGCGCCGTGAAAGGGAACGCCGACGTTGTTAAACGACTTGCTGACGGTCGTCCCATCGAAGTCGGTTTCGACGCCGAGCACGAAGGCGCCCGTCTGCCAATTGTAGCCGGCCTGGCCGCCGCCGATGAATCCGACGCTTTGCGACCCGAGACCGCCCGGGAAGTCAGCAGAGAGGAACCCCGCGTGAGCCGCATCCGGGTCGAAGATCGATGCGCTACGACCGCCGCTCGGCCAGAGGCCGCCAGCGTTCAAACCGATGTAGAACCCAGTCCAGGTAAACGGAGGCGGCACGAACACCGGCGCCGGCGCCTCTTTTCTGGTCGGAAGGTCTGCGGCCTGGGCTGCTACCGCCCCGACGGCTGTCAGCGCCACAACTGCGACACCCTTTAGCCAGCGATTCATCATTTGTCGTCTCCGTTTATGGCGCGACGCCTTACGCTACACACGCCGCCCCGCCGCCAATTGCGATGACCGGACTATAGAATTCCGATTCATACGAGTTTACCTGACTCTTGTCTTCGAGAGGCGTTTGTGGGGCAATGTGGCAAATGCGCCACAGATCGGTAACCTCTTGGTAATCTTTGCTAAACGACCAGACTTGCCAGCAGCACAGCGATCACGCCTGTGAGGAAAATGCCGTCGAACGTTCCGGCGCCGCCGATCGAGGCCACGGGCGCGCCGAGGCTGCGCAGCCGGCCGAGGTTGGTGAGATCGGCGCCGATCAGCACGCCGAGGCTGCCGGCGATATAGGCGAGCGGCGCTGCGAATCGCCTCGACAGCAGCAGGGCGACCCCCGCCGCCAACAGCGGCGGAGCAAAAGTCGGCACCGATATGCCCACGCCCGGAACCGGCGTCGCCATCCGATGGACCACAAAGGCGACGATCGCCGTCGCCACTGCGGCGAGTCCCCAAAGGCCGTAGCGCACGAGCAGATAGAACGACAGCAGGATCGGAATCACTGCGCCGCCGACGTTGATCGCCAGAATCGTGCCTGGCCAATCGACGGCGACCGGGGCCAAAAACGGCACGCCGAAGACTTCCACCACCTCCCGCGACACGACGCGCTGCTCCGGCAGTCGTGCGAGCGGCAGATTGATGTACGAGCCGAGCAAGGAGCCGAACAACACCAGCGTCGCGACGCGGGGATCGAGGCCGAGCGCGGAATAAGCGCGACCCAGGAGCCTGATCTGGATGAAAAACAGAAGGCCGAGCAGAATCGCGAAGAAGAGGGTCGCGACGCCCGCGCCGAGAGGAAAGTAATGCATATGGGTCAAGGCGTCGGCGTCCTGGCCGCGCGCCGTCACGCGCGCCGGCGAATGCTTACACGTGAGCCAGCGCCGCGACGATCTTTTCCGCGTAAGGCTTGAGCGCCTCGGCGTTCTGGAACGGTCCGCCCGGCGGTCGGATCGCCACACCGGTCCAGCACGGCAGCAAGATGAAAATGCAGATGGAAGACCTGCTGCCCGCTCGCCGGTTCGTTGAATTGCTGGAGCAAAAGCCCCTCGGCCTTCATGCCGGCCATGACCGCGCGCCCGACCTTCTGCACCGACGGCATGAAGCGCGCCAATTCTTCGGGATCCATCTCAAAGAGCGTGCGCGCGGGCGCCTTTGGGATGACGAGCGTGTGCCCGTCAGCGCGCGGCATCACGTCCATGAAGGCGAGCGACACGTCGTCCTCGTAGACCTTCACACTTGGCATTTCGCCGCGAAGGATCTTGGCGAAGATGTTGTCCGGATCATACTTCGGCGTCAAAGGATTCTCCCTCACGTTCCGTCCCTTGCTCGCCGCCGTCGCCGCGGCGGAAGGGCGCGTATTCTTGATAGTGGGCGATCGTGCGCTCGACCGCTTCTCGCTCGTGTCCGAGATAGTCGGCGATCGCCCGGGCAAGCCGCGCGTCGGCGAACTCGTGCGCCGAATAGGTGAGGGTCGGCCGGTAGCCGCGCGCGAGCTTGTGCTCGCCCTGAGCGCCAGCCTCGATGCGACGCAATCCGCGCGCGAGCGCGAAGTCGATCGCCTGATAGTAGCAGACCTCGAAATGCAGAAACGGCCGGAGCTCGATCGCGCCCCAGTTCCGGCCGTAGAGCGCGTCGTCGCCGATGAAATTGATCGCGCCCGCGATGTACCGCCCGTTGCGGCGCGCCATGACCAGAAGCACGCGGTCGGCGAGGGTCGAGCCGATCAGTTCGAAGAAAGCGCGGGTCAGGTATGGGCGCCCCCACTTTCGCGAGCCCGTATGCATGTAGAACTTGAAGAAGGCGTCCCAGTGCTCAGGCCGAATCGCCGAGCCGGTCAGCGGCTCGATCGTGACTTCGCCGTCCAGCGCGTCGCGCCGCTCGCGTTTGATCGCCTTGCGCTTGCGTGACGCCAAGGCCGCGAGGAAATCGTCGAAATTGGCGAAGCCGTCGCAGGAGAAATGGAATTGCTCGCCGTTGCGGATCAGAAACCCGGCTTTGGACAGGCGTTCCGTGTCCCCGACGGTCGGGAAGGTGACGTGAATCGACGACGTCTTGGTCTGTTTGCGTAATTGGCCGAGCGCCCCGATCAGCGCGTCACGCGCGCCCTCGGGCGCGTCGGCGGCGACAAGAAGCCGGCGTCCGGTCACCGGCGTGAAGGGTACGGCCACCTGAAGCTTGGGATAATAGTCGCCGCCGGCGCGCTCATAGGCGTCGGCCCAGGCGTGGTCGAACACGTACTCGCCCTGGCTGTGGCTCTTGAGATAGCAAGGCGCGGCGGCGACCATGCGCCCGGCCGCGTCTTCGACCGCCACGTGCGCCGGCGTCCAGCCGGAGCGGCCGCCAACCGAGCCCGAGGCCTCGAGCGCAAGCAGGAAGGCGTGGCTGATGAACGGGTTGAACCGTTCGCCCTCGGCCTCTTCAAACGAGCGGCCCGGCGGATTGGCGCAGGCGTCCCACGCTGCTGCGTCAATCGTGGCGATCGATGGGACGACGCGCGCGGTGAAACTCGAGGACATGGGCGGTCAGGCGGTCCGGTCTGGCGGGATCGCCCATCCTAGCACGCATGGCGCCATTTTCGTGATGAAGGGGGTTCAAACCTCGCGTGAGGCACGGGGTCGTCTCGAGAGGCGACCCCCGCACCCGCAGGAAACTTCAGGTCTCGCGGCCGCGTTTGTCGCCGGGAACCGCGACCGCGAAAAGCGTTAAGCGCCGGACTCCGAGGAAGTTCTCTCGGCCATTGCCGCCGCGCGGCCGCCGCCTCAACCCTTCTTCTTGATCTCGACAATCACGCCGAAATCGGCGGATTTTGTCTTTCCGTCCGTAATGTCGAAGCCTTCCGCCGCCAACCCCCGGCGCAAAAGCTCGCGAACCGCCGCGGCCCGGCTCGGCATGTGACGACTGAATCGCCACTGATCGAGAGCGGCAAGCTCCTCTAACGTCAGCATAATCTGAAGGCGCTCGCCGCGAGGGTCCGCCGACATGGTCACTCTCCTTTCGAAAAGCCTGCGTTTGCTCACCTTGTGTCACTTACTCATAGTTAGACTTTTTTGTCAAGCACTCAAGGTGAGTAAATTCACAAAGTATAGCCAATTGTATATCCGACCCATACTGAGGCAATTCCTTGTTTTGCGTAGGTTGAACAGGAAATAATGCTTGATATAGATTCAGTTCTGTCGTACCAACGGAAAGGAGATGGTTTGTCATGCTAACACTGTCGGAAGCGGCTATTTACCCTTCTGAAAGCCTCGACGCTTCTCGAGAAGAAGCAGAGCACCGGATCGCAAATAGTCTACAAATGATCAGTGCTCTGGTTCGTCTGCGGGCAAGAAGTGGTGATGTCTCCGATCCACGGACGTTTCTCCTTGAAATTGCCGACCGCATAGACACTGTCGGAAAACTTCATCGTTTTCTGAGTGAGTCAACTACGGGAACAGTCCAGCTACGCGCGTATCTGGAAGAAGTTTGTAATCGTCTGCGGGGCGCCGTGGCGCCGGCCGCAACATCGTTTTCTTTTGACTGCCCGCGGGATTGTTCTCTGCCAGCGAAAACAGCGTTGCCGCTGGCGCTCATCACCGCGGAACTCGTGTCCAATTCGTTGAAATACGCTCATCCCACGGGTTTGCCGACGAAGATCTCTCTTTCCTGCGCATGTGACAAGAAGGGGGATCTGACGATTGTCTATGAGGATGACGGGGTGGGATTTCCTGAGGATTTTGACGTCACCGAGTCGGGTCACATGGGCATGCGCTTCATTCAGTTGCTCAGCAAAGGCGTCGGCGGCCAGCATGAATGGCTTAGCGACCCGCTGGGGATCCGCTTTGAAATCGTGCTCCCGATAAGCGCCTAGCGCCTTTCACGTATCGGATCACTTGTAAAAGATGTAATCGGCCGTGTAATCGACAGGCTGTTCGGCGCCGACTGTCGGGCACGCGCCCTCCGGCGCGACTCCGCCGGCGGTGTTGACTCGCTGGACAAAACGCACGCCGGCGAGAACGCCCGACCCCGAGGATTCCGCAGACAATAGCAGCCAGGGAATTGCGCCCGCTTTCGGCGCGGGCTCGTTCGCCAGGACCTTGCCGATGGCCTTGGAGCCGTCGGGCGCTTCCCAGGTAGGACCGGCATAATGTTTGGCGAAGGGCCTGCCTTCCGCGTCGACAAGCTTGGCCTCAGGGGCTTTGAAGGCCCATTCGTTGGCGGCCCCTTTGACGCGACAGACGTAGATCTGCACGCCCTTCGCCGCGTACCTGCCTAACGCTATCGTCCCTTGCTGAGGCGCAAGCGCAGGAGGAATGTCCTGAGACTGCGGAAACGCCAAATCTCGAGATAGCGCTAGCGCCGCGAGGGTGAAGAGCAAACGGGTGAGCATGCGAGGTCCCGATCCGGCGAATGGCATGTGAAACCTCTGTCAAACCGCCTTCCAGATCGCATTTGACGATCACCACAGCAAGTTAGAAGGCCGAGTTTCGGATCGAAACCGATTGAGTTTTGAAAGCGGGCCGCGTCCGGGCAAGGGTCGCCAGGGCGTGCGCGCAAATTCCTGCCTGCATTTTCTTGCGGAAAAGCAGAATGTATGTTATGACTGTTTCCAGTCGCCGGATCAAACGCTGTGTCCTGGCGGGGAGCCGACTGGCTCTTCGCCGCTTTTTACAACCAGGGCGGGTGTTCGGTAGGGAAGAACGCAGAATCTTATTTGGACTCGCTGTAACCCATTGAAAAGGCCTAATTCGGACGAATAAAACCAAATTAAACCAAGCAAAATTACTTGGTTTAATTTGGCCTGGCTTGCTTTTGGTTGGTTTTGTTTGGAGTGAGATCGCGCTCTGGGTTGTATCTCCAGGCGCGGGCGAGCGGAACGGGGCGCCATGCGGGACCCCGTCTTATCGAGAGTGGCGGATCATGCAGGACACATTGCCCATTATCGATCTCGGATCCGTGGGCGAGGGCGATGGCGCTTCGCTGACGAGGATCGCCGCAGAGGTTGGCGCGGCGTGCCGAAACGTGGGCTTCTTCTACGTCGTCAATCACGGTGTCGCCCCAGAGCTGATCGCCAAAGCCTTCGCCCAATCGCACGAATTCTTCGCGCTGCCCGTCGCCGACAAGCGGAAGCTCGCGATCGAGACGATTGGCGGCAACCGAGGCTATTCCGGGCTCCTTCACGAGGCGCTCGACCCCGCCCGGGGACCGGACATGAAAGAGGCCTTCAACGTCGGTCTCGACCTCGCCGCGGACGATCCCGAATTGCTGGCGGGAAAGCCCTTCCGCTCGCTCAACGCCTGGCCTGGCGTGCCGGGCTTCCGCGAAACGCTGCTGTCCTACTATGACGCCTGCGCGGGGCTCGGCGCGCGATTGCATCGCGCGTTCGCCCGCGACCTTGGCCTCAGCCTCGATTTCTTCGACGACAAATTCGATCGGCCGATGGCGACGCTGCGGCTCCTGCACTATCCCGCGCCGTCCCGTGGCTCCGACCCGCAGACGGGCGCGGGGGCGCACACCGATTACGGCAACCTCACGCTGCTCGCGACCGACGACGTCGGGGGTCTCGAGGTTCGTACGCGCGCCGGACAATGGATCGAAGCGCCAGTCATTCCCGGCGCCTTCATCGTCAACATCGGCGATTGCCTGATGCGCTGGACCAACGACGTCTATGTTTCGACCCCGCATCGCGTCGTCAATCGGAGCGCGAGAGAGCGATACTCGATCGCCTTTTTCTACGATCCGAATCCGGACGCGATGGTCGAAACAATCCCGAGCTGTGTGGGGCAGGGAGAGGCCGTGCGTTATCCGCCAATCCTGGCCGCCGACTATCTGACCATGCGTCTGGATGCGAGCAAGCCGGCGGAGGCCGCTCGGGCGGACGTTTGATGTTTCTGCCGGCCGCGGGAGCGTCTGCTCTTCTGGCGTGGCGAGGCCGCGCGGTGGCTTAAAAACATTATTATACTGTAGATATGGCGACAGCCGCCGAGCGATCGGAAATGGCGCCGCAACCCCTTGGAATCGCACGAAACGGACTCGAAAATGGCGCCCCGCAGGCGAGGCCTGGAAGGGCTAGCGCCGGGCTTGGCGGCAGAGCGAATGCCCTCTCGCCAATCCCCCTTCAAAAGTCCGGGGCCTGCCCATAATAGGCGCCCGCGCCGTGCTTGCGCTTGAAGTGCTTGTTCAGGAGCTCCTCCTCGATCGGCTCGAGGTCGGGCTTGAGTTGAAGCGACATCAGCGCCATTTGCGCAATGCACTCGACGGCGACCGCGTTCTCCAACGCCTTCGCCACGCTCGCCCCCCAGGTGAACGGCGCATGCCGGTTGACGAGAACGCCGGGAAAGTCGGCCGGATCGCGGTTCTGCATCGTCTCCACGATGACGTTGCCGGTCTCCCATTCATAGTCCGTGGCGATCTCGCTTGGCGTCATCTTGCGGGTGACGGGCACCTCGCCGTTGAAATAGTCGGCATGGGTCGTGCCGAAGATCGGGATCGGCCGGCCGGCCTGCGCGAACGCGGTCGCGTGCGATGAGTGGGTGTGGACCACGCCGCCGATGTTCGGAAAGGCCAGGAACAGCCTGCGATGGGTCGGCGTGTCCGACGACGGATTGAGCCGGCCCTCGATCCTCCGCCCCTCGAGGTCGATGACGACCATGTCCTCCGGCGTCAGCGCCGTATAGTCGACCCCGCTCGGCTTGATCGCGAATGCGCCCCGCGCCCGATCGATCGCGCTCGCATTGCCGAAGGTGAGATTGATGAGGCCGTGCCGCGGCAAGGCGACATTGGCCTCGTAGGCTTCACGCTTGAGTTCCTTGAACATCGCCTCGTTCCGGCTCAGGCGCGGAATCCCTGCGCAAGGTAATAGTAGACGTCGTTGTTGCGCAGGTCCTGCTTGAAGTTCGTGATCGTGGTTTCCGGCCCGATCACCGCCATCTCGATTCCCGCGATCGTGGCGAAGTCCTCGAGCATCTCGCGGGTCACGCTGTAGCTGTAGCCCGTGTGATGCGCGCCGCCGGCCAGAATCCAGGCCGCGCACGCCGTCTTGAAGTCGGGCTTGCATTCCCACACCGCGCGGGCGACCGGCAGTTTCGGCAGAGCAGGGTGGTCCACCGCGGTCACTTCGTTCACCAGCAGGCGGAACCGGGAGCCGAGGTCGATGAGGCTCGCGTTGAGCGCCGGACCCTTCGCCGCGTCGAACACCAGGCGGACCGGATCCTCCTTGCCGCCGATGGAAAGGGGATGAATCTCGAGCCTGGGCTTGTCCGTCGCGATCGTCGGGCAGATCTCGAGCATGTGCGAGCCGAGAACCTGATGGCCGCCCGGCGACAAATGATAGGTGTAGTCCTCCATGAACGAAGTCCCGCCCGGGAGCCCTTCGCCCATGACCTTCATCGCGCGCACCAGGGCGGCGGTCTTCCAGTCGCCCTCGCCGGCGAAGCCGTAGCCCTCGGCCATCAGCCGCTGCGGCGCGAGGCCAGGGAGCTGCCGCAGCCCGTGCAGATCTTCGAACGTGGTCGTGAAGCCCTTGAAGCCGCCGGCTTCCAGAAAGGCGCGCATGCCCAATTCGAGCCGTGCGCCATAGAGCAGCGATTCGTGCCGGGCGCCTGCCTTGCGTAGCTCCGGCGCGACCGCGTAGCGCTTCTCATATTCAGCTCGCCAACGCTTTGACCTTGGCGTCAGAGACCGCATTCACCTGGGCCACGAGATCGCCGACGCCATAGCCGTTGGTCGCGAACCCGAACTTCATTTCCGTCGCAACCTTGTCGCCCTCGGTGACCGCGACCTGACGCATGTTGTCGCCGAACCGGCAGAATTTCGCGCCCTGCCAATCGTGCCAGGCGCGCGCCGCGCGCATCCAGGCGCCGACGCGGTCCTGGACCTCCGGGTCGGACCAATGGCCGACGACGACCTTGCGCGCGAGACGCATGCGAGTGTGGATGAAGCCCGCCTCCCGGTCGCCGTGCGCCGACTGGTTCAGGTTCATGAAGTCCATGTCGATCGTGTCCCACGGGAGATCACGACTGAACTGGGTATGGAGATGGACGAACGGCTTTTGAAGCGCGTTCAGCCCGCGCACCCACATCTTCGACGGCGAGAACGTGTGCATCCAAAGGATGAGGCCGGCGCAGTTCGGATCGGAGTTCGCGTCAAGGCAAAGCTTGGCGATTTCGTCCGGCGTCGTCAGCAGCGCTTTGAATTCGGTCTTGAGCGGCAGCTTGGGCGAGTCCGCAAGCGCGCTCGCGATCTCTTGCGCGTGCGCCGCGACCTGCTGAAGCGGCCCCGGGCCGTAGAGATGCTGAGAGCCGCAAACGAGCCAGATCTCAGGGGTCGAGAGGTTAATCATAGTCGCCTCAGTTTCTTACAATGAACGGAGCTTCACCCCATACATTGACCCGCCGTTCGGCCGCGCGAACGACGGTCATCCCCGTTGCGCATATTTGATATCGAGCAACGTCTTCATGACCTGCGACAGATCGGCGGATTTACTCAATCCTCCGAAACTGTCGTGCAGCGCGCGGTACAGCGCATAGAGCTGGTCGTAGATAGCCCGATTTTCGGCGATCGGTTCAAACGCCTCCGGCTTCAAGGACGTCATCGCCGCCTCCGCGCTGGCGAAGTCCGGATGCGCGCCCGCGAGTACGGCCGCAGCGATCGCGGAGCCCAGCGCGCAGGTCTGACTGGAGCCGGCCACCTGCATGACGCAGCCGGTGACGTCGGCGTAGATTTGCATGAGCAGCGGATTTTTCTCAGCGATTCCGCCGGTGCACACAACCTGGTCCGTAGGCACGCCATATTGCCGGAGGCGCTCGATAATCGCGCGCGCCCCGAACGCCGTCGCCTCGATCAACGCGCGATAGATATCCGCCCGTGTCGTGTAAAGGTCCTGACCGAGCAGCAGGCCGGTGAGGCGTTGGTCGACGAGAATTGTCCGATTGCCGTTATTCCAGTCGAGCCCCAAAAGACCGGATTGACCCGGACGCTGCTTCGCGGCCTCGGCGGTCAGTTCCGCGTGCAGCGCAGCGTCCCCGCCCAAAACGACTTCGACCCACCATTTGAATATGTCGCCGACGGCCGATTGGCCGGCTTCGATGCCGAAGAAACCGGGCAGAATGGCGCCCTTCACAATGCCGCAGATACCCGGAATGTCGGCGATCGGCTTTTCGGCCGAAACGACCGCGCAGTCGCAGGTTGACGTGCCGATCACCTTGACGAGCGCGCCCTCGCGCACGCCGCAGCCAATCGCGCCGTAGTGGACGTCAAATTCGCCGATCGCGATCGGAATGCCTGGGGCGAGCCCAAGCTTCGTCGCCCATTCGGAGCACAGCGAGCCCGGCTGGCTCGGTTGCATCGTAAGCCTTTTCGTAAAGGCGGTCTCGAAGTTCGGCGAGACGCGGGTCGAGCGCCGCCAGGAATTCCTTGTCCGGAAGGCCGCCCCAATCGTCGGAGTAGAGGGCCTTGTGACCGGCGGCGCAGACCCCTCGTTTGACCGATCGCGGGTCGACGACCCCAGCGAGTACGGAGGGGATCCAGTCGGCGAGTTCAACCCAGGAGAAAGCAGCGCTGAACGTTTCGGGAGCGACATTCAGACAGTGCCAAATCTTGGCCCAAAACCACTCCGAGGAGTAGACCCCGCCGCATTTCGCAATGTACTGGGGGCGAAGCTTTGCGCTGAGTTCGGTGATCTTGGCCGCCTCGCGCCAACTGGTGTGATCCTTCCACAGCCAGCATTGCGCGTTGAGGTCGTCCTTCCATTTGGCGCTCGACGCTAGCGGCTGATTCTTGTCGTCAACCGGAATGGGGCTTGACCCGGTCGAGTCGACGCCGATTCCGATGACCTTCGATCGATTGAAATTGGGTTTACGCCCAGCTTCCGCGAGAGCGCCCTTGATGCTCTCCTCGAGGCCGAACAGATAGTCTGCGGGGCGCTGACGCGCCAGCAGGCCGTCTTTGGCGTCAAGCAGAACGCCCTGCGCGCCGGAAGGGTAATCGACGACGCGACTGCCGTATTCCGCGCCGTCCGAACAGCGGACGACAAGCGCCCGCACCGAGTTGGTTCCGAAATCGACGCCTAGCGTGAACATGAGCGCTCACGTGCTCCGGGGCTCGAATAAACGAGAAGGGCGCGGTCCGGCGTACGCGTAGAAAGGAGAGACCGCAGGTGGCGCCGTCGCGGACGTCTAAAGGCGTCCGCGACCGCGTGTCGTTCCTTGCTTTTCGAGCCTCAGCGGATGCCCGCGTCGATAAGCTTCGTCAGCGCATCGATCGTCTTCGGCGTGACCGTTCCGGCGCCGGTGTTCAACGACAATCCCGGCATCTTGTACTTGGCGGTCATCACGCATTGCACAACCGGGACGAAGCCCTGGAGGTAGAGCAGTTGGTCGAGCGTCGCGCTAACGGCGCCCGACTTGAGCCCGTCGATTGTCGACGGAGCGAGGTCGATGCCGCCGACAACGATGTCGCCGGGCTTCTTGCCGGCCTTCTCCAGAATGTCCTTCATCTCGCCAGTCGCGCCGCCGTGCTGCGTGCCTATGGCCTTCAGGTTCGGATGCGCCTGAATGTAGGCTGCGAGAACCGGCACGGCCAGCGACATGTCGCTGTTGGCCTCCTGGGTGATCTCGAGCCGGTCGACCTTAAGCCCAGCCTTCTCGAGCGTGTCGGCGAGGCCCTTCTCGGACTGGCCGCGCTCGGCCTGGCTGAACACGCCATAGACCATCGCCTGGTCGCCCGACTTCAGGCCCTGCGCCAGCATCGCATTGGCGGTCAGGACGCCGCCGGCGTAGAGATCGACGCCGGCGTACCCGAAGCCCTTCGGCCCAAACTCTTTCTGCAGGTCGGTCAGCGGCGAATTGCCGGAGGTGACGACGATCCCCTGGTCGACGGCCTGCTTGACGAGGTCATGGAAGGCGGTGCTGCCTGGGTGGCCCATGATCTCGATGCAGTTCGGCTTGGCGGCCATTGCTTCTTTGAACTGGTTGATCATCGTCTCGGGCGCCCAGGCCGAGAATTGCGACTTCAAATCGACGCCAAGCGCTTCGGCGGCTTCCTTGGCTCCGGTCTGACGCGCAAGCGTCGCGCCGTCGCCCGCATTGCCGCCCATCTGCATATACATCACGAGCCCTTTGCCGATCGGATCGGCTGACGCCGAGGTCGCGGCGACAGCGAGCCCGACCGCGGCTACTCCGGTCAGAAGAAAATGAGCCATACGCATGTTCGTTTCTCCCTTGCCTATTTCGGGCCGCCTTTATCGGCGAACCCCTCCCTCTTCAGAAGTCCGTATGCCGCCCAATCGCCCAAACGATCGCAGATTGGCGAATAAAGCGCGCCGACGCTGCGGTTCGTCAGCGTACATGTAGAAGATGATCGAAACCAAGAAGATAAGCCCCTGCACCGTTCTCACCCACGCGCCAGTGAGGCCCGACGGCGACGAGGCCCGCCTCGACCATCCCGATGATGAAACAGCCGAACACCGTACCCAGTATGGTCGCCCGGCCGCCAAAGATCGACGTGCCGCCGATGAGCACCGAGGCGATGGCCGTCAACAGATAGCCCTGGCCCTGATTGCCGAAGTAGTTCTTGTTCTCGAGCGTCAGCATGATCGCGGCGCAGGCGGCGAGAAAGCCCATGAGCGTGAAAATCTTGATCTTCTCGCGATCGACGTCGATGCCGACGACGCGCGAGACGTCATTGGAATCGCCGATGAACAACGTGTGCTCGCCGAAGCGATGGCGGGTGAGAATGAGCCAGAGGAACCCGACGATGATCGCCGTCCACAGCGCCTGGATCGACACCTGCTGAAGCCAGGCGATATCGGTCAGGCTCGCGAACGGGCGCCCGACGATCCATCGCCAGACCGAACTCTCTTCGGCTCCGCGCAACGCGTAAGACTTGCCGCCCGACAGCACTGTCGCCATGCCGGCCCAGAAGAACTGTGTGCCGAGCGTCGTCATGAATGCCGGAATGCCGACCTTTGCGATGATGAGGCCGTTGAGGAATCCGACCAAAACTCCGGACGCGAGCGCCGCGATGACAGCTATCCAGCCGAGGTCGTATTCCTTGAACAGCACCGCGAAGACGAACCCGGAAAAGGCGATGACCGAAGGAAAGGAAAGGTCGATTTCGCCGGCGGCGATAACGAACGTGAGGCCGGTGGCGAGAAGGATGAGCGGCGGCAAGGTGGAGAGGAAGGTGGTGTAGATGTAAGGCGCGAGGAACACCTCCGGCGCCCGATACATGAAGAGCGCGATGAGCAGGGCAAAGACGATGATGATCGGCAAGCGCCTCGAAGCGCTGGAGGATCGACGCGCCTGACCGCTGAGCCATCCCTTCGTCTCCCTTCACGCTTCGTGCTGCAGCGCGATCAGATATTCGGTGAGTTCAGGCACCGTCATATCCTTGGGATTGATCTCAGAGACCACTCGACCCCGGTCGAGCACGACCAGCCGGTCCGCGACCTCATGCACATGCGCGAGATTGTGTTCGATATAGATGCAGGCGCGGCCGGAGCTTTTGATCTTGCGCACGAAGTCGACGACTTTTCTGACCTCGGCGACTCCAAGCGCCGCCGTCGGCTCGTCGAGCACGATGAGGTCGGCATTGTAGTGCATCGCCCGGCCGATCGCGATGCCCTGACGCTCGCCGCCCGACAAATTGGCGACGGTCGAATCGACGGTGATGCCGACGCCTCGGAAGCCGATGACGTCGATCAAGATTTGCCGCGCGACCTCCTTCTGGCGCTTGATGTCAATGAAGCCAAAGCGGTTCGTGATCTGCCTGCCAACGAAGAAATTGCGCCACAGAGGCTGCTTCTCGGCGAGCGACTTGTCCTGATAGACGGTCTCGATCGACAGATCGTGAGCCATGCGGACCGAGTATTCGCTGGGCTGAATTTCGCGGTCGCGAACAAAAATCTTGCCCGACGTCGGCGGGAGCACGCCGGTCATGACCTTAATCAGAGTGGATTTGCCCGCCCCGTTGTCGCCAATGAGCCCGACGATTTCGTTGCGCCCGATGGCGAGATTGATGTCGCGGAGCGCATGCACCGCGCCAAAATGCTTCTGCACGCCTTCCATGCGAACAATGGACGCGAAATCACCCTCCGCCGGCATCATTCGTTCCCATCCCGAAACCGTTTCGGGTCGGCGCAAGACGACCGCATCCTCTCCGGCCTAACCCGGAGGACGATATTAGACGACGAGATAGGCGATTGGTGCCGCAAGAGAGATTCGAACTCCCGACCCCATCATTACGAATGACGTGCTCTACCAGCTGAGCTATTGCGGCCCCGTCGAGCAACGCCGCACTGGCGCCAATCGAACGGCGCTGCTGTCTATGCCAGTTTTCCCCGTCTTGGCAATACGCTGAAGCGCGGCGGCAAAAGCGCCCGAGCTAGGAACGCGCGGCGATGTCGCCTAGAAACGTGGCGCGGTCCCTGGCGCGGCCGCAGGAAACAGAACCGAAGGAGCGGCCCACATGGCGGGACGATTGGCGGGTAAGGCGGCGTTGTTGACGGCGGCGGCGGCGGGCATCGGCCGTGCGACGGCCGAGGCCTTCGCCCGCGAGGGCGCGCGGGTCATCGCGACGGACATCGACGTCGGTGGCCTCGCAGGCCTCGACGCTGACAAGCGCAAGCTCGACGTCCGCTCGAACGAGGCGGTCGAAGCGCTGGCGCGCGAGATTGGCCCGATCGACGTCCTCTTCAACTGCGCCGGCTTCGTCCATCACGGGACGGTCCTCACCACCTCGGACGCCGACTGGGACTTCTCGTTCGATCTCAACGTCAAGTCGATGCACCGCACGATCCGCGCCTTTCTGCCGGGCATGCTGGAGAAGGGCAGGGGGTCGATCGTCAACATCGCCTCCGGCGCCTCGTCGGTGCGCGGCATCCCCAACCGCTACGTCTACGGCGCCTCGAAGGCCGCGGTGATCGGCCTCACCAAGTCGGTGGCGGCCGACTACATCCGCAAGGGCGTGCGCTGCAACGCCATCTGTCCGGGCACGATCGAGAGCCCGTCGCTCGACGGCCGGATCGAGACCTTGAGCAAGTCGAGCGGCGAGCCGCTCGAGACGGTGCGCCAGGCGTTCGTCGACCGCCAGCCGATGGGCCGGCTCGGCAAGCCGGAGGAGATCGCGGCGATCGCCGTCTACCTCGCCTCCGACGAGAGCGCCTTCGCCACCGGCCAGGCCTTCATCGTCGACGGCGGCTTTGCAATGTAGGGTTGTCTCGCCTTTTCAATAAAAGCCAGTAAACGCCAGTAAATGCGCATAAACGCTAGTAAAAATGCTGGCGTTTACTAGCGTTTATTTTTTGGAATCGGGACTTTTCAATGGGTTACGACCGATTCAAACAAAAAATTTCCTGGCCCCATCGTCTCCGGTTGTATACAACCTACTCCCCTCGGCCGGAGCCTATCGGCCCAATCCGAGATCGTCTGCAGCGAAGCAATCCAGAGACATGGCGCCTAGTGCTCCTGGATCGCCGCGTCGCCATAGCCCGTCCGAAAGGACGGGCGTCTCTCGACGCCCTGTCGCTCCTCGCGATGACGATGCCGTCCTTACGCGCCCCTCCAACTGAATCCCGGGCCGCACCCGACCGATGCCGATTGTTGTAGCACGGGTTCTGAATTACTGCAAGAAATTGTCTGGATTTCTAAAACGACCTCGAGCCGCCGGCCTGCGCGCCTTTGACGAGCGGAGGCGACGGCAGTCTCATCCATTGAGCGACCTCGCGCCGCTGACGAACGGACTGCCCCGAACATAAAACCGCAGCACCCGCTCCGCATCCCGCGAAATGCCGATCCTGACGCTCTCTCCAATTTCCGTCTCGCCTGTCCCGCCGGGGTCATCGCCGGCGAGCCATAGCGGGCCCTCTTGGCAAAGATCGAGCCCATCGAGCGAACGATCGATCCTGAGCGCCTGGGCGAGCCTTCCCGGGCCTCGCGTGAGATCCCGCAAGCGCTCGACGCCTCGATTCTGCCGCATGATCGCCACGCCTTCGACCGGCTCGAGCGCCCGAATGAGCACGCCGGCGCCGATTCCGGACGCCTCGCTCGACACATTCAGCATGAAAGAGACGCCGTAGGCGAGATAAACGTACGCATGTCCGCGCTCGAGAAACAGCGAGCGATTGCGCGGCGTCATGCCCCCATAGGCGTGCCCGGCGGCGTCGCCGATGACATAGGCCTCGGTCTCGACAATGCGGCCGCTGGCGACGCCTTCGGGCAGTTCCCGCACCAACAATTTGCCGATGAGAAAGCGGGCGAGCGCGGCGGTGTCGATCGGCAGCGCCGAGCGGGCGAGCGGCGTCGCCCCATGCCTTTGGCGGCCAGGCTTCAAGTCATCCGCTCAACCAGATGCGCGCGCGACGGCCCCGGCTCGAACGGATCGCCGAAATACTGGGTCTCGCGCGCCACCTTGCCGTCGCGAAACTCCATGATGCTCACCGTATAGGACGGCCGCCCGTCATAGCTCAGCACATATTCGGTGACCCAGAGGTCGCCCGCGCCGACGATCCGCCGCACAGCGAAGCGCTTCCGGTTCGGCTGCACGGTGCGCGACGCCTGAATGTTGCGCCGCCCGCGGATGCGCTCGCCCGATTGCGGATATTCGAGCACCGCGTCCTCCTGGTAGATCTGGTGCTCCGTCTCGAAGTCGTCGGCGTCGGAAGCGGCCCAGTGGCGATCGAGAGCCGCTCGAATCTCTGGGTCTTCCATGTCAAATCTCCCTGACCGTCGCCGTCGATGCTGAGCCATCGTAGCACGCGCGTGCCTCGGAAGCAGACCGTGCCAGCGCCGTTGGGCGCGCTTCGCGCGCTATCTGACGCGCGCATCAGCAGAAGTGCCCTGCGTCTTCGGCGGTGACGCTCAATGTGCCAATCAGCGCCTTCCGTGTGTGATTGAATTATCCTGGACGAGACGTTCCGAGAGCGCTAGCGCTGGAGATGGAGGGCAGTGGCGCTCTCGTCGCTTGCTGAGTCGGGAAGGTCGCGGGCGTCGCAGGCATCGCGATCGGCATGATCGTCCTGCATCGTCCGGCCGATGATCGAGGCGCGAAAGATCTGCCTCGCATCGCGAACGGCGCCGAGTTCGCCTGATCGCAGCTGGCGACATTGCGATCGGGGGCTTGGGCATACTCGCTTGGCTGATCGCACGCGCTGCGCCTGGTCGCGAGACGGTCCGACGCTTGCAGATGTAACATCTGGCGCGATCGCTCCGCGAGGCGATCAAGTCAACTGCGATTTGCGCGCCCTCACGCCGGCGGCGAGGCCTGAATTGCGCGCTATCATGGCTCATAGCGCTCGCGTCGCCGCTAGCGACGCAGCGCGCGCCGCCGCCGCTTGCGCGCGGTCGCGAGGCTCCCGCGGCTCGTGCAACGTTCGAGCCGCTGGGCATCGACGCCGGCGACAATACGCTCAACCTGCAATTTCGGGTTGACGTCCAGAGCAACTCAAGCAGTTGACGGAAGCTGCGGTCAAGGGCGCGACCGACGCGCAGCAAGAGCACGCTGCGATGAGAGCAATGCAGGACGAGACGCTCGGCGTAATCGAAGACGCTCGGCCGAGAAGCGTGTCGCTCAAGATCGTTGGCGAGCGACCCGAACATTCCCGAGGACAAGCTGGCGAGGCGCTGAGCAAAGTCGCCGGCGACTATCAACGGCTGCAGGCGCAGCTCGGCGCGTTGAACCCGGACAATCCGACCGCGCGCGCCCTTGTCGAGCAAGCCAAGCCCGAAATCGACGCCGGTCATTTCGACCGCGCGCACGAACTGTTGCACCAGGCGACACAGGCGCAGATCGCCGCAGCCCAGGAGGCGCGCAAGCTGAAAGAACAAGCGCAAGCCGCCGAGGCTGCGCAAATGTTGGGCGCGGCGAGTTCGACCGCGACCGAGGGCGACGTGGCGGTCGACCGAACGCCGCTACAAGGAGGCGGCGGAGCTTTTCGGCCAAGCCGCGGACTACGTTCCGCGCGGTCACGCTAGCGACCGAAGGGGCGTACCTGCTTCGACAGGCCGGCGCGCTCTCGCGGCAAGGCGACGAGCGTGGCGACAACGCCGCGCTGCAAAGCTCGATAGAGGTTATGGCGACGTGTTGACGATATCCGCGCTCGGGCCCGCGACCTGGGCGGCGACGGAGATGAATTCGGCAGCGCTCGAGCTTGGCAGCGGGAGAGACGATCGAGGCTCGAGAGGCGTCGTCGCCTATCGCGCGGCGCTGAGAGCGCACGCGCGAGCGCGTCCGCTCGATGGGCGATGACGCAGAACAATCTCGGCAATGCGCTCGCGAAGCTCGGCGAGCGGGAGAGCGGGACGGCGCGGCTCGAGGAGGCGGTCGCGGCTTCGCGCGGCGCTGGACGTACGCGCGAGCGGTTCCCTGAACGGGCGGGAGCGATCTCGGCAATGCGCTCGAAACGCTTGGCGAGCGGGAGAGCGGGACGGCGCGGCTCGAGGAGGCGGTCGCGGCCTATCGCGCGGCGCTTGAGGAGTGGACGCGCGAGCGGGTTCCGCTCGACTGGGCGGTGACGCAGAACAATCTCGGCAATGCGCTCGAAGCGCTCGGCGAGCGGGAGAGCGGGACGGCGCGGCTCGAGGAGGCGGTCGCGGCCTATCGCGCGGCGCTGGAGGAGCGGACGCGCGAGCGGGTTCCGCTCGACTGGGCGATGACGCAGAACAATCTCGGCATTGCGCTTTGGACGCTCGGCGAGCGGGAGAGCGGGACGGCGCGGCTCGAGGAGGCGGTCGCGGCCTATCGCGCGGCGCTGGAGGAGCGCACGCGCGAGCGGGTTCCGCTCGACTGGGCGGCGACGCAGAGCAATCTCGGCGATGCGCTCTCGGACGCTCGGCGAGCGGGAGAGCGGGACGGCGCGGCTCGAGGAGGCGGTTGCGGCCTATCGCGCGGCGCTGGAGGAAGTGACGCGCGAGCGGGTTCCGCTCGACTGGGCGGCGACGCAGAACAATCTCGGCGATGCGCTCCGGGCGCTTGGGCGAGCGGGAGAGCGGGACGGCGCGGCTCGAGGAGGCGGTCGCGGCCTATCGCGCGGCGCTGGAGGAGAGACGCGCGAGCGGGTTCCGCTCCGATTGGGCGGCGAGCTTCGGCAATCAGGGTGTCGCCTTGATGCTGATCGCGGACCGCACCAACGACGCCGCACTGGCGGAGACTGCGGTCCAGCAGATCGAGACAGCGTATGAGACGGAGCGTTCGGGGGGCCAGGAGCACGTGGGCGGCAGAGTTCCAGGCGCAACTGCCGAAAGCGCAGGCGATCCGCGACCGGCTCAAGGGCAAGTGAGGGCGGGGCGGCTTCGGACAGAATCGTCATCGCGAGGACCGAGCGTGAGCGAGGGACGCGGCGATCCAGAGCGCCGCTTCGGCTCTTCATCCCTGGATCGCTTCGCATACGCTCGCGATGACGATTCTGCCGGACCGGTTTGATCAGACCGCGAATCTATTCATACTGAGCCATGCTCGATTGGTATCGCCAACTTGGAGCGGACGAGCGCCGGGCGTTCTGGGCGTGTTTCGGCGGTTGGGCGCTCGATGCGCTCGATGTGCAGATTTACAGTTTCGTGATCCCGGCGTTGATCGCGGTCTGGAGCATCACCAAGGGGCAGGCCGGATTGCTGGCGACCAGCGCCTTGGTGATTTCCGCCTTCGGAGGCTGGATCGCGGGCGTGTTCGCCGACCGCGTCGGCCGGGCGCGTCTGCTCAGCATCATGATCGCGTGGTTCGCGTTCTTCACCTTTCTTTCCGGCTTCACCCAGAATTTCGAGCAATTGCTTGTCGTGCGCGGCTTCCAGGGTTTTGGCTTCGGCGGCGAATGGGCGGCAGGCTCGGTGTTGATGGGCGAAGTGGTTCGCGGCGCCGATCGCGGCAAGGCGGTCGGCACAGTGCAGAGCGCCTGGGCGCTGGGCTGGGGCGCGGCAGCAATTCTGGCGACCGTGATCTTCCAGCTCTTCCCGCAGGAGATAGCGTGGCGCTCGTTGTTCTTTGTCGGCATTCTGCCTGCGTTGCTGGTGTTCTACATCCGCACCAAAGTCCGCGAGCCCGCGATCTTCAAAGCGGCGATCGAAAAGGCGGAGCGACGCGGGCCGTGGGCCATATTCCAGCGCGAACTTTTGCCGACCACGATCCTCGGCGCCGCTCTCTCCGCCGGAGCCCAGGGCGGCTATTACGCGATCACCACCTTCCTGCCGACATTCCTGCGGACCGAGCGCCATCTCACAGTGCTTGGCTCCGGCTTCTATCTCGCGGTCATCATCATCGGCTCCTGGTGCGGCTATATCGCCAGCGCCTATTGGAGCGACATGATCGGCCGGCGGAAGAATTTCTTCATCTTCGCGATCGGCTCCTTGGTGATCGCGGTCGCCTACACGGAAATGCAGATCTCGGACTCGATGATGCTCGTGCTGGGATTTCCGCTCGGCTTCTTCGCCTCAGGCATTTTCAGCGGCATGGGTCCCCTTTTCACGGAGCTCTTTCCGACAAGCGTACGCGGGGCGGGCCAGGGCTTCAGCTACAATTTCGGCCGGGGCCTGGGCGCATTTTTTCCTGTGCTGGTCGGTGTCGTGTCAGCCTCCACGGGGCTCGGCCCAGCGATCGGCATTTTCGCCGCCATTGCCTACGCCATTGTGATTCTGGCCGCTCTGGCGCTGCCGGAAACGCGCGGAAGGGAATTGCGCGCGGATTGAAGGACGGCCGCTATTGCACCGCCTTGCGCGCAAGCTCGGCTCCGCCGCGAGCGCCGCGAGCTTGGCGTAGGCGATCTCCGCCGCCATCGGCGCCATGCCGCAATTGGTGCAAGGATAGAGCCGTTCCGGCGGGACATAGTCGAGCGCCGCGCGGATGGTCTCCGCGACGTCCTGCGGCGTCTCGACGACATTCGACGCGACGTCGATGCAGCCGACCAGCACGTCCTTGCCCTTGAGGAGCCCGATCAGTTCGATCGGCACGCGCGCATTGCGGCACTCGAGCGAGACCTGGTCGATCCGGCTCGCCGCTAAGGCGGGGAAGGTCTCCTCATATTGGCGCCAATGCTCGCCGAGCGTCGCTTTCCAGTCATTGTTGGCCTTGATGCCGTAGCCGTAGCAGATGTGGACGGCGGTCCTGCATCGGAGCCCCTGCGCGGCGCGCTCGAGCGCGGCGACGCCCCATTCCTTGACGTCGCGCATGTAGACGTTGAAGGCGGGCTCGTCGAATTGCACGACGTCGATGCCGAGCTTTTCGAGCTCGCGCGCTTCCTCGTTCAGCGCCGCGGCGAAGGCGTGGGCGAGCGCGGGCCGATCGCGATAATGCTCATCCGCGATGGTGTCGGCGATGGTCATCGGGCCGGGCAGGGTGAACTTGAGCTTGCGCTTCGTGTGGGCGCGCGCGGCGCTCGCCTCGAGCTTGTGCACGGGGCCCTTGCGGCGGATCGGGCCGGTCACGGTCGGAACCTCGGCCTTGTAGCGATCGGCGCGGATGCCGATCGTCTGCCGGCGGGCGAAATCGATGCCGTCGAGATTGGCGAGAAAGCCATGGACGAAATGGATGCGCGCCTGCTCGCCGTCGCTGACGATGTCGATGCCAGCGTCCTCCTGTCGCTTGACCGCGAGGATGGTGGCATCGATCTTGCCTGCTGCGAGGGCGGCGCCCTCGAGCCTCCATGCCGGCCACAATTTTTCCGTTTCAGCAAGCCAGAGGGGCTTCGGCAGGCTGCCGGCGACGGTGGTTTCGAACATGGCGGATCCCGAGAGGGCCATTCGCGCCGAACTCGCGCGGCTCGGCGGCGGCTTTGGTGCATGGAACCGAGAGGAAAGGTCAAGTGATCGCGTCGCCCTCCATTCCCCAGAAACGCGCAAGCACAGCAGCGCGGCGCCTATTGCGCCTCCCTGGCTTGTCCAGCCGATTTGACAATTTGCCTTCGAAACGGGCCTCGATTATTAGCATTCGCGTCTGCTCCCCCTCCCGCACTGATCTCATCGAGGCTCGAATGATTCGCGATCTCAGCGCTTCGGACGACAGCCAGCCGACCGAGAAATGCGACGTATGCGTCATTGGCGGCGGCATCGCGGGTTTGATTTCCGCGTCGCGACTGAGCGCATCCGGGCGGCGCGTCATCGTGCTCGAAAGCGGCGATAGGAAGCCGGTTAGTCGATTCGACGCCTTCAACGCGCTCGAACAAGTGGGCGCGCCTTACGAGAATGTCTTCGCCGGCCGGGTGCGTGCGCTGGGCGGCACGTCGAATACGTGGGGCGGGCGCATCATGCCGCTTGCGCCGCATGACATCGGTCCGAGGGATTACGTCGGCTTGCCCGCTTGGCCGATCGACCGGGCCGAACTCGACCGTTTCATCCCGGAAATCGAGCATCTTTTTCATTTGGATCAAAGCTCGTACGAAGGATTGCCCTCCTCGCCGTCGCGTCCGGACCCGTTGCCCGCCGCCAGCGGGGACATGACCGCCAGGTGGTCGAAGTGGCCGACCTTTCGCCGGCGCAATGTGGTCCGCAATCTCGAAGACACGGTCGCCAAGCAGAATCCCGAGATCTGGATCAATGCGACCGTCTTCAACTTCACCTTCGACGCCGAGGCGGGCCGCCTCAAGGGAGTCGAGGCCAAGAGCATCAGCGGGAAGCGTCTGAAAGTTACGGCCGACTGGTTCGTATTTGCGGCCGGAACATTCGAAACAACAAGGCTTTTGCTTGAGCTGGACGCGCAAACCGAGGGGCGCGCGTTTTCAGGATGCGACGCGCTGGGTCGATACTTCATCGACCACCTCAAGGTCGAGGTGGGGCGCATCGAGCCGGTCGACAGGACGCGAACCAATCTTGTCTTCGGCTATCACATCGGCGGCACGACCCGTCGCGGCCTCCACCTGGAAACCACCGCGGCCGCTCAACGCGAGGACCAAGCGGCGAGCGGCTACGTCACTGTTCGCGGCGAGTTTCAGCCGCTCTCGATCCATCACTATGTTCGTAACCTGGGAAAATCGGCTCAGGCGCGGCGGTTCCTCGATCTCGTGCCCAAGCCCGAGATGGTGAAGGACATGCGCAGCCTGCCGCCCGCGCTCTACTGGAGCGTTTGGCACAAGCAGATGTACTTCAGCCAAGCCATGGACCTTTTCGTCGACGCCAGGATCGAGCAAGTCCCAAGCCCGGATTCACGTCTCACGCTCTCCAAGAAGCGTGACGACCTTGGCATGCCGATGTTGCAGTTGGACTGGCGGAAGACGGAGGCCGACAAGCATACCCTTCGCTCGGTTCTGGGGCGTGCGCGCCGGTACTGGCAATCCACTTTTCTGCACGCCACGAGCCCACTCGTGTGGTCGATCGACCCGAAACAGGATGATCTGATCGACCAGACCATCGATACCCGCCATCCCGCCGGAACGGCTCGCATGGGCGTCGACAAGCGTACGTCGGTCGTGACTCCGCGCCTGGCCTGTCATACCGTTCCGAATATCTTCGTCGCCAGCGGGGCCGTGTTTCCCTCCTCCGGCAGCGCCAATCCGACGCTCACAATCATGCAGATCGCTTTTAGGGCTGTCGAAAGCCTGCAGGCCGTCTGGTGAGGGAGCCGGTCTATCCGAGCTTGTAGTCGCGGGTCGCCTCAGGATCTTCGGTCGCGTAACTCAGCGCCATCAGCTCGGCCCACGCCTCGTCGGGAATGGGAAATCGGGCCCAGTTGACCGTCTGCTTGACCCGCTCGGGCTTGGTCACGCCGCAGATGGTCGAGGCGATCCGGGGATCGCGCATCGAGAATTGCAGCGCCGCCGCGCCCGGCGGCACGCCGTGCAGCATGCAGGTCGCTTCGATCTTGCGGATCGGATCGAGCATTTCCTCCGAGGCTTCCTGATAGGCGTAGCGCGGGTAGACGGTCGACCCCTTGGCGAGCACGCCGCTGGCGTAGGGCGCGGCGTTGAGGACCGCGATCCCCCGCGACGCCGCGAGATCGAGCATCGCGTCGGCGCTGCGGTTGGCGAGGGTGAAGCGATTGTGGGTGATCAGCGCGTCGAAATCCCAGTTCCGCAACAGCGGCATCATCATAGACGCCGGGCCGGCCGCGAGCCCCACCGCACGCGCCAGGCCTTCCTCCTTGATCCGGAACAGTTCGCCGAGCGCGCCGTCTTTGGCAGTCGCCTCCTCGAACGAGTGGGCGTGCTCGGGATCGTGCAGGTGCAGGAGATCGATTTGCTCGATCCCCAGCGTCTTCAAGCTCTGCTCGATCGAGCGGCGCGCTTGCGCGGCGTCGAACCGGTTTGTCTCGGGATCGCGGTCCAGCTTGGTCGAGATGACGAAGCCCTGGGGCAGACCGCCGCGCTCGCGAATGGCGGCGCCGATCCGCTCCTCGCTACGGCCAAACCCATAGATGCGCGAGGTGTCGATGAAATTGACCGGACCCTCGAAAATGGCGCTGATCGTCGCTTTGGCGCGCGCTTCGTCGACGCCGTAGCCGTAGGTGTCCGGCATATCGCCGAGGCCCGAGGTGCCGAAGCAGATCGACGTGACCATGAGATCGGTGCGGCCCAGACGGACCTTGTCCATGACGCCCTCGGTCATCGCGAACTCCCTGAGTTTGATTGGCGCCGCATCCGTAAAGCGCCGGCAGGGGCGGGCAAGGCGGGCCGGTCGACGCCGCGCGCAGAAGGGGCGATCTCGAAGTACGGCTTTGCCTTGCGGAAGCGTTCGACGTGCGGCATGCTGTCGCGCGAACAGCGCGGTAAATCGTTATGGCTGGAACCGGAGAGGCTAGGATACGGGGCCTTCTATGCCTGGTTTTTCTCGTCTTGGCCGGATGTGACGACGCTCCCGGCGAGTGGGCCGCGATTGTCTATCCCGATCGAACCAACCGTGCCCACTTCGACGTCACCGCGCGCTTCAAGACGTTTGGTTATTGCATTGAAGCCGCAGCCGAGCGGATGAAGGCGATTCAGGTGAAGAGCGGCGGCGACTACGAGTGCGGATTTCAATGTGAGCTGTCCGGCGACCCGCACCGCATGAACGTTTGCAAGGAAGTCCGTAAGTAGTTCCAGGCGAGCGCCGCCGCGCCTCTCAATCGCGGCTGGCGCCGATCGCCGCGAACCCCGCGCGCCCAGCGTAACGATGACCCTCTCGACCCCTTTTTAACGAGGCCGTGCGGGAGGGAAACAAAACTTACGCTTGGAGTTCGAACAGCCTGCCGCCGACCGGCACGTGGTCGGCGACGCCGGCGAGGCGCAGGCAGTGCCAGGCCATGGCGTGGTTGCTGGAGGTGACGGGAACGCCGGCGAGACGCTCAAAATTGGCCGCGGATTCCGCCACCCGCAGGCTGGTGCAGGAGACGAAGATCGTTTCGACCCGCGGCGCGGCGGCAAGGCGCTCGACCGCCGCTTCGATCGAGGCGACGGAGATGCGCGCGGCGTCGCGATCGTCGCGGCGGTCGAATGTGGCGACGGCGCCGACTTCGACGCCGCGCGAGCGAAAATAGGCGACGAGCGAAGCGTTGATCTCGGGCGCGTAGGGGGTCAGCAGGCCGATAGACCGGGCGCCGAGCGCCTGAAGGCCGCAAGCGCGGCCGTGACCGGGGTGGTGCAGGCGACGTTCGGCCGCTCTCTCCGGATCTCGGCGAACACGGCTTCTTCGCTCAGGGTCATCGTCGCCGACGTGCAGCCGAAGGCCACGACGTCAAGCGGAATCCCCGGCAGGATGAGCGCGACGCTCGGCGCGATTCTCGGGCCGATGGCGCGCAAAGTGTCGGGCCGGATCTCGGCGTCGTTGAAGACGCGCGACTTGTAGACGGCGACCCCCGGCAGATGCGTGAGAACGCGGAACTCGTGCTCCATCGTCTGGTCGGTCGCCAGCACCACGAGGCCGATCGCCGCGCGCGAAGCGATCCCTTCGTCGAGTTCGGACGGCAGGACGCCGAGATCGATGACGGAGGGGGTGAGATCGGCAAGATCGGGAGACATGGGCTTATGCTCGCTTCTTTCAGGCGGCCATCAGGCCGTCCATCGGAATGGCTGGCTTGCGGCCGGCGATGAGGTCGGCGGCGATCCGGGCTGAGCCGTGCGACATCGTCCAACCGATATGGCCGTGGCCGCAATTGAGGAACAGGTTCGAGTATCGCCGCTGGCCGATGAGCGGCAGATTGTTCGGCGTCATCGGCCGCAGGCATGCCGACATTTCCGCCCGTTCGTATTCGGCGCCCTCGGGAAAAAGCTCCTGCGTCACCCGCTTCATGAAGGCGAAGTCGGATGGCTTGTGGCTCGCGTCATAGCCGGCGAACTCGGCGGTCGCGGTGACCCGCAGTCGATCGCCGAACCGCGAAATGGCGACGAGATTGTGTTCGTCGACGCAGGCGACCTCGGGCGGGGAAGGCGATGCGCCAATCGGAATCGTCAGCGAATAGCCCTTGATCGGATAGATGGGCAGGCGGATGCCCAGAGTGTGCGCGAGCAGGGGGCTTTCCGCGCCGAGCGCCAGGACAAAGACGTCGCCGACGAAGGGGCCGCGGCTCGTTTCCGCAACTGTGACCTTGTCGCTCTCTGTCTTAAGCCCGCCGACGGTCGCGCCGGTTACGATCGCGCCGCCGCGCTTGACGATTAAGCCGGCAAGGGCGCGGGTGAATTTGGCGCAATCTCCGGTCTCGTCGGTCGGGCAGAAGATGGCGCCGGCGATCTTGTCCCTGGCGTGCGCAAATCCCGGTTCGAGCGCGATCACCTGGTCGCGGTCGAGAACCTTGATCACCTGCCCGTCCGACTCAAGCAGCTTCATGTGCTCGACGCCGGCGTCCAGCGCCTGTTGGCTGCGGTGCAGATAGAGGATGCCGCGGAGACTGCGATCGTAATCGATCCCCTCGTCGGCGACGACGCTGTCCAGCACAGTCTGCGAATAGGCGGCGAGACGATGCTTGAGCAGCGTGTTGCGGCGCGCTTTGGCGGCCGTGCATTCCTTGATGAAACCCCAGGTCCAGGCGTACAGGCGCGGATCGGCGGAAAGCCTGAAGCGCAGCGCCTGGTCTTTCAAAAGGAGCGATTTGGCCAGGATGATCGGCGCGCGGGGCGAGGACCAGACGAAGGAATGGCCGGGCGCGATCATGCCGGCGTTGCCCCAGCTCGCGCCGGCTGCAACCTCGTTATTGCGCTCGACGACCACGACCTCGTGGCCGTCGCGCTGCAGCTGATAGGCGGCGGTGACGCCGACCACGCCGCCGCCGAGCACGACTACGCGCATAGCGGCTTCGCCCCGGCGGTTCGGGAGGCTGCCGGTCGGTATCGTTCAGCCGACAGTGACGCGTGGCGCAGTTTCATTGCCCAAAAACGAGGCCTCGCCGCATCGCCGCGGAGCAAGCGTCCGCCGAAGCGCGGCTTAAGCGACCAATCAACCACGACGCATGCAAATAAGCAAAGCGGACAATCGAGGCCCGTCGACGCCTTGCGCGCTATCTGGAGCTTCCCTCCTTGCGCGCTGAACGCTGCGAACTCGGCCTCGGTCGCAAAGGATTTTTGCGCGCCGTGACGGGTGACCGAGAAGGCGGAATAGCGCGTCGCCTCGGTGAGCGCCGCCTCGAGCGAAAGCCCGCCAGCGAGATAGCGGGCGAAGCTGCCGATGAAGGCGTCGCCGGCGCCGGTGGTGTCGACCGCCTGAACCTTGACCGGGGCGATGCGCTGCGAGCCGTCCCGCGTCGCGAGCAGCGAACCGCGCGCGCCAAGCGTCACGATGACCGTCTCGACGCCCTGCTTGACGAGGCTTTGCGCCGCGGTTGAAACCTCCTCGTCCGAACTCGACCGGCATGTCGGTGAGGATGGCGAGTTCGGTCTCGTTGGGGATGAGGAAGCTCGCCTGCGTGACCACGCCCATGTCGAGGTTGCGACGGGCAGGCGCCGGATTGAGCACGGTCCTGACGCCGTTCTTGCGCGCGAAGCGAATCGCCTCATAGGCGGTTTCAAGCTGGATCTCGAGCTGCAGCAGGATGAGATCGCAACGTCTTGAGCCCCTCTGCCGCGGCGTCGACGTCGGCGGAGCTCAGGTCGCCATTGGCGCCGGCGACGATCAGGATCGAATTGTCGCCCGATTTCTGGTCGACCAGAATCGTCGCCGTGCCGGTCGACTGGTTTGGAATGCGCCGGACGTGCCGCGTATCGATCCCGTAGCTCTCGAAATTCTTAAGCGCGCTGTCGCCCAGCGTGTCGTCGCCGAGATTGGTGACCATGACGACCTCGGCGCCCAGCTTGGCGGCGGCGACCGCCTGATTGGCGCCCTTGCCGCCGAAACTCGTCTCGAAGTGCGAAGCGAGGACCGTCTCGCCCCAAACCGGCATGCGCTCGACCGTCGTGGTGAGATCCATATTCGTCGAACCGATGACTCCGATGCGCGGGCGCTTCGGCATGTCGTTCCTCCCCAGACGCTGCTCTACGTAGTGTTGCGACCGTTACCGGCCCTCAGGCTTTGAGCTCCGAGGACTGGCGCCAGAGGTTGACGCCGCCTTCGACCGCGTAGCGATCGATCTCCTTAAGTTCATCGGCGGTGAAAGACGGGTTGTCGAGCGCCTTCACGCTATCGGCCACTTGCTCGGGGCTGCTCGCGCCGATTAGGGCAGACGTCACACGCTTATCTCTCAACACCCAGGCCAGCGCCATCTGCGCCAGCGTCTGGCCGCGTCGCTTGGCGATCGCGTCGAGCTGACGGGTGCGCTCAATGTTCTCTGGCGTGAGCATCGACTTTTTGAGAAAGCGATTTTCAGTGGCGCGGCTGCCAGCGGGCACGCCGGCCAGATATTTGTCGGTGAGCAAGCCCTGCGCCAGCGGCGAAAAAACGATCGCGCCGACGCCCTCGGCTTCGAGCGTGTCCAACAGATGATCGTCCTCGATCCAGCGATTGATCATCGAATAACTGGGCTGATGGATGAGGCACGGCGTCGCCGAGCCGCTTGAGGATGGCGACCGCCTCCTTGGTGCGGCGGGAATTGTAGGAGGAAATGCCGACGTAAAGCGCCTTCCCCTGGCGAACCGCATGATCGAGAGCGCCCATCGTCTCCTCGAGCGGCGTTTCGGGATCGAAGCGGTGCGAGTAGAAGATGTCGACGTAGTCGAGGCCCATGCGCTTGAGACTCTGGTCGAGGCTCGCAAGCAGGGATTTGCGGCTGCCCCATTCGCCGTAAGGCCCCGGCCACATGTCGTAGCCGGCCTTGGTGGAGATCACGAGTTCGTCGCGAAAGCCTCGGAAGTCGCCGCGCAGGATGTCGCCGAAGGCAAGCTCGGCCGAGCCCGGCGGTGGCCCATAATTGTTGGCGAGATCGAAATGCGTGACGCCGAGATCGAACGCCCGCTGGCATATCGCGCGCATCGAATCGGGGGACTTGCCGAAGCCGAAATTGTGCCACAAGCCTAGCGATATCGCCGGCAATTTCAGCCCGCTGCGCCCGCAGCGGTTGTAGAGCATTTTGTCGTAGCGCGTGGGCGAACGCTGTGTAGGGCATGATTGTCCTTAGTCGTGAGACGGCTCAAGGTTTATAATCGTTGTCGGCGAACAGCGTCAGTTCAGGCGCGTGAATCCGTCGGCGCTCCAGTCCTCGCTGCCGACGCCGTGATGGAGGAAGAAGAGGCCGTCCGGATCGTATTTGTTTTTGACCGCGAGAAGCCGATCGTAGTTCTCGCCCCAGAACGCCTCCTGCCAATGCGGCTGGAAATAATCGGTCTCCCACACATAGGAGCCGACGCGCGGCAGGAGCTTGCGGATCTCGTTCATCGCCGCGGTCACTGCCTCAGCCTCGCTTCGCGCGACAGCTGCGTCCGGCTCGTGGCCTGGAACGTCCGGGTAGGCGGGCGGTCCCCCAGCGCCACTGATCGCGAGCGCGAACGCATCGACGACCGCCGGGTTCATCGCCGTATCCCGAGCCGTGGCGATCGCGTCCGCGGTTGCGCCGGCGAGTCCCTTGTTGACATGCAGCGAGACGCCCCGATGCTTCGCGGCCGCGAATAGCGCGTCGACCAGTCGTTCGCGCTGATTGTCCGCAAGAAGCGACTGGGGCAGCCACGCGGATTGGTAGGCGTGCCAGACCGCGCCCGACTCTGGCCGAGCGTCGCCGGCCCAGATAGATATTGTCGGCCGGCGCGCCTGGTCGGTCGTCCGAAATGACAAGACCTGGAGCTTGCTCGAGAAAGGCGGGGTCCCAGAAACGGCGCGCCGGCTCGCTGATGATCCTCGGCGCCGATACAACGGTGAAATCCTGCCCGGACGCTGAGACCCAGTCGAAGAACGGACGCCACGTCGCTTCGGCCTCTTGTTGGTCGAGGCCCTGGAGCACCATCGAGATCGACAGAACGCCGGCCCGGCGCCGAAGCTCAGCTGCTCGCCCCAATGCGGATTGAAGAGCGCTCTGCGCGTAGAATTCCATGATCTTCGAGATAAGGCGTCGGTAGGCCTCGTCGGACGACGCCTTTATAGTCGCGAACACGCCGCCCAAAAATTCCGGCAGTTCATGCGTGCGCAGCGTGACACGGGTGACGACGCCGAAGCCGCCGCCGCCGCCTTTCAGAGCCCAGAACAGATCCGGATTCGAGCAGGCGTTGGCGATCCTGATCTCGCCGTCGGCGGTGACGACTTCCGCCTCCAACAGGTTCGCGCCGGCCAGACCAAAGGCCTTCGACCAGCTTCCGAAGCCGCCGCCGAGAACGAGGCCCGCGACGCCGACGGTCATGCAGCCGCCGCCTTGCACGTAACGCCCCCCCTTGGTGGTCACCGCGTCGTAAGCTTGTCGCCAATAGGCCCCCGGCTCGATCGACACCGCGGGCTGCGGCTGCGCGTTTCCCGCGCAGCCGGCGCCGACGAAGGCGTCGTGGAGCACGATCGCGTTCATGTGGCGCGTCCAGATGAGAAGCGAGTTGGCGGCGTTGGAGGTTCCTTGATAGCTGTGGCCGCCCCCCTTCACCACGAGGCGCAGATTGTTGGTGCGCGCGAAATTGACCGCAGCGACCACATCCTGGGTCGTCTTGGCGGCGACGGCGTAGACGCTCGGCTCCGACGTCCACGCCCCGACCCATCCGAGCGACTGGGTCAGCCCGACCTCGTCGCCGAGGTAATAGGGATTCTTCAGCTCCTTGAAGATTTGCTCGCAGTTCGCGTCGGGCGTTCCGCCGACGCAGTCGGCGAGCGGCGAACGCACCTTGATGAGGCGACCTCCCACGTCGCGATCGAGTTGATCCCAGCTCGCCTCCGACGGCCATGCGGGATCGCCAAGGCGGACGCGCGCTTGCGGCTGGACCGCAGCCGAGGCGCCGCGCGCCAGGCTGTTCAGGAATGGAAGCCCCGCCAACGTCCCAAACAGGCGCCTTCGACTCAGCCGCTTCGCCATTTCTCGCTCCTCGCCGGACGGGTCGGTTCTCTAGCCCTTCAGCCGGAGCCGTTTCAAGGCGCGCCGGCGCGTTCGATCTCGGCCGCGAGCGCGTCGGGCAGTTCGATTTCGGCCGCCATTGCGCGTCGCCCGGGAATATGAACGCCAAGCTTGGCGAGGCGGTCGAGCTGGAGTCTGAGGCGGTGTGAAAAGTCCGGCGCCAGCAGGGCTGGCGTGATGGCGATCACCAGAAGGCCGGCGCCGGGCGAGCGGTCGCCCGAAGTGAACGAGGGCGCGTCGAGGGCCCAGTTCGCGCCTGCAAGCCCCGCAGCCATGACCTCGACCATCAGCGCGATATTGGCGCCGCGCGCGCCGCCAAACGCCAACAGCGCGCCGCGAAGGGCCGCCTGCGGATCGGTGGTCGGCTGTCCTTCCGTGTCGACCGCCCAGCCCGACGGCAACGCCTCGCCGCGCTCCGCGTAATGCCTCAACTGGACAAAGGCGGTCGCGCTGGACGCCTGGTCGATCAGCAGCGGCGGCCCTTCGTCGAGCGGCGCGGCGAAGGCGATCGGATTCGTGCAATAAACGGGCGTCTTCGCGCCGGCGACCGTCATCAGCGCTGGGCCGCTTGTCGCAGCGAACGCCACTAGGCCCGTCTCCGCCAGACGGCGCGGGTAATAGCCGAGTTCGCCCGTCGTGTAGCTTCCATTCTGCGCGAATAGCGCAAGGCCGAAGGTTTCAGCTCGGCGGCGAAGATCGTCGAAGACCCGGTCGAAGCCGACCTGCGCAATCCCGCCGTTCGCGTCGCAATGGATCGCCGCTGGAGCTGGCGAGGTGACTACCGGCTCGGCGGCGCCGACAATCCGTCCCGCCCGAAGGGCGCTGAGATAGTCCATAAGGTGAGAAAAGCCGCTCGAACCTTTTCCATGCGCATTAGCGGAAACGGTCGCTCGCGCCAGCGACAGTGCGGCCTCGTCGCTCGCCCCGGCGGCGCGGATTGCGCGCACGGCGAGATCGGTCGCCGCTTCGAGAGTGAACCGCCGCGTCATGCGAATTCGGGCCCCCTGCGCTTGGCGGCTAATGTGCGATCGGCGAGTTTCACGGGCGCGACAATGCCCGCTTCCTTCGTGACGTCAAGCACAGCGCTCTCCAAATTTGGTGGGCCGACGGACTGTGATATCGACACAAGGCCCGAGCGCGTGGTCTGTGCGGGGATAAGGAGTTCGCTTTCGTGAAGGTTGATGGGCGCCCGTATCGCACGATCTGGCTCAACGAAGACGGCTTTGAGCGTCGACGTCATCGACCAGCGCTGGCTGCCGCACGAATTCAAGGTTGCGACGCTGCGCAATGTCGCCGAGGCGGCGACCGCGATCCGCGACATGTGGGTGCGCGGGGCGCCGCTTATCGGCGCGACCGCGGCCTATGGGCTCGCGCTCGCCATGCGCGAGGATCCGAGCGACGCCGCGCTCGACGCCGCGCACGGCAAGCTTGCCGCGACCCGGCCGACCGCGATCAATCTGCGCTGGGCGCTGGACGCCGTCCGCAAGCATCTTAGCCCCCTCGCCCCGCAGGCGCGCGTGGCGGCCGCTTACGCTGAGGCCAAGCGAATTGCCGACGAGGATGTCGAGATCAATCGCGCGATTGGCGGCCACGGCCTCAAGATCCTTCGCCGTCTGGCGGCCGGGAAGAAGCCCGGCGAGCCCGTCAATATTCTCACGCATTGCAACGCCGGTTGGCTGGCCACGGTCGATTACGGCACCGCGACCGCGCCGATTTATCTGGCGATGGAAGAGGGCGTAAGCGTCCACGTCTATGTCGACGAGACGCGCCCGCGCAATCAGGGCGCCTCGCTGACCGCTTGGGAGCTTGCTCATCATGGAGCGCCATACACGCTCATCGTCGACAATGCTGGCGGGCATCTGATGCAGCACGGCCTGATCGACATGGTGATCGTCGGCACGGACCGGACGACCGCCAATGGCGACGTCTGCAACAAGATCGGCACTTACCTCAAGGCGCTCGCTGCGCGCGACAATTCGGTGCCGTTCTACGTCGCGCTGCCTTCGCCGACGATCGACTGGACAGTTCACGATGGGATCAAGGAAATCCCGATCGAGGAGCGCAGCGCCGATGAAGTCAACTTCATCCAGGGCCGGAGCGACGACGGAGCGATCACGCGCGTCAGGATCGCGCCAGAAGGGGGGCATGCCGCCAATCCGGCGTTCGACGTCACTCCGGCCAGGCTGGTGACCGGGCTGATCACCGAGCGCGGCGTCGCCGAGGCGTCGCCTGAGGGGCTGAAGGCGCTGTTTCCGGAGCAGTCTTGAGCAGGTCGGGCGGCTCTGTTCTCTATCGAGCGCCAGTGTAGAGTCGTCCCGGGGGTAGTGCATGATCCGTCCGCTTGTGGGGCTGAAGGTGATCGAGTTCGAGGGGATCGGTCCAGGTCCCCTCGCCGGCCGCATGCTGGCGGATCTCGGCGCCGAGGTGGTCGCGGTCGTCCGCCCGGACAAAGCCAAGCTTGGCGATCCGAAGCGCCCGCTCTCCAATGGTCCTCTGCAGCGTGGCAAGAGGATCGTCGCCCTCGATCTCAAGCGCCCTGAAGCCGTCGCGGAGGCGCTGACGCTGATCGAGACGGCCGATGCGCTGATCGAGGGCAATCGGCCAGGCGTTATGGAGCGCCTTGGGCTCGGTCCCGCCGACTGCGCGAGACGCAATCCGCGGCTGGTCTATGGGCGCATGACTGGCTGGGGGCAGGACGGTCCGCTCGCTCAAGTCGCGGCCCATGACCTCAACTATCTGGCGCTCAGTGGCGTCTTGTCGCTCGCCGCCCGCGATGGGCAGGCGCCGGGCGTCCCGCCGACGGTTCTCGGCGACGGAGGCGGCGCGCTCGGCCTCGCCTTCGGAGTGGTCGCCGCTATATTCGCCGCCGGACGTAGCGGCAAGGGCTGCGTAATTGACTGTTCGATCGTCGATGTCGCAGCGAGTTTAGGCGGCATCGCGCTTGCGGCCCGCGCCGCGGGAATGCTGGATGGGCCAAGCCCGAGCGCGTTTCACGACTCGCCGTTCTACGACCTCTACGCCTGCGCCGACGGACGATATGTCTCCGTCGGCGCGCTCGAGCCGCAATTCTACGCGCTGTTGCTCGATAAGCTCGGTCTTGCGGATGTCGACCCGAAGGCGCAATACGACCGCGCCGCTTGGCCGGCGCTGAAAGCTCGGTTGCGCGCGCTGTTCCTGAGTCGAGCCGAGCGCCCATTGGTGCGCGCTGCTCGAGGGCAGTGATGCGTGCTTCGCTCCGGTGGTGAGCCTCGCCGAGGCTGCGGCCCATCCGCACAACGCGGCGCGCGGCCTCTACAGCTGTGGGCCGAACGGCGAACTGGAGGCAGCCAGCGCGCCGCGCTTCTTGCCGCTCGAGTGACCCCACTCGCGGCGCGCTACGAAGGACAAGACCTTACGATGTTGAATCGCGCAATGCCCGAACCGCTTGTGTTTCCCAACCCCGATCCGCCGAAACCGGGCGAAGCGATCGAGGTTCGTCCGGGGGTGTTGTGGGCGCGGTTTCCTCTTCCGTTTCGGCTCGATCACGTCAACATCTATCTGATCGAAGATGGCGACGGGCTGGCGGTGGTCGATGCGGGCATCGATAATGCGCAATCCCGTGCTGCCTGGGAGGCGCTGCTTGCCGGGCCGCTCCGGGGGCGCAGACTGACGCGGATCATCGCCACCCATTTCCACCCCGACCATGTGGGCCTCGCGGGGTGGCTCTGCGAGCGCTTCGGCCTGCAGCTCGCGATGAGCGAAGCGGAATATCTGATCGCGCTCAATATTCGGCTCGATCCGCAGGGGCTGAGATCAGAGCCCTATCGCAGTTTCTACCGCTCGCACGGGCTTACGGAGGAAAGCACAGAGCTCCTGCTCGGCAACGGAATGCAGTACTTGAGAATGGTCTCCCCGCCGCCGAGGACGTTTCTCCGCCTCATCGCCGAAGAGCGGGTGAAGATAGGGGGCCGTGAGTTCGAAGTGATGACCGGCGCCGGCCATTCGCCGGAGCAGGTGCTGCTCTACTCGAAAGCCGACAATCTCGTCCTGATCGGCGATCAGGTGCTGGCCAAAATTTCGCCCAATGTCAGCGTCGAGGCGATGGATCCGGAAGGCGATCCGCTCGGCGCCTACCTGCGCTCACTCGAGAGGCTCAAGGCGACGCTGCCGGAGGATGTGCTGGTCCTGCCTGGCCACAATCTGCCGTTTGTGGGCCTGCACACGCGCGCCGCCGAGCTTATCGCCCACCATGAGGCGCGTTGCATGGCCGTTCTCGAGGCGTGCAAACAGGGACCACAGACAGTCGCTGAGCTCGTGCCGGTTATTTTCGGGCGCAACATAGACGATCCGCACCAACTCGTTTTCGCCTTCAGTGAGGCGCTCGCGCATGTGAACATCCTCGTGCGCAACGGGCGGTTGCGCATCGCCAAGGCCGCGCATGGCCTCGCGCTCGAGGCGGCGTGAGAGCGCTTCAAAACCCCGCGAGCACCACCTTGCCGATGGCGCGTCCCGACTTCAGGAACGTCATCGCCCGCATGAGGTTGGCCGCGTCGATGCGTCCGTAGTTCTCCCGCATGGTCGAACGAACCCGCCCGGAATCGACGAGATCGGCGACCTCGTTCAAGAGTTTATGCTGTTCCTCAATGTCGGCGGTCTGAAGCAAGGGCCGCGTGAACATGAGCTCAAAGTGAATGGACACGCTTTTCGGCCTGAAGACGAAAAGATCAGCGGCTTCAGCATTGATGAGCGCGACCCGCCCCTGCGGCGCGATTAACTCGGCGAGGTCGCCGATGAGACCGCCCATCGGCGACGTGGCGAAGATGAAACCGGGACTGCCGATACCGAGCGCCGCGATCTGAGGCTTCAGCGGTTTTTTGTGGTCGACGACATGATGCGCGCCCATGTCCTTCGCCCATTGCACCGTCTCGGGCCGCGAGGCGGTCGCGACGATCGTGAGATCGGTCAATTGCCGCGCGAGCTGAATGGCGATCGAACCGACGCCGCCGGCGCCGCCAAGGATCAGGATTGTGCGCGCTGCTCCGGGAACGGGTTTTAAGACATCGAGCCGGTCGAACATCGCCTCCCAGGCCGTGATCGAGGTCAAAGGCAACGCCGCGGCGGCGGCGAAATCGAGCGACCGCGGCTTGCGGCCGACGATCCGCTCGTCGACCAGATGAAACTCCATGTCCGCGCCCAGGCGTCCGACACTGCCGGCGTAGAACACTTCGTCGCCTGGCTTGAAAAGCCGAGCCTCATGCCCGGTCTCCACGACCACCCCGGCGGCGTCATAGCCCACAACCTTGATTTCGTCCGTCTCCCCGACCGCGCCCGGGCCCCCGCCGCTCGCCACTTTGTAATCGACCGGATTGACAGAGACCGCGCGCACCTCGACGAGAAGATCGCGACCTTCCGGCTCTCGGCCGTGGGATATCGAACGCCTCCAGATGATCGAGCTCGGGGCTCGCTTTGCGATATCCAATCGCCCGCATTGTTGTGTCGCCTCCAACTCGCCCGCCTGCGACGGAGCCTAACCGGCAATAGCGCCCCTGGCGAGACGGGCTGCAATTTGGCCGCCGTGGTGGCTCCGCCCTTCGCTTAGGGCCAGAATCTCTGGCTCGCCAGGCGGGCGCCCTCCGTGAGCGCAGCGAGTTTCGCCCAGACGATGTCCGGATCGACCGCGGCCTGACCAACCCAGGTGCCATAACCGCAATCGCTTCCGGCGATGACGTTCTCGCGGCCGACCAGCCTGGCGTAATTGGAGATCCGGTTCGCGATCACTTCGGGGTGTTCGATAAAATTCGACTTCGACTCGATCACGCCCGGAATCAGCACCTTGCCCTCGGGCAGCTTCACCTTTTCGAACACGGCAAACTCGTGCGCATGGCGAGGGATTCGCCGCCTCCAGGGACAACATCGCGGGTCGCGCCTTGAGCACGATGTCGACGATGTCGGCCAGAGGGACGTCGCAATGATGCGGCCCTTCATAATTGCCCCAGCAGAGGTGCATCCGCAGCCGGTCGGCGGGAATGTTTGCCAACGCGCCGTTCAATGCTTCCACATGTTCCGCGGCGCGCTTGCGAAACTCGCTGAGTTCAAGGTTGGCGTACTGGATATGACGGCCCATCCCCAGGTCGGGGCAATCGACCTGGAGATCGAAACCCGCGGCGACGATCGCCTCGTATTCGGGCTTCATCGCCGCGGCGATCGCAGCGAGATAGGCGCTTTGGCTCGGATAATAGTCGTTGTGAAAGAAGAGGGATATGACGCCCGGAGACGCGGCCGTCATGAACGGCCGCTGCGCGGGCTTGTCGCCGACAGCTGCCGCCAAATTATCGATGTCGCGGCGCACGCCGTCCGGGTCGGAGACGGTGATAGGGCCGTTGCACGCCGGAGTCTTCCTGCGCGAGCGTCCGGGATCGCCGAAGACGCGCTTCGCCATATTGGGGAAGCCGACCAGGTCCTGATAGACGAACGTGTTTCCGAGCCCGCCGAATCCGGACAGGCGATCCTTGACGTAGGTCGCGTAGCTCGGCTTCGACATTTCGCCGTCGTTGACGATGTCGAGACCCGCCCGTCGCTGTTTGTCGACGACTTCCTGCACCGCGGTTCGCGTGCGCTGATGCAAGGCCGCGATATCGACTTCTTTGCCCTCTTCCTTGCCGTACATCATTTGAACGAGGTCGTCCGGGCGCGGCAGACTTCCGGTATGCGTGGTCAGAAAGCGATCGACGCTGAAAGGCACCTTGGATCACCGTTGGTTCATTTGAGCGATTGCGGGGGCGACGCTGGTCTTACGCGCGCGACGTCAGGGCGCCAAGTTCCTGGTGGTCCTCGCCCTGTCAGGTTCGGATTCGGGCGATCTCGTCTCAATTGGCGGGCTTGAGCGCCTCGCTCAGCCCAAGCGCCGACCTCACCAACCGATCGCGCAGGCGAACCGGGAGCCGCGACATCAACACGAACGCGCCTGCGCCCTTGCCGACAACGGCTCTTGGCTTCGCTCGGCGACCCGAAAGCGCCGCCATGACCGCCTTGACGACGACCTCGGGATCGTCGGCGCTCGCTTTCTCGAAGGCGCGCTCCATAGCGGCGAGCGCAGGGCGATAGCGTCGCTCGACGTCGGGACGTTGCGCAAGCCACGCGTCGCGCGTCGCCCGCGACGTCGCGAAGATGCCGGTCTTCATTGCGCCCGGCTCGATAAGGAAGACGTTGATTCCGAGCGGCGCGAACTCCTGCCGCATTGCGTCGTTGAGCGAGGCGAGAGCAGCTTTCGAAGCGGCGATCGGGCCATAAAAAGGCGGCGTCAGGTGCGCCGAAACAGCGCCGATGTTGACCACTGCGCCCCGAGCCTTGGCGAGCAGCGGCGCCAACGCCTGGGTCAACGCAACGGGGCCAATGACGTTGACCTCGAACTGACGTCGGAGCGCCTGCGTCGGGATCGCCTCGAGCGGCCCCTCGATAATGATGCCCGCCATGTTCACAAGGCCGGCGAGTCCGGCCGCGCCGGCGATCCCCGCAATCTCATCGGCCGCCGCCTCCACAGCCAGCGGATCGTCGAAATCGAGCCGCACGACCTCGACTCGGCCCGGTCCGTTTGGGATGCTTACCCGAGCAGGATCGCGCGCCGCCGCGATCACACTGCGTCCGTCCTTCGCGAGGCGTTCGATGAGCGCCTTGCCGATTCCGGCGCTCGCGCCGGTGACGACGATCCATTTTTGAGTGGGGTCGGGCTGCATCACGAACGTCCTTCGTTTGCCGTTTCGCGGCTCGCGACTAATATGAAGGTTCCTTCAGCTTCAGGGAATTCGCTTTCGTGACCGCAATCGCACAAGCCGCGCTAAAGCCCAGAAAACAGCCGGTTCAGGCGCGGTCCGAAACGACAGTGCTCGCAATCTACGAAGCGAGCATTCAGGTTTTGCTGTCGGTTGGCTACCGCAAACTCACGACCACTCGGGTCGCCGAGCGGGCGGGGGTGTCAGTCGGTACGCTCTATCAATATTTCCCTAATCGGCAGGCGCTCATCCGCGCTGTGCTCGAGCGCTATCTCGCCGAAATGTCTGCGTCGATCCAAACGGATTGCCGCTCGCTCAAGGGGCGTTCGCTGGACGAAATCGCGACAGGGATGGTCGACGCCATGATTGCGGCGAAGTGGCGGCGGCTTGAGGTCTCACGCGCAATGCACGAGCCGCTGGTCGAGGTTGGCGGCGCCGAGCTTGTACGCGCTTCGGCGGCCAAAGGAGCTTTCCTCGTCGCCGACCTGTTGGCAAGCTGCCCCGAGATCGCTGGCGTCGACGTTGAACCGCTCGCCGTGTTTCTCGTGATGGCCTGCACCTCGATGTTGCAGGCCGCGTTCATCGAATATTCCGCTGACAAGGAGACGATCCGCGCGCACATGCACGCCATGGTCTGCGGCTACCTGCGCGAGATGCGCTCGCGCTGACGGCGAAATCGGCGGGCAGCGGGCCGTATCCCCTTCGTTTATGACGCAGCGACGCGCTGGCTCGAGCCGCCGCTACGCCTCATTCAGCCCAGCGCCGCGTTCGCCGAGAAGCGCGACAGCCTTGGCCGTGAGCTCAAATGCCGAGCCGGGATGGTCCGCCGTTGGCTGCACGTATCCCCCGGAAATGAGCCGCTCCAGGTCGCGTTTCTTGTCGCGTGTAGACTCGGAGTGGTCATACTCTTCGATGGCGCAGAGCAGCGCGATTTGAGAGTCGGTAAGATCGTCGGGCATTTGGCTCCCTCCGGTTCCGCTTCATGCATCTTATCCGATCGTCATCAGGCTCGCATTGCCGCCCGCCGCGGCGGTGTTGGTGGCGATCGCGCATTCCTCGACGAGGTCGGCAAGGTTGTAGTCCTCGCCGGCGGCGAGGCGGGAGCTCGACAGCGCCTGCAGTCGCACGATGGGTCCGGAGCGGCTCGCGAGCTTGCGAAGGGCGTCAACCATCGCGGCGCCTTCGCCTTCAAGGAGGGCGAAGGCGAGGGCCGGCGCGCTGAGCGGATCCTTGACACGCGAGATCCGGTGCGCCAGCTCCGCCGGCAATCCCGAGAAGACGCGCGCAGCGAGCTGCAGTCGTGACCACCGCGTCATTTCCGGTCGCCAGGATTGCGCCGATCTGGATCAGAAGGCCGCTTTCGCTCGCCGCCACCGCCGCAATGCGCCCGCGTCGCCGAAGCGTATAGACGTTGCGCTCGCCGACTGGGCCTTTGAGCTCGGCGCGCTTGCCGAGGGGTGAGTGCGCCATCATTCCCACGCAGCGCTCGGCCTCCGCGGCGTGGCCATGCTTGCCGAGCCAGTCGCTATAGGCGCGGATGCCGGCAATCGCAGCGTCGCCGCCTTCCACGCCGTCCAGCGCGCTCGGGGTCGGCTCGGCGACGAGACGCGAAAGATAGAGCGGGCCGCCCGCCTTGGGACCGGTGCCGGAAAGCCTCGAGCCGCCGAACGGCTGCACGCCGACCGTCGCGCCGATGACGTTGCGGTTGACATAAATGTTGCCGGCCTCGATGCGCTCGACGACGCGCGCGATCGTTTCGTCGATGCGGGTGTGCAGGCCGAAGGTGAGACCGTAGCCGGCGGCGTTGACGTCGTCGATCAATTTGTCGAGCGCCTCGCGCTTGTAGCGCAGCACGTGCAGCACCGGCCCGAACACCTCGCGCTCGACGTCTGCGATCTTGCTCACTTCGATGAGCGTCGGCGGGACGAATGTCCCGCGCGCAACGGAATCGCCCAGCGGAGTCTGGGTCACCTTGTGGCCGCGGCGCTGCATTTTCTCAATGTGCCCGGAAATCACGTCGCGCGCCTCTGGGGTGATGACCGGGCCGACGTCGACCGAGAGCTGGCGCGGATCGCCGACCTCGAGCTCGGCCATCGCGCCTCTCAGCATTTTGAGCATGCGATCCGCGACATCGTCCTGGAGGCAGAGAATGCGCAAAGCCGAACAGCGCTGGCCAGCCGAGTTCGAAGGCCGACGACAGGACGTCGACGACGACTTGCTCGGCGAGCGCGGAGGAATTGACGACCATCGCATTGAGGCCGCCTGTTTCGGCGATCAGGGCTAAGGGCGCGCCGCGACGCGTAAGCCGCCCGGCGAGCTCCTTTTCGATCAGGCGTGCGACCGGAGTCGAGCCAGTGAACACGACTCCCTGGACGCGCGGATCGGCGACCAGCGACGCGCCAACTTCGCCTGCGCCAGGCATGAGCTGCAGCGCATCGCGCGGGACGCCCGCTTCGTGCAGCGCGCGCACGGCTTCAGCGGCGATGAGCGGCGTCTCCTCGGCGGGCTTGGCGATGACGGAATTGCCGGCTGCGAGCGCGGCGGCGACTTGGCCCGTGAAGATCGCGAGCGGAAAGTTCCAGGGACTGATGCAGACGACGAGGCCGAGCGGGGCAGGGGAGTCGGGAAATAACGTGCGCGCCGCTTCGTGCGCATAATAGCGCAGGAAGTCGGCCGCTTCGCGCACTTCGGCGACTGCGTTGGCGTAAGACTTGCCGGCTTCGCGCACGATGAGGCCAATGAGCGAGTCGTTTCGCGCTTCAAGGAGGTCGGCGGCGCGGCGCAGGACAATGGCGCGCTCCGCCGGCGGGATTGCAGCGAAAGCGGGGGCTGCGCGATCGCCAATTTCGAGGGCCGCAGCGATTTCATCAGCGCGCGCATGCCGGGTGAAGCCGACGACGTCGCTCCGGTTCGCGGGGTTCAAGACCCGCTCGCCCCGCTCATCCTCCGAGGCGCCGGGCGGGAACGCGCGCCAGGCCGTCCCGGCGCTTGCCTTCAGTCCCGTGGCGAGCTTGGCCAGGCGTCCTTCGTCGGAGAAATCGAGCCCGCGCGAGTTGACGCGATCTGGCGCATAGAGATCGCGAGGCGCCGCAATCTTGTCGTGCGCCGCCCCGAGCGGCTGGATAGCGCGGGCGGCCTCAACGGGATCGGCGACAAGGTCGTCGATCGCCACGCTTGCGTCGGCGATGCGGTTCACGAACGAGGTGTTGGCGCCGTTCTCGAGCAGCCGGCGGACGAGATAGGCGAGCAGGGTCTCGTGCGAGCCGACCGGCGCGTAGACCCGGCACGGACGATTGAGCTTGTCGCGGCCGACCACCTCCTCATACAGCGGCTCGCCCATGCCGTGCAGGCATTGGAATTCGTACTGGCCGCGATAGAAATCGGGACCAGCGAAGACGAGCGCCGAAGCGAGCGTCTGGGCGTTGTGGGTGGCGAATTGCGGATAGACCGCGTCCGGCGCCCTGAGCAGTTTGCGGGCGCAGGCGAGATAGCTCACATCCGTGTAGACCTTGCGCGTGAACACCGGGAAACCGTCGAGGCCGTCGACCTGCGCGCGCTTGATCTCCGAATCCCAATAAGCGCCCTTGACCAAGCGGATCATCAAGCGGCGGCCGGAGCGGCGGCCGAGATCGATCAGCCAGTCGATGACCGCCGCGCAGCGCTTGCCGTAAGCCTGGATGACGAAACCGAGCCCGTTCCAACCTCTGAGATCCGGGTCGAGGGCAAGGGCTTCCAAGATGTCGAGCGACAGATCGAGCCGATCGGCTTCCTCGGCGTCGATGTTGAAGCCGATGTCATAGGATTTGGCGAGCGCCGCGAGGCCCTTCACGCGCGGCAGCAATTCGTTCATCACGCGGGCGCGCTTGATGCGCTGATAGCGCGGGTGGAGCGCCGAAAGCTTGATCGAGATGCCTGCCCCTTCGTAGATGCCGCGGCGATGCGAGGCTCGGCCGATTGCGTGGACGGCGTGCTCGTATTCGTCGAGATAACGCGCTGCGTCCTCGGCGGTGGTCGCCGCCTCTCCCAGCATGTCGTAGGAGAACGTGAAGCCGCGCGCTTCGCGTTCTCGGCTGTTTCCGATCGCCTCGTCGATCGTGCGACCAGTCACGAACTGCTCGCCCATGAGCCGCATGGCGACATCGACGCCGGCGCGGATGATCGGCTCGCCGCTGCGAGCGATGAGGCGGGTCAGCGCCGCCGACAGACCCTGCTCGCTGGTCGTCGTCACCAGCCGCCCGGTGAGCACCAGGCCCCAGGTGGCGGCGTTGACGAACAGCGAGGGGCTCTGGCCCACATGCGCGCGCCAATCGCCGGGCGAGAGCTTGTCGCGGATCAGCGCGTCGCGTGTCGCTGCGTCGGGAATGCGCAAGAGCGCCTCGGCGAGGCACATGAGGGCGACGCCTTCCTGGCTGGACAGCGAATATTCGTGGATGAGGCCTTCGACGCCGCTGGAGCGGGTCTTCGCTCTGAGCTTGGTGACGAGACTGAAGGCGAGCGTGCGGATGCGGTCCGCTTCGTCCGCGTTTGCGGTCGCGAGCTCTAGGAGCGGCGGCACGCACTGAGGCTCGGGGACCCGGTAGGCGGCGGTGATCGCGCTCCGCAGCGGCGTCTGCGCCACGATTTCGGAGCGAAACGCGGCGAAGACGTCGGCGGCGTCAGTCATGTCGTGCTCCCGGGCCACTATAAGCCTGCACGCTGCGATATCGGAAGGTGGGCGATCTTAGTCCTAGGAACCGCCGCTTGCCCCACGACGCCAATGCCGCATCGGAAGGGCTGCCGCCACGCCAAAAATCGTCGCGAATGGGGCAGTTCTCAGCCATCCGAGGGAATAGCGTAAGTCGTTGGTAATTCAATTGTCGAAGAGTGCTCTCAGAGCAGCCGCCGTTCCGAGGTCGGCTTTGATGAAAACTTTGCCAGTCGGGCGCGCCCGGGTTGTTTCGTGTTCTCGACGAGCCCGATTTGGCGAAAAATCCAGTGATCCCAGGCGAAGATGCACGACGCCGGCCCAGTTACCTTGTCGCAATTGAGTAGCGCCAGTGCAGTGGATCGACGGGCGCTGACGAAGTGGTCATTGGGAAGGCAATGGATCCCAGAGATTGCCGCAGCTTTGGGTGCGTGCTCTCTGGTTGTTGTTGCTCTTATATGGAATTTGTGGACGCCAATTCATTTGGAGGCTTCCCTCCCGATCTTGCTCTTATCCGCAGTGACTCTTCCGGTTTGCGTTCTCTCTTCGTACTTCGGTCGTCTTCCGAAGGCAACTGAAGTCATTTTCTATCTCAATTTATACTATATCTTCGTGCTTTTCTCGATTCAATTGACTTATCATTGCATTGCCGTTGGCTATCCTTTCCAGGATGAGGCGCTATCGCGCGCTGACGCCGCGATCGGTTTTGATTGGCTGTCCTGGGCCGATTTTATTACAGCGTACCCACTTCTTTTGAAGGTGACGAACTGGAGCTACAGCAGCTACGCTTGGCAGCCGCTCATCATAATCCCGTTACTGGCAATTCTGAAGCCTCGGAAAGGCAACTCGGAGCTATTCTTGTCACTATTATTCGCGATGGCGTTGACACTCATCATCGCGACTTTCGTCCCAGCGGTTGGCCCAGCTGACACTCTGGGTTTTCATGCGGAACCTGCCGTCGTGATCCGGGCTCTGCATGCCTCCCCCACCGCGCAGGTGCTGAAGTATACGGGAGTCGTTGCATTTCCGTCATTCCACACGATCATGGCGATACTATTTACTTTTGCCTGCCGCGGCATACGTTTCCTATTTCCGGCGGCTGTTTGCTTAAATTTGATGATGCTCGTATCCGTGCCTTTTGCGGGCGACCATTATCTCGTGGATATGATCGCCGGGACCATCGTCGCCTTGACCGCAATAAGCGCGGTGAAGCTATGCGAATTCACGCGGGATGCCTGTATTCAGTACGAGCCTAGCGATAAAATGGGCTTAGCCGTCCGGTGACGAAACCGCCTTTTGATCGACCGGCATAGGCGGGATTGGTCCGCAAGCGGGCGGAAAGGATTTGCGGGCGATGCGCACGATCGGCTTCGCCGGGTGGAGCGGCGCGGGCAAGACGACGCTCATCGTCAGGCTTATCCCGGAGCTCAACCGCCGCGGCCTGAGCGTTTCGACGATCAAGCACGCCCACCACAACTTTGACCTCGATCAGCCGGGCAAGGATTCTTATGAACATCGCGCGGCCGGCGCGGAGGAAGTGCTGGTCGCTTCCGCCAATCGGGTCGCGCTGATGCGGGAATTGCGAGGCGCGCCCGAGCCTTCGCTGGGCGAGCTTTTCCGGCTGCTCAAGAACGTCGACATTGTGCTGGTCGAAGGCTTCAAGCGCGATCCCCTGCCCAAGATCGAGATCTTTCGCGCCGCCAACGGCAAGCCTCCGCTTTATCCCGATGACCGGAACATTGTTGCGTTGATCAGCGACGACGCTGATCCGTTGGGCGGTCTGCCGCACGCGTCGATTGACGACGTCGCCGCCGCGGCCGATCTCGTGCTGGCCCATGCCCAGCCAGTCGCCACGCTTCTCGCCGAGTTTGAGGAGCGATCGTAGCGCCTGACTTTCGCCGCTTTGCGCGCCTCATTCGACGATGCGACAATGCCGTCGCCTCCTGACCGACACGAGATTGAGCGATGCGTGACGCCACGCTGGCGTTAAGCCGGCGAAGATTGTTTGAGATCATCGGTGCGAGCGTCGGCGGAGCGGCGGCCTACCAGGCGATGACTCGCCTTGGATATGCGGAGGAATCGCCATATCGGGGTCCGATCAAGCTCGATGGCGACCCCAAGGGCGCCTCGGTCGTCATTTTGGGCGCCGGCCTCGCCGGAATGACAGCGGCGATCGAGCTTGAGCACGCCGGCTACAGCGTCAGCGTCCTCGAATACAACGCCCGTCCAGGCGGACGGAACTGGTCGCTGAGAGGCGGCGACGTCTACACGGAACTCGGCGGCGCGACGCAAAGGTGCGAGTTCGACCCCGGCCTCTATCTCAATCCGGGCCCGTGGCGCATTCCCTATCATCATTACGCGATTCTGGATTATTGCCGCCGTTTTGGGGTCACGCTCGAGCCCTTCATCCAGCTCAATCACAACGCCTATTTGCATTCCGCCAATGCTTTCGACGGCAAGCCGCAGCGCATCCGGGACATCAAGGCCGATTTCGACGGCGGAGTCGCCGAGCTCTTGGCCAAAGCGACGAAGAAAGGGGCGCTCGACGACGCGGTGTCGACCGAGGATCAGGCGATCCTGCTCGAGGCGTTGCGGTCGTTGGGCGCGCTCGACAAGGACTTTCACTACCGGGCCGGCGAGGATTCAGCGGCTCATCGGGGCTACGCCAAGCACTCCGGAGGCGGTCTCGGCGCGGAGCCGATCGCGGGCGAGCCGATCGGCTTGCACGATATTCTGACCTCTCGCTTGTGGCGCGGCTTGCAGAGTTTCCTGCTCTACGATTTCCAGACCACCATGTTCCAGCCGGTCGGCGGCATGGGAAGGATCGGCGAAGCGTTCGCGCGGCAGATCCCGGATCGCATCCGATACGGCGCGAAAGTCATCGCCATCCAGCAGAACGACAGCGGCGTGACCGTCGCCTTCGAGGATGTTGTCGCCGGTGGGGTCCAGGAGGTTCAAGAGATCAAAGCCGACTGGTGCGTATGCGCCCTGCCGCTGAGCATTCTGAGCCAGATTCCTATCAACGTGTCCGCGCCTATGATGGCGGCGATCGACGCCGTTCCCTACGCTTCCGCAGTGAAGTTCGGGCTGCAGTTCTCGCGACGGTTCTGGGAGGAGGATGAGCACATCTTCGGCGGGATCAGCTACACCGATTTGCCGATCCGCCAGATCTCTTATCCCAGCACGAATTTCAACGCCGGCGGCAAGGGCGTGCTGCTCGGCGGATACACGTTCGATGGACCGAACTCGTATGAGTTCACGGCAATGCCGCCGGCCGAGAGAGTGAAGCGTGCGGTCGAGTTCGGCGCCCAGATCCATCCGCAATATCTGACCGAGTTCGAGAACGGCGTCTCGGTCGCCTGGCACCGTGTCCCGTTCACCCTTGGCTGCGCGGGCGACTGGTCGGATGAAGCGCGAAAAGCGCATTACAATGATCTCTGTCAGATCGATGGCCGAATCGTTCTGGCCGGCGAGCACGCCTCCTACATTCCCGCCTGGCAGGAGGGCGCGATTCTGTCGGCGTTGGACGCGATCCAGCGGCTGCACAAGCGCGTCGTCGCGTCATGAAAGCTCGCGTCGCTGCGCGCCATTGCGCTCGTCGCCTTCGCGATTGGCGCGTCGCCTGTCGCAGCCGATGACGCTTCATCGAAGAGCGCCGCCATGAGTCATGGATGGGAATTTAGCGAGCAAGGCGGCGCGGACCTTTACCGCCATATATGCGCCGCCTGTCATCAGCCCGACGCGAAAGGAGCAGTCGGCGCTGGACGCCTATCCGTCACTGGTCGCCGACGAGAAACTCGCTTCGGCTGACTTCATGACTGAGTGTCTTACTTGGTGGACTGAACGCGATGCCTCCGGTCGGAGACATGATGAGCGACGCGCAGGTCGCTGACGTCATCAACTACGTCCGCACGCATTTCGGCAATGCTTACCCCGACGCCCTCTCGACAGCCGACGTTGCGGCGGCCAGGCGACGGGCGCCGGCGCCCTGATTTCCGCCGAAGCGGCAAATCCAACACGGAAATACAAATACAATCTGTGACTACGGCCTCGTGATCCAAACACGCGAGCGCGGAACTAAACGGGGTCGCAACGCGCTGAAATCATTCAGGGGCGCCGGTAAAAATGCCGCTAGAGCACGGCGCCGATCCTTCGAGCGCGGTCACGCGAACCTTCTCAGACGACGCAACGGCCTCACGATCAGCGGCCTCCTTGGCCTTCGCCGGTTCGAGCGCGGCGGAAACCGCGTCGTCCACCCGTTCGAGCCATGTAAACGTCAGTTGTTGCCGCACCTCCTCGGGGATATCTTCGAAGTCCTTTCGGTTGCGCGCAGGCAACATGATGTGCCTCAGTCCGGCCCTGTGCGCGGCGACGATTTTCTCCTTGATGCCGCCGACGGGAAGCACGAGACCTCGGAGGCTGATCTCTCCGGTCATCGCGGTGTCGCTGCGAATGGTGCGATCGGCCATGAGCGAGACGAGCGCCATGAACATCGCCACGCCGGCGCTCGGACCGTCTTTCGGCGTCGCGCCCGCCGGCACGTGGATGTGAATGTCGGTCCTCTCGAACCTCGCCGGGTCGATTCCGTAAGAGGCAGCGCGATTCTTGACGATGCTGAGCGCCGCTTGCGCGCTCTCTTTCATCACCTCGCCCAGTTGCCCGGTGAGAATCAGCCGTCCGCCGCCGGGAGTCGCAGTCGCCTCGATGAACAGGATGTCGCCGCCGACCGGCGTCCAAGCAAGCCCCGTCGCCACGCCGGGGACGCTGGTGCGCATGGCGACCTCGTCCTCAAATATCGATGGCCCCAGGATGCCTAAGAGATCGCCGTCGGTGATCGTGATCGGGCCGGTCTCTCCCTCCGCGACCCGCATGGCCGATTGGCGTAGCACCCGGCCAATCTCGCGCTCAAGGCTTCGAACGCCAGCCTCGCGCGTATAGCGCTCAATAATTCCTCGGAGCGCGTCATCGGCGATCTCAACTTGTTCCGGCTTGAGGCCGTTGGCCTTCAATTGCCGTTGAACAAGATAGCGGCGCGCGATCTGAAATTTTTCGCTCGCGGTGTAGCCGGAGAGGCTGATGATCTCCATGCGGTCGCGCAGCGGGCCTGGAACGGTATCGAGCATATTCGCCGTGGCGATGAACACGACACGGCTGAGGTCGAAGGGCACGGCGAGGTAATTGTCGCGGAAGGTATTGTTCTGCTCGGGATCAAGCACCTCAAGCATCGCAGAGGCCGGGTCGCCCTGTATGCCGGAGCCAAGCTTGTCGATCTCGTCGAGCATCATGACGCAGTCGCGAGCGCCGGCCTTGCGGATCCCCTGAATGATGTTGCCGGGGAGCGCCCCGATATAGGTCCGCCGATGGCCGCGGATCTCCGCTTCGTCATGCACGCCGCCGAGACTGACCCGGACAAACTTGCGGTTCATCGCGCGCGCGATCGATTGACCCAGCGACGTCTTGCCGACGCCGGGAGGGCCGACAAAGCAAAGGATCGGCGCCTTGCCATCCGGCGAAAGTTTGCGAACCGCGAGATATTCGATGATCCGGCGCTTGATTTTCTCTAGCCCGAAATGATCCTCGTCGAGGACGCGTCGCGCAGCGGCGATGTCGATCGGAGTTTCCTCAGGCAGCGCCCACGGGAGGTCCACCAACCAATCAAGGTAGGTTCGCACCATGCCGTACTCGCCCGCGGCCTCCGGCATGCGCTGCAGCCTCCGCAACTCCTTGCGCGCCTGGTCGTCCACCTCCTTCGGCATATGTGCGTCAGTGATCGCCTTCTCGAGTTCGGCGATCTCGGCTGACTTTCCTTCGTCAGCTTCGCCAAGCTGTCGTTGAATCGCCGCCATTTGCTCGCGCAGCAAGACCTCCCGGTTGCGGGAGTCGAGCGAGGCCTTGGTTTCCCGGCCGATTTCCTGCGACAGCCGCAGCACTTCGATCCGGTGCGCGAGCAATCGCGAGACCCGCTCCATTCGGGCGCCGATTTCCACCGTCTCGAGGATCTCCTGCTTCTCGTCCGGCGTCGCGTCCATGAAGGTCGCCACCAGATCGGCGAGCGCGCCCGGCGAATCGACGCCCTGGATGGTCGCCAACAGTTCGTTGGGCGCTTGCGGCAGGAGCTGGATAGCCTCGATCGCCTGACCCTTGAGATGAACGAAACGGGCCTCGATCTCGTTTGACGTCGGAGTGGGCTCCGGAATCCTTTCCGTCCTGGCGACAAAGAACGGCCAGCCGGTCAGATAGTCGTCGACCCGGAACCGTTGCTCTCCCTGGCAAATGAGATGATTGGTGCCGTCGGGCGCAGTGATGTAGCGCACGATATTCGCGACGGTCCCCATTCGATGCAGATCGACTGGAAGGGGATCGGCGACCTCGGCGTTGCGCTGCATCACAATGCCGACCGGCTTTTGTTCCCTCACCGCCCTCTGCGCCGCCAGCACCGAACGCTGGCGGCTGAGGGTGATCGGCAACACGGTTCCAGGAAACAACACCATGCCTCGCACCGGCACGAGGATCAGGGCGTCAGTGGGCAACGGCGGCGAAGGCGCCGCACCAAGTGTCTCTTCGGAGCCTGTTGTGGCGTCAGCCATTGGAGGCCCTCGATTTTTCCAGCGTGATGAGCAGATGGCCATTCGAGGCCGACCGATGAATGCCGCTATAGCGCCCCGCAGGCAACCGAACGCGGCGTTCAAATCGGCCTTGCGGCAGCTCAAGGCGGTGGATGATGGCGGTCCGCATCTCCTCCGGATAGGTTCGAGATCCCGAGATCAGCAACTCGCCATGGTTGATGACCGCCTTGACCTCCTCGAAGTCGACTCCCGGCAGAGCGACCAGCACCAGCACTGCGCGTTCAGTCTCGAGGATGTCGACCGGTGGCTCCCACGTGACCGGGGCGCGCGAGCCTGAGGGGGGAAAAAATTGCCGATGCATGCGCTCGGCGCGCGCAAGCGCCTCGAAGGCCTCAGACCACATCCAATAGCTTGGAAATTTTGTTTCCATCGCCTCACCCGAAAAGCGCCGCCGACTTTGATCCAGACCCGTCGGTGCTCAATAGCGCAATTCCCGCCGGCGTTCATCCCGTCCCGTTGTCGTTGTCCGGATCAAAGATGGCCTTCGAGCCGCCAAACGCCGCCCGATGGGATGGTGGCGGGCTAAAATCAAATTCGCGACGCCAAGCCGCCTTAAGTCGCGCGCCGCCATTTACAGACGCCGGCGGCCGGCTGATGTTGGGAAGGCGTAAGCGCAAGGGGAGGGAAATGATGGACTCGCCGATTGAGATCCTGACGACGCCGCGCCGAGACGATCTCGACCTTCTGCGGATCGCCAACGGCGCTGGGCTTTCGATCAGCCTACTGCCAACCGGCGCGATCTTCGCCATTGAGCACACGCAAGCGAACCGTCGGATCGTCATCAATCAGACGCTCGCCTTGCCGATCGCCAACGGCATGGGGCGCCTATATCTGCGCGTGGGCGGACCTCAACCGGCGATTCTGCCGGTAATCGGCCCCGAGGCTGGGCTTCGCGTCGGCGCTTCGGACGACCGCTATGTGTGGGAGGGAGAGGGGAGCGGCGTCAGCCATCGGGTCACCCTCTGGCTGCACTCGCGCTTAAACGCGTGGTTCTGGCGGGTCGAAGTCGTCAATCGCCGCGATGAGGCGCTTCTCTGCGACGCTGTCCTCATCCAGGATCTCGGCCTCGGAGATCAGGGCTTCCTGATGAACAACGAGGCCTACGCCAGCCAGTATCTCGACCATCATGTGGCGCACCATCCGCGCCTCAATCGTGTTTTGATGGGCAGGCAAAATCTGTCGCAGGGCGGGACATATCCGTGGGTCGCACACGGCTGCCTTGAAGGCGCCGCAGGCTTCGCGACCGACTTTCGCCAGGTAATGGGCCCCGATTACCGCGACGCCGATCAACTCGGCGTTCCATTCGGGACGAGCCTTCCGTCCGAACGCCTTCAGTACGAAACCGCTTGCGCGGCCCTTCAGTCCAAGGCGGTGACGCTCGATCCCGGCGGGGAGACGTCCTGGACGTTTTTTGGCTTCTTCGAGCCGGACCATCCGGCCGCCTCGAGCGACGCCGACCTGAGCCAGGTCGAGATCGTCGAACGGGGCAGCAAAGACTGGGCGCTGCGTGAACTCGCCTTGTCGGAGCCGCCGCGAAGCTTGCTCCATAACGCGCGCTGCGCCGTCGCAGAGACGCTCGACGACAAGGCGATCCGAGCACGGTACCGCAGGCGCACGCATGTCGAACGAGCGGGCGATCAACTTCTGTCTTTCTTCGTTCCGGGAAGAACGCACAGCCGCCACGTCGTCCTGCGCGACAAGGAAAATGTTGTGGCGCGCCGCCACGGTTCCTTAGTGCGCAGTGGTGAGGAGATGCTGCCGGACGAGGGGGTTCTCTGCGCGACCGCATGGATGCACGGCGTGTTCGGGGCGCAGCTCACCATCGGCAATACGTCGTTCCACAAGCTCTTCTCCGTCTCGCGCGATCCCTACAACATCACCCGCGCGAGCGGGCTGCGCATGATGATGGAGACGAAGGACGGATGGCGGTTGTTGACTGTCCCCTCCGCCTTCGAAATGGGCCTGAACGATTGCCGCTGGATCTATCGTCTCGACAAGCGAACCATCACGGTCTCCGCGGCCGTTTCCGGCGACGAGTCCGCCATGCAGTGGCGCGTCGCGGTCGAAGGGCCAAGATGCCGCTTCCTCGTCTTCGGCCATCTTGTGCTTGGCGAGCAGGAATTTGGTCCTGCTGGCCGCGTTGAGATCGACTCGCAGCGAAAACGGTTCACTTTCCGGCCGGATCTGAACGACCGCTGGGGCCAGCAATATCCTGAAGCTGTCTATCGTCTCGTCACCAGCACGCCGGGACGCGTCGAAGCCATCGGTGGCGACGAACTGCTGTACCTCGACGGCAAACGCCGCAGCGGCGGATACGCCGCGATCCGGACGCGACCCACGAACGAATTCGTGTTTGCGGTTGTGGGCTCAATGACCGACGCAAAGGAGGCCGACGCGCTCACGTCGAAATATTCGAAACCCGTCGACGAAGCTCAGATGCTCAAGCCCGCGGATCGCTTCTGGCGCAACCTCACGCGCGGCGTTCGAGTGAAGAGCGCAAAGGACTCTGCCGACGCGCTTGCTGTTGACACGATCTTTCCCTGGCTCGCGCACGACGCCATGATCCACCTCACCGCGCCGCACGGTCTCGAACAATATACCGGCGGCGCGTGGGGCACCCGCGACGTGTGCCAGGGCTCGATCGAACTTCTGCTGACGCTCGAGCACGATCAGGAAGTCGAAGAGATTCTGCGCATTCTCTTTGCTCAGCAATACCAGGAGAGCGGCGACTGGCCGCAATGGTTCATGCTCGAACCCTATTCGGTGGTGCAGGATAGGGAGTCGCACGGCGACATCATCATCTGGCCGCTCAAGGCTTTATGCGACTATATCGAGGCCACCGGCGATTTTGGCTTCCTCGATGAGGCGATCCCGTGGCGCCGCGCGGACAATTTCGAAAAGACGGCGCAGGCCGATCCAGTGACCAGCCACATCGACAAGTTGATCGAGACGGTGCGCGAGCGGTTCATTCCGGGCACGAACCTCGTTCGGTACGGCAACGGCGACTGGAACGACTCGCTGCGGCCGGTCGATCCGACAAAGCGCGACTGGATGACGAGCGCCTGGACCGTCGTTCTCTTCTACGAGCAGCTTCGGCGGTATGCCGAAATCTTGCGCCAAGCGAGGCGCCCGCCGAGCCAAGCCAAGGCGCTTGACGCGCTAGCGGCGGCAGTGCGCAGGGACTTCAACACCCATCTTATTCGCGACGGGGTCGTCGCCGGCTATGGCGTGTTCCGGCCGGAAGGCGGCGAGCCCGATCTTTTGCTGCATCCGGGTGATAAGCAAACGGGCCTCGCCTTTTCGCTCTTGCCAATGACGCAGAGCATGATCGGCGGCATGTTCACCCAGGCTCAGGCGCGCAAGCATTTGAGCCTCATTCGCAAGCATCTGCTATTTTCCGACGGCGCGCGGCTGATGGACAAGCCGATCGCCTATCACGGCGGCCCGGAGACGTTCTTTCAGCGCGCGGAATCGGCGGCATTCTTCGGCCGCGAAATCGGGCTCATGTATACGCATTCGCACCTGCGCTATGGGGAGGCGATGAGCGACATCGGCGAATTCGCCGCGCTGTGGAAGGCGCTATTGGTCGCCAACCCGATCGCCGTGACGGATGAGCTCCCGCACGCCTCGCTGAGGCAGCGGAACGCTTATTTCAGCAGCAGCGACGCCGCCTTCCAGGACCGCTATCAAGCGAGCGACGAATGGGCGCGCGTCAGAGCCGACTCAGTCGCGGTCGATGGCGGTTGGCGCATTTATTCGAGCGGCCCCGGCCTCTACGCCAACATGCTCGTTCGCCATGCCTTCGGACTGCGACGTCAGTTCGGGAAGCGAATCGTCACGCCCGGCCTGACGAAAGTCGCGCAAGGACCTCACCCTCGAATGGCCTGGGCGGCCCGGCGGCGGCTTGCGGCGGCGGTGATGAAGGCGGCATAGCTCCAGGCCAGGTGTTTGGCCGATGTTTGTGCGCCCGTCGTGCGATCGAATTGCTCGGAAAGGTCGCCACTGGGCGAAGTGTATGCCTGCACGGTACGCATGAAGGTAACGCCGCGCTCGAAGGCCGCCTTCGCGAAACCCGGGCTCTCCTGAGCGCCATCGGCGATGAGTCGGCGCCGAAAGCGTTCGTTCTCGCTCGCCGCGGGCATCTCGGCGCCCGACAGCAGTGCAAACGCCAATTTGAAATAGAATTCAGCCGCGGCGAGCGTGGCCAGATACCATGGGTTGCCGCCGTAATACGCGTCGTTCGCGTAGCGCCCCAGCGCTGGGCCACGCTCAGGCGGACGCGCCCGATTGATGGCGTATTCCGTGTCAAACAGGTCTTCGAGCGAGCTGAGCGTCGCCTGACCCCTTGGGTCGAGAACACTGTGGGCTCCTTGCGTGCGTCCGGCATGCAGCACGGCGAGGATGACCGCGATATCGAGAACCTTTTCCCGAAGCCCGCCGACGACGCCAGTCCTTGAGCGGTAATAGCCGTCTTCCGCGCTCCAAAAGGCGCCTAGGCTCGAGACGAGTGCGTCCGCCGCGGAACGACAGGCGCGCACCCGCGCAGCGTCACGTTCTTCCTCGAGCCACTCCGCGCCGCGAGCCAGCGCCTCGGACTGCACGAGCTGCGTATAGTAATGATAGCCGGACTCTTCCTCCCAGATATCGAACGAGCGCTCGCTGGCGCGCGCCAGTATGAAGTCGAGACCGTCGATCACGAGCTCCAGCATTGCCGCTCGGACATTCTTCTCCAGGTCGGGCCGGGCGTCGCGCCAGCGAAGTAGCGCAAGCACTTCAAGCGCCGGCCCGTCATTCTGGGGACGCGCCCAACGGGTGAAGTCGAGCGTTCCGTCCGGATTGATGCGCGCCTCGGCCAGCACCGCATCGCCAAAGACCGCCGCGATTTCATCGTCGGACCGCACATATTGCTGGGAGGAAGGCTGAACCCTCTTCCGGAAGCGCCCCTCACGGACAAGCTCCCGCCCGTCCAGCGCGCGGAGTGACCGGCTGAATTCGAGAAACTCCCGCAAATGCTCGACGGCGACTCCCTTCTCGAGGCCCTCGGCCTCGCGCAACGCATCGATGATGATCGCCGAGTCCCGGAACCAGTGAAAAAAATAGTCGGGATCTGGATCGTAGGCGGCCAGGACCGGCGACGCCAGCACCGAGCCCGGCCGCGGCACGACGCGCTGCCCAAACCCCGCGCGTTCCTTGACCAGGTCGGTAGCTGAGACCGCGCGCAACATCGCGCCTGCGGCGAAGTGCGCTTCTTTATCTATCCAGTCGTCGAACGCTGTCACGACGCCGCTGAAACGAAGTGAGGACTGCGGAAACCAAGGCGTCGCATCCCCTCGCGGATCTCTGGAATGCCCATGAACAGCTTCCAGATAAGTCCGCTACGATAGTTCTCGATCATGACGACGATCGGTCCCTGGCTGATCGCGAGGTAACTGTCAGCATACCAGTCCGATTGCTCGCTGAAGCCGTCGATGAAACCGAATCGACCCCATATCTTGTCCCCGAGATCATCGTAAAAATGCCGCAACGCGGCCATCGCCTCCGTGGGGGCGTAGGGGAAACTCGCCAGCGCAGCGCTCGGCGTGATGACGCTCTTGTCATTGTTGGGCGAATGCGCGTCATAGCCCTTGATCGAGTCGCCGGCGGTGAGGCCCCAGCAGTTCGGTCCGTAGCCCTTGTACCCATGCGGGTTGCGGACGCAGTAGGTGTAGTTGATGCGCGTGTGAGCGACGTTCTGCTTCCAATAGTCGGCGTAAGCGTCGCCCAATCCACGCGGATCGATGCTGCAGAAGGAATAATGGGTGAAGAAGAGCGGTCCGCCCCAGTCCGGTCCCAGGGGCAGCTCCACGCCTTCGAAGCTGCGCCCATTAACGAACTGACGGCTCTGGACCCAGCCTTCGTGATAGGCTTCGGCGGCCATCGAGTAGCGCGGCGCAGAAGCGGCCAGCACGTAAGCGATGAGACACTCGTTCCAGCCGCGGACAGGGTGGTTCAGCGCGAAGCCGTTGGTCGGGCTCCAGTGCCAAGTCAGCGCAATTCGGCTGCCCTGGGTGTACCAATCCCACTCCGCCTCGCTCCAAAGGTAGGTAATGCGGTCGCGAGTGCGCTTCTCATCCGAAGTATCGCGATCGAAATAGGCGCGTGCGCACAGGAGCCCCTGAAACAGGAACGCGCTCTCGACCAGATCGGCGCCATCGTCCTTCCGGCTAAACGGCTTCGTCGCGCCGCTATCGCCGTGCATGAAGTGGGGGTAGAGACCGTGATAGCAAGTCGCCCTCTCGAGGCAGTCGAGCGCCTTCGACAGGCGAGCGAGCGCCTCGGCCCGTGTCACCCATCCGCGCTCGCAGGCCACGATCATGGCCATCACGCCGAAGCCGGATCCGCCGATGGCGACGTCGTGATCCGCGGGGTCGGCCAGCCGCCCGACGCGATCGCGCGCCAGACCGCTCACGGGCTCGGCGCCGTCCCAAAAAAAGAGGAAGGTCTGGCGCTGGACAAGGTCGAGCAAAGCCTCGTCGGATAGCTTGTCTTTCCGATTGGCTTCCTTGCGGTGCGGCTTGGGTTTGGTGGAATGCGGCATCGAGGTCCTGACTATTCGGCGGTAAGAGATTCGGCGTTTGATTTCGGCGGTTCGGCCATCGTGTGCTCGCGTTCGGGTTCGAACTTCTGCCCGTTCGGATCTATGACGAGACTGAGCTTGCGAAGGTAGAAACCAGTTTCCGCTTGGTCGTGGCCGATATTGATGATGCCGACTTCGGTTAGTTCATTCGAGAAAAGCGTCCTGATCCGCTCCCGCGAACTTGGATCGAGCACGTCAAGCGCATCGTTCACCACGACCCAGCGCGGCCTTTGCAGAACGACGCGGGCAAACGCGAGGCATTGCTTCTCATCGTCGGTCAACTCCCGGTCCCATCGATCCACTGTGTCAAGGTGCGGCTCGAGGTGTTCAAGTCCGACACCGGCCAGGGCGTTGACGATCGCCGGATGATCAAAGGAATCGGTTGGGTGCGGATAAGCGACGATCTCGCGCAGTGAGCCGGGCGGGATATAGGCTCGCACCGGCATGAACATGATCGTGCTGCGCGCGGGGTGCGTGATCTTCCCGCTTCCCCAGGGCCAAAGACCCCCGATGGCCCGAAACAACAAGGCTTTTTCTTCGCCATTTTGGCCAGCGATCAGGACGCGTTCGTTGGCGTCGATGTCCGTATGCGGCTCGCTCAGCGTGACGCATCCCGCCGGTGAGGCGATGTGAAGATCGTCGATCTTTATCGACGGATCGTCCCCCTCGGCGAATTTGATGCGGCTGGCCGCCTGGCCGAGGTCATCCATCCCTAAGATCGCCTTCCGGAACCGCGCCACGCGCAAGAGCGTCGCGCGCCAGTCTGCAAGGTTGGAGAAATTGTCGACGAACCATCGCAGCGCCGTTTGCACTTGATTGAAAGCGCCGACAATCACCATCAGTTCGCCGAAGCTTATATTACTCCGGAAATACGCGGGGGCTGCAACCAGAATTGGCGCGATGATTGTGAACCAACCGTAGCCGGCGGTAACCCAGGTCAGCCGCGTCACGGAATTGACGATCCGCCATGAAATGTTGAGCACGCTGCCGAACACGCCGTTCAGGCGCTCCCTTTCGTCGGCTTCGCCGCCGTAAAGCGTAATGCCGTCGATGTGCTCGTTCACACGCACGAGGGCGAAACGAAAATCCGCCTCTCTTGCGTAATGCTCCGCATTGAGGTTGATCAGCGGACGGCCGACGCGCCAGCTGAGGTATGACGCGAAGCCGGCGTAGACCAGCGCGCACCACACGAGATAGCCGGGCGGAGCAAAGTCACGGCCTGCGATTGGCAAAAACTGGCCCCTCGACAGCCCCCATAGCACGCCGACGAACGTGAGCAGAAGAAGGCTCGACTGCAGAAGGCCGATCCCTAGGTCGGTTGAGAGATCGGTCAGATGCTGCGCATCGGCTTGGAGGCGCTGATCGGGGTTGGCGCCGAGCGGGCCCGAATTCGAAAGGCGGAAAGCCCGCTTCGGCGCGAGCCACTGATTCAGGAGATCGTTCACCAGGCCTTGGCGCAGAACGACCTTGGAGCTCTGACTGAGCCACATCTGCGCGACGTTCAGCACGAGCAATATGCCGGCAATTTTGCCGAAGACGCCTAGCTGGATCAGGAAGCCGGACATGTCCTTGTTGGTCAGCGCATTGTAGAATGGGCGGTTCCAGGAATTGAGCCTGATCTGCATGTAGGCCGTGGTCCCGACGACTACGATGAGCCCGCCGGCCAGGGTCAGGAGTTTGTTACGCTGGCGCGAAACCCAGAATGCCGAAGCCATCCAGACCACGTCGGAGAACAGGCTTTTTAGCGAGGCGCCGTCCGCGTTATCGGCGCCCTTTGATGGTTCCTTAGATTGTTCCGCCATAGAATTTCGATCCGCTTCCCCTGACACCATTCTCGCATGATCCGGCCGCGTCGTCTTGGCGGATGTTCAGGGGCCCGAGGTTGACTCTTGCATCGGCAGAGGCCGCTTGCGAAGTCTGTTTCCGATCGAGAGAAGATGGCGGATCTGGACCATCGGCTCGCGGCTAAGGATAAGGCAAGAGCATGGGACGCATCGATACGTTGCTTGCCGCCATGACGCTCGACGAAAAGATCGGGCAGCTTAACATGGTCGCCGCGTCCCGCGTGGTCACCGGGCCCGGGGAGCTTCGCGATCTGCAGGAGGGGATTCGCTCCGGGCGGATCGGAAACCTCCTCAATCTCTGGGGCGCAGACGAGACGCGCGCGGTCCAACGCCTTGCCGTGGAGGAATCGCGCCTCGGCATTCCTCTGCTGATGGGCCTCGATGTCATTCACGGCCACCACACGATTTTTCCCGTTTCCCTGGCGGAAGCTTGCCAGTTCGACCCTGACCTTTGGGAGAAAACGGCGCGCGCCGCCGCCGAAGAGGCGACGGAGGATGGCGTCGCCCTGACCTTTGCGCCGATGGTCGACGTGGCGCGCGATCCACGCTGGGGGCGCATCATCGAAAGCCCTGGTGAGGATACCTGGGTCGCCTCCCAGATGGCCGCGGCCAAGACGCGGGGCTTCCAGGGACGAGACCTTGCGGCCCCGAATAGCGTTGCGGCCACAGCGAAGCATCTCTGCGCCTATGGCGCGGTTACCGCCGGCCGCGAATATGCCTCGGCCGATGTATCGGAGAGAGTGCTACACGAGATTTATCTGCCGCCATTCGCCGCAGCGGTTGCTGCAGGGGTCGCGGCGATCATGCCGGCGTTCATCGATATCGCCGGCGCGCCAATGACCGCAAATGGCAAGCTGCTGCAAGGTTGGCTCAGAGGAGTCGTTGGCTTCAACGGCGTCTTGATCGGCGACTACAACGCCGTCGCCGAACTGCTCAATCATGGCGTGGCGGCGGACCTCGTGGAAGCGGCGGCGCTCGCCCTCAACGCCGGCGTCGACATCGATATGACGAGCGGCGCCTACGTGCAGTGCCTGCCCGAGGCGCTGAAGCGCGGTCTTGTCACAACGGCCGCGATCGACACGAGCGTCAGACGCGTGGTCGAACTGAAAGAGCGCCTCGGCCTCTTCGATGATCCCTATCGGCGCGGGTCGTCCTCGTCACAGGCAGCCCGATCGGCGGAACGGCGCGAGCTAGCGCGCGAGGCCGGACGGCGAGCGATTGTCCTTATGTCCAACCGCACCGGAGCCTTGCCTCTTTCTCCCGAAATCCGACGAATCGCCGTGGTCGGCCCATTGGCCGCGGCGTCGGGAGAGATGCTGGGGTCCTGGGCTTCGGCTGGCCGTCCCGAAGACGCTGTATCCATTCTGGAGGGGCTCAAGGCGGCTCTGCCGCACTGCCGGATCGATCACGCCGCGGGCGTCGAGATAACGGGAGAAAACACAGATGGCGTGCCGGCTGCGGTTAAACTGTGCGCGGAGGCTGAAATCATCGTCCTCTGCCTCGGCGAGAGCGCGGCGATGAGCGGAGAGGCGGCGAGCCGCGTAGATCTCGGCTTGCCTGGGCGCCAGCGCGTGCTCGCCGAAGCGATCCTCGACCTCGGCAAACCTATCATCGTGACGCTGTCGTCGGGTCGGCCGCTTACCCTGCCGTGGCTGTTCGAACGGGCTGACGCCGTATTAGCGACATGGTTCCTTGGGCACGAGGCTGGGCACGCGATCGCCGACGTTCTGATCGGCAAATTCAATCCGACGGGACGATTACCGTTGAGCTGGCCACGCCACGTCGGGCAGGTCCCGATCTTTTACAACGAGCTTCCTTCCGGTCGGCCCTACGCTCCCGGCGTGCATTACTCGAGCACCTATCTTGATGCGCCGCCGACGCCGCAATTTCCGTTTGGCCATGGCCTCTCATACAGCCACTTTGGGCTCTTCGATCTTCGCTGCGAGCCAACTCGCGTGAGCCCGGGAGATACGATCGAGGTGTCGCTCGCGGTCCAAAATGATAGCCTCGTGGACGGTGAGGCTACGCTGTTCCTGTTCGTGCGCGATCCCGTCGCCAGCGTCGCTCGGCCGCTGTTGGAGCTTAAGGGAGTACAGAAGGCCGTTCTCGCGATCGGTGAACGCAAGACTGTGACGTGGCGGCTTCCGGTTCAGGATCTGTCTTTCGTCGGCCAAAACCTCGAACGCGTTCTGGAGCCCGGGCGGTTCGAGATCCATGTTGGCCAAAGCGCCGATCCAAGCGGCCTTGTGAGTTGCGCGATCGAACTTATGAAATGACTGTCGCCTTGCCCCTTGTCCCGCAGGAAGGGCCTGCCATTTCCGAGTCCGAATCCAGCCTTTTCAATCGGTTATGGCGCCAATTCCGATTGTTCAACCGCTCGACGATCGCCCGCTTGAGCGTAGGCCCGGTTTGGGCGCCGACCAAACGCAGGGCTCTGGAAGCGGAGCCGCTTCGGGCGGACCGGGCCAAGGAGTTTTCCGGAGTTGTTTAGTTAAAGGCAAAGATGGCAGAGCATTCTATAATTTGCAAGAAAAAGTCGATTTTCTTCAAAAACATCGTTACTTTTCAAATAGTTAATGGCAAAGCCGCCTGGGCGTAAATATCTAAGTTTGCCCGCTGAGGGCAACCTCAGCGTCTGCGTCGCGCCGCACGTGGCCGTCATCACTCGGTAGGCCTGACCCGCCTCTTCGAGCTTGACCCCGAGAGGTGGAAAGAACATTGCCTCACGGCGCGTGAACAAGAACCTGGATGATTGTCCGTGAGGATTACAGAAATTTGGCGCGAAAGCTCAAGGCAGTTTGGCCCCAAATAACCGTTCATCATGAAATATTATCGCGAGCGCTGAGACCTCGCTGTGAGATTGGTAAGCTTTAAATATGGATCGTGACGGCGGACAAAGCGTTGCTCGCGGGTCGGGTAGCGGCGCAGATGTCGCCACCGCAAGCGGGTGCTCGCGCAGATTATCGCTTCCTTCGACCGTTCTAGTCACGGGCGCGACCGGCTTTCTCGGATCGGCGATCGCCGCCGCGCTTAGAGCCCGCGGCCACGACATCCGTGTGCTGGCCCGTCCATCGAGCCCGCGAACCAATCTCGATTCTGCCGACGTTGTTTGCGAGGGCGACCTCCGCGATCGCGCCTCGTTGGCGGCGGCCCTGAAGGGCGCCCGCTTTCTCTTTCACGCAGCCGCCGATTACCGGCTCTGGGCGCCAAACCCGGAAGAGATCTGGCGCAACAATGTTGAGGGAACACGCCTCCTGATGGAGGAAGCGCTCAGCGCCGGCGTCGAACGCATCGTCTATACCAGCAGCGTCGCGACCTTGAAGCTCTCTGAGGACGGTTCCGCAACAGAGGATCGTCCTCTCGCCGAAGGCGAGGGGATCGGCGCCTACAAGCGCAGCAAGGTCGCGGCTGAGCGTTTGGTCGAGGCGATGATCCAGCGCGATGGACTGCCGGCGGTCATCGTCAACCCGTCAACGCCGATCGGTCCGCGCGACGTACGGCCGACTCCGACTGGCCGTATCATTGTCGAGGCTGCATCGGGACGCGTGCCGGCCTTCGTGGAAACGGGGCTCAACCTCGCGCATGTCGATGACGTCGCAGCCGGCCATCTTGCCGCGCTCGAGCGCGGCCGGATCGGCGAGCGCTACATTCTCGGCGGCGACAACGTCTTCCTCGCCGACATGCTGGCCGACATCGCCCGCCTGGTCGGGCGTCGGCCGCCTACAGTCAAGCTGCCGCGAACCCTGCTCTACCCGATCGCATACGGAGCGGAGGTGCTTGCGAGCCTGCGCGGCGTCGAGCCGTTCATCACGATGGACGGCCTGCGGATGGCGCGCCATCATATGTTCTTTGACGATTCCAAGGCGCGGCGCGAGCTGGGCTATGTTTCGAGGCCCTATCGCGAGGGCCTTGCCGATGCGATCGCCTGGTTTCGCACGCACGGCTACCTCAAATGATTCTCCTCGCTGTGTCGCTCGTTCCGCTCGCCATATGGGCCTATCTTCTATTCGGCAGGGGATGGTTTTGGCTCTCCAGCGAGCGCGAAGATTCTGCCGCCGCCGCTGTCTGTCTACCGACCGAGCCGGACGCCTGGCCGAGCGTCGTGGCGGTCATCCCCGCCCGCGACGAGGCCGACGTGATTGCTCATACCGTCGGCTCGCTCCTTCGCCAGGACTATCCGGGGCTCTTCTCCGTGGTTGTTGTCGACGACCAGAGTTCCGACGGCACAGCCGCCGTCGCGTCGGATGCGGCCAATGCGGCCCTAGCCTCCGATCGGCTGCGGATCGTGACGGGAAATGGCCCCCCGCCGGGCTGGACCGGCAAGCTCTCGGCGATGCGTCTGGGATTGGCCGAGGTCGAAGCGAGCGCGACCGCGCCTGAATTCGTCTTGTTCACCGACGCCGACATCGCCTATGGGCCCTACATGCTCTCTCGTCTGGTCGCGATCGCCCGCGCGAAGAACAGCGTGCTAACGTCGTTGATGGTGAAGCTACGCTGCGAAAGCGCGGCCGAGCGCTGGCTGGCGCCAGCTTTCGTGTTCTTTTTTCAGATGCTCTATCCCTTCGCCTGGGTGAATAATCCGCGCAAGGCCACGGCCGCCGCCGCCGGCGGCTCGATGCTGGTGCGGCGCGAGGCCCTTCATGCGGCCGGCGGTCTCGAAGCCGTGCGCGGTGCTCTGATCGATGATTGCGCCCTTGGGGCGCTCATGAAGGGGCAGGGGTCTATCTGGCTTGGGCTGACAGAGAGCGTCGACAGTTTGCGCGCCTATTCCACCTTCGCCGAATTTCGCCGGATGGTGTCGCGCTCGGCCTTCGCTGAATTGCGCTATTCGCCCCTGCGACTTGCGGGCGCGATCGGAGGAATGGCGCTTGTCTATCTTGCGCCGCCGTTGTTCACCATTTTTGCGCAGGGGCCGGCGCAATTCGTGGGCGCTCTAACGTGGACGATGATGGCGGTTTCGCTCATGCCCACGCTTCGGCTTTACGGACGCCCCCTCGTTGGCGCCTTCGCCCTCCCGGCGATTGCCGCCGCCTATGTCGCCTTCACCTTCAATTCCGCGCTACAATATTGGCGGGGGCGCGGCGGCTACTGGAAAGGACAATTCCAAGCGCCGATGCGGGAGACAGGGCACGCGTGACGACGGTGAAAGAGGCCCTCTCGGGCAAGGGGCACAAGGACGAGAATTTTCCGGTCGCCTCGTGGCTCTTGAGCGAGCAGCGACGCGGTCCGATCCTCGCCTTCTATCGCTTCGTGCGCGCCGCCGACGACGTGGCCGATCACCCGACTCTCACGCCGGAGACGAAGCTCGAACTTCTCGACGATCTGGACGATGCGCTCACCGGACGCGGGCCTCCGGCTGACGAAGCCGAGCCCCTGCGGCTCGAGCTTGCCAGGACCGGCTTGAGCCCGAAGCATGCGCTAGATCTCTTGAAGGCCTTTCGGCTGGATGCGCGGAAGAACCGCTACGCTAATTGGTCAGAGCTCATGGACTATTGCGCTTTGTCCGCGGCGCCGGTTGGCCGTTTCGTTCTCGATGTGCACGAAGAAGATCCATCTATGTGGCCGGCCTCCGACGCTCTGTGTTCGGCGCTGCAGATCATCAATCACCTTCAGGATTGCGCTGAGGACTATAAGCGCCTCGATCGCGTTTACCTGCCGCTCGACACGCTTGCCGCTCATGGCGCCTCAGTGGACATGCTGGATGCGCCGAAGGCGCCGCCGCCTTTGCGCGGAGCGCTTGCCGAACTCGCCCACCGCACGAGCGAACTCGCGGCGCGCGGGGCGCCGCTCATCCCGCAAATCCAGGACGTGCGGCTCGGCGCCGAGATTGCGGCGATCCATGCGCTTGCGAGGCGCCTCTCGCGCGATCTCGAAAGCCGCGACCCGTTGAGTGAGCGCGTACACCTCGGCAAGGCTGGCTTTGCGTTGGTCGGCGGGCTCGGCGCGGCGCGATTTCTTGGCTCTGCGATGATGCGCGCGGGACGCGGGCGGGCGAAAGCGACGGCATGAGTTCGCAGGCGGCGCCTGCGGCGCACAGCTCCTTCTATTCCGCCATGCGCATTTTGCCGGAGAAGCAGCGCGAGGCGATGTTCGCGCTTTACGGTTTCTGCCGCGAGGTCGACGACATCGCTGATGACCGCGGGCCCGCGACCGCGGCTGAGCGCCTGGCGAAGTTGGATCAGTGGCGCGCTGACATTGTCGCGATGTTCAGTGGACTAGCGCCGCCCCATCTCGCCGCGCTTGCCGACGTGACCCGCACCTTTCATCTGAAACATGAAGATTTCGACGCGGTGATCGACGGTATGGCGATGGATGCCGAGCAAGATATTCGTGCTCCGGACTGGGCGACGCTGGACCTTTATTGCGACCGGGTGGCGTCCGCCGTGGGCCGGCTGTCGGTGCGCATTTTCGGCCTGACCGACGAACGCGGCGTAGCGCTTGCCCACCATCTTGGCCGTGCGCTGCAGCTTACCAATATTCTGCGCGATATCGACGAGGACGCAAGCATCGGCAGACTCTATCTGCCGCGCGAGGCGCTTGCGGCTGCGGGGGTGATGACCGACGAACCGCTGGTAGCCGCTGCGGACCCGAAGCTCGCGGGCGCCTGCGTCGAGGTGGCGGCGCGCGCTCGCGGGCATTTCGAGAAAGCCCGATCCATTATGGCGTCTTCGCCGCGAGCCGCGGTGAAGGCGCCGCGATTGATGGCGGCTGCGTATAGCTCGATCCTCGAACAGGATGCTGAAAGAAGGCTTTGCGCCGCCTCGCCGACGCGCAAAAGCCAGCCGGCTGCGCCTCGTCGGCGCGCTTCTGCGATACGGCATCCTGTGAGCGGCGGCACGGTCCACATCATTGGCGCGGGCATCGCCGGCTTGAGCGCCGCCGTGCGCCTTGTCGGCGCCGGGCTCAAGGTCGTTGTGCATGAAGCCGCGACTTTCGCTGGCGGCCGTTGCCGCTCCTATCTCGATCCGACGCTTGGCCTCGTCATCGATAATGGCAACCATCTTCTGCTGTCGGGCAATCACGAGGCGCTGGACTATCTCGATCGCATCGGAGCGCGTGAGACGCTGCACGATCCTGGCGCGGCCCTCTTCGACTTTGCGGACCTCAAGAGCGGCGAGCGCTGGCGGCTCGATCTCAGCGAAGGCCGTATCCCCTGGTGGCTATTCGACCGGAAGAAGCGTGTGCCCGGCACAGCGCTCGGCGAATATTTCGCCCCGCTTGGCGTGTTCGTGAAGGGGTCAAGCGCGACAGTCGGCGAGGCGATGCGGTGCGAGGGTCCGCTTTACCAGCGGCTCTGGCGCCCACTGCTGACCTCCGCGCTCAACACCGATCCTCCCGAAAGCTCCGCGGCGCTCACCGCGGCCCTGCTGCGTGAGACGCTTGCCGGCGGGGGAAAGGCTTGCCATCCGCTCTTCGCCGGCCACGGGCTTGCCCGCAGCTTCATCGATCCGGCGCTCGCCTTTCTCGCTGCGCGTGGGTCTCCCGTTCGGTTCGGCGACCGGCTCCGGGCATTCCGTTTCGAGGAGAAACGCGCCGTCGCGCTCGACTTTGACCGGACGCAGCAGGAGCTTGGCGCCGACGATTTCGTGATCCTCAGCGCGCCGCCATGGATCGCGCAGGACCTCCTTCCGGGATTGGCCGCGCCGGATGAATTTCGCGGCATCCTCAACGTCCATTTCCACATCGCGCCGCCTCGTGGCCAACCGGCGATCCTCGGCGTCGTCAACGCCGAGATCGAATGGCTGTTTGCTTTTCCTGATCGGCTCTCCGTCACGATCAGCAACGCTGACCGGCTCATCGACCGTCCGCGCGACGAATTGGCTGCCGAGATTTGGAGAGAGGTTTCTTCCCTAACCGGGCTTGCCGGAGACCTGCCGCCCTGGCAGATCGTCAAGGAAAAGCGTGCGACTTTCGCGGCGACGCCTGCGCAGGACGCCAAACGGCCGGATGCGCGGACCCGATGGCGAAATGTCGCGCTCGCGGGCGACTGGATCCAGACCGGCCTACCGGCCACGATCGAAGGCGCGGTGCGTTCAGGCTATAAGGCGGCCTCAATCGTCGTCGGGTCGGGCGCGCGTTCGGCCAGACCTCGTGTCATGAGCCTTTCGCAATGAATATCGCCCTCGATCATACACAAGATCCGCCGTCGCTCGAGGCGCTGGAGCGCCACATCTCGCGCGCGTCGAAGGCGTTGCTCGCCCGTCAACACGACGATGGCCATTGGTGCTTCGAACTCGAGGCCGATGCGACGATCCCGGCCGAATACGTGCTGCTCAGGCATTTCCGCGGCGAGAAGCCCGATCTCGAACTCGAGCGTCTGATCGCCGTCTATCTTCGGCGCGTTCAGGGCGATCATGGCGGCTGGCCGCTCGTACACGCAGGCCCGTTCGACATGAGCGCCAGCGTCAAGGCGTACTTTGCGCTCAAGATGATCGGCGACGATCCCGAAGCGCCGCACATGCGCCGCGCGCGCGACGCGATCCTAGCAAATGGCGGCGCGGCCAAGAGCAACGTCTTCACGCGCTTCCTGCTCGCGCTCTACGAGGCCATTCCCTGGCGCGGCGTGCCGACCATGCCGGTCGAGATCATGCTCTTGCCGCGCTGGTTTCCCTTCCATATCGACAAGGTTTCCTATTGGGCGCGCACGGTGATGGTGCCGCTGCTCGTGCTGCAAGCGCTGAAGCCGCGCCCCGCCAATCCGCGCGGCGTCACGATCCCGGAGCTTTTCGTCACTCCGCCCGAAACTGTGCGCCACTGGCCAAAGGGCGCGCATCAGGCGTGGCTGGGTGTAAAAATCTTCGGCGCCATCGACTGGCTGCTCAAGCGCGTCGAGCCCTTCTTTCCGGAGTCGTTACGCCGCCGCGCGATCGACGCGGCCGAGGCTTTTGTGACCGAGCGCCTTAACGGCGAAGAAGGCCTCGGCGCGATCTACCCCGCCATGGCGAACGCCGTCTTGATGTATGACGCGCTCAATTATCCGCCTGACCACCCTCATTTGGTCATGGCGCGACGGTCGATCGAGAAACTGCTCGTTGTCGGCAAGGATGAGGCCTACTGCCAGCCTTGCCTGTCGCCGGTCTGGGATACCGCGCTCACGGCTCATGCGCTGCTCGAGGCGGGTGGCGAGGCTGGCGGCGAGCCGGTGCGTGCGGCGCTTGACTGGCTGGCGCCTCTCCAAGTCCTCGACGTCAAGGGCGACTGGGCGGTGCGACGTCCGGATGTCCGGCCCGGGGGCTGGGCGTTCCAGTACGCCAATCCGCACTATCCCGACACCGACGACACCGCGGTGGTGGCGATGGCGATGGACCGCGCCGATCGCGGCGGCGTGACGCGGGGTCCGGACGCGCATTCGCCAGCCGTCGCCCGTGCGCGCGAATGGATCGAAGGACTGCAGAGCAAGAATGGCGCGTGGGCCGCCTTCGACGCCGACAACACCTATCATTATCTCAACCACATTCCGTTCGCCGACCATGGCGCGCTGCTCGACCCCCCGACCGCGGACGTGACCGCGCGCTGCGTCTCGATGCTCGCTCAGCTCGGCGAGACGCGCGAAACGAGCCCGGTTCTGGCGCGCGGGATCGACGCCCTCTTGGCGGATCAGGAGAAGGACGGAAGCTGGTTTGGCCGCTGGGGAATGAACTATATTTACGGAACCTGGTCGTCGCTCTGTGCGCTGGCGATCGCCGGTCAGGACCTGGAATCAGGGCCCATCCGCCGCGCTGTCGGGTGGCTTGAGCGGATTCAGAATCCGGATGGCGGCTGGGGCGAAAGCGGCGGCAGCTACAGGCTCGACTACAAAGGCTATGAACCCGCGCCCAGCACCGCTTCGCAGACGGCCTGGGCGGTGCTCGGGCTCATGGCGGCGGGCGAAGCGGATCACCCTGCGGTCGCCCGCGGAATCGCCTATCTGGCCGCGACGCAGGGCGAGGACGGCTTCTGGAGCGAGCCCTTCCACACCGCAACGGGCTTTCCGCGCGTCTTCTACCTTCGCTATCACGGCTATTCCAAGTTTTTTCCGCTTTGGGCGATGGCCCGCTATCGCAATCTCAAACGCGGCAATAGCCGAACCCCCGCCTTCGGCATGTGAGGCGTCCCATGGTCATTGGCTTTGTTGAGCTCACAATGGCCTAAATGCATCCCACGCATGCGTGAAACTGGGCTTTGCTGTCGCAGTCCAGTCATATATGCTTCGTGTTTTCGTCGCGCCTGTTGATAAGGGGCGGATCCCGCTGATCCGCTCGGCGCGCATTGTGGGGATCTCAGACCGAATGCAAAAGAAGATCAAGGTCGCTATCGCCGGGGTCGGCAATTGCGCCAGCGCGCTCGTGCAGGGCGTGGAATATTATCGCACTCGTCGCAACGCCGCGCTCAATGGCGTGATGCGCCAGACGGTCGGGGGCTACCGAGCCAGCGACGTCGAGTTCGTCTCTGCGTTCGACGTCGACCGCCGCAAGGTCGGCCGGCCGCTCGAAGAGGCGATCTTCGCCAAGCCGAACAACACGCGCGTCTTCCAGAGTTCGCTGCCGGTCTCGAACGTCGTCGTCCAGATGGGTCCCCAGTTCGATGGCGTGGCGCCCCACATGGAGGACTATGACGACGACGTGGCCTTCCGCCCCGCCGACTTGGAGCCGACCAATATCACTGAAGCTTTGCGCAAGTCTGGCGCCGAAGTGCTGTTGTGCTACCTGCCCGTCGGCTCCGAAAAGGCCGTCAAGCACTATGCGGAAGCCTGCTTGGCGGCGGGCGTCGCGATGGTGAATTGCGTACCAGTCTTCCTCGCCTCGGACCCCGAATGGGCACAGAAGTTCCACGACGCCGGCTTGCCCATTGTCGGCGACGACATCAAGAGCCAGGTTGGCGCGACCATCGTCCACCGCTCGCTCGCGCGGCTATTCGCCGACCGTGGTGTATCTCTCGATCGGACCTATCAGCTCAACACTGCCGGCAATACCGACTTCCTCAACATGCTGGAGCGCAAGCGCCTCAAGTCTAAGAAGCTTTCCAAGACGGAGTCGGTCCAGTCGCAGCTCGACGAGCGGCTCGATGATGCGGACATCCACGTCGGGCCGTCCGACTACATTCCCTGGCAGCATGACAACAAGATCGCTTTCATCCGTCTGGAGGGGCGCGGTTTTGGCGACGCGCCGCTCGAGATCGAACTCAGACTGTCCGTGCAGGATTCCTCGAACAGCGCCGGCGTCGTCATCGACGCATTGCGTTGCGCCAAGCTGGGATTGGACCGCGGCGTCGGCGGCCCGCTTGAAGGGCCGTCCTCCTATTATATGAAAACCCCGCCGCGCCAGTTCCGCGACAGTGTTGCGCGCGACGCGTGCAATGCGTTCATCGATGGCGAGCCTTTCGATCTTCCCGCGGAGGCGCCGAAGAGCGAAAAAGTTGCGAGTCGCGGCCGCTCATAGTGCAAGCGATCGAAACGGTGCTGTTTGATTTTGGCGGAACGCTCGACTCGGACGGCGTGCCGTGGAAGGAGCGTTTCTACGCTCTCTATCGGGCCGAGGGACTGGCCCTTTCCGCCGAAGCTTTCGCGCCGGCTTTCTATGCCGCCGATGATGCGCTCGTTGGCGCCCTTGCACCCACAACCGGCCTCAAGGAGACAGTCGACTCGTTGGCCGCCAATCTCGAAGCCGAACTTTCGCGCCGCGCGGGAGCCGGCCAAGAAGGAAACGATATCGATCGCGGCCAGCGCGTCGCTTCGCGTTTCCTGTCCCAAATGTCTGCCGCCTTCGCCCGTAACCGCCCGGTCCTTGAGGCGTTAGGCGAGCGCTATCGGCTTGGCGTAGTATCGAACTTCTATGGCAATCTCGAAGCGGTGTGCGAGAGCTCGGGCCTTAGTCCTTTGTTCGGGGTCATGACGGATAGCCAGCGCGTGGGCGCGGAGAAGCCCGAACCGGCGATTTTCCAAGCCGCTCTCGCGGCGCTGCATGCCGCGCCGGAGACGTCCGTGATGGTCGGCGATTCCTTGCGGCGCGACTATGAGGGCGCGCGGCGTTCCGGCATCGGCTTCATCTGGATCGCCCCAGAAGAGGTTCAGGCTGCCGAGCGCGGCGGCGCTGCGCACCGACCCGTTCTCGGCACTGTGACCGAGCTGCCGGATATCCTCCACGTCCTGACATGACCGCCGCAGCAGGACCTCTCATCCTACGCGGTGGCGTCATAGCCGCCGGTCATGGAACCCGGCTGCGGGCCGATGGCTATCGCGTCAGCAAGCCGATGACGCCCGTCGACGGACAGCCTTTGATCGGGCATGCCCTCGATCGCTTTCGGACAGTCGGCATCCGCGGAGCGACCGTCATCATCAACGAAGGCAGCGACGATTGCAGGCAGTGGCTTAGCGACTACGGTCAGGATTTTGATCTTGACGTGATTGTGCGGACAACTCCGTCGTCGTACGCGAGCTTTGAGCTTGTCGCCGCCCGGCTTGCCGGCGTCCCGGCGGTCATCACGACGGTGGACGTCATCATGCCGGTCGATGCCTTCCAGCAATTTGTGAACTCAGCGGCTAGCCTTCCGAGCGACGCTGTTGTGCTCGGCCTGACCGCCCATGTCGATGACGAGAATCCGTTGTGGGCGACGATGGACGAGGGCGGACGCATTCGAGGGCTTGGCGGCGACCAGGGCGACTATGTCACGGCCGGCCTCTATTGGCTTCCGGCCCACCGTGGCCCGGAGCCATCGACGCGCTTCGACCGTCTGCGTGATTACCTCAAATGGCTGGTCGATGAACGCCGGCCGGTTTATGGCGTCGTCCTGCCGCTCGTGTTTGACATCGATCGAGCGCACGACGTTAAGGCGGCCGAGCAGGCTGGGTTCAGCCGCTGGCAGGAAAACGTCGGCGCATGAATACGGGCCTCAACTGCGTGGGCGTGCTGCGCGAGCCTGCCCACTCGCCTGGGCGGATCGATGATGACGCCGCGATCATGAGACGCGTCGGCGAGGCTTTGGCGGAGCGGGGCTTCAACGTTGAATTGGTCGCCGCCGACGCCCTGGTTGAAGCGCCTGGGGCCAACCTATTCGTCATGTGTGAGCGCGCGACAGTTCTGGATCGCCTGGCGGCGATGGAGAAGATGGGCGCGATCGTCGTCAACGCGCCGGCCGCCATTCGCAACACCTACCGCCATCGTATGGTCGAACTGTTCGCGCGCCATCGCGTGTCGGCGCCCGTCAGCTGGGTCGTCGCTACCGACGCGAACAAGCCCCGGCCGGCAGATTGCGCCTGGGTAAAGCGCTACGATTTCCATGCGACCCAAACCGACGACGTCCTCTATGCAGCGTCCGAAGTCGGATGGCGCGATGCGCTGAATCGCTTCGCTGAGCGCGGCATTCCCTTCGTCATCGCGCAGGAGCACGTGCCGGGCGACCTGGTCAAATTCTACGGCGTGCGAAATAGCGCGGGGACCAAGAACGCCAATTGGTTCCAATGGTTCTATCATCGCGACAAGGGAATGCTGGGTCATTCATTCGATCCGGCTCGCCTGAGCAAGGCGGGACTCGACGCGGCCGCGGCGCTCGGACTGGAGGTCTTCGGCGGCGACGCGGTCATTAAAGCCAACGGCGAGCCGATGATCATCGACCTCAACGCGTGGCCGAGCTACGCGCTCTACCGCGATCGCGCCGCGGAGGCGATCGCCGATTGCCTGACCGAGCGCTTCCAGCGGCGCCCTCGCTTGGTCGCCTCAGCAAGGAACTGATCTCTTGAACGAAGTCTCGTCTCTGAACAACGCGTCCAAACGGCGCGCCGTTCCCGGCCCGAAGTCCAAGGCGATCTTCGCCGAGGAGGCGAAGGTCATGGCGCCGGGGCTGCAGTCGATCGCGCTCTTCTCGCAGATCGTCGTCGACCACGCCGAGGGCTGCACGATCACCGACGTCGACGGCAACGAATATCTCGATTTCATCGCCGGCATCGCCGTCGGCAGCGTGGGACACAGCCACCCGCACTATGTGAAGCGCCTGAAGGAGCAGCTCGAACGATCGACTTTTGGCAGCTTCACCACCGAAGCTCGTGCTGCGCTTCCTCAAGATCGTGGCCTCGCTGCTGCCGGAGGGAATCACCCACCTGCAATTGTTCTCGGGCGGCGCGGAGGCGGTCGAGGCCGCGTTCCGGCTCGCCAAGTCGGTCACCAAGAAATTCGAGTTCATCGGCTTCTGGGGCGGCTTCCATGGCAAGAGCCAGGGCGTTATCGGCATGCTCGGCGGCGCCTATCGCAACCACCAGGGACCGTTTCCGCCGGGCATGCATCATTCGCCTTACGCGAATTGCTACCGCTGCCCGTTCAACCTGCAGCATCCTTCCTGCGGCGTGGCCTGCGCCGAGCACCTGCGCAACGTGATCAAGAACGACACGCAAGGGGAGCTTGCGGCGATCATCATCGAGCCGATGCAGGGCACGGCCGGCAACGTGATTCCGCCCGACGACTTCATCCACGCGGTGCGCGAGATCGCGACAGAGACCGGCGCGCTTCTGATCGCCGACGAAATTCTCGTCGGCTTCGGCCGCACCGGAAAGATGTGGGCCTCTGACCATTTCGGTTTGAAGCCCGACGTGATGACGATCGGCAAGGGCATCGGCGGCGGATTTCCGTTGAGCGCCGTCGCCTCGTCGCTCGAGCGCATGTCGGCCGCGCCCTTCGGCGAGCCGAGCGGCAGTTCGTCGAGCTACGGCGGCAATCCGCTCGCCGCCGCGGCGGGGCTCGGCGCGGTCGAGGCGATCCTTGAGGACAAGCTCGTCGAGAATTCGGCGCGCGTCGGCGCCAAGATGCTCGAGGCGCTCAAGCGGTTGCAGGACAAGTACCGCTTCATCGGCGATGTGCGCGGTCGAGGCCTTTTGATCGGCGTCGAGATGGTCGCCGATCGTAAGACGAAGGCGCCGCTCGATAAGACCATCACCCGCGCGCTCTTCCATGAAGCGCTGGAGCGTGGCCTCATCACCATGTCCTATTCCAACGTCATTCGCATCAACCCACCTTTGGTCATCACCGAAGAGGAAGCGTTGCGCGGGGTCGATATTCTCGATCAATCGTTCGCCGCGATTGCGCGCCGGTTCAACCTCGACTGAGCCGCGGAGTGCTCAAAGGGGCGTTTATCGGCTTCGGCAATGTCGCGGCCAATGGCCACTTGCCGGGTTGGCGAGCCCGCGAGGACGTACGGATTGTGGCTGCGACCGACGCCGCCGCGTCGCGTCGTGAGGCCTTTCTCGCCGCCTGTCCCGATGGCCGGTGGTATGAGAGCGTCGATGATCTCCTAGCCGGCGACAAGCTCGATTTTGTCGACATCTGCGCGCCGCCGGGCAGCCATGCGGCGCTGATCGAACGCGCGCTCGACGCTGGCCTCCATGTGCTGAGCGAGAAGCCGCTGGTCACGCGGGTCGAGGACGCGAAGCGCGTGGCCGCGGCTGCGGCGCGCGCCGAGCGGGTCGTGCATACGGTGCACAATTGGCTCGAGGCGCCGATCTGCCGCCAAATCTCGGCTTTGATCGATGAGGGCGCCATCGGCGCCGTGCGATCCGTTCGCTGGCGGACGCTCAGAACCCAGCCGGCGATCGCGGTGAGCGCGGATGGAGTCACAAACTGGCGCGTTGATCCGGAGATGGCGGGCGGCGGCATCCTGTTCGATCACGGCTGGCATGCAATCTATTGCGTCATGCGCTGGGTCGGCGTTCCCGTTGGCGTCGCTGCGCGGCTCGAAACGCGCCGCTTTCACGAGCATCCGCTCGAGGACACGGCGAGCGTTGACCTGCACACGGCCGCCGGCGTGAGCAACATCTTTTTGACCTGGGCCGCCGATGAGCGGTCGAACGGGATCGAGATCGACGGTGAAGACGGCGAGATCCGCGTCGTTGGCGACACCGTGATCTTGAAGTCGAATTTGCAGGAGCGCCGCTGGTCTTGCCCGCCGTCCCTGTCGGAAGGGTCGCATCATCCCGATTGGTTTGGCGGTGTGGCCGCCGACTTTCTCGCTGCGGCGACGGGAGGCGGCAAGAGCAACCTCGACGAGGCGCTCCTATGCGCTCGCCTCATCGACGCCGCTCAGCGGTCGAGCGCCGCCGGCGGCGTCCGGATGCCTCTTGCCTGCTAAATCGGACGAAGGAGTTTCGTTGAGCCGACCCGCGTCAATCGTTCTGACCCGGGCCGCCGCGGGTCGCCTCAAACAGGAACCAGGTCCGCCGCTCGGTCTCGTCGATCCAGACTTCGAGCAGGCTTGCGGTCGCGACGTCGCCGTACTCGTCGCACACGTTATGGACCTCGCGCAGGCTCGTCGTCAGGCTCTTGTTGTCGTCGCGCAACTCCGCCAGCATGTCCTTCGGATCGACATACTCGGCGTCGTTGTCGAGAAGGCGCTGGCGCCGGGAAATATCGCCAATTGAGCGCAAGGTCGCGCCGCCGATCTTGCGCGCCCGTTCCGCCATCGGATCGGTCATGGCGAAAATCTGATCGCCGTGCTCATCCAAGCAGCAGATGATAGTCGCGAAAATGCGGGCCGCTCATGTGCCAGTGGAAGTTCTTGGTCTTCATGTACAGAGCGAAGACATCGGCCAGCAATCCGGCCAGACCGGCCGAGATGTCACGCGTCGCCTCCGACTTGAGGTCGGTCGGCGTGCCAAGGCGCTCGCGCACGTGGGCATCCTTGCTCGTTTGCGCGTGGGTCTCTTTCGCCTCTGTCTTTAGTCATTTCGGCCTCCTTGATGTCGTTTCCGCATCGACGACAAGCGCAGTCGTCGCCGGATAGATCTCGCAGCGATAGCGGACGACCAGCATTCGGCAGCGCCGTCAACGCTGTAAACCGCCGAAAGTTCCGAACGGATCAAGTCAGCACGCCTTGGCTTGGCTTCGATGGCGCAAGCCTAGCGCCAACCGTTTCACAACCGTCGCTCGACCATCATCTCCTTGATGTGGACGATCGCTTTGGCCGGGTTCAGGCCCTTGGGGCAGGTCTGGGCGCAGTTCATAATCGTGTGGCAGCGATAGAGGCGGAACGGATCTTCGAGATTGTCGAGCCGCTCGCCTTGCGCTTCGTCGCGGAAGTCGATGAGCCAGCGATAGGCTTGCAGCAGGACCGCCGGGCCGAGATAGCGGTCGCCGTTCCACCAGTAGCTCGGGCAGGACGTCGAGCAGCACGCGCAGAGGATGCACTCGTAGAGGCCGTCGAGCTTCGATCGCTCCTCCGGTGATTGCAGCCACTCCTTTTCTGGGGCCGGACTAACGGTCTTCAGCCAGGGCTCGATCGACGAGTGCTGGGCGAAGAAGACCGAGAGATCCGGCACGAGATCCTTGATCACCTCCTGATGCGGCAGCGGATAGATCGTCACCGGCGCCGCGACGTCGTCGATGCCGCGCGTGCAAGCGAGCGTATTGGACCCGTCGATGTTCATCGCGCACGAGCCGCACACGCCTTCGCGACATGAGCGGCGGAAGGTCAGCGTCGAATTGATCTTGGATTTGATCCAGATGAGCGCGTCGAGAACCATCGGCCCACAATCGTCGCGGTCGATGAAAAAGGTGTCGATCTGCGGATTGGCGCCGTCGTCCGGGTTCCAGCGATAGATGCGGAACTCCGTCAGTCCGCTTTGCATTCGCCGGCTTCGGCCACGTCTTGCCCGGCTTGACCCGCGAGTTCTGCGGGAGCGTCAGTTGGACCATAGCGGCTCATCCATTCCGAAAGATCTCCTGGCGCGCGCGACCAAGCCTCAATACACCCGCGCCTTCGGCTCGATGTAGCCGATGTCGTTGCTCATCGTATAGGTATGCACCGGCCGGTAGTCGATCGTCACCGTCTGCTTGGCGGGGTCGATCCAGGCGAGCGTATGCTTCATCCAGTTGACGTCGTCGCGCTTGGGATAATCCTCGCGCGCATGCGCGCCGCGGCTTTCGAGCCGGTTGAGCGCGCCCTCCATCGTCACCACCGCCTGCGCGATCAAATTGTCGTATTCGAGCGTCTCGATGAGATCGGAGTTCCAGATCAGCGAACGGTCGGTCACCGAGACGTCGGCGCCGTTGCGCCAGGCGGCATGAATCTTTTCCTTGCCCTCGGCGAGCACTTCGCCGGTGCGGAAGACGGCGCAATTGTCCTGCATGACGCGCTGCATGTCGAGGCGAAGCGCCGCTGTCGGAGTCTTGCCTTTGGCGTTGCGGAATCGGTCGAGGCGCGAGAGCGCGAAGTCGGCGCTGTCTCTCGCGAGTTCGGGTTGCTTGTCGCCGGGCTTCAGCATCTCGGCGGCGCGTAGGCCAGCCGCGCGGCCGAAGACGACAAGGTCGATCAGCGAATTGGAGCCGAGCCTGTTCGCGCCATGCACCGACACGCAAGCGGCTTCACCGAGCGCCATCAGTCCCGGCACGATCGCGTCAGGATCGCCGTTGACCTTGGTCAGAACCTCGCCGTGATAGTTGGTCGGGATGCCGCCCATATTGTAGTGGACGGTCGGCAGGACGGGGATCGGCTCCTTCGTCAGATCGACGCCGGCGAAGATGCGGGCGCTCTCGGAAATGCCGGGCAGCCGTTCGTGCAGCACCTTGGGATCGAGATGGTCGAGGTGCAGGTAGATGTGGTCCTTGTCCTTGCCGACGCCGCGGCCTTCGCGAATCTCCATCGTCATCGCCCGGCTGACGACATCGCGCGAAGCCAGGTCCTTGGCGGACGGCGCATGTCGCTCCATGAAGCGCTCGCCCTCCGAATTGACCAGATAGCCGCCTTCGCCGCGCGCGCCCTCGGTGATGAGGCAGCCCGCGCCATAGATGCCGGTCGGATGGAACTGCACGAACTCCATATCCTGGAGCGGCAGACCCGCGCGCAGCGCCATCGCGTTGCCGTCGCCGGTGCAAGTGTGAGCTGAAGTGGCTGAGAAATAAGCGCGGCCATAGCCGCCGGTGGCCAGCACCGTCGTCTGGGCGCGGAAACGATGGATCGTTCCGTCGTCCAGCTTGAGGCAGACGACGCCGCGCACCGCGCCCTCGGCGTCCCGGATGAGATCGATCGCGAAATATTCGATGAAGAATTGGCACTTCGCCCGCAGCGCCTGACCGTAGAGCGTGTGCAGGATGGCGTGGCCAGTGCGGTCGGCGGCGGCGCAGGTGCGTTGCGCGATGCCCTTGCCATAGTCGGTCGTCATGCCGCCGAATGGGCGTTGGTAGATCTTGCCTTCTTCGGTGCGGGAGAACGGCACGCCCCAATGGTCGAGCTCGTAGACGGCGGACGGCGCGTTGCGGCAGAGATATTCGATCGCGTCCTGGTCGCCGAGCCAGTCTGCGCCTTTGACGGTGTCGTACATATGCCAGCGCCAATCGTCCGGCCCCATATTGCCGAGCGAAGCGGAAATCCCGCCCTGCGCCGCGACGGTGTGCGAACGCGTGGGAAACACTTTCGAGATGCATGCCGTGCGCAGGCCGGCCTGGGCGCACCCGACGCTCGCTCGCAGGCCAGACCCGCCCGCGCCAACCACAACCACGTCGAATGTGTGGTCGGTGATCGGATAGGCCTTGCCTCCGAGCGCCGGCGCGCTCTGCCCGAAGAGCCATTGGTCGCCATGGATGTCCGTCTTCTTTGGTTTGCTCAGGTAAAGGCGACCCGCAGCGTCGCGTACAGGCAGGCGAGCGCCAGAAGCGCGGCAAAGCAGGTGTTGGCGGTCAACGCCCAAGTGCGCGTTTGGCCACCAATATAGTCGGCAATGATGGAGCGCATGCCGAGCTCCATATGGATGATGCCGGCGAGGACGAAAGCCAAGAGCAGGATTGCCGGAATCGGACGCGCGAGCTCCGCCCGCACGCCGTTGTAGTCCTTGCGTAGCAGGTCGAGCATCAGCCAGACGAAGCCGAGACTAAGCGGCACGAGCGCGGCCGAGGTCAGGTGAACAAGCCACGCGTCGGTTGTTCCCGTCCGCGCCGAGCCAAGAAACCGTACCCTGCCGAGGGGGGTGCGCAGATCGCTTGGATGATCGGCCAATTGCCATGTTTCCCTTAACGGACCGCGAAGCCTACGGCCCACACGAGGACCGTCAGCGCAAAACCTCCGATCAACGTCGCCCACGCCATCTGATCGCGCAACGGGGCGTCCAGCCCGTAGCCGGCGTCCCATATGATGTGACGAACGCCGCCGACGAGGTGATGGAAGAGTGCCCACGTGATGACGAACAGGACGAGGCGTCCGATGAACGAGCCGATGAAATCGGAGAATACGGCGAAAGACGAGGCGTCGGCCGAAGCGGCGATGAGGAACCAGGCCAACAGCAGCACGCCAATGTATAAGACTCCGCCGCTGATCCGATGCGCGATCGACATCGCCATCGTCATTGTCGGGCGGTAGATGCTGAGATGCGGCGACAACGGCCGAGGGCGGGGCGGGGCGGGCGAAGCGTCGCTCGACGCCATGGCGCTGATTCCTATTCCTGTTCGATCGGGATTTTAAACCGCTCGGTTGAAGCGGGCAACGCTCGCCTTCTTCGCCCCTGTACTTAGGGGGTCTACGTCGAATTTCCAATTATGTCGCAAGCGCCGCTTCGACTTCCTTGCGCGTCGGCGGATCCGAGCCCTTGCGGGTGCAGGTGATTGCAGATGCGGTCACTGCAAAACGGAGCCATCTCTCGAGTTCGCTTTGCGACGGCGCGGCCGCCTCAGCCCCGAGCGCATGGTCGCGGTCCATCGCAGACAGTAGGGCGGACATGAAGCTGTCGCCGGCGCCGACCGTATCGACGACCTCGACGCGCGGCGCAGGAACCTCGATCCGCTTTTTGCCGAGCATGGCGAGGGCGCCGCGCTCCCCGAGTGTCGCGACACAAAATCGCGGGCCGGACGTCGACCAGGCTACGAGGCTCTCCTCAATACTACGGCCTTGGTACAGCCATTCGAGATCCTCCTGGCTGGCCTTGACCAGATACGCGAGCGAGGCTTGGCGTTCGACGAGATGCGTCACCGAGTCGCGATCGGGGGTCACAAGAGGACGGATATTGGGATCGAAGCTAATTGTTGCGTGTGGGCGCGCCGCGGTCAGCGCTGCGACGACGGACTGCCCATGGCGGGGGCCGACGGCGGCGATCGAGCCGACATGCAAGTGACGGGCGCCTTTTGGCCATTCGTTCGGAAAGGGCCAGGCACCGTCGAAGGCGGTCGCGTCGAGATAGAACGAATAGCGGGATCCGCTCTTGGCGGTGCCGCGCATGACGAAGGCGAGTGTGGTCGGACGCGCGTCACGGGCGACGTAGCTAAGGTCGACGTTGTTTGCGGCCAGCGAGGCGGCGAGCGCCTCGCCGTTGCCGTCCGCCGAGATGCGCGAGATGAAAGCCGTCGGCGCACCCAGCCGACTGAGTCCGATCGCGACGTTGTAAGGCGAGCCGCCGAGCACCGCGTCGTAGGCGCTCGCCTTGATTGGATCGGGGATGAGATCGATCAGAGCCTCGCCGGAGATCAGGATCATCGTCTCGGTTTCTCCCGCAGCGCCCTCGCTGAGGCTTCAGGCCATCGTATAGGCCGTTTTCACCGTCGTATAGAACTCCGCCGCGTAGCGCCCCTGTTCGCGTGGGCCGAGGTTCGAAGCCTTACGGCCGCCGAACGGCGCGTGGTAATCGACGCCCGCCGTTGGCAGGTTGACCATCGTCATGCCCACTTCAATATTGCGTTTGAAGTGCGAGGCGTGCTTGAGGCTCGTCGTACAAATGCCGGCGCACAAACCGAAATCGGTGTCGTTTGCGATCGCCAAGGCATGATCGTAATCGCGCGCCGGGATCATCGCCGAAACGGGCCCGAAGATTTCCTCGCGCGAGATGCGCATCTTATTGTCGGCGTCGAGGAAGAGGGCGGGGGACATGTAAAATCCGGGCGTAGCGCGATTGAGTCTTTCGCCGCCGAGTGCGAGCTTGGCGCCTTCGCCCTGGCCAATCCCGATGTAGGACAGATCCTGCTCGAACTGGGACGCGTCGACTACCGGCCCGATATGGGTTCCGGTTTTCAGCGCATCGTCGATGACGAGCGCGCGCATCCGCTCCGTGAGCGCGTCAGCGAAGCGCCGGTAAATCGGCTCCTCGACGATGAGGCGCGACGACGCCGTGCAGCGCTGGCCCGTCGAGAAATAGGCGCCGTTGACTGCGCATTCCACCGCGGTCGGCAGGTCGGCGTCGGCGAGTACGACCAGCGGATTCTTGCCGCCCATTTCGAGCTGAAACCGGCGCATGGCCTTCGCGCAGGCGGCCGCAACCTTCGCGCCGGTCGCGACCGAGCCTGTGAACGTGACCGCGTCGACTTTCTTATGATCAAGGATCGCCTGACCGACCACCGAGCCGCGCCCAACAACCAGATTGAACACGCCCTTGGGAACGCCGGCTCGCACAATGATTTCTGAGAGCGCATGAGCGCAACCGGGAACGAGGTCGGCAGGCTTGAAGACAATCGTGTTGCCATAGGCCAGCGCCGGCGCGATCTTCCAAGCGGGGATTGCGAGCGGGAAGTTCCAGGGCGCGATGATGCCGACGACACCGAGGGGCTCGCGCGTCACCTCGATGTCGATGTTCGGCCGGACGCTGGCGAATTTTTCGCCCGGAATCCGCAGCGCTTCGCCGGCGAAGAAATCGAAGATCTGCCCGGCCCGGCCGGCCTCGCCGATACCCTCCGCGAGCGTCTTGCCTTCTTCGCGCGACAGCAGGCGCCCGAGCTCCTCGCGGCGCGCAAGAATTTCGGTCGAAGCCCGCAAGAGAATGTCGTGACGCTCCTGCGGCGTCGTCCGCGACCAGGCCGGAAACGCGGCATGCGCGGCCTCGATCGCAGCGTTCGTCTGAGCAGCGTCGGCCTGCGCGTACTCGCCAACGAGGTCGTTTGTGTTCGACGGGTTGATGTCGCGAGTGACCGACGAGCCGTCCACCCATTCTCCGGCGATATAGTTTTGGTGCGCGCCCATATTGTGTCCCTAACTTGTCAACCAAACTTCTGGCGCGCGGGCGATTAAATCAAGTCCCGCTGGGCGAGATTGCGCATCAGCGCGCCCACGCCGAACGTCCAGCGCTCGCACTCTTCGCATGGCCGCATGCGATTGACGAGCCGGCCGAGTTTCTCCGCGCTGATCGTGACAATATCGCCAGCCTTGTGCGTAAAACCCATGCCCGGGGCGCCGCGATCGGCGACGGGAGCGAACATCGTCCCGAGCAGGAGCACGAATCCATCCGGATAGGCGTGGCTAGCGCCGATCGTTTGCTGGGCGAGATCGCTCGGATCGCGGCTGATCTTGGCCATCGACGAGCCGCCATCGAGCCGGAAGCCATCCTCGCCCTCGACCATGAGGGAAATCGTAGCCCGCCGCACGTCGTCGAGCGTGAACGTCGCGTCGAAGAAGCGCAAGAAGGGGCCGATCGCGCAACTCGCATTCTGGTCCTTCGCCTTCCCAAGCAGAAGCGCAGAGCGCCCCTCGAAATCGCGCAGATTGACATCGTTGGCGAGCGTCGCGCCAACGATTGCGCCGTTGGAGGCGACCGCGAGCGCGATCTCGGGTTCGGGGTTGTTCCAAAGCGAGGCCTTGTGGAATCCCGCGTCCTCGCCCGATCCGACGGCGGACATCGGCTGGCTCTTGGTGAACACCTCGGCGTCGGCGCCGATGCCGACTTCCAGATATTGCGACCAGGCGCCGGCCTTGATCAGCGCGTCCTTGAGCCGCATCGCTGCGGGCGAGCCTGGCTTGAGAGTGCTGAGATCATCGCCCAACACGCTCACGATCTCTTCGCGCGCCTTTGCCGCGCCTTCGCGGCTGCCGCGCGCGCGCTCTTCGATCACCCGCTCGAGCAGGGATTGCGCGAAGGTGACGCCGGCGGCCTTGATCGCCTGCAGGTCGATAGGCGCGAGCAAATGCGGGCTGCCAGAAACGCGGCTGTCGCGCGGAGAGTGGGCGAGAATATCGCTAAGCGCGCCGATGCGTGGACCCTCAGCCGCGCGCAGCGCCTCAGCCGGCGAGGGCGCCTCGCAAAGGTCGCGCATGGTCGGAAACGCGGCGCTGATGTCGAACACGCCCTCCTCCCTGATCGCGACGACCGAGGGGCCGTTGACATCGGGGCGCCAAACGCGTGCGGCCAGAGCGCCGGCGAAGCGATCCGCGGGCAGCGTCGTCTCTTCGCGCAAATTGACTGTCGGCATTGGCGTCCTCGTTGCGCGGCGTTTGGAGGATTGACGGGGCCGCGCCGCCTCTCTAGCCTCTAACATGTTAGCGGGAGCAAACGAAGCGCCTCGCTTCGCTTTGAGCGGCGGGCAGGATTTGACCAAGGGCGCCCATTCGAAGGCGGACGCCGTGTACGGCGAACTGAAGGAAGCGATTCTCTCCGGCGCGCTCGAACCCGGGAGTTTGATCGACAAGACGGGTTTGTGCGAAAAACTTCGTGTTTCCCGCTTTCCCGTTTCCGCCGCCGTGAGCCGCCTCGCCTATGATCGTCTTGTCGACGTGGAGCCCCAGCACGGCTCGTTCGTGGCGCGAATCTCACTCAACGACGCACGCGAGCGCCTGTTCATACGCAGTGCGCTTGAAGGGGAGATCGCGGCCGAGGCTGCTCGCCGGATGAGCCGCGCCGACAAGGACGCGCTCGCCGCCAACCTCAGGCAGGAGGTCGCGGCGGTCGCGGCCAAGGATCATGCAGCGTTTTACGCGCTCGATGTGGCGTTCCACCAGATATTGACCGCTCGATTGGAGATGGCGCGCGCCGGCGACGTCCTCGAGTCTCTGCGCGTCCATCTGGAAAGGACGCGCAGGCTGACTATGTCTCCGCCTGGGCAGCTTCGCGCGACCATGAACGAGCACGCCGCGATCGCCGCTGCAATCGAGGCGGAGGCTGCGGACGAGGCGCGTGACGCGATGAAGCGGCACCTCAGGTATAACTGCCGCGCGGCTTGAGGCTCTCGCAAAGCGGCAGCCAGAGCTTTTTTCCCCGTAAGACGACCTCCTCAAAGGCAGACAATTATCATGACCACGCCTCGCGCTCTTCGCCTCGACCCCTCGGACAACGTGATCATCGCGATCGACGACATTGCAGCCGGCGCTGAACCGGCGGGAGGCGTCAGCGCGCGCCAACGTGTCCCGAAGGGTCACAAGATGGCGGTCGTCCCGGTCGAAGAAGGCGCCGCAATCCGCAAGTTCGGGCAGATCATCGGCTTCGCTTCCAAGCCGATCGCGCCTGGCGAGTGGGTGCACGAGCACAATTGCGCGATCAAAGAATTCGCGCGCGACTATCATTTTGGTGAGGACACACGACGCGAGAACATCCTGCCCGTCGAAGAGCAGCCGACGTTTCAGGGCTTTCGGCGAGCAAATGGCAAGGTCGGGACCCGCAACTATCTCGCGGTCCTGACCTCGGTGAATTGTTCCGCTACAGTCGCGCGGCTGATTGCGAAGGAGGTCGAACGCTCCGACATGCTCACCGACTATCCGAATGTCGATGGCGTAATCGCGCTCGTCCACGGCACCGGTTGCGGCATCGCCGCTAAGGGGGTCGGGTTCGACGCACTGATGCGCACGCAATGGGGCTATGCGGGAAACCCCAACATTGGCGCGACCTTGATGGTCGGCCTTGGCTGCGAAGTGTTTCAGATCGGCCGCATGAAGGAGGAATATGGGATCGTCGAAAGCGACTCGTTCCACAGCCTGACAATCCAGGCGACGGGGGGAACCCGCAAAACGGTCGCGGCTGGCGTCGAGCACATCCGCACCATGCTGCCGGCGCTCAACAATGTGGATCGGACGCCAGAGCCGGCAAGCGAGCTGACGCTGGCGCTCCAATGCGGGGGATCGGACGGTTATTCGGGCATTACCGCCAATCCTGCGCTTGGGGCCGCGGTCGATATCCTGGTGCGCAATGGCGGCACGGCGATTCTCTCGGAGACGCCGGAGATCTATGGGGCCGAGCATCTCTTGACCCGGCGCGCTGCGACGCCGGAGATCGGCCACAAGCTCGTCGAGCGCATCCGTTGGTGGGAGGATTATTGCGCGCGCAATGGCGGCGAAATGAACAACAATCCTTCGCCCGGAAACAAGGCCGGAGGCTTGACGACCATCCTTGAGAAATCCCTGGGCGCCGCCGCGAAGGGCGGCACGACCGCGCTCAACGAGGTCTATGAATACGCCCAGCCGGTCACTGCCAAGGGCTTCGTGTTCATGGATACGCCGGGCTACGATCCCGTGTCCGCCACGGGGCAAGTCGCGGGCGGCGCCAACGTTCTCTGCTTCACCACAGGTCGCGGCTCGGCTTACGGCTGCAAACCCACGCCCTCTGTCAAACTCGCCACCAACAACGACGTGTACCGCCGGATGATCGAGGACATGGACATCAATTGCGGCGACGTGCTCGACGGCGTCTCGATCGCGGATAAGGGCCAGGAGATTTTTGATAAAGTTCTGGCGGTCGCTTCGGGCGAACGGACCAAGTCTGAACTCTTAGGATATGGCGACGCGGAATTCACGCCCTGGCAGATCGGAGCGACGATGTGATGAGCGCCGCGCTTCAAAATGGGGATGCGCGCAGACCAGCCAAGGACGTTATGAAAACCGCGTTGCTGTTCGATCTCGACGGGACACTGGTGGATAGCGACGCCCAGCATCTGGTCGCTTTCCAGCGCGTATTTGCGCCGCACGGGATCAAGCTCGATCGTTCCGAATATGCCGCGAACATCATGGGCGCATCTAACCAGATGATCGCGAGTCGTTACCTGTCGCACTTGTCGCCCGTCGAGCAGGCCGCCGCCCTGGACGCCAAGGAAACGGACTATCGAGATAATTTGGGCGCGCTCGAACCTATTCTGGGCGCTCTCGCGCTGCTGGACTATGCCGACCGGCGGGGGCTCCGGCGTGCGGTTGTCACGAACGCGCCGCGCGCCAACGCTGAAAAGGTTCTCACCGCGTTGGGGATCGGGCAGAGGTTGCCAATCCTGGTGATCGGCGGGGAGCTTGTGCGTTCCAAACCCGATCCTTTGCCTTATCTGACAGCGCTTGAGCGCACGGGCGCTTCCGCGGCGCATTCGGTTGCTTTCGAGGATTCGCTATCAGGCGTTCGTGCTGCGGCAGCCGCAGGTCTAGCCGTGGTCGGCATGACGACGACATTGGATTCGCAAACACTGATCGAGGCGGGCGCCACATTCGCGGCCAGCAATTTCACCGATCCGCGTATCTTCAAACTGATAGAAGCGCGCCTGAATTCTGGCGCTGAAGAGGGGGCAGAAGCGTGAGGCTGGCGCAATTCATCGACGAGAGCGGCAAGCGAGCGCTGGCGGTCACCGCGCGCGGCGAGAGCCGTCTGGTCAAGGGCGCGCGCACGACGCTGGACCTTGCACGCCAGGCGATCGCCGAGCGCGTCTCGCTTCGCAAGCTGATTGCTGACCGAGGGGTTGGAAAGCCGGTCGATCTCGCTCGGGCGTTGAAGCAGCGACGCGTGCTCGCGCCGATTGATCACAAAGATCCCGCGCATGTGGTCGTGACCGGTACGGGCCTTACGCATCTCGGTTCGGCTGAAGGGCGCGACAAGATGCACAAGGATCTCGAGGACCCGTCGAAGCTCACCAACTCGATGCGCATGTTCAAGATGGGCCTGGACGGGGGCAAGCCGGGCAAGAGCGAGACCGGTGCGCAGCCTGAATGGTTTTACAAGGGCGATGGTTCATCCCTTGCGGCTCCGGAAGGCGACTTGCCCAGCCCGGCCTTCGCGCTCGACGGCGGCGAAGAGCCGGAGATCGTGGGCATCTACCTTATCGATGACGCCGGCTTGCCAGTTCGTGTCGGGTTCGCGCTCGGCAACGAATTCTCCGATCACGTCACCGAGCGGCACAACTATCTTTGGCTCGCGCACTCGAAGCTGAGGCCCGCAAGCGTTGGCCCGGAGCTGCTGGTTGGCGATCTGCCCGCGGACATCAACGGCATGTCGCGCATCCGGCGCGGCAAGGAAGTCATCTGGGAAAAGCCGTTTTTATCTGGCGAGCAAAACATGGCGCATTCGATCGCCAATCTCGAGGCCCATCATTTCAAATATGGCTTGTTTCGCCGCCCAGGCGACGTCCACGTCCATTTCTTCGGCACCGCCACCCTGTCGTTCAGCGACGGAGTGAAGACGCAGAAGGGCGACGTGTTCGAGATCGAATCCGAGACCTTCGGCCTGCCGCTTCGCAACCGGCTCGCAACGGAGAAGGCGGTGAAAGCGCGGGTCCGGTCGCTTTAGCGCCGTCCGCATTTGGATTTGTTCTAGCCGAAAATCTGCACCGATCCCCCGGAAAGGGGCTTGCCGCCTCTTTCCTTCCGCGAAACAAGCGATTTCAGAACTTCGCACAGGTTTTCCTCCCGGCCTCCGGAGCGACCACAGCCGCGCTGCGGGCAAGCGGGCGGCGAACCCGACAGAGCTTCCGCGCGGGCCCCGGACTGGCGGCGCACCGGCGTTACACGCCGTACCCGCGAAGCTTTGTGTCCATTATGCGGTCAATTGCGGTTGTCGAGCTTCGGCCGAGTGGCTATCGTGGAGTGAGAATACCAGAAGTCTGGAGGGCGAACGATGCGGCTTGGGGCGCTTCTAGCTGGCGCGGCGATGATCGTGACGGCCCTTGCGGCGAAAGCGGACGACAAGCCGCTCCTCGTCTATGTCTCACCTAATCCCTTAGGGGTGAACGACTTTCTCAAGCTGGGAAAGGCCGGGACAGAGAAGGTCGCAGCTCAACTGGGCGCAGTCGCCAAGGTCTTTGAGAGCACCGATCCGACGACCCAGCGCCAAAACCTGGAGGCGGCGGCAAAGCAAGGCGCGAAAGTCGTGGTCGCAATCGGCTTCGAGTTCAACGACATCGTCCCGGACGTCGCCGCCGCCTATCCCAAGGTGAGCTTCCTTGTCGTCGACACCTGCCCGAAGACGCTGCATCCGAACATCTATTGCTCGGTCTTCCGCGAATACGAGCCGAGTTTCCTTTCGGGCGCCGAGGCCGCGCTGACCACCAAGACCGGGAAGGTCGGCGCCATTGGCGCGCTGGATATCCCTTTCGTCCATCGCTACACCGACGCCTTCAACGAAGGCGCGAAGCACGCAAAACCGGACATCACGATAGCGCCAAGCCTCTGGGTTGGCGGAAACAATCCATTTTCTGATCCGGCGCGGGGCCAGCAACGCGCTAGCGTGATGGTCTCCGACAATGTCGATCGCGTCCTGGCGGCGGCATCAGGCTCGAACGGCGGCATTTTCAAGGCCATGGCCGACCTGCCGGGCGCCGCGGCTTTCGGGGTCGACACCAACCAATGCCCGCAAGCGCCGGGGCTGGTGATGGATAATGTCGAGAAGCGCACCGATATCGTGATCGAGAAGGGCGTCGCCGGCATCTTCAAGGGCGACCAGCCGCAGGTCGTGGCGCTGGGCCTGTCCGAGGGCGGCATGACGCTGACTGGCCTCGAGCCCGGTGTCGACAAGTCCGGCTGCCTCATCGCCAAATATCCGGACGTCATCGAGAAGTTGAAGGCAATCCGCGACGAGATCGTCTCGGGCAAGCTGAAGATCGAAGACCCCATGAAACTCGCCAAGTGAGCGGCGCCGTTCGATGGCGCCCGAATTAGCGGCGATCGGCATCGTCAAACGCTACGGCTCGCTGGTCGCCAACGACCATGTCGACCTCGCGGTCGAGCGCGGCGAAGTCCATGTGGTCATGGGCGAGAACGGCGCCGGAAAATCGACCTTGATGTCGATCCTCTACGGGATGCAGGCGCCCGACGAGGGGCGGATCCTGCTGCTGGGCAGGGAGGTCCGCTACCGTTCCGCGCTCGACGCCATCGCTGAAGGCGTAAGCATGGTCCACCAGGGGTTCAAGCTCTTCAATTCGCTGACGGTCTGGGAGAACGTGGTCTACGGCCGAGAGCCGCAGCGCGCCGGCTTCGTCGATCGTGCCGCGTCGATCACGAAAGTCGGCGCGCTCGCGCAGCGCTATCATCTCGGGGTCGACCCTGGCGCGATCGTCGGCCGGCTCTCGGTCGGCGTGCGGCAAAGGGTGGAGATTTTGAAGGCTCTCCATCGCGATGCAAGAATCCTGATCCTCGACGAACCCACTGCGGTGCTGACGCCTCAGGAGCGCGACGCCCTGTTCGCCGTGATCCGCAATCTGACTGCGAGCGGGCGCACGGTCATCTTCGTCACCCACAAGCTGCACGAGGCAATGGCGATCGGCGACCGCGTGACGGTTCTCCGCGGCGGACGCGTCGCGGCTTCAATGACGACGAAGGAAACCTCTCCGTCCGAGATCATTCGCGCGATGATTGGCCGCGCCGTCAATCTGATGGTCGAGAAGGGCCCGGCGAAGCTTGGCGCCGCCGTGCTCAAGGTCGATGCACTGACAGTGCGGCGCGCCGGCAGGCCGGCGGTCGACCGAGTTAACCTCGCCGTCCGCGCCGGCGAAATCGTCGGGATAGCAGGCGTCGCGGGCAACGGTCAGACCGAGCTTGTGGAAGCGCTGACGGGCTTGCTCCCGCCCGACCAAGGTCGGGTGGAAATTGCGGGCCATGACGTGACGGGGACCGACGTCGAACAGCACCGCCGCGCCGGCCTCGCCTACATCCCCGAGGATCGCGCGGCGACTGGCGCGGCGCCCGGAGCCTCGGCGGCGGACAATCTGGCGATGGGATACCATCGCGCGCCGCCGCTCGCTCGTCGAGGGCTCCTCGACCATCGCGCCCTGACGGCGCACGCACGACACCTCATTGCGCGCTTTGGCGTTCGGATTGGCAGCGAAGCCCATGAGGTCGGGTCGCTGTCGGGCGGCAACCTGCAGAGGCTTGTCGTGGCGCGGGAACTTGCGCATGACGGCCCGCTGCTGATCGCCGAGCAGCCGACGCGCGGCGTCGACGTGGGCGCGACCGAATTCATCCACGGCCTTCTTATCGCGGAGCGCGACAAAGGTCGCGCCATATTGCTCGTCTCGGCTGAGCTCAGCGAGATCATGGCGCTTTCCGACCGCATCCTTGTGATGTTCGAGGGGCGGGTTCTGGCTGACGTGCCGGGCGACGAGGCCGACGAGGAAACACTCGGCTTCCTCATGGCCGGCCGAATCCGCGAAGCGGCGTGAGCGCTCCGCTCGCATGAGCGTCCTGACATTTCGCCGACCCTCGCGAATTTCAGCGGCGCCGCTGGCAATTGCGATCGGCGTGGCTGTGGGCGCGCTCCTCATTCTCGCATCCGGCGGGAATCCGTTGACCGCCTATTGGGCGATCCTGCGCGGCGCGCTCGCGCTGGCGAACCTGCCAGATACTCTGAACTGGGCGGTGCCGCTCGTCGGCATGACGCTGGTCGCCGCCCTGCCGCTTCGCGGCGGCTTGGTCAATCTTGGCGGGGACGGACAGCTGGTAGTCGGCGGGCTCGTCGCGGCGCTCGCGCCGATCTATCTGCCGGCGCTGCCGCCGGGGATCGCCGCCGCCGTCGCAATCGTCGCGGCGATGTTGGCGTCAGGTCTCTACGCCTCGCTTGCGGCCTGGGGCGAGACGCGCCTTGGCGTGCCTATGCTGATTTCGAGTCTGCTGCTTTCCTATCCCGCCGTGGGGCTGACCTCCTACGTCGTCGGCTTCCCTTTACGCGACACGACGACCGGCCTGGCGCAGACTGTGATGATTCCTCGAGCCGCCCGGCTGGCGACGATCGTTGGGCCGCTCAACATCGGGCTTATCCTGATGGCGGTTGTCGCCGTACTGGCCGTCTTTTATGACCGCAGGACGGTCGGTGGATACGAACTCAGGATGAGGGGACTCAACGCGCGCTTCGCGGGTTACGGCGGCGTTCGGCTCGCTTCGCAGACGGTGCGCGTGATGTTTGCGAGTGGGGCCGTCGCGGGCTTGGTGGGCGCGATCATCGTGCTGGGCTCCCAGTTCCGCTTTAACGACGGCGCGCTCACCGCTCCGGGCTACACGTGGTCTGGTCTGATGGCCGCGCTGCTTGCGGGCGGCGAGCCGCTGGGAGCGATTGGAGCCGGCGTCTTCTTCGCCGCCCTACAGACCGGCGGTTTCGCGATGCAGCGCGAGACATCGATTCCGCGCGTCCTGACCATGGTGCTGCAAGCAGTTATCATCCTGTTTCTGGCGATCCGCCACGGCGTCGACCGTCGTTCGCTATGATGAGTTTCATTACTCCGTCGCTGGTCAATTCCGCCGTGCAGGCGATGACACCGATCCTACTGGCGACCCTAGCCGGGGTCCTTTGTGGACAGGTCGGCGTCTTCAACATGGCGATGGAGGGTCAGCTTCTGGTGGGCGCGTTCGCAGGCGTCGTCGGAAGCTATTTTCTTGGCAGCGCCTGGGCCGGCGTCACGGTCGCGGTCGTAGCCACGGTCGCTTTCTCGTTGATCCTCGCATATGGCGCGACGATTTTCCGGGGCGATTCGGTTGTGATCTGCATCGGCATGAATCTGCTCGCGTCGGGCCTGACCGCCTATTTGCTTCGTCAGATGTTCGGCGTGTCCGGAACCTTTAGCGCCCCCGGAATTATCGGCCTCGAGAAGATCCGGATCGACGCGATCAACGCGACCCCTTGGATCGGCTGGATCTTTTCGCGCCAGACGGCGATTACCTGGATGGCGTGGGTTTTCGTCGCGGTCCTGACGATCGTGATCTTCCGGACGAGCGTCGGTCTTCGGCTGCGCGGCGTCGGCGAGGACGCCAGCGCGGCCGAAGCCATGGGCGTCGATGTCAAGCGCTACCGGATCGTCGCTGTCCTGATCGCCGGCGCCCTGACGGGCCTGGGCGGCGCGCAACTCTCGCTTGGCGGGGTCGACGTCTTTTCGGAGGACATGAGCGCCGGCCGGGGCTGGATCGCCGTCGTTGCAGTGATGCTCGGACGCAATCATCCGCTGTGGGCGTCGTTGGCCTGCGTATTGTTCGGTGTCGCCGACGCCCTCTCCGTACGCCTGCAAGGACAAGGCCTGCCAAACCAGCTGACCGATATTCTGCCCTACGTCGTGACTCTGGCAGTCCTGGCGGTCAGCCATCGGCGCCGGAAAGGTGGGGGCTATCTCGAAACGATCACCGCTCGCGCCTGAAGGACTTCGCCCGTGACCTCGCCTTGCCGCATGATCATTGACGTTGACACTGGCATCGACGACGCGATGGCGATTTTTTACGCCGTCCGTCGCCCAGGACATAAAGCTCGAGGCGCTCACCACGACTTTTGGCAACACGGATACGGCGATCGCGACCGAGAACACGCTGCGGGTGCTTGAACTGCTCAAGCGTCCGGACATTCCGGTCGCCAAGGGCGTTGAGCGTTCGCTCATTCACCCTTACGTGCGCCGAGCCGATCACGTCCATGGCGCCAATGGAATTGGCGATATCGAGCTCGCGGCGCCGAAGATAAGAGAAACGGGAGAACACGCCGCCGATCTCATCATTCGCTTGGCGAAAGAAAGCCCAGGGGAGATCGTGCTTTGCCCGGTCGGACCGCTGACCAATGTCGCCCTGGCGCTCGTCAAGGCGCCCGAGATCGCCAAGCTCCTCCGCAAGATCGTCATCATGGGGTCGACGATCTTCCATCCAGGCATTCAGGGGCCCGCGGCGCCAATGGTGGATGCGAATTTCGCCAACGATCCCGAGGCGGCGCATATCGTGCTTCAGGCCGGCGCGAACGTGACGCTGGTCGGCATGGACGTCACCATGGCCACGCTGCTTTCGACCGACATGATCGAGGAAGTAGCCCGCGAAGGGGATGAGGCTGCGAAGGCTCTCATGCGTATGGCTGAGTTTTACGTTCGTTCTTATAAGACGATGTATCCCGGGATTTAGGGCTGCGGGCTGCATGATCCGCTGGCGGTCGCCGTCGCTGAAGATCCAAGCCTGGCGAAGACGGAGCGCATGCTCGTCGATGTCGAGCTGAATGGCGCGCTTACGCGCGGGCAGACGGTCGCCGACCGCCGACGCACGGCTGAACATCATTACAATGCGCAAGTCTGCATGTCGGTCGACCGCGCCCGCTTCGAGATCGATTTCCTGGCTGCGATCAAGGGGCGAACCGGCGTTCAATAGCGGCGCCGGCCTTCCTTGCAGCTCGCCGCGGCGCTGTGGAGCCGCGACGGTTTGAGCGCGGCTGCAAGGCGCCGTCGCAGTTTGCACGCGTCGAAGCCATTTCAAAGGCTTAGGCCTCTTTTTCTGCAACTCGAATCTGAATCGCCCGCTAGCTACAGGCGCGGGGCTCGCGTGCAGCGATAAGTACCATGATTTTATTGTTGAATAGGATCCGCCGCATCTGGCCGCCGTCTCGTCGACAGTGTCTGGCTCGCCGCTGGCCGGCGCTGCGACGAAGGTCAGCGCCTTGGGCGGGGTCGGCAGGGCAAGCGGCGGGGCCTTGCTCGGTCGGCGGGGCGGCGGGCTCCCGGACGCCACCTCATGATAGCGGTCGAGCGCCGCAATGACCCGCAGATAGGTCGCGACCGCCTTCAGTTCGCCAAGCTCGATCGCAGCCTCGGCGAGCCTCAGCGCCTTCACGAGCCGCGCGACCTGCACCTGGGCGAAACGCTCCGGCGCGTCGAGCCGCCGTTCAGCGAGCGCTCGATCGATTTCACGCCGGACCGTCGCGGCGCTGGTTTGCACAATTTTTGCGATCTGGCTGCAGCTGTAGCCTGTCGCCATCAGGTTGAAATAGCGCTCACGCCGCGCAACCCTGCTCTCGCGCCGCGTGCGGCGTTTGGCTCGAAGGTCAAGCGCCGGGGTCAAAGGTGCGGGATCTCTGGTCATGGGCTCTCCGTTGCCGCTTAGCGGTGAAACAGAGACTATATCCTGGATTCTGTTTTGCGGAAATATTTGTTTTTCGATCATGTCGTAACATATTGAAATTTTGGATGAATTAGCCGAAATTGCGAGATCCGAATTAGGCCGATTTTTCCCGCTGAAGACGGCCTATGCGGCGCGGCCGAGGTCCTGCCCTTCCCCCCGGATCGCTTCTTTCCGGCTTGACCTCGGGTGACCGAGGCGCCGAGGCCCTCGGATTCGGATTCTCCTTCAATCAGAAGGGCGATGGCCAATTAAAAAGCGTGCGCGGCAGGGAGATTGTGCCGCGCACGCTGATCTGTCACGGGTTCGGCACACCCCTTAAAGCCGTTGGTCGTACGGCTCGCCGCCCGGACACGATACACTTTTCAGTCCCGAACGAACCGCGCAATTGGCAAAACTACCCATGCGACGGCCGGGCCTGGTCGAGTCTCGCGTCAAGGGGACAGAGCGCCGCTGCGCGCCGCGCCCTCGCGCGCCAGATGGGGCGAGAAAAGCGCGATATTCTCTTTGCGGAATCCCCCTCTCGCGCATTATGCCAGACGAGCCGGCAGCGCTTCGGGGACAAAGGAGGCGAAAAAGCGGAATTGGCCTATGCCCTCACCGACGCGCCCGAGTTTGACGAGGCATTCCGGGCGACCCTCGCCGAGCTTCTGGCCTGGCGGCGCGATGTGCGCCATTTTCGGACCGAGGAAGCGCCGGACGAGGCGATGCTGGCCGAGCTCTTCGACCTCGCCGCGCTCGCCCCGTCGGTTGGCAATTGTCAGCCCACCCGCTTCGTGCGGGTCGACGACAAGGCGCGCCGCGCATCCATCCGAGCCAATTTCGAGGCCGCAAATCGCGACGCGCTCGTGGCCTATGGCGGCGAGCGGGCGGCGCTTTACGCCAGGCTCAAGCTCGCCGGCCTCAACGACGCGCCGATCCAGCTCGCGGTCTTTTGCGACGAGGCGACGGAGCAGGGCCGCGGTCTTGGCGCCCGCACCATGGCCGAGACGCGCCGCTATTCGACCGTCTGCGCGCTGCACACGTTCTGGCTTGCCGCGCGCGCCCGGGGCCTGGGCGTAGGCTGGGTGTCGATCCTCGATCCGGACGCGATCGCCGGGGCGCTCGACGTGCCACGCGCCTGGACGTTTATCGCCTACCTTTGCGTCGGCTTTGCGCGGGAGGAGCATCTCGTCCCGGAACTCGAGCGCGCCGGCTGGCAGGCGCGCGAGACGCATCCGGTGCTGCGCCGGTAGGGCCGTCTTCAGCGACGCTCCCCGACCAAAGCCGCTCTAAGCCTAACCGACCCTTTGCCATAAACGGGTAGGACAGCATTGCGGCGCGCCTCATCTGGAAGGCGGGGCCTAGTCGAATAATTTTCCCGCCGATGTGTTTTTAGGGCAGCTCATCGCGATGTGAAGGATCCTTGCAATGCCCATCTTTCCTCGCTCCTATCGTAAAAAGACGAGCGGGTACGCTTGCGCGCTCTCGAGCGGAATCTTGATGCTCGGCCTGGCGTTGGCGGCGCCTGCGGCGTATGCGGCCATGGGTGGAGGCGGGGCGCATCCGGAACAGGCGGGAACGCCGAAGCAGCTCATCGCCCGAATGTTCAAACGGAACTTACGACCTGCCCTCAGGGCAAGGTTTGGAACACCAAGGATCAAAGATGCCTGGCCAGGCACAGCGGGGTGCGGCCTGGCGCCCGAGCTGACTGAATACGCGTTTGCGCTCGGGAGCGATCACTCCCGCTGCGGCGGATGCAGGTCGTCGACCCACTCGACCGGCTCCGGATTGCGATTCGACGTTCGGCAGATCGAGGTTGACCACCACCGGCTCCTGGCCGCTGCGCACCAGCACGCAGGACAAAGGCGCATCGTCGCTGGCGTTGATCTCCTGGTGCGGAACGAAGGGCGGCACGTAGATGAAATCGCCTGGGCCGGCCTCGGCGATGAATTCAAGCCGGTCGCCCCAACGCATGCGGGCGCGCCCGCTGACCACGTAGATCACGCTCTCCACCGGTCCGTGATGGTGCGCCCCCGTCTTGGCTTTCGGGTGAATGACGACGGTTCCGGCCCATAATTTCTCCGCCCCGGCGCGGGCGTGTGTGATAGCCGCGGCGCGATTCATGCCGGGCGTCTGGGCCGTGTTGATGTCGAGTTCGTTCGAATGGACCACCCGGACGCCGTCGAGCCGCCATCGGGCCTCGCTGCCTTTGTCCATGGCTACTTCTCCGCGACGTGTTTCCGAGCCTCGGCTGCTCGGAGCAGCGAGGCCTCGTGGCAATCTATCGGGAAAGAGACCGATCGGACAGCGCCCGCGTCCCGCGTCGCGCGGCTGCGAGGGCTAGGGCGGCTGGCGGTGGATTGAGCGCCGCCGTAGACTGCGGCCATGACCAACGTCTCGCCTGCGACGGCTCCGACGCGCCTGACCGCGCGCGCGCTCATCGTCGGCGAGCGCATCGACACAGCCGGGCTCGAGCGGCCCGACATGATCTCCTCGCTGCCGCTCGCCTTCCGGGTCGGCGAACGGGGCATGGCGGCTTTGTTCCGCTTCGGCGTCGCCGTGATGGTCGGCTTGAGCCCGCTCGAGGAAGAGGATCTGCTGGCGAAACTGCGATCGCGCGTCAGCGGGTTCAGGGCGCTCGGCGACGACGAAACGGCGGTGCTCGAAATCGCGCCCGACAGCGACGAGCAGAAGTCCTCGAGCGGCCCGATCCAGATCAAGAACCTCTCACCGCCGCGCTTTCTGGTCATCGCCGACGCGCTCGCCAAAACCGTGGCGCTGGCGCGCGACGAGCGCGAAGTGAACGCGGTGTTCGACGTTGTCGAGCCGTTCGCCGAAAAACTCGCTGCGACCGGCCGGCCGCCTTTCCGCCGCCGCGCCATGCTTCGGCTCATCGGCCAGGCGCTGCTCGCTCAGCACCGCGTCTCGGGCCGCGTCGCGGTCGAGGAGAAGCCGGACGTGCTGTGGGACCACCCGGAGCTCGAACGGCTCTATGCGCGCCTCGCTGACGAATACGAGCTCACTGAGCGCGCCGACGTGTTGAAGCGCAAGCTTGAGGTCATCGGCGACACCGCGCAGGCGCTAACCGACATCATCGACGCCGACCGCGCCACGCGACTCGAAGCGGCGATCGTGATCCTGATCGTGCTCGAGCTGATCGCGGCAATCGTGCAGATCGCGCTTGCGCTCCGGGGGAGGTAGGGGATTTGGGCGGCATGCCCAAAAACATCTTCGTCCTTACCGGCGCCGGCCGTCTCGGCCGAGAGCGGGCTTGGCACCTTTCGCGACAAACAGGGCGAGGGGATCTGGGCGCGGTTCGATCCTATGAAGCTGGCTACGCCCGAAGCCTTCGCCCGCGATCCCGAATCGGTGCTCGCGTTCTACGATCTGCGTCGCCGGAACCTTCGCGACGCCAAGCCGAATGTAGCGCATTTCGCCCTCGCGCGGCTCGAAGGCTCGCTCGCCGAGCGCGGCGGGAGCTAACCTCTCACCCAGAACATCGACGATCTGCACGAGCGGGCGGGCTCCGCGCGCGTCATCCACATGCATGGCGAGCTTTTGAAGGCCCGCTGCGGTCGCTGCGAGGCGGTTCGCCCCTGGCTCGATGATCTGACCGTTTCGCACGCTTGCCCCGATTGCAGCTGGGTCGGGGCGTTGCGGCCGCACGTGGTGTGGTTCGGTGAAATGCCGTTCGCCATGGACTTGATCGACGGGGCGCTCCGCGAGGCCGATCTCTTCGTCGCCATCGGCACTTCGGGCGCCATCTACCCCGCGGCCGGATTTGTCGCCGAAGCGCGCGCCTATGGCTTGCCCACATGCGAGATCAACCTCGAGGCGGCGGACAACGCTGGTTTTGTTCGATGAGCAGCGCCTGGGGCCGGCGAGCGACACAGTTCCGGCCTGGGTCGAGGAGTTCGTCGGAGGCTCCGCAGAATAGGACGAACTTGCCGGCGCATTTGGGCGGGAGTACGGTCGGCTCTGCGCGGGTTGGGGCGTTTCTCCGGGTTACGGCGTGTCTGACTTGGTCCAGTTCGCCTGAGATCGCGCAAAAAAATATCTCGGGAGGACGACATGGGGCATCAGATCGCTCTGCTTGTGGGGATGGGTTTCGCGGTTGCGACGCCTGTGATTGCAACCGCGCAGTCGGCACTGCCGGAAATCAAGCGCCAAGCCACGGCTCAGGCAGTGCTGGACGAGCATATGGACGCGCTCAATCATTGTGACTGGAACCGCATCGTCGCCCAATATCCGGACGACGGGCAAATCAATCTGCCCGGCGGCGCGGTCGTCGCAGGGCGGAAGGCCATCGGCGAAATGTTCGCCGGGTTCTGCAAGGATTCGAAGGACGGCGGGTTGAAGGGCATTAATTTCAAGGTCGAGCACAGCACCACGATAGGTGACACGTTCGCGACTCAATGGGTCGCGACCGCAGACTTCCTTGCGGAGCCATATCGCGGCTCGGATGCCTACATAACCAAGAACGGGTTGATGCAAGCGATGGTGACGACGTTCGATGGCGGAGCGCTTAAGATGAAGAAGTGACGGCTTGGCCATTCTGGCGCGGGCTTCGAGGTGACCGCGGAAGAGACGGACGCGCCGCCTGGACCTATGCGGCGGCCGCAGCGATGCGGGTCGCCTCGATGCCGATCTGGCGAAATTGCCCGAGGGCGGAGGGAATGGCGCCGCAGAAAAAGAGCCCGGGCTCCGCCGTCGGTCGGCCGCTGACGAGCGGCGCTCCGGTCGCGCTCAGCACGTCCTTCGCGCCCGGCAGTAGCGGGCGCAGGTCCGGGCGGAAGCCGGTCGCGAGAATGACCGCGTCGAAGCGCTCCGCAGGCGACTGCTTGAACTCGATGCTCTCGGGGGCGAAGCGTGCGATGTCCCCGCGAAGCTTGATCCGTCCGTCCCGGAGCGCGTCGAGCGTGCCGACGTCGATAAGCGGCACGCGCCCGTCCTCCTTGATTGCCTGGATCGGCCCCTTGGCGGAGCGCTTCAGGCCGAGCTTTTCGATAGAGCCGATCGCCAATTGAACGAAGGGCGCGTTGATGCTGTCGGCCACGCGCGGCGGCAGCCATTGCTCGGCGGTGGGAAAGACAAGGATCGGCAGACCGAACAACTCGCGCGGAACGATATTGACCGGGCTGCGGACCGAGAGAGCGACGTCAATTCCGGCTTCGGCGAGATCGAGCGCGATCTCCGCCCCGGAATTGCCATAGCCGACGACGAGCACACGTTTTCCTGCGAAAGGGGCCGGATTGCGATAGCTGACTCGAATGCATGATCGGGCCGCCGAACGTCTCCATGCCTGGCCATGACGGCGCGTGAGGATAGTCGGCCCAGCCGGTCGCGACGACGACGATGGGTGCGGTTCGCGTATTCTCGCCCGCTTCCGCACGCCATGACCGACCATCGCGCCGCACCGACCGAACATTCGCGTTGAAGACCGGCTTCAGATCGAACTTTGCCGCATAAGCCTCGAGATATTCGACAACGTGAGCGCGCGAGGGATAGCGCCCATAAGCCTTCGGTATGGGCAGACCGGGCAGACCGGAACGGGCGCGATCCGTATGCAGATGGAGGCGGTCGTAATGGCGACGCCAGACCGAGCCGACGGCGTCGGACTTTTCAAGGATCGCGGCCGTGAGGCCCCGAGCCCGAAACGCCGCCGCCGTGGCGAGGCCCGCCGGACCCGCGCCGATGATGATGGCGTCGCATGAACTGGCCATCGTGCGCGCCTTCCCGAACGCTACGACCTTCAGCCTCGAGCCAGCGGACTAATTCTGCCGCGCGCCGTCACTTCGCCGGGACGACGCAGGCGTAACTGGCCGCGTCGGTGCGAGAGCCCTGACCGGAAAAATGAGCGACCGCTGGATGAGGGCACCACGGGCGCTGCGCCACGATCCCCTTGCTCGGGTCGTTGTCGCGATAGAGCGTTGCGATGATCTGGTCCGGGGCCGCGCCGTCCTCGACCCAGTGCGCGAGCGCCGCGATAACGTCATGCCCGGGGTCCCGACTCGGCGAGGGCAATCCGAAGACGCCGCCAACGGCGTTCGGCCCGAGACCTAAGCCGCAATGCTGCATGCCGGGCGCCATAAAAAGCCGATAAAAGGACTGCGTCTTCTCAACCCCGCCCAACTTGGCGGCGACCTCCTCGTAATAGTCGATCGAGCTCGGCGCCGGGATCGCTGCGTCGTTCCAGCCATGATATTGGATGAGCTTGCCGCCCGCGTCCCGGAAGGCGCTGAGATCCGGATTCGCCGCGTCGACCGCTTGGCCTGTCATTTCTTGGGCGTGCGCGAGATCCTCGGCGGGATTCTGGCCATGGAAATTCCAGTCGGCCTTGTCGAAGACCATATCCGCGAAGTAGCCGGTCACAAAGCCATAGATGAGCGTTCCTTCGATGCGCTTAGGCTCGGCGCCGGTGAGCCACAGCGTCCAGGCCACCGGACCAACCTCTCCGCCCGGCGGATAGCCGGGAAAGACCGACTTGCCAGAGGCGTCCTGCATGCCCGAATAGATCTTCTTTAACGCCGCGATCTGAGGCGCGGACAAGCATTCGTTCGATTCGCCCGCTTTGCACAGGAGGCTCGAGGGGTCGAAATGGCACTCCCCGGGATCATCGAGAACGCCGTTTTCGCCATGGCAGGCTTTGAGCGCCGCGTCGGTCACGACCGAGAGCTTTTCTGGTGAAAGCCAGCTGTCCGGCGTTTCGGAAAGGGCCTCATCGGTCCAAACCCCATTGGTCAGCAGCCTGGTCCAGAAATTCGCCGGCGCGCCGGCGACGATCCCGTCATAGTCTTTTGGAAATCGCTGAGCTTCCATCAGTGCTTCGCGGCCGCCGTCCGAGCAGCCGGCGAAGTAGGCGCGCGCCGGAGCTTTCCCGTAATAGGCTTCGATGATCGCCTTGGACACCGCGGCCGTCTCATGGATCCCCCGCCAGCCGAAATCCACGATCTTCTCGGGATGGCCGAGAGCCCAGCCTGCATCCAAACTTCCGCCGGAGTGGCCTGTGGTTGTGCCCGACACCGCGTAGCCCGCTTCCAGCGCCCAATCCATCGATGGGTAGATCAGCGATCCGGCGAACCCGCCGTTGCCGACCCCCTCATATTTGCTGTTCCAGGCCGCCTGGGGCGGCAACCAAACCTCGAAGGTGATGTCCGAGTCGGACGACGGCTTGATGGAGCCTTGGATGCGGCAGAACGGGGCGTTCACCGCCACCGGGGTGGGCGGATCCATACCGACCACGCTCGAAGGCGGCGACACATTCGTGGCCGCGGTAATCGTTGCGTCGCCGAAGGTTTTACCGGCTAGGGCTCCGCAATCCGCCGCCGCGCCGGCGCCAGTCGCGAGCGCGAGCCCGCATGCGGCGACCGCGCTCGCGCCCGCTAGACGCGATCCTCGCTCTGTCCATCCAAATTTGGCGTTCGACATGGCGTTCTCCCTTTAATCCTGTCGCCCCCCGGCTTGCCCAACAATTACGGCAAAGCGTCAAGCTTTTGTGTCGATTTATCGCGCCAATTTCCCCGGCGCTGGATTTGCGCGACCGTAACGCCGGCTCAAGTTTGGCGTCAATTGTCTGATGTGTCGTAGGCTGATATCCTCCGGTCGAGGTCGACTCCTCAGGCCGCCGCGTCCTCGCGCGCGCCAACCATATACTGAACCAGCTCCTCGGCGTTGGTGCGGGCGGTGATTTTCTCGCCGACTTTTCGGCCGCGGTGCATGACGATGATGCGGTCGGTGACCGCGAGCGCGTCCGGCATCACATGGGTGATGAGGATGACCGGCACGCCGCGGCCCTTGAGCATGCGGATGAGCTCCAGCACCTTGTGCTGCTCGGGCACGCCAAGATTGTTGGTCGGCTCGTCCATGATCATGAGCCGCGCGTCCCAATAGACCGCGCGCGCGATCGCCACCGCCTGGCGCTGGCCGCCCGAGAGCTTCTCGATCGGCGCGGTCATACTGGGAAAGCGGATCTGCAGCGAATCGAGCGTCTGCCGTGATTGTTCTCGCATGTGCTTGTCATCGAGCGTCTGGATGAGGCCGCCGAGCCGGCGCGTCTTGACCTCGCGGCCGAGGAAGATGTTGGCGCCTACGTCGAGGTTGTTGGCCAGCGCGAGGTCCTGGTAGATCGTCTCGATCCCAGCGCTGCGCGCGTCCATCGGGCTGGCGAATTGAACCTCTTCGCCGTCAAAGACGATCTCGCCGTCCTCCGCCGCGTGGACACCGGAGATGCATTTGATCAACGTTGACTTGCCTGCACCGTTGTCGCCGAGCAGACCCACCACTTCGCCGCGCGCGACGTCGAGACTCACGTTGTCGACGGCGACGAGGCCGCCGAAGATTTTTGTCAGGTTGCGGACGGAGAGCAGAGGCTCGTTCATTGAGCCGCGCCTCCACGCGTGCGGCCCATGATGAGGTCGCGCGACTGGTCGATCAGCACCGCGACAATGACCACGGTTCCCACGACAATGAACTGCCAGAAAGCGTCGACGTTGAGCATGACGAGCCCGGTCGTGAGCACAGCGATGATGAGAGCGCCGATTACCGTGCCGATGACGGTTCCAGCGCCCCCGAACATGCTGACTCCACCGATGATGACCGCAGCGATCGAGCTTAAGAGCAGCGGATCCCCGATTACCGCCGATCCGGCCGTAAATCGCAGCGTCGACAGAAAGCCCGCGACGCCAGAAGTCGCGGCCGACAGGATGTAAATCAAAATGACTTGACGATCGACTGGGATCCCGCTGCGCACCGCCGCGTCCATGGAGCCGCCGATGGCGTAGGTGTGACGCCCGAATTGGGTCTTGTGGAGCAGGAAAATTGCCCAGGCGACGACGACCGCCGTCACGACGACCGGATAGGGCAGGATGATGTCCATGCGGCGCAGAAGCTCGCCGCTGACCTCCGGCCGATGAAGAAAATAGAGTCCGCCGCCCTCGCCGGAGATGTAATAAATGAGCGCGTCGTTGCCGTAGGTGCGGATACCGGCTGGCAAGCCGATCACGGTCGTGTTCTCGCTCATGAGATAAGCGACGCCGCGGACAATGAACGAGGTGCCGAGCGTGACGATGAAGGCCGGCACCTTCAGTTTTGCGATGATGACGCCATTGACGAGGCCGACCGCAGCCGCGCCACCGACGGCTGCGATCAGTCCGACGAGAACCGAGGGGAAGAGGGGCACGCCGCCGTCGAACGCTGATCGCAGCGCCAACGCGGAGAGCACCGAGGCGAGGCTCATGACCCAGCCGACGGAGAGGTCAATGCCGGCGGCGATGATGACGAAGGTCTGACCGAGCCCGAGCAGCAGTACCGGAATGATCGCGACGAGGATGTTCTGCGAGTTTCGCACGGTAAGAAAATTGACCGCGCCGCCCGTCGTCAGCGGCACGGCGACGACGAAGAACAAGACGAGAAGCGCGAGGAACAGCCACGCCCAGATGCTGCTCAGGAACAGAGTGACCCGCTGCGCGCGCGTGCGGGCGCCCGGGGGCGAGGCGGGCGCGCGAGCAAGGGTGAGCCGTGAGACGCGCTCGGTCACGGGTTTCTCATCCCTGGCCCTGATCCGGCGTTTCGCGGCGCCTTCCACCGTGCACGGGAGAGGGGTTTCGCCCCCTCTTCCGTTTACGAGAGAGGTGAGGAACGCGCTCCATCAGCAGGCAAGCGGCGCTACTTGCCCGGCGTCTGATAGATGAAACGGGCGACCGCAGGGTCTTTCACGTTGTCTTTGTCAATGATGGCGAAGCCGGTCTCGACGCGGCGCGGCAGGCTCGTCACGCCGGCGGCGTCGGCCGCCGCGAACATCACGGCCATATAGCCCATGTCGAACGGCTTCTGGGCCAGCACCATGCTGACGACGCCTTTATCCATCAGTTCGATCGCCTGCTTGGTCGCGTCATAGGCGACGACTTGAACTTGGCCGCCGAGGCCGGCGTTGACCACCGCCGTACCAGCGCCTTGGGCGCTGAACACGTTGGTGCCAAACACGCCTGCGAGGGTGGGGTCGCGCGCCAGCACCGCCGCGGTCTGCTGCGTCGCCTTGTTGGGGTCGTCGAGATTGAAGTCGGGCCCCTCGACCTTGATGTTGGGGAAATCCTTCGCCATCACCTCTTTGAAGCCCTGCGCACGACCCATCACGGAGCTGGCGTTGGGGTTGGTCGAGTTGATGTAGACGTTTCCCTTGCCGCCGATCGTCTTGGCGAGGCCGCGGGCCGCGATGCGGCCGCCTTCGATGTTGTCCGAGCCGATATAGCTGATCGGGAACTTCACGGGTCCCTTGACGTAGTCGCCATCGCCGAGAAACGTGTCGACGGTGATAACCTTGATGCCGTGATCGACCGCAGCCTGAAGCGGGCCGATCATCTGATCCTTATCGACCGGGGCCGTAATGAGGTAGTTGAGATCGCCCCGCGCGGTCATTGCGTCGAGTAGCGGCGTCTGCGCCTCGACGCCCCAGGTCGGAGGAATCTGCGTAACGACGTCGATGCCGAGGTCCTTCGCCGCTTTCTCCACGCCGAGCTGCATCACTTGGTAGAACGGATCGACGACCCCGGGCAAAAAGCCGATCTTGAGCTTCTCGGCCATGGCGCCATGGGCCGCAAAGGCTGCGGCGAACCCGGCCGCGATGGCTAAACCTAGATGCTTGCGCATGTAATTCTCCTCCCTCGAGCAATCGGTTTCCTGGGGCCGGCATGACGCCGGCCTTGCTCTCGCTGTCGGCTTCGTTCAGCTCTCGGCCTGTTCGGCTGTCTTCGCCTTCTTGGCCCGTTCTATCCCTTCCAAGACCAGCGCCCGCGCCTCGTTCGCGTCGCCCCAGCGCACGATCTTGACCCATTTATTTGGTTCCAGATCCTTGTAATGAGCGAAGAAATGCTCGATCTGCTCAATCGTGATCGACGGCAGGTCGGAGTAATTGTTCACGTGCGCGTAGCGCTTGGTAAGTTTCGCCGATGGCACGGCCAGCAGCTTCTCGTCGCTGCCCGCTTCGTCCTCCATGATCAAGACGCCGACGATCCTGCAGCTCATGACCGCGCCGGGAACGATCGCGCGCGTATTGGCGACGATCACGTCGCAGGGATCGCCGTCGCCTGAAAGGGTATGGGGGATGAAGCCGTAATTTCCCGGATAGCGCATCGAGGTGTAGAGAAACCGGTCGACCTGCAGTGCGCCGCTTTCCTTGTCCATCTCGTACTTGATCGGCTCGCCGCCGATCGGCACCTCAATGACGACGTTGACATCGTGGGGAGGATTCCGGCCGATCGATATAGCGTTCAAGTTCACGCCGGCCCTCCCAAATCGCCTCCGCCCCAAGTCGCCGTCATGGACATCGGCGGCGCGTTATTCCCATCTTACAGGAGGAGCGGACATTCAGCCAAAGCCGAAAGCAATTCGATCGCGTTGCTGACCACCAAAGGTCTCACGCGCTCGGCGCAGAACCCGGCCGCCCAGCCGGCGGTAGAAGCCGACTGCCCGCTCGTTGTCCGCCAACGCCCAGACGACGAGGTTCGAGAGTCCATGGCCCGCCAGATCCTTGCGCGCCGCCTCGAACATCCGCCGCCCGAAGCCGCAGCCCTGGCACTCCGGCGCCAAGTAAAGTTCGAAGATCTCGCCGCCGTAGCCAAGCGCCGGCACCCGATTGCGCCCGTAGCTGACATAGCCGACGACGGAATCGCCGAATTCGAGCACCAACAGCGGCGTCCGGCGCGCGATTGCCAGGCGCCACCACGCCGGACCTCTGCGCGCGATCATGCGCTCGAGCTCCCGGCCCGGGATGACGCCGCGATAGGCCTCGCGCCACGCGGAGTCATGCACCGTAGCGATTTCACTCTCGTCGCCGAGTCGCGCCGCGCGAATGGATATGACCGTCTCGACCATGGAGGGGGATGTTAAGTCCGCGTGCTAGCCCGCCGCAAGGTCTTGACAGCGGCCGCAGATGACTTTTTTGCTCGCGCCGGTTAGCCACGTGAGTCGGCGCATCGGCGCCGGAATTTTAGCGCAATCACCGTTCAATGCGCTGCAAACGCCGGAACTGGAGATTTCGAAACGATGGCGCCGCGATCGCCTCAAGCCCGCTTGCGACTGGCGGCAGTCGGGATCACGGCTGCGTTCGTCTGGGCCGCGGGCGCGCGCGCCGACGTGCTGCACGCGACCTACCGCGTGTCGTTGATTGGCCTTCCGATCGGGGCGGTCAACCTCTACGCCGACCTCACCCCGACCAGCTACTCGATCGCGGGCGATGCGAAGGTGACCGGTATCGCCAAGCTGTTCGTCGCCAACGCGCACGGCGCCTCGGCCGGCAAGGGCGCGATCGTCCAAGGCCATGTGTCGCCGGAGAGCTTCGCCACCATCGCCTCGAGTTCGAGCATGACGCGGACGATTCGCATGGCGCTCGCTGGCAACACAGTCACCGGGCATCGACATCTCGCCGCCGTTCCAAGATAAGCCGGATCGGGTTCCGCTTGGGCCGGGCGACAAACGCGGCGTCGTCGATCCTGTCGGCGCCGTCATCCTTCCGGCGCCAGCCTCAGGACCGATCCTGTCGCCCGCCGCGTGCAACCGCACGGTTCCGATCTTCGACGGCTATACGCGGTTCGATATTAACCTCTCTTATGTTGGCGAGCGTACGGTGTCGGCGAAAGGCTACGCCGGCACGGTCGTGGTTTGCGCGGCCCGCTACGTCCCAATATCCGGTCACAGTCGCGACCGGCCGGCGACCAAATTCATGGCCGACAACAAGGACCTGGAAGTCTGGCTGGCGCCGATCGCCAGCGACCGGGTGCTGTTTCCCTTCCGCGTCTCGGTGCGTACGATGGTCGGCACGACCGTCGTCGAGGCGCAGGAATTCCGCATCGACGAGAAGTAGCCGCTCTGGCGAATCACGGGTCCGCAATCCGAAACGCTGGTGGACTGAGGCGACGGACGAAGCGGCAGGGCCAGCAGGACTAATTGAGTTCGTCTTCCAGCATTGGCAGCGGCAGCACGCCGATGCCGTCCTCCAGCAAGGACTTGGCCTCCGCGAGGCTCGCGCGGCCGCGAATCGCACGCTCTGGTTCCTCCCCGAGGTGAATGGATCTCGCCACCTCCGGGAACTTAGCGCCAACGTCGTCCGTGTTCGCCTCGATCTCGCGGCGCATGTGGAGGAAGAATTCACGCGCGCGCCGGCGTCGATCATCGACGACAATCTCTGGACTCGCTTCGACGGCCGCGCGGTCGCCGCCGACGACCGCCGGAGCCATGATCGCCTTGTCGACGCGGGTAGAGCCGCATTCGGGGCAAGCGACAAAGCCACGCTTGCGCTGCTTGTCATAGGCGGCGCTGTCGGGAAACCAGCTGTCGAACGCGTGTCCTTCGGCGCAGCCAAGGGCGTATTTGATCATCGCTCAGCCCGCCAGAAGCGCATCGAGTTCGCCTGTCGCTTCGAGCGCGTGCAAGTCGTCGCAGCCGCCGACATGCGTGCCGCCGATAAAAATCTGCGGCACCGTCCAGCGGCCGTTCGCCTTCGCCGCCATTGCCGCCTGGGCGGCGCGGTCGCCATCAACGCCGATTTCTTCGAACGGAGCCGCCTTGTTGTGCAACAGCGCCTTAGCGGCGTGGCAAAAGGGACAAGTGGATTTGGTGTAGATGACGACCGGGGGCACGCTTGAGAAATCCTTGACGCGTCAATTCGCGCGTTTCCACTAGTATATGTGCAGTTATGCGGCGGTAACAACCCTCGCGAAGACGAGCACGTCCACCTGCTTCGCGCCGGCCCTCAACAGCGCTCTGGAGGCCGCGTTGGCGGTAGCGCCCGAGGTTAAAACATCGTCCACGAGCACGACATTGAGCCCCCGCACCTCCGCGCCGTCGGCGATTCGGAACGCGCCTTGGACGTTTTCCGCCCTTTGCGCTCGGCTCAAGCCTACCTGGCTCCGCGTCGCTTTGACGCGCCGAAGCGCGCTCAGATCGCAAGGTTTGCCTGTCTCGCGGGAGATCCCCGCCGCCAGCGCCGCGGCTTGGTTGAACCGGCGACGCCAAAGCCGCAAGGCGTGCAGCGGCACCGGCGTCAGGAGATCGGCGTCGGCAAGGATGTCGGCGCCGGCGCGAGCCATCCAGCGCGCGATCGGCTCGGCGAGCTCGGCGCGGTCGGAATATTTGAGCCGATGCACGAGCGTCCGGGCCGGTCCGTCCTCGAAGCGCGCCACGGCCCGGGCCCGGCCGAACGCCGGCGGATCGGCCATCGCCTGTGGCGAGATGAGACCCTGACCGAGGTCATGCTCGAATGGCGTGCCAAGCCGCTCGCAAAAGGGGCGCTCGATAAAGCGCATCGTGCTCCAGCAGCGTGGGCATAGCGCCCCGTGCCTATCTGTCCCGGCGCGGCACGCAAGGCACGTCGGGGGATAAAGCGTGTCGAGAGCGGCTTGAGCCAGGCGCAAGGCGAGCGCGCCGGCGCCGCGCGCCCAAGGCGGCCCTTGTGCTTCGTCCAACTCCAGCGACGAAAAGGCGTTCATGGCGGAAGGTTAGCGCGAACCGAAGCTTTGCGCGAGAGGCGGTCTGGCGGATAAGGAACGCCTATGTCCCACCCGGCTCCGCCGCCGCAGATATTCGACCGAGGTCTGATCAATCGGCGCCTCGATCGCGCCTGGGCGCGCGCCCAGGGGCAGGCTCAAGCGGACTTCCTGCTTGCCAGGGCGGCCGAAGACCTTTGCGATCGCCTGTCGCTGGTCAAACGGCGCTTCGCGCTAGCCGCCGACTTCGGTTCGCCCGGTCCGCATGGCGCGGCCGCGCTTGTGGCGGCCGGGCAGGTCGATTGCGTCATCCGGATCGCCCCGACAAGGTTGAGCCTGGGGACCGGCGATTTCTTGCCGACCGTCGGCGACCTCGAGCGCCTGCCGGCCGCGGACGGCCGCCTTGATCTCGCCGTTTCCTTGCTCGCGCTGCAGACGGTGAACGATCTGCCGGGCGCGCTGGTTCAGATGCGGCGCGCGCTGAAGGACGATGGCCTCTTGATCGTGGCAATCGTCGGGGGTGAGACGCTTACCGAGTTGCGGCAAAGCCTGACGATCGCCGAGAGCGAGATCCTCGGCGGCGCGTCGCCGCGGGTCGCGCCCTTCGTCGACGTGCGCGCTCTTGGCGGTCTGGCGCAGCGTGCGGGGTTGGCGCTGCCGGTCGTCGATCTCGATCGCGCAGTCGTCCGCTACCCTGACGTGTTCGCGCTTTTCGCTGACCTGCGCGCTATGGGGGCGACGAACGCGCTGCATGCCCGCAGCCGCAAACCGCTGCGTCGCGAGGTTCTCCTTCGCACGGCCGCCGTCTATGCCGAGCGCTTCGCCGATCCGGACGGGCGCCTGCGCGCGACCTTCGACCTTGTGTGGCTTGCAGCCTGGGCGCCGCATGAAAGCCAACCCAAGCCGCTCGAGCCTGGGTCGGCGACGACGCGGCTCGCCGATGCTCTCAAGGGCAAGCGCTAGGCGATCTCGGCCAAGGCGCCCGTTCGCGAGGCCTTCGCGGCTGCTTTTGCACCTTTGGCTGCGACTCCATCTTTTCAAAGATTTGAGTGTATTTTTTTGTCCGCGGCGCAGCTTTGGCTCCTGGACTTGCGCGCCCGGGCGCCAAGAGGGTCGGCCCGCCATGATGTTCACCCGTCGCAGGGCTCCGGGCGATCTTTTACGTTCAACAGCTAATATAGGTAGATAACAGCTATAGCTCCGTTTGCTATTTTTGAATCCAGGACGGTCCGGCGGGTCAGCGAGAAATCAGGGCGATAAAATCCGTATCTGAGCCGGCGGTGAACGCGTAACCGCGTTCAATTCGAGCGAGCGCTGCTCAACCCGTTTCTTGAGCCGAACCTCGCGACGAGGGCTCTAAGTCCTATCCCCTGCCGTCCCGTCCGCCAGGCGCGCCATCGCGTCGAAGAACAAGCGGCGGAAGCGGTCGGCGTCGACGGCGACGGCGACCTCAGTGTTGGCGAGCCGGCCCCATTGGCCGCGCCAGTCGACGATCGTCGCGCCGGTCGTCAGGCGCCCTGTCGTTTCGACGTCGACGGCCGCACGCCGCGTCTCGACGAGCGTCGGATCGAGCGCTACCGCGACCGCCAGCGGGTCATGCATGGTGAAAATGCGCTTGCCCAGCATTTTCTCCATACGCTCGAAATAGAAGCGCGACGCATCCTCAAGGAAACGAGTCAGCTTAGCCCCATGAGGCGCACCGGCGATGCGCGAGGCGATCGCCGCGACGTCGCTCTCGTCGATGATCGTTTTTCGAGTGACGTCGAGGCCGATTGCAATCACCGGCGCCGCGCCGGGGCCTCCAAAGGCGCGAAAGACAATGCGCGCCGCCTCGGGATCGTGCCAGATGTTGAATTCGGCCGCGGGCGTGACGTTGCCCGGTTCGGAAAAAGCGCCGCCCATAATGACAAACCGCTTGACGAGGCGCGGCAATTCGGGCTCGCGCATGACGGCGAGCGCGATATTCGTCAATGGCCCGGTCGCGCACAGAATAAGGCGCCCAGTGTGCGAGCGCGCCGCGCCAATGATCGAATCCGCCGCATGGAGCGTGTCCGACAGCTCGTCGGGCTCAGGCAAGACCGCGTGGCCAAGGCCGCTCTGGCCGTGAATCTCACTGGCGTCCCTCACCGCGATGGAGATCGCCGCCGCCGCGCCCGGCCAGACCGGGATATCCGCCCGTCCTGCGAGCGTCAGAACGGCGCGCGTGTTGCGCGTTGCGGCTGCGAGCGAAACATTGCCGACAACAGTGGAGACGCCGAGGATTTGCGCTTCTTCATGGGCGCAGGCGTAGAGGAGCGCAAACGCATCGTCGATGCCGGTGTCGACATCGAGGACGAGCGGCTCGGTAAGCTCGGACATGAAGGCAATCTCCCGGCGGTCTGGAAACCCGCGCTGTTCTTGCTCGGATGCGGCGGGCATACTGCTGGGGCGATCGATCGCTCGTCAACGAAACCTCCGCATTTCCTTGAAAAGAGGTCCGGCGATAGTCAGCCGGCTCTCTCTACAAGGTCGAGCTTCAGAACCGATAGGCGCTTTGCGCCGGCGGCCTGTTCCACGACCTGCCAACCGATCCTCGAGTAAAATCCCTCCAGGTCTGGCCGGCAACAGATGTAGGCCGCGTCCGATAGCCAAGGGAGCCTGCGGTCTTCGCAGCTTCCGCGATCAGAGCCCGGCCGACGCCGCGTCTCCGCTCGGCGGCTTCTACCCAAACGGCAGCGACCCAGGGGCTGTACTGCGGCCGTTCATCCATGTCGGAATGAATGAGAAATGCAGATCCGAGATAACCGTGATCACTGTGGGCGACAACGGCCATCGGCAGCGGATGGTCCTGCGCCATTTCGACCACGTGGCGCTCCACGTCCGAAACTGAGCGCCCCGCATTTCTCCACCAGGCGTTCCAGAACTCTGTCCGCGATGATTGCGCCGTACCGCTGCTGTTCGCGGAAATTGGAAATCTGAAACGTCAGCACTTCAAGGCCTCCGCAAGTTGCGCCATACGCTCGGACAACATGCGCCGAAGCGCGGGGCCAAGGTCAAACCGCAAAACCCCGGCGCTCCTTGCCGACCCAGCGCGACAACAGAAGGACGGCGACGACGGCGAGACCGGCCGCCAGTCCAATCCATATGCCGACCGGACCAAGCGGCGTCGCAAATCCCAAGGCGACGCCGACCGGCGCGCCAATCGCCCAGTAGCCGAGAAGCGCAATGATAAGCGGCGCGCGCGAATCGTGCAGCCCGCGCAGCATATTGGCGAGCGCCACCTGGCTGGCGTCGACGATCTGGAAGAGGGCGGCGACGCGAAGGAGCGCGACCGCCAGCTCAACCGTCGCCGCATTGGCCGGCGCATCGACGTCGATGAAAGGGGCGATCAAGAGGCGAGGCGCGCCGATCATCGCCGCTGCAGAAAAGATGGCGAACAACGTGGTCAGGCCGAACGCCGACCACCCCGAGCGCGAGATCGCGCGGGCGTCGCCCGCGCCGTAGGCTAGGCCGACCCTCACGGTCGCCGCCTGGCCGAGGCCGAGCGGAACCATGAAGGCGAGCGAGGCGATCTGCAGCGCGATCGTGTGCGCCTCGATCGCTCGTGGTGCTGAAAAGGCCCATGGCCATTGTCGCGGAAGCGAACACGCCGACTTCGGCCACGATCATCGCGCCGATCGGCAGGCCAAGCCGCCAGAGCGCCGCGAGCTCCGTTCCGACGAGGCGCCAGGGCAGCGCGAAGAGCCTGAGCGCCCGCATGCGCGGATCGATCAGCGACGTGGCGAGCAGGATGGCGCACATCAGCGTCTGCGACAGGGTCGTGGCGAAGCCGGAGCCGATGATCCCGAGCGCCGGCATGCCGAGCTTGCCGAAGATCAGCGCATAGTTGGCAAGGGCGTTGAACGCGACGGCAAGAAGTCCCGCGATGAGCGCCGGGCGCGGACGCTCGAGCGCGGAAAACGCAGCCCGCGCCGCGTAGTACACGAGGCTCGGCGCCAGGCCCCATTGAAATCCTCTGAGATAAACCACGGCATCCCGAGCGACGTCCCCAGGCTCGCCGATCGCGAGCAGGAACGGGGCCGCGCCGATGAGAGCGACCCACACGACGATGGCGAAGAAGACCGCAAAAATAAGCGCTTGGTGGGTCGCAACCCGTAGCGCATCCTTGCCTTGGCCGGCGCCGAGCTTGGCGGCGGCGATAGGAGACAGCGCTCCGACAACGCCGAGGCCGAAGAGGAACAGCGGCTGATAGAGAAAGAAGCCGAGCGATCCCGCAGCGAGCGCGTGCGGGGAAAGTCGCCCGAGCATCATGAAGTCCGTCGCGGTCATCACGTTGATCGCGAGATTGGCGAGGATGATCGGCCAGCCAAGCGCAAGCGTCGCGCCAAGCTCGCGCCTGAGCGAGCCGCTTGCGGCTGCGAATCCTGCCGGTCGCGCGGCGGCGCCCATGATCGTCCGGTCCTGATGAAGGGCGCGGTGCATAGCGGAAACGCGCTGAGCAGGCAAACATCGCTCGTTTTTGCGGTCGGTCGGTAGGCGACGGCGCCGTAGCGCGAGCGACGCGATGTGCTCGGTATCACCCGACTGTTCGGGTGATCCAGTCCAGGGTTTCGGCGAGCCGCTCGCCCATCGCTAGATGGGCGGCGCCCTCGACGCGCCAAAACTCCTTCGGCGGATTGGCGAGCGCGAACAGCTTCTCGCCAAAGCGGATTGGCACGACAGTATCCTTGGTCCCGTGCACGATCAGCGTGGGAACGTTAACCGAGCCGATCAGCAAGTCGTTGCGGAACGGATCGCGGAGCAACGCGCGAACCGGGACGAACCAGTATGCGGCCGCCGCGACGTCGGCGATCGACGAGTAGGGCGAGTCAAGTACGAGCGCGCCGACCTCGTGGCGCGCGGCGAGCGCGACCGCGACCCCGGATCCAAGAGACTCCCCTAGAGGGACGATGCGCTCCGGCGTAACGCCGCTCGCGATCGCCGCCGCATAGGCCGCTTCGCCGTCGAGCTTGAGCCCGCGCTCGCTTGGAGAGCCGGTTGAACTGGCGTAGCCGCGATATTCGATCGCCAGCAACCCCATGCCCGCCTTGGCCATGGCGCGAAAGCGCTCGACGCGCAGGTCGAGCCCGCCTGCGTTGCCATGAAAATAGAGGATCAAGGGCCGTCCCGGCGCGGGTGGAATGCTCCACGCGAGCAGGCTTTCCCCGTCCTCGGTTTTCAGACGAAGGATCTTGGCCTTGAGTCCGAGGGTCGCCGGATCGACCTCAGCGGCGTCACACCGAAACAGGATCTTGCGCTGGCCAGCATAAAGCCCGACGAACGCGACAGCGTAGAGCGCGACGCAGGCCGCGACGGCGATCAGCACGGGGGCGCGGAGCCCGGCCTTCCTGGGGCCGCGATCAGTGCTGGAGCGCTTTCACGATCGCGTCGGTCATCTTCTTCGCGTCGCCGAACAGCATCAGTGTGTTGTCGCGAAAGAACAGTTCGTTCTCGACGCCGGCGTAGCCCGAGCCCATGCCCCGTTTGACGAACAAAACCGTCTTCGCCTTGTCGACGTCGAGAATCGGCATGCCGTAAATGGGCGACTTGGGGTCGGTTTTGGCGGCCGGATTGGTGACGTCGTTGGCGCCGATGACATAAGCGACATCGGTTTGCGGAAACTCGCTGTTGATGTCCTCGAGTTCGAACACCTCGTCGTAGGGAACATTGGCCTCGGCGAGCAGCACGTTCATGTGGCCCGGCATGCGGCCGGCGACGGGATGGATCGCATATTTGACCTCGACGCCGCTCTTCTTGAGCATGTCCGCCATCTCACGCAGCGAGTGCTGCGCCTGCGCGACCGCCATGCCATAGCCCGGAACGACGATGACCTTGGACGCGTTTTTCATCATGAAGGCCGCGTCCTCGGCCGAACCCTGCTTGACCGGGCGTGTCTCCTTGCCGGCGGCCGGGCCCGCGACCTCGCCGCCCCAGCCGCCGAGAATGACGGATATGAAGGATCGGTTCATGCCCTTGCACATGATGTACGACAGGATCGCGCCCGAGGAGCCGACCAGCGCGCCGGTGATGATGAGCGCCAGGTTGCCGAGCGTGAAGCCAATGCCTGCGGCGGCCCAACCCGAATAGGAATTGAGCATCGAGATGACGACCGGCATGTCAGCCCCGCCGATCGGAACAATGAGCAGCACACCGAGCGCGAACGATACGAGCGCGATCAGCCAGAAGAAGGCTGCCGACTGCGTGGCGTAGAAGAGAGCAATGAGCAGCAGCAGCGCGACGCCCAAGCCGCCATTGATGACGTGGCGCTGAGGCAAAAGGATCGGCGCGCCGGACATGCGGCCGTCGAGTTTCAGGAAGGCGATGATCGAGCCTGTGAACGTCACCGCGCCGATCGCAAGCCCTATCGACATCTCAATGATGCTGCCCGGGTGGATAACGCCGCCCTCTTCGATGCCGAACGCCTCGGGCGCATAAAGCGCTCCGGCCGCGACCAGCACCGCAGCCAAGCCCACCAGCGAATGGAACATCGCCACGAGCTGCGGCATCGCCGTCATCTGTACCGTGCGCGCGCGCCATGCTCCGATGCCGCCGCCGATGGCGATGCCTAGGATGATGAGCAGCCACGAGAGAGCGCTCGACGGCGGACGGAGCGCGAGCGTCGTTAACACGGCGACGCCCATGCCGATCATGCCGAAGCGGTTGCCCTGGCGGGACGTAGCTGGCGAAGAGAGTCCGCGCAGCGCCAGGATGAACAGAATGCCGGAGACGAGATAGAGCAGAGCGGCGAGATTGGCGTTCACCGGCGTCAGCCCTTTTTCTTGTACATCGCCAGCATGCGCTCGGTGACGAGGAAGCCGCCGAAAATGTTGACCGAGGAAAGGATGAGCGCGACGAAGCCGACGAAGCGGGCAAATCCCGACCCGCTGTCGATTGCGGCGACTCCGACCGACAGGAGGGCGCCGACGATAATGACCGAGGAAATGGCGTTGGTTTCGGACATCAGCGGCGTATGGAGCGCCGGCGTCACCGACCAGACGACGTAGTAGCCGACAAACACCGCCATCGCGAATATCGCCAGCCGGAACACGAACGGATCAATCGCGCCGCCGGAGGCGGCGTGGCCTGCCGCCGCGAGCTGGTCGCTGTAGGCTTGCGCGGCTTGGGCGGCTTGCCGCGCGGCGTCTGCGGCGGCCCGGAGTTTTTCAATCGCGGCGTCGAGGTTGTCCATCAGGCTCTCCGGCGCTCAAAGAGCGCGTAGGCGTTTACTGGGGCATGAAGTTAGGATGGACGATGGCGCCGCCACGGGTCAGACACGTCGCCTTCACCAACTCGTCGTCCCAATCGACCGCAAGCGATTTGGTCGCTTTGTCGATCAGCGTCTCGACGAAGGCGTAAAGATTGCGCGCGTAGAGCGCCGAAGCGGAAGCCGGGATCTTCGTGACGTTGGAATAGCCGACGATCTTGACGCCATTGTCGCTGGACGCCAATTCGCCAGGTCGCGAGAGCTCGCAATTTCCACCCCGCTCGACGGCGAGGTCGACGATGACCGAGCCGGCGCGCATCGATTTCACCATTTCGGCGCTGACCAGGCGCGGGGCCGGGCGGCCGGGGATTAGCGCGGTGGTGACGACGATGTCCTGCTTGGCGATGTGCGAGGCGATGAGGTCCGCCTGCTTGGCTTTGTAAGCGTCCGACATTTCCTTTGCGTAACCGCCGGCGGTTTCGGCCTGCTTGAACTCGTCGTCCTCGACGGCGACGAATTTCGCCCCGAGCGACTCGACCTGCTCCTTGGTCGCCGGACGCACATCGGTCGCGGTGACCACTGCGCCCAGGCGCCGGCCGGTGGCAATCGCCTGTAGGCCGGCGACGCCAACACCCATGACGAACAGCTTCGCGGCCGGGCACCGTACCAGCGGGGGTCATCATCATCGCGCATGGCCCGGCCGTATTCGGCCGCAGCGTCGATCACGGCGCGATAGCCAGCCAGGTTGGCTTGGCTCGACAACACGTCCATAACTTGGGCGCGAGTGATGCGCGGCAGGAGTTCCATGGCGAAGGCCGCGACCCCAGCCTTCGCCATCTCCTCGATCGCCTCGCCATGGCCGTAGGGGTCCATTATTGCGATTACAACGCGCGTCTGGCTTCAGGCGGGAAATCTCGCCGCCGTTCGGCCGGCGAACCTTCAATACCACGTCGGCGCCGAGCGCTTCGTCGGCTGAGACGAGCCGCGCGCCCGCTAACTGATACTCAGCGTCTGGAAACCCGGCTTTGGCGCCTGCGCCATGTTCGAGTGCAACTTCCGTCCCGAGTCCGACGAACTTCTTAACCGTCTCCGGTGTCGCCGCGACGCGGGTTTCAGCGAGGTCCGTTTCGGCCGGAACTCCGATCAGCATGAGACCTTTCCCCGCGCGCGAAGCTTCATGATGTGATGGCCAACTTGCTCTCTGTCCAGCCGCTTGCCGAACGAAGCCAAGAGCCGCTTCCGCGCCGCCACAGCCTTAGAGCATTGGTTCTCGCGTCGCAACGCGAGCACGTCGAACGGTACGAGGAGAAGAGGCCAAATGGTGACCGGGAGAGAGGTTGCGCATTCGGTGAAGCGGCGAAAGGAATCGGGCGCTCGTTCGTCGACATGTCGGCCGATAACGTCGAATGGTCGATCATCGGTTCGACCGAATGGTCGAGAACCTTCAGAGGGAAAAGGAGCCTCATCCTCGATCTGCTCCGTCCTTTGGCGGAGCAGATCGACGGCCCGAACACCGTCGAGGCGACGTGCTTCATCGCGGAAGGGAACTTGATCGTGGAGAAGGGGCCGAAACCTCAACGTGACGAGGCGCGGCCCGACCTGCCCACCGCTATTGCTGGATATTCGAGATGCGGCGCGGGAAAGCTGTTCGCATCACAGAATATTGCGACACGGTCCTCGTCGAGCGTGTTCCGGTTCACCCACGAAAGCGAACGGCCGCCCTCAGGCCTGCGCGACAGCTTCGGCCAAGCGATCGTTGGTTTTGTCACGCACTTCCAAGTGTCTCGAATTTGAGGAGTTCGGCCTCGGCCTCCTCCTGCGCCGCCTTCGCCTCGTCGATCTGACCCAGAAGCTCTGCGATCGAGCTCTTGAGATTGTCGCGTCTGACCGACGTCGCCCGGGCGTAGGTCGGATAGGCGAAATGGGTGGGGTCGGCGATGCCGGCGCGCTTCTCTTCGTTGGCGATCTCGCGATCGAGGTCGCCGGTCATGCGCGTAAACTCGGCCAGCATCATCTCGATCTGCCGAACACGGCGGCGCTTCTCCTCAAGTTGAAAGCGCTTCAGACGAATAAGCGTGTCCCGCGACTTCATTCCGGCGCACTCCTTAACAATCCCCAACGCGAGAGGACGTCACGATCCTCTGGTCACGACTACGAGACGGCTGGACGATGCATGACGAAGGTTTCTTCTTTCTTACGTCAGGGACGCAGAGTCCGTCGGCTCAGTGTCGATGCCGATATTCGGTTCGGGACAAGCAGCAAAGTCCGGATGTGGTTCGGTGCGTTAGGAGTTCTTTTACCGCGGTCGTTAACAATCGAGCTCGGGGCGCGGAGTGGAAGGACGGGACAATCTCCTGATGATATTCCACGGGGAGACATGGTTTTTCAACTCGATCGCCCAACCCTGAGTCCGATGAATCTGTTAGACGCGTTTGTTGATGTGATGCATTAATTTTTATTCTCGTGAAATACTGTTTCTTATCAAATTGTTACTAATATCATTCGGCATGCGGTCAGGGGACTTGCGCAAATGAATCAGGGTTTGTTAACCAATGGCGGTCAGTGTTCAATTCGAATCGGCCCGAGGTCTCGCCAGCGAGGATTGGGCACGGGTGCGACGTACATAACCGCGGTCACGAAGCGACGGGCGAGGCTGGGAGCCTAACATGCGGGTACTTTTGATCGAAGACGATACTGCGACCGCACAGAGCATTGAATTGATGCTGAAGTCGGAGAACTTCAACGTCTATGTCACAGACCTCGGCGAAGAGGGCATCGACCTTGGCAAGCTCTATGATTACGACATCATTTTGCTCGACCTCAACCTGCCCGACATGTCCGGCTACGAGGTGCTGCGCTCGCTCCGGGTCACCAAGATAAAGACGCCCATTCTGATCCTGTCCGGAATGGCCGGCATCGAGGACAAGGTCAAAGGACTTGGCCACGGCGCCGACGACTACCTCACCAAGCCGTTCCACAAGGACGAACTCGTCGCCCGGATCCACGCCATCGTCCGTCGTTCAAAGGGACACGCGCAGTCCGTCATCATCACCGGCGACCTTACCGTCAACCTCGATCAAAAGACGGTCGAAGTCGACGGAGCGCGTGTCCATCTGACCGGCAAAGAGTATCAGATGCTGGAACTGCTCTCGCTGCGCAAGGGCACAACGCTGACCAAGGAGATGTTTCTCAACCATCTCTATGGCGGCATGGATGAGCCGGAACTCAAGATCATCGACGTTTTCATCTGTAAATTGCGCAAGAAACTGGCGACGGCGTCGAGCGGCCGCAATTATATCGAAACAGTCTGGGGCCGCGGCTACGTGCTGCGTGAGCCGTCGCCCAACGACGACCGCATCCCGGCATAAGGCGCACGGGTCGCGGAAGTTTCGGCAGCTACCTCGGCAAGACCGTCGACCCCATCAGAGCCTCATCGATCGCCGCCGCGCATTGGCGGCCTTCGCGGATGGCCCAGACAACCAACGACTGGCCGCGCCGCATATCGCCGCAGGCAAAGACCTTGGCGCGGGAGGAGGCATACAAGCTTGTGTCGGCTTCGACGTTGCCTCGCTTGTCCAGCGCCACGCCGAGTTCCGTCAGCATGCCTTCCTTGAGCGGCGAGACGAAGCCCATCGCGAGCAGCACGAGCTCCGCTCTGAGCGTGAAGTCGGTTCCCTCGATCGGCTTGAACTTCTCGTCGACGCGCGCGCATCTGAGGCCGGTCACGACGCCGTTCTCGCCTTCGAAGGCGAGCGTCGTCACCGCGAAATCGCGCTCGGCGCCTTCCTCGTGACTTGAAGAGGTCCGCAACTTGAGGGGCCAATTTGGCCAGGTCAGCAGCTTGTCCTCGACCTTGGGCGGCATCGGCATGATCTCGAGCTGGGTGACCTTCAGCGCCCCCTGGCGGATTGAGGTGCCGATGCAGTCCGACCCCGTGTCGCCGCCGCCGATCACCACAACGTGCTTGCCGCCGGCGAGGATCGGCTCATTTGTGACGACCGGCTCGCCGGACACCCGCCGGTTCTGCTGAGGGAGAAATTCCATCGCAAAGTGAACGCCGGCGAGATCGCGCCCTGGAATAGGCAGATCACGCGACGCCTCGGCGCCGCCGGCGAGCGCGACGGCGTCATGGCCGTCGACAATCGCCCCCGTGCTGATCGTATTGCCGACATGAGCGTTATAGTGAAAGACAACGCCTTCGGCCTCCATCTGCTCAATGCGGCGGTCGATGTGGCGTTTCTCCATCTTGAAATCTGGAATGCCATAGCGCAGCAAACCGCCCGCTTTAGCGCTCTTCTCATAGACGTGAACTTGATGACCGGCCCGCCCGAGCTGCTGGGCGCAAGCGAGACCTGCCGGACCCGACCCGATGACGGCGATTGTCTTCCCGGTCTTGCGGTCGGCGGGCTCCGGCTTCACCCATCCTTCCTCGAAGGCGCGGTCGATGATCGCACATTCGATTGTCTTGATGGTCACCGGGGAGTCCTGGATGTTGAGCGTACAGGAGGCCTCGCAGGGCGCGGGGCAAACGCGGCCGGTGAATTCAGGAAAGTTGTTGGTCGAGAGCAGATTGCGAGCCGCCTCCTGCCAATCGCCGCGATATGCAAGGTCATTCCAGTCGGGGATCTGGTTGTTGACCGGACAGCCGATGTGACAATAGGGGATGCCGCAATTCATGCAGCGCGACGCCTGATTACGCGTCGCCTCCTCGCTTAACGGCAGCATGAACTCGCGATAGTGGCGAATTCGGTCGGAGGCCGGCGCGTAACGCCGGTCCGCGCGATCGATCTCCAAGAACCCCGTGACCTTGCCCATCTTGTCACCCTAGAGCCGCATCGCCGCTCCCGATCTCACGGCCCGGGCTCGGTCCGCTTCAATACCGCGCCCACTTCACCTTGCAAGAACTTTGCCGGGGCCGCCGCGCCCCTGCCGCTGGTCGATGCAGCCGAGGTCGGCGGCAATTCACAAGCTCGCCGTTCTAAGAGCCCTAAGCGAACCCTTAGGCCGGCGTTGCCTCACTCTCCAGCAACTAGCATCCGGGGTCCGCTTTGCGCCGCGAGCTCAGCCAGCGCGCGTCGGTACTCGACCGGCATCACCTTGCGGAATTTTGGCAGATATGTCTCCCAATCTTCCAGGATTTGTCGCGCGCGACTCGAGCCTGTGTAACGCGCGTGGTTGACGATCAGCTGATGCAGTCGCTCGGCGTCGAACCGGCTCATATCGCCCATCACGTCGACTCTGCCGTGATGCTCGAGATCGCCGCCAGAATGCAGATGGCGCTGCATCACCTCTTCCTCCGCGGCGACTGGATTGAGCTCCACCATCGCCAGATTGCAGCGTTCGGCGAATGTACCGGCCTCGTCGAGCACATAGGCGATACCGCCCGACATGCCCGCGGCAAAGTTGCGGCCCGTCTCGCCGATAACCACGACGACGCCGCCGGTCATATACTCACAACCATGGTCGCCTGTCCCCTCGACGACCGCAATCGCGCCGGAATTGCGTACACCAAAGCGCTCGCCCGCCACACCACGAAAATAGCATTCGCCGGCGGTTGCGCCATAAAGAACGGTGTTGCCGACGATGATCGATGTCTCCGGCGTTAGTTTCGTAGCTTCCACCGGCGGGTAGACGACGATGCGGCCGCCCGACAAGCCTTTGCCGACATAGTCATTCGCTTCTCCCTCAAGCTCAAGGGTAACGCCCTTCGCGAGGAAGGCCCCGAAGCTCTGACCTGCTGCTCCCTTGAACTTGATATGAATCGCCTCGTCGCGCAGGCCGGTGTGGCCGTATCGTTTGGCGATGACACCCGACAACATCGCCCCGGTCGAACGATCGGCGTTGCGAATGGAAAGATCGAGACGCACGTGCTTGCCCCGTTCGATCGCCTCCTTCGTATCGGCGATGAGGCGTCGGTCGAGTACGTTCTCAAGTCCGTGGTCCTGAGCAACGCTTCGATAAATGGTGTCCTCCGGCCAGGACGTGGGCTTGAAGAAGAGGTTCGAAAAGTCGAGCCCTTGCGCCTTGGCATGCTCGTTGAGCCTGTCCCGGTCCAGCATCTGCCGCTGGCCAATCATTTCGTCGAACGTCCGATAGCCAAGTTTGGCCATCAATTCGCGTACGTCCTCAGCGACGAAGAAGAAATAGTTGATGACGTGCTCGGGCTTACCAACGAAGCGCTTGCGCAGAACCGGGTCTTGCGTCGCAACCCCGACCGGGCAGGTGTTTAGATGGCATTTGCGCATCATGATGCAGCCGGCCGCGATCAGCGGAGCGGTGGCGAAGCCGAACTCGTCTGCACCGAGAAGCGCGCCGATCACGACATCGCGACCTGTGCGCACGCCACCGTCGACTTGCACGGCGATGCGGGATCTGAGGCCATTCATCACCAGCGTCTGATGAGTCTCTGCGAGACCGATCTCCCATGGGCTTCCGGCATGCTTGATGGAGGTCAGTGGCGAAGCTCCGGTGCCACCCTCGAAGCCCGAGATCGTGACGTGGTCCGCTTTGCACTTCGCAACTCCCGCTGCGACTGTGCCGACACCGACCTCGGACACCAGCTTGACCGAAACCTGAGCCTGCGGATTGACGTTCTTCAGGTCGTAGACGAGCTGCTTCAGGTCTTCGATCGAATAGATGTCATGGTGTGGCGGCGGTGAGATGAGACCTACGCCCTGGGTGGAGTGACGCACCTTTGCGATTACTGCATCGACCTTATGGCCAGGCAATTGTCCGCCTTCGCCGGGCTTTGCGCCCTGCGCCATTTTAATTTGCATCATGTCGGAGTTGACAAGATATTCCGCGGTCACCCCGAAGCGGCCAGAGGCGACCTGCTTGATGGCGCTGCGCATCGAGTCGCCATTGGCCATTCGCTTGTAGCGATCGGATTCTTCGCCGCCCTCGCCGGTATTTGACCTGCCGCCAATTCGGTTCATCGCAATGGCGAGCGTGGTATGCGCCTCGCGCGAGATCGAACCATACGACATCGCGCCTGTCGAAAAGCGCTTGACGATCGAAACGGCGGGCTCAACCTCGTCGAGCGGAACTGGCGCCCGTCCGTCATCCTCCGCGGTCTTGATACGGAAGAGCCCGCGGATCGTCAGCAAATGCGCGCCTTGTTCGTTGAGCAATTTGGCGAAGGCGTCATAACGATCGCGAGCGTTGCCGCGAACGGCGTGCTGCAGCAGCGAAACCGTCTCTGGCGTCCAACTGTGGGTCTCTCCGCGCACGCGGTAGGCGTATTCGCCGCCGACTTCGAGCGCCGTGCTCAGGACCGGAGAATTGCCGAACGCATCCGCATGGCGGCGCTGCGTCTCCTGCGCGATTTCGTCCAGGCCCGCGCCCTCGATCGAGGTCGCGGTGCCGAAGAAGAATTCGTCGATGAACGCGCGCGACAGCCCCACAGCATCGAAAATCTGCGCGCCGCAGTAGGATTGGTAGGTCGAAATCCCCATTTTCGACATGACCTTGAGAAGGCCCTTGTCGACCGACTTGATGAAGCGCTTGACCGCCTCATAGCCGCTGATCGGCTCCGGCAAATCCTTCGTCATCGCCGTCAACGTCTCGAAGGCGAGGTAAGGATTGATCGCTTCTGCGCCGTAGCCGGCGAGACAGGCGAAGTGATGGATCTCGCGCGCCTCGCCTGTTTCTACGACCAGGCCAACAGAGGTGCGCAGGCCTTTGCGGATGAGATGATGGTGGACGGCTGCGGTCGCCAGAAGGGCCGGAATTGGGATTCGATCCGGTCCGACCATGCGATCCGAAAGGATGATGATGTTATAGCGGCCATGGACCGCCGATTCCGCGCGTTCGCAAAGTCGCCTGAGCGCTTCGCTCATGCCGGCTGCGCCCTTCTTCACCGGATAGGTGATGTCGAGGGTTCTGGTGTCGAACGAATCTTCCAGATGACCGATGCTGCGGATCTTCTCGAGATCCTCGTTGGTCAAGATCGGCTGGCGCACCTCGAGGCGCTTCCGCCTGGCTGCGCCATCAAGGTCGAACAGATTGGGCCGCGGTCCGATGAAGGAGACGAGGCTCATCACCAGCTCTTCGCGGATCGGGTCGATCGGCGGATTGGTGACCTGAGCGAAGTTCTGCTTGAAGTAGGTGTAGAGCAGCTTCGACTTCGACGACAGCGCCGAAATCGGCGTGTCCGTGCCCATCGAGCCGACCGCTTCCTGGCCGGTGGACGCCATCGGCGCGAGCAGGATCGTCAGATCTTCCTGAGTGTAACCGAAAGCCTGCTGGCGATCGAGCAGCGGCACATCAGTGCGCAACGTGCGGGGCTCGACAGGGTTGAGGTCCTCGAGCACGATCTGGCCTTCGCGAAGCCAAGCGCTGTAGGGCTGGGCGCGCGACAGCGTCTGCTTGATTTCCCCGTCTGAGACGATGCGATGCTGCTCGAGATCGACCAGCAGCATCTTTCCGGGCTGCAAGCGCCACTTGGTGACGATGGTCTCTTCGGGCACCGGCAGGACGCCCATCTCCGACGCCAGAACGACAAGATCGTCGTCTGTGACGAAATAGCGAGCAGGCCTGAGGCCGTTACGATCAAGCGTCGCGCCGATCTGGCGCCCGTCCGTGAACGCGACCGCCGCCGGGCCGTCCCACGGCTCCATCAGTGCGGCATGATATTCGTAGAAAGCGCGGCGCTCCTCGTCCATCAGCGGATTGCCGGCCCAGGCCTCCGGAATCAGCGTCATCATCGCGTGACTGAGCGAGTAGCCGCCTTGAACGAGAAACTCGAGCGCGTTGTCGAAGCAGGCGGTGTCCGACTGGCCTTCATAGGATATCGGCCACAGCTTCGAGATATCGGCGCCGAAGAGTTCCGAGTTGACGCTCGCCTGTCGCGCCGCCATCCAGTTGACGTTGCCCCGCAGCGTGTTGATTTCCCCGTTGTGCGCGACCAGCCGATAAGGATGCGCGAGACGCCAGGACGGAAACGTGTTGGTCGCGAACCGTTGATGGACCAACGCCAGGGCAGTCTCGTAACGGGGGTCCAACAGGTCACGGTAGTAGGGCGCAAGCTGCCGCACCAGCACCATGCCTTTGTAGACAATGGTTCGGGCGGACATCGAGACCGGGTAATATTCGAGGATCTCCAGCGTCCCAATCGCGAACACGCGATTGGAGACAACCTTGCGGACGACATAGAGCCGCCGCTCGAAATCATCTTCGCTCGCCAGTTCGGCGGGGCGTCCGATGAAAATCTGCTGCATCACCGGCTCGACCGCCTTCACGCGCTCGCCAAGGTCGGAATTATCGACCGGCACATCGCGCCAGCCGAGTATGCTCAGGCCTTCGAGCCGCGACGGCCTCCTCAACGATTTCTCGCACCTGCCGGCGCGCCTCGGCCTGCCGCGGCATGAAGAACTGGCCGATCGCATAATGGCCCTGCGTTGGCAGCTCGAAGCCCAACTTCGCGCATTCGGGCGCGAAGAACGCGTGCGGGATTTGAGTCAACACGCCGCAGCCGTCGCCGAGCGAGGGATCCGCGCCCACCGCCCCGCGGTGGTCGAGGTTCATCAGAATCTGCAGGCCCTTTTCGAGAATGTCGTGGGACTTGCGATTCTTCATGTCGGCCACGAAGCCGACGCCGCAGGAATCGTGCTCGTTGGAAGGATTGTAGAGGGCTTGCGCCGGCGGCGTCAGCGGATCCCGGCCTGGGTTGGCCTTCGCGAATGTCGCCGCGCGACTCATCGAACGTCGCTCGAGTTGTGGCGTTCATGTCTCCGCTCCCGGGGCAGTCGCGGACTTGGTGCGACCGTATCACAAATTTTTAGGCGTATCATGGACAAAGGCGGCTGCTAGCGCGCAGCTCAAGGGCGTCACGCGTCGGATTTTTTTCGATCCGTCTTTGTCGTTTGATTCGACAACGCTTGAGCCCTGCTCTTCTGTTGGCGCCGAAGCCTTAGCCTCAGCGCGCCAAAAATGGTCAGCACAGCTGTCCTATTTCCCGAACATGACAGAAATGGATCGCCGACACAAGCGGTCGACACGCATTTTTTTGCCGCTCGATCAGGCGCCAGCGCGAATTGCCATGACGATGCAACTTGACGCAGATTGTCACCTCGAATTCGACGGAGCAAGCATGAATTTCGGTAGCGACAACGGCGCTGGTGTGGCGCCGCAGATTCTGGACGCGATCGTGGCGTCGTCGCGCGTTTACGCGCCCGCATATGGGGCCGACGAATACACTGAGCGCGCGCAAGCGCTTCTCAGCGAAGCGTTCGAGACCAAAGTCGCTGCTTTCCTGGTGGCGACCGGAACGGCGGCGAACGCGCTCGCGCTTTCGGCGCTCGTCAACCCCTGGGATGCGGTTTTCTGCCACGAGGAAGCGCATATCCACGACGATGAATGCGGCGCGCCTGAGTTCTTCGCCGGCGGGGCGAAGCTGGTCGGCATCGCCGGGGAGGGCGGCAAGATCACTCCCGAAGGCCTGCGAGAGACCTTGGAGAGGTTTCCGCGCGGGCTGGTGAAGTCTGCGCAGCCGGGCGCGCTTTCGCTGTCCCAGGCGACTGAAGCGGGGACGGTCTACGGCGTGAGCGAGGTTTCGGAGCTCAGTTCGATCGCTCACCGCAACGGGATCAGCGTGCATATGGACGGGGCGCGCTTCGCCAACGCGCTCATTTCGGCCAAGGCGACGCCGGCCGACATGACCTGGCGGGCCGGGGTCGACATTCTCACTCTTGGCGCAACGAAGAATGGCGCGCTGGCTTGCGAAGCCGTCCTGTTTTTCGACGCCGCACGCGCGGCGAATTTCGCCTTTCAGCGCAAGCGCGGCGGCCAGACCTTGTCCAAAGGGCGTTTCCTTGGCGCGCAAATGGAGGCCTACCTCACTGATGGACTCTGGTTGCGGCTGGCGGAACGAGCAAACGCCTCGGCGCGTCGGCTCGCTCGCGGTCTGGCAGCGACGCCAGGCGTGCGCCTCGCGTGGCCGACGGAGGCCAACGAAGTCTTTGTCGTGGCGCCGAAAGCAATGGTCGATCGATGGCGGGCCGCCGGGGCGGTGTTCCACGAGTGGAGCACGCGGTCGCTCGCGCCGGAGCGCGCGCCTCGAAATGGCGAAACGTTGGTCAGGTTGGTGGCGTCGTTCGAAACCGAATCAAGCGAAATTGATCGGCTCATCGAGCATTTGCGCCGTCGTCCCGGAATCGGCCGCAGCGACGCCGTAACCGCGCCGTATTCGGCGCCACAAATCGTCGAAGGGAGACCCTGGAGCGACAAAGCATGACGACCAGGATGAATAGAGCGCTGCGTCTTTGCCTAACGAGTTCGGCGCTCGGCGGGCTCATTGCTTTTGCCTTCGTTCCTCCCGCGATGGCCCAATGGGCGCCGCCTTGGGGAGCCGCGTGGCCGGGCGAGATCGAGCGGAGTCTCGAGGCGCAAGGATATGTGTTGACAGCGCCGCTCGTGCGCCGGCCAGGGGTTTATCTCGCCGACGTCAGCGCTGGCCCGGCCGGGTATCAGCGCCTCGTTGTCGACGCCAGAAGCGGGCAGATCCTCGAGCGCTTCGTCGCCCCTGGTCGAATGTGGGGACCTGCGCTCGCCGCTCGGGACGAAGAGTTTGGCGAGCCGCCGCCGCGGCGTGGGGAGCCCTGGCTTCTCCGGCCGCCCAGCAACGGCGCCGGCGGTGAAGAAACCTTACGGCGGTCCAGCGAACGTCCATATTCCGGCGGCCATCAGTCCATATGGCGCCGGGGAAGCGCCGGCCGGAACGAAGCCCAAGCCGAAGTCGGTTTCCACCGAACGCGAGGCGGCGGCGACCAAGCTCCCGTCAAACCCGCCTCTACCGCCTCCCGCGCCACGCGAGGCGGCGACGCCGGAGGACAGGCTTGCCGATCGTCGAAGATCGAACTCCCGTCCGACGAGGTCGACAACGTCTCGCCAGCCGCCGCGCCCGCGACGCGAGGCTCGTCCGCCGAGGCCAGCGACAAACCGAAGGTGAGCATCGTTCCCCCGGCGCTGTTCGAATAGACGAAAAAGGGCGCCCCACCGGGACGCCCTGATTTTTCTGCGCTCAGCGCCGCTCGGCTTACGCAGCCTGGGCGGAAGGCGCTTTGACGGCTTGGATGGTCTTGGCGCCCTTGTTGATCGCAATGGTGCGCGGCTTCTGCGCTTCGGGGACCTCGCGAACGAGGTCGATGTGCAGCAGACCGTTCTCGCTGGCCGCGCCTGTGACCACGACGTGGTCGGCAAGCTGGAATCGGCGCTCAAACGCGCGCGCGGCGATGCCTTGGTAGAGGACTTCGCGCTTCCCGTCGGTATTCGTGGGCAGTCTCCTTCGAGCCGCGCACGGTTAGCGTGTTCTCGCGGGTCTCGACCGACAATTCGTCCTCGGCGAATCCGGCTACCGCGAGGGTGATGCGATAGGCGTTTTCGCTGGTCCGCTCGATGTTGTAAGGCGGATAAGTCGGGGCGTTCTGCTCGCCTCCGGCGACCCTGTCGAGCATCGAGAACAGACGATCGAAGCCGACGGTGGAACGGTAGAATGGTGAAAGATCGTAATTCATGACCACATCCTCTTGGTTGAGCGACATGACGGCCTGCGCCCCAGACATTGGCTGCGCGCTGCCGCGGGTGAAGCCCTTTGGCCCCACGCCGATAATTTTTGGCTGGACCGGCGCAATTTCAAGGGTCAGGCTGGAGCTTTCGCCACAAAAAATGCTAGCTCTGGGGTCAGAGAGGCCTTGCCGGGCGGATCTCCGAGCGCCAGGGAATTTCTTGAACGAGGGGCCGTCGCCTCCGGATATCGAGGTCCAACTCACATGCTGAAATCGATCTCAGTGGTGGCTGCCGTCGCCGTAGCCCTGTGTTTCGCCACCACGGCTTACGCTGCCGGGCAGAAGGGCCCGAAAAGCGAAGAGGATGACACCCCCAAGCCGCTGCCGCCACTGCAGAAGAATTTTCCGCTCGACCAGACCTGGTCGCTCAAGGAGCTCAACGGCAAGCCAGTGCCGCCCGGATTGGACATCAGCCTGAAAATCGACGGGACGCTGCGCGGTTCAGGCTTCACCGGCTGCAATTCGTGGTCCGCGACGCTGTATCCGGTCAAGGACCAGCATCTCGCCGTTGGTCCCTATGCGCTGACCAAAAAGCAGTGCCCCAAGGACATTATGCAGCTCGAACTGGGTTTCCTGTCTGCGCTGATCGGCAACCCAGAGTGGGACTTGGTGAACGGCGACCTCGTCATCAAGGGACCGCGCGGCGCGCTGCGGCTCGCCCGCTCGCTTTAAGCCTATTCCGCAATCACGCCGCAGGCTCTGGCTCGCGCTGACCGTGGCCGGGGCGCCGTCGTGCGCCTCAAACGCGATTCGCCGCTTGTGGAACTGATTGATCGTCGCCTGATGGCCAATCGAGACGATCGTCGTGCGAGGCAGCGTTTCGACAATCGCGCGATAAAGATTGGCCTCGCTCTTCTCGTCGAGGGAGGCGGTTGATTCGTCGAGGAACAGCCAGTCCGGCTCGGCCAGCAGCGCGCGCGCGACCCCGAGCCGCTGCTGCTCGCCGCCGGACAGCCGCATCTGCCAATTCTCGTTGTCGTCGAGACGGTCCGCGAGCGCGGGCAGGCCGACCTTGATCAGTGTCTCTGTCAGCTTCTGCGTCGGAGAAATTCGCGCTTGCCGCCGGATAGGCGAGCGCCTCACGCAAAGGTCCGATCGGAATATAGGGGCGCTGCGGCAACAGCATGAGCTTGGCGTAGGCCGGCTGATGGATCTCGCCTGAGCCGTACGGCCACAAGCCCGCGATGGCGCGAAAGAGCGTCGACTTGCCGATCCCCGAGGGTCCGACGAAGCAGCGTCGGCTCCTGGGGGACCAGCACCAAGTCGTCGATATGAGCCAGCTTGCGGCCGTCGGGCAACGCGAGATCGACGTCGTTCAGCGACAGGGCAGGGGCCTGCGACGGCGCCGCCGTCAGACGCGGGCGTCTTTTTCTCGTCCGCGACCGTGCGGTCGAAGGCGTCCTCGAACGAGGTCAGACGCTCGATCGTGGCGCGGAAGTCAGCGAGGCCGATGTAGCGGTCGACGAAGAAGTTCATCGCGCCGTTGACGTTGCCGAATGCGTCGGCCGACTGATTGAAACGGCCGAAGTCGACGATTTTCGCGAAGTAGAACGGCGCGACGACGACGTAGGGAATGATGACGGAAATCTGGCTGTAGAACTGATTGAAGGCGATCAGCCAGGTCCGAACATGGATGATCCGACGAACGGTCCGCACCACCTCGCCAAACACGCTGCCGGCGCGATCGATCTCGCGGTCCTCGCCCTTGAGAAGCGCGATCTGTTCGCTGTATTCGCGGATGCGCGCGAGATCGAAGCGGAAGTTCGCCTCGACTGCCTGCTGGCGGAAGTAGAGCCTGGACAGGCTGCGGCCGATGAGCTGGGTGATGCCCGTGGCAAGGCAGGCGTAGAGGACCGCGACCCAGAACAGAAAGCCTGGGATTCGCACTCCGAAAATTGGCGCGTTGAGCGAGTTGGAGATTCCCCACAGGATGATCGAGAACGAGACCAGATTGGTCGCCGAGGCGATCGCCTGGATGGTGTAGTTGTAGATGCCGACGTTGCCGGAATTGATGCCCGTGCCGGTGCCGTTGATGAAGCCGCCGATGTCCTGCGAGATACGCTGATCGGGGTTGTCGGTTGGGACGTGCTGATCCGGGAACTCTTCCGACGGCGCTTGGTCGGGATCTTTGGCGGCGCTGGCGGAAAGCGCCAGCTTGTAATGCATCGAGTGCATGAGCCAGCGCGAGGTGAAGGAGGCCGTCATCCATCGGCGCCATTGCAGCACGAAATTTGAGGCGACGAAGAACTCGACGATGCCGGAGACGATGGCGATCGTCGCCAGCGGTATAAAGACGACCATGAGCTGGTACCAGAACGCGACCCGGTGCGCTTCGTCGGCGACCTGAATGGCGTTGCCGAAATCTCGCTGGAAGAAGTTGAAGCGCAGCGCCAGCGCCACCTGGAACTGGTTGATCAGGATGAGGAAGTAGACGTTGATGCGGGCGTAGAGGTCCTGCCGCAGGATGATCGGCCGAGATGGCAAGGGCCGGATCGAGATCGGGGTCCGCGCGGCGAAGAACGGATCGGCGATCGTCATCATTCTACGCACCAGGCGAAAATGCGAGACGGCGAAAATGGCGAGAATGAAAAGCGCTGTCGCCAGCGGCAGATAGGTCGGGAGTTGATATTCCTCGAGGCTCTGGGGCCAATAGCCCATGAGCGCGGCCAGGTCGGCTAAGCCGAACAGCACCGTTTCGATCGCGAACAAGTCGCAGAGGAGGGTGAGGAAGGTCGACATCCGCCAGCGCGGCAGCGAGGCGACCGCGGCCAGCGCCGAGGCGACGCCGATCAGAAGCGTCATCCCGTTTTCTTTGAACGCCCCGAGGACGAGGGCGAGGATAGCGAAAGCGGCGAGGCTCCACATGCGCATGGGCAGGACCTTGAGGGGACAGCAAAAAAGGAGAACGCGCACTAGCAGACCGGGTGGGCCATTAGAAGGGCGGCGGGGCCGCGCCGCCATGAATTGTTGGCAATGTCGGCGTTAGGCGAGCCAATGGGTTTCACGTGAAAACATGGGCCGGCGCGGGCCGGTTTCGGGGGTGTGCCATTCTGCGCGCGACTCAATTCTTTCAATCGCTTAAGCTCATTTTTCTGCAACTCCGCACAATTCTGGCTTCAGCCCGTCCGCCGACCCATCGCGGCCATGCTCGCTGTTCTTGTCGTGCGGAGCCGACGGCGGGGCGCGAGGTAGAGAGCAGGGCAAGGGAGGAACGCGAGGGATATTGAAATTGTCCTGTATATTACAGCTAGCTACGTACAACTATAATAATTAGTAATATAGACTCGGTCGACCCAAGGTCGGCATATGCGTTCTCGCCGCTCCCTCCTCTGTCTCGGCTTGATATTCCGCAACGGGTCGGTTAGGGCGCCAGCGGGCAGGGCTGGCGGGTCATTACAATGAGCATTCTTCTTATCTGCGTACTGATTTTCGTCTTGTTCATGGTCGCCGGCTATGCCGGCCTCGCTCTGCAAACAAAGCTCGTCGATGAGCACAAGACGGGCGATACGAAGGCTGTGGTCGGCCAGGTTTCGGGGCTGGTCAGCCTTCTTCTCGCGCTGGTCCTCGGAACCCTCATTGGCGTGAGCTGGGGCTATTTCTCGGCTCAGCGGACGAACCTGGAGAATTTCTCCGCCCAGATCCTGAGGCTCGATCAGGCGCTCGGGCAATTTGGGCCCGAGACCAAGCCGATGCGCGACCAACTCAAAGCGGGAATGGAGAAAGCCTATGGGGCGATCTGGGGCGGCGGGCACGGTCGACCCCGCGTTGCTGACGGTCGGGCCGCCCCTCGCCGCTGGGCAGGCGATCAGCGACTATCTCGCGACGCTTCAGCCAAAAACCGACGCGCAGAAGGCGGCGCTGGCGACCGCCAACCAATACGCCAGCATGGTCGAACAATCGCGGCTCTTGATCTCCCTCCAGATCGCGAGCGGGCCGGTGTCGTGGGTTCTGATCGCGATCCTGGTCTTTTGGACGGCGGCGCTCTTTTTCGGCATGGGCTTATACGCCCCGAGCAACGCGCTGGTCACCGCGGCCCTCACTTTCGGAGCGCTGTCGATCGCGTTTGCGATCCTTCTCATCCTCGAACTCGGCATGCCCTATACAGGCCTGTTCAGGGTTTCGCCCGCCGCGCTCGAGCAAACGATCGAGTTCATCGACAGGTAGACGGTTTCGGCGGGCGGACGGGGCCGTTCAGCCGCGCGCGGCCGGCTTCACGCACGCATGGACTTCGCTGGTCACCGCGTCGATCCTTTCGACGAGGGTCCGGACCGTCTCCGTGAGATCGGTATTCTGCTTGAGCAGGGCTTCCACCCGCTCGGTAAGCGCGGTGTTCTGCTGCAGCATTTCGATCAGCATCCCAGACTGCTCGCGCATCTGCGCCTGGCGCTGCTCGCTGATCTGGTGAAGCTCCTCGCGATGCTGGGCGTCGGCGAGGCTCGTAACCTTGTCGCGGTCGGCCTGACGGGTCTGCGCCAGCAGGATCAACGGCGCGGCATAGGCCGCCTGGGTCGAGAAGGCGAGGTTGAGCAGAATGAACGGATAGACGTCGAACTGGGTCCAGCCGGCGGCGTTGACCCAGATCCACAGCGCGACGATGAACGTCTGCGCGATCAGGAACGTCGGCGTGCCGAAGAAGCGGGCGAAATCCTCCGCTTTTCTCCCGAACCAGTCGTTTCCGAAGGCCGATTCGAGATGAGCGTGCGGCAGGTGAAATCTGCGCAGACGCTCCTCGGGTTCGTGGCGGATGCTCATAGGCCGCTCCATTCGACTCGGGCCGCGCGATCCTGCGGCCTACGATTCGCGCCCCGACAATACAGAAGTCGGAGTGAATTTCGACGCCGCGGGCGGGGCGCCGCGGAAACGACGGGCCGATAGGCTCCGAAACCTTGACTTTGGCGGACAGGCGTCGCCTTGCGGAGCAGCTATGGACTCGGTATGGTCGAGTCATTCCACCTAATTCATACAGGTTAAAAGATAAGCAGCTTGATGAAATCGTAATATCCGATCGCCCTCGTCCGTCGCATTGGGCTTGCGTAGACTAGCGACGCAAGCGGCAACAGCAGGGAAGAAATCCATGTCTCACAAAGTCGAAACTCTGGCGCTTCACGCTGGTTGGCGCGCTGACCCGGCGACGGGCGCCGTCGCGGTGCCGATCTACCAGACCACCTCCTATCAGTTCCAGAGCGCCGAGCACGCCGCCAATCTGTTCGCGCTCAAGGAGCTCGGCAACATCTACACCCGCATCATGAACCCGACCAACGACGTGCTCGAAAAGCGCGTCGCGGCGCTCGAGGGCGGCGCGGCGGCGCTGTCGCTCGCCAGCGGTCAGGCGGCCTCGGCCTTTTCGATCCAGAACCTGGCGCGCGCGGGCGACAACATCGTCTCCTCGACCGACCTCTACGGGGGCACCTGGAACCTGTTCGCCAACACGATGAAGGACCAGGGGATCGAGGTGCGCTTCGTCGATCCGGCCGATCCTGAGAATTTCCGCAAAGCGACCGACGCGCGCACCCGCGCCTACTATGCCGAGACGCTGCCCAATCCGAAGCTGATCGTGTTCCCGATCGCGGAAGTGGCCGCGATCGGCCGTCCGCTTGGCGTTCCCTTGATCATGGACAACACCGCGGCGCCGATCCTGACCAGGCCGTTCGAACACGGCGCGGCGATCGTCGTCTATTCGTCGACCAAATATCTCGGCGGTCACGGCACCTCGATCGGCGGCCTCATCGTCGACGGCGGCAATTTCCCGTGGGACGAGCACAAGGAGCGCCAGCCCGCGCTCAACACGCCCGATCCCAGCTACCACGGCGCGGTGTGGAGCCGAAGCGGCCAAGCCGCTCGGGCCGATCGCCTATATCCTCAAGGCGCGCACCACTCTGCTGCGCGACCTCGGCTCCTCCATGGCGCCGTTCAACGCCTTCCTCACGCTTCAGGGCGTGGAGACGCTGCCTTTGCGCATGGAGCGCCACTCGGCCAACGCGTCCGCGGTTGCGGCCTGGCTCGGCAAGCAACCCGCGGTGACGAGCGTGATCCATCCGTCGGTTCAGAAGGGCGAAGCCAAGCGGCGAGCCGAAAAATATCTCGAAGGGGGGCTTGGGCGGCCTGGTCGGATTCGAGATCAAGGGCGGCAAGGACGCGGGCCGCAAATTCATCGACGCGCTCCAGCTCCTCTATCACGTCGCCAACATCGGCGACGCGCGCTCGCTCGCCATCCATCCGGCGACCACCACCCACTCGCAGCTCACGCCGTCAGAGCAGCAAGCGACCGGCGTGACGGACGACTACGTCCGGCTGTCGATCGGCATCGAGCATATCGATGACATTCTCGCCGACCTCGAGCAGGCGCTGAAGGCGGCGACCTGAGGGGAGCGGCTGGCGCGATTAAGGAGGGCGATAGGAGTCGCGCCCGCGGCTGACCGGCGGGGCAGGTCAGAGCGTTTCGCCTTGCTAACCCCGCTCGCGCATCAACCTCGACTTGTCGCGATTCCAGTCGCGCACTTTCTCGGTCTCGCGCTTGTCGTGCAGCTTCTTGCCGCGCCCGAGCGCGATGGCGATCTTGGCCCTGCCTTTGGCGTTGAAATAGATGCGGAGCGCAACGATGGTCATGCCTTCGCGCTCGACGCCCTTTGCGAGCTTGGCGATCTCCTTGGCGTGCAGCAGCAGCTTGCGCGGACGCTTGGGCTCGTGATTGAACCGATTGGCCTGCAGGTATTCCGGGATGTTGGCGTTGTAGAGGATGAGTTCGCCGCTGCGGTCGACGGCGGCGTAGCTCTCGGCGACTGTCGCCTTGCCGGTCCTGAGCGATTTGACCTCCGTTCCGGTCAGCATCAGGCCGGCTTCGAACGTCTCGCCGATCTCATAGTCGTAGCGCGCGCGGCGGTTGTCGGCCACGACCTTGAAGTTTGGCTTCTCCTTTTCGGCGGCCATATCAGCTCTTAAGCATTCAAGAGGCCCGCATGCACCATGGCGCGACGGATCAAGGCCTCGGTCGCCGGGCCGACCGGAACGAGCGGCAGGCGGGTGTCGGCCTGAATCCGGCCGAGCACGCTGAGCGCGTATTTGGTCCCGTTGACTCCCGGCTCGGCGAAGATTGCCGCGTGCAGCGGCGTCAGCCGGTCCTGGATCTTGAGCGCGTGGTCCCAGTCACCCTTGAAGGTCGCCTCCATCAATTCCGCGCACGGCCCGGGCGCGACATTCGCACTAACCGAAATGCAGCCGTGCCCGCCGGCGGCCATCGCCGCCAGCGCCGTCATGTCTTCGCCCGAAAGTTGGATAAAGTCCGACCCCATGGCGTGTCGCTGCCGCGACACCCGACCGACGTCGCCGGTCGCGTCCTTGACGCCGACGATGTTGGGCAGTTCGGACAACCGCTTCATCGTCTCGACCGACATGTCGACGACGCTTCGCGGGGGGATATTGTAGATGATGATCGGAATTCCGATTGCGTCGTTGACGGCCTTGAAGTGCTGGTAGAGGCCTTCCTGCGTCGGCTTGTTGTAATAGGGCGTGACGACCAGAACGGCGTCCGCGCCGCTTCGCTCGGCGTGGCGGGCGAGCTCGATCGCCTCGGCGGTGTTGTTGGAGCCCGCGCCGGCGATCACCGGAACCCGGCCGCGCGCTTCGTCGATGCAGATGTCGACGGCGCGGCGGTGCTCCTCGTGCGCGAGCGTCGGGCTCTCTCCGGTCGTTCCGACCGGCACCAGACCATGCGAACCGGAGGTGATTTGCCAGTCGATCAGCGCGCGATAGGCCGGCTCGTCGATCTTGCCGTCCTTGAACGGGGTGACCAGCGCCGTCATCGACCCGTGAAACTTCGCCCGCTTTTGCATGGCTCCCGCTCGTCTCGTCTCGCGCCCAATCGATTGATGCGGACACATAGCCCCGACGCGCCGCGGGCGAAAGGGGTTCAGCGCTCGGCGGTACGGTTTACATCTTGGTCACCAAGATCGGTCCATCCTCACGTAAGAGGACTGGACTCATGACCATGTTGCGATTCGGCCCGCTTCTGGCCATTGCCGGCGCGGCTTGCCTCGTCGCGTGGACGCCTGAAGGGCGTCCTCCGCCGACCGAAGTCGCCGCCGCTCGATCGCGCCCCCGGTTCGCGCTTCGACGCCGCGCCGACAGAAACCGCAAGCGTCACCGGGGCGGCGCGCCCAGCGATCGCGGCGCCGCCGACACTTGGGGATCAACGCGTCCCAGCGCACTCTTCCGCCGCTGGCGCGGCGACACAGGACGCGGCCTTGAGCGGCGCTCCCCCGCCTTCGCCCGAGGCTGCGCGGTCCAACACAGACTTTAAGGTCCAATTCGCCTACGCCAACCTTGAGGGCGAGGCGCCCGTGCTTGGCGCCCCCTCCGGGGTCGCGCCGCCTGCGACCGCGGCGGTTCCAGAGCCGTCTGCGCCGGCGCCGGGCCCAGTGCTATCCGCGCCGGTGGCTGACGCTGCCTTGCCGCCGCCTGCCGCCCATTTCCCAAGCCGCTATCCTGTACAGGAAGAGCGACGTCGCGGGCCTCATGGCGCTCGCCGCCTCCGCCACTGACCCGGCCGAACGATCGGCGCTGGAATGGGCGTCCTTGCGCGCTGACGCACACCCATCCTTCGCGTCGCTCGCCGCTTTCCTTGAGGCTCACCCCAGCTGGCCAAGCCGCGGGTGGATTCGCGAGCGGCAGGAAGCCGAACTGGCCGCGCATCCGCTGGCGCCGGCCCAGGTCAGCGCATTCTTCGCCGGCGAGCCGCCGCAATCGAGCGCGGGCAAGATCGCCGCGGCGCGCGCCGCGCAGGCGACGGGCCACGCCGAGGAGGCGTCGCAGATCATCCGCGCCTTATGGCGCGAGGGCAGTTTCGACGCCCTGACCGAGAGCGTTGTCTTGCGCGAATTCGGCGCGGCGCTCACCAAGGACGACCACGCGTATCGGGCCGACCGCCTGCTCTACACCGGTTACCTCAGCGCTGGCGCACGCGCCGCCGCGCTTGCCGGTCCCGACGTCTCGGCCCTTGCCCTGGCCCGCATCGCGGCGGCTCGCGCGCCAATGAGCGCAGGGTTGGTCAAGGCGGTTCCGCCCGCGCTGCGCAACGATCCCGGTCTCCTGTTCTCCAGGATCCAGTACGCCCGGCGCGCGGGCCGCGTCTACGAGGCGGCGGTCATGCTGAGCCTCGCGCCGCACGATCGCGCCGCGGTGGTCAATCCGGATCGATGGTGGAGCGAGCGGAAGATGGTCGCCCGTGCGCTGCTCGACCTCGACGAGCCGCGACTTGCGTTTGAAGTCTGCGACCAGACCGTCCGGCCCGATACGTCCGAGGCTCAAGTCGACGCGGCCTTCCACGCCGGCTGGATCGCCTTGCGCTTCCTGAATGACGCTCCTTCGGCGGCGAAGCGCTTTGCGCTCGCCGCGAACGCAGCCGAAAATCCCTTGTCCGTCGCCCGAGCCGCCTATTGGCAGGGGCGAGCCGCCGAGGCTATGGGCGACTCCGTTGCGGCCAAGAGTTTCTACGCGCGCGCCGCCAGCGTGCCGATCGCCTATTACGGCCAGCTCGCTGCCCAACGCCTTGGGGAGACCCGTCTCGCTTTGCGCCCGCCAATCGCGGCGGCGGAGGGCGATCGGCGCGACGAGGCGGTCCGCGCGGTCAGGGCGCTCTATGGCGACGGGCTTGACGATCTCGCGGCAGGGCTCGCGTTCGACGCCGCCCGGCAATGGCATGATGAGTTGCAACTCGCCGCCATGGCCGAGGTGGTGAAGCAGCGGGACGACACGGGCACTCAAGTTCAATTCGCCAAGATCGCTGTTATGCAAGGCCATTCGCTCGAAGCGATGGCGTTTCCGGCCGTTGGCATGCCGGCCTTCGTGCCGCTTCCCGGCTCCACGGACCTGCCCACCGTCTACGCAGTCGCGCGGCAGGAGAGCGAATTCATCTGGCATGCGAATTCGGGGGCTGGCGCCAAAGGTCTCATGCAGATGTTGCCGTCGACCGCGGCCGTCACCGCGCGGCGCGCCGGCGTCGAGTTCGACTACGCCCGCCTGATCGTCGATCCCGCCTTCAACACCCAGCTCGGCGCGGCGCTCCTGGGTCAATTGATCGAAGACGAACGCGGCTCACGCGAACTTGCCTTTGCCGCGTACAACGCGGGTCCGGGTCGGGTCACGCAATGGATCGCGGCGCATGGCGATCCGCGTGACGGAACGGTCGATCTCGTTGACTGGATCGAACGCATTCCCTTCGATGAGACGCGCGACTATGTCGAACGGGTCAGCGAAAACCTCGGCGTCTATCGCCAGCGCTTCGCCGACGAGAAGCTCGCGCCGCCGACCGTGTCGGCCCGAGTGGCGCGCGAGTAAATCAGCGCCGAGCGGCGCGGTGGGCTGCTTGCGCCGGAACTCTTTCCGCTGCATCCTCGTTGTGCATCCACTCTCTCGGTAGCAGGGAAGGACACAAGTTGGACAAGATCATTATGAGTCTGCTGGGCGGCGCTTCAGCGCTCGCTCTTCTCGGCGGCTCTCAGGCGTCCGCGGCGCCCTCGGTCGACGAAGTCAACCTATTGCAACCGGCCCGCTCATTCGCCGAGTTGTTGGATCCCATTCCGAACGCCGAGAAGGTTCTGCGCGCCGAGGACGAGCGCAGCAGCAACGCTGCTGCGTCTGAAGAAAAGCCGATGGTCGTGGCCGAATATTATCATCACCATCATCATTACCACCACCATCATCATCATCACTACTATCATCACCATCACCACCATCATTATCACCACCACACTACCACCACCATCACCACAACTACTACTAACGAGATTGGGGCTCCAACGACGCGCCGCGATCGTACGCGCAGTTGCCGTGAGCGAATGATGGGCGCGGGAAAGGTGTCGGGAAGGCGGCCTCGATCAGCGGCGCTGCTTGGCCTTTTCGCTCGCGGCGCCGAGAATGTGGCGGTAAGTGCCGTCGAAAATTGTGTTCGTGGCCGACGTCCATTCGGTCTCGGCGGATAGCGTGCTGCGGCTTTGAAAGATGCGCCGCGACTGCAGTTCACGCTCGGCGGCCTCCTCGTCCGACATCGGGACGAGGTCGAACGTCGCCTCCTCGGGCACGACAAGGATTTGGGCGAATGGCTCGCCGAAACGGAAAATATGTGTCTTTCCCTCCGGCGGTGATTTGAACACCAGGAAGAAGATCATCGGCCACCATCGGCGGATGAGCGCGGGGACCGCGATCGGAGTGGTATCCGTCGGATCGGTGTAGAAGCGTGGGTGCGGCTCTGTCCGGATCGCCCAACCTTCCTCGACCTTGAGATCGAGCGACAGCTGGTAAGTGTAATAGAGATCGCCGAAGGCGCGGAACGGCGGCCACTCACCGCCATGCCCTTCGGGCGGGGGCCCGAACTCGCCCTCAAGCACAAGCTTACCCCCGCTTATGCTCACCCGCAGTTCGTTTTCATACGGGTAGCACAACTCGATTCCGTAACGAGCGCCTTCCGAAAACGGCAGGCAATGCCAGGCCTGCTCCATCGACCCGTCTTTTCGAGGCTGGCGTTCGCCGCCCCAGCCGGGGACTTCGAGCTTCGTGCGCCGCGGATTGAGAGCTGGCGTAAACGACCGATACTTGACCTGCATAGGCGAGCCATCCTGCCGCAGTTCCGGCAATCAATGCATGAGACGCGGCTTTTGCGAATGAGGTTCGGACCTCGCGTCGAAGAAACTGCGCTCTATTCGCCGCTATTTCAAATCAACGCCTTCACGGTCTCGACCAGCTTCGGGACGTCGACCGCGTAAGAGAAGGTCGAGTCCTTCACATGCCGAGGCATGCTGGCCAGGACCTCTTCGGACTGGCGCTGGAACAGGACGACGTGTTCGAGCCCCAGCATGGCGCAGAAATGCGAGGACCATGGGTCGTGTTGGCCCTCGGCGATGATCTCGACGATCTTTGTTTGCGGCGGGCAGAAGTAGGCGTTCGACAGGGCGGCGCCGAACTCGCAGACGATGATCTCCGCCTGAGCGAACAGAAGCGCCTGTTCGTCGAACTTGAGCTTGTCCGGCTGGATCGCGACAAAACCGAGGGCTTTGAGCGCCTCGATCATCGCCGCCCGATTGGTGAGGTTTCGGCTGTTCGACGGGCTGCGGCAAATGAGCACGCGCGGCGGCGTGCTCATCGCAGGCGCATGCTTTCGCACATTGGCGAGAATGCGCCCGAACGCTTCGCGGTTTTGCGGATGCGCGTTCTGGCTGCTGAGGCCCGTGAACCTGTTCGAGGTGATCGCATGTTCGAGAAAGACCGGCCTCGGCCTGATCTCGCGGATGAGGCCCTGCGGGACCTCGAGCCGGGCGATCAGAGCCCGCTGCCACGGCTTTAAGCTCCAGGTCAGCATCGGAACGCCCATTCTCGCGCCGAGATCGATCAGCGGCACGATATCGTGCAGATAGTGGCCGTAATTGTGCTTGTCCGAGCCTGAGATCAGCAAATGTTCGCCGGCGATACGAGGCGCGCGCGCGAGTCGTTCGAGATGGAGCCGGCGCTCATGCGCGCCGTCCGGCAGCGGCCGGTCGACGATCGCCTTGATCGACGACAAGTATCCCTCCCGATATGGGACCAGGAACGAGTGGCGCCAGACTCGGCCCTCTGGCGAAATGAGCAGGCCGAACGCCGGAAACCAGTATTGATCGACGAGATGCTCGAGCATCATCGCCGGCGCATGGACGGTGTGATCGATATAGTGGACGCGCTCGGCGTTCGTCGAAATGACGCTGAGCGGGTGCGTTCGGGTCCGGTATTGCGCAGGGCGCGACAACCTCGCATTGCGCGAGCGGGGGCGGCAAGCGTCCCTCATAGGGCGTGACCGTCAGATGTGACGTCACATCGAGAGAGACTGGAACACCCGCGCTGGACGCAGGCAGGGCGTTACGCAGCCGACGGCGGAAATTCCGCCATGGCGTGCGAACCGCGTCACGCCAGGCGGCATGCAGCGACCGATTGATGCGAACAAGCTTTTCGTTCTCGATTCGATCGCGCGCCACGCTGTTCCGCTGGGTGTCCAACAAGTCCCGATCTGCTCCACTAGCGAGGGCTGACGCTCACGCGATTCAGCCGCGGGTCTATGCCCGAACGCGCTGGCAGCGACAAGGGCGCCTTATCCACTGGGATCGGAACGGCCCGCGTGACTTTACCCATTTCGGAGTCTAGCTCCGACAAGGCTATGGCCTTCCGATTCGTTCACACAGCCGACGTCCACCTTGATTCGCCGCTGGCGACGCTGGCGCTGCGCGACCCTGAACTCGCCGATCTCATTGGCGGGGCGACGCGAAAAGCCTTTATCACCGTGATCGATCTGTGCCTTTCGGAACAGGTGGATGCGCTCCTGATCGCCGGCGACCTCTACGACGGCGAGCAAACGTCGATGAAGACGGCGCGGTTTCTCGCCGATCAGCTGCGGCGGCTCCACGAGGCGGGCGTCGTGACGCTTGTCATTCGCGGCAATCACGACGCCGAGTCCCGTATCACCCGGGAGCTGACCTTGCCCGACTCGGTCAAGGTCTTTGCCGGGCGCGCGGAAGCGGTGTCGTTCACCCGCGGCGGGCTCGAGGTGGCGGTGCATGGCGTGAGCTTCGCGCAAAAGCACGCGCCTGAAAGCCTGCTGCCAAAGTTCCGGCCGCCGGCTGCCGGAACCGTGAATATCGGCATGCTGCATACGAGTCTCGGCGGTTCGCCGGCTCACGGCCTTTACGCGCCCTGCGCGCTTGCGGACCTTCATGGCGCGGGATTTGACTACTGGGCGCTCGGCCACATTCATCAGAGATTCGAGGAGCGGGGCCGGACTGCGATCGTGATGCCGGGAAATCCGCAAGGGCGCGACATCAACGAGGCGGGGCCGAAGTCGGCGACACTGGTCGCGATAAGCGATGACCGCAAGATCACGATCGAACAGCGGTTGACGAGCGTTGCGCAGTTTGAGCGGATTCGCGTCGATCTTGCCGGCGTCGAGGATCGGCGGGAGGCGCTGGCGCGGGTCGAGAAGGGGCTTCTCGCCGCGCGTTCCGCGGCGGCGAGCGAGCATCTGGTGGCGCGGCTCACACTTACCGGCGCAACGCCGCTCGCCTGGCGGCTGCGTTCGGACGCCGACATCCTGGCGGAAGAATCGCGGGCGCTTGGCGCTGCGATTGGCAAGACCTGGATCGACAAGATCGAGCTCGACTGCGTCGCGCCGCGAGGAAATGAGCGCGCGCCGTCTAGCGATCCAGTCGCCGAGTTGCGCTCGCTAATGGAGACCGAGGTCGCGCAGTCGAAGGCGTTTCAGGACGCGCTGAGCGAAATCGCTGAGGAATTGAGGCGAAATCTGCCGCACAGCGCCCGCGACGACCTATTGGGTCAAGACCCCGGCGAATTGGCCAAGATCCTGCGCGCGCTCGCGCGCGAAGGCGCAGAGGACGTGCTCGCCCACTTGCGCGCCTGCGACAGAGACGTGGCCGCGTGAGGATCGCGCGTCTCGATCTCACGCGCTACGGCAAGTTCAGCGACCATCGGCTCGACTTCGGCCCCGCGCCGGCCAGCGGCTCGGACTTCCACATCGTCTACGGCCTCAACGAAACCGGTAAGTCAACGGCCGCAGCGGCGATTCTCGATCTCCTATTCGGCATCGAGAAGCAAACAGCGTACGGCGCCGCGAAGGGACGCTTGAGCGTCCCGAGTTGGCATGCCTACAACGCGATGCGGATTGGCGCGCGGCTTGAGCTTGGCGGGCGCGACTACGAAGTCGCGCGCCTCAAGCGCGACAGGAACAGCCTCGTCGACGCCAACGACCGGCCGCTCGACGAGAACATGCTGACGGCGGAGCTCGCCGGCGTCGATCGCGAAGCGTTCCATATGATGTTCTCGCTCGACGACGAGAGCCTGGAGAAGGGCGGCGAGGCGATTCTCGCGAGCCGCGGCGACCTCGGGCAATTGCTGTTCTCGGCCAGCGCTGGCCTTGCAGAAATCAGCGACCGGCTCGAGTCGTTGCGCAAGAAGGCGGACGAGTTCTACCGGCCGCGCGCCTCGACAACCGAGCTCGCCGAGTTGAAGCGCGAACTCGAGGCGCTGAAGCGTGAGCGTGATGAGGCCGACACGCTCGCCCCGGCCTACGCCGAGCTCGTTCGCCAGCGGGACGCAGCCAGAGAAGCTTACGCGGCCGCTGCGAAGAGCCTGAGCGAACGCCGCGCGCGCGAAGACGAGATCCAGCGCCAGCTCGGCGCCCTGCCTCATCTCGCGGCGCTGCGCGAGGCGGAGAGCCAATGCGCGCCGCTCGAAGGCTTGCCAACGCCGCCGGAAGGGTGGCGCGACGAAGTTCAGCGCTTGCAGGCCGAGGCGATCAGGCTAGCAGCGCAGAAGAACAGCGCCGCGAGCGAGATCAGCGCGGTTGAAGACCAGTTGGAGCGCATCGCCGTAGACCCCGCGGCGCTCGGGATCGCAGATCGGGTTGAGGGGTGGCGCGAGCTCCGCAGCCGCTACGACGCCGCGGCGGATATCCCCGTGCGGCAAGGCGAACTCGCCGCAAAGCGCGACGCGGTCGCCGATGTCCTGCGCCGGCTCGGCCGCGAGGGTGAGGCTCATCCTCGCAGGCTCCTACTTCCGGCGCCGGTCGTGGGCGCGCTCGAGGACCTGATCGCCGCGCGTTCGGGCGTGGTGTCGAAGCTTGAGGCTGCGGCAGAGGCGGCGGAGGCGACGCGAAACGCGCACGCCCAAGCGTTGCAGGAGCTGCCGCGGAGCGTCGAGGATCGCGGCGCTGCTGCTATGGCGTCGTTGAAGGCGCGCCTCGCTGGAGGCGCGGCGCGACGATTCCACCGCCCGGCTGCGCGCCGCGCGCGACGACATCGACGCAACGACGCGGAAACTCAAAGAGGCCTTCGCGGCGCTCGCGCCATGGCGCGGCAATGCGGAAGCGCTGGCTCAGGCTTCCGTCCCGGATGAAGCGGAGACGGCGGAATTACGCCGCCGCGTGGCGCAGTCGGAGGCGCTTCGCCGGCAGGCCTTGGATCTCCTCGCAGCCAAGACCCGCGAAGCTGAACGGCTAAAGGTCGAAGCGGCGGCGGCGGCGCGCGGGGCGAATCTGCTCGACGATGAGGCCGCGGCGGATATTCGCTCCACGCGCGACGCGGCTTGGGCAGCGCATCGCGCGGCTCTCGACCGGACGAGCGCCGATGTGTTCGAGGCGGCGATGCGGCGCGACGACGCGGCGGGCGCCGCAAGAATTGCCGGCGCCCGCGAACTCGCCGTCTTGCGCGAGCGCGCGATCAAGCTAGCGGGCGTCGAAGCGGAACGGGAGCATGCCAAAGCCGACCTCGAAGCGGCTGCCAAGGCGATTGCCGCGCTTGATCTCGAGATCACCTCGATCGCGCCCGTCGCGCCGCCCCAAGGGCGGGACGCGCTTGCTTTCCTCGATGCGTGGCGTGCCAGGCGCGACGAGGCGCTGACGCTTATCGAGGCGCTGCGGCGCTGGGAGGATGCCGAGCGCCGGGCCGAAGACGCGGGCAAGCGCACGCGCGAGCGCCTGACGGAGGCTCTCCGAGCCGCCGGCGTCGCACATGACCCGAACAGCGATCTCGAGGCGTTGATCGAATCGGCGGAAACGGCGATCGGCGATGAGGCCCAATTCACGGCGTTGCGGCAGAAGGCGGAGGAGCGCCGCGCTGAGGTCGTTCGCGCAGAGGCCAAGCTTAGAATCGCAAAGGAAGCGGACGCCGATTGGCTTGGCGCATGGCGTGCGGCGTGCGCTGGGACCTGGCTGGGCGAGGCCGAGCCCTCGCTCGGCCCGGTCAAGCAGTGCCTGAGGGCGCTGGACGAATTGCGCGCGACGCTGGGCGCATGCGCGGAGCTCGAGGACCGCATCGCCAAGATGGAGCGCGACAAGCGCGCCTTCGCCGATGAGGTCGACGCCGTCTCGGCGGCGCTCGATCTCGGGGACGTCTCCGACGACGTCCGCCAGCGTGTGGGCGCGATAGAGGAGCGCGTCCGTCGCGCGGGCGAGAACGCGCGTCGTCGCGCGGAGAAGACCGACGCCCTCCGGCAGGCGCACGGACGGCTCAAGTCGATCGCCGAAGAGCTCGAGGTTAATACGCGACAGGCTTCAGCCATGACTTCGTTTTTCGCAGTCGAGTCGCTGGCCGAAGTCGCGGTCAAACTCGAAGACTGCAAGCGCCGCGACGCGCTCAAGGCGGAGATGGCGCGCGCAGAAGGCTGCGATCATCGCCGCCAATGTCGCCAGCTCGCTCGAAGCGGCGCGCTCGATCCTCGAGCAAGCCATCCCGACGACGCTTTCGGCGGAGCTCGCGGCGCTCAAGGCGCGCGCGCCACATGACGATCAGACGCATGCCGAGGCGCACAGCGCTCATCGCGAGGCGGTCAAGCGGCTGGAGGCGGTCGGCGGCGACGACGCGGTCGCGCGGCTCGAGGAGAAGCGGCGCACCATCCTCGAGGCGGTCAACGACGGAGCGCGGCGCTATCTGACCTTGCGCGCCGGCATCGCGGCGGCGGAGGAAGCGTTACGCCTCTTTCGCGACCGGCACCGCGGCGCGATGATGGACCGCGCCTCGGAGGCGTTTCGTCTCATCAGCAGGGGCGCCTATCGCGCATTAACGACGGCGCCGAATGGCCAATCAGAGATGCTGATCGCGCTCAGCGCTGACGGCGGGTCGAAAGAGGCGGCGCAATTATCAAAGGGCGCGCGGTTCCAGCTCTATCTGGCGCTGCGTGTCGCCGGCTATCACGAGCTCGCCAAGACCCGGGCCCCCGCGCCCTTCGTCGCCGATGACATCATGGAGACATTCGACCATTTCCGCGCCGAGGAGGCCCTGCGCCTGTTCGCCGAGATGGGACGCGTAGGTCAGGTCATCTACTTCACCCACCATCAGCACTTGGCCGAACTCGCCAAGGCGGTGTGCCCAGAGGCGAGGGTGCACGAATTGGCGGCGTGACGGCGCCGCTTCGAGGCGCATCTAAGACTGAGCCGTGGAACCCTCTTGCGCAATTCGCGTTATGGACGATCAACGCCGCGACGAAGGAGCGGGCCATGCCCGAAAGCCGGCGAAAAAACCGATGGTCCGCAGATGTGACCGCGCATTCGGACGCGCTCGATCTCGAACCGAAGGTGTTCGAAAAGGAGAGCGCCGGAGACATCGCGGCGTCGCTCAAGCGCTCGGCCGAGTCCAGCGATCGGCGAAAAGCGAGCCCCTTTCGATCAGCGATGTCGATGTTGACCTTCTATATGAATCGCGCGGGGCGGAACCTGTCTCCCGAACGCAAGCGGACCCTCGAAGCAGCCAAAGAAAAATTGCGCAAGCTGTTCGGACGCAATCAGTGAACAGAGTTCGGCTTGCGGAGGCCCTCTCAAGATCGGAGCGGTTTCCGGGAGGACCGAAGGAAGAGGGAACGTCCTGATGCCCAAGCCGACCTCCCTACCACGCTCCCGCCCCCAGCCGAGCCTGCCGCAGGACCGCGATCGAGAGGGCCAGCAGCCATATGCAACGGAGGTCGAGGATTATAAGCAAGGCGTGGCGACGCCGCCCGAGGAGCAGGGCGGCCGGCGGGACAATCCTAGGACCACAAGGGCGCGGACGAAGAAATGACGCGCAGCGCTCCGACGGTGAGTATGTTACACCCGAACGAATGACTGCGGCGGAGCCAGTGTTCCTCTTGGAAGTGTGTCCACGGAAAACGCTATTTCGGTGTTCCAGCTCGAACAGGCTTCGGACACGACGAAATTGCGCACAGAGAAATCAGCATTACTTCGCTATTGATCGGATGGTTCGCACCGCGCTGACGCCGATTCACGTGAGTTCGCGGCATCTAGCAGTCGGTCGAACGTCGTTGTCGTAAAACTGTCGTCTCCTTGTCGCAATAGGCATATCGAGCGAGCCTACAAAAGCTGATCGGGCGCCCGTCGGCGCGGCCGAACTCGATCACTGCTAGCGCTTGAGAGGCGTTCAATGACACTCACCAATTTCATTCGCGCAGCGGCGTTCGCCGCCTGCGCCGGCATAGTCACTGTTTCGCAAGCTGCCGATATTTCCGGAGCCGGAGCGACCTTTCCATTTCCGATCTATGCCAAATGGGCCGATTCTTATAAGAAAGACACCGGGAATGGGCTGAATTATCAGTCGATTGGATCGGGCGCCGGCATCAAGCAAATCAAGGCGAGAACCGTGACCTTCGGCGCAACTGACGCGCCATTGGAGCCCAAGGAGCTGGAGAAGGCTGGCCTCGCGCAATTTCCGATGGTGATGGGCGGCATCGTCGCGGTCGTCAATCTCGACGGCGTGAAGCCGGGCGACATCGTCATCGACGGCCCGACTCTGGCCCAAATCTATATGGGCAAGATCACCAAGTGGAACGATGCAGCGCTCAAGACGCTGAACCCCAAGCTTAATCTGCCCGATCTGCCAATCGTGCCTATCCATCGCGCTGACGGCTCAGGCACCACCTTCAACTTCACCTATTATCTCGGCGAGGTTTCGCCGGATTGGAAGTCGACGGTCGGCGTGTCGACGACGGTCGATTGGCCCGGCGGCATCGGCGCCAAGGGCAATGACGGCGTCGCCAACAACGTCGCGACGACCAAAGGCGCGATCGGCTATGTCGAATTCGCCTATGCTGATCAGAACAAGCTGACTTACGCCGCCATGGCCAACAAGGCCGGCAAGGTGGTCGCTCCGACCATGGACGCATTCCAGGCCGCGGCGGCGAACGCCGATTGGGACAATGCGCCGGGCTTCTATCTGATCCTCGCCAATCAGCCGGGCGACAAGTCGTGGCCAATGACGGCCGCCACCTTCATTCTCCTGCCCAAGGATCCGCCGAATAAGGCCGCCGCGAAAGACGCCATCGACTTCTTCAAGTGGGCTTACGAGAAGGGCGACAAGATGGCCGAAGACCTCGACTACATTCCGATGCCCGACAGCGTCGTGTCGCTGGTCGAGAAGATGTGGACCAAGGATGTCAAGCTGAATTAGGCAGGTTTTGGGGGCGGACGGCGACGTTCGCCCCCAAATTAATCGCGCGGGTGATGGTTCGTAAACATCGCGCAAGGGTTCACAAGCAAAAAGTGTCGAAGCGACAATGACCGCAACCGCACTGCACAGCTCCAGCGCCGCCCATAGCTCGCCGATCGACCGCTCGCGCGCGCTCGGTCGCCTCAAATTCGGGGACAACAGCTTTCGCCTGCTGACGCTCGGCGCCGCGGTTTTGGTTCTGGTGTTGCTCCTCGGCGTTGTTGTCTCGTTGTTTGTTGGCGCATGGCCGGCGTTCCGCGAATTCGGCTTCGGTTTTCTGTTCTCTGACGCCTGGAGCCCGCCGAAAGAGCAGTTCGGGGCCGCGACCGCGATCTACGGCACGCTTGTCACATCGGTGATTGCGATGCTGATTGCCGTCCCAGTGGGCCTCGGCATCGCCGTCTTCCTGACGGAGCTCTGCTGGTTGCCGCTGCGCAGACCGATCGGCGTCGCGATCGAGCTCCTCGCGGGTATTCCGTCGATCATCTATGGTATCTGGGGCGTTTATTATTTCCGGCCGGTGATGCAGAGCTACATCCAGCCCTTCCTCATCAGCACCCTCGGCAACGTCCCCGGCATCGGCTTTCTCTTTCAGGGCCCCCCGTTCGGATATGGCGTGCTGACTGCGGGCCTCGTGCTGGCGTTGATGATCCTGCCCTTTATCACCGCGGTGTCGCGCGACGTCTTCGACACCGTTCCTCCTGTGCTCAAAGAGGCCGCCTATGGCGTCGGAGCGACGACGTTCGAAGTCGTCGGCAACATTGTTATTCCCTTTACGCGGGTTGGCGTGATCGGCGGCGTCATGCTGGCTCTTGGCCGCGCGCTCGGCGAGACGATGGCGGTGACCTTCGTCATCGGCAACGCCACCAAGATTTAATCCTCGATTCTTGCCCAGGGCACGACGATCTCGGCGATGATCGCTAACCAGTTCGCCGATGCCGACCCGGGGCTGTTCACCTCATCGCTGCTGGCGCTGGGCTTCATACTCTTTGTCATCACGTTCCTGGTTCTCGCGGCCGCGCGCTTTATGTTGGCCCGCATGGCGTTGAAGGCATAGGTCGATGGCGGCGGCTTCCTACACCCGGCGCAGGACGCGCAACAGCCTCTGGACAATCTTCGCTTATGCAGCGACGGCTTTGGGCCTGACCATGCTCGCGATCATTTTGATCACGTTGCTGTGGAACGGTTTAGGGGGACTGTCGCTTGACGTTTTCACCAAAAATACCGCGCCGCCCGGAGTTGTCGGAGGTTTGCTGAACTCGATCGTTGGCAGCCTGATCATGACGGGGATCGGTTTGGCCCTGGGCGCGCCGATTGGCATACTCGCGGGCACGTATCTGGCCGAGTATGGCGCGAACTCGAAGCTCGCCACGGTCGTGCGCTTTATCAATGACATTCTTTTGAGCGCGCCGTCGATCATCGTCGGTCTCTTCGTCTATGAGCTTCTGGTCGTACCGGTCGGGCATTTCTCCGCTCTCGCAGGCGCTGTTGCGCTCGCAGTACTTGGCGCGCCGATCATGGTCCGCACGACCGAAGACATGCTGAACCTCGTGCCGAACACTCTGCGCGAGGCGGCGTCGGCCCTCGGCATGCCGCGATCGCTCGTCATCCGGCACGTCGCTTATCGTGCGGTCATGTCCGGGTTGATCACCGGCGTGCTCCTCGCGATCGCCCGCATGACCGGCGAGACCGCGCCATTGATCTTCACCGCGCTCGGCAATTCTCTGTTCTCGGCCGATCCTCGCGGGCCGATGTCGGCGCTGCCGCTCATCATTTACGAATTCGCTCGCAGCCCCTACGCGGAACAACAAAAGCTCGCTTGGACCGGGGCGCTCATCCTGACCTTTGCGGTTTTGGCGCTGAGCATCTTGGCGCGTGTTGCTTCCGCGTCGGTCAAACAGAAGTAGCACTCGAAAGGCTTTGAGCATGAGCAGTGGCGTTGAGGCTCAGAGGCCGGCGGGGGCGTCGGTCGCCGAGACGGATAAGGTGGTCGTGCGCAACCTTAATTTTTATTATGGGCAGACGCACGCGCTGAAGGGGGTGAACCTGAACCTGTTTTCGGGTCAGGTGACGGCTTTCATCGGCCCTTCGGGCTGCGGTAAGTCGACGCTTCTGCGCGTGCTCAACCGCATGTATGACCTTTATCCCGGCCAGCGGGCCGAGGGCGAGGTGCTGCTGGATGGGGAGAACATCCTCTCGCCCGGCCTCGACCTCAATCTTTTGCGTTCCCGCGTCGGCATGGTGTTCCAGAAGCCGACGCCGTTTCCGATGACGATCTATGACAACATCGCCTTCGGCATCCGCCTTTATGAGAAGATTCCAAAGTCGGAAATGGACGCGCGGGTCGAATTGTCGCTGAAACGCGCAGCGTTGTGGAACGAAGTGAAGGACAAGTTGAACGCCAGCGGGCTTAGCCTTTCCGGCGGCCAGCAGCAGCGCTTGTGCATCGCGCGCACCGTGGCGATCAGCCCGGAAGTGATCCTGTTCGACGAGCCCGCGTCCGCTCTCGATCCGATCTCGACCGCCAAGATCGAGGAGCTGATCGACGAATTGTCGGGGGATTATACGATCGCGATTGTCACCCACAACATGCAGCAGGCCGCGCGCGTCTCGCGCTACACCGCCTTCATGTATCTGGGCGAGATGGTCGAATTTGATGAGACCAACACGGTCTTCACCTCGCCGCGTGACAAACGCACTCAGGACTATGTGACCGGCCGCTTCGGCTGAAGGGAGGCTTCGCCGTGGTGGATCAGCATACTGTCAGAGGCTACGACAAGGATCTTGACCTGCTCGAACGGCGGATCGCCGAGATGGGCGGCCTTGCCGAGAAGATGGTGATCGACGCGGTCGACGCCCTTTCGACTGGCGACACCGTGCTCGCCAATCAGGTCGTGGAGACTGATCCGCGCCTCGACATGCTCCAGCGCGAGATCGAGGAGCAGGCGACTCTGACGATTGCGCGCCGGCAGCCGGTGGCGAACGACTTGCGTGAGATCATCGGCGCCATACGGGTCGCCGGCGATCTCGAGCGGGTAGGGGATCTGGCCAAGAACATCGCCAAGCGCTCGGTCAAGATCGGCGTCGAATCCCGAGTGCCGCGCGCCATTGTCGGCATCAAGCACATGAACGAATTTGCGACGGAGCTGATGAAAGACGTGCTCGACGCCTACGCCCAGCGCGACGTCGAGAGAGCGCTCGACGTATGGGAGCGGGACGTCGATCTCGACGCGCTGGAGGACTCGGTGTTCCGCGATCTCTTGACGCATATGATGGAGGATCCGCGGAACATCACGTTCTGCGCCCACCTCCTGTTTTGTTCGAAGAATATCGAGCGGATCGGCGATCACGCCACCAACATTGCGGAAACCGTGGTCTACCTGGTGACCGGTTCGACTCTGCCAACCGAACGGCCGCACGGCCGATCAGTGACGGGCGCTGAGGCCGACGCGAGAGGGGAACTCTGATAAATCAGGCGCGCAAGGAGATGGGTCGCCACGGGGGCGCCTCAGCGCCGCGAATTCTGATCGTTGAAGATGAAGCCGATCTGTCTCTGCTGCTTGGCTACAATCTCGAAGCGGAGGGATATGTGGTTGAGAATGCGGAGCGCGGTGACGAGGCCGAGTTGCGCCTCGCCGAGAATGCGCCCGATCTCGTGATCCTCGATTGGATGCTCCCCGGCGTCTCGGGGCTCGAAATCTGTCGCCGCCTGCGGGCGCGCGAATCCACCCGCACGCTTCCGGTTATCATGGTGACTGCGCGCGGCGAGGAAACCGAACGCGTGCGCGGCTTATCGGTCGGCGCGGACGACTACGTGGTCAAGCCGTTCTCGGTGCCGGAGCTGATGGCGCGCGTGCGCGCGCTCTTGCGGCGCAGCCGACCTGAGCGGATCGCCGAACGTCTCAATGCCGGAGATCTCGATCTGGACCGGGAGACGCGGCGTGTGCGCCGCGGCGTGCGCGACATTCACCTCGGTCCGACAGAGTTCCGGCTGCTCGAATATCTATTGGAAAAGCCGGGCCGGGTGTTCTCGCGCGCGCAATTGCTTGATGGCGTGTGGGGCCAGGCGGCGGAGATCGACGAACGCACGGTCGACGTCCATGTCGGGCGGCTGCGCAAGGCGCTGTCGCGTGGGCGCGAGCGCGATCCGATCCGAACCGTGCGCGGCACCGGCTACGCCTTCGACGAAACCTTCGGCAAGCCGTGAGGTAAGGGTTCGGACCCAAGGTAGGCGTTCTCGGATAGAAAATTGGCGCCGGAAAGGCGTCGAATTGGATCTATAGAGATGCTGGGCCGCGGCCTATTCCGAAAATCGGGGCCTGCGCCGTCAAGTCTTCCCGTTCCTAGCGCCGCTCAGCCGGACCACCGCTGTCGAAGCTCGTCCGGACTAGTCTCTCGTGATCACAAGGTGCGAGGATCGCGATTTCGCGCGAGCTATGACGGGAGCCCACCATCGCAGACGCGCCGGGGATCTTAACCGACTCTGGAACGAGGTCGAAAACCCCGAACTGTGCGTCACAAAAAAGTGCTAATCACTGCAATACGTTCGTCGGGGATGGGGTCGAAGGAAAGTTGAGGAGGAACTCTGCGATGGCGCAAACGAAACGCGCTTCGAGGGGAAAGCGTCCAAGTAAGGCTGTATCGGCGCTGGGAATCGCCGGGATGTCCCTGGCGGCGTCGACCGGCGGATCGCAAGCGGAAATGCCGGTGGCTTCGGCGGGGCCGACTCTCGGATCGGCGACCGATATGCTTTGGCAGAATGCGGCGCCGTTTAGGATCCCAATGCTCGACGAGGAGGAAATCTCCGACGTCAGCCTGGCGACGTTCTATCTCTTCGACAAAGACAACCTTGGAACCTCCCGACCAGGCGTACAAGCTGCCGCCTTTCCGAGGAGGCTGCGGCTGCGGACATGGCTGCGGAGGGGGCTGCAGAGGCTGTGGCGGCGGCTTTCGAGGCTGCGGTGTTGGAGGTTGTAGAGGCTGCGCCGTTGGAGGGTGCAGAGGCTGCGGCGTTGGCTTTCGCGGCTGCGGCTGGGGAGGCTGCGGTGGCTGCGGCGGCTGCGGTAGCGTGATCTGGGGTTGGGGCGGCGGCTGCTGCTTGTCATGGGGAGCTTGCGCCCTCTGCTAGACGGGAGCGCCTTGCTATTACGTTGACAGACGCAAGGCGTCATGCCCCTGGCTTAACCAGGTTTGGCCCGCCCAAGCCCCTTGTTTGCAGCGCTTCCCGGATGATGCGCGTCCGGCGTGCTAAGCGCGGACCCGACGCGGCGAGCTTATCGAAAAGCGCTAGCGCAGAAACTCAGCGCGCGAGCCTGACGGAGCCCTGGCAGCCGGAGACTTCGCTTTGCGTGTACTGAGCCCATGACAGGGGATCCCGAAAACAAGTTTACACCGCAAAGTTTCAAGGGCGTTCCGCAGTTCTCGCCGAATTTCAGCGTCTATGTGCTGCCCCCAGACGTGGTGTGCCTCTATTCCGAGGACCGTAAGTTCTTGCTTCACGGCGAGCTCTATTGTGCGCTCGCCTATGCGATTGGAAAGGGTGGGAGGAGCTTTCAGCAGCTCGTTCGTGACCTCGAGAAGGATTTTCCGTCCGACCAAATTCATGAAGCTTTCAAGCGGTTGCTCGACCGCCGCTACATCCTTCCCGCTTCGAGCGCTTCGAATGGCGCCGTAGCTGCATATTGGGCGAGCCTCGGCCTATCGCCGGAGACCGCGAAGCAAAATCTGCAAAAATGCCGCGTGCGCGTTCAATCGATCGACGTGCAGGGGGAAACGGAACTCGAGGCCGCCCTGAGCGGGCTGGGCGTTCGCGTCGTCAAGCGCTCCCCCGATCTGACCGTCACGTTAGTGAACGATTATCTCGAAGCGCGATTGGCCGAAGTGAACCAGCAGCATTTGTCGGAGCGCACCCCGTGGGTGCTCGTCCAACCCTCCGGCATTTTCCCTCTGGTGGGACCAGTATTCAGACCGGGGCAGGGCGCCTGTTGGACGTGTCTTGCCGAACGGATGAAGAGGAATCGGGAGGTCAAGGCGCTCCTCGACCGCAGGCAGGCCCGCCCCATCGTCATTTCGCCTCTGGCTCAACAGGCCTTCGGGCAGAACTCTGTCCAACTTGCAGCGGTCGAGATCGCGAAAGCGATCGCGACCGATTTTCGCACGCAATTGGGCGATCAGATCGTCAGCCTCGACCTGTTAGGCTCGACCATCGTGAAGCACCATGTCGCGACCCGCCCGCAATGTCCGAGTTGCGGCCGCAAGAAACTTCGCGACCCCCGGCGTGCGCCGGCGCCAGTCGAGCTTGGCGCGGGCGGCAAGGTCGTTATGACGAGCGGGGGCTACCGCAGCGTTTCATCCTCGGCCACGGTGGCGCGTTTCCGCAGACACGTGAGCCCGCTCACGGGTGTCGTCTCGAGTCTCGAGCGGATTCAGGCCGATTTGCCCTTGAACACCAACTACCATGCCAAGCACAATTTTTCCGGACCGTCGGAGACGGTCCATGAGCTCAGGGCGGGCTTGAGCGGCGGCAGCTTCGGCAAGGGCAGCACTGCCGAACAGGGTGAAGCCAGCGCGCTCATGGAGGCGATCGAGCGCTATTCCGGGATTTTTCAGGGCGACGAGATCCGAGCAAAGCGGCGGTTCACGGATTTCCCGTCAGGCGAGGCCATTCCTCCAAACGACGTCCTGCTCTTCAGCGACGCGCAATTGCGGCAAGGCTCGGCGGGGAATCCCGACTCGGACGAACCGGACGCGATCCCGACGCTCTTCGATCGATCGGCGAAGATCGAATGGTCGCCGGTCTGGTCTCTGCGCGACGCGCGCTTCAAATATCTTCCGACCAGCTTGTTGTATTTCTTTTACAGGGGCGACGCCGCCTTTGCCGCGGATTCCAATGGCTGCGCGGCCGGCAACACGCTCGAGGAGGCGATGGTCCAGGGATTCCTCGAGCTTGTCGAAAGGGATGCATACGCGATCTGGTGGTACAATCGACTGCAGCGGCCCGAACTCGACCTTGGCCAGTTCGACGATTCCTTTGTTCGTGATTTGCAAAATCAGCTGACGCAGGCCGGCCGCCGGCTTTGGGTGCTCGATGTGACCAGCGATCTCGGGATTCCGACGTTTGTGGCGGTCACGCACTGGATACAAAACGGGCATGAAAACATCGAATTCGGTTCCGGCGCGCATTTCGACGCACGCATCGCCTTGTTGCGTGCGCTCACCGAGCTGAATCAATTTTTGTCCCTCGGGTCTCATGGGCGGCGGGACGGGGGAGAAACCGAGCCTCGACGGCTCCACTCCGTTGCGCCTGCAGGACCATTCGTATTTGACGCCGAGCGGAAGTCCGATGGTCCAACCTGCATCCGACTCGAAATTTGGTCATCTCGACACGCGCGAGCAGGTGATGGCCTGCGTCTCTCTTGCGAAGCAAGCCGGCCTCGATTTTCTTGTCCTCGATCAGACGCGTCCCGACATCGAGGCGCCGGTCGTCAGAGTGATCGTTCCCGGGTTGCGGCATTTCTATCGCCGCTTCGCGCCCGGCCGGCTTTACGATGTGCCGGTCAAGCTCGGATGGCGTGACCGGCCGCTGAAGGAAAACGAGCTCAATCCGATTCACCCCCATACCTGAAGGGGATTTCCGGCTTGCGCGCTCCCGGACCAAGAGTGCGACCGGCCGCGCGGACGACTCTTTCCGCTCGGCTCCGCGGTCACGTCCGGCTCGACGCACGCGCCAACGGAGAAATCGTCGCCAGCTTCGACGGCTATTCGGACGGCTTGGGAACGTTCAGCGCGGGTGTCGCTGAATCGCGCGCAGGAACTGCGCACAGGTCTGCCGCTCAGCTCATTTGCGTCCAACCGGCGGAACATCGACAAAGAGATGGGTCGATTGGTCCAGCGACTGGCGAGGCGCGGTCTATTGGAGTACCGCCTCGGGCGCTCGCCCAATGGCGAGGACCTGGTCGTCATCGAACCGCAGGTTCGCGATTATTGGCCACGAGCGCCGCAGCTCGGCAATGCCGACGCTCTCGTCCTGTCGCGGTTCGCGTATATGCGACGGCGCGGCGCCGAGATGGTGCTGGAATCGCCGCGCGCCGGCGCTGTTGTTCAGAATTTGCGATCCGAAGATTGCGACCGCCATCGCCGTGCTTTCCACCCCACAGCAAATCAAACAATTGCGTCGGCAGGAGGGTTTTCCGGGGGTTGAGCTTCTCGCCCTGCTTCTCGATTGCCAAATCCTTTTCAAGGTCGATGCTGCCGGAGAAAGTGGTCTTCGACTGGGCGAGGGCGATCACAGCCTCGTCCTCTGGGACTTTCATGATCTTCTATTCCATACGCGCAGCACGGAAGGTCGGCACGCCAACCCGCTCGGCGGAGTTTATCCGTATGTCGGCGTCATTCCTCCGCCGCCTGCCGTGCGGCCCAGTTGGCCCGCAAAGACGATCGATCTGCGCAAGGTCTCGGCTGCGCATTCGGAGGCAATCTCGCCAATCGCAGAGCTTCTGCGTCAACGCCATTCGACGCGCAGCTTTGACGACCAGCGACCGATTACGCTCGCCGAGCTTTCGCAGTTTCTTGACGGGACCGCGCGGGTCCTGTCGGGATCGAACGCGCCGCTCGACTTCGATGACGGCGGTCACACCGTCAGGCCGTATCCGTCGGCCGGCGCCGCTTACGAGCTTGAGCTCTATCTGGCCGTCAATCTATGCGAAGGGCTTGCACGCGGCTTCTATCATTACGACGCCGGCGCTCACGGGCTGGCGCCGATTGGCGTGGCTACGAACGAGCTCGAAGCGCTGTTGGCGGGAGCCGGATATGCCATGGATGCGCCCGCTGCGCCCCAGATCTTGATCACGATCGCCGCGCGCTTTGGCCGGATGTCATGGAAATACAGCTCGATCGCCTATGCGCTCGTTCTGAAAGACGTCGGTGTATTGACGCAAACGCTCTACTTAATGGCGAGCGAAATGGGGCTCGGTGGATGTGCGATCGGGATCACGAGATATCGATCTGTTCGCAAAGATGACGGGGGTCGAATTCCACGTCGAGGGTCCAGTTGGTCAATTCGCGATCGGTCGCGGGGCGAAATCGGAAGCGTCCGACTGATACCGGATGCGGTTGATGGCTTCGCATGCCTGTCATTCCCGGCAGACCGAAGGTCTGACCGGGAATCCAGGAGTCCCAGACTCCGGCGACGGCGTCCTGGATTCCCGATCGGCTGCTTCGCATCCGTCGGGAATGACACCATGAATCGATCAGCCGGATTTCGTACGATGCGGGATTTGGTTGATGAGATCGCTCGGCGTTCCCGAAGGGGCCGAAAGCGCCCGGTCGAGGGCCGGGACCCTCGATTAAGAAAAATCGACAATTTCTTGCCAAGCAGGCTGGGACATGGTAGTGTTTTTCAGAAATTACGACAAGCCCGGCTCGCGATTCTCATGGACGACACGCGACAGGGGCTCGGGCGTTAAAAGCAGGGAACGGCTCGGGAATGGCGCCGCAAGCGATCGAAATCGCTCAAAACGGACTCGGCGCGATCCGTCGGCTCGCGGTCGTGGGCAAGAAGAATCGATCGGGTGAATTCCGTATTCCCCTCGAGATGGGCGCTTCGGAACGACGGCGCCCAAGCGATTGCAGGGGACAAGGAGCCCCGCGAAGCGCGGCGTCTCGAGGCCCGCGATCTGCGCGCCTCCGGGCGAGGCTGCTTGGCAGGCGCGAAGTTGCGCAAAAGAGCAGCTAAGCCCATGAAATCATTGAGGCGCGTAAACTTGTGCGCGGGCGCGGCTTCGCGAGAGGCCTATCAAGAGCCGTCGGCGGCTCGGCGCATCGGTGGGTCGCGCTGGGACGCGCTCGAAATGAACAGATCCGATAGTTTTACGCCCGCGCCTGTCCAGCAGCGCGAAAATGGCGCCCTGAGGGTCCGTGCAATGGACGATCCAAGCGCCGCCCGGAACTTCAGTCGGGCCGTACACGATTTGGCCGCCGCCGGCTTCCACGCGTTTTGCCGCCGCCTGGATGTCGTCGATGTTGAAATAGTAAAGCCAGAAGGGCAGGGGCAATGTCGGCGGCTTGGTGAACATGCCGCCGATCGTCTCCCCCCCGGCGGAGAACTCCTGATACGTGCCCATCACGCCGACATGGCTGTCGGCTTTTCGCCAGCCAAATAACTCGCTGTAGAAAGCGAGCGCGCTCTCCCAATCGGCGGCAAGCAACTCGTGCCAGCCCACGCGCCCCGGCGCGCCGGGCTGCGGAAGACTGGGCCTGGCCGGTTTTCAGTCCCTTGACCAGCGCAAGCGTCGCCATTTGCGGGTCGGCGACGACCGAAAAGCGGCTGATGTTGGGAACATCCATCGGCGGGACGTACACCACTCCGCCAAGCTGCTTGATCCGCTCGACAGCAGCGTCCACGTCGTCGACTCCGACATATCCGATCCAGCGCGATGTCGCGCCGGTTCTCGTCGCGTCCTCCGGCAGGCTCACCAGTCCGGCGACGGGCGAATCTTGAATGGTAAATGAGCTGTAGGTCGAACCGGGCATGGAGGCGCCCCGCGTGCCCCACCCCGTGACACTGGCGTAGAAGGCCTTGGCGATTTTTATGTCCGCCGTGATCAGCTCGTACCAGACGAAACGGCCATGAGAGCCGACCAATGTCTGTTTCTCCTTTCGAGCCTGCTGAGATGACGACCGCTTCGTTGTCTTCGCGCACTGCCTCGAACACCTGGGAAGCTATGCGCCGCAGCGGTCCGTCGCACGAAAGTCAGGCCCAGCAATTTGCGGGCGCGTCGAGGACTAAGCCGACGCCCGCCACGAACGGTCTCACTCGTAATCGGTCGCCTTCGCTACCGCCTCCCACGCGTCGAGGTCCTGGGTGAAGTCCGCAATCTTCGTGCGCGCCAACGCAAAAGCGCGCGCTCCGAGCGGCATGTGCAACGGCGGCTTCTCTGAATCCACAGCTTTCAAGATGACCTGAACGCCTTTGTCCGGGTCGCCGACCTGCTTGCCGTCGTTGTTGGCGCGGAAGGTGCGGAACACGCCGGCCGTTTTCGCATATTCCGGCATCTCCTTCTTGGCGAGCGAGATCGACCGCCCGAGGAAGTCTGTTCGGAACGGACCTGGCTCCACGATGATGACCGCGATGCCGAATGGCGCAACTTCCTGAGCCAGGGCCTCGGAAATGCCTTCGACCGCGAACTTGGTCGCGTTATAATGTCCCGAGCCTTGCAGGCCCTTGATGCCCGCGCCCGACGACATATTGACGATGCGGCCGCCAGCGCCGGTCTTACGCATCGCTGGCAAAGCGGCGCGCGTGGTCTCCAGCAGGCCAATGATGTTGGTCTCAAACATTGGCCTGTATTCGTCCGGGGTCGCCTCCTCGATCGCGCCGATGAAGCCGAAACCGGCGTTGTTGACGAGGACGTCGAGCCTGCCGAAGGCGTCCATGGCCACCGCCACCGCCTTCTCGGCGGCGCCGGGCTTCGTCACATCGAGCGCCGTCGTTCGCGCCGTCTTGGGAAAGGCGTTGGCGATGTCCGCAAGCGTCGCCGGATCACGCGCCGTGGCGACGACCTGATCGCCGCGATCGAGCGCCGCTCGGGCGAGCAAACGGCCGAAGCCGGTGGAACAGCCGGTGATAAGCCAAGTCTTGGTCATGATCGCTCTCGTGTTCGAAGGTTTTGGGGTCGACGGGAAAAAGCTTTGGCGGACTATTCACTTAGGAAGGAGAATTGCGAGGGACGCTTCCGCCTCGACGCGTGAGCGTACATCCCGACATCCCGTAGGCGGCCGAGATCACGGGCTTGCTGAGGTTCCATTCGAACCAATCGATAGCCGCGATCTTCGGCTCAGGCACGACCGAGCGCGCCGAAACCGTGCAACCGCAGATCGACGCGAGATCAGCGCTTTGGATGCCAATTCGCGCCCAGGAAAGGACTGGTGTTTTTCTCGAGCCTATCCCTGCACCGGTCGCCTCAACGCCCGACCGCGCTCATGGCGATCAGAGCCCGCAGCGCCTGTTCATCTCGGACGCTTGTGCCGTCGGGAAGGGTCGCGGATACGAACCCCCTCCCGCCGTTACGGAGCAGGTCCTCACCCGCCTCGATAAAGGCCGCCTCCGTAGTGAAGCGGTTCTCGCCGTCTCGATCCGTTCTGCGGTCGTAGCTCTCAATAATCCATTCCATCTGCCATCCTTGGTTCCCTTCAGCGCACACGAGTATACGCGAGTCGGGGGTCAACAGGATGTCTCAAGTCGAATAGCACGCACTTGTCCACGGGCGTGGCGGGGCCTCTCAGGATTACAGGATCTTCCGCCGCACGTCCCCCAGCGCGAGAGTTGCGTGGTCTGCTTTCGCTCGACGATAGCCAGCGAGGCTAAGCCGGCTAAGCCGAACAGCATCATCACCTACGTCGAGGATTCGGGCGCACGGCGGTGCGTGGCGGTGGGACGAGCGGGAACTGGCTATATCCCACCACGTCGTTGGTGCCGAGTGCTCCTTGTTCTAAGCGAGTGGCGAACCTCCACTCGCCCAACGAGTCTGCCCATGGCCCCACTCTTCTGTACCATCGAGGTGGCCTGTAATACCGAAGCTCAGTAAGCGTGACTCGGAGGGGGGATTTCCGAATCGGCGTGTGTCTGATTCAAGGTGGCGAGCGCAGGAGGTTCGCCATGCCCATTCCACTTCGGGCTGATTTTGATGCGCGGATGGTGAGGGCTGCCGCGAGGTGGTCGAAGGATGGGCCTCAGGCCAGGCGGCTTCTGGCGCTGGCGGCGATTTACGACGGCGCGAGCCGGACCGAGGCGGCGAAGATCGGCGGGGGACGCTCCAGATCGTTCGCGATTGGGTGATGAAGTTCAACGCCCATGGGCCGGAAGGGCTGATTGATTGGAAGCCGCCCGGACAGCCGTCGCGTCTGAACGGCGCGCACCGCGCCGCGCTCGCCGCGATACTCGAGAGCGGCCCGATCCCGGCCGTGCATGGCGTCGTGCGCTGGCGGATCGTCGACCTCTGCCAATGGATCTTCGAGGAATTCCGCGTCGTCGTCGCCAAGCAGACATTGAGCCGGGAATTGCGCGCCATGGGATATCGTAAGCTCTCGGCTCGTCCCCGTCATCACGAGCAGGCTGAGGGCGCGATCGAGGATTTTAAAAGCTTTCCCGCGCGCCTGGACGAGATCGGGCGCGAGAAGGGCGTCGAGCCCGCCGCCATAGAGGTCTGGTTCGCCGACGAGGCCCGCATCGGCCAAAAGAACAAGATCACCCGCCGCTGGGCCAAGCGCGGCACGCGTCCGAGCGCGCCGACGGACCAACGAACCGCCTCGGCTTATATCTTCGGCGCGATCTGCCCCAAGCACGGAAAGGGTGCAGCCCTCATCATGCCCAGATGCAACACGGAGGCCATGAACCTGCACCTGGCCGAAATCGCCGCTCAGATCGCGCCGGGCGCACACGCGGCGCTTCTCGTCGATCAGGCCGGCTGGCATCTGTCGGGCCGGCTCGTCATGCCGCCCAACATCACCTTGATCCGGTTGCCCGTGAAATGTCCGGAGCTCAATCCGCAGGAAAACCCGCTGGCACCACGTAGGCCGACCCACATGACATCCAACCGCGTCATTTTCGGCTGCTTCGGATCTGAACTGACGTCCTGATCAGTCGGTCGCCTCAGCCTTATCTGCGTCAGCGGCGCGCGCTCTTAGCCTATCAGCATCCGGCCATCGTGTCTTTGCCCCCGCGGCGTCAGCGTCGTTGGCATTTCTTCGATCACGACGATCTCGCGCGGCCGCGCGGGCGGTTCGGCGACGCCGGCGCGCACGTGGTCGGCGAGTGCGGCCTTGTCGATGGTCATGCCGGGCTACGGCGAGACGAATAGGACAGGCGTCTCGCCCGCGTAAGCGTCGGGCCGCCCAACTGCCGCCGCGAGGCCGACGCCCGGAAAGCGAAGCGCGACATCCTCGATCGACGCGGGGTCGATGTTGTGTCCGCCGCGGATGATTGCGTCCTTCGCCCGGCCGGTGACATAGACCTCGCCGTCCTCGCCGATGCGCCCGAGGTCGCCGCTGCGCAGCCAGCCTTCATGAAAGCTCGCGCCGATCTGTTTGGGGTCGAGATAGCCGGAAAACGCCTGCGGCCCGCGCGCGAGAATCTCCCCTGGCGGCGAGGGGCCGCGATGGATCTCGCCGTCTGCGAGCACCGCGAGCTCGGCGAGGGCAACGGCGATGCCGCCGGAGCCGGCGCGCTGTTCGTGATCCCAGGGGGTGTGCGCGAACGCCCCGGCGAATT
>CAVUPE010000011.1:0-76695 GCA_963743265.1 uncultured Alphaproteobacteria bacterium | reverse complement strand
GTGGCTTTTGCGGACGAAGCCGGCGCGGTGACCGGAGGAGTCGCGGGCGCTATTGGCGGGGCCGCAGTCGGCGGGCCGGTTGGGGGCAGTTGTGGGTGGGGTCGGCGGGGCCGCGGTCGGCAACTCGATGACCCATCACCGACACTACGGCTACGCTTATTACCCCTATCATCACCATCATCACCACTATTACTACGAAGAGCGCTGATGGGGCCGCCGCCGAGAAGGGAAACGCCCTGCTCGAGCGCGGCCTACACATCGCTGACCGGTTTGCCTGAATGGGCACGCGGACGCTGCAAGGGCCGACCGCAATGTAGATGCCGTCCTTGAGAACCGCGTTAGCTTCCGCGAGGAAGAAACCGCTGTCGTTTTGAACCTGGGCCATCGGTCGATCTTTATGTAGGTCTCTCCCATAGTAGGCCGATGGATCGCTCGCTTGCCTTTGCAGGCCAAAGACTTGCTAGCGCGGGTCGCTGAAATGAGGGTCGAGGATCGACCAGAAGAACCGTGAAGGCCGAGATTTGGGGTGCGATTGGGACAAGAAGGCACCGCCAGGCAATATGATGTGGTCGGGTGTCAGTAGAGCCGAGCTTAACGCTGTCGATGCCGTCGCCGCCGGTCACGCTCGCGGCCCTTCCTTGTCGATTGCGCTTCTTCTCCTCGGGACGTGCGTGGCTGCGCGGCGCTTTTAGAGCCGAGCCAGCGTGATCGCCTCGTTCAGATGGCGGCGAAGAGCAGAAGATTGGCAGACATTAGCAAGCTTGGCGACGACGGTGCCGATACATCGTTGGGCAATCCATACCGCCGCGTCCGCGTCGGACGCGAGGCGGTCTACTGACGATGGTCGTCAGCAACCTGACAGAAACGGAGGATACCATACCATGACAACCTTGCTCTACCTGTGCATCCTCTCCATGTTGGTGATGCTGCCGCTTGGCTTCGGTCTCTATTACGGTTCGCGGCTCAAGGCGGCTATCGACCACTGGCGGCGCGAGCGGGCCCTGAAACTGCTCGAATCGGAACTCGATGTCCTCATCCACCAACGCGACGTGGCTTGGCTGCAGCTGAAGGACGCCCGACGAGAAGCCTTGGCCCGCGCGCCCATCCCGCCCGAGCGGCTCAAAGCGCTGATCGGGCTCGCTCACCCCGACCGGCACAACGGCTCAAAGGTGGCGACCGAAATCACGCAATGGCTTCTCGCCCAGCGAGGCCTTAGGCCGCGACTTGTTTGAGGATGTTCGACACCGTCGCCGCTTCCCATTTGAACCGTCGTCCTGCCCCGAAGTATCGCGCCGTCCTCGATCAGGCGCAAGGGGCGGGGCCCGCCGCGCCGCGGCTCTTGCACGCACCAGGTGACGCGACCAGAGCCAGCGATGCGTGCCGAGGTCGCGTCAGGCGGAAGCACGCTGACGATCAGGCAGCTCGTGCGTGTGAGGGGAGTCGGCTCAGTCGCGTCACCCGACGGGGCGCGACGCTCGCGGGGACGGTCGGCCTCGGCGATGACGCGGGCGGCGGGCCCGAGCATCGGCGGCGGGCCGGGACGGGCGACTGCATGCGCCCCTGAAGTCGCGGACGCTCGGGCATGCGGCCCCGTGATCCTCGGCGAAGGCAGCAGCCATGAAGTCCTTTCAGGCGCTCGACGCTGTACCAGTGCGGGCTCGTTGGCTGGTTTGGCCGCCACTTCGACCAGCCGGGATTGGTCGCCTCCCAGTGAAAGTGCTCAGAGGCGAGAAATTCCGCGTCAAGCATAAGGTGCGGGTTGAGCCAAGTGTACGTCGTGACGAGTGATAAAAAGTTGCTCTCGGCCTGAGCGGAAGTGGACTATAGCTTAAATCGGGCCAGCGCACTGTGATGCGCGCCCCGTTTTTTACCGCTGACTGCTTGGCGTCGTGGTCGATGACTGGCGTCTGCCGCACCGGATCTATGGCGAAGCGAACCGTGTGGGCAATTCTTTGGCTCTCGATGAGGATCTCGCCTTGCTGTCCTTGGGCGAGGACGAACGGCATGGCGAGGATGGCCAAGTCGCGCGAACAGTTTGGCCTGAAAAGCAGAAATTTGGCCGCTGAAAGCAAGACCCGGCACAGGGGAACACCTAGACGTTTCAAGTTGCCCCGGGCCCGGCGAGAGCACGTCGGTTGATGCGGGCCAAGTCAGGAAGAAAACGATGCGGAAACTATTGGCCGGAGCTGCATTAGCCGCGATGATGGCGCTCGCCGGGCAGGCGAGCGCGGCGACCAATCTCTTGGTCAACGGCAGCTTCGAAACCGGCGATTTTACGGGTTGGACGCAAGGCGGCAATCTAGCGTACACGACCGTCGAGCTGAGCGGTGTCTTTTACACCGCTGCGAGTGGGAACTACTATGCGCTCGAAGGGCCGTTCTACTCGGACGGCTTTCTCAGCCAGACGTTTTCGGACACGCCGGGGAGCACACTGCTGATCAGCGGCTGGGTCATCGGCAACGGTACGTCCCCGAGCGACGTTGGGTTCTACTTTAACGGCACGCCGGTCGTGTACATCAATCCGATCCCGGACCAGCCTTGGACGGAATATAGTTTTACTGTAACCGCGACCGGGACAGATACGTTCTTGGTCGGCTTCCGCAACGATCCGTCGGGTGACGGGCTCGACAACTTCTCGGTCACCGCCGTCCCCGAACCCTCAACGTGGGCCATGATGCTGATCGGCTTCGCGGGCCTCGGCTATGCGGGGTATCGCCGAGCGAGGCTCGCCGCTTAGCCCGCGCGCCACCCAAGCGCCTTCCGCTGATTGGCGTGCCGAAGTGAGCGCGAACTCTGCTTCTTGGCGATGGGCCCTTGTTTGGGCCGTTATAATTCTGCTCCTGATGCGATTAGCGTTTGGCCTTACCATTGTCGGGCTGGCCTCAATCAGCGGGAATGGATGGAAAATAATCGGCTGGTGCTTTGTCGGGCTCGTGGCGTACATCGTCATTTTCAACGATCTGGAAGCGTCCGCTTACATTGCTGGGGCGCTCATTCTAGCCGGTGGCGTGATCTACCTTGGTAATAAACCGACTAATGCGCCGGTACTGCGCCGGTTCAACAATTGGATGGAATCGCGCCGTCTAAGTAAGCGGATTGATTGACCGAAAAGGACCGCGACCTATATTTGGGACCGGAACGGAGAACCAAAATCACTGTAGCTGTGGATGAAATATCCCGCAAACAATCAAGCCATGGCGTTTGCTCATGTCAAAGGAGTTCGAAAAGCTCAGAGCTCTCCTTCACCTGTCTGAGCCCAGCGAGCGCGATCTACTGGTAGATCGCAGTGAGGCGGCCAAACTCGCCGCTCGATGGGAGTGGTCGAATGCATCGGGCTCGCGGGGGACGCATTGAGCGTTCTCAGATGCTCCAGCCCCCGACAAGCTCCTCTTTCAGCTGAGGAAAACTAATCAATTTCTCTGGCAAGCACCGCAGCGGCTCGGCGGCTCAAGCCATTCGTGGAATCACCCGGGGACTGACACACTAACCGTCTCCGTCTCGTCGGACTTGACCTTGATGGGGAGGGGAGTGGGGGGTGGGTTGGCCATACCACGGGTATAGTCTGGACCTCTCATGAATGAAAGGCTTTTGCCAGGCGGAGGACGATGAATCAGGAGACCCTTAAGCCGGAGATCCAAATCCAAGCTCGCTGACCAACCGCTCCGGGCAAAACATCATCACATCGATCCGCGGAAACAGATGCCAGGTGGCCGACATCAAATCGGAATCGGTGGCCGGCTCCTGTCGGAATGCCTGGCCGGCTTCCTCGGAATCCTCAAGCGACCGCGTCCAGCGACGCATCATCCTCGTCCGGGCGTCCCTAGCCGGCGTCTGGCTGGGAAGCGGTGGGCGGCCCCGTTCGCCGACACCCAAAAGAAACGAGCTGCGCATCACACGCGCTCGACAAGCTACGAGCATCGCACCGCTCCCGCTTCTGCGCTTCACTCCCCGCGCGACAGCGACTGTGTTTGTTGCGGCGGTCTAGTGAGGCAGCCCGCCTCCCTACGCCAAGGCGTTGTCGCTGCGTGTCTTGCGATAGCCGAGGAAGCCGAGGCCCGCGAAGCCGAGCGCCATCATCGCCCAAGTCGAGGGTTCGGGGACGGGGAAAGTGACGGCGGACGTGTAGGTGTAGGTGATGAGTGCCCATGAGCCCATTGGCGCTGGTCGCGAACGCATCCCCCAAGTCGCTCGTGCTCAAAAAGAGAAAAACGTGCACAGAGCCGGTTCCCTTGAAGTCGTTCAGGTCGGTCGGATTGTCGGATATAGCAAAGGTTATCGTGCCCGGAGTGAAGAACTCCTGAGAGCCGTTCCCCGGCGAGAGAAGGGCGAATAGGAATGGGGCGTCGGCGGTGCTGGTCCATGTCGCCGTTCCCGTAAGGCTCTCGCTCACGGAGGTCAGCGTGCCGTCTGCGGGGTTGAACGCCGCCACATCCGAAGAAAGATTGGAACCGTCCGCCGCTGCGGCCGGGAACTGGGTTAGGGTGAACGGTTCGATGATGACGTTTGCGCTAGCCGCTTGAGGCGCGAGGACCGCGACGCCGACGCGCTAGCAATCCCGATCTGATGTTTCCCATTTTCCCCCCCCTCGCCGACGGCCCGCGACTGGCGACGGTCGCTCCGTCGCGTCCCTGCAATCGCGGGGTTCATGCGGTCAACCGAGCACGGCATGCATGTCGATCCAGCGCCAACGCATGTTCACACTCGGCGATGCCCTCCGCAGCGCGCTTGGTGCATATGTCGACAAATCCCAAGTACAGATGGGCGAGCGCATGGTCCGGGACCGACGAAAGGCTTTGGTCAACTTCGCTTCGGCCGCCGTGAACGCCGCCATGGGATCGGTCACAAAGAAAAGTGCGCCCGCGACCGCGTCCGCGCGCGCCGATCCAACGAGCGCGTCGACATTGTCGGGATCGGCGGTGAGCGCGCGATCGAAAAAGCTGCGCGCCTGCGCGACGATCGTCGGGGGTCATACCCTTGTTGAGCCATGCCAAACCTTGAAAATAGAGGTCCATCGAGTTGGGGTTCGGGGCCTGTTCCGCGCGTCGCGCCTCGGCGGCGACGAGCTGGGCGTTGAGCGCGCCGCCAGCCGCGCGACGATTTCGTCCTGCATGTCGAAGAGATCGGCCGAGCGGCTTGTCGAACCGCTCGGCCCAGAGATGATTGCCCGTTTCGGCGTCGATGAGCTGCACGTTGACGCGCATGCGGTTTCCGCCGCGCTGGACGCTGCCTTCGAGGACATAGCGGACGTTCAACTCGCGCCCGATCGTCTTCACGTCGAGCGGCTTGCCCTTGTAGGTGAACGCCGTATTGCGCGCGATCACGACGGCGCCTCGTATCCGCGAGAGGTCGGTCGTCAGGCTCTCCGTGACCCCGTCGACGAAATGCTCCTGCTCCGGGTCGCCGCCGATGTTGGCGAACGGCAAGACGACCATCGAGAGGCGCGGCGGGGCGGATTTTTCCGGCGCTGGGGCCGGCGCGGGCTTCGCCTGCGTGGGCTCGCCGACTTCCAGCGAATAGACCCGGATCGGCTCGGCGATGTTCTTGAGTTGCGTCGGGCCGAGATCGCTGACCGCGAGATCGAGCCGTCCCTTGACCTGCCAGTAGGCGTGCTCGGAGAGGCAGATCGCGCCGGGCTTGGCGATGCCCTCGAGTCGCGCGGCGATATTGACGCCGTCGCCCATCAGGTCGCCGTCGCTCTCCTCGACCACGTCGCCGAGATGGATGCCGATCCGAAATTCGATGCGCTTGTCAGGCGCGACCCCAGCGTTGCGCTCGACCATCGCCCTTTGGACTTCAATGGCGCAGTTCACCGCGTCGACGACACTCCGGAACTCGACAATTGCGCCATCGCCGGTGCGCTTGACGATGCGTCCGTGGTGCACGGCGATGGTCGGGTCGATCAGGTCGCTGCGCAGCGTCCGCAGCCGCGCCAGAATCCGGTCCTCGTCGGCTCCGGTAAGCCGCGAATAGCCGACCACGTCGGACACCAAGATCGCGGCGAGTTTCCGGGTCTCGCCCACGGCGCTACGCGCCGACGTGTCAGCCGTTCGGTCGTCGGGCAAGCCTCTGGAGGCTCGCAAAGCGCGAGGATGTCGTCAGTGGCTTGAGCATGGCTGCACTTCCATGCTGCACTAAAGAGGACGTGGAAGCAGGGAGTGCAGCCCTGCGTGTCGACTGGCCAGTCTATCCACGCCGTGCCGAGCATAACACCGTCGCCGAGGGAGGGAATAGAAGATGGGCCGAGACTGCGCGCAGACCCGTTGGGCTTGTCGAACTGGCAGATGACCCAGAAGACCGCGCACCCGTGCCAACCCGCCGCGCAAGCCAGCCAACCCAGCCTGTCCACGATGGCGGGATTTGCGGGCGGCGCGCCAATCCGACCGTCGCTCGGATTGTGTGACGCGGTTTTGCCTAGGGACCGGGCGGCAGGGTCATGTGCCGCGTTCATCACGATGGCAAGATCAGACGGCTCGTTGCAGGGCGAGTTGCTTGGGCGATTCACGCCAATGAATGGCCCCGTGGTCCGGCCTTGCCGAAGAACGGCGACGCCATCCGCTGCGCCTTCGGCGAGGCAAAGCCGATCTCTGCTGCGTTCCTGCTAGGTCGTAGGTAGTTTTACTTACTTGACAACGACAATGTTATCGGCGGCTGTGTTCGCAGCCGCAATGGGGGCGTGCGCGTCCGCCGTCGTTTAATTCCAGTTATAGGGGAGGATTGCATATGAGAGGTCTACTTCTGTCCGCTGCGCTGCTTGCGGCGGCCCTCACGCCGATGCCCGCCTACGCTGACATCAACCTGTGGATCGATGACGTGGCGGGCAACATCGGCTTGGTCGATGTGACGACGCAGAGCGTGGTTCCCGGCAGCGTGCATTCGACCGGGCAGGCGCTGACCGACATCGCCTTCATCGGCAATCAGATGTACGGCACGACGTTCAGCCAGCTATTCCGCATCGACAGCGCGACCGGAGCGGCGACGCTGGTCGGCACGTACAATGTCGGCGCGGCGGGCATGAACGCCTTGGTCGGCAACGGCGCATCGCTCTTGGCGGCGTCCAACGCCACCAGCGAGGTCTACAGCATCAATCCCGCTACGGCGGCTGGGGCGAACTTCGCGCCCTCGATCCTGCCGTCAGCGGGTGATCTCGCCTTCGACGGCGGCAACCTGTTCCTCAGCGCCATCGACACGACCGGCGGCGACAGCTTGGTCAACGTCACGGCGGGCGTGAACATCGGCAACTTCGTCGGCGTCCCCAACGAGCCAGCGGTGTTCGGGCTCGCCAACGACGGCAGCACCACCTACGCGGTCGATGGCACGGAGGTGTTCACGCTCAATACCGCGACCGCCCTGCTGACGCCGCTGTTCGATTACGGTGGCGCAGGGCTCCGCGCGGCCATCGGCACCGCGTTCATCGCCGAGGGTCCGCCCGGGGTTCCAGAACCGTCAACATGGGCGATGATGCTGCTTGGCTTCGCCGGCCTCGGCTATATCGGCTTCAAGCGGGCGTCGAAGATCACGCTGGCGTAAAGACCAACATGAGGGGGAAGGGCCGCAACGCTCCCGTGGCGGCCTTTTTCTTCTAGGAGGCGCTATTTCGCGCTAAGGTCCCTAGATCGCGCCGAGGTGGTCTTGCGGGACTACGCGGAAGCCCCCCGGCCAAAGGCTGACCCCCCAGCCATCAGCCGTGCCCGCCATTCCACCCAGCGCAGTGCTACGTCCGTTTTCCCCATGCTCCGCCTATTGCGCGCCAGCCGCAAGAGCGCGACAGTGGATGAGGCGACGAGGAGCTTTGGAAGCCCGAAGAACGCGCGCGATGTAAAGCCGCCGCGCTATCCCTCAAACCAGCGTGCGCCGCGAAAGCCACGGACCAAGCCGCCGACCAAAGCCGAATTGCTTGCATGAGTTCATGCGTCGCATCATCGAGCAAGAGGCTGAAGTCTGCGAGGCCGCCGCCGCCAGCGTCGATGTCGCCAGCCATTCAACGCAATAAAGGCGGAGCTCGTTCTTGATGGGATCGTTGTCGTGCAAGATGGCCTGTTCTCCGAAAGCTCTTCGACATGCTCCGAAGCACGCTATTTCGTCGCAACGCGCTTGAATAGCGTCCTGAGCGTCGATGCTTCGAGCTTCTGAGCCGCAGGATTGGCCTGCTCCGATCGATTGTGAAAGCTGGCAAGATCTAACAGCCGATTGGCAGGAAAGAGCAAGACGCCCGACGCTGGGTTTGCTCAACTCATGCGCATGAGCAACATCAATCCGAACTGCGACGGCACGCATTGCCGTCCCGGTTACAAAGAGGTGCGCCTGTATCCGCCGGTCCCTTCGACAGGCTCAGGAGGGGGCGATCTCTATCTATGCCTGCCGTGCTTCGCCAACGAGAACATGCACCGGCATATGCGCGCCAAGGAGACCGGGAAGCCCGAGGACTGGCCGCAGGTCCATTGGTCCACTGCCGTGGTCGCCTACGACAAGCACGGCGAGCCGTTCGACGGCGAGGCGGCGGTGCGGCAGGGGATCGTCAACTATCATCAAAACGGCAATGGCGACGGTGACGAGTAAGAGCGCCGCGCCATAAGGCAGCAGGCAGATGCTGGCGATCTTCCCGCCGTCAAATGCCGGTCGGACGAGACGAGTTAGGTCTGGCGCATGCTGGCCCCTACTCCCATGAGTAGGCGGAGCGATCCCGGATCGGGGGCATTATTCCGTACCCCAAGGAATTTTTCCGACAGGGCAAAACGGCAGAGTGATTTTGGGATGGTCAGCCGGGTGGGTCGAACTGGGTTCGGCAGGACGACCGGCAGGCGTGGATCAATTGACCACCGTACAAGTGTGCAATGTTCTGGGTCGCAAATATTCCACAGCGCCCTAAAGCAGGCCGCCGTGGTGTGGCCCCCGGTCCATATGCCCCTAGTCAACCCCACCCCGCGCCGCCGCGACTAACCAAAGCCAAAACCGAAAAGCTCTTCCCCTGCCGGATCGCGGACTGCCGTGAGGTGCGCGCTGGTGCTCAAATTAACGGCTTCGGCCTTGGCGGGGTAAAGATGACCTAGCAATCCTCGATCACCAACCCCCGGTCGTCAGAATCTGACGGCGCTGCCGATGATGACAAGTTGGCGAAATTCACGGCGTTTTCGCCGCCCCGCATATGGACAGCATATGGACGGCGCTCAGCGCCCACCGCAGAAGGGTAGATTTAAGCGCCTAAGCCATTGATTGCGTTGGTAGCGGGTAGAAAGACGCGGTCTGCATCTGCAAAAAGGATCCCCGCCTGCATCCGCCTGCGCGTGGTTATACCGTTTTTATAGCCAACCAACCGCCGTGTTCGCGCTCGTTGCGCCGCGCGCGCGAGGCAATCCTACCGCGGGATGCGGTCGTTCGCACGCGACATGTCGGCCGTTCGCGAGGGCGACGGCTAGGACCTCCTCCTAGCTAGGGCCTCGGGCGCGGCGTACCAGACAGTTGACCTCCCGGCCTTGTCGCGCCCTTGGGAGGCTGTTACGCGCGTGCCAAGACGCAGACTTGAGGTGGCTCCTAAGCGGCGCTCATTCGGCGATTGGGTGGGCATTCAGCGCCGCGAGCAACCTCGACGAATAAATATCCTTAATCGTTAATGTGGCTGTCGTTTTGTCCCTCACCTCGCAAGGGGCTGAGACGGACACCGACTTCCGCGATGTTACCGTGTTAACATCGTTCGCTTCCGCGGATAGCGGTTTCGAAGCAAGGGAGGGGAACGATGCGCGCATTCACGTTGGCAGTTTTGGCCGCCGGGGTTCTAGCAGCCGTGCCGATTACGGCTTCGGCCGCAACTATCGTCGAAGATTTCGAAGCCGACTTTCCCGAGGCGACGGGTGAGAGTGGTGGTGGCGGCCGCTTCCCTCAATTCGACCCTAAACTAGGCACATTGCAGGAGGTATCGATCTCCGTAGTTGGCTCGCTGACCCTCTTTCCGAAGTCCACCCCGGCGGGCGTAAACTTGTTACTTTTTGATGCGTTGGCGGATATCCAACAGTTCAGGCCGAAGGCAAGTCAACTGGTCAGCACCGATAGCACGGACCCGCAAACCGTCTCGGTAAGTTTAAGCTTCGAGGAATGGGACCTGAGTATCTTGGAACAGGACTTACAGGGATACAGGCTTACGGAGTAAGCGAAACTAGGGAAGACATAGGTCTTGGGACCGAAGCCCTTGAGGGCACGGCCACTTACACATTCGCGCCCGCCGTCCTCACCGTTCCCGAGCCTTCTACCTGGGCGATGATGCTGCTAGGCTTCGCGGGGCTCGGCTGGCTCGCTCGCCTGCGGAGACGCAAGCTCACGCCGGCCTGACGCGCGCGAGGCGCAAAGCCTTTGCCATCGGGCATACGATTTGAGCGAGACGGCGCGGTAGGAGAACGCGTGGGCGTTATGCGTGTGTTGTTATCCCCACCGCTGGGTTGCTGGAATTCAAAGCAATGAATGGACCTTGCGGTCGAGGATCAACGTGTGGGCGTCGGACGACCTCTTCCGCCTTGTCGATTCGCGCCATCATGCGTTCGAAGGTTCGCCAGCGCATCCACTTGGGCCTTCTTACGTAATCGCAATGCCGCCCTCCGTGCCGAGTTTGCTCCGGAGTTTGAAAGCCCGCCGCAAAGCCCGGTAATGGGCAGGCTCACGTTGGCAGGACCTGAACGAATGGACTGGGCAGAATATGGTCAAGCTTCCGACAACTAGGGCAACTCGGAATAAGCCCCACACCGCAGCCATCCGCGCATTGACCGGCATCTCTAACGTAGCGAACAAGCGACGCATCGCACCCGCTCCCGCGCTTCCTCCCCCGGGGTGCGAGCAGGGTGCGCTTCCCATACCAATCCAACTATGCCCGTCCGCGTTCAGATGCTCGAATGCGGGCGAAAGCTAGTGGCCAACCCAGAGCATCTCGAAAGAGATGACCGCCTGCGCATCGTGCGGCAAGGCTAACGACCCGCGTCGCGGTGGCGATGAGGTGGCGATTTAGAGCCGCTAGGAAGACCTATCTGCGTCGCAACCCCGGTTTAACATATTGAAATCACTGGTACCGCCACCCCGGCTCGAACGGGGGACCTCTAGATCCACAATCTAGCGCTCTAACCAACTGAGCTATGGCGGCCCGCGGGGTTGGCGCGGAAACTAATGTCAAAGCGGTAGGCGCGCAAGGTTTTGCGTTCAGGCGATCGATCGTTCGCGTAAACAACCAACAAAAGAACGCCGCCCGCGACGGCGGACGGCGTCCAACGCCGGCGTGAGGGAGGATCACGCCGCCGAAGTGGCGAAAACCAAGATCAGACGGCGATCTTGAACGACTTCGCCACCTGTTCCTTGATCGGTTCGACGGCGTCCGCCATCGCCTTCTGCGTCATCGCGCCGAAATCCTTGGTCTGGCTGGTCATGGTTTCGACCTGCTTGCGGGCGAACTCCGTCTGGAGCGTGACGAGATCGGGAAGCGACTTAGCCCCGAGCACAGCCTTCAAGAAATCGAAATTGGCGTCGGCGTTGACGCGCAGCGCTTCGAAGGCCTTGGCGTGGATGGCGAGTGCGCCATCCTTGGCGGCCGCGAAGCTCACCTCGAATGCGCTGGCCGTTTCATCCGCGGCGGTCTTGGCCTTGGCGAAAGCCGCGCGCGACTCGACCACGCCCTTTTCGAGCGCGCTGCGGAAACTCTGTTGAATCTCCGTCGCCGGCGCGGCGAAAGCATCCTTGCCGAGTTGCGGACTTGTTTCGGCGTCGTCCAGCATGACTGACACCGCGCGGGGCGCCACAAGGGCCTCACCAGACGCGGCCTTGACCCGAGCCAAAACCACCTTTGCTGCAGCCTTTTTCTTCTGCGTGCTGGCCATGAACTAACCTCGATATTGGCGTTGACGATTGTGAGTTAACGAACGGGCGGAAAATAGGCGCGCCGATGCTTACCTTGAGCCGGGCGTGAGGCTCTTTTGCACAACGGCGCCGAGCTCCTTGGCCTGCTCCTGCAACACCGCGAGCTGGGTTCTCAGGTATTCGCTCTGAAGGGCCAGAGCCTCCTGCGGGTCCTTCGCCTTGACGAGCTTTTGAGCCAGATCGAAGGCCGCGTTCACGTTGCGCTCGGTATAGGACAGCACGTGGGCGCTGACCGATTTCGCCCCGCCCTGCGACGTCTGGGCTGCTTCACCCGCAGCGCCGCTCGCGCGCTGAGCGACCGTCAGAAAGCCCTCGAACGCCTTGCGCGCCTGCTCGACGCTGCGCTCCGCGAAATCGCGCATTTCGTTTGGAACCTCAAACGGCGAATTGGACATTCTCTTCCCTTTCGGCGGGGCGGCCGCGAATCGGCGTCCACCGTTTCCGGCCCTATAGCCGAGTTTTTGCTGCAGTGCAACATATTTGGCTGCGGCCAGAGATTTTAACCTTGAAAACAATGAAGGACGCCGGCGCCGTGGCGAAAATTCAACGACCACGTTAAGCTTTCGCTAACGATAAAGCCCGAATCGTCGGCGATGCGACTGCGCCGATTTGAGTCCATTCACGAGCGCCGACTTTGACCCACTCGCCGCCATCGTCCGCCGCCGACCCCACGGCGCTCTCGCGCGACCAAGCCGTCGCGGCCTTCGGTCGCGAGGGCGCGCCAGACGCGTGGCTGAACGACAAGGCGCGGCTCGCGATCCTTTCCCCCCCGGGCGTTGTGGTGAGCGCGAGCCCCGCCATGCTGGCCTTGTTCGGGGCCAAGGATTGCGAGGCGCTCGAAGCTCGGCTGGTGCGGGGCGAAGGACCGTCGGCGCGGCGCCTGCGCCATCTGGCGGCGACGCTTCCCATCGGCGAGGCGCCGCGGCTCGAGCAGATTCGCGTTGTGGTCGAGCGACGGCCCGTCGGCGTCAATTTGCGCTGCGTCCGAATCGGCGGGCCGGCAGGCGCGAACTGGCTTTTGGCGTCAGTTCCGGCTCTGGGCGCCGCAAGCAACGAGTGGCCTGCGCCCGCAAAAGACCACGAAGCTTCGCAGTCGGAGGATGCCGCGACGCGGGCTTTGGGCGAAAGGCCGACGCTGCATCTGGCCAGCGCGCTGCCGCTGAATTCGCGCTTCCTGTGGACCCTCGACGAGGAGGGCCGTTTTGGCGCGTCGGATTCCGTGCTCGTCTCGGCGGTTGGGGTCAATGCGCCCCAAGACGGCGAGTCTGTCGAGGCTCTTCTCCGCCGCACCGGATTGGGCGGCGCCGACAAACTCATCCGCGTGCTTGGGAACCGGCAAACCTTCTCCGGCGTCACCGTCGAGTGGCCGCTCTCGGGACGTGATCGGCGCCGGCTGATCGCGCTGTCCGCTGCGCCGATGTTCGGCCGTCAGCGCGAATTTTTGGGCTATCGCGGCTTTGGCGTGTTGGGCGAGGAGATCGAGGCCGTCGCTGTGCCGGAAGGCGAAGTGTTGACTGCGCCTGCAGAAGACCATCGTTCCGAACCGTCCGAGGCGTCCGAACCCGACCCCTCGTGGTCGGCGGGCGAGTCTGAAGCCGGAGGTCCGGCTAAGCGAAAGCGCCGCGGAGCCGGTCGAGCCGAATCTCGAATTCACGCCAATAGACGGTCCCGACGGCGCGCCCTCCGTGGCTTACTTCGAGGCGGATGGAAGTAAGTCCGCCCCGGCGCTCACCGAGGCGTTCGAACCCGAGTCCTCGCGGCCGTCGGACGGCCTTGAAGCCGAGGTTCAGCGCCCGAAAACGCCGCGAAGACCGTCGAACCGAATCTCGAGCTTCCTTCGGCCAATGCTCCCGACGCTCTGTCCCACGAGGCTTCGCTCGAGGCGGACGGGCCTGAGTCCGCTCCGGTCCCCACCGAGGTGGACGAGGCCGACGCGCCCGTAGGGGAGACCGAGCAACCGGACCTCGCCGAGCGCGCCGCGCCGAGCGAGCCTCAGCCGACGCCAGCCGAGCGCAGCGCCGAGATCTACGTCCTACGCCACCCGGCGGCGCCCTTCTCGTCCAACATCGTTCCGATCCGCCCGGGTGCGCTTGACTCTCTGGCCCGCGAGACGGCGCAGAGTTTCCCCGCCGAGAGCGTGGAGCTCAGCCGCAGCGAGCGCGACGCTTTCCGGGAAATCGCGCGCGCTCTGGTCGGCCGCGCGCCCGCTTCGCGCGACGAACACGCGGACGAGCGGGCGGGCGCGGACTCCTTGGAGGAACTCGGGATCGACGCGCGCGTCGAGCAGCCGACAGATCGGCAAGGCGCGGGCGCCGACGGCGATGAGGTTCGGCGCAACGCCGGCGCGGTTCTGGACCGTCTTCCGGTCGGCGCTTTGGTCACCCGCGACGGTCGCGCGCTCTACGCCAATCGCACGCTGCTCGAACTCATTGGCTATCGCGATTTCGCAGAATTTCAAGCGGCGAATGCGCTCTCCGGGATGTTCCGCGACCGCGATCCGCAAGCGATGACGGCCGAAGACGCCGGCGCGGTCGCGATCGTGAGGGCGGACGGGCAAATCTTGTCCGTGGACGGCCACGCGCAAGTGATCAGCTGGGACGGCGCGCCGGCGACGCTGATCGCGCTGCGCCGCTCGCTGGAAGCGGAACTCCGGGCGAGAATACGCGCCGCCGAGAGCGAGGCCGCGCCGCGCAGTGGTTTGGCCAGCGGCGACCTTCAGGCCATGCTCGACCGGGCGAGCGACGGCGCCGCGACGCTCGATTTGGCCGGCCGCATCCTGTCGCTGAACGAGCCGGCCGAGCGCCTGTTCGGCTACCATCAAAACGAGATCGCCGGCGAGAGCCTCTTGATGCTGCTCGCGCCGCAGAGCCATCCCGAGACCACAGCAAGGCTCGAAGTCTTAAGTCGCGGCGGTGAAGCTGAGGCGATCTCTCGTTCGCTGCAGGTGGTCGGGCGTGATCGCAGCGGCGCGTCGATTCCGTTGGCGCTGACGCTGGCGCGAATCGGTCCGAGCGACGCGCCGCAATTTTGCGCTCTCGTGCGCGACCTTAGCCGCGAGCGCGAGGCGGAACGGCGCCTCATCGCCGCTCGCGAGGCCGCCGAGGCCGCCAGCGCCGCCAAGACCGATTTTCTCGCCCAGGTCAGCCACGAGATCCGTACGCCCTTGCATGCGATTCTGGGCTTTTCCGAAGTCATGCTGGAGGAGCGTTTCGGCCCGATCGGCAACGAACGTTACAAGGACTATCTCAAGGACATCCACGCTTCCGGCAGCCATGTCATGAGCCTCGCCGACGACCTGCTCGATCTCAGCAAGATCGAAGCGGGCAAGCTCGAGCTCGCTTTCGCCTCCGTCGACGCCAACAGCATCATTCGCGAGTGCGTGTCGCTGATGCAGCCGCAGGCGGCGCGCGAGCGGGTCATCATGCGCGTCTCCCTCCACGATCATCTGCCGCGCGTGATGGTCGACCAGCGCTCGCTCAAGCAGATCCTGCTGAACCTGATGTCGAACGCGGTGAAGTTCAACGAGCCGGGCGGGCAGGTGATCGTCTCGACCGCCGTCGACGCCGCCGGCCAGGCCGTTATCCGCGTGCGCGACACCGGCGTTGGCATGAACGAGAATGAAGTGGGTCTCGCGCTCACGCCGTTCAGCCAGGTCGGCAAGGCCGGGGCCAAGGGCGGAGCCGGTCTCGGCTTGCCGCTGACCAAGGCGCTGGTCGAGGCCAACAAGGCCGAGTTTTCGATCAAGAGCCGCCGCGAGCAAGGCACGCTGATCGAGATCGCCTTCCCCAATATCCAGGCGGCGCAATAGGGCGATCGTGGGCGCCCGGGGCTGCGCTAGACGGTAGTTCCTGATCGGTCAGTTTGCAGGCGATGTCCGGTAAGCTTCCCGGAGACATGTCATGAGCGGCGTCCACATGTTTGGGCGGACGTCGCTGAGCACAACGGACGGGTCGAGATGCACGCGCAAAACATTCAGCCCGAACGTCAGAGATCTATCCAATGGCGCTATGCGTTCGTGAGCCGTCGTATCTATGCTGCCTTCGATTCTGGCCTCGAGCTGCATCGGGCATTCAAGAGCTCGTAACGCCGAAATTGCCTCAGATGGTACGAGCGTCATGTGCGCGGGCGTCAACCTTCCGCACGCTACAGCCCGCGAGAAACTGGAATCGAAATTGTTGTTGATGGAAGTGACTGTCTGAGCCAAGCGCTCGATCGCGGCGATGGTTTCAGCGCCAGGCAAATTGATGACACATTCGCCGGTCCGCATGAGATTGTTTGCTGTTGTGGATTGCCTAGGCAAGTCGAGCGTAACCCGCAAGCCATAGATAACGACAGGCACGACTGCGGAAAGCAGCGGTGATCGATTCGTATTGATGGTGCTGACCACTGCCGAATAAGTGACAGGCGGCGCACTCTCGCTGGTTTTCACCGCAAACCCCTTTTGACGTGGTCTCGATTGGATCAGGTCGCGCCTACGGGCGCCTTGCCTCTCGTTTTCGAATCGCAAATCCAGCGCGATTGGCCGCTCGGCGAATGATCGTTTCGCGCGCTCGAAGACCTGAGGGCGGCGCGAACCCGAGGTCAAACTAAGTGCCCACCGGCTAGGCGGTCTTAGTGCTCGTCGCGCTCGCTCACGCTCCGATTCTTGCTTTCAAAACCTAGATTGCTGAGCGTCAAGATATTCGAGCTGGCTATTTGAGATCGGGGCTCGGAGACTACCGCCCGGTGCGCTGGCTAGGCAGACACCCTGCATCTGGGCGGTGACCTATCTTAGGTGCACAATGTATTTGAGCGACTGCGACTTGAATGGTCCGGTTGGCTGGCGCCAATGGCAGCCGATCCAAGGCTAAACCTCAAATCCTGAGCGGGTCTGCATCTTTTTATGAGTTTCGTGCCTGCCTTCTGGAGTCCTCACCGCCCTAAGACATTCGGCGTAAAGATCGAGGAATTGATCGGCGTTCAGTTTGAACACGAGCCCAGACGCTTGGATGTCTTTCATCAACTGATAAGCCACCTGCTCGGGTGAGTTTTCTCCGCTATTAACGATTGATATGTCGGCCACGACACCATCCTCCAGCTGACAATCAAAACGACGGATCAAAGATCAAGCATTCCGCGAAGACGAACTCCGCCGGCGCCGAAGAGTTGACAGCCCGAGCGCGCCATATTCACGTGGTGAGAAAGCGGCCTCAAGCGTCCGACGGCTCATAGGCCTCATTCGCGACCGTGTTCTTTCCTCGAAGATTTTTTGCGAACTCAGTGGACGCGGACGTACCGTCTCGAGCGATCTTCGCTATGTCCAGAGTTCTTCCGCTCCAACCCGTATTCCGAACGAAGAAGCAACCCGTTGACGCATCGAAGTCGACATCGGCAGCGCCCACGCCAGCCACGGCGGCTGAGGCCAGCCGGCCCTTCTCAATTACGAGTCCACACATCTCGCAGATGATGTCGCCGACGGCGGTCGCGACCGATCCCGGCTGGCTTCCGTGCAGTAGAATCCCGGCTATCCGAGGCGTCTGCGAGACCGCCGGAAGAGTGGCGCTGTAGTAGATGCGAACGCGCCGGAACGGGAGTCCGAGACGAGCCACCGCTAGTCCAGCGAAGTAGGCGGAGAACCAGCCACGTCCGTAGTCTCTCATGCCAAGTACGACCGTTACAGTTTCACCCGCGCCGAATCGAATGGCCCATGTGCGGTCAGCCGGAAGGAGCGGGTTCTTATTGACGATCTCGACGTTGAGATTCTCGATTCCCGCGCTTGGCACGACCCGGCCAGAATGCGCTCTGGAAAGAGGTTCGTAGGTATTGGCATTTTTCGCATTGCTCGTGTCAGCGACGATGTCCATCTGACCTCTCCGGATCGACTGGCACTCGTCATTGCCCCAGGCCTTAGGCTACGAAACTCCGGTTCTTGCGCTGCAATCGGCGCCGTCGCGCTCCCTCTCCCTCGGGGAGAGCGCCGGGTGAGGGCGACCGGATCGACCAAATTCATCAGGCCCTACGCCAGCCGCGCCCGCAATCGAGGCGCGGCGAAATCCAAGAGCATACGCACTTTGAGCGGCGTCAGTTCGTGGCCGGCGTGGATGAGGCTGACCGGCGAGGGCGCGGGCTCATATTCGGCAAGCACAATCTGAATTCGACCGTCCAGGACCGCCTGGGCGACCTGATAGGACAGGACGCGTGTGACGCCGAGGCCGGCGGCGGCGCCGTCGATCGCCGCTTCCGCAGTGTTGACGGACAGACGCGAGCGCACGGGCGCGCGCAGTTCCCGCTTCGACTTTGGGTCGCGGAAGATCCAGTGCTGGGAGGATGAAAACGGGTCGAATGTCACCGCGGTGAGCGGCGGACAAGTCTTCCGGCTTTTTCGGCGCGCCGTGCGCGGCGAAATAGGCGGGACTGCCGCAGACGACGCTGCGCACCGCGCCGACCCGCGTCGAAACCAACGCGCTATCCGCAAGCGCGCCGATGCGCACGGCAATGTCGATGTGATCGTCGATCAGGTGCAGGTTGCGGTCGGCGAGCACCAGCCGGACATTGATCTCAGGCCATTGGGTCAGAAACTCGGCGATGACCGGCAGGACGTGCAGCCGGCCAAAGACGACCGGCGCCGTGATGACGAGGTCGCCGCGCGGCGCGGCATGTTCGCCTGACGCCGCGCGCTCGGCCTCGCTCACCTCATCGAGAATGCGTTTGGCCGCGGCGACATAGGCCGCGCCCGCGTCGGTGAGAGCGAGCTTGCGCGTCGAACGGGTCAGGAGCCGCGTGTTCAGATGCGCTTCGAGGTCGGAAATCTTGCGGCTGACCGTCGGCAGTGGGACTCCGAGCTTGCGGCCGGCGGCTGAGAGGCTGCCTGCCTCCGCAACCGCGACCAAAAGGGACATGGCTTCGAGGCGATCCATATTCCAACAACTGAAAGATTGTCTTCCAATGGTGCCAGATTATTGAACAGGATGAAACAAACTATTTGTCTGTGTCGGGCCAAGGTCCGCCCAGAGTCGCGGAGGGCATACGTTGCCTTATGGATTTCTCGACATCGCCTCGACGCCTGGCGTCCGCGCTGCGCAGGAGGCCAATGGAAGCGGCGAATTCTGGGGTAATTTCGAAGGAAACCGCGCGTTCGATCGCTTCACTCCAGCCGAAGTCGCGTTCATCGCCGAGCGCGACAGCCTCTATATGGCGACCATCTCGGAGAGCGGCTGGCCCTATGTGCAGCACCGCGGCGGGCCGCCCGGCTTCATCCGCGTTCTCGACGAGAAGACGCTGGCGATCCCCGACTTCCGCGGCAACCGCCAATACATCAGCACCGGCAATCTCGCGACCAATGATCGCGCCGCGCTGATCCTGATGGACTATCCCCACCGGCGCCGCCTCAAGCTTTACGCGCATGTGGAGGCAAGGGATCTGACGGCCGATCCGGAGCTGGCCGCCGAACTGGCGCTGCCTGGCTACCGGGCGAAGGTCGAGCGGGCCCTCGTTATCCATCTCGCCGCGTTCGACTGGAACTGTCCGCAGCATATCACTCCGCGATTCAGCGAAGCCGAGCTCGAGCCCGCGCTCGCGCCTTTTCGTGCGCGGCTCGAAGCGCTGGAGACTGAAAATCAGGCGTTGCGCGCCGAGCTTGCCGCGAGCCGTCAGCCGCTCGGCAAGCCGGGAATGGCGACGCCGAACGCCTGAAGCAAAAGAACGGCGTTCAAGGTCAGGATCACCAACGCCGCGAAGGACGCGACGACGTTGGTCAGGCGGCTGTTGGCGAAAGCGCCCATGATGTCCTTGCGGCTCGTGAACAGGAGGAGCGCGATGACCGGCGCGGGCAGGGCGATGCTGAGCACCACCTGGCTCATCACAAGCGCATGGGTGGAATTGACGCCGAGCCAGACGACGACAAACGCGGGGATCATCGTCACCAACCGGCGGACGATGATGGGAATGCGGAAGCCGATGAAGCCCTGCATGATCATCTGGCCGGCCATGGTGCCGACCGCCGAACTCGACAGTCCGGAGGCGAGCAGCGCCGTCAGAAACGCGCCCGCCGCGGCGGGGCCGAGCAGCGGCGTCAGCGTCTTGTAAGCAGTCTCGATCTCAGCGACGTCGCTGTGGCCGGCGTGGAACGCGCTCGCCGCCATGATGACCATCGCCATATTGACGAGGCCGGCGATCCCGAGGGCGACGAGGACCTCGATGTTCGAGTACCGCACCAGGAGCCGCCGCTCGCGGTCGTTGCGCCCCGGCGCCCGGTTCTGGGTGAGCCCGGAATGCAGGAAAATCGCGTGCGGCATGATGGTCGCGCCGACGATCCCGACTGCGAGCGTCACCGCGCCGGCGTCGGGCAAGCTTGGAACCACGCTGCCCAGCCCCGCCGCGCGCCCAATCGACTGGGGCGATGACCATCTCGACGAGATAGCAAAGCGCGATCGCGGCGACGAGCGAGCCGATGATGAGTTCGGTCGGGCGAAACCCGCGGCCCTCGAACATGAGAATGCCGTAGGTGAGGACGCCCGTGACGCCCATGCCGGCGATCAGCGGGATGTGCAGCAAGAGCGAAAGGCCGATCGCGCCGCCCAGAAATTCGGCGAGGTCGGTCGCCATCGCTGCGATCTCGCTGACAATCCATAGAGCCCACACCACCGGTTTTGGGAAATGCTCGCGGCACAGCTCGGCCAGATTGCGTCCGGTGACGATGCCGAGCTTGGCCGACAGCGATTGGAACAGCATCGCGGCAATGCTGGCCGTTAGCACCACCCATAGCAGGGCATAGCCGTATCTCGCCCCGGCTCCGATGTTGGTGGCGAAGTTGCCGGGGTCCATATAGGCGATCGAGGCGACCACCGCCGGGCCTGCAAACAGGAGCGGGCTGCGCCAACGCGTGCCGCCGCTCAACACCTTGCGAATGCCCGCGACAGTTCGGTCCGTCATCCCAAGGGCGCGGGTGTCAGGCCCACGCGCGCGACGGCGTCGCTCACAGCTTCGTCTCCGGTGTTTCTTGCCTCACCTCCATAATGTACCCATTGCTACGTCATAGTCAATAGACTGCAAATGAGCGCAAAGGCTGGATAAAACGCAAGACGCCGAACCCGGGTTGCATTTTGCAGCCAAGGCTGCACAATGAAACGAGGGGCGACACCGCCGCGTGGCGGGGCGAGCGAGGGCGATTTGGCGACCATAAAGCGCGGCAAAGAGCCGCCGTCCGGGCCTGCCGGGCTGGCGGCCGAGCCCGCGCAAGCCGACCGGTTCAGCAAGGCGCGCTCAGCCCGCTCAGCCTCGCTGCTCGAGGACTACACCGAACTGATCGCGGATCTGATCGCCGCCAATGGCGAAGCGCGCACGACCGACATCGCGCGGCGCATGGGCGTCGCCCATCCCACCGCCAGCAAGACCATCGCCCGCCTCAAGCGCGAGGGGCTGGCGCGAGCCAAGCCCTATCGCGGCGTCTTTCTGACGGAAGCCGGCGCCGCGATGGCGAAAAGCGCGCGTGAGCGCCACCGGCTCGTGGTCGATCTCCTGATCGCCGTTGGCGCGCCGCGCGAGGCGGCGGAGGCCGACGCCGAAGGCATCGAGCATTATGTCTCGGCCTCGACGCTCAGGGCCTTCGAGACCTTCTTGCGCAGTCGCGGCGAGCCTTAGCCAAGGAGCTTATGGCGACGCACTAGCCGGGTCCGTCGCGCGTAGCCACGCAGATCATCTGCCCGCAAGTCGCAGGACCACTAAGCCAAAACGTGCGTAGTCTGGTCTCCATGCAACGAAGCGAGCAGACGCAAAAAAAGGCCGCCCGTCGGGCGGCCTCCCTAGCGCGAGGGCGTCTCGGTCAGAGGGCCGAGACCGTAGTCCGGGCCTTGCGGTAGCCGGCGAATCCCAGACCGGCGAAGCCGAGCGCCATCATGACCCAGGTCGACGTTTCAGGGATAACGGCGCCAACCAGCCCCGAAATACGCGGTTGCTTGAACTGATCCCAACCGGCCGGGCTACCGGCCGGGCTGTTGAAGTTAATCGACGTCATCGTTTCACCGGCGCTCGCAAGGATCGTGATGAAGTTAGAGCCGCTTTTACCGGTGAACGAGAAGGTGTTCGTTTCCGGAGTCGTTCCGTCAGATGCAAGTCCATGTACGGTGATGTCGAGCGTGCTCCCGTCGGCCTTGTTCAGATCGACGATGAAGTCCGTAAACGACTCGGCCGGCGTGACGGTGAGATCAGTCAGGTTCGCGGGTGGCGGATTCGAGGTGTTGAAGATCTCTGCCTGGCCCTCGGCCTTCTGAAAGAGAGTGTCCACTGTAGAGGAGAAAGCAACGTCAATACCGCCCGCCGCGCCATGAATTGTCATTCCGGTTTCCGGGGCGCCGAACAGAATGTTGATCTCGTCCGGCTGCGGATGGTTCCCCGGTAGGAACGTTACGGTCGCGTTAGCCATTGTGATGCCGACACCAAGCATGATCGCGCTCGTGACGCCGGCCCGCAAAACCGAATGTTTCACTGTCATGCCAAACTCCCTGATTTTTATTCCGTTAGGCTTTAGACGTCAGGTGCCAAATGGTTACCGATCCTTGGCTGTCCTCCTGTCGCTCACGCGGTTGAGTTCCCGCCCTCCTCGCGCAATCCGTTGCGTGTAGCATAGCAAGAACACCGGGCAAGAATGCTGTCAATCACGCAATGTCATTCATGTAAACCGACGTATTCTTGCCGCTATATCGCTGTCGGGAATAATTTGCGAGGTGCATTCAGTGGAATTGCTTTGCCGGCGGGATTTTTATTATTGGTCAGGGTCTTTTTAGGGCTCGCCGACTTGGGGAGCGCGAAACACAGAACTTACTTCAACGACGCGCGATCAAGGAATTGGAGGAGAATAGAAACAGCAGAGGGTCAGGGGGCTATCGGCGAGAGCGCCATGTGCTCGGCTGGCACCAATTGGGAGGTCCCGAAGAGTTGATCTGTGTTTTTGAGCGGCGTGCTCTGCATGGTGATGCTGGCGCTGGGAAACAACTTGCTCCATCCGTTGGGCAGTGGTTTGGAAACCCTTTGTGTTTTAACCGCCGTCGCGTCCGCTTGGTCTTCTTCGGCCTTGTGGAAGGCGCATAGCGGAATCACCGTTCAAACGGACCAACTACAACCGCCGCTTGCCGCTGCTCTGTCGAGGCGCTTCAGAGGGCGATGGATATTAGGAGCTATGGAGGCGCTCGAGTTGCAGAAAAGCGAGCTTAAGCCATTGAAAAGGCTGCAGTCGCGCGCAGTTCAATCCACCTTCTTTTACCTGGCTCGCCTCCAGTCGAACGATTCGCAGATGAGCCCGCCGAATACGCAGCCCGCGGTAACGAGCCGGTCGCCCGACAGCGTCAGCTTTGCGGTGTAGCGCTTGCCGTCTTCGGGATTGAACGCGGTCCCAGCCCAGGAGTCCTTGCCGTTCGGCTTCATGTCGGAGAATAGCTGTTGGCCGATCCTGGCCGGGCCGTCGGCGCCCTTCTTCCAGGCGAGAAAGCCGCATATTGCATCGCCTTCGCAGGCAGCGAAGCGAAGCTTCGCGGACCCGTCGTCACGCATCCATATTCCAGTCACGTCGCCAGCGATCGCCGCAGGCGCGGACGCCGCCACGATCGTGAGAGCGACGAGCAAAGCGCGCGTCATCATCTATCTATCCTTCGAGAACCAGTCAGGCTTGGAGAAGGCACTTAGGTCGCAGTCGAGCAGGAATCAATGCGACGCCTTGAGCGACTCGACCCAAAGCGGCCTATACCCGCCCTTGAGCGCAGCGACGGTCGAGGGCGGAGTCAAGACCTCGACGACGGCGGTCGGCTCAAGCGGCGCCGGCGCCCCATAGCCGGCGAAGCTCCACGGCAAAAGGGCGCCTAAGCGGACGGCAAAAGCGCGCCCGTCGCGCGCGATCATCGCCCCGTCCGGCAGGTCGCCGAGCCGCGCTCGCCACAGGCGTTTGCGCCGGTTCTCGACCCGCTCGCGATGGAGCGCTTCGTCCATCGCCTCCACGTGGCTCGGAGCGCCGGGAAAAGCGGCGATAAAGGCTTTCGCCGCTTGCCGGCGGCACTCGAAGCATGGGCGGTGGCCGGCGGCGAGCGCGGTCGGCTCGTCGAGGAAAAAGAGCTCCGTGTAGTACCTGCCCCAGACGTCGCGACGTCGGCCCTTGAATTCGCAGACGCAGATGAGCCAATGCTTGTTTTTCCAGCGGCTGCCGCTCAACGTCTGATCGTCGCGATGCAGGCGCCCGCCGCGATTGCCCATCAGCCCGCCGCGCTCGGCGACGGCGTGCAATTCGCCGAACGGATCGACGCGATTTTGCAGCGGCCGGGGCGCTTGAGACATGCCGGGCGGCGACAGGTTGCGTTCCACGAAAGGCAGGTTCACGCTTCAAGGCCTTGGCGTCTTTGGGGGAGGAGACATGGCGCTCGAACTTCGGCCGAATTGCGAATATTGCGACAAGGACCTGCCGCCTGACGCGACCGAAGCGCGCATCTGCAGCTACGAATGCACCTTCTGCGCCGATTGCGTCGAGCGGCATCTGAGCAATGTCTGCCCCAATTGCGGCGGCGGCTTCGTCCCGCGGCCGATCCGGCCAGCGCGGGAATGGCGGCCTGGGTTGTCGCTGGCCAAGCGGCCCGCCTCAACAAAGCGCGTGGGCCTCTCCTACAGTCGCGAGGCGATCGCGGAATTCGTTCGCGAGGTCGCGGGCGTCCCGCCCGAACGCCGCTGATCGGCTTACCGGACCGGCGCAGCCTGCGCGCTCACCTGCGCTTCGCCGACATTGTCGACATTGTAGACGTCGTCGCGGAAATTGGCGGGTCCATCGCCGTTCGACCAGCCGGTGAGATAGACCCAGATCACAGGCACCGCTTTGGTGAGGTTGACGTTGTAGGGCGCGCCTTCCTTGATCTTGTCTTGCAGCGCCGCCTTGTCCCAGGCGCCGGAAGGCCCTCCAGGCGTTCCTTCCAACAACCACGCCGCGTAATCGTAAACGCCCTGCACCCGGACACAGCCGTGGCTGAGGAACCGGTAGTCGGCGCCGAACAGCCCCTTCGAGGGCGTGTCGTGCATATAGACAGCGAGCTTGTTGGGCATGCCGATGCGGATCGAGCCGAGCGAGTTGCCCGCGCCCGAATCCTGCCGAAGCGTGTAATTCGTCGCCCGCTCGGTGCTCCAGTTCACGGACTTCGGATTGATCTCCTTACCTGACCCATCGAGTATCCGGATCTTGGCCCGCGTCAGATAACCCGGATCGCGCTGCATCCGGGGAATGATCTCCTTCTTGATGATCGATGTCGGGACCGTCCAGGTCGGGTTCAAGTTGACAACCTGGATGTGGGCGGAGATCTCGGGCGAGGGATGCTCCGGATCGCCGACGATCGCGACGTAGCGATGGGCGACGCGGCCGTTCTCGACCGCCTCGACCGAGGTCGAGGGCAGGTTGACCACCACGTACCGTTCATCGAAGGAGAAATTGAGCCCCGCGAGGCGGTTGGCGCTCGAGGCGAGCTGGTTGAAACGCACCCTCGCCGGAATGTTCATGGCTTTCAGCGTCGCGCCGGAGACGATTCCGGTCTGCCGGAGCCCCATGCGCGCCTGAAAACGCTTCACCGCCGCCGTGAGTCCATTGTCCCAGGCGAGCCCGCTCGCCTCTCCCCCTGGGAGGTCGCCCTCGATCGCCAGGCGCTTGCGCAACTTCAGCACAGCCGGCCCCTTCGTTCCGGGGCCGATCGCCGCGATGTCGGTTGGCCAGCCGCCCGCGTCCACAATCGCTGAATAGCGTTCCGACGCCTTGGCGGTGGCGAAGAAGGTGTCGGGCTGAAGCGTTGGGCGAGGATCGTCGCTGAGCGCGGTCTCGCGCGGCGGCGCAACTTTCTTTGGCTTGGCGCGCCGCGGCTTGGGCGGGAATGGGCGCAGCCGTGGACGGGGAAGCGTTGGGCGCCGAATCGGTCCCTGCCGTCGGCGTCGGCGACGCCTGGGGCATGAACGGGCTTACGAGGCCTTGAGTTGATGCCGTCGGGGTCGCGGGATTGGAGGGCGGCGCTGAAGCCGTCGTTGCGGCGGGCTGATTTGCCGGGATCGATACAGGCGGCGTCGGAGACGTCGTCGCGGCGGGCGCGCCCGCCGGTGTGGGTGATGGCGCAGGGGAGGCCGCGGCGGCAGGCGGACTCGCCGGGGTCTGCGCCAGCGCGCCTGAGACGAGGATAGGCAGGGCGGCCAGCGCCCCCGCAAACAAAACCCGCAGCGTCATGCGACAGGACCCAACACAAGAGGGCGCGCTTCATACGCACCCGCGACCGATTCACTATGCCTATTAAGGTTACTAATTTGTCGCCAAGCTTGCGTTGTCGCGGCGGCGCCCACTTTTTCGCCCATTACGCCGCCTGCGCCGAAAATGCAAAGGCCGCCCCGAGGGGCGGCCTTTCACGAGCGCCGAGGCGCTCTTTGACTATCACTCGATGCCGGATGAAAGCCGGTTGCCCCGGGATCGCCGAAAGCCGGCGAAACCGAGACCGCAAACACACAGCGCCATGAGCGCCCACGCAGACGATTCAGGAGACGCATAAGTGGCCGCCCCATAGGGCAACCCGATCGCGAGCGCACCGTAACCCGCCGCGACCGCGATGCGACGAGGATTGGCTGAGTTGATGGACATGTTACCCCCAAGTCCAAACGAGGCCAGCGCCGCACGGTTAAGCGGGAACCGTGACAGGACTGTGGCATTTGTTGCAATTGCGAATAAAATTTTCGCGCTGCGGTACAACACATAGCAATTAACGTGCCGTTAATCCGACGTGCCGGCCATACTTCAAGCGAGGGTCAGCCGACGACGACGATATGCAACCGTCTGGGCCCATGGGCGCCGAGCAGCAGCGTCTGCTCGATGTCGGCGGATCGCGAGGGGCCTGTGATGAAATTGAGCGTGCGCGGCGCTTCGCCCTTGCCATAGACGTTCCGCAGCTTCGCGAACACGCTCTCGTAATCGGCCTCGATCGCCTCGCGCGGCAGGACGACGATGTGGTTGTCGGGCAGAAAATTAAGCGTCGTCGGATTGTCCGGGCCGGAGACGAGCGCCAGCGTCCCGGTTTCGGCGATCCCGGCAAAGGCCGCCGAGACCGCGTTGAGGTCGTGGCCGTCGGAGGGGCCGCGCAAGGATCTCGAGCGTGGTCTCGCTCCAAGGCATTCCAGTCAGACGCGGATCGTCGCCCATGCGCAGCGTCGCCGGACAATTGCTTTCGCGAAGGTAACGCGCGATTTCCGCCGGCGCGTCCGCCCATTCCCGCACCTCGGTAACGCTCGCCTGGGCGCGCTCCGCCTCGGCCTTGAACGTTGCGAGCCTGGCGGAGACGTCGCCCTGTCCGCGCTTGGGCACGATTCCGGGCGGCGCCTGCTTGAGACGCATATCGACGTCGAACTGGCGCGTCGCTTCGTCGCCGGTCACGCCAAGGGAGCGGCGAATGCTCGCGAGCACCGCCGCGCGGGAACTCATCGAACCGCTCCGCTGCGTGCTCGCCACTGGCTCTGGAACGTGGCCCCTTGTGGCGCGGCAAGATCGCGATAGCGCGTCCACCCGCCCGCGAACGGCAGCGAAGCGAATCGGCCCTTGTTTCGGCCGGCGAGATGCAGGGCGCGCGCGGCGAGACCCGTCGCCATCCGATAAAGTCCCGGCCGGCTGGCGAAGAACGCCCAGAATCCCAGGCCGTAGCGCAGCGGCGCTGGCGACAGGCGGCGCTCGAACTCGCGGTCCCGCCAATGTCGCATCATGCCGGGCAACGGGATTCGGACCGGGCACACTTCTTCGCAGCGGCCGCAGAAGGTCGAGGCGTTGGGCAATTGCCCGCCCTCGGCGACGCCGATCAGCGAGGGCGTCAGGACCGCGCCCATCGGTCCCGGATAGACCCAGCCGTAAGCATGGCCGCCGACTGCCTGATAGACCGGGCAATGGTTCATGCATGCGCCGCAGCGGATGCAACGCAGCATATGCTCGAACTCGCCGCCCAGCATCGCCGAGCGGCCGTTGTCGAGAATCACGACATGATAGGCCTGCGGACCGTCGGGATCGCCCGGCCGGCGTGGCCCGGTCGACAGCGTCGTATAGACCGAAGCGTCCTGTCCGGTCGCCGAGCGCGCGAGGACGCGCAAGAGTTGCGCGGCGTCCTCGAGCGTCGGCACGATTTTTTCGATCGAGGCGATGACGATATGGGCCTGCGGCAGGATTTGCGTGAGGTCGCCGTTGCCTTCGTTGGTGACGATGATCGAGGTTCCGGTTTCGGCGATCAGAAAGTTCGCGCCCGTTATGCCAACGTCGGCGGCCAAGAATTTGGCGCGCAGCACCTGGCGCGCTTCGGCCAGCAATTGTTCGGGTTCGGCAAGACTGCGCTCGGGCAAGAGATCGCCGTGCGCCTTGCGGAATTCCTGCTCGACGTCTTTCGCCGTGAGGTGAATCGCAGGCGCAATGATGTGGGAGGGGCCTTCGCCGCGCAATTGAATGATGTACTCGCCGAGGTCCGTTTCGATAGGTTCGATCCCGGCCGCCTCCAGCGCATGATTGAGATCGATCTCTTCGGCGATCATCGACTTGCCCTTGGTGACGCTTTTCGCGTTCATGGACTTGCAGAGCTCGATGATGATCTTTCGCGCTTCGCCGGCGTCCTGCGCATAGTGGACTTGGCCGCCGCTCTCGCGAACCTTCGCTTCGTAGGCTTCGAGATAAAGGTCGAGATGGGCGAGCGTGTGATCCTTGATCGCCTTGGCGCTGTCGCGCAGCGCCTCGAACTCCGGCAACCTTGCAGCTGCAGCCGCGCGACGCCCGACGAAATTACGCGAAAATGACATCGCGCCCTGCAATCGGGCGTCCGTCAGCGCCTCGTGCGCGTTTTCCTTAAATTTAGCCGAAGTCGCGACCACGCTCATCGGGCGGGCTCCGGCTTGCCCTCGCCGATCGCCGGCCCGTCGGCCATGCCGGCCAGGATTTCAGCGACGTGGCGCGCCTTGATCGGCGACCCCTCGCGCTGAAGCTTGCCGGCCATGTTCATCAGGCACCCGAGATCGCCCGCGAGCACCGTGTCGGGGTTAGCGCTGCGGATATCGTCGGCTTTGCGTGCGACGATTGCGTTCGAGAGTTCGCCATACTTGGTCGCGAACAGACCACCAAAGCCGCAACAGACCTCCGCGTCGGTCAGTTCGACCAGCGTCAGGCCTTCGACCCCGGCAAGAAGCCGCCGCGGCTGCGCCTTGACGCCGAGCTCGCGCAGGCCGGCGCACGAATCGTGATAGGCGACCGTTCCTTCGTAGCGCGCCGCGACCTTTTTGACGCCCATGACGTCGACCAGGAAGCTGATCAGTTCGTGCGTCTTCTCGGCGAACCGCTCGGCCCGCTGCGCGAGGTCCGGCTCCCCCGCGAACAGGTCGGGATAATGCTTGATCAGCATGCCGCCGCATGAGCCGCTCGGCGCGACGACGTAGTCGCAGTCCGCGAACGCGTCGATCGCCTGCCGCGCGAGCCTTTTCGCACTTTCGCGGTCGCCGGAATTGTACGCCGGCTGACCGCAGCAGGTTTGACTCGGCACCACAACCTTGCAGCCGGCGTCCTCGAGCAATTTAACAGCCGCGAATCCAACGCTCGGCCGGATGATGTCGACGAGGCAGGTGACGAACAGTCCGACGCGAGGCTGAGATTTCGGGCCTGAGGAGGCCCCTGTCATATTCATCCGTTCATCGATCCTTGCCCCAAAGGGCGCGGCGCTCTTGTCGCTCAGGCTTCGCCTCCTTAAGCTCGCACAATGGCCACGGATATCGCAACCCGCGTCTATAATCACACGTTTCGCATCGATCCGGCGGTTCGCACGCTGCTCGATACCGATTTCTACAAGCTTTTGATGCTCCAGATGATTTGGAGGATGCATCCGAAGCGCCAGGTGACCTTCCAGCTCATCAACCGGACGACGTCGGTCAGACTGGCGGACATCGTGGATGAGCGCGAACTCATCGACCAACTGGATCACGCGCGCAGTTTGCGCCTCGCCAAGAACGAGCTGATCTGGCTCGCGGGCAACACTTTTTACGGCACGCGCCATATTTTCGAGCCGGAGTTCATGGAGTGGCTCGCAGCGTTCCGGCTTCCCGAATACGAACTGACCAAACGCGATGGGCAGTACGAACTGCGCTTCGCCGGCCCGTGGACCGGGACGACGATGTGGGAGATTCCCGCGCTCGCCATCATCAGCGAATTGAGGGCCCGCGCGGCGATGCGCGGCATGAGCCGCTTCGATCTCGACGTGCTCTATGCCCGCGCCAAGGCCAAGCTGTGGTCGAAGGTGGAGCGGTTGCGCGTGCTCGAGCACGAGGGAGGGCCGGTCCGGGTGTCGGATTTCGGCACTCGCCGGCGGCACGGCTTTCTCTGGCATCGCTGGTGCGTCGAGGCGATGCAGGAGGGTCTTGGGAGCCAGTTTCATCGGCACTTCCAACGTCAAACACGCGTTGGACACCGGGCTCGAGGCCATCGGCACCAACGCCCACGAATTGCCGATGGTCTATGCGGCGGGCGCCGCCGATGACGAGGCGTTGCTCGAGGCGCCCTACAGAGTGCTGAAGGACTGGGCGAAGATGTACGGAGGCAACCTGCTGGTCGTCCTGCCCGACTGCTTCGGCTCGACTTCGTTCCTCAACCATGCGCCGGACTGGGTGGCGGACTGGAAGGGCGCCCGGCCCGACTCAAAGCCGCCGGTTCCGGCGGCGCGGGAACTCATCGCCTGGTGGAAGGAACGAGGCCGCGATCCACGCGACAAGCTCATCGTGCTGTCGGACGCAATGGACATCGAGACAATCGAAGCCTCGGTGCGCGCGCTGCGCGGCCAGGTCAACCTGTCGTTCGGTTGGGGCACCAATCTGACCAACGACTTCGTCGGCTGCGCCCCGGCCGGCGTCGACGGCCAGCTCAAAGCGATCTCGTTGGTCTGCAAGGTCGTGGAGGCCGATGGACGACCGGCGGTGAAGCTGTCCGATAACCCGAACAAGGTGATGGGGCGGCCGGAGGAGGTCGAGCGCTATCGCCGGGTGTTTGGATTGGTGGGCATGGAAGCGGCCCCCGTGACGGTCTAAGGAATCCCGGACTTCGATGACGTTCGCAGGCTTCGGCCCCAAGGCGCTGCCGTTCTTCAAGGCGCTCAAGTTCCACCAGAGCCGGGAATGGTTCGGGGCCAACCGCGAGACTTATGAAAGCGCAGTCAAAGGCCCGATGGGCGACTTGGCCGAGGATGTCGCGGAGCGCCTGCGACAAGCGAAAATTCCGATCAAGGGCGACCGCAAGTCCTCACTGTTTCGCATCCATCGCGACGTCCGCTTCTCCGCCAACAAGGACCCTTACAAGACCAATTCCGGCATCGTGCTGAGCCGGTCGGGGAATAAGAACGATCCCGGGCTCCTCTATTTCCACCTGTCGCCGGAGGAGTGTTTCTTCGCCGCAGGCTTCTACCTGCCCGACCCCGCTCAGATCGCGCGGCTGCGGGGCGCGGCTGCGCGCGCTCCCAAGCCGTTCAAGGCGATGACGGCGAAGCTGAGGAAGGCCGGGCTGGCCTTGTCGGGGGAAGATTCGCTCAAACGCGCGCCCCGCGGCTTCGAGACGATCCAGGATCCCGAGATCGCCGCGGCAACGAGGCTCAAGAGCATGATCTGCCTGCGTGCGGTCGGAGAGGCGGCGATCGCCACCCCGGCGCTGGCCGACGACTTCTGCGCCTTCGCCGCCGATGCGCTACCGCTGCTCAGATGGGGCTGGGCCGCGCTGGCTGACGAGCGGTAGCCTAGGCGCCGCGGGCTTCGCCGCGTCCATCGTCGTTTTCGGGTGGCGCGCGTGCCGCCGGAGCTTGTATGGGTGTCGATCCGGCGCGGCTTATGAGGCGCGCGGCTCAACAGGAGCGCCCATGCTCGACGTTCCCAGCGCTCCACCCGCCAGCGCGGATTACGTCACCGTCAAGCGCGCGATTGAGTTCATCTCCAAGCGCTACCGCGATCAGCCGTCGATCGAGGCGATCGCCGGGCATGTTGGCCTTTCGGCTTCCCACTTCCAGCACGTGTTCAAGCGCTGGGCGGGCTTGACGCCGAAAGCGTTCCTGCAGGCGATCACCATCGAACGGGCGCGGGAGCTCCTGCGCGACTCGGCGAGTGTGCTCGATGCGGCCTACGACGTCGGCCTTTCCGGCCCGAGCCGGCTGCATGACCTGTTCGTCGCCCACGAGGCTCTGACCCCTGGCGACTATCGTCGCGACGATCTGACGCTGGCCTACGGCTTTCATGCTTCGCCCTTCGGCGAGGCGATCGTGGTTGCGGCGCCCCGCGGCATGGCGGGTCTTGGGTTCGTCGACGACGGGAATCGCGAAGCGGCGCGGGCCGACATGGCGCGGCGCTGGCCGCGAGCGCGCCTGGTTGAGGACGAGCGCTCGACGGCGCCTTATGCCGCCCGCGCCTTCGATGCCGCGCTTTGGCGGGCGGACGCGCCTTTGCGCGTCGTCCTGATCGGCACGGATTTCGAGCTTCGGGTCTGGGAGACGCTGCTCAGCGTGCCGATGGGGCGCGCGACAACCTACTCGGACATTGCTTGCAAGATTGGCAAACCAACGGCGGCGCGCGCCGTCGGCGCCGCCGTGGGCAAAAATCCAATCTCGTTTGTCGTGCCCTGTCATCGCGTGCTGGGGCGCTCGGGAGCGCTCACCGGCTACCATTGGGGGCTGGCGCGCAAGCAGGCGATCATCGGCTGGGAGGCCGGGCGAACGGCGGCGTGAAACACCCCGTCACTTAGTCGGAGCGTCTGCCGGCTTCTCAGCGTCTGCCGGAGGGAGCGCCGGATAGGCGATGCGCATGCCCGCCTCCCGCATTCGGCGCAGAACGTCGAAATTGATGTCGCTCCGGGTCCGTTCGCCAAGCTCGATATCGTCGACAAAGCAGACGAGATTGAACTTGAGCGCCCAGTCCCCGAATTCGGCGAATAGCACCGAGGGCGCAGGAATCGCCAGCACCTGGTCCTGCGCCTTGGCTGCGCCGATCATGAGGTCGCGCATCTCATCGAGGTTGCTTTCGTAGGCGACATTAACCGAGACGATGATGCGTCCGACGCGGTCGTTGCGGACCCAGTTCTTGACGGTTCCGCTGACCAGGTTGGAGTTGGGAACGATCAGACTGCCGCGGTCGAAGGTTTCGATCTCGGTCGCCCGGGCGTTGATGGCGCGAACGAACCCTTGCTCGGTTCCCACCACCACCCAATCGCCAACCCGAATGGTGCGCTCCCACAACAGGATAAGGCCGGACACGAAATTGTTGGCGATGGTTTGCAGGCCGAAGCCGATGCCGACCGACAAGCCGCCGGCGATAAGGGCGAGTTTCTGGGCGTCGACGCCGATCTGCGCCCCGGCCAGCAGTATGGCGATGATCACGCCGAGATAGCCGAAAATCGTCTGCACAGAGTTGCTTGCGCCAACGTCAAGACGTGTCTGGGGCAAGAGCCGGGAGCCGAGCCAATTCTGAATCAGCCGAGTGACGAACACCGCGATGGCGAATACGATTGCGGCGCCGATCATCGACGACAATGACAGGGTGACGCCGCCAAGCGAGAAGCCGAAATAGGCCGAGCGCATCGAGCCGAGCATGTCCTGCGACTGGACGCCCCACGGCTTGAGCACCGCCGCGACAGCAAACACAAGCACCACCACACGGGCGACGCCTTGCAGGATGACGGAGATCTGCGCGAGCGCGCGTCGGCGTAGGCCCGCCATCGCCATGAGACGCCCGCCGATTGGCGCGTCCGGCTTTAAGACGGCTTCGATACCGTCCTGGGCGATGATATCGGCGATGGCGAGCGCGCTGCCGAGCACGCTGAGGTAAATCGCTTGATTGACGAGGAACGTGGCGAAGGCGATGTAACCGGTCAGCGCGGCGGCGAAAATGACCAATGCGGCAGCCCAGCCGAGCGTCCTCACCGGGGTCCAGGCGTCGTTCTGCTGCGATCCTTGCACCCCAATCGGCTGGGACCCGAGCTGGCGCAGGGCATAGGCGATCGCGATCGCAACGATGAGCGCGGCCACGCCCCGCGCGGCGACCGCAATGTTGAACGAGGCGGCGGCGTCGGCGGTCGGCTCGATCAGCCGCGCGACGGCCCAGATCGCCGCAATCAGCATCGCAAGGCGATAGATGATCGCAGCCGTTCGGTCGCCGATCGGAATGAGCCGCCAGACTGCACGTCCCGGGGCCAGGACGCCGCGTCCAAGCGCATGGACGACGATCAGCACCCGCATCGCTTCAAATGCGGCGTCGATGAGGCCCTGCATGCTCGGATCGGCAAGGTTGAAGGAGTCGAGCGCGCCGGCCAGCACGCCGAGGCCGGCGAGCGGCAGCGCCGCGAACAGCACGAATATCCCCGCGGCGGCGAGCGCGCGTCGCAACCGGCTCGGAGCGCCCTCAGCGGGATCCCGATAGACAAAACGGCGGGCGAGCCAGCCGAGCGGCGCGGCAGCCAGCGCTAGCACGATTACGATCGCCGCCATGCCGATCTTGGCGAGCATCGGCTGTTCGCCGATGGCGTCGATCCAATTGCCGATCAGGCTCCGCATCTCCTCAGCGTCGACCGGGACTTCACGCGCAACGGCGGCCCAAAGCTGCGGATTGAGGACGCTCGACGAGCGGGCGAACGTTCGCTGCGCGAACAATTGGCGCCGCGCCGCGCTGATGCGCGTGCTGAGGTCGTCGGCTTCCAGCACCATGGCGCGCGCGGCGCGCAGGTTGGCGTCGAGGCGGTCGTGCCGCTTCTTCTCGGTGTCGAGTTCCTTGGCCGCGACGTCCGTCGTGGGCGCCGTCTCTCCCGTTTTGGGCGTGAGTTCAGCCAGTCGCTGTGTCGAGGCCGCGAGGCGGGGGGTCAGGTCGGCGACCGCTCCCTGCAGGGCAATGGCGAGGGCGTCGCTCTGCGCCCGCAAGCGCTGTAAACCCGCGTCGTCGAGGTTCTTCTCCCTGAGCGACGCTTCAGTGGCCGTCAGCGTCGCGCGTGTCTGGTCGAGGTCGAGCCGGCGGGTCTCCTGCGTCCAAGCGCGGCCAGGGCCCATAAGGACCAGGGCGAGAACGACCCAATGCAACAGGCGCAGTGCGGACGCAGGCTTCATTGCAGGCTCGATGGCTCCTTAGGCTGATTCGGCGGCGCTCCTTTGTCATCCGACCATGGCCATGCTGCGGCGGCAACTGGCGCGCCGCGCTCACAGAGCGTTCACCTTGGCTGAGGATTAGGGGCTGCGCGCCCGGCTGGCCTTTGTTAAAGGGGGCCAAAGACCCATGAGGGCCGTCCGGTGATTCTGGTCGATTCCGAGAGCCAAGGCCTGCAAAGCGGCGACGCCGCCAGCCAAGCGCCCCGTACGGCCGGCGAACGCGCACTCGATTGTCTGCTTGCCGCCGGGTTCGAACGCACCGAGCCGCCGATCCTCCAGCCCGCGGCGATCTTCCTCGACATGTCGGGCGAGGAGGTCCGCCGTCGCTTATTCCTCACGTCCGACGCTGCGGGCGAGGAGCTTTGTCTCAGGCCGGAATATACGATCCCCGTTTGCCGCGCCTATCTCACTTCCGACAAGGCCGGAAAGATCGCCGAATACTCCTATCTGGGCCCGGTTTTCCGCGCTCGCCCCGGACAGGTTGGCGAGCAGACGCAGACCGGACTCGAAAGTTTCGGACGCCGGGACGCGGAGGCGGCCGACGCGGAGGTGTTCTCGCTCGCCATGGAGGCGGCGACCGCCGCGGGTGGCGGCGCGCTCGTGGCGCGACTCGGCGACGCCGGGCTGTTCGACGCCATGCTGGATTCGCTGAAAATTCCGGAGCCGTGGCGAAGGCGCCTACGCCGCGGCGTCGCGCGCGGGCGGACCCTCGAAGCCATTTTCAGCCGCCCGAGCCATAGCGCGCTCGCCCAACCCGGGGTGCTGGCGGCGCTGGAGAGCGCCGATCACGTGGGCGCCAAGGCGCTCGTCGAGGATCTACTGGCGATCGCTGGCATTGACGCGGTCGGCGGTCGCAGCGCTGGCGAAATCGCCGACCGGTTTCTGGAACAGGCGTCGCTGCGGTCGGGGCCGCCGATCGAGGCGGAAAAGCGGACGGTGCTGGACGCATTTTTGGCGATTTCCGGCGATCCCGATCAGGCGGCGGTCGAGCTTCGGCGCTTGGCGCATTCGGCTGGCCTCGATTTAGGCGCGGCGCTCGACGCTTTCGAGCGGCGCAATGGCTTCATCGCCGCCCGCGGCGCCGCGATCGAGACGATCCGGTTCAGCGCCGCCTTTGTGCGCGATTTTGATTATTACACTGGCTTCGTGTTCGAAGCCCATGATACCCGTTCGCCGGCTCCGAAGACCGCGCTCGCTGGCGGGCGTTACGACGGGCTTGCTCGCCGGCTCGGGGCGGATGAGGACATTCCCGCCGTGGGCGCGGCGATCAATCTTGATCGGCTCATGAACGGGGGAGACCGCTGATGGCCGCCGGCAATGGCGCCGAGGGCCCGTTCGTCCTCGCCGTTCCCTCCAAGGGGCGATTGCAGGAGGCAGCCCATGCTTTCTTCGCCCGCGCCGGGCTCGAACTCGTGCAGGGACGGGGGGCGCGCGACTATCGCGGCGCCATCGCCGGGCTGCCGGGCGTCGAGGTCGCCTATGTCTCTTCGGCCGAGATCGTCGGCCAGCTTGCCGCCGGGGCTGCGCATTTCGGCGTCGCCGGTGAGGATCTGCTGCGCGAGAAAGTTCCGGATGTCGAAGCGCGGCTCGAGCTTTTAAGCCCGCTCGGCTTCGGCCACGCCAATGTCGTGGTCGCCGCGCCCAAAGCCTGGATCGACGTGCGCACCATGGCCGATCTCGACGACGTCGCTTCCGCCTACCGCGCCAAGCGCGGCGAACGCATGCGGGTGGCCACCAAATACGTCAATCTCACCCGCCGCTATTTCGCCGAGCACGGAATCGCCGACTACCGCATTGTCGAGAGCCTGGGCGCCACCGAAGGCGCCCCCGCTTCGGGCGCGGCGGAGCTGATCGTCGACATCACGACCACCGGCGCGACGCTCGCCGCCAATGCGCTCAAGACCCTGGACGATGGAACAATCTTGCGCTCGCAGGCGATGTTGATTGCCTCTTTGACCGCCCCCTGGGGGGCGAACGCGAGGCAAGCCGCGCGAGACATCCTCGCCCGCATCGCGGCGAGCGAGGAGGCGCTGAAAACGCGCGAAGTCCGGGCGCGGCTGCCGAGCCCGGCGCATGTCGTGGTCGAAACGGCCGGCGAGCGCTTCGGCGCCGTTTCGGCGACCGGCGAGGACGTCGATCCGCATGGGTTCGTTGCGCTGCATTGCGCTCGCGACAAAGTTGCCGAGCTTTCTGGCTGGCTGCTCACTCAGGGCGCAGAGCGGGTCAGCGTCGCGGCGCTCGAGCAGACCTTCGCCGCCCGCAACGCGCTCTACGAATCGTTGGAAAAGCGGATCGGCGCGGGCGAGCATTGAAGCTCCGCCCGGTCAGGCGTGAGCTACGAAAATTCAAAATTATTCGACATTTTCTTGCGCAGAACAGAAGTCTGGGCTATGATCGTGGCTGATGAGGAACTCGATCGCCTTGAGCCCCAAGCCGCGCCGACCAACGGCCGAACGGCGCTATGCGCTCGCATTTGCAATCAGGACGGGTTGGCCCGATTAGCAGAAAATTTTTTGCTTGAATCGGCTGTAACCCGTTGAAAAGCCTCGATTCGAAAAAATAAACGCTAGTAAATGAAAGCAAATTCACTAGCGTTTAAGCGCGTTTACTAGCGTTTACCCGCTTTTATTTGAATCCCGTTCGCGCTCGGGGTTGTATCCGCGCCTCTGCCCGGATGCGCTCGCGGGTCGTCGTCAGATCCGGCTCCTCGGCGATCACCCGGCGTCTTCGGTTTTGGCGGGCGCCTTTGGCTTTGCCCCCTTCGCGGGCTTGCGCGCGTCGCGCAAGGAATCGTTCTGCGCAATCATCTGGCGGATCGCCTCGACATTGGCGCGCGCGGCATCGGGCGATAGGTCGGCCTGACTGACCGTTTCCGCATCGCTGAATTTCCCCTCCAGCGCCAACACCAAAGCGAGGTCGCCGCGCATGCGCGCGTCAGCCTTGGGGCTCGCAACGGCTTGCCGCAGCGCCTGCTCGGCCTGGGGCAATTGCTTGGCCAGCGCGAGCGAGAGCCCCATGTTGGTGAGCACGCTTGGCTCGCCAGGCGCGATCTTCAGCGCGTCGCGATAAAATTGCATCGCCGTCGCATGGTCGCCGAGCCGGTCGGCCACCGTCCCCTGCACCGACATGACGTCCCATCGCGGATCGTCTGGGGTATAGGCGTGGCTCAGCACGTCTTTGGCCTGCGCGAGCTGACCGGCGTCGGCGAGCGCCTTGCCATATTCGCCGAGCACGTCGAAATCCTTCGGGGCCTTGATGGCCGCCGTCTGGATCACCGCGACCGCCTCGCCGTATCGGGTCAGCGCGCGCAAGGCGCGGGCGTATTCGATCGAGGCCGTCTTCTCGCCGGGATTGCGCTCGTAGCGCTTGCCGCACTCGTCGGCGTAAGCCCTGAGCCTCACGTCGTCCGTCGGCGCGGTCGTCGACCCTGGAATGGACCCTGTGACGTCGCCGAAGTCGTGGCAGCCGGCGAGCGGCGAAGCGACCGCCGCGAGCGCGGCGGCGAACAAAGCGCGCAACGCGAAGGCCTGGCGGAAAGAGAATCGCGGCATCGGAGCCCCAAAGACGGCCGGAACGGCGTCAACGAGGGTCGGTCCCGAACCTTGCTCCAGGCTGCCCCTTCCTGCTCAGGGAGCGACGGCCTTGCCGCTCACGACTTTTGCAGTTTGCTGCCCGCGCCCGGCGCCTGACTCCACGACGCCTCGATCTCTTCCAGCGATCGGCCTCGTGTCTCGGGCACGGCGGCAATGACCCAGACGAGCCCGATCACGCAGAACGCCGCGAATAGCCAGAAGGTGTACGCCTGTCCGATTGCCTTCACCAACGACAAGAAAAATGCGCTGACGAGGAACGCCGCGCCCCAGTTGACCGCTGTCGCCACCGCCACGGCCCGTCCACGAATCTCGTTTGGATAGATCTCGTTGATGACTGTCCATGTGACCGGGCCAGCCGAGAACGCGAATGAGATGATGAAAACGACAAGCGCGACGAGCGTGATCAGCGCCCGCCGAGCTTCCGAGGCTGCCCTCCGTTCCCGATTGCCAAAACGCGAAGCCGACCACGGCAAGGCTGAGTGCCATGCCGATGAGGCCCGCGATCAGGAGCGGGCGCCGGCCGAGGCCATCGATGAAGGCGATCGCGATGAAGGTCGAGAGCACGTTGACGGCGCCGATCCCCCAGGTTGTGGCTTGGGCTTGCTCTGCGGGCGTCGCATAGCCCGCAGCGGCGAAGATGCTGTTGGAGTAATAGATGATGGCGTTGATGCCGGTGAGCTGCTGCAGGACGGCGAGCCCGAGGCCGATCGTCAGCGGCGTTCGCCAGCGCGGCGCAAAGACCTCGCCCCAGGACGGCGCTTTGACCTCGGCGCGCAACGACTTCGCGATCGCCGCGAGTCGCGCCTCGGCGTCGTGCTCCGCGCCGAGAGCGACGAGCGTGCGGAGGGCGTCCTCGCGGCGGCCAACCTTGGCGAACCAGCGCGGGGACTCGACGGCGACCAGCACGGCGAGCGCGAGGAGGGCGCCGGGAACCGCCGCGACCCCCAGCATCGTGCGCCAACCGTCGGGACCGGCAAGCGCCTGGTTGACGAAATAGGCGACGAAAATGCCGACGGTGATCGCGAGCTGATACGACGAGACGAACCGTCCACGCTGCGCGGCGGGGGCGAGTTCCGCCGCATAGAGCGGAGCGGCGACCGCCGCAACGCCAACTCCGAAGCCGGCCACGAGCCTGCCGAATACGAGAACCGGCACATTAGGGGCGAAGGCCTGTACGAGCGCGCCGATTATGAAAAGCGCCGCCGCGGCAAGGAGTGCCCGTTTGCGGCCAAAAAGGTCGGCGGCGTATCCGCCGCCAAGCGACCCAAACAGCGCGCCCAGGGTGACCCAGCTGGTAACGATCTCGAGCGCGACGTGTCCGACGTCGAACGCCTTCTGGATGCCGAGGAGGGCGCCGGAAATGACCCCCTGATCGTAGCCGAAGAGGGCGCCTGCCAAAACAACGACCGCGATGATGCTAGCGGCGCGGGCCAAGGGAAGGTGGTCGGGGACGAGGCTCGAAGCTTCGTCTGGCGCCCCGCCGCGGGGCCCGTTCATCGCGCCGCGCCGCTTCGTCTCAGCCATGCTGCCCGCGCCCCCCCGCCAGATCCTTCTCGCTTGGAGAGAAAATTCTACCAGAAAATCGATTGACATCCTAACGCCGAGCACAAGACGCATCGCGATTGTTCGGGCTGCTGTTCCCCCTGCGGCGAAATGGGCGTCTTAGCTCAAGAAGACCGCACCCGGCCTCACGAAAATGCTGATCGTCTCACGCGTGGACCGTCTTCGCGCCCTCTGCGTCGGCGTAATATTGCGGCGCCTCCCGGCGGTCGTACTTGCCATAGTCGCGGACGATCCGGACCCGCCGAATTCTTTCCGCGGCGTTCGGCGAAAGGGCGCCCTCGTAAGCTTGGGCCGCGGAATCATCTTTCCACGAAATGAGCAGGATCAGGTCGCCGGGCGTCAGCACGGCGTCGAATAGGTCCCAGGACACGCTCGCGCTCGCCCAAGGCTTCATGGCAAGCTGCTTGGCCAACTCGTCAGGCTCGTTCGTCTCGGTGAAACCGGATGGGCGCGCGGCGTTGATGAGCGTGATCGCTGCTCCCTCTCCAACTTCGGTTTTATCGAGACGCTGTTCGGTGAGCGCGTGGCCTACGGGAACGTGATCGTCCGCGGTGATCTGGCCGACGCGGAGGTGATAGTCAGCGAGAATCTGATCGCGGCCTTTTTGCTGCACTTCGTGGTGGCGCATGTGCGTTCGCCATCGGACAAGCGACTTCTCGTCCCTCCAATTGGACAGCGATAGAATCCAGCCTTCCCGCGTCAAACTTCTGTAACGAATGTTATCGACGAAGCCGCTGACCTTCTCAAGGTCGGGGCGCAGCATTTTCGCGTTGTCGAGATAGTCGTCCCAGTTCGCCTTGTTCGGCAGGACTTCGAATATTACCGAGAACATGGGCCTATTCCTCCAGGCTTAAAGCGCAGCGATGCAGTCGATCTCGATGTCGAATGGCCCGGGCCAAACGGGGACGTTGACGAAGATGCGGGCCGGCGGGTCTTTTGGGAAAATAGCGGGCGCAAGATCTCATTCACGACGGCGAACTTGTCGACGGAAGTGCAATCAACGTTGCACTTGACTACCTGTTCCTTGTTGGACGCGTCGCGAACGAATTCATGCCCGATCGTCGTCATCGCGGACGGCGAGAGGTCAAGATCTTGGCGGAAACATCTCGCCTGAGTGCAGTAGACGACAGCGCAGAGCGCGGCCCATGTAGAAACAGGAGCGCCGGCGGCTTCATGTTTGCAAAGCGGGAAGCGTCCCGCTCTGGAACCCTCCAGCGGGCGAGCGCCGCGCCGGCCGGGCTTGAGATCGCCTTCAGGGTCGAGCCTGGGCGGTCGATGACTACGATCGGAACAAGGTCGGCGATCTGGCGCCAGTGACGCCAGAGATGGAACTGGCGAAGGTTGTCGGCGCCCATGATCCAGATGAAATGGACGCCCGCCGCGCGACGCTCGAGCCAAAGAAGCGTGTCATAAGTAAAACGCGAGTCGATCTGCGCCTCGATGTCGCTGATAACGACGCGCGGCCCGACGTCGAGCCGGCGCGCGGCCTCGATGCGCGCTTTCAGCGCCGCGAGGCCCGTCAGCGACTTGAGCGGATTACCGGGCGTCACCAGCCACCAGACGCGGTCGAGCGCAAGTCGGCGCATCGCAAGCTGCGTGATGAGCGCATGGCCCTCGTGCGGCGGATTAAACGAACCGCCGAGGAGGCCAATGCGCATTCCCGGCGCGAACGGCGGCAAGCCTGGAATCGGCGTCATGATGCCGCCTGCGCCGCTAGCAGTTCCGCCTGACGTTCCGTCGTCAGCGCGTCGATGATTTCGTCGAGCCCGTCTCCCTCCATGATCCGGTCGAGCGAATAAAGGGTCAGGTTGACGCGGTGGTCGGTTACCCGGCCCTGCGGGAAATTATAGGTGCGGATGCGCTGCGACCGGTCGCCGGAACCGACCTGGGAACGCCGCTCCTGGGCGCGATCGGCATCGAGCTTCTGGTTTTTGGCGTCCAGGATACGCGAGCGTAAGAGGGCCATCGCCTTGGTGCGGTTGCGATGTTGGGACCGCTCCTCCTGCATCGCGACCACCACGCCGGTCGGTAGATGGGTGATGCGAATCGCCGATTTAGTCTTGTTGACGTGCTGGCCGCCGGCGCCAGAGGAGCGATAGGTGTCGATCTTGAGATCGGCCTCGTTGATGACGAAGTCCGCTTCCTCCGCGATCGGCAACACGGCGACGGTTGCGGCCGAGGTGTGGATGCGCCCCTGGGTCTCGGTGGTCGGCACGCGTTGCACCCGATGGACGCCGCTCTCGAACTTGAGCCGCGCGAATACGTTACGGCCTGAAATTTCGGCCACGATCTCCTTGAACCCGCCGGCCGTTCCCTCGCTGGTCGACAGGATTTCGACCTTCCAGCGCTTCCGCTCGGCGTATTTCACGTACATTCGGAATAGGTCGCCGGCGAACAAAGCCGCCTCGTCCCCACCGGTGCCAGCCCGGACCTCGATGATCGCGCTGCCCTCGTCGGCGGCGTCCTTGGGCAAAAGCGCAATCCGAATAGCCTTGGACATCGCTTCCGCTTCGCCTTCGACGGCAGCAAGCTCGGATTCGGCCATGGCCCGCATGTCCGGGTCGAGATCCGGCTCGCGCAAGAGCGCCGCGAGATCCGCGCGCTCCTTTTCCTTGGACTGGAAGGCCTGGATCGCCCCGACCACCGGCTCAAGCTCGTTGAGCTCGCGCGACAGCGCGGAATATTGCGCTCCGGACGCGCCCTCAGCGAGGCGAGCAGAGATCTCCTGGTGGCGGCGGAGTATGAGATCGAGATTGTCGTTGGCGGGCATGTGCGAACTCAAGAAGCGGAAGCGACGAGGGTTAAGGACGCTCGCGTCGCTAGAGCCGCACTTGGAGGCGTTCCGCCAAACGCTGCAGCGGTTCTCGCAAGGATGCGTCCTCGCGCCCTTTGGCCAGCATCGCCTCGACCTCACGCTCCGTCTCGCCGATATTGAGCGACAGCGTCATCGCCTTGACCGGCCCGATCGAGGTCGCAGACATCGACAATTCGCGGTATCCGACCGCCATCAGCGCCATCGCTTCGAGGCTTTGCCCACCCATCTCCCCACACAGCGTCACCGGCGTTCCGTGTCGCGCGCCCGCCTCGGCGATCGAGCGCAGCGCGCGTAGGAAACCGACGCTCAGCGGATCGAAGCGGTTGGCGACTCGGCTGTTGTCGCGGTCGACAGCGTAGAGATATTGCATGAGGTCGTTCGAGCCGACCGATAAAAAGTCCGCGGCGGCGGCGATCTCGTCGAGCTGCCACAAGAGCGACGGCACCTCGACCATCACCCCGAGACTGGTCGTGCGCGGAGGCTCATGGCCGCGGCTCTGGCTCCAGTTAAGTTCGCGATCGAACATCGCACGCGCCGTTCGGAATTCATCCACGGTCGAAACCATGGGCGCCATGATCTTGAGGTCGCGCCCCGCCGCGGCGCGGATGAAGGCGCGGAATTGCATCCGCAGAAGCGCCGGACGGTCGAGCCCGATGCGCAGCGCACGCCAGCCGAGCGCGGGGTTTTGCTCCTCCACGCCCTTCATGTAGGGCAAGAGCTTGTCGCCGCCGATGTCGAGCGTGCGGAAGGTGACCGGCCGATCGCCGGCGGCCTCGAGGATGGCGCGGTAAAGCTGCTGCTGCGCGCCGGGCCGCGGAAAGCGCGCGGCGAGCATGAACTGCAATTCGGTGCGGAAGAGGCCGATCGACTTTGCTCCCGTTTCCGCCAGGTGCGGCATGTCGACGAGCAGCCCGGCGTTCATGTGCAGGCCGATCGAGACGCCGTCGAGACTGACCGTCGGCGTGTCGCGCAGGGCGCGATATTGCGCCTGGCGCCGCGCGCGCATGCGCGCCTTTTCGGCATAAGCCGCCTCGACATCCGCCGGCGGGCGCAGATAGATCTCGCCCGCGTCCCCGTCGACGATGATCGCGTCGCCATGCTCGACGATTTCGGAGATATTGGCGATATCACTGACGGCGGGAATGGCGAGCGCTCGGGCCACGATGGCGATGTGGCTCGAGGCGCCCGCCTCCTCGAGCACGAGGCCGCGCAGCCGTGAGCGGTCGTAATCGAGCAGCGCCGCCGGGCTCATCGAGCGGGCGACAAGAATGGCGTTTTCCGGCAGTTCGTCCGGCAGCAGAACCAGGCTCTGGCCGGCGAGTTGATGCAGCAGACGGTTGGCGATGTCGGTCAGGTCGTGCAGCCGATCGCGCAGGTATGGGTCGGTCTGGCGCTGCAGCTTGGCGCGGGCGTCGTTATGGACCCGCTCGACCGCGGCCTCCGCGGTCAGGCCGGAACTCACCGCCTCGCGCAGCCTGCGCAGCCACCCGCGATCGTGCGCGATCATACGGAAGGCCTCCAGCACGTCGCGGTGCTCGCCGCCGACGCCGTCGTCGCTGCGATCGATCAGATCGTCGACCGAGGCGCGCATGGCGCTGATCGCCGTCTCGAGCCGCATGAGCTCCGATTCCACATCGTCGGCGACGATCGTGGACACCGTCACGCGCGGCTGGTGCATCACGACATGCCCAAGCCCGAGTCCATCGGCGATGCCAACGCCCTTGAGCGACATCTGCCGGCGCACGGCGATCGGCGCGCCCTGGGCCGCTATCCCCTGCAACTCTCCGGACGCGATCATCTCCGCGAGCAGCATGGCGGTCGTCTGCAGCGCCTCGAGTTCTTCCTCCGAATAGGCGCGCCGCGCCCGGTTTTGCACGACCAGCACCCCGATCGTGGCGCCGCCGCGCAGGACCGGCACGCCGAGGAACGACTGGTAGATTTCTTCGCCCGTCTCAGGTCGGTAGGAAAAGGCCGGATGATGCTGCGCGTCGGACAGCGCCAGCGGCTCGGCGCTCGAGGCGATCAGGCCGACGAGGCCCTCGCCTGGCCGCATGGTAGTCAGATGGACCGCCTCGCGATTGAGACCCTCAGTCGAGAACAACTCCATGGCGCCGTCGCCTCTTACCACGTAAAGCGAGCACACCTCGGCCACCATGTTGGAGGCGATGAGGACGACGATGCGGTCCAGGCGCGCCTGGGCGGTGACGGGCTCCGCCATTACCTCGCGGAGCCGCCGCAATAAGAGACGCGGTCCGCCGGGCGCGCGCATCAACAAGGTCCTATTCCCTCACCGGCCGATGGATCGGCCGATTAAGCCATGCAACAACCACGCCGGAGGGAAGCCGCTCCCCGGAATGCGCTCCCACCCGTTCGTCTATTAGCTTCGCGGCGGTATAGAAACGAAATGCGGGCGCGGCAAGGCCAGACTGGCGCCCCCTTTTTGGCGCCGCCGGCTTAACCCCTTCAGGGCGTTCTGAGCAGCGCCGAGGTCGTCGCAGCCCCGGTAGCCCGTGCTGCTAAAACCCCGTCGAGCCAGTCCGGCCGCATCTCAGGGACGGAGGACAGAAGCAATTCGGTATAAGGATGATAGGGCGGCGAGAACACCGTGGCCGTGTCGCCGCTCGCCACCATCTTGCCCTTCAGCATCACCGCAACCTTGTTGGCGATTCGTTTCACCGTTCCGAGATCATGGGTAATGAACAGATAGGCGACGCCCAGATCGTCCTGCAGCTTCTTCAACAAACGGAGAATTTCTTCGCCCACCAGCTGATCGAGCGCCGAGGTCACCTCGTCGCAGATGATCAGATCAGGTTCGGCCGCGAGCGCGCGGGCGATCGACACGCGCTGCTTCTGCCCGCCGGACAATTCGCTGGTCTTGCGAGTGATGAAGGATTCCGGCAGATCCATCTGCCTTAGCAGTTCCGCAGTGCGTGCGCGCACTTCCCGCCGCGATCGATTGAAATAGAACGCCACCGGCCTGCCGATCGTCTCGAGCAAGGTGTGCTGTGGATTGAGGGCGACGTCGGGCATCTGGTAGATCATTTGCACCCGGCGCAATTGGTCCTTGGTGCGGTCCTTGAGTCGCGGCGACAGGCTGGTCCCGTTGAAGCGGACATCGCCGGCGACCCGCGGCAGGAGGCCGGTGACCACGCGCGCCAAAGTCGATTTGCCCGAACCCGATTCCCCGACGACGGCGACGGTGTCGCCTTTGCGCACTTCGAGGCTGACATCATCGATCACTTTGGGCTTGCCGGGATAGTTGGCGCTCACGTGATCGATAGCGAGGATCGGGATTTGGGCGGCAACGACGCCATCGACGAAGGGGCGGCCCGCGACGCGTTCGCTCACCAGGCGACGCGTATATTCCTCTTTCGGCTGTTGCAGGATTTGTCGCGACTCGCCGAATTCGACCATTTTGCCGCGTCTCAGCACCATGATGCGATCGGCAATCTGGGCGACGACGGCGAGGTCGTGGGTGATGTAGAGCGCCGCGGTGCCGTGCTCGCGGATGAGCTTACGGAAAGCGGCGAGGCATTCGACCTGGGTCGTTACGTCAAGCGCCGTGGTCGGCTCGTCGAAGATGAGAATGTCGGGTTTGGCGACCATCGCCATCGCGGCCATCACGCGCTGAAGCTGTCCGCCGGAAACCTGATGCGGATAGCGCGACCCAATCGTCTCCGGGCTCGGCAGATCCAGCTGCTTGAACAGGCTGACCGCCTCCGCGCGCGCTTCCGTCGGCGACAATACGCTATGCCGCACGGCAGCTTCGCAGACCTGTTCCATCAGTGTATGCGCGGGGTTGAATGACGCCGCCGCGCTCTGGGCGATATAGGCGATCTTCGGGCCGCGCAGGGAGCGCCGTTCATCGAGGCTGATGGCGCGAATGTCCGTATCGCCGAAAATAATGTTGCCGCCGACGATATGGCAGTCGCGGCGGGTGTATCCCATTGAGGCGAGGCCAATGGTCGACTTGCCGGCGCCGGATTCGCCGATGAGGCCGATCACCTCGCCCCGCCGCAATTGCAGCGACACGTCATCGACGAGAACCGGCCCGTCGCCGGCATCCGTGCGCACCGCGACGCGCATGCCGCGAATATCGAGCACGATAGGATCAGCCATTGTCAGGGAGCCGTCCCGAGTCTGAACGCTCATGCGCCTTCTCCCTGGCCTCTGGAATGAATCGACAGCATCCAATCGACGACGAAATTGACGCCGATGGTCAGGATCGCGATAGCCGCTGCAGGATAGAGCGGCGCCGCGGAGCCGAAATTGATCATATCGCGGTAGTCCCGCACCATGCTGCCCCAGTCGGCGTCTGGAGGCTGAACGCCGAGGCCGAGAAAACTCAGCGCCGCGATGAAGAGAAACGTAAAACAAAAGCGAAGGCCGAACTCAGCCGTCAGCGGCGGGATCGCATTGGGCAGAACCTCGCGCGTGACGATCCACCACCACCCTTCGCCCCGCAGGCGAGCCGCCTCAACAAACTCCAGGCTGACGATATTCACCGCAACCGACCTCGCCAGCCGAAACACCTTGGTCGAATCGAGGATGGCGATGGTGATGATGAGCACGGGCAGCGCCGTCCCGAGCACCGAGAGGATGACGAAGGCGAAGATGAGCGTCGGCATGGACAACAAGAGATCGACGAGGCGTGAGAGCGCCTGATCGACCCATCCGCCCGCAACCGCCGCGGCAAAGCCGGTGATAACGCCTATGAGGAATGAAAGGGCGGTGATGACCAGCGCAAGGCCGATCGACATGCGTGCGCCGTAGATCAGACGGCTCACGATATCGCGCCCAAGGTTATCGAGTCCAAGCCAATGCTGCGAGTCGGGCTCCGCCCAGGCGTCCCCGAGCGGCGTCGCCTGGTCGAAGGGCGCAATAAGCGGCGCCAGCAAAGCGACGAGCAGATTGATGACGACAATTGCGATGCCGATCTGCGCGGTGACGCTCACTTTGTAGCCGCGGATACGCATAAGGGTCCTACTTTTGTCGCGTCCAACAGGCCCTGATCAGCGCGGCTGGCGCAGCCGCGGATTGGACAGAATTGCGAGGATGTCGGCAATCATGTTGAGCAGGATGAATGTGGCGGCGAAGATGAGCCCGCAAGCCTGGACCACCGGCACGTCATGCTTGGAGACTTCGTCGACCATCAATTGGCCGAGGCCCGGATAGACGAACACGGTCTCGACCACGACGACGCCGACGATGAGATAGGCGAGATTGAGTGCGACAACGGAAATGATTGGCGCGAGCGCGTTCGGCAAAGCGTGACGCACAACGATGCGCGATTTCCTCAATCCCTTGAGAATCGCCATCTCGATATAAGGGCTCGCCATGACCGAGAGCACCGAGGCTCGCGTCATCCGCATCATGTGGGCGACAATCACGAGGACCAACGTCAGCATAGGCAGGAAGGTGTCGTAAAGCCGCTCGAGGAACGGCGTGTCGGACGAGACGCTCGCCAAGGAAGGGAACCAGCCGAGCTGGACCGCGACGTATTTGATGAGGAGATAGGCGAGGAAATATTCCGGCACGGAGATCGTCATCAGCGTCACGACGTTCACGAGCCGGTCGAAGACGCCGCCCTGCCAGATTGCGGCCAGCAGTCCGAGGCCGATTGCCAATGGAACGGCGACGATGGCCGCATAAGCCGCCAGGAACATCGTGTTGGCGAAGCGCGGCGCGATCTCCTCCAGGACGTCGCGCCCGTTAGCGAGCGACTTGCCGAAATCGCCGTGCAGCGCGCCGAATAGCCATTGGAAAAAACGAATATAGGCGGGCTGATCGAGCCCGAGATCGAGTCGCATCTTGGCGAGCGTCTCGGGCGTGGCGGTGTTCTGCAGAATGGCTGAGGCGAGGTCGCCAGGCAGGATCTCGGTGCCAATGAAGATCAACACCGACGCGGCAAACAAAGTCAGGACACCGAGGCCGAAACGGTTGAGGACGAGCTTCAGCATTGACGCCCCTCTCCACCCCGATCCGGATTAGGACCGCGACGGCGCGGCGCGGGGTGGTCCGAGAGCGCCCACGCCGTTCCTCATCGCGCCGTCGATCACGACTTCAGCCAGGCGTCCTCCATGATCCAGCCGTTGTTCATGTCATAACCCCCATGAGGCGTGTGCCCGCCGACCTTCTGGTTGTGCGCATCGAGCCAGTCGCGGAACACGGGAATGAGCGCGCCGCCGCGCTCATTGAGAATGGCTTGCATCTCCCAAATGTAGGGTTTGCGCTTGGCCTCGTCGGTCTCCGCCCGCGCCTCCCCGAGCAGTTTCTCGAATTGCGCGTCGTTCCAGTGCGTCTCGTTCCACGGGGCGCTCGCCTGGAAGGCGACGGCGAGCATCTGCGTCGCCGCCGGCCGTCCGCCCCAGTAGCTGCTGACGAAGGGCGCTTTCAGCCAGACATTGTCGAAATAACCGTCGGCCGGCTCCTTCTTCACATCGACCTTGATTCCGGCTTTCGACGCGCTCGCCTGCAAGAGCGTCGCCTGATCGACCGCGCCGTTGAACGCGGCATCCGACGCCTGCAGGATGATCTTCGGATCGGAGACCCCCGCCTTCTTGAAATGGAAGGCGGCCTTGTCGGGATCGTATTTGCGCTGCGGCAGATCCTTGTTGAAGTAGGGGTCGGTCGGCGGAATCGGATGGTCGTTGCCGGCAGTGCCGTAGCCGCTGAACAAAGCCTTGAGCATCTGTTCGCGATCGGCGGCGAGCATCACCGCCATGCGGAGGTCGGGATTATCGTAGGGCGGCTTGTCGACTTCCATCGCCAGGATCGAGAACCACCCGCCGGGAGCGCGCACGACTTCGATCTTTGGAGTCTTGGACAAAAGCGCCACTGCCTTGTGATCGACGCGGTTGATCGCGTCGATCTGGCTCGAGATCAGCGCGTTGAGTCGCGCGGAGCCGTCGTTGATGACGGTGACGTCCACGCCGTCGAGAAGGCCTTTCCCCTCCTTCCAATACGGTCGGACCTTTTTGACCCTGATCCGCACGCCCGGGTCGAAGCTCTCAAGCATAAAGGCGCCCGTGCCGACAGGCTTCGCCCAATCCTTGAACCCGTCCGGAACCATCATGAGATGATAGTCGGTGAGGCCATACGGGAAGTCAGCATCGGGAGCGGAGAGCGAGACCTGGATCTGGTGATCGTTGAGCTTCTTGATATCGGTGACGCCCTTCACCGAAGTGGCGCCGCCCGACTTAGTGTCGCCCCGGTGGAGGTTGAGCGAGTAGATCGCGTCGTCGGCATTGAATTCCTTGCCGTTCGAGAAGGTCACGCCCTTGCGCAGGTTCAGGACCCAGTCCTTGGCGCCGTTGGTCGCCTCCCAGCTCTCGGCCAGTTCCGGATGGGGTTTCCCGTCCTGTCCCCATTCCGCGAGGTTATTCCAGATGCCATGGTTGACGTCGATCATCACGGAGTTGGTGGTGGTGCGGAAGTCGAGGCTGTCGGTGGTGCTGCCGCCGGCGAGGCCGAGCTTCAGCACCCCGCCATTTTTCGGCGCATCGGCGGCAATCGCGTCGGCGCTCGCCAGCATGGTTGAAACCGCAAGGCTGGAAGCGCCGAGCGCAGCCGCGCGGCCCATGAACTCGCGCCGCGAAATGGCGCCTTTGACCAGGCGCCCATTCCAATAATCCAGTTCATTCATGACTTGGATCCTCTCTAGACTGCGCCCTTCCCCGGACTACGATTGGCCGTTGGTTTGTCTGCCCCGTTTCTCGACTTGGCGTCAGAATTCCCGCTGTGTCAATTGCGCCTTGGCGGCGGAGAAGGGTCCGCGGCCGGCGCTTGCTCTGGCGTCGGCGCGCGCCGAGGAAAGCGAACTTAGGGCCTTTTTCCCCGCGCTTTGCGCTTCGTTGAGCGAGCGCCGACGGGTTTTTGGCCCGACGATTCGCGCCTCGGAGCGGCGTCTCGCTCGCGTTGACTTGGGCCAAAGCCAAGATTAGGGGTTCGGCCTCGAATTGCTTGGGCAAGCGCCCAGTTCGGCAGGAGTTCTGGGGCGTATGAAGATCCTCGTGCCCGTCAAACGGGTGGTCGACTACAACATCAAGATCCGGCTCAGGTCCGACGGCTCGGGTGTCGAACTCGCCAACGTCAAGATGTCGATGAATCCGTTCGACGAAATCGCGGTCGAGGAAGCGCTGCGGCAGAAGGAAGCTGGCAAGGCGACCGAAGTGGTCATCGTCTCGATTGGCCCGCAGCAGGCTAGCGAAACCATTCGCACAGCGCTCGCCATGGGCGCCGACCGCGGCGTTCTCATCAAGATCGACGCGCTTGTCGAACCGCTGGCGGTCGCCAAGCTGCTCAAGGGTGTGGTCGACGCCGAACAGCCGGGCCTGGTGATTATGGGCAAGCAGGCGATCGACGACGACTCGAACCAGACCGGGCAGATGCTGGCGGCGCTTACCGGCTGGGGCCAGGGCACGTTCGCCTCCAAGGTCGTCGTCGGCGACGGCTCAGTCGACGTCACGCGCGAGGTCGACGGCGGCATGCAGACCGTGTCGCTGAAGCTGCCGGCGATCGTGACGACGGATTTGCGCTTGAACGAGCCGCGCTACGCCTCGCTGCCCAATATCATGAAGGCGAAGAAGAAGCCGATCGAGGAGAAGGCGCCGGCCGACTACGGTGTCGACGTTGCGCCGCGGCTCAAGGTGCTGAAGACCGTCGAGCCCCCGGGTCGCAAGTCCGGAGTCAAGGTCAAATCGGTGGCGGAACTGGTCGCCAAGCTGCACGACGAAGCAGGGGTGATCTGACCATGGCGACTCTTCTTCTGGCGGAAGTCGCTGGCGGACAATTGAACGATGCGACCGCGCGCGCGCTGACCGCGGCGCTCGAGCTCAAGGCGCCCGTCGATGTTCTGGTCGCAGGCGCCAATGTTGGCGGCGCCGCAGAGGCGGCGGCCAAACTTCAAGGCGTGGCGAAAGTGCTGGTCGCCGACGATCCTCGTTACGAGCATGGCCTAGCGGAGCCGCTGGCGGCTCTGATTGTTTCGCTCGCCCCCGGCTATGACGCCATCGTCGCGGCCTCGACCGCCAGCGCCAAGAACGTTGCGCCCCGTGTTGCCGCGCTCATCGACGTGATGCAGATTTCCGATATCATCAAGGTCATCGGCCCCAAGACCTTCGAGCGCCCGATCTATGCCGGCAACGCGATCCAGACCGTCGAATCGACCGATCCGAAGATCGTCGTGACCGTGCGCACGGCCTCTTTCTCCGCGACCGGCGAGGGCGGCTCGGCGCCGATCGAGAAGGTCGCGCCCGCCGCCGATCCGGCAGTGTCGTCCTTCGTCGGCGAGGCGCTCGCCAAGTCCGACCGGCCGGAACTGGCTTCGGCCAGAATCATCATTTCGGGCGGCCGGGCGATGCAGAAGGCGGAAAATTTCAAGACCTATATCGAGCCGGTCGCCGACAAGCTCGGCGCGGCGATGGGCGCGTCCCGCGCCGCGGTCGACGCGGGCTACGCGCCCAACGACTGGCAGGTCGGCCAGACCGGCAAGGTGGTGGCGCCGGAGCTCTATATCGCGGTCGGCATCTCGGGCGCGATCCAGCATCTGGCGGGGATGAAGGATTCCAAGGTCATCGTCGCCATCAACAAGGACGAGGAGGCGCCGATCTTCCAGGTCGCCGACTACGGCCTGGTCGCCGATCTCTACACGGCGCTGCCAGAGCTCGCCGCGGAGCTCGCGAAGATCGGGCGCTAAGCTCCGGCCATGCGACAATCCCAGCGTTCGACTGGACGCTCGTGGCCGCTCGTCTATGATCGTGACGCGGCGCAGGCTGTTCGCTGGAAAGAAAAATGACATTCAACATCGAAACGGTTGGCGTCATCGGCGCTGGCCAGATGGGCGCCGGCATCGCCGAGGTCGCCGCTCAGGCAGGAATGACCGTCTCGCTCACCGACGTCGCCGAGGAGCGGATCAACGCGGCTCTCGCGACAATCAACGGTCACCTGTCGCGCCAAGTGGCAAAAGGCCAGATCGACGAAGACGGAGCGTAAGGCGATCCTCGATCGCATTCGGGTGGCTCCGACCTTCGATAAGCTCGGCGACTGCGATCTCGTGGTCGAGGCCGCCTCCGAGAACGAAGAGGTCAAGCGCAAAATCTTCACTTCGCTGCGCTCTTTTCTCAAGCCGGACGCGATCGTCGCGTCCAACACATCCTCGATCTCGATCACCCGCCTCGCCTCGGTGACCGCCAACCCGGAGCGTTTCATCGGCATCCATTTCATGAACCCAGTGCCGCGCATGCAACTGGTGGAATTGATCCGCGGCATCGCCACCAAGGACGAGACATTCGAGGCCGCCAAGGCGTTCGTCACCCGGCTGGGCAAGACGGCGACGATGTCGGAGGATTTCCCCGCCTTCATCGTCAACCGAATTCTGCTGCCGATGATCAACGAGGCGGTCTACACGCTCTATGAGGGCGTGGGCTCGGTCGATGCGATCGACACCGCGATGCGGCTCGGCGCCAATCATCCCATGGGGCCGCTCCAACTCGCCGACTTCATCGGCCTCGACACTTGCCTCGCCGTCATGCAGGTGCTGCACGAGGGGCTGGCGGATTCGAAATATCGCCCCTGCCCGCTGCTGGTGAAATATGTCGAGGCCGGGTGGCTCGGCAGGAAGACCCAGCGTGGCTTCTACGATTACCGCGGCGAACACCCGGTGCCGACGCGCTGACAAGAGGGAGCCTCGACAGCGATTGTCGCGCTCGGAAAGGCTTCTCGCGCTTCTGCAGGCGCTGAGGCGGCGGCGGCGACCGGTCAGCGGGCGTGTCCTTGCCGACGAACTCGGCGTCTCCTTAAGAACGCTCTATCGCGACATCGCCAGCTTGCAGGGGCAAGGGGCGGAAATCGAGGGCGAGGCGGGCTTAGGATATGTCCTCAAGCCGGGATTCTGGCTTCCACCGCTCATGTTCAGCGGCGAGGAGATCGAGGCGCTCGTTCTTGGCGCGCGCTGGGTCGGAGCGAGGACCGACGAAAATCTGGCGCTCGCGGCGCGCGACGCGATCGCCAAGATCACTGCGGTGCTCCCGCCGCCTCTGCGTGACGATGTCGAGTCTTCGACGCTATTGGTTCCGGGCAAAATGTCGGGCGGCGCCGCGCCGGACCTCGCCCCGATCCGCGCCGCTATCCGCGCCGAGCGCAAGCTCGCGCTTGCCTATCGTGATGCGCAAGGCGGGAGCACAGAACGTACGATCTGGCCGTTCGGCATCGGATATTTCGACGAGGCGCGCGTCGTCATGGCCTGGTGCGAACTCAGGCAAGGGTTCCGCCATTTTCGCGCCGACCGCATTGTCTCGTGCCGGACGCTCGAAGCGCGCTATCCGCTGAGCCGCCGACGTTTGCTGAAAGACTGGCGCGCCAGCGAAGGCGTCGCGCCGCCAGAGTAAATTCGGGATTCGCCTGATCGATTCCGCCTCCCATCCATCGCGAGCCGGCAGGCGCCATTTCCGAGTCGGTTTTGAGCGATTTCAATGACTTGTGGCGCCATTCCCGATCGTTCCCTGCTTTTGACTGCAAAGTCTCGCCCGCTCCTCGCCGACAGGAAGCGTGAACCGGGCTTCTCTGGCTTTCTGAAAAACAATACAACATCCAAGCCGGCTTGGCAAGAAATTGTCGATTTTTCTTAATCGAGCGTCCCGGCCTCGATCGGCGGCCTCGCCGCTCCTTTGAGACGCCGAGCATCTCATCGACCGAATCCCGGTGAGACTGCTGACAGAATTTGACACGCCCGCAGGCCAGGATCGCCCTCTCTTCAAGATAAGGAGCAATTCAATGGCCCTGCCGCATTTCGTCCTACTCTATGTCGACGAGCCCAAAGCGAGCGCTGCCTTTTACGCGCGTTTGCTCGATCGCCAGCCGCTCGAGTCCTCGCCGAACTTCGTCATGTTCGAACTTTCGCCTGTCCTCAGGCTGGGGCTCTGGGCCCGCCGCGGCGTCGAGCCCGCGCCGCGCGGCGCCGCCGACACCGGAGAATTGGCGATGGGGGTCGAGAGCAACGAAGAAGTCGAAGCCCTCTGCGCCGATCAGAGGCGTAAAGGCGCCGCGATCCTGCAGGAACCGGTCACCATGGACTTCGGGCGGACCTTCCTTGCCGCCGACCCCGACGGACATCGCCTTCGGGTGTTCTGTCCCGCGCCTTGATGTTTTGTTGCGTGCCCGGCAGGAAGGACGGAAGTGTCCTTCCGCCGATCCCCTAAAGGCTCGAACTGGATTTCACTTCGCCGGCGCTGCCGAACAGATAGATCGGGATGTGCTGGGCAGCCTCGCTTTCTTTCGAGATCGAGACGCCCGCTCCAGCCTGGTACCGTTGGGCGCCGACATATTGATCGTCGACGAGCGACAAACCTTCGTCCTCGAAGCGATATCCGTACCGTTGCGCGTCGTCGACGAATTGCTGAGAGAGGAGAATGTCGCCTGGTTTGGCGAGCGGCTCGATACGCGCGGCGACGACAACGATGTCGGAAATTTCCGGGTGCTGCACGCCTTCGAGAGCCGGATTGAGTTTCCAGAACCCGCTATGCGCGCCCATTCTGATCTGCAAATTGTATCCGGAGGCCAAAAGTTGGGCGCTGAGCCCGCGCGCCGCGCGCAACAGCCTACCTGGGCTTCGATCGGCCAAAACCAGATGGTCGCCAGCGGACGTATTCGCGTAGTCCAGATCGCCGGTGAACTGCCGGAACAAATCGCGCCAGTATTTGTCGAAGGTCTGTGACCTTCCGGCAATCTGAACGACGTTTTCCCGGTAGCCGCGAATATCGCCAACGGCCACAAACCGAATGCTTTCCTCGGGGCGCCATTCGAGCTCGTCGCCAATGACGTTGTGCCTATTGAGCTCCTTAAGAAAGCCGACGTTTCGCCGGGTGATGAAGTCGCTGAGCGAGGGATGGATCAGATAGGTCTCGGCGTGCGGCAAAACATGGATCTTGCCAAAGGCGATCTCCCCGACGGGGGCGAACTTCTGCACGAGCCGTGCGGGATCGTCCCGGCTCTGTTGGACAATTCCGACCAGACCCAATGCATAGAGGGCGCAGAAAGGATGCCGCGCAGCCTCGGTTTCGATCTCGTACTGTCTCGCTGCGATGTCTGCATAGGCGTCGGACGCCTCGACGACCTCGTCATACGTGAGCACGTTGGATTTGATGACTTGGGGGAAGATCTCCGGATACAATCCGCTGAAGAAAGGCGCGACTTCGTTGAAGAGCGTCTCAACTCTCTCGGCGGCGGCCGAGTTGATGGCGTTGCGAATTTCCTGCTGACTTCTTCTCTTGACGCCAATCAGGCTGATCTCCTTGCCAATGACGATCGCGTCCCGCGGCCTTAGCGAGCAGTGGCGAGTCCAGTAGTCTATCGCTCGCTCTTGTCGCGCCGTTCCCGCGTTGGAAACGAATTCATTTTTCGGCCCAAGAAAACGCAACAGGGGATCTTCACTGCTCCTGTCGACCAGGTCACTCTTTGAAACGATCGCGATGTTGTTTTCGATGATTTGTTTGATGTCCTCGATCCTGTAGCGCAACTCCCTTCGGAACGACCTCAGATTGGAGAATTGCGGCTCGTTCTGCGCGGCGTGCTGATATGCCTCCTTTCTGATCGAGACGAAGATTCGCACATGGGGATTGATCCCGTGCAGGCGCCTTAAGGCGAGCCATGCGCCGATCTGCCCCGCATGCCAGATGCGGACAAAGCGTTCGTGGACCTCATTGCGACGAAGATAAGAAAAATTGATGTAGTGAATCAGATATTCGTCGATGTTGTCGACGAATATTCCCGCTTGCTTATGGATCGTGGCGAAGATGCGCGTGACCTGCTGCGCCGCGCGCATGATGGCAAATATCTCGTTGCGCTGCGCCGCCAGACAGTCGTGCAGAATGTCGAACGGCCTGGTGATATGCGGATGGGTCAGGATGTTCAGCAACGTCGGTGGTAGATCTTTCGACTGCAGCAACTCTTCAAGCTGCTGGTGAACATCGCGATCGTCCTGGAACCCCTTGATCAGGCATATCGAGAACGCGATATTCCAGAGCGTCTCCCAATTGTCGCTGTTCTCCAAAACATTTATGATTTCATTTGGAAGTATCGGCGGCTTGTTGCTCGGGCGATCGACAATGGGTGAGAACGGGAAGCAGCGGTAGTCATTCTCCTGCAACGAAATCCGTTTCAACTTCAGTACGAGAGTCTTCCCGAAGCCCTTCGGCGCCACCAGGGCGTGAGAAGACAGGGTCGTATTGGACAGGAACTCTTCGACTTCCGTTGTCCGAAGCAAGACCGAGCTCTGCGAGCTGCTCAAGTCTCTGAGCTCGGTCAGCTGTTGCGCGTCTTCAACCCAAGCCGGCATCCGGCCTCCCACAAAATCTGTTTTTCACCGCCAGCGCGCGGCCCGAGCGGTTGCCGAGACCAAACCACAAACCGGGTCGAATTGGTCGCCCCTAAAGGGGCTGCGTCAAGTCCGGGCGTCTCTCGCGCGTGATGCGCTCGGCCTCGGAGCGGCGCCAGGCGGCGATCTTCGCGTGGTCGCCGGAGAGCAGCACATCCGGAATGGCGCGACCTTCCCACTCGCGCGGGCGGGTGTAGTGCGGATATTCGAGCAGCCCGCGCTCAAAGCTCTCCTCATGACCCGAATCCTCCTTCCCCATCACATCGGGAATGAGGCGCACGCAAGCGTCGAGAATGGCGAGTGCGGCAATTTCGCCCCCCGACAGCACATAATCGCCGATCGACACTTCGATGAGGCCCCGCGCCTCGATCGCCCGCTCATCAACCCCCTCGAAGCGTGGGCAAGCGATCAGCAGCCCTGGCCCCGCCGCCCATTCGCGCGCCTGCGCCTGGCGGAAGGGCGCGCCACGTGGGCTCATGATGAGGCGCGGGCGCGGGTCGTCAGGCCCGACCGCGGCGTCGAGGCTCGCGGCAAGAACGTCAGCGCGCATCACCATACCGGGGCCGCCGCCCGCTGGGGTGTCGTCGACGGCGCGATGGCGACCGAGCCCGTGCTCACGAATGTCGCGCGCCTCCAGCGACCACAAGCCCCGCGCCAGCGCGTCGCCGGCCAGCGACTGGCCGAGCGGGCCAGGGAACATGGCGGGAAAGAGAGTGAGGATCGTGCAGGCGAACATCGGGCGACGCTTAGCGCGTTCGCCCGATCGCTGTCACCGATCGATTTTTCGAGGCTAAACTTGCAGGATCGAGTTGAAATCGAAATTCGCGCCCGGCGGGTTCTGGCCGACCCGCACCGTCTTGTCGTCGGGGAAATGATAGGGGGGCACCGGCAGGTTGTAAGGCGCGGGGACGCCCTGGAAGACGCGGCCGGCCAGATCGTATTTCGAGCCATGGCAAGGACAGAAGAAGCCGCCTGGCCAATCGGGCGCTGGATCCGTCTTGCTGGGCTCCGGATCGAACAGCGGAATGCAGCCGAGATGCGTGCAGACCCCAACCAGCACGAGGATCTCAGGCTTAACGGACCGGCTCCAGTTGGCTGCGTAAGTCGGCTGCTGGTTTTGCGCAGAGTTCGGGTCGCGCAACTGAGACAGGAGCTTCGGATTTTTTAACTCATCAAGCGCCGGCTGGGCGCGTTTGACGACGAACACCGGCCGCGCCGCCCATAGCGTGACCACCCGCTGGCCCGGCTGCAGCTGGCCAATGTCGATGTCGACAGGGCCGGCCGCGGCGATCGTGGCGGCGTCGGGATTCATCTGGTCGATAAACGGCCAGAGCGTCGTTGCGACGCCAACCGTCGCCAGCGATCCGGTCGCCAGAAAGAGGAAATCCCGCTTCGTTACCGAGTGGCCCCCATGGCCTATTGAAGCCGTCTCGGAACTCATCGTCATGTAGCGCGTCTCCAAACGAACAAGCGGGTCTGGGATCCCCAACCATCAGCGCCGGATGAACTCAACGGCGCGAGCGCTTTGTGTCTATCCGCCCTCCGCGCCCTTAGCAACCGCCCCATCCGCACTGGAGGCTAGTCCTCGTCCTCGACCTCGCGGGGCGGCTCGATGACGATCCGCCCGGCCTCGAAATCGATGCTCGGCGCGACGGCTTTGGTGAACGGCAGGAGCAAGGTTTCGCCGCTCTGGTGGGCCGGCGCGATTTCGAGAACGTCGCCAGCGCCATAGTTCATAAGCGAGACGACGCGGCCGAGCCGCGTCCCCGCCAGGTCGACGGCTTCCAGACCGACCAGGTCATCGTAGTAGAATTCGTCCTCGCTGGGCGGCGGCAACTGGTCGCGGCGGGCGAAGATCTCGACGCCTTTCAGCGCGTCGGCCGCCTCACGAGTGGTGACGCCCGCGACCCGCGCGACCAGCATGTCGTCCTTCAGCGAGCGCAGAGAGTCGAACGCGAACGCCCGCGCGCCCCCCTTGTCGGTGAGCGGCCCGTAGGCGCCGATCGCGCTGGGTTCGCCGGTCAGCGATTTGACGCGAATTTCCCCACGCACGCCCTGCGGCGCGCCGAACACGCCCATGAGGATCAGGCGGCCAGGCGCGCGCAACTTGCGTCAGGGAGGTTAAGCTGCCGGCGCTGCGGCGGCCTTCTCGGCTGCCGCAGTCGCGGCGGCGGCGCGCTCCTGCGCCTTCTTCTTCGGCAGCGCCTTCTGCGGATTGTTGCGCGCCTCGCGCTTGGCGAGGCCGAGGCTGTCGAGCAGGCGCAACACGCGATCGGTCGGCTGCGCGCCCTTGCCGAGCCACGCCTTGGCCTTCTCCTGATCGAGCACGAGGCGGCTCGCATCGTCCTTGGCTTTCACGGGATCAAAGGTGCCGATCTTTTCGACAAAACGGCCGTCGCGCGGCATGCGGGCGTCGGCCACCACTATTCGATAGAAGGGGCGCTTCTTTGTGCCGCCGCGCGACAAACGGATTTTGAGAGACATTGAGGTTTTCCTTTCAGATCAGATGAGGTGATTGCGGTTACTTTTTCTTGCCCCCGAACGGATTGAAGCCGCCGCCGAGTCCCGGCAGCTTTCCGCCGCCGCCGAGACCGGGGAACTGAGGAGGTAAGTTGAAGGCGCCGGGCGGTGGCGCGGCGGGAATGCCGGGCGGCCCCGAAGGCGCTCCGGGGAGGCCCGCGCCGCCGAGCTGCTTCTGCATCGCTTCGATCTGCTCGGGCGATGGCATCGGCATACCCCCGCCAAGTCCCATCATCTGCCCAAGCTTGCCCATCATGCCGCGCTTGGCGCCCCCGCCGCCCATCGCCTTCATCATGTCGGCCATCTGCCGGTGCTGCTTGAGCAGACGGTTGACGTACTCGACCGTGACGCCGGAGCCCGCGGCGATGCGCTTCTTGCGCGAGGCCTTGAGAAGATCGGGGTTGCGGCGCTCTTGCGGCGTCATTGACGAGATGATGGCGCGCTGGCGCTTGACGAACTTGTCGTCGAGATTGGCGCCGGCCAGCTGCTCTTTCATCTTGGCGACGCCGGGCAGCATACCCATGATGCCGCCCATGCCGCCGAGCTTCTCGATCTGCGACAATTGCTCCGAGAGGTCGTTCAGATCGAAGACGCCCTTGCGCATCTTCTCGGCCATCTTGGCCGCCTGCGCCATGTCGATATTCTGGGCTGCTTTCTCGACCAGGCTGACGATGTCGCCCATGCCGAGGATGCGGTCGGCAAGACGCGCGGGATGGAAATCCTCGATCGCATCCATCTTCTCGCCGACGCCAAGCAGCTTGATCGGCTTGCCGGTGACCGAGCGCATCGACAAAGCCGCGCCGCCGCGGCCGTCGCCGTCCATGCGAGTCAGCACGATGCCGGTTAGGCCGACCTGCTCGTTGAAGTTCTTGGCCAGATTGACGGCGTCCTGACCGGTCAAGGCGTCGGCCACCAGCAGGATTTCGTGGGGTCGCGCCGCGTCGCGGATCTCCGCCATTTCCTGCATCAGCGGTTCGTCGATATGGGTGCGCCCGGCGGTGTCGAGGATCACGACATCGTAACCCTGCAGCCGCGCCGCGGCTTCGGCGCGCTTGGCGATGGCGACCGGTTCCTCGCCGAAAACGATTGGCAAGGTCGCGACGCCGACCTGCTGGCCGAGAACTGCAAGCTGCTCCTGCGCGGCCGGGCGCTTCACGTCGAGCGAGGCCATCAGCACCTTGTGCTTGTCGCGCTCGGTCAGGCGTTTGGCGATCTTGGCCGCCGTTGTCGTCTTGCCGGCGCCCTGCAGGCCGACCAGCATGATCGCCACGGGAGCCGGGGCGTTGAGATCGATCGCTTGCGATTCTGTGCCCAGCGTCTCGACCAGCGAATCGTGGACGATCTTGACCACCATCTGGCCGGGCTTGACCGACTTGATGACGGAAGCGCCGACAGCCTTGGTGCGAGTCCGGTCGACGAACGAACGCACAACCTCGAGCGCAACGTCGGCTTCGAGCAATGCGCGACGCACCTCGCGCATAGCGGCGTTGACGTCCTCTTCCGAGAGGGCGCCGCGGCCGGTGAGTTTATCCAGAATGCCGGAGAGCTTTTCGGACAGGCTCTCGAACATGGGTCACGCTCCTTTGGTCAGGCGGCGAATGGCGCTCAGCGGATAGATAGGGCGAGACGCCCGTCGTCCAATCCGCTGAGCCGCATCCGCGTTTGAGCCCAACGCCAATCGCGCCCGGGGGCGCTAAGCGCTGCCGGACGGGGACCGCTGGCCTCGGAGGACAGTCGGCTTGATCGACGAGGCCAAAACCTGACGAAGGCGCGGTTACTAGGCGCGCAAACCTGCGATGTCAAATACGAGCGCGCTCCGCCTTCGGATGAAGACGGTTACTTCGGCAGCCGCCCGGCATCGGTTCGGCGGACCGGTTTTGGTTTTTCTTGGTTTCCGCCGTTTCGCTCCGAAAACCCCAGATTACAAGCGTTTGATTTCCTTGGATTTCCTTGGATTCTCTCGTCCGAATCGAGACTTTTCAATGGGTTACGCGCGATAAAGCGAGAGAATTTTTTCTGATCGGTTTTTCCGTGATGTGAGCCATGCGGAGCAGGAGGGTCGTGACCTGAAAAAGCGTAGCAACGTCATTGCGCAAGCTTACCTCAATTTCCGATTTTCTGCAATCAATTGTCGTCCAAGCCGGTTCCTTCGGCGCCTCCATCCGAAAGCCGCTCACGCTCACCGTCCGGGGGCAAATGCCGCTGCAACCAAAGTCGGCTTGGCGATTGACTTGAGGGCAAGATCTATCGCGCCATCGTCATATCGGCATGAATATTTCGCAAATGCACGATGAACATCTCAAGTAACATCGCGACTACACGATGTATTCATACGAACACATCGCAATTACAATTGCTCCCTTGTCAATCGTGACTTAGAATCGTTTCAATGTCGGCAATGGTTTCAAGTCTGCGCGCGGAAACGCGGGGGCGATACTGAACCGGCTGGCACAACGATTACCGCGGTCGCTATCGACTGGGAGGGAAGCATGATCACTCTGCATGTCAATGGCCAGGCGCAATCATTCGACGGCGATCCGTCGATGCCTGTGCTCTGGTACCTACGCGATGTTCTCGGGCTCACCGGGACGAAGTTCGGTTGCGGCGTGGCCGCCTGCGGCGCCTGCACGATCCATCTCGACGGCGACGCGACCCGGTCATGCCAGACGCAAATGGCCGACGCGAACGGCAAGTCGGTCGTCACCATCGAAGGCCTGGACCCGGAAGGAAATCACCCCGTCCAAAAGGCTTGGCGCGAGGTCAATGTGCCCCAGTGCGGCTACTGCCAGGCTGGACAGATCATGCAGGCCGTCGCGCTTCTGAAGCAGACGCCTCATCCGACCGATTCCGACATCGACAGCACGATGTACGGCAACATCTGCCGCTGCGGAACCTATCAGCGCATTCGCGCCGCCATCAAGCAAGCTGCGGGAGCGTAACCCATGACCAAGCACATTCGCGAAATGGTGTCGGCCTCCGGCATCGAGAATGTCAGCCGGCGCGGCGTCTTGAAGGGCATCCTCTCGACAACGGGCCTCGTGCTCGCTGTGCATGTCATGCCGTCCCGTCCGGCGTTGGCCGATGACGCCCCCAAGTGGGGCGCAGAGGGCATGCCGCACGGAACGGTGAACAATCCGCTCGCTTTCGTTTCCATTGCTCCAGACGGAATTGTCACCATCGTCTGCCATCGCTCCGAGATGGGCCAGGGCATACGCACGGGCATGCCGCTGATCGTGGCCGACGAAATGGGCGCGGATTGGTCTCGTGTGAAAGTCGCCCAGGCGACCGGAAACGAAGCCAAATACGGCAACCAGGACACCGACGGCTCCCGTTCGACCCGGCATTTCTTCATGCCGATGCGCCAGGTGGGCGCCGCGGCCCGCATGATGCTGGAAGCCGCCGCCGCGAAACGTTGGGGCGTCGACGTCACCGACGTGGAGACGAAGAACCACGAGGTCATCCAGAAGTCGACCGGCAAGAAGCTCGGCTATGGAGAACTCGCCGCTGACGCGAGCACGATGGGCGTGCCATCGAATGTCAGCCTCGAAAAGACCGGCGCCGCAACGCCTGTCAGTCTGCCACTCAAAGACCCTTCCGAGTTCCGCTACATCGGCAAGGAAGGGACCAACATCGTCGACGGCTTCAACATCACGACTGGTCGCGCCATTTATGGCCAGGACGTCCGCCTGCCCGGCCAGAAATACGCCGTCATCGCGCGGCCGCCGGTCATGGGGGGCAAGGTAACCTCCTATGACGCGACGGAGACGAAGAAGGTCCCGGGCGTCGTCCAGATCGTCGAGATGCCCACGCCGTCGTATCCGATGAAATTCCAGCCATCAGGCGGCATCGCGGTTATCGCCGACAACACCTGGGCTGCGATCCAGGGCCGCAACGCGCTGAAGATCAAATGGGATGACGGTCCGCACGGGAGTTATGATTCCCAGGCCTACCGCGCGGCGATGGAAGCGACCGCCAAACAACCCGGCGTGATCCTGCGCAGCGACGGCGACTTCGCCGCGGCTTACGCAAGCGCGGACAAGAAAGTCGAGGCCGAATACTACATCCCTCACAATGCGCACGCGACGATGGAGCCTCCGTCCGCGACCTGCCGGATCGTCGATGGCAAGGCCGAAGTCTGGACCAGCGTGCAAAGCCCGCAGGCCGCGCATGACATGGTCGCTGCATATTTAGCGCTTCCTCCCGAGAATGTTACGGTCAACGTGACCCTTTTGGGCGGAGGCTTTGGCCGCAAGTCGAAACCGGACTTCGCAGTCGAGGCGGCTTTGTGCTCAAAGGCGATCGGCGGAGCGCCGGTCAAGGTCGTGTGGACTCGCGAGGATGATATCCACAACGACTTCTACCACACGGTGTCGCTCGAGCGCCTCGAGGCGGGGCTCGACAAAGACGGCAAGGTGGTCGCGTGGCGACATAACAGCGTCGCGCCGACAATTCTGTCGCTCTTTGCAGCCGATCCCAAGCACGAGATGCCGCTCGAGCTAGGGATGGGTCTCGTCGACATGCCCTTCGACATCAAAAACATCAGCATCGAGAATGGCGAGGCCGAAGCGCACACCAAGATTGGCTGGTGGCGTTCCGTTTCGAACGTGCCGCACGGGTTCGCGATTCAATCCTTTGTGGCCGAGCTCGCCTCTGCGGCGGGCAAGGATCAGAAAGAGTTCGTGCTCGATCTGATCGGGCCTGCGCGCATTCTCGACGTGCCGCAGAAGGTGAAGAACTTCTGGGATTACGGCGAGAACCCGGAAGTCTACCCGATCGACACGGGCCGGTTGCGCAACGTCGTCGAACTGGTCACCGAGAAGGCGGGGTGGGGCAAGCGCGACGTGCCGAAAGGCCATGGCCTCGGTCTCGCCGTCCATCGGAGCTTCGTCAGCTACGTGGCGGCTGTCATCGAGGCTGCGGTTGACGAGAAGGGCAACGTGACAATTCCGCGGGTCGACATCGCAATTGATTGCGGCCCGATCGTGAACCCGGATCGCGTCCGCTCTCAACTTGAGGGCGCAGTCGTCATGGGGCTCGGGGTTGGTCTCTTGAATGAGATCTCGTTCAAAGAGGGCCGAGTTCAGCAGAGCAATCTCGACGACTACCAGGTGCTCCGGATCAGCGACGCGCCGCGCGAGACGCATGTCTATATCGTGCCGCGTGGGTACGACATGCACATGGGCGGCGTGGGCGAACCCGGTGTGCCACCGGTCGCGCCGGCGCTCATGAATGCGATCTTTGCGGCGAGCGGCAAACGCATCCGCTCGCTTGCCGCTCGGAGGACAGTTAACCGGCAAGGCCTAAACGCGCCGCTGCAAGGCGGGCCGGTGCTTCGGCCCGCCTTCGTCCCCATGACAGGAAGCAGAATCTAAGGGCTGGCGTCAGCTTGCCCAAGGGCGGCGGTTCAGGCTCCCGCCGCCGAGACGCGCGTGAAGACCTGTAGCAGACGCCTCACTCTGCTCCTGATTGATCTCCGCATCGTGGCTTCGAGACCGGCTCGTTCGCAAGCCGATCGTTCTCTAAGCTCTTCTCGAAGCCGGCTGATTTCGCGCCGGAGCGCAATGTTGTCGACTTCGGTTTGACTGGGGAAACGCACTACGTGCGCGTTCTTGTGGATCGTATTGCGCGCTCTGTCCTTGGGGATCTCATTGGTCACGCGGACTTTCGCTGCGTCGGCGACTCTCGCGTGCGCCGAGCGGGCCATTTCGGCGGTGACATGGGGCGGCAAGATCCTCGCCAGACATTGGTGCAAGTACTCCCAATCGGTCGCGATTCGAGGGAACACCGGAAAGACCAGCGGGATGCTTGCCTCTGAAACCTTCAGGACCAGGCGGTGAAACTGGACGGCGAGCAATCGCGCCTGATCGAGGGGATTGAGCGAATAGATCAATCCGCCCGGGGTGTGGCCATAGGTTTCCCATGATCTGTCCAGTCGCTCCGCCATCCACGGATTGTGTTCATGGATCGCCCGCTGCTCCAGGACCACGCGACTGGTAGCGGTTTCGACCAGGTCGCGTACCGGCACGATAAAGGCGTCGATCTTGAATTGCTTGTCGGTGAGGATTTGCTCGATGCACTCGCTGATCCATGGCGACTTGACGACATAGGGGAGATCTTTGTCGAATACTGGCAAGTCCTCGAGCCCCGCATTGGCCTCCGAATTCCAGTCCGACCGATCGCCGTTCCTAGCCAGCGTCGTATCGAGACCCAGTTCGGTCAAATAGCGCACGAGAAAGCTCGTTCCAGCGCGTCCCGTTCCAGCGATGATGAGGTGTCTACTCGGATTCTGGGCTGGTGGATCGATCTGTGGCTCGACGCTCTCTGACCATTCTCGGCTCCGACGGACCGCACCCATACCAGCGCTCCCAAGGGCGTCGGAATTAACCCTTCGCCGCACATCCCAGTTGAACGCCGGCGACGCCGCCGCCAATTCTTCAATTCTTAACCAATTCAATCTTTTGACTAACAAATGGTAAACCCTGCGCCAAATCACGGTTGTTTGACCTATACGGCGACGCGCCCGTGGCCGCTGCCGCGGGCGAGCGTATCGTCGCAGTCTCCCGCAAGGCGATACCGGTCTCGGCCCAAGCCGCTGATTCGACCGCCCTCCCCGCAGCCTCGACATTGCTTGCACACGGGATAAAGCCGTGGTCCCATCATCGCTGGCGGCGAAATTTTTCGTCGCCGCCGGCGGCATGAACAAAAAAATTCGCTGGGAATAGCAAGAGTCGATAAAACAGGCCCTAAAGCGCCAAAGGAAAGCCAAGGATTTTGCTTAGTTTCGTTTTGCTGACGCCGAGGCGAACAGCGAAAAACTAAGCCTCAAGCGCAATCCCAGATTTGGGATCAGGAATTGGCATGACAGTTGTCCGAATAGGCAACGACGTTCGAACAAAGGGTCCGCCGATCGTGATGGGCTATCGCCCGACATGCTGGTAGGAAGGCGCCATGGACCAGGCTGTCGGCACTCCAACCCAGGCTGGACACAACCGGCCCCGCAATCCGGGTGTGCCGCTTGCGCCCGATTGGTTCGAGAGCGTCGGCGTCAATGCGAGTGCGGTCGAGCGCCGCGCCGCGACCCTGACCACGCGGCGGTCCGTCAAGAAAGAATATCAGGCCGCTTGGCTCATTAAGGCGATGACCTGCATCGACCTCACGACGCTGTCCGGCGATGACACGCCTGGGCGGGTGCGCCGGCTCTGCGCCAAAGCGCGCCATCCGCTTGGGCAAGAGCTTCTCACCGCGCTCGATCTCGCCGACCTTGGGCCTGACGGTCGCTGCTGTATGCGTCTATCCGACCATGGTTGGACCAGCGGTCAAGGCGCTCGAAGGCTCGGGGATTCCGGTCGCGTCCGTCGCGACCGGCTTTCCGGCCGGGCTCACCCCTTTGAAGCAGCGCCTGGAGGAGATCCGCTATGCGGTCGGGGAGGGTGCGCGCGAGATCGACATCGTCATCACCCGCGCCCATGTGCTCAGCCGCGATTGGAACGCGCTCTACGACGAGGTCGCGGCGATGCGCGAAGCCTGCGGGCGGGCGCACTTGAAGACGATCTTGGGCACAGGAGACCTGAAGACCCTGCGCAACGTCTATGCCGCGAGCATGGTGGCGATGCAGGCGGGCGCCGACTTCATCAAGACGTCCACCGGCAAGGAGGACGTCAACGCCACTTTGCCGGTGAGCCTGGTGATGCTTCGGGCTCTACGCGACTATCGTGAGCGCGCCGGCGTCGACATCGGGTTCAAGCCCGCGGGCGGATTGCGCACGGCCAAGGATGCGCTCGCCTGGCTTATCCTCATGAGGGAGGAACTCGGCGTGCCGTGGATGCAGCCCGATCTCTTCCGCATCGGCGCGAGCGGCCTTCTGACCGACATCGAGCGTCAGCTCGACCATTACGCGACCGGGCGCTATTCGGCCGCCCATCGCCACGCGATGGCGTGAGGCATCCCATGGGCGTCATCAAGGACATCTTGCGCACGATGGACTACGGTCCTTCCCCGGAAAGCAGCGAGCATGTCGGGGTTTGGCTCGAAGAGCACAAGAGCGGGCTTCGGGCATTTCATCAACGGCGTCTTCACCAAACCCAGCGACCTGTTCGATGTCTTCAATCCGGCGAGCGGCGAGCGCATCGCGCGCGTGTCGCAGGGCTCTCCGAAGGACATCGACGCCGCCGTCGCCGCGGCGCGGAAGGCTCAACCGAAATGGGCGGCGCTTTCCGGCTTCGAGCGGTCGAAGCATATTTATGCGCTCGCGCGCCATGTGCAGAAGCGCGAGCGCTTTCTTTCGGTCCTGGAAACGATCGACAACGGCAAGCCGATCCGCGAGTTGCGCGACATCGACATTCCGCTGGTCGCCCGCCATTTCTATCATCACGCCGGCTGGGCCTCGCTGATCGACAGCGAGTTTCCGGGGACCAAGCCGGTCGGCGTGTGCGGGCAGATCATTCCGTGGAATTTTCCGCTGCTGATGCTCGCCTGGAAGATCGCGCCGGCGCTCGCGGCCGGCAACACTTTGGTGCTGAAGCCGGCGGAATTTACGCCGCTGACCGCGCTGGCCTTTGCCGCGATCTGCGTCGAGACGGGGATACCGCCTGGCGTCGTCAACATCGTCACCGGCGACGGGGCGACCGGCGCCGCGCTGGTCGCGCATGCGGGCGTGGACAAGATCGCCTTCACCGGCTCGACCGAGGTCGGCCGGGCGATTCGCAAGGCGACGGCCGGCACAGGCAAGAAGCTGTCGCTCGAACTCGGCGGCAAGTCGCCGTTCATCGTGTTCGAGGATGCGGACCTGGACAGCGCGGTTGAGGGCGTGGTCGACGCGATCTGGTTCAACCAGGGGCAGGTGTGCTGCGCGGGCTCCAGGCTTCTGGTCGCGGAAGGCGCCGCTGAGGCCCTCTACGCCAAGCTGCGCGCCCGCATGGCGAATTTGAGAATTGGCGATCCGCTCGACAAGTCGACCGACGTCGGCGCGATCGTCGCGCCGGTTCAGCTCGAGCGGATCCGTCGGCTCATGCGCCAGGGCGAGGAGGAAGGGCTCGAATTCTTTCGCGCCAACGATTCTCTGCCCGATCGAGGCTGCTTCTACCCGCCGACCTTGGTCACCGGCGTGGACCCGGCGTCCGTGCTCGCGCGCGAGGAGATCTTCGGCCCGGTGCTGGTCGCCACGACCTTTCGCACGCCGGATGAAGCGGTCGCGCTCGCCAACAATACGCGCTACGGCCTCGCGGCGTCCGTCTGGACGGAGAACGTCAATCGCGCGCTCGAGGTCGCCGCGCGCATCAAGGCTGGCGTGATCTGGATCAATTCGACCAACATGTTCGACGCCGCCGCTGGCTTCGGCGGCTACCGCGAAAGCGGCTTCGGCCGCGAGGGCGGGCGCGAAGGCTTGTCCGAGTACCGGATCGCCGACGAGCCGAAAGCCAAGCCCAACGCTTCCCGTCCGCTGCGCCTCAACGCTTCGCCTGGCGTTAGTCCGGCCCGAAACGTCATCGACGAGGGTCCGGACCGCACCGCCAAGCTCTATGTCGGCGGCAAGCAGGCGCGCCCCGATTCCGGCTATAGCTACGCGGTTCTCGATCCGGCGGCCGCGAGGTCGGACTGGCCGGGCTCGGCAATCGCAAGGACATCCGCAACGCCGTCGAGGCCGCCGCGAAGGCTTCCTCCTGGGGAGCTGCGACGGCCCACAATCGCGCCCAAGTGCTCTATTACGTGGCCGAGAACCTGGCCGCCCGCGAAGACGAGTTTGCGCGACGGCTCAGCGCCATGACCGGCGCCTCCGCGCGCGCCTCGAAGGCCGAAGTCGACGCCTCGATCCGGCGCGCGTTTGTCTATGCCGGCTATGCCGACAAGTTCGACGGCGCCGTGCACGCGACGCGCTCGCGCTTCGTCACCTTGGCGATGAACGAGCCGTGGGGCGTGATGGCAATCATCTGCCCGAACGAGGCGCCGCTGCTTGCCTTCGTCTCGCTCGTCATGCCGGCGATCGCGATGGGCAATTGCGTCGTCGCGGTCCCCTCGGCCAGCCACCCCTTGAGCGCAACCGACTTCTATTCGGTGCTCGACACGTCGGACGTTCCGGCCGGCGTCGTCAACATCGTGACCGGAGAAGCGAACGCCCTGGCCAAGACGCTGGCCGAGCACGATGGCGTGGATGCGATCTGGTATGTCGGCGACACCGAGGGCGCGGCTCAGGTCGAGGCGCTTTCCGCCGGCAATCTCAAGGCGACCTGGACTTCGGCCGCTACGATCGACTGGGCCAAAGCCGAGGGCCGCGAGTTCCTGCGCCGCGCGACCCAGGTCAAGAACATCTGGACCCCTTACGGGGAATAACGCGCTACCAGACTTTCGTCACCGTGTAGCCGTCAGCGCGGAACTGCTCGACAAGCCCGGTCTTGCCGGCAAGATGCAGCGCGCCAACAGCGATGAACGCGCCGCCAGAGGCCAGGAGCGGCGCGGTCCGCTCGGCCATGATCGCGTTACGGTTCTGAAGCAAAGCGCGCATGAATTCATCCTGCGCCGCGCGCTCGGCCTCACTTAATCCCCCGAGGGCGTCAGCAATCGGCACGATTTCGGCCGGCCGGCTTTCCCGATAAAGTCTGAGCGTCGTTACGTACAGATCGTCGTTCAGGGCTGGGTTTCGGGCGGTGAGCGTCAACAGCGTCGCGGCGACTTGAGGGCGTAGATTGGCGATGGCGGCGAGCTGCTCCTCGGTCGTCTCAAGTCCAATGACCTTTATCCCCAAATCTCTCGCCGTTTCGGCAAGAAACTGGTCGACCTCGGGCAGATTGAGGCTTTCACGTTCCGCTTCGCACTTGGGGAGCCCGGTCAGGATGGCCAGGAACCAGAGCTTCAAGTGGTGCGCGAATGCCGCGGGGTAGCCCAGCCCTGTGATGAATTTCTCGATTTTCTCACGGTCCTCGGGCGCGATGGCGCCCTCGAATGTGTCATGGTCGCGATCGAGCGCGCTGGCCAGGGTGGCCGCGGTGATGTTGGCTTTTTCGACGGCGTCGATCGGTCCGCCGAGCTCGGTCGCCACCACCTTGGCGCCGTTAATCGATTGGGCGGCGCGCCGGGCGATTTCGAGCGCGAACTCGTCGGTGGAGTGAATGGTGCCGAAGAGATAGGAGGGCGCAAGCCCGGGCTTCTCGATCCGCCACAGCAGACCGTCGCCGTTGACGAGATCGTCCGCTCGCGCCGACTCGGCTGCGGCGAGGCCGTCAACCTTGGTGAGATCGGAGCCTTGACAAGGCTTTGGCGGCTCCGCGTGCGCAAGCGAAAGCGTGAGAGCGCCGAGAAAGCAGGCGCCGGCGCTCAGCGTCAATCGCCAGAACACGCTCACAGCTTTCTCAGCGCGACTTCTTCGATCCGGTGGCTCGCGCCCTTGGTCAGGAGCAGGTCGGCGCGCGGCCGGGTCGGCAAGATATTCTCGTGCAGGTTGACGAGATTGATGCGCCGCCAGATTGAGCGCGCTGTCGCCTCGGCTTCCGCGTCGTTGAGGTCGGCGTATTGGCGGAAATAGCTGCGCGGATCGCGGAACGCGGTTGTCCGCAAGCTCATGAAGCGTTGGATGTACCATTGCTCCAGCAACGTGGTTTCGGCGTCCAGGAAGATCGAGAAGTCGAAAAAGTCGGAGACGAACGGAATCTCCTTGCCGTCGCGGGGCAGCCGGTTCGGCAGGAGGACGTTGATGCCCTCGAAGATAAGAATATCCGGCCGGTCGACGATGATCGATTCGTCCTTCACGATGTCGTAGGTGATATGCGAATAGACCGGAGCGGCGACATTGTGTTGTCCTGCCTTAACTGCGGAAAGAAAGCGAAGCACCGCAGTCCCGTCGTAGCTCTCGGGAAAGCCCTTGCGGTCCATGATGCCTTGTCGGATGAGCTCCGCATTCGGACGCAAGAAGCCGTCGGTGGTGACGAGCTGCACCTGGGGCGTATTCGGCCAGCGGGTCAGAAGGGCTTGCAGCACCCGCGCTGTTGTCGATTTGCCGGCCGCGACCGATCCGGCAATCCCGATTATGTAGGGGACCTTCCCATCGGTTGCGCCGAGAAAGCGCTGCGTCGCCTTGAACAACCCTTGCGTTGCTGCGACGTAGAGAGCGAGCAGTCGCGAGAGCGGCAGATAAATGGCGACGACCTCGTCGAGCGAGATCGGATCGTGCGTCGACTGCAGCTTGCGCAGATCATCGATTGTCAGCGTCAGCTGAGTATCGGCGCGCAACTGCGCCCATTCGTCGCGGGTAAAGCGGCGGAACGGAGACTCGAGCGATTGAAGCCCAGCGCAATTCATCGGAATTCTCTCACTCGAGCCGCTCGGCCCACGCGTCAACTGGAAAGCGCGTTCACTTCTTTCGCGACGCCTTTTCCTCGTGGCCGGTTTGCCTCGATCGTTTGTCCAATTCGTCCATCACTGACGACAACGCCACTCCACGCGCCCGAAGCACAACAAGCAGGTGATACAAGACATCAGCAGCCTCGGCGCGAACGGCGCTGTCGTCTTGCGCCGCGGCGGCGATCGCCAGCTCGATCGCTTCCTCGCCGAATTTGCGAGCGCAATGCGCTGCGCCCTTGTCGAGCAGGCTGCGGGTGTAGGAGTTTTCCGCGTTCGCTCCGGCGCGCTTGTCGATTGTTCGCGCGAGTTCATCCAGCGTGAACATCGCCCCTGCCCTGTCCTTCTCGCCCATTGCGCCTTTATCTCGCGCCACGCCGACGGCTGCAACAGGGCGCACGCCGCAACGCTCGCCGGCTCAATGAGGTTTGAATCCAACCCGGGTTCGCGCGCCTCGACCGCCCGAGAGCTTCTTGACTTGGCTCTCGCGGGGGCCATAAAGCATGCCGACCTTGGGGCGGGGCGATTAGCTCAGCGGTAGAGCACTCCCTTCACACGGGAGGGGTCGCAGGTTCGATCCCTGCATCGCCCACCATGTTTTTCAATGGCTTACACGGACATACTCGATACGCGGGGAAGGGCTAGCTACCGCATAGCTACCCTGAGACTTCAGGATCGCCTCCTGCCCGAGTTCGTGCGCCGGCTAGCACAGTCGGCGTCATTTTGCCTTTTGCTCTGGGGTCTTAAGGCGCGTCGGGGGAGAAGCCCTAAATCTAGATCATCTTGACGGTCTCGCGGGCCTGCCTCGTCAACTCCGCGACCATACGCCGCGTCTCGATCGCCTCGGCGGAGTAAAGGCCATGCTTCAGGGCGTTCCTGTTGCCCTTTGGAGCGCCGCCGCCGGCGCCGTGCATCCGGCAGACGCTATGCCCTCTCACGGCTGGCGATCGGCACGGCTTCCCGCTCCGCTTCGATGTCGCATGACATCGCAACGCCTGGTGCATAGGCCAATGCATGTGGTTGCTCCTCGACTTTCTTGCGCGCCCCCACCCCCTCGGTGGGCGCGTTGACGTTGCCGACGATCGCCTGCCCGCCCTCACCGACATGGACGTGCTGGACCGTCATCTTCTGCTCGCCCTTCGAGCGGTATTCCTTCAGCGCCTCGACCTGCGCCGCGAAGGTCCGCGTGAACTTGTTGAACGCCCGCTCGGCGCTGTCCTGCTGCGGGATGTTCTCGACGTGCGCCAAGCGGCCGGCGAACGTCATCGAGGCCGTGTGGACGGCCGCCATCTGGGCCGCCAGCATCGCCTCGATCTGGTCGCGCGGCTCGATGCCCTTGACGACCGAGAGCATGAAATTCGTCCCGCTCTGTGAGAGCGCGTTCTGCCCCCTGCTTGCATTGACGAGGTGGCCCATCAGGCCGTCGTAGAAGTCAAGGTCCGTTGTTCCGATCGCCCGCATCAAGGCGAGGATTCCGACTGCTTCGTCGGGATGATCGACGCTGAATTTGGCCGTCGCTCCGTCCGCCTGCACTTTCAGACGAGGCCCGCGTGTTTCGCTCGCAGCTTTGAATTTGGCGAACGTCTCGTTTTCCCGCGCGGTCAGCTTGTACGGCGGCTTCTCGGTATCTCTTGCGGAACCGGCGGTAGTGCTTGCAGTTGGCGTCGCCGCCTTCGTTTTTCGACCGTCTGTCCATTGGTTCTATTCTAGTTTCCATTTCGGCGCGCGGGAAGCCCTCGGACCCGTTTCGGTGGGCGCTACCCTGAGGGAGCGATTGCTTAGGCGTCGCTGCCCGGGCAGCCCGTTTCGTTCCGGAGCGCTCCCTAAATCCTAGTGGCGGGACATCGAAACCACGCCAGCATACCATCTCCCCGCCTTGTTTTTTCGCGGTTGGACTCCGATCAGTATGCGACCACGCTAGTTCAATAACCTTCTGCGGGTATGGTGACCCCTTATAGACTGAGCCAGATAGGTGGCAGTCGGGCAAAGTCCTTGTGGCTCAAATGAACGTTGACCTTTCGTCGAGCGCGCGACCATGATCGCTGACCGTTTTCATGAGGTGAATGACATCATTGCAGTATGACTGAGCCCTTCCAACCCTTCCTACAGCGTTGCGTTTCGGTCGATCTGGAAGTGGATCCTGCAACCGCTACCATCTTCGCTTTTGCGGCGGTGCGCGATGATGCTCGTCCCCCGATCTTGGCAAAGAAACGCGATCTCATGGCGGCCCTCGACCGCCTGGAAGCGGAATCAGTCGAGGCCGAGTATCTACTTGGCCACAACATCATTCGGCATGACTTGCCTCATCTGGTTACGGTGCGGCCAAAGCTAGCGAATATTTTTCGATCGCCGATTGACACCCTATGGCTCAATCCGCTCGCATTTCCGCGCAATCCCTACCACCACCTGGTCAAGCACCACCATGACGGGCGCCTGCAAGCGGGCCATGTCAACGATCCGGAAATGGATGCGCGACTTGTGTTTCAGGTGCTGCGCAATCAACTGGCGGCTCTAAAGCAGCAAAACGCCGACCAGCTCGATGCCGTGGCAGCCTTCCACTTCCTTACCACGAGAATGGAAAACCCAGGCGGGTTCGACGCAGTGTTCCAGGAGGTTCGGGGAGCTCCTGCGCCCGGTCCTCTTGCGGCGAGAGAAGCGATTTACCGGCTGATGGCGGGGCGTGCCTGCGAGAGGCGGGTCGAGCAGACGCTGAACCGCCTTTCGAGCCCGCAGCTCGGATGGCCCATGGCCTATGCTTTGTCCTGGATCCTGGTCGCGGGCGGGGATTCCGTCATGCCGCCCTGGGTGCGGGCGCAGTTCCGCGAGGCTGCACTGATCGTGCGGCACCTGCGCGACACCAATTGCGAAAGCCCGGATTGCGCCTGGTGCAGCGAAAAGAACGACCCGGTCCGCGCGCTGTCGCGCTGGTTCGGGTTCGACGCCTTCCGCGCGCAGCCAGTGGACGAAGTGGGCCGGCCCCTGCAGGAGCGGATCGTCGATGAGGCGATGCGCGGCGCCAGCATCCTCGGCATTCTGCCGACCGGCACCGGCAAATCGGTCTGCTACCAGATCCCCGCCCTGTCGAAATTCGACAAGACCGGGGCGCTGACCGTAGTGATCTCGCCGCTGGTCGCGCTGATGGCCGATCAGGTGCAGGGCATGGCACGGGCAGGAATTTCCTCGGCAGTCACCGTCAATGGAATGCTCTCGATGCCCGAGCGGCAGGATGCGCTGGACCGTGTGCGCATGGGAGAGGCGGCGATGCTTCTGATCTCGCCCGAGCAATTGCGCAGCAACTCGGTCCGGTCGGTTCTGGCACAGCGCGAGATCGGGCTCTGGGTGCTGGACGAGGCGCATTGCGTGTCGAAATGGGGCCACGATTTCCGGCCCGACTACCGCTATGTCAGCCGCTTCATCAAGGAATCCTCGGGCGACGAAGCGCCTGCTCCGGTGCTCTGCCTGACCGCCACCGCCAAGCCCGAAGTAGTGCGCGACATCCGCGACCATTTCCAGTCACGTCTTGAGCGCGAACTGATGCTGCTGGACGGCGGGGCCGTGCGCACTAATCTCAGCTTTGAGGTCCGGCCCACGCAGCGCGGCACCAAGCTGGCCGATATACTCGATGAGATCGAGGCCAAACTGCCACAGGATGGCGCTTCGGGTGCCGTAGTCTATTGCGCGACCCGCGGCGAGACGCAACGCCTCGCCGATTTCCTTAAGCAGCAGGGTCTGTCGGCGGAACGGTTCCACGCCGGGCTGACGCCCGAGGAAAAGCGCAACGTCCAGGAACGATTTCGCATCGGCGAGCTGCGGATCATCGCCGCGACCAACGCTTTCGGCATGGGGATCGACAAGCCTGATATCCGGCTGGTGGTGCATGGCGACATTCCCGGATCATTGGAGAACTACCTGCAGGAAGCTGGGCGAGCGGGCCGCGACCGCGCCCATGCCAATTGCGTCCTGCTGTTCGCCGCCGAGGATGTCGAGCGGCAGTTCTCGCTTTCGGCCCGCTCGCGCCTGGCCCGGCACGAAATCGGCGCAATCCTCAAGGCCCTGCGGCGGCTGGACGACCGGATGAAGAAAACCGGCACCGTGGTCGCCACTTCGGGCGAGATAGTGCGAGCCGAACGCGATCAGGAATTCGAGCGCGACAGCGCTACCGACGACACGAGGGTAAAAACCGCGGTGTCCTGGCTGGAAGAGGCCACGCTGCTGAGCCGAGAGGAGAACCGGGTTCAGGTCTTCCCCTCATCGCTCAGGATCCGCACTCTGGCGGAAGTCGAGGCGATCCTGGCCAAGGCCGCGATCACCGGCACCCGTCGCAAACAGCTTCTGGATATCATCCGCCATCTGATGAACGCGCCCCCCGATCAGGGCATTTCCACTGATGAGCTGGCCGGGATCAGCGGGTTGACTGGCGGCATGCTGATCAAGGCAATGGCCGATCTCGAGGCGCTCGGGATTGCCCGCAACGACCTGGCGGTC
>CAVUPE010000010.1:0-57876 GCA_963743265.1 uncultured Alphaproteobacteria bacterium | reverse complement strand
GTGCTCGGTCCCCGTCGCCGAACGTTAGGCGCGCGGAGCATCCATTTCCCTACGCGTCCCCGAGAACCCGCAATCTTTCGATGGTCGTGTTCGGCTCGCGCTCGGTCGCTGGCCGTCCCAGAACCGAAGCCGAGCGCACGACCGGACGCCCATGCCGAGTGAGAACCACCTCGTCCCCCGCCTCTGCCCGCCGTACAAGATCGGTCAAACACGCCCTGGCTTTGCTGATCGGAACATTTATCGCCGCCGAATTCCTCGCAGCCGTAGCCGCGCCGAAAATCTTGGTCCGGACCTCGATCCAGATCAAGCCAATTGCCCACGCTCGGTCCTCCGACCAGCGGCGAACTTATCCTCGGAGGTCTGGAGGCGCGGCCTCGCTGCGCAGCGCCTCCAGCGCTTCTTCAACACCCATCGCCGTCTGCGCATTGGAGCCAAGGCGGCGCACGGATACGGTATTTTCGCTTGCTTCCTTGCGCCCGAGAGCGATGAGGACGGGTACCTTCGCTAAAGAGTGCCTCACCTACTTTGTAGTTGATCTTCTCGTTTCTGAAGTCGGTCTCGACTGCAGGCCCCGCTTCTTCGCCGAGGCGGCGAACGCGAGCGCGGCGTCGTCAGCGTCACTAGTGATGGTGCAGACTACTGATCTGAACCGAAGCAAGCCACAACGGCAAATGACCGGCGTGATGCTCGAGCAAAATGCCGATGAAGCGTTCTATCGAGCCGCAGATAGCGCGATGGATCATCACCGGCGTCGTTTTCTCGCTGTTGCCCGAGATATAAAACGCGCCAAAGCGATCCGGCAGGTTGAAATCGACCTGCGTTGTTCCGCACTGCCAATCGCGGCCGATCGCGTCACGCAGCACATATTCGAACTTCGGCCCGTAGAAGGCGCCCTCGCCCGGGTTGAGCGCGGTCGTGACAACGTTGCCGTGACGCAGCCGGATTTCGTCCAGCACGCGGGTCATCACCGCCTCCGCGTGATCCCACATGGCGTCGGTTCCAACCCGCTTTTCCGGTCGGGTCGAAAGTTTCACGACGATCTTATCGAACCCAAAGTGACCATAGACGGACAAGATCAATTCATTGATCTTGTGACATTCCTCGGCCATCTGCTCTTCAGTGCAGAAGATATGCGCGTCGTCCTGCGTGAACGAACGTACGCGCATGAGGCCGTGCAGGGCGCCCGACGGCTCGTAGCGGTTGACGGCGCCGAATTCCGCGAAACGCAGCGGCAGCTCGCGATAGGAGCGCAGGCCGTGCTTGAAGATCTGCACATGCCCCGGACAATTCATGGGCTTCAGCGCATAGACGCGCAAATCCTCGGTCTCTGCCTCGTCACCGGCCGGGCGGCACATGAACATGCTCTCGCGGTACCAGCCCCAATGTCCGGAAATCTCCCACAGGTGCTTATCCAGCACCTGTGGCGCGTTGACCTCCTGATAGTTCGGCAGCGAGACGCCGGCGCATATAGGCGACCAACGTCTGGAATAAAGCCCAGCCTTTCGGGTGCCAGAAGATCGAGCCCGGTCCTTCCTCCTGGGTGTGAAATAGATCCATCTCGCGAGCGAGCTTGCGATGATCGCGCTTCTCGGCCTCCTCGAGCTGCTTCAGATAGGCGTCGAGCTCTTCTTTCTTCGCGAATGCGGTTGCGTAAATGCGCGACAACATCGGCTTGTTCGAGTCGCCACGCCAATAGGCGCCGGCGACTTTCATGAGCTTGAAAGCATCGCCGACCTTGCCCGTTGAGGTCATGTGCGGCCCGCGGCAGAGATCCGTCCACTCGCCCTGGCTATAGAGCTTCAACTCCTGATCGGAGGGAATGGCGTCGATCAACTCGATCTTGAACGCTTCGCCCTTCTTTTCGAACAGGCCCTTCGCCTCCTCGCGCGAGACGGCTCGCTTCAAGAACGGTTTGTCGCGCGCGATGATCTCCCGCATGCGCTTTTCGATGGCCGGAAAGTCCTCAGGCGTAAACGGCTGGTTGCGGAAGAAGTCGTAGTAAAAGCCGTTCTCGATCACCGGGCCAATGGTCACCTGCGTTCCTGGCCAGAGCGACTGCACGGCTTCGGCGAGAACATGCGCCGCGTCGTGACGGATCAGTTCCAGCACCCGCGGATCGTCGCGCCCTATGAACTCGAGCGTAGCGTCGCGGTCGATCGGATCAGCGAGGTCGACCAGTTCGCCGTCGCGGACCATGGCCACAGTGCGCTTGGCGAGCGAGGGGGAAATGGATTTCGCGATGTCGAGGCCGGATACGCCTGGCTCGTAGGCGCGCTCAGCGCCATCAGGAAACGTGACGTGGATCATCGGGACTCCTTGAGCTCAGTCGCCGACACCAATCGACGTAAGCATGGGCGCCCGCCTATAGACGTCGACGCGTGTCAGGGCAAGGAGCCGGGAGTTACCGCGAATCCGGCGTTTAGAGCGCGAACTCCTCGACGACCGGAGCCCCGGAGTAATTGGAGTATCGTATCCACTTCGGCTGGACGACGACATAGGCGACGTTGGGCCAATTCTCACGCGCGCGGCCGTCCGGCCATTGGCGGAAATAGGCTGCCTTGGCGCTGGCCAAGTCGTCGCCGACCGGGCGGCGCGCTATACCCTCGATCTGAAGAGAAACGTCACTGTCCCAGCCAATGACGAGCGCGACGGCCGGTGTGTTGGCCAGATTGACCGCCTTACGGCTCGTCGAGAGAGTATCGAACACGATCTCGTTTGCCTGTGTCAACGCGAAGCCCATCAGCGCAGCCTCGGGTGTGCCGGATTCGTTGACTGTTGACACGACGAGATGGCGCCTACGCCGGGCGATGTCGAAAATCTCTTCCAGCGTCATAGGCGCCTCCGCATATGAGACGGCCCCGACCGGACGATCGGGCCGCGTGGTTCAGGGAGATTATAACGCACCATGACCGAAACTGGCGCCATTGTCCGGCGTGTCTTGGTCGGCGGCGCCGTCCAGGGCGTCGGCTATCGCGAATTCACCCGCCGCGCGGCGGTGAGGCTCGGCGTCAGCGGCTGGGTGCGCAACCGTTCCGACGGCGTGGTCGAGGCGCTGATCAGCGGCCCGTCGACCGCTGTCGAGGCGCTGATCGCCGAGATGCGCAAGGGGCCACGTTCAGCCGTGATTAGCAAGGTGAGCGTGACCGAGCTAGACGACACCGAGGACCGCGAGAGCGGCGCGTTCGCTATCCGGCCAACCGAATAGCCCGGAACCAACGCGGATGCCTGTGCCTGAGTCTCAGCGACGCGGCGACTTGTTGGGCTCAGGGTGCTTCATCTTCGACCGTTCGGGGCCACCGGCGGCCGTCGGAGTATTGGACGGCGGATCGCTGGCGGGGAACGACTCTTCCAGCTCCTCGTCGAGCTTCTCTTCAGCTTCCGACTCGGGCTTGCTTGGCGGTGACTTTCGTGGCTCTTTCATCGCATCGTCTCCTAGGAGGGCTTTGGAAAGGACGCCGCCCCAGGTCCGTAATGTTTGAAGGCGGCTTACCCCATATAAGGGGGGAACGCGCAGACGGCAGGTCTGGACCGAACGCCCGGCAATTCACCGTTTCACCAGTATGCGATTCTGCTTCACCAGTATGCGATTTCTGCGCGCGACCAAAGCTTTTCAAGCGCTTAACCTCATTTTTCTGCAACTCGGAAAAGAAGTGCCGCTTTTAGCGATGTGAGGGTTCAAATCCACATATGTGCATGCGGGTATATAGGACAGAATGGGAAGACCGCAGTGAAGGCCACAATCGTTCGAGAGCTTCAGCAAACGCTGGTCTTGCTGCTCACACGGGCCTGACGAACTCGACTACGTGACCGCGGCGGCCATCGCAATCCGACATTTCGTCGTGCGCGGCCTAGACAGAACGCGCCAAGCTCCCGGCGGAAAAACCCCGCTGGTCAACGGCGCGACGAGCGCGGGCGGGCCAGGTCGCCTTGCAGATTCCATGCCGCTCGGCGCGGTAGAAGGTCATTGCGACGGCCCGCGCACATGCCCAACACAAAGCCCAAGAAGACGGAGGCCTGGGTCGATAACGAATATCGGTTTGGTCAACATAGGTAATTCTGCCCATTGCCAAAGCGTCGAATTCGTGACGAATCTCTTTATGCAAGATTCCATTGAGACTTGTGAAAACCGACATTTTGCACTCTGCTAGTTACCCAATTGCGGCCATGAATTTCCGCGGAGCTCTCCGCAATGTTGAAAGGCAGAGCGATTTTTAGACCAGCGCTTTTTGCGGGACGACAGTTCCGAACAGCCAACAACTGCCAAGGGTGGGCGCGGGCTTCCTCTGGCAAGCGACGCGAATGAGCCCGACATGGCGCCGTCGGCCCTGCCGAAAGACGCGAATGTGAGACTGACCGGTGGCGCGAAAGGAGGATCCCATGACCCCAGTTCTTGCTGCTCAAGCGGGACAAGGCGGAGCGGTGAGCATCGCCTGCATCAACAAGGCGACGGTCGATCTTGGCGTGCCGTTCGACAAGCTCACATCCGTCTTGCAGAAGTGCTTTGATCAATATTTCCTGCCGATTTGGGGCTACCCGGTCACGCTCTACAATACGCACGCCGCGAAGCCCTCAGACTGGCAGTTCATTTATTTTGACGACGCGGACACCGCGGGCGCGCTCGGCTATCATGACCTGACGGTAAAGGGTCAGCCCATTTCAAAGATTTTCGTCAAGACGACCATCGCCGACAAACAACTGGTCAGCGTGACGGCGTGCCATGAATTGTTCGAAATGGTCATCGACCCAGTGGCGAATCTGTGGGCGCAGGCAGCTGACGGAACGGAATACGCCTATGAGATGTGCGACGCGGTCGAAGAGGACACGTTTCTCGTCGACGGCGTCCAGATGTCCAATTTTGTCCACCCGTCGTGGTTCGAACCCTTCAAGCATCCGCCCGGCACGAAGTTCGATCATCTCGGCCTGCTCAGGAAGCCGTACACGATGACCAAGGGTGGCTACGTGATCATCAAGAAGGCGGGCAAGGTGAAGGAGGTCTTCGGATCAAAGGCCAAAGAGGGGCGCTTCGCCCATGAAGATCGACTTGGCCATCGCAGCGAGTTCCGCAAAGCGAGGGGACACCCCACGAAACCGCGGGCAAAGCCGCGCGCAAAACGATAGAAAAGGGAGCGACCACGGACCACCCCGCCAAAACAGCCTCGCCTCCACCTATCGCGACCGGCCCTAGGGGCGGTTGCAGAGTCGAAGCTAGCTGGAGCGACGTTCGCGAACGAGTTCTGATGGACCGCGAACAAGTGCTGACGCGTGGTTTCGGCGATCGTTGACCCTAACTCGCACATCAGACGACGTCTCACCGACACGGCTAAGCAATGGTCCTATGTGAAGCGAGCAGAAGATGACCTACGAAGCGCCTCTTACTACGTTAGGCATAGGTTCCGGTACTATTCTAGGCGCCGGTGTGGGAACCGCGGTGCTTGTGTGGGTATCAAGACGTCTGTCGAAACGCTTGCAGCCGGGGCCAAAGCCGCCGCTGAAGAAGGCGCTAAGGCAGCGATCAACGACGTGCATTGGCCTTAGAAACTGAGGCAGGAAATTGAAAAATCGCGTGGCGTGGAGCGACAGGAGCTGAGATTCAAGAGCTATGGGGGCTCTGGCATAAGATGCGTCCTCTTGCCATCTACACTGAAGGTTCGATTGATGCAGCGACGCTTTCGAAGTTGCACGAGAATCTCACCAACTGGTATTTCTCGGACAATGGGGGAATGTTTTTACTTCCACACACAAGGGAATTCTATTTCGCTCTTCAAGATTTTGTGCGCGACGTTGGAGATGCGAAGTCCTGCGAATGCAAAAGGGTTTCGGGTGACTACGTCGGCACGTTCGACAAGATTATAGACATAAATAACCCGGGCCTAATGGCGCGGCTTCGAGAGGCAATCTCGAAGCCCGAGCGATGGCCTGACGGGGTCGAGGCCATCAGTACAGAATGGCGAAACGCGATCAAAGGGCTCGGTGGTCATTGGGATGAAATAACCGATAATCTGGACCGGGTCGCAACCATACAGCAGATAGGGAGCATCCTGCGAACCGTTGTGGTGAATGACGTTGAGAGTCGGCTGAGATAGAGGCGGACAAGTGCTTTCTGATTGCCGCCCTAGCCCCGTTTCCTCGCTATCTTCGCTATTTCGCGCATGATCTTGAGCGTTCCGTCGAGGCGGTCGGCGAGTTTCTCGAAATCGTCTGTGACCACGATACGCATGTCGGGGCGGACGCGGGCGAGCGGATTGGTCGAAACCCACTTCACCAGTGCCGCAGGGTTGGAGAAGGAATTCTTGCGGAAGGCGAGCGTCAGGCCCCTGGCGCCGGCCTCGAGCTTCTCCACATTGGCGCGGCGGCATAAAGCCTTGATCTGCACAAGGCTCATGAGCAGGCCGACCTCGGGTGGCGGCGGGCCGAAGCGGTCGACAATTTCGGCGCCCATCGCGTCGATCTCGCCGTCGTCCTCGAGCGCCGAGAGGCGGCGATAGAGCGCAAGCCGCGTCGGCAGGTCGGGAATATAGGCTTCGGGGATCGTCACCGGCGCGCCCAGCTGAATGGTTGGCGACCACATGTCCTCCGCCGGAGCTGTCCTCGCCCGACTTGATGCGCTCGACCGCCTCGCGCACCATCTGCTGATAAAGCTCGTAGCCGACCTCCTTGATGTGGCCGGACTGCTCCTCGCCCAGAAGGTTGCCGGCGCCCCGCAGGTCGAGGTCGTGGCTGGCGAGCTGAAAGCCGGCTCCCAGCGTATCGAGCGATTGCAGCACTTGGAGGCGCTTCTCCGCCTGCGGCGTGATCTTGGCCTTGGCCGGGGTGGTGAAATAGGCGTAGGCGCGAATCTTCGACCGGCCGACGCGGCCGCGCAATTGGTAGAGCTGGGCGAGCCCGAACATGTCGGCGCGATGCACGATCATCGTGTTGGCGCGCGGAATGTCGAGGCCGGATTCGACGATCGCGGTCGACAGCAGGATGTCGTACTTGCCGTCGTAGAAGGCGCCGACCTTGTCCTCGAGCTCGCGCGCCGCCATCTGCCCGTGAGCGATGACGAATTTACACTCGGGCGCGTTCTGCCGCAGGAACGCCGCCGCCTCGTCGAGGTCCTCGATGCGCGGGCAGACATAGAAGGATTGTCCGCCGCGATAACGTTCACGCAGCAGCGCCTCGCGGACGATGAGCACGTCGAAGGGCGAGACGAAGGTGCGCACCGCGAGCCGATCAATCGGCGGCGTGGCGATGATCGACATTTCGCGCACGCCGGTCATCGCCAGTTGCAGCGTGCGCGGGATCGGGGTCGCCGACAGCGTCAGGACATGCACTTCCGAGCGCAGCTCCTTCAGTCGCTCCTTGTGGCCAACGCCGAAATGCTGCTCCTCGTCGACAACGACGAGGCCAAGATCCTTGAAGCTCACGGTCTTGCCCAAGACTGCGTGAGTGCCGACGACGATGTCAATTCCGCCTTCAGCCAGCCCCTTCTTCACCTCGCGGCTCTCGGCCGCGCCGACCATGCGCGAGAGTTGGCCGACGTTGACCGGGAGCCCGGCGAAGCGCTGGCGGAAGTTCTGGGTATGCTGACGCGACAGCAGCGTGGTCGGGGCGACGATCGCGGTCTGCTTGCCGTTGATCGCCGTCGCGAAGGCGGCGCGCAGCGCGACCTCGGTCTTGCCGAAGCCAACGTCGCCGCACACCAGCCGGTCCATCGGCCGGCCGGCGGCGAGATCGTCGAGCGCCGCCTGAATCGCGCTTTCCTGGTCGGCCGTCTCGTCGTAGGGAAAGCGGGCGCAAAACTCGTCGTACAGACCTTCGGGGACGATAAGACGCGGCGCCGCGTGGGTCATGCGCTGGGCAGCGACGCGGATGAGTTCGCCCGCCATCTCGCGCACGCGCTTCTTCAAGCGCGCCTTGCGCGACTGCCAGCCCGCCCCGCCAAGCTTGTCGAGTTCGCCCGTCTCCGAGCCGTACCGCGACAGAAGTTCGAGATTTTCGACCGGCAGGAACAGCCGGTCACCCCCGGCATAGTGGATCTCGAGACAGTCATGCGGCGCGCCCGCCGCCTCGATTGTCTTCAGGCCGACGAAGCGCCCGACGCCGTGGTCGATATGAACGACAAGGTCGCCAGCGGTCAGCGCGCTCGCTTCGGCCAGAACGTCTTGGGCGCGGCGCCGCCGCTTCGACTGCCGTACGAGCCGATCGCCAAGAATGTCCTGCTCGCCGACGATGGCGAAGTCTGGCGCTTCGAACCCCTGTTCGAGCGCGATGACAGCGAGCGGCAGCGCTCCGGCGCGCGCTGTCGTCGCCTGATGATGGGACGATACGAACTCGAGCGGCTTGAGTCCATGCTCGGCCAGCACGTGACTCAATCGTTCGCGCGAACCGTCGCTCCAGCCGGCGACGATCACGTTCAAGCCCCGCTCGCGCAGCGCCCGCACATGTGCGACCGCGGCGTCAAAGACGTTGGCGCTCTCGTTCTGCCGTTCGGGCGCGAAATTGCGCCCCGTTCGTCCGCCGCAATCGACGACGTCGCTTGCGCCCGGCTGCGCTTCGAACGGTGTAAGCCGCGCAAGCGGCTGAGCGGCGAGCCGCTCCTTCCACTCGTCTTCGCCGAGATAAAGCCGCGTGGGCGGCAGCGGCTTATAGTCCGCCTTTCCGGGATCCTCCGCGTAGACCGCGCGGCGAGCCGCGTAATTGTCGGCGATGAGCGCAATGCGCTCGTGCGCTGCATCGTCAGCGCGTGCGTCGAGCACGAATGGCGCATCACCGACATAGTCGAAGATCGTGTCGAGCCTATCGTAGAGCAACGGCAGCCAATGTTCGATGCCAATAGCTCGGCGGCCTTCGCTGATGGCGGCGTAGACATCGTCGCTCGGAGCGGGCGCGCCGAACTCTGCCGCGTAGCCCTGGCGGAAGCGCTTGATCGAGTTCGGTTGTCAGCCGCGCTTCGCTCATCGGCACGAGATCAAGCGAGCGCAATTGCGTGGTCGAGCGCTGCGTCTCCGGATCGAAGGCGCGGATCGATTCGAGCGTATCGCCGAAGAAATCGAGCCGGACAGGGGCCGCGGCCCCGGGCGGGTAGAGATCGAGAATACCGCCGCGCGAGGCGTAGTCGCCAACGTCGCGCACCGTGCTGGCGCGGGCGTAGCCGTTGGCCTCGAGCCAATGCGTGAGGTCCTCCATCCGCACGCTGTTGCCGGGCGCCGCCGAGAAGGCGGCTGAGGCAATGAACGCGAGCGGCGGCGCCCTCTGCGTCAGCGCGTTGACCGAGGCGACGAGAATGCGCGGGCGCTCCGCGGCCCCCCTTGTCCGCGCGAGGCGCGCCAGCACCGTCATGCGCTCGGCCGAAATTGCGGCGTTCGGGGAGACGCGATCGTAGGGCTGGCAGTCCCAGGCCGGGAAATAAAGCGCCTCGATCTCAGGCGCGGCGAAGCTCAGCGCGTCGATGAAGGCTTGAGCGCGCAGGCCGTCCCGCGCGACGAAGGCGAGCGTCACGGCGCGCTGCTCGCCGTCTTTCGCCAGCGTACGCGTCAGCTCGGCCACGACGAACGCGTCGTAGCCCTCAGGCGCGCGCGCCAGCGTGACGGCGCCGCCTTCCTTGAGGCGGCGAACGGCAGGAGCAACGAGGCTCATGGCGTCTCGTCGGCGCGCGTTGGCGCTTCGCGCCGCGATCCGCGCAGGCGAGCGAACAACGGAGTATCGAATTCGAGCGGCAGATCCTCACCGCCGATGATCCATGCCAGCGCTTGCGGGTCGGGGACGTCGAGCAGACGCTCGAACTCGGCAAGCTCGTCTTCGTTCATAGTCGGCAAATGCGCGTCGGCGAAGCGGCCCATGATGAGATCCATCTCGCGCACCCCGCGGCGCCAGGCGCGAAACAGAATCCGCCGTCGCCGCTCGTCGAGCGCTGCGCTAGTGAGGGCGGAGCCGGACATACTGTAGGCCTTCGTAACGACGTTTGGACCAATGTCGTCACAGCCGGGCTTGATCCACCCATCCGCGCCATTCCGCTGTATGGCGCTCGACGGAAAGGAACGCGGTCCCTTCAAAGACGAACGTTGCTGGGGACGTGGATGCCGGGACAAGCCTGGCCATAGTGGCTTTGGGCTTCAAACTGCGGCCCTTATAACGGGCGCCGGCGCGCCTGTCAGCGCCGTCGACGCAGATCACTCCGAATGCCGCCGCGGCAGCTTCGACGGCAGGATGACATCGGCGAGGCCAAGCCAGTCCGCGAGCGCCTGAAGCTCCTCGGAAATCGCGTCCATGGCGTCCGGGGGAGCGTGCGGCTCGAAATGCACCGCATGGACGAGCAATCGCGCGGTTTGGCGGTCGGCCTTCAGATCGAGCCGGGCGATCAGCCGGTCGCCGAGCAGGAAGGGAAGGACATAGTAGCCGTGCTGGCGCTTGTCCGCCGGCGTGTAAATCTCGATCCGGTAGTGGAAGTCGAACAGCCGCAATGCGCGGGAACGCTCCCAGACGAGCGGATCGAACGGCGCCAGGAGCGCCCGCGCAGAGATGCGGCGCGGCCTGCGCGCGTCGCGGTGAAGATAGGCGAGGCGGGCCCAGCCTGGAACCTCGACCGGTTCGAGAACGCCCGCCTCAACCAGCGACTCGATCGCCTGTCGCGCCTCCTCCGGACCAAGACGGAAATAGTCGCGCAGGTCCTGCGCCGTGGCGACGCCGAGCGCCTGAGCCGCACGCTCGACGAGCGTGCGCTGCGCGTCCGTTCTTATCTGGCGTCGGCAGAGCGAGGATCTCGGCCGGAATCACGCGCTCGGTCAGGTCGTAGACCCGCTCGAAACTGCCGCGCCGCGTCGCCGTTGTGATGTGTCCCGCCCAGAACAGCCACTCGAGCGCCTGTTTGGTGTCGCCCCATTCCCACCAGCCAGACCGGCCACGCTTTTCTTCGAAGTCCGACGCCGCGCGGGGACCCTCATTGCGGATGCGATTGAGTAACGCTTCCGCCTCGGCCCGGCGCTCCCGCGCGAAGAGCCGCAGGCCCTTCCAGCCGGCTTCGCCGCGATCCGCGCGGGCCATCCGCCAGCGCAGCAGGGGATGCAACGAGAGCGGTACGAGCGACGCCTCATGGGCCCAATATTCGAAAAGCCGCCGCTTCTTCGGTCTTCCCCAGGCGGCCGCATCGATCAGCGAACGGTCATAGGGTCCAAGTCGGGAGAACGCCGGCAGGTAATGGGCGCGGACCAAAACGTTGACGCTGTCGATCTGGTGCAGGGAGAGACGGTCGATGGTTTTGAGCCAGCGCGCCGCCGTGACTTTCTCGGAACGCGGGCCGCCGAAACCTTGAGCTGCGAGAGCGATCCGCCGCGCCTCGGCGAGAGAGAGCTTTTCTACTTTTGTCACCTGCTCCGTCCCAGCGATTATTCGAGACCGCCGTTGCTGCTGCGGTCGCGGAAACGACATCAACTGCTCGCGACCTTCCGCTCGAACAGCGGCCCAATTTCCGCCGCCGCCGCGCCGGCCAGGATCAGCGCGCACCCGAGCACGCCGATGGCGGTCAGACGCTCGCCGAGCAAGAGGGCGCCCGCTAACGCGGCGAACACGCCTTCGAGGGCGAGGATGAGCGCGGCCTCGGCAGGTGGCGTGTGCGCTTGGGCGAAGATCTGGATCGTATAGGCGAGCGCGCCAGAGACAATCCCGGCGAACAGGATCGTCGGCGCGGTCGCGATGAGCGCGCCAGGGGCCATCGATTCGAACAAGGCGGAACACAGCGCGGCGAGGCCGGCGCAGACCGTATATTGCACGAAGGCGAGCAGCAGCGGCCGCCCGGAGCGGGCGAGAAAAATCGGCGTCAAGGCGATGCCGGTCGCCCAGGCGAAATCGGCGATGAAGCACGAGCGCATCGCCGAGATTCGGGGGGGCGAGCGCTCCGCCGGAGGCGAGCAGCCAGGCGCCGATGAGCGACACGAGGCCTGCGACCAGCACGATCGCGCGGGGAGCCGCACCCGTCAGCGCCCAGACGACAAAGGGGGTCAGCACGACATAACAAGCAGTGAGGAAACCCGCGTTGGTGGCGCTCGTCGTCTCGATCCCCGCCTGCTGCAAGGTCGTGCCGAAGAAGAGCGTAAGGCCGATCACGAGCGCGAGCCGCCATTCGTCGCGGCTCGGTGCGTGCGGCTTGCGGCGGAATTCCCAAAGCGCGAACGGCGCAAGCGCTACGGCCGACACGGCAAAGCGAGCGGCGACGAAGGCGAGCGCCGGCATGGTCGCTGTCGCGTATTTCTGCGCGACAAAGGTCACGCCCCAGAGCACGGCGGTTGTGAGGAGGAGCCCGTCCGCGCCCAGGCGGCTCATGCCGCCTCCAACGGCGGAACGACTGCATGCCGTCAGACCTGCTCGATCTCGATCAGCGTGCCGGCGAAGTCTTTCGGGTGCAAAAACAGCACCGGCTTGCCGTGGGCGCCGATTTTCGGGTTCCCGTCGCCCGAGCACGCGCGCCCCCTTTGCTTTGAGCTGGTCGCGAGCAGCGATGATGTCCTCGACCTCGTAGCAGAGGTGATGCATGCCGCCATCCGGATTGCGCTCGAGAAACTTGGCGATCGGCGAGTTCGCGCCAAGAGGATGCAAGAGCTCGATTTTCGTATTGGGCAATTCGACGAAGACAACCGTCACGCCGTGGTCGGGCTGAGCTTGCGGAGCGGAGACGCGCGCGCCGAGCGTTTCGTGATAGATGCGCGCCGCTTTTTCGAGGTCCGGGACCGCGATGGCGACGTGGTTGAGCTTGCCGATCATCGGCTTCCCGAATCACGCGCGGGAGAGGCGCCAAATTGCTCCATCAACGGCGAGGCTCGCGTCCGCGTATCCGGTCGAACCCCTGTTTGATTGCGGCGAAGCGGGCCTCGATCATGGGCTCAAATTCGTTGTCGGTGAAAATGTAGGGCCAGTCATTCTCGATGCCTTCGCGCACCAGTTCGCCCACATAGGCGGGATCGATTCCGTGCGACACGCGCTCTTGTATCATCTTGAATGGCTCAGAGGCTCGAATCGCCGCCAATCTATCAGCGGGAATGCGACCGAAGCGGTCGGGCAGGTTTCGCGAGGAGTCCATGATCTGGGTGCGGACAAATCCCGGACATAGGACAGATACGCCGATCCCGCGAGGCGCAAGTTCGGCGCGCAGCCCCTCAGAAAGAGCGACAACCCCATATTTGGATACGCTGTATTGAATGGCGCCACCCGACGACATCAGCCCGGCGATCGACGCAGTGGATACAATGTGCCCGCCCTCGCCATGCTGCTCCATTAGCGGACCGAAGATCTCGATACCCCAGACGGCGCCCATAAGATTGACCCCGAGGGTCCACTCCCACGCCCCGTCGGTCCATGCTCCGTACGATCCGCCGCCGCCTACCCCAGCGTTATTGACGAGAATATGCACCTCGCCATAACGGCCGACTGCCGCATCAGCCGCTGCCTTCGAGCTCAGCCTTCAGAGACACGTCCGCCTTGAAGCCCTCGACGTCGGCGTTGGTCTGCTTCAAGCCTTCAACCGCCTTGGCAAGCGCCGCATCCTCAATGTCGCAGAGCATCACCTTCACGCCCGCTTGGGCGAGAGCGGTGGCGATCCCCAGTCCAATTCCCGACGCCGCGCCGGTGACAAACGCGGTCTTTCCGCCCAAATCCTTCATGAAATGCGTTTCCCCGAAAGATGGAATCCCCCCGAAGGCTGTCCGCCTTTAAACCTCAACCACCAGCACATGCACTTGTGGCTTCTTGCCCCAGACGGCGTTGACCGAACCGCGCACGGCACGTTCGATGGCCGTCGACACGACATCAGCGTCGCGCCGCTTGCCCGGCGGCAGGCTCTCGAACGCCTCAAAGATCGCATCGTCGATCAGCGCGTCAATCGCCGCGCCTTCGCGCGTGCGCTCCGGCAGGCCGGCGATCATCACATCGGGGTCCCCGGCCATCTCGCCCCTCGCCGTCAGCGCGATCGCGATCGAGACGACGCCAGCGAAACTGAGCCTTCGGCGCTGGCCGACGCATTGCTGATCCGCCGGCAATAGAATAACGCCGTCCCTCGCCCGCCGCCCGCTCGTCACCTTGCCCAATGCGCAGACCTCGCCGGGAGCAAGCCGGATGAGGTCGCCATTGAAGGCGCGCAAGACTTGCGGCACGCCCTGCGCCCTGGCGAAGTCGGCGTGTTCGCTCAAGTGCAACGGCTCGCCATGCGCCGGCACAGCGATTTTCGGACGCACCCAGGCATACATCTTCGCCACTTCCGCCCGGCGCGGATGACCGGATACGTGCACCAGCGCGGTGCGGTCGGTCACCACCTCGACGCCCGCGGTCACGAAGGCGTTGATGATCTTGCCGACCGCCTTTTCATTGCCGGGAATGGTGCGCGACGAAAAGATTACGGTGTCTCCGGCGTTCAATTCGGCCATCGGATGGTCGTCCCCAGCGATGCGCGCGAGCGCCGCGCGTGGCTCGCCCTGGCTGCCGGTGGCGAGGGCCAAAATCCGCTCGCGCGGCAGGCGCTCGAACGCGTCCATGCCTAAAAACATCGGCAGGCCGTCGAGCATCCCGCACTCGCGAGCGACCGCGACGACGCGCTCGATCGCCCGTCCAAGAATGCAGACTTGCCGTCCGGCGGCGAGGCCGGCTTCGGCCGCAACGCGCAGCCGGGAGACGTTGGAAGCGAAGGTGGTCACGATCACCCTGCCCTTCGCATTGCCGATGAGCGAGTTGAGCGTCTTCGCGACGTCGCGCTCGGAGGGGCTTTCCCCTTCGCGCAGGATGTTGGTCGAGTCGCCGATGAGCGCCAGCACGCCCTCGTCGCCGAGCGCTCTGAACCGCGCCTCATCGGTCGGCCGGCCAATGATCGGCGTCGCGTCTATCTTCCAGTCGGCAGTGTGAACGACGAGGCCACTAGGCGTGCGAATTGCAAGCGCCGAGCTTTCGGGTATCGAATGAGCGACAGGGATGAATTCGACCACGAACGGGCCGATTGCAACCTTCTCGCCGAGCTCGACGACCTCCAATGGTATCTTCGGCGCGCCCGGCTCGCCGAGCCGGCGCGCCTCGGCCAGTCCGGCCGCAAAACGCGTCAAATAGACGGGCACGCCCAGGTCCGGCCAGAGCTCGGCGAGGGCGCCGATGTGGTCCTCATGCGCGTGGGTAATGATGATCCCAACCAGATTCTTCTTCGCCTTCTCGATGAAGCTGAGATCCGGCACGATGAGATCGACGCCCGGCATCTCCTCGCCCGCAAAGGCGACGCCGAGGTCGACCATCAGCCATTGACGAGCGTTCGCCGGCCCATAACCGTAAAGGGCGCAATTCATGCCGATCTCGCCCAAGCCGCCAAGCGGGGCGAACACGAACTCATTGCCGTCCGTCATCTAGGCTCGGCCTTCCGGCCGGTGGGAAGCCGACAAGACTACGTGCGGCCGGTCGCCCGAGCGAGGCAGGAGCCACAGGTCGGCTGCCTCGATGGTGTCCAGCCCGTGCTCGGTGCGCATCAGCAGGCGGCCGGTCGCATCGATTCCCTCGAACACGCCCTCGCGTTGCCCTGCGCCGTTTTGGATCGCGATCCGTTCGCCCAAACCGACCGCGCAATCAAGCCAGGCGGCGCGAATGCGGTCAAACGCTTCTCCGGCGCACCAAGCGTCGAGCGCCTCGTCAAACCGTTGAACGAGGCTCTCGAACAATTCCCCAGGACTCACCGCTTGTCCGCCTACCCGCGTCAGGCACGAGGTCGCGTAGCCAAGACCCTTCGGTGCATGGGCGCAATTCACGCCAACTCCAACCACGCACGCGCTCCGCCCGCTCCGAAGGCCCACGCCTTCGACGAGGATCCCGGCGCATTTCGCGCCGTAAGACATCAGATCGTTCGGCCACTTGAGGCCGACTTCGGTCGCGCCAACGTCCCCCGCAGCGCGCGCCAGGGCGACGCCCGCGACGAAGCCGATCTGCGCCGCGACCGCAGGCGGACAGGGGTCGATCATGAGGGCGCTGGCGTGCAGGTTGCCCTTCGGCGAGATCCAAGCGCGGCCGCGGCGGCCTCTACCCGCGGTCTGTTCGTCGGCGACGATCCACAGATGGCCGGCATCGCCGGTTCGGGCGCGGCGACGCGCCTCCTCGTTGGTCGAATTGATGGCGCTGAATCGCACGATTGGCCAGCCTCGATGCGCGCTGGCCGGCTTGGAGGCGGCGGTCAAAAGAGCGACTGCGCGGCCGCCATCGCGGCGTTGGTGATCGGCGAGGGCGCGAACACAAACAGGAGGATCATCAGCGCCGAAACCGCGAGGACGATGCGCGCGACGGGCGTTGGACGGTCGAACGCCGGAGCCGGCTCGTCGAAATACATCAGCTTGACGATCCTCAGATAATAATAAGCGGCGACGCAGCTCGCCAGGACGCCGATGACAGAAAGGCCATAGAGACCAGCCTTCATGGCGGCGGCGAAGACGTAGAACTTGGCGAAGAAGCCGGCGAGCGGCGGAACGCCCGCAAGGGAGAACATCATCGTCGCCAGGAAAAACGCCATAGTCGGATTGGTCCGCGCCAAGCCAGCAAGGTCGGCCATGGTCTCGACTGCGCGGCCAGAGCGGCGCATGGACAGGATCGCGGCGAAAGTCCCAAGCGTCATCACGACGTAGATCGCCATATAGATGATGACGCTCTGCGCGCCCTCGACCGTGCCCGCGGCGAGACCGACCAGCGCGTATCCCATATGGCCAATCGACGAATAGGCCATCAGCCGTTTGAAGCTGCGCTGGCCGATGGCGGCGAAGGCGCCAAGCACCATCGAGGCGATCGAAACAAAGGTGAGAATCTGACGCCAGTCGTTGGAAATGCCGGGAAAGGCGGTGAACATGACTCGAACCAGGACCGCCATCGCGGCGATCTTGGGCGCGGAGGCGAAGAACGTCGTCACCGGCGTCGGCGCGCCCTCGTAGACGTCGGGCGTCCACATGTGAAAAGGCACGACGGAAATCTTGAACGCCAGCCCCGCCACAACAAACACCAGCCCGAACAAGACGCCAATGCTCCCATGATCGTGCACCGCGTTCGCTACCGCGCTGAAAGCGACCGACCCGGAATAGCCGTAGATGAGAGAGACGCCATAGAGCAGCATGCCGGACGACAGCGCGCCGAGGACGAAATACTTGAGGCCGGCTTCGGTGGCGCGCAGATCGTGGCGCCGATAGGCCGCGATCACGTAGAGCGACAAACTCATCAGTTCGAGGCCGAGATAGAGCGCGATGAAGTCATTGGCCGAGATCAGCATCAGCATGCCGAGGGTGGAAATGAGGATGAGGACCGGGAATTCGAATCCACCGATCCGCTCCGTCCGCATGAACTCGATCGACAACAGAAGCGTCACCAGCGACCCGACCAGCGCAAGCGCGCTCATGAAACGGGTGAAGGCGTCGTCGGTGAAGGAGCCGTAGAAGGTGACGCCCATCGGGCGATTCCTGGCCACCATCAGTATGAAGACGAGACCGAGCAAGCCAACCGCGATCTCGTTGACGAGAGCCGCCCCCCGCTCACCGCGCAGGGCGCCATAAAGCAAGAGCGCCAAGGTTCCCACTGTGAGCACCGCTTCCGGCAGGATAACGGGAAGAGAAATCGCCGTCTGGTGCATGGGTGTCACAGCCCTGCCGACTTCGTCGCCGTGATCGCGTGTTGGAAGCCGCTGATGATCTGTTCGATTGAAGCTGCGCTGGCGTCGATGATCGGCTGCGGGTGCACGCCGTAAAAGATCGTGAGCAGGCCAAGCGGCAAAAGGGTCACCACCTCGCGGCTGGTCAGGTCGGCGATGCCCATTAGGTTCGGCTTCTCGATAACGCCAAAGACGATGCGGCGGTAAAGATAGAGCGCGTAGCACGCCGACAGGATTGTGCCGGTGGTGGCGAGGAATGCAACCCAGTTGTTGATCTGGAACGTGCCGATCAGAGTCAGAAACTCGCCGATAAAGCCCGTGGTGCCCGGCAATCCGATATTGGCAAAGGTAAACACCATGAACACGACCGCATACAGCGGCATGCGCTGCACGAGGCCGCCGTACGCGGCTATGTCGTAAGTGTGCATGCGGTCGTACAGGACGCCGGTGCAAAGGAACAGCGCCCCCGAGACGAGGCCATGACTAATCATCTGATACACCGCGCCCTGAATCCCCTGGGTGTTGGCGGCGAAAATCCCCATCGTCACGAAGCCCATGTGTGCGACCGACGAATAGGCAATGAGCTTCTTCGTACTCTCCTGCGCGAGCGCGACCAGGGACGTGTAGATGATTGCGATCACCGATAGGGCGAAGATGAGCGGGGCGAAGTAAGCCGAGGCGTCCGGGAACATCGACAGCGAAAAGCGGATGAAGCCGTAGCCGCCCATTTTGAGCAGAATGGCCGCAAGGACCACTGACCCCGCGGTCGGCGCTTCGACGTGCGCGTCAGGCAGCCAGGTGTGGACCGGCCACATCGGCATCTTGACCGCGAACGAGGCGAAGAATCCGAGCCAAAGCCAAGTCTGCATATGGGCCGGAAAGGGGGTCTTGAGCAGCACCGTGATGTCGGTCGTGCCCGCGGTCCAGTACATGGCCATGATTGCGAGCAGCATCAGCACCGAACCGGTGAACGTGTAGAGGAAGAACTTGAAGGCTGCGTACACGCGGTTCCCGTGGCCCCAGATGCCAATGATGATGAACATTGGGATGAGGCCACCCTCGAAGAACAGATAAAAGAGCACTAGGTCGAGCGCGACGAAGACCCCTACCATCAGCGTCTCCATCACCAGGAAGGTGATCATGTACGCCTTCACCCGGGTCTGGATCGGGGTCCAAGATGCGACGATGCAAATTGGCATAATGAACGTCGTGAGCAGCACGAACGGCATCGAAATGCCATCGACGCCAAGCTTGTATAGGATCGCGTGCGAGAACCAGTCGCGTTCCTCGACAAGCTGAAAGCCAGGCTGCGCCGAGTCGAAGCGGCCCCAGGCGACAAGGCTCAGTACGAATGTGATCAGAGTCGCGAACAGGGCGATCCAGCGCGCGTTTCGCTTGGTCGCCTCGCTATCCCCCGGAAGCAACAGAATGAACAACGCGCCAATCAGCGGCAATGCCAGAATGCCGGAGAGGATCCAAGAGCCGTTCATCGCGTGACCCCCCCGAATAGATACCAGGTAGTCAGCGCGGCGGCGCCAAGCAGCATCGCGAAAGCGTAATGGTAGACATAGCCGGTTTGCAAGCGCACCGCACTACGGGCGACGTCGAGGACGCGCGCCGAAACGCCGTCCGGGCCGAAACCATCGATGATCACGCCGTCGCCGCCCTTCCAGAACAAGCGACCGATCGCGAAGGCGGGACGGACGAATAGGAAGTCGTAAAGTTCGTCGAAGTACCACTTGTGGAGCAGGAAGCGATAGACGGCGGGGAAAGCGTCGGCAAGCCGCTTCGGGGCCGTGCGGTCGACCATGTACATGTAGTAGGCGATTCCGAGCCCGATAAGCATAGCCAGCGTCGGCGACACGGAGACGAGCCAAGGGGCAGTCTCCATGCGCTCGAGAATGTCGTTCTCCTGGCCCAAAAACAGTGAGTTCCGCCAGAACCCGTCGTGCCCCGCACCGATGAATAGGAATCGGAAGGCCATGCCGGCAAAAGTCGCGCCGAGGGCCAATACGACGAGCGGGACCAGCATGACCAGCGGGGATTCGTGCACGGGATGATCGCCGTGGCCATGAGCGCCGTGATCCTGCCCGTCGTGCGCGCTCGGCAGACTCGCTGACCAGTCGCCGCGCTTGCCGAAAAAAGTCATGAACATGAGGCGCCAAGTGTAGAACGCGGTCAATCCGGCCGCGATGTCGGCGCACCAGAACGCGTACATCGCGCCGAAGCGATGAGAGACGAAGGCTGCCTCGATGATCGGGTCTTTCGACACGAAGCCGGCAAAGCCAATCGACGTGAATGGGATACCGATGGCGCTCAGCGCCAGCGCGCCGGCCATCATCGTCCAGAAAGTCACTGGCAAGCTCCTTTCGGAGTCCACCCATCGCGCGCATGTCCTGCTCGTGATGCATCGCCGTGATCACCGAGCCGCAGCAAAGGAATAAAAGGCCCTTAAAGAAGGCGTGAGTGAACAGGTGGAAAATGCCGAGGCTGTAGCCCCCAACCCCGAGGCCGACGAACATGTAGCCGAGCTGCGAGCAGGTCGAATAGGCGACGACCTTCTTGATGTCCATCTGAACTCCGGCGATGGTCGCGGCGAAGAAGGCCGTCGTCCCGCCGACAATAGTAACGACGCTGAGCGCGACCGGCGACATTTCGAATAGCGGCGAGAGCCTCGCGACCATGAACACGCCTGCCGTCACCATGGTCGCCGCATGAATGAGCGACGAAACCGGGGTCGGACCCTCCATCGCGTCCGGAAGCCATGTGTGCAGCAAAAACTGCGCCGACTTGCCCATCGCGCCCATGAACAAGAGTAGACAGGCGAGCGTCACCGCGTCCCAGTTGAAGCCGATAAAATGCACCGTCTTGCCGGCGAGTCCGGGCGCAGCGGCGAACACCTGATCGAAGGCGATCGAACCGGTCAGATAGTAGGTAAGGAAGATGCCAAGCGAAAAGCCGAAGTCGCCGACCCGGTTCACGACGAAGGCCTTGATCGCTGCAGCATTGGGTGCAGGCTTCTCGTACCAGAAGCCGATCAGCAGATAGGACATCAGGCCGACGCCTTCCCAGCCGAAAAACAACTGCACGAGGTTGTCCGCCGTCACCAGCATCAGCATGGCGAAGGTGAAGAGCGAGAGATAGGCGAAGAACCGGGGCCGCGACGGATCCTCGGCCATGTAGCCAATCGAGTAGACGTGGACGAGAAATGACACTGTCGTCACGACAACGAGCATAACGGCGGTCAATGTGTCGATGCGTAAGGCCCAGGTGGCGACCAGCTTGCCGGAGGTGAACCAATTGCCGATCGCGACATGCGCGTCTGCTCCGCCCGCGACCGTGATGAAAGCGATCCAGGAAAGGACGAAGCAAACCCCGAGCAGGCCGGTCGTGACATATTCGGCGCCGCGCGCGCCGATCCAGGGCCCGAAAACGCCGGCGACCAGAAAGCCGAGAAGCGGCAGGAAGACGATGAGCTCGTACACCGGTCTCAGCCCTTCAACGAGTTGATGTCCTCAACGGCGATCGAGCCGCGATTGCGGTAGTAAGCCACCAGGATCGCAAGGCCGATCGCTGCCTCCGCCGCCGCGACCGTCAGGATGAAGAGCGCAAAGACCTGTCCGGTCAGATCGCCCGAATAGGTCGAAAAAGCGACGAGGTTGATGTTGACGGACAGCAGGATGAGCTCAACCGACATCAAGATGATAATGATGTTCTTATGATTGAGTATGATGCCTGCGATGCCGATCGTGAAGACGATTGCGGCGAGCGTGAGATAGTTGGCGAGGCCGATTCCCATCCGCGTGATCCTTCAGATGCCGACGCGCGAGGGGACCTTGCGCACCTCGACCGCGGTTTCGGGGTTGCGGGCTACCTGCGCGCCGACGTCCTGGCGCTTGACCCCCGGTTTGTGGTGAAGAGTGAGAACGATCGCTCCGATCATCGCGGTGAGCAGGATCATTCCCGCCGCCTGAAAGAAATAGAAATAGCGGGTGTAGAGCACCTCGCCGAGCGCGGCCGTGTTGCTGAGCATGCCCTCCGGCGCCGCGGCAGGGGCGGCCCGCTCCGAGGGGCCGAGACCCGAGACGACATAGATGAGCTCGATTGCCACCACCAACGCGATGAGCAACCCCTGCGGCAGGTATTGGACGAAGCCCGACCTCAGCCGGGCGAAGTCCACGTCGAGCAACATGACGACGAACAAGAACAGCACGGCGACCGCGCCAACGTAGACCACAACCAGGATCATCGCCAGGAACTCCGCGCCCATCAGCAGAAACAGGCCTGCCGCGCAGACGAAGGAAAGGATGAGGAAGAGGACCGAATGCACCGGATTCTTGGCCGTGATGACAGCAAAAGCCGACACGACGAGAACCGGCGCTAAAATCCAGAAGAACAAAGCATCGGCCTGCATCGTCCGCCTCTTGTCATAAGCCCTTGCCCAAACGCCTTTCCCCTCGTGGGAAAGAGCGACGGTTCGTTAACGCCAGTTGCGGCGCGAACCCCTTCGTCCCGCCGGCCAAATGGCGAGCGTTGACAACGCCCGTCTCTCGCCAGCCAACGATCCCCTTCCCGTTCGTCAAAGAGGAGAAGGCGACTATCGATACGGCGCGTCGAGCGCGATGTTGCGCGCTAACTCCCGCTCCCAGCGATCGCCGTTGGCCAGCAATCGTTGCTTGTCGTAATAAAGTTCTTCGCGCGTCTCGGTCGCGAATTCGAAGTTCGGCCCCTCGACGATCGCGTCGACCGGGCAGGCTTCCTGGCACATCCCGCAGTAGATGCACTTGACCATGTCGATGTCGTATCGCGTGGTGCGCCGCGTCCCGTCGTTGCGCCGAGGCCCCGCCTCGATCGTGATCGCCTGAGCCGGACAAATCGCCTCGCACAGCTTACAAGCTATGCATCGCTCTTCGCCATTCGGATAGCGGCGCAGCGCGTGCTCTCCACGAAAGCGAGGGCTCAGCGGCGACTTCTCATGCGGGTAATTGAGCGTCGCCCGAGGCTTGAACATATAGCGGATCGACAATGCGAACGCGGCAAGGAACTCTGTCAGGAACAGAGACCTGGCCGAATGGGCGAGCCTGAGAGCCATTGGCCTCCCTCCCCTCAGTGCAACGGGCTCGAGGGGTTCCCCCCGAGACCAGTGAATTCGAGCACTCCGGCCACGACCACCACCATCACCAGAGAAATCGGGAGGAACACCTTCCAGCCCAAGCGCATCAACTGATCGTAGCGATAGCGCGGGACGAAGGCGGTGACCATCAAGAAGCAGAACACAACCCCCCAGCCCTTAATCAGGAACCAGATCACCCCCGGTATCCATGTGAACGGGGGAAACGGCAGCGGCGACAGCCATCCGCCAAGGAACAGGGTTACGGCCAACGCCCCCATCGTGAGCAGCGCGACGAGTTCGGTCAGGAACTGCAGCAGGAACAGCGAGGCGGAATACTCCACCGTGTAGCCTGCGACCAGCTCCGACTCCGCTTCGGTCAAGTCGAACGGCGGCCGATTTGTCTCGGCAAGCGCCGAGACAAAGAAGACGATGAACATCGGGAAGAGCGGCAGCCAGTACCAGCCGAACAAGCCGAACCGTGTGTCCTGAGCGTGGACGATATCGCTAAGGTTGACCGAGCCCGCGCACATGACCACCGTCACGATCACGAAGCCGATCGAGACCTCATAGGACACCATTTGAGCGGCTGCGCGCAGCGACGAGAGCAGCGCATATTTCGAGTTCGACGCCCACCCCGCCATGATGACGCCGTACACGCCAAGCGAGGAAACGGCGAAAAGATAGAGAAGCCCGACGTTGATATCAGCGATGACCCACCCGTCCGAGACCGGAATGACCGCCCACGCAGCGAAAGCGAGCACGACCGACACGAGCGGCGCGAGCAGGAACACGCCCTTGTTGGCGCTCGCCGGAATGATCGGTTCTTTGAGGATAAACTTGAAGAAGTCCGCGAAGGGCTGAAGAATGCCCCACGGGCCCACGACATTCGGGCCGCGGCGAAGTTGCACCGCACCCCAAATCTTTCGTTGAATATAGATCAGCGCCGCCGTCGACAGGAGCACGCAGACGAGCAGCGCCAAGCTCTCCAGCACATGCCGCAACAACGAGCCAATATCGCTCTCGTGCATCCACCCGCCGAACGCGGACATGGCGCCGCTGCGAATCAGAAGCCACAACGCGACAACGATCACGACAATGACAACCGCGGCCGCGCCGAGGATCGCGCCCCAGGGCGGCGAAGCGGTGCGGGTAGGCGTCGCGCTGGTCATCGAGGTGTCACCTATTCCGCCGCCTCGCGCTGAACGCCCCGAGCCAGAGCCGAACATTCGGCCATGACGCGAGAGGCGCGCGCGATCGGATTGGTGAAATAGAAGTCAGGCACAGACGGAACGAACGCCGTCTTTTCGAACGCTCCGCCAAGCGCCGCGATCGAGCTGAACACGGCCGCATCCGCGGGCGCCACGGCGTCAAAGCGCACCAGCCAGGGATAGGCGAGCGCCAGCGCCGCCCGGAGTTGGGTGAGCGAATCAAATGGCAGCTTGGCGCCAAGCGGGTCCGACAACGCACGCAGGATCGACCAATCCTCCCGCGCGTCCCCTGGCGGAAACACGGCGCGCTCAGCGAACTGGGGGCGCCCTTCAGTGTTGACATAGATGCCAGTTTTTTCGGTGTAGGCCGCGCCCGGTAGGATGACGTCCGCCCGATGGGCCCCGCGATCGCCGTGCGTGCCGACATAGACCACGAAGGCGCCCGGCTCAATGTCGATCTCGTCCGCGCCGAGGTTGAAGAGCACGTCGAGCGCGTTTGCTTTCGCCATCGCTGGCGCGTCGAGACCCCCTTCGCCGGGTACAACGCCGAGATCAAGCCCTCCGACGCGCGATGCCGCCGTGTGCAGCACGTTGAAACCGTTCCACCCGTCCCTCACGACGCCGGCGGCGAGAGCGGTCCTGGCGAGGCTCGCCAGTACGGCGACGCCATCCGGCCTGGAGGAAGCGCCCGGGCCAACGATCATCATCGGCTTACTCACGCCCTCCGGTGGCTTGTCCCAAGCCTGCGCGAGCGTTTCGGGGCCCGCGCCTAAGTAGTTGTGGCTGTATGTCAGATCGGCCATAGGCCCGATGACGCCGATCGGCACGCCGGCCCTTAGCCAACGCTTGCGGATACGCGCATTGAGGACCGGCGCCTCGTGGCGTGGGTTCGAGCCGACGATAAGAATAGCGTCAGCCTGATCGACCCCCGCAATTGTCGAGTTGAAAATATAGGACGCGCGGCCAAATTTAGGGTGCAGTTTCGAGCCGTCCTGACGACAGTCGATATTGGCGGAGCCGAGGTTGGCGAGCAGCGACTTGAGCGCGAACATTTCTTCGACCGTCGCCAAGTCGCCGACGATCGCTCCGATCCGGGAGGAAGCGACGGCGGCAACCTTGCCGGTGATTGCGGCGAAAGCCTCCGCCCAGCTCGCGGGCCGGAGCCGACCGTCGACGCGCACATACGGACGATCGAGCCGCTGAGACTTCAAGCCGTCGACAATGTGCCGCGTCTTGTCGGAAATCCATTCCTCGTTGATCGCGTCGTTGACGCGCGGCAGGATGCGCACGACCTCGCGCCCGCGCGAATCCACCCGGATCGCCGAGCCAAGCGCGTCCATCACGTCAACCGATTCGGTCTTGACGTACTCCCACGGACGGGCGTGGAACGCAGTCGGCTTCGAGGTCAAAGCGCCGACCGGACAGAGGTCGACCACGTTTCCCTGCAGCTCCGAGCTCAGCGCTTCCTGAAGATAGGAGGTGATCTCCATGTCTTCGCCGCGGCCGATCGCGCCAAGCTCCGGAACGCCCGCCACTTCGGTTACGAAACGCACGCACCGCGTGCATTGGATGCAGCGGTTCATCGAGGTCTTGACCAGCGCCCCGATATATTTGTCCTCGACGGCGCGTTTGTTCTCGGCGAAGCGAGAAGAGTTGGCGCCGTACGCCATCGCCTGGTCCTGCAGATCACACTCCCCGCCCTGGTCGCAGATCGGGCAATCCAGCGGATGGTTGATCAGCAAAAACTCCATCGTGCCCTTGCGCGCTTTGCGGGCCATCGGCGAGTTGGTCATCACGACAGGCGGTTCACCGTTCGGGCCGGGCCGCAAATCTTTGACCGCCATGGCGCACGACGCCGTCGGCTTGGGCGGTCCGCCTTTCACTTCAACGAGGCACATCCGACAGTTGCCGGCGATCGACAGCCGCTCATGGAAGCAGAACCGTGGGATTTCGGCGCCGGCCGCCTCACAAGCCTGAAGGAGCGTGTACTCGGCCGGAACGTCGACCTCCTTGCCGTCGATGATGATCTTGCTCATGCGCTGATCACCCAACGGAAGGCCAACATGCGGTCAATGATCATCTCATCCAAATTCGCGGATGCGATCAGCGCCCCGGGGAAATAGACTCCGTCGCGCGCTCTTAGCCGCATTTCTGGCTCATCCACAGTTTGATATGCGCCAGATGGCTCCAGCCGAAGGCAAAGTCGCTATCGCCGTTCCGCGTTAGATGATCGAGCCGCCCTATCGCCTCTTCCAGGTCCGGAATATGCCCGGCCGGTATCGGCCACATGACAAAATGCGGTGTCTCGGGCTTCTGAAACCATTCGCCCTTGCGGTTGTAGAACTGCTTGTGGACCGTCGCCCAGACGAAGCGCTCCAGCGCTTCGACACTCTCCCAAACCGACAGATTGACCGCCATGGTCGGGTCGCCCGCCGGACGGATGGCGGTAGCATTGTTGCTATCGTCCTTGAGGCGCCACACGAATCCCTCGCTACGCTCGGCGAGAGCGTTGATGCGATCGAGGTTGCCCATGAACGCCGCCATGCGCGGATCGTCCGTCGGATAACGGAACCGGCCTATATTGAGCTGGGCGATATGGCTTGTCATGCCTTACTCCGCCGCGGCGAGCACCGGCTCGCTGTGCGGATTGGCTGCATATTGGTCGATGCGCCGCTCGATCTCGGGGCGGAAATGGGCGATGAGCCCCTGGATCGGCCACGCGGCGGCGTCGCCGAGCGCGCAAATCGTATGCCCTTCGATCTGCTTGGTGACATCGAGCAGCATGTCGATCTCGCGTTTTTGCGCGCGACCCTGAACCATGCGCTCCATGACCCGCCACATCCAACCGGCGCCTTCACGACAGGGCGTGCACTGGCCGCAGCTTTCGTGCTTGTAAAAATACGACAAGCGGGCAATCGCGCGAATGATGTCGGTCGATTTATCCATCACAATCGCTGCCGCCGTGCCAAGGCCGGACTTGAGCTTGGCGAGTGAGTCGAAGTCCATAGGACAGTCGATGATCTGGGCGGCGGGAACCAGCCGCACCGACGCTCCGCCGGGAATGACTGCGAGCAGATTGTCCCATCCGCCGCGTACGCCTCCGCAGTGCTTGTCGATCAGTTCGCGAAACGGGATCGACATCGCCTCTTCGACGTTGCACGGCTTGTTGACGTGACCTGAGACGCTGAAGACCTTGGTGCCGAAGTTGTTGGGCGCGCCAAAACTCGTGAACCACGATGCGCCGCGCCGCAAAATCGTCGGCGCGACGGCGATCGACTCGACGTTGTTGACCGTCGTGGGGGAACCGTAGAGCCCCATGCCGGCGGGAAAGGGCGGCTTCATGCGCGGCATGCCCTTCTTACCCTCGAGCGATTCGAGCATCGCCGTCTCTTCGCCGCAGATGTAGGCCCCCGCGCCATGATGGACGTAGAGATCAAACGGCCAGCCGTGAATATTGTCCTTGCCGATGAGACGGGCCTCGTAGGCCTCACCGACTGCGGCTTCGAGATTTGTGCGCTCCTTGATGAATTCGCCGCGCACGTAAATGTAGGCCGCGTGCGCGCCCATAGCGAACGAGGCGATCAATGCGCCTTCGACCAGCGTGTGCGGGTCGTTCCGCATGATCTCGCGATCCTTGCAGGTTCCAGGCTCCGATTCGTCGGCGTTGATAACGAGGTAGTGCGGCCGCTTGGGATCGACGGTCTTGGGCATGAACGACCACTTGAGGCCGGTCGGGAATCCCGCTCCCCCGCGACCGCGCAGGCCCGAGGCTTTCATTTCCGCGACGATCCAGTCGCGTCCCTTGTCGATGATCGCCTTGGTCCCATCCCAATTGCCGCGCGCCCGCGCGCCCTTGAGCCCGCGGTCGCCGAGCCCATAGAGATTGGTGAAGATGCGATCTTTGTCTTCCAGCATCGCTCAGTTCCCGATCCGCTCGGTCGACGGCCGATCGTTCGCCGGGGCGGATGCATTCAACGCGCCTCTCCCATCGACCCCGTAGAGCGTGGTCAAGGCGGTTAACCCGCCAACCGGCTCAGACGAAACGCGTCCGATCTGCGAACCAACCTGGACCGGCCGCCCCGTCGCCAGATCTTCTAGAAGCTTAGCAAAATTCTCGGGTGTCAGGTCCTCGTAATAGTCGTCATTGATCTGGACCATCGGCGCGTTGCAACAGGCGCCAAGGCACTCGACCTCGATCCAGGAAAACACCCCGTCCGAAGTCACATGGCCTGGTTCGCCGATGCGTTTACGGCAGACGGCCCTGATGTCGTCCGAGCCAGCCAGCATGCATGGCGTCGTCGTGCAGACCTGCACGTAGTGACGTCCAACCGGCGCCAAGTTGAACATCGTGTAGAAAGTCGCGACCTCAAGCACCCGAATGTTGGGCATATCGAGCATCGCGGCGATTTTTTCGATAGCGGCGCGGGGCAGCCAATAGCCATTTTGCTTTTGCGCGCGCCACAACAGGGCCAACACGGCCGACGCCTGCCGACCGGGCGGATATTTGGCTGCCTCTCGCTCCGCCCACGCCTTGTTTTCCGGCGTGAACTCGAAGCTTCTCGGCTGCTCGTCAGCGAGACGGCGAACGGACATCGGTCAAAAGTTCCTCGAATGCGAAATCATATTGAAACGCGGCCGACATGGGTCGATCACCGGTCGACCTCCCCAAACACGATGTCGAGCGAGCCCAAGATCGCGCTGATGTCGGCCAGCATGTGTTTGCGGCATAGAAAATCCATCGCCTGAAGATGCGCGAAGCCGGGCGCACGAAGTTTGACGCGGTACGGTTTGTTGGAGCCGTCGGAAACGAGATAAACGCCGAACTCGCCCTTGGGCGCTTCAACCGCGGCGTAAACCTCGCCGGCCGGCACTTTATAGCCCTCGGTGTAGAGCTTGAAATGGTGGATCAGCGACTCCATCGACCGCTTCATCGCGGCGCGCCGCGGCGGCGCGACTTTGCCGTCATCCGTCACCACCGGCCCTTCGCCGCCGGGCGAGTTCAGCTTCTCGCAACACTGCCGCATGATCTTCACCGACTGGCGCATCTCCTCCATGCGGATCACGTAGCGATCGTAGCAGTCGCCGTTCTTGCCGATGGGAATATCGAAATCCATTTCCTCGTAGCATTCGTAGGGCTGCGCCTTGCGCAGGTCCCATGGCGCGCCGGAGCCGCGCACCATGACGCCCGAGAAGCCCCAAGCCCAGGCGTCCGCCAGCTTGACCACGCCGATGTCGACATTGCGCTGCTTGAAGATTCGATTTCCAGTGAGCAGGGTTTCGATGTCGTCACAGACCCGGAGGAAGGGATCGCAGAAGGCCTCAATGTCATCGATAAGTTTGCGCGGCAGATCCTGGTGCACGCCGCCCGGACGGAAATAGGCCGCATGCATGCGAGACCCGCTGGCGCGCTCGTAGAAGACCATCAGCTTCTCGCGCTCTTCGAACCCCCAAAGCGGCGGCGTCAGAGCGCCGACATCCATCGCTTGCGTTGTGATCTGGAGCAAATGCGACAACAGACGGCCGATCTCGCAATAAAGCACTCGGATGAGTTGCCCGCGCCGAGGAACCGAGATGCCGAGCAGGCGCTCGACCGCCAGCGCATAAGCGTGCTCCTGATTCATCGGCGCGACGTAGTCGAGCCGATCGAGGTAGGGCACGTTCTGCAGGTACGTGCGCGCCTCCATGAGTTTTTCGGTGCCGCGATGCAGGAGGCCGATATGCGGGTCAACCCGCTCGACCACCTCGCCGTCAAGTTCGAGCACGAGGCGCAGCACGCCATGCGCCGCCGGATGCTGAGGCCCGAAGTTGATCGAGAAGTTACGTAGGTTCCGCTGCTCGTTCATGACTCGACCACCGACTACCGACCGTCGCCTTTGGCCTTCTCATCCCCTGGCAACGGCGGGCCCTCCCACGGGCTCAGGAAATCGAACTGGCGGAATTCCTGATTGAGCCGCACCGGATCGTAGCGCACACGCTTTTCTGCATCGTCGTAGCGCACCTCAACGAAACCGGTCATCGGGAAGTCCTTGCGCAGCGGGTGACCATCGAAGCCGTAGTCGGTCAAAATCCGGCGCAAGTCCGGGTGGCCGTCAAATATCACGCCGAACAGATCATAAATCTCGCGCTCGAACCAGTCGGCGCCGAGATAGATGGCGGTTGCGCTCATGACCGGCGTATCCTCGTCCGTCTCGATCTTGAGCCGGATCCGACGGTTCAGCTTCGGCGAAAGCAGATGGTAGACAACGTCGAAGCGCTTCTCGCGCTGCGGATAGTCGACCCCCGAGATATCGATGATTGAAATGAATTGAGACGCAGGATCGTCGCGAAGGAATTGGAGCGTCTCAACGATGCGTACGGGATCGACAGTCAGCGTCAGCTCACCAAACGCGAACGCGGATTCCATCACCGCGCCAGGCGCCGCGGCGGTCAACTTCGTCACGATGGTCTGAAGCTCGTCGTCCATTCGCTTAAGACTTGCCTTCGCTCCCAACGTGTGGTCAGCGTTCGATCGTCCCGGTCCGGCGGATTTTCTTCTGCAGCATCAACACGCCGTAGAGCAGCGCCTCGGCGGTTGGCGGACACCCCGGCACATAGATATCGACGGGGACGATGCGGTCGCACCCGCGCACGACCGAATAGGAATAGTGGTAGTAGCCGCCGCCGTTGGCGCACGAGCCCATCGAGATGACATAGCGCGGCTCTGGCATCTGGTCGTAAACCTTGCGCAGCGCCGGCGCCATCTTGTTGGTCAGCGTCCCGGCGACAATCATCACATCCGACTGGCGGGGGCTCGCGCGGGGCGCAAAGCCAAAGCGCTCGATATCGAACCGCGGCATAGAGACCTGCATCATCTCGACCGCGCAGCATGCAAGCCCGAAGGTCATCCACATCAGCGAGCCGGTGCGCGCCCATTGGATGAGATCGTCTGTTGTGGTGACAAGAAAGCCCTTGTCGGCGAGCTCGTCGCTTATTGCGCCATAATATCGATCCTCGGGCCGGAGCAGCCTGCCGGTCAGCGGATCAAGAAGATCAGTCGCGCCGAGCTGCGACCGCCGGACTGGAGCTTAGTCCCATTCCAGTGCTCCCTTGTTCCACTCGTACACGAACCCGACGGTCAACACCGCAAGGAACATCATCATCGACCAGAATCCAAACGCGCCGAGCCCGTGGAAGACAATCGCCCAGGGAAACAGAAACGCGACCTCAAGATCAAAGATGATAAACAAGCAGCGAGACGAGGTAGAAGCGCGCGTCGAAGCGCATGCGAGCGTCGTCGAAGGGAGGAAAGCCGCACTCGTAGGGCGACAGCTTTTCGCTGTCCGGGGCCCTGTAGGCGACGAGAAAAGGAGCGACCATCAGCGCGCCGCTGATGAGCGCAGCGATGATTATGAACACGACTAGTGGCATGTAGTCGGAAATAAGGCTCGGCATGGCCTCACTCTTCAGATACCGCGTCACGCCTCGCGGAGCGGACGTCCCTACCATTTAACGCGTATCGCAGCGCAGCGTAGCATGCAAGGCGAAAGGCTTCGAGCTGAATATGCATCTTCCTACTGAGTAACGCGGCACACCGGGCAGTAGGGTGCGCGCCACCTAAGCTAGGGAAGTGGAACTGATTTTGAGCTTGTGGAGCTCTGAAACAAGACGGCAAGCGCGGCGTAACATGCGAACTAAGCGATTGCTGGAACGGGGGAAAGATGGCGAGAGAGACGGGACTTGAACCCGCGACCTCCGGCGTGACAGGCCGGCGCTCTAACCAACTGAGCTACTCCCCCACGGGAGCGCGACCGGATAAGCCAGGCGCGTTTCCGAGTCAAGGATCGCGAGCAGTCGTAAGCGACGACTGCGGATTGAACACGTGCGCCGCGTTGCGCCTATAGTGTCAGAATTGACTTGTCGCCAAAGACCAGCGCCGCATTTCGTCACGCGTGAGAACGTGGACGGTGTCGGGAGGCAGCGATTCTGCTCTCCGCACGAGTGCGGGGTCGACGCCCATTCGCCGCGCGTAGCGCCCTAGCACGGCGACCATCGGCGGATCGGCAAAACTGCGCTGCACATGCGATCCGAAAAGGCCACCGCCGTCGCTTTCGACAATTGACATTCGATGCAGGCCGACCTCGCTGCCCGGAGGCGCGACACGGCGCACGGCGCCCATCAGTGCGTAGACGCAGGCGGACAGACATTCGCCAACATATGGTCCTGGATCGCCGTCCGCGTCGAACCGTCCGACAACGCCAGCTATGCGCAGCCCCCGCAGAATATGACCGAAGACCATCGAAGCGACGACATTGCCGCCGCGGGAGTTGAAGAAAACGATACGCCGCAACTTGGAGTCCGAGCTACCTGACTTGAGAAAATCGACGAAGGCCTCCGGCGTCTGAGCCTCGATCACGCCATCGGCCACGATGACGTCGGGACAATGTCGGCCGCATTCACGGGATTCGAGCGGCGCAACCCGGAAACGCATCGGTACGCCGTGCTGTTGGGCCGTGGCAGGCGTGACCACGATCCCACGAGGGCGAACGCCGCGACCAGCGCAGACACCCTCAGACGACCTGAAGCTGGTGGGCGGTGACGGGCTCGAACCGCCGACCCTCTCGGTGTAAACGAGATGCTCTGCCAACTGAGCTAACCGCCCTTGGTACCGCCGGCCGCCTCGTCCGGCGGCGCCAGGATAACAGGCTGACGGCGGCTGCGCCAAGCGCCAGCAGGCGCCACGCTTGAAGAGCAATGGGCAGACGACCAAGTGACCCTACGGCCGCCCGCCACAGACCGGGCGTCGATCTATTTCTTTGGCGACTTCTTATTGAGGCTCGCCTTCAGAGCGGCGCCGGGCTTGAAGCGCGCATTTCTCGAAGCCGCGATTTTAATTTCCTTGCCGGTCGCCGGGTTACGCCCCTTTCCTGCGGCGCGCTCACGCACTGAGAAGGTGCCGAATCCGACGAGCCGCACTTCCTCGCCCTTCCTCAAGGTGCCGATTATGCCTTCCAGCACGGCCTCAAGCGCGGCGGCGGCGGAAACCTTGGTTAATTCGGCTTCTGTGGCGATATGATCGACGAGCTCAAGCTTGTTCATTATGGCCTCTCCGTTCGACTGCGGCGCTCGGTTGTTCGGCGCCAATTCTGAAGTCCGGCGCCTTCAACGCCGCTAAAGCGGCGCCTCGCGCCACCGCCCGCTCATACCCGTTCCTCCCCTCGAAGGGGCTCATCGCCGCCCCAGGCGAATCGAACAGCAGAGTTCGAATTATAGCTCGCCGTTTCGCGGAAGGAACGCAAGCGTTCGCCGAGAGCAACGAGAAAAAAAGAGCCTAAAACTGGCCCATCCGCGAAAAAAAAGCCGCGAATTCCTGAGACTCCGCGGCGATCTTATCAAACAGCCGAGTTCGGAGGCCGAAAACGGGCATCTCCGACACCCAGACAACCGGCCCTCAGTGCGCGACGAGTCCTTGGCCGTCCTCTTCCGGCGGACCCGAAGGAGGCGGCGAAGCCACATCCTCTTCCCATACAATCGGGGGGGGCCGACGGACAAGGGCGTGCGCGAGCACCTCGTCCATTCGGGAAACAGGCACGATTTCAAGCCCGTTCTTTACTGAGCTAGGAATCTCGGCCAAGTCCTTGGCGTTGTCCTCGGGTATGAGGACTTTCTTGATGCCACCTCTTAGCGCCGCCAGCAGTTTCTCCTTAAGCCCCCCAATGGGAAGGACCCGACCGCGCAGCGTGATCTCGCCGGTCATTGCGATGTCGCGCCGCACCGGAACACCAGTCAGCATCGATACGATGACGGTCGCCATGCCAACGCCCGCGGACGGCCCGTCCTTGGGCGTTGCGCCCTCGGGCACGTGCACATGGATGTCGCGCTTATCGAACAAGGGCGGCTCAATTCCGAAATCGACCGCGCGTGAACGTACGTAGGACGCCGCGGCCGAAATCAACTCCTTCATCACGTCCTTCAGATTCCCGGTCACCGTCATCCGGCCCTTGCCAGGCATCATCACACCTTCGATCGTCAGCAATTCGCCTCCGACCTCCGTCCAGGCGAGCCCTGTTACGAGCCCGACCTGATCCTCGGCCTCAATCTCACCGTAGCGGAACTTTGGCGGGCCAAGGAACTCCGAGACGTTCTCTCCGTTGACGACGATCGCCTTGCTCTTGTTGGTGAGAATCTCCTTCACCGCCTTGCGCGCGAGATTGGAAATCTCCCGCTCTAGGTTGCGGACGCCCGCCTCCCTTGTATAGCGCCGGATGAGCTCCATGATGGCGCTATCCTCGACCATCCATTCCTTGGCGTCGAGCCCATGCTTAATCATCGAATGAGGCAAAAGATGCCGCTTGGCGATCTCCAGCTTCTCATCTTCGGTGTAGCCAGCGATGCGAATGATCTCCATCCGGTCCATGAGGGCGGGCGGGATGTTGAGGGTGTTGGCAGTAGTCACGAACATGACGCCCGACAGGTCATAGTCGACTTCAAGATAGTGGTCATTGAACGTCGAGTTCTGTTCGGGATCTAGCACTTCGAGCAGGGCCGACGACGGATCGCCGCGGAAATCCATGCCCATCTTATCGATCTCGTCGAGCAGGAAGAGCGGATTCGACGTCTTGGCCTTGCGCATCGATTGGATAACCTTGCCCGGCATCGAGCCGATGTAGGTCCGTCGATGGCCACGAATCTCCGCTTCGTCGCGCACACCACCGAGCGACATACGCACGAATTCGCGACCCGTCGCTCTCGCGATCGACTTGCCGAGCGAGGTCTTGCCGACGCCCGGCGGGCCAACTAGACACAAGATGGGTCCAGTCAGCTTGTTAGCGCGTTGCTGGACGGCGAGATACTCGACAATGCGTTCCTTGACTTTGTCTAGGCCGAAATGATCGGCGTCAAGAATTGTTTGCGCGGCTGGCAGATCCTTCTTGATCTTCGACCGCTTCTGCCAAGGGATCGATAGCAGCCAATCGAGATAGTTGCGCACGACCGTGGCTTCCGCCGACATCGGCGACATCTGCCTCAGCTTCTTGACCTCCCCGAGCGCCTTCTCACGCGCTTCCTTGCTCAGTTTCGTCGACTTGATACGTTCCTCGAGCTCGGACATTTCGTCCTTGCCCTCCTCGTCGCCGAGCTCCTTCTGAATCGCCTTCATCTGCTCGTTGAGATAGTATTCTCGTTGAGTCTTCTCCATCTGCCGCTTAACGCGCGTACGAATGCGCTTCTCAACTTGCAGCACCGAAATCTCGCTCTCCATCAGGGCGAGGCACTTCTCGAAGCGCTTTGCGATGGAACGCATCTCTAGGATCGCCTGCTTGTCGGAGAGCTTGACCGCGAGATGGGAGGCAATGGTGTCGGCGAGTTTGCCGTAGTCGTCGATCTGATTAACCGCGGTCACGACCTCGGGTGAAATCTTCTTGTTCAGCTTCACGTAGCTCTCGAACTCCGACACAACTGAGCGCGACAGAGCTTCGGCCTCGATCTTTTCGATCGGCTCGTCAGCAATCGCCAGGGCCTCAGCCTGGAAGAAACCATCGCTAGAGACGAACCGAGTTACCTGGGCGCGCGTCGAGCCTTCGACGAGCACCTTGACCGTGCCGTCGGGCAGCTTGAGCAACTGCAAAACGCTCGCCAGGGTGCCGGCAGAGAAAATGGCGTCGGGCGCGGGATCGTCGTCGGCCGCGTTCTTCTGGGTCGCAAGCAGGATCGGTTTGTCGGACTTCATCACCTCTTCGAGCGCACGAATCGACTTCTCGCGGCCGACGAACAGCGGAACGATCATGTGCGGGAACACGACGATGTCGCGCAATGGGAGGACGGGATAGACGTCGAGCGTCCCAGGGACGATGGACTTGTGTTGGTTGGTCATGGCTATCCTGAATTTCGCGAGCCGACGTTCCCGTCGCTCCGCATTCTCTTAGTTACAGATCTTCGACGAAACCTCGTCCCGAGAGAACAACGAACGCGCCCCACTTTCTCGACGGGCCCGGCAGTTTCACGCACGAAGCGTTAGCGCCCGAATGGCATGGTAGAATCGAGAGTCCCTTGCAAAATATGGGCGCGCGCCGCGTAACTTTCAAGCGGCGCGTCGACCCCCGAGACGGGATCAGCTCGCGCGCTCGGCGCGCTCGGCATAGATGTAAAGGGGGCGGGCCTTGCCTTCGACGACCTCAGGACCGATCACTACTTGTTCGACGCCGTCGAGACCGGGCAGTTCAAACATCGTGTCAAGCAAGATGCTTTCCATGATCGAACGCAGGCCGCGGGCGCCTGTGCGCCGCTCGATCGCCTTCTTGGCGACCACCCCCAGCGCCTCTTCCTGAATCGTCAGGTCGGTGTTCTCCATCTCGAACAGTCGCTGATATTGTTTGACGAGCGCGTTCTTTGGCTCGGTCAGGATCTTCTTCAGCGCGTCCTCGTCGAGATCCTCTAGCGTCGCGATGACCGGCAGACGACCGACAAATTCGGGAATGAGGCCGAATTTCAGCAGATCTTCCGGCTCCACCTCACGGAACACTTCACCCGTGCGCCGATCGTCGGGCGACTGGACCTTGGCGGAAAAGCCGATCGAGGTGCCCTTGCCGCGCGCCGAGATGATTCGCTCCAGACCCGAGAAAGCTCCGCCGCAAATGAACAGGATATTGGTCGTGTCGACCTGCAGGAATTCCTGCTGAGGATGCTTGCGTCCGCCCTGTGGGGGAACGCTCGCAATCGTACCCTCCATGATCTTAAGCAGTGCCTGCTGCACGCCTTCGCCCGACACGTCGCGGGTAATCGACGGATTGTCGGACTTGCGGCTGATCTTGTCGATCTCGTCGATGTAGACGATGCCGCGCTGCGCTCGCTCAACGTTATAGTCGGAAGCCTGCAACAGCTTCAGAATGATGTTCTCGACGTCCTCGCCGACATAGCCGGCTTCAGTCAGAGTGGTGGCGTCGGCCATCGTGAACGGCACGTCGAGGATGCGCGCCAGAGTCTGGGCGAGCAGCGTCTTGCCCGAGCCCGTCGGGCCAATCAACAGAATGTTCGATTTCGCCAGCTCCACGTCGCCGTGCTTGGTGGCGTGATTGAGGCGCTTATAGTGGTTATGGACGGCGACCGATAGCACCCGCTTGGCTTGGGGCTGGCCGATCACGTAGTCGTCAAGAACCTTGCATATTTCCCGAGGGGTTGGAATGCCGTCCTTGCTTTTGACTAGCGCGGTCTTGCTCTCCTCGCGGATGATATCCATGCACAATTCGACGCATTCATCGCAGATGAATACGGTCGGCCCGGCGATGAGCTTGCGCACCTCATGCTGACTCTTTCCGCAGAAAGAGCAATACAGCGTATTTTTGGCGTCGCCTTCGGCCTTGGCCATCGCTTTTCTCCATTTAGGCCGCTTCCGCCGAAGCGTGTCGTCGAACGCCTGACCAAACAGCCTAACCAAACCACCCTAACGAAACGTAGCCTTCGGCCCTGCCTCGCGTTTCCCCTTCAGTCCGCCGCCGTTGGGTCAGACTGGGATCTGACAAGCAACCATCAAATTGTACGCAAAATCAAGGCCACACCGCAAAATTCGTCGCGGCAAACCGCCAAAGCCAGAAAAAACTCGCTCCTCAGCTGGCCCGCGGGCTATGTCTTCGCCTCTTCCAACTCGACGGCGCGCTTGGTTGTCACCTCATCGACGATGCCGAAGGCCTTCGCCTCCTCGGCCGACATGAAATGATCCCGATCCAGTGTTCTTTCAATGGCTTCGTAGGATTGGCCGGTGTGATTTACGTAAATTTCGTTGAGTCGCCGCTTGACCTTCAGAATATCCTCCGCGTGCCTCTGGATATCGGACGCCTGCCCCTGGAATCCGCCCGACGGCTGATGGACCATGATGCGGGAATTAGGCAGAGCAAACCGCGAACCCTTCTCGCCCGCAGCAAGCAGAAGCGAGCCCATCGAGGCCGCTTGCCCAATGCACATCGTCGTCACTTTGGGACGAATAAACTGCATCGTGTCGTAGATGGAGAGCCCCGCCGTGACGACCCCGCCCGGAGAATTGACGTAGAGTGCAATTTCCTTCTTCGGATTGTCAGCCTCGAGAAAGAGGAGTTGGGCGACCACCAGAGAAGCCGACAGATCGTCGACCGGACCGATCATGAAAATGATGCGCTCGCGCAAGAGCCGCGAGAAAATATCGAACGAACGTTCGCCCCGCGCCGACTGCTCGATAACAATCGGCACGAGATTGTTGGTGTAATAGTCGACCAGATCGCGCATCAGAACCTTTCTCTCACCGGAACCAACCGGCGCCCGGCTATCAGCCGCGAGTCCAACATAGGCGCCCATAGCCGTCCCGAAAAGAGGCGGCTGTCCCAGTCGGCGTCAGACATCGGCGCCCCTGTCATTCAATTCTATCGGCTCGCTCGGAAGCTCGTCATCGACCGGCCTAAGCAGTTCTTCCTTGGTCACGTTGCGCGCCTCGACCTTGGCGAGGCCGAGGATATGGTCGACAACCCTCTCTTCGTAAATTGGAGCGCGCAATTCGGCCAACGCCTGGTTGTTGTTACGGTAGAAATCCCAAACCTGCTTTTCCTGGCCCGGGAACGACCGCGCCCGAGCGACCAGCGCTTGGGTCATCTCCTCGTCCGAAACCTTAACCTCCGCCCTGGTTCCGACCTCGGCCAGCAGCAGCCCCAGCCGGACCCGGCGCTCGGCGATCTTGCGATAGTCGGCCCGCGCCGCTTCCTCGGTGGTGTTCTCCTCGGCGAAGCCGCGGCCCGAGGCCTGCTGCTCGCGCGTCACTTGTTCCCAGATGGAATTGAACTCCTGAACGACCAACCCCTCCGGCAACTCGAAGGAATAGAGCTGGTCGAGCCGGTCGAGCAGCTCGCGCTTGAGTTTGTCGCGCGAGACGCGCGCGTACTCGGCAGCCGATCCGATCTCGGATCGTCTCCTTGAGCTTGTCGAGACTTTCCGAGCCCATGCCCTTGGCGAATTCATCGTCGAGCAGGAACGGGTCGCGCGCGGCGACGGCCTTCACTGTCACGTCGAATTCGGCGGCCTTCCCCGCGAGCGCGCGAGCGGCGTAGGCCTCCGGGAACGTCGCGCGAACAGTGCGCTTATCCCCCACGGCGACGCCGATGAGCTGGTCCTCGAACCCAGGCAGGAACGTGTTCGAGCCGAGCGCGACCTGGATATCCCTTCCTTCACCGCCCTCGAAGGGAACTCCGTCGATCGTTCCGTCAAAGTCGATCGTGATGCGGTCGTGGACCTCGGCCGTGGCGCCCGCCGGCTTCTCGCTGTAGGCGCGGCGCTCCTCCACCAAGCGATCGAGCGCGGTCTCGACGTCTGACGGTTCGACATCGGCGGTCAGACGTTCGAGTGAGATTTGCGAGAAATCGCCGATCTCGAACACCGGCAGCACCTCGAGCGCGACCTTGAAGTTGAGGTCGCCGCGGGCCTCGAGGGCGGCGTCGATAGCCGCCTGATCGGTCGGAAGCTCGACCTTCGGCTCGCGGGCGAGGCGCAGGTGGTTGTCGTCGATGATCTTCTTATTCGCGCTTGCGATGGCTTCCTGCACCACGTCGGCCATCACCGACTTGCCGTAAACCTTCCGCAAATGCTCCACCGGCACTTTGCCCGGGCGGAAGCCGTTGATGCGGACCTTCGCCTTCAAGTCCGCCAACTGCCCATTGAGCTTGGCCGCCAGGTCGCTCGCCGGCAACGAAATGTCGTACTCCCGCTTAAGTCCCTCGCTAAGCGTCTCGGTCACCTGCATTTTGCGTTCCGCCTTATGGTCATCGCGGCCGGCAACCGCGACTGGCCGATACTTGCCGATCGACCGATCGTCAATTGGGCGCGTTCGCGGTCGCGAAGGAAATGGTGCGGGCGGAGGGACTCGAACCCCCACGACTTTCGCCACCGGAACCTAAATCCGGCGCGTCTACCAGTTCCGCCACGCCCGCCGCAAGCGCCGGCTTGACGAGGCCGATTTGCTTTCGGTCGCTCTATATCAGCTTGTCCGCTCTGCGCCATAAAAAAATACGGAGCTGAAGCGCTCGACCGCTCATTTGCGCACCACCGCTGCGATGGCGATGGTGAAGAGGCCTGCCGCGAACAGAATCCCGGTTGCGCGGTCGGCATGGCCGGCTAAGAAGAGCGGCGCGAACAGAAAACGTCCTAGCGCGACGAAAATGGCGGCAAAACCTAGGCATATGGCAACCTTACGCATGGATAGGCCCCTTTCGCCGCAAATCATTTGCCAGCATTCTCGGCGCCGCGCGCGATGCGCCAAAATGGGACAAATGGCGTGACTCCCACCCGCCGCATCGTCTTGGGCGGCGGCCTTGCGGCGGCTCTGTGGCGCCTCGGCGCTCCGGCGCGAGCGGACGCGCCTGACCCGGCGGCTGAGGGCATTCTAAACTTCGAAGCGGCGCCGGCGAGGCTGCAACTCGCCCCGACCCCGGCCGAGCCAGCGGCGGCTTACGCCTATGCGGGCGCGATTCCGGGCCCGCTCATCAGGCTCAGGCAAGGCGAAGAGCTGAAGTTGAGGCTCTCCAACAAGCTGGCGGAGCCGACGACGCTGAGCTTTCCAGGCTTACGCGCGGCGAACTCGGCCGCCGGGATTGGCGGCCTCACCCAGGAAAGGCTCAAACCCGACGCGAGCGCCGAAATCCGCTTCGTCCCCCCAGATTCCGGCTTTAATCTTTATCTGCCCCGAGCCGGCTCGACCGACGCCGCCCAGCAAGGACGTGGGCTATTCGGCCCGATCATCGTCGACGAGCCGAAGGCGCCGGACGTCGATCTCGACGCGGCGGTGGTGCTGTCCGACTGGAACGTCGACGCGAGCGGCCGGATCAAGGACGATTTCGCCGATCCGGCCATCGGCCGGGGAAGCGGGCGCAAGGGCGGCGTCGTTTTCGCCAACGGGGCGACCGCGCCGTTGAAGCTCAAGGCCCGGCCCGGCGCGCGTGTGAGGCTGCGTCTGGGCAGCGCCGCGACCGCGCGTCTGGCGACCGTCGCGATAAGCGGCGCAAAAATCCTGGTCGTCGGCGTCGACGGCCAGCCGAGCGAGCCATTCGAACCGCTCGCCAACCAGTTTCCGATGGGTCCCGGCGCCCGATTCGAATTGATGTTCGATATGCCGCGCGACCTCGGCGCGCGGCGTCCGCCTCGACCTGCGCGGCGACGCTGGGACGGCCGACCGCCCGTTCATTGCGATCGAGTCCGAGGGCGAGCCGATGAACGCGCGCTCCGAGCCGCCGCGTCTCGCCGCCAATCCGCGGCTGCCGGCTGAGATCGCCCTGGAATCCGCGAAGCGCTGCGATTTTACCATCAGCGGCGGCGGCTCAGCGCCATTTGCGATCAACGGCGCAACCTTCGTCGACTGGGCGCCGAAGCCCGCCTATGTCATCCCGCGCGGCCAGCCTGCCGTGTTTGCGCTCGCCAACAAGACGGCGGTCGTCCAGGCGATGCGCCTATGGGGCCACGTCGCGCGGCTCCTGCACTCGATGGACGACGGCTGGGAGCCCTATTGGCGCGACACCATCCTCATCCAGCCCGGCCGCAGCGCCCATGTCGCGTTCGTCGCCGACAACCCGGGCAAATGGCCGCTTGAATCGGCGATCCCCGAACATCGCGCAGCCGGAGTGGGAGCCTGGTTTCAGGTGGGGCAATAACGCTTCAAGAGACCGCCCGGTAACGACGAATGAGCAAATAGGCGACGCCCGCCGCGAGCAGGCAAAGAATGGTGGCGTACACTGTTCCGTAGTCCGAGTCGCCGAACGGCAGCCCCTTCGTATTCATGCCGAAAAAGCCGGTCACGAAGGCCGGAGGCAGCAGCAGGGTCGTGACCACCGTGAGAGCGAAAAGGTTCCGATTGGTCGCGGTCGCGAGCTGCGCCGCCACTTCCTCCTGCAGAAGCCGCGCGCGATCAGCCTGCAGATGGAGGTCGGCCCGAAAAGCGTCGACCCGCTGCCGCACTCTGGAGCCCAGGTCGCGATACGCCTGAAGGACGCTCTCTCCGCGATTTTGTTCGAGTTGCGCCAGCACGCTGTGAGCGGCTTGAACCAGCCGCTCCTGGCGAGAAATGCCTCTCCGCAACCGCAAGAGCGCCGCGCTTTCGTCGCTCAAGGCGTCCGACAAAACGCGGTCTTCGATCTGATCCAGCTCGCCGGCGATCTGTTGCGCGGCCTCGCCGATCGAGTCGGCGGCGGCGATAAGCATGCTCTCAAACAGCGCCGCGCTGTCTTCAAAGGTGGCGCCCTTCTCCGCCTGGTCTTTAACCGCCATGGCGGAGCGCGCTGCGTGGTGGCGCGCCGTCAGGAGGAACTGCGGCCACAGAGCGAAACGGAGATCGGTCGCCTCCATTCCCGCCTGGTCTTCGTGGCGGACGTCGTGGAGCGTTCCCCACAAGGCTTCCCCGCCCCAGTGCAGGCTCGGATGGCGATCCTTGGATAAAAACACCTCGCGGGCCTCGGGAGGAAGGGCGTCCTGCGCGCCGATCCACTCGCGCGTCCGCACGTTTCCCAAGATCAAGTGCACCCAGACAAATCGACGCCCGTGCATGAGGTCGATCGAGGAATTGCCGCTAAGCAGGCTCCCGCGTCCATTCTCGTCGAACTGGAACGCCCAAGCGACGCCCGGTCCGAGGTCCGCCAGATCAATTCGCGCCGGTTGTGCGGTCATCTCCCCTCCAACCGCAGAGCCTTATCCGCCGCGGATGAAGGCAGCGTGTCACATGACTTTCGGAAAGCCCCCGGTCAGGCGAAGAGCGGAGCGCCGCCCTCACAGCCACTTCTTCCATCGGAAGAACACGTAGGGCCCAACCGCGACGGCCACCATCAGAAGGAGCGCCGCCGGATAACCCCACGTCCAGTCGAGCTCCGGCATCATCTTGAAATTCATCCCGTAGATCGAGGCGATCATCGTCGGCGGCATGAAGATGACCGCCAGCACAGAGAACAGCTTGATGATGTCGTTCTGCGCGAGGTTGATGAAGCCGAGGGTCGCGTCGAGCAGGAACTGCACCTTCTGCGCCTTGAAGTTCGCGTCCTGCTCGAGCGACTGGAGGTCGCGCAAAGCGGACTTCGTCGCCTCGCGCACTGGCTTTGGCGCGTCCGCCGAGCGCCCTTCCGACATCAGGAACAGCACGAGCCGCTCGAGCTCGACCAGGCTTTCGCGCAGGTTCGAGATCTTCTCGTCTTCGCGGCCGAGGTCGCCGAGGGTCGCAGAATAGATCTTGCTGCGCGCGCTTTGGTCGCCCTTGGCTCGAAAGACCTGGCTCGCGATGGAATCGAGCTCGTTTCCGACCTTGTTCAGCGCCCGGGCGGAGCGATCGACAATGGCGTTGATAAGACCGACCGCCACCGCGTCGGGGTGCAGCGCCTGGGTCGGAATTTTGCCCAGCCTCTGACCGAAAAGCTCGAAGGCCTCGCCGGGATCGTAGCGTACGGTGACAAGCGCTTTCGGACCGAGGATGAAGGTGACGTCGGCGACGTCGGGCGTACCTTCGGCTTCGCTGACGACGCAGGCGTGCAGGTAGCGCACGCCATTTTCGGCATAGTAGGATTCGGCGGGCTGGGCGAAATCGGGATCGGAGCGTGACGGCACCTTGGAGCCAAGGTAGCCCTCCACCTTCCGGTCCTCATCCACGGTCGGCTCGACCATGTCGATCCAGACCGCGCCAGGCGGAATTGGCTCGGCGGGGTCGAGAATTTTCCGCTGGAGTCCGACGCTCGGCGCCGGTCGCCGCGCCGGGGTCGGTTTTGACGGCATAGTGGACAATCAGCACGGCTTGCCCCCGCTTCAGCCAAAGCGCTCCGCAGGAACTACATGAATTCTCATCGCTTTGCCCGTCGCCAGATTGGGCGATGAGCGAGTCCGTGTGAGCCTTGGAACGGGAGGCGCCATTTCTGCACGCGATCGAGCGTTTTCAAGGCGTTAGGTCCATTTTTCTGCAACTCGATTCGACCTGTCGCCTCCGCGCGTCATCGCACGCTGAGATCCGGAGATCTGCCCTGAGCTTCGCCGAGCATTGCGAAAAGGAGGTGACGCCCACGGTTTTCATCAAAACTATGTTATTTCAGATAGTTGTAGACGTATTTTGATATATTACATCACATGCGTCTGGTACGCTATTGTTTCCCTTGGAAGTTTTTTACAAAAGGCCCAAGTGGGCGCCGCTCCAGGCAATCCGAGCGCCGCATGCCTCGACGGCAAGGCCAGACGTCATCCTAACAAATTGATATTGCTAAGTTAATCCGCAGCGATGAAGCTTCATTTTGGAACAAAACAAGAACAAAAGCTTGCGCTTTGACGCCGGTCAGGGCATAGTGAGGGAAGTTCGAGAGCCGCGCCCGGAAGGCGATCGCTCTCGTTTCCCGCCAAATCCGCCCCTCCCAAAATCTTGCCCCGCCCGACATCTCGACCGCGCCTGCCGCGGAGGGGTCGTTCGGCTTGCGCGGGCTTTTCCTTCAACAATTCCTCGAGGCGCCCATGTCCGACGCAAACCCACCGACCCGATCGAAACGCGCGAGGGTCACCCGCGCCCAGCGGGTTCTCGCTTCCCTCATTGCCGGCGCCGGGGTCGATGAAATCGGCGCGACGGAACGGCTGACCCGGAAGCGAACCGAGAGCATCCTGCGTCAGGAGCTGCGCAACCGCTGGGTCGCGCCGGCCGAAGACTTCGCCCGGCTGCAGATCGCCCGGCTCGAGCAGATGATCCTCAAGCTCCTCGAGCGGCTCCAGAACGGCGACCTCAAGGCGATCGACCGCGCGCTGAAGATCGTCGACCGGCTCGACCGCTATCACGGATTCACGAAGGCGAAGCGGATCCCTGAACAATACGGCGAAGAGGAGCGCGCCCGACTCCTGAAGAAGGTCAATGAGATCGCAGACCGCCTCCAGCCCGAGCACCCCGCTGAATGACGGGCGAAACGGCGCAATCCGGCCGGACCCGGCGCGCCAGGCGTGCGCCCGCTCGTCCCGATACGGGCGGCCGGATCAAGAGCGCCTCCGATTTTATGAACCTCGATCTCGACACGCGCGTGCGTCTCATGGAGGAGATGACGCCGCGCGAATGCGCGCAATTGTTTCACGACTGGGCGTTCTGGGCACGCCCCGACCAGGCTCCGCCGGACGGCGACTGGATCATCTGGCTCATCCTCGCCGGGCGCGGCGCCGGCAAGACGCGGGCTGGCGCGGAGGCGGTGCGCACCTGGGTGCAGGACTACCCGATCGTCAACCTGATCGGCGCCACCATCGCCGACGCCCGCGACATTATGGTGAGGGGCGAATCCGGCATTCTCGCCTGCTGCCGGCGCGACGAGCGCCCCCGCTTTCTGGCCGCCGATCTTCGCCTCGAATGGCCGAACGGCGCGGTGAGCATGCTGTTCTCAGCCGAGGAGCCCGACCGGCTCAGGGGCAAGCAGCACATGAAATTGTGGTGCGACGAGCTCGCCGCCTGGCGCCAGCCCGACGCCTTCGATCAGGCGATGCTGGGCCTGCGGCTCGGAGACAAGCCGCAGGCGATCGTCACCACGACGCCGCGCCCGAGCAAGATCATCAAAGCGCTCGCCGCCGGCAAGGACACCATCGTCACCCGCGGCTCGACCTTCGACAATAAGGCTCATCTGGCGCGAGCGTTCTTCGAGCGCATCACCGCGCGCTACAAGGGCCGCGCCATCGGCCGGCAGGAGCTGTTCGCCGAAATCGTCGAGGAGACGCCGGGGGCTTTGTGGACGCGCGCGCTGCTCGAGCGCCAACGCGTTGCGCCGGAAGCCGCGCCGAAGGAATTCGCCGAGATCGTGGTCGCCGTCGACCCGCCGGCGCGCTCAGGCTCAAAATCCGACGAATGCGGGCTGATCGTCGCGGCAAAAGCGGAAAACGGGCTTTTCTACGTGCTCGCCGACCTCACCAGCCAGGGCGAGACGCCGGGCGCGTGGGGCGCGCGGGTCGGCGCCGCCTTTCGCGGCTTCAAGGCCAATCGTGTGGTCGCCGAAATCAACCAAGGCGGCGACATGGTGACGGAGGTGCTGCGCCAGAGCGAGCCCAACCTGCCGGTGCACGCGGTTCACGCGACGCGGGGCAAATTCCTGCGCGCCGAGCCGATCGCGGCGGCCTACGAGCGCGGTCTCGTCTTTCACGTCGGGACGTTCAGCAAGCTCGAGGACCAGCTCTGCGCGTTGACCCCCGATTTCGACCGCCGCGCCATGGGCTTCTCGCCCGACCGGGCCGACGCGCTGGTCTGGGCGCTGGCCGACCTTTTGGGCGTGGGGCGACCGAGCGCGGGGGGAATGTACGAGTTTTGGACGGGAGGCGGACGTGAACCTGCGGCTCAAAAGACAGGGTAACGCCGCTGCGAAGCATAAATCACTGGACATCGCGTCAAATGACGCGTATCTCCTCGTCAGGAGACGCAGATGCCTGCCGCCATCGTTGAAGCAAGACAAACTGACCTGGGCGCAATCGGGCCGCAGACCTTTGCGAACGAGCGCGACCGGGCGCGCCTGTCCGAAGTCGCGCTCAAAGCGTTCCTTGCGCTCATAAAAGCCTGGGACTTGTCCAACGCGGAGGCCTCCGCCCTTCTTGGCGTTTCGGCGAGCACGCTCGACCGCATGAAGCGCGGCTCCCGACCGACCTTGAGCCAGGACCAGTTGACGCGCGTCTCCGCCGTGGTTGGCGTGTACAAGGGACTTCACCTTTTGTTTGCCGACGAGACGGCGGACGAATGGGCGCGACGGCCCAATAGCGGGCCGCTGTTCGAGCGCGAAACCCCGATTGAGGCGATGATCGAAGGCGGCATTCCGAGGATGCTCGAGGTCCGCCGCTACGTCGACGCCGTCCGCGGCGGCTTGTGACCTTCTGACGCATGCTCAACGGCCTGCCGGTCGTCAGGGAAGCCTTTCCACGAACCGTCCGGCTCGTATCGACGGCGCGCCTCCGACCGCCAGTGCTGGAGGGGCTCGTTTCAGCCGAGGACGCTGCGGCGCTCGCCGAAATCGAAGGGGCGACGAGTAGTCGCCTAGTGGCGGAGCAGCGGGGAACGGAGGGGATCGGCCGCGGCGAGTTCATTCACGGCGTGCCCTATGCGAGTTTCGTCAACGCCGCCTTCGCCTATTGGAAGCCGCGCGAAGCCAACCGCTTCAATGCGGCCCGCGGCGCCTGGTACGCGGCGCTCGATGTCGAGACCTGCATCCGCGAGGTCGCCCATCACATGAGCGAGTTCCTCGCGCGTTCGGGCCAAATGAAGGGCGTCGTCGAATATGCCGAAATGTTCGCCAGCATGGCCGGGGAGTTCGTCGATCTTCGGGAGACGCCCGACCACCCCTGTCTCAATCCGGACCCGGCGGTCGGCTATCCGATTGGAAACGCGATCGCCGACGCTGCGCGGGCGCAAGGGCTCAACGGGATCATCTATCCCTCAGTCCGGCAGGCAGGAGGAACGTGCATCGTGGCTTTAAGGCCGCACGCGGTCCAGTCCGTCGCGCCCGGCGCCGTTTATCGAATGGAATGGTCCGGCGACGAGGAGCCGGCGGTCACGCGGATTTCCGAGTAGCAGCCGGCGACGCACGGCTAACGCCGCGGCGGGAAACCTGCGGCCACCACGGCATGCAGCTTCGCGCCAAGTTTGCGATTGAACTCTTCCGCTTCGAATTGGGCGTTGACCGCTTCCGTCTTGTCCTCGCGCGGCATCGGACATTGAGCATCGGCGCCCGCTGCGCCGGTGCGCCCCAGCATGGCCTTGAACGCGCTCTCGAGTTCGACGCGATCGCGCTCGGCGACGAACACGTCGGTGATCCAGACGTCCGCGCCGCTCTTTGACGAGGCGACGCAGAAGGTCCAGCGCGGCTGAGCGAGAGCGACAGCCGGCAGAGAAACGACGATTGCGATCAGCGCTATCCAGATGCGCATCGCCCCTCCCTGCTCGCGTAAGCCACACGCGCGCAGGCTAGGCGCCAATCCCTAACGGAATGCGAAGGCCTCTCACCCACTCTTCTCCCGCCACGGCCCGTCAAAAGGCGGATTCGGTGCGGGAGGTCCAAGGAAACGATCGATGTCAGAACCCGTCAGACGCGCCCTGCCCCCAAGCGTATTCGCCCGGCTCGCCGACGCGACGCGTTATGTGATCACCGGCGTGTCGCCGGACACCTGGTTCGGGCCGCTGCAGCCGCTCGCGCCGATGGCGCCGCCCGAGGTCAAGGGACGCCAATGGGACTATCCGTTCGGCGCGAACCTCAACTATATCCCGCGCGCCGAAGACGGCGTTTCGTTCGCCGAGCTGCGCGGGCTCGCCGACGCGCTGCCGCTCCTGCGCGCGGTGATTGAAACCCGCAAGGACCAGATCGCGGCGCAGGGCTTCGCCATCCGCGCGCGCAACCGCGAGGATTCGTCGGCAAGCTCTCAGGCGATCGATCAGGTCACGCGCTTCTTCGCCCGCCCCGACCGGCGCCGTTCGTTCGCCGACTGGCTGCGCATGCTGCTCGAGGAGATGCTGGTCATCGACGCGGCGACCATCTATCCGCGCTACAATCGCGGCGGCTCGCTCTATGCGCTCGACATCATCGACGGGTCGACGATCAAGCCGCTGATCGGCGAGGACGGGCGCGCGCCCGAGCCGCCCGATCCGGCCTATCAGCAGATCCTCAAGGGCATCCCCGCCGCCGACTTCTCCGCCGTCGAGCTCCTCTATCTGCCGCGCAACCTCCGCGCCCATCGGCTCTACGGCATGAGCCCGGTCGAGCAGATCGCGCTCACCGTCAACATTGCGCTCAGGCGCGACGCCTCGACCCTCGACTATTACCGCACCGGCTCGTCGCCGGACGCCTTCGCCACACTCGCCCAAGGAATGGACGGCCGACCAGATCCGCTCGTTCCAGGACTATTTCGACGCGCTGATGAGCGGCAACCTCGCGCGCCGGCGCCAGACCAAGTTCATGCCGGCCGACTTCAAGCTGATCGAGGCGCGACAGCCGCCGCTCAAGGACCAGTACGACGAGTGGCTGGCGCGCATCATCTGCTACGCCTTCTCGGTCCCCGTCTCGCCGTTCGTCGAGCCAGGTCAATCGCGCGACCGGCGAGACCATGCGCCAGCAGGCGACGCAGGAAGGCCTGGTGCCGCTCAAGGCCTGGGTGAAGAGCGCGCTCGACCATGTGATCCAGGAGTGCATGAACGAGCCTGCCCTTGAGTTCGTGTGGGTCGGCGACGACGCGGTCGATCCGCTCGAACAGGCGCAGACGCTCAACATTCTGGTCGGCGCCGGCATCAAGACGCGCGAGGAGGCGCGGGCGGATCTGGGGCTTGCGCCGACGGCCGGCGCAGCCGCGCAAAGCCTCACAGACGCTGTTGCATCTGCAATTGCACGACCCCGAGCGAGCGCAGACCCCAGCATTTCCGGGGCCTAGAACAAAAAGAGAACATTTTCTTGACCGCTTACGGGCCTTCCCAGTCGCGCCGATATTCATGATCTGGAGCTTCGATTGGGGGAGCGGATGGATTCGCTGGCCGTGCGCTTTGACCGCGCTTTCGACCCACATTTTTCTTGATGATGCATCCGCTGCATCCTTACGGACGCCAGCGACTGCTGCCTATAAGGCCCGTGAAAGTCCCCGGCCAAACAGAGCGTGATCCACTGACCTGTCCTCTGCTCCGTAGGCCATGTTGGAGATTCAACCATCTGGGCTTACGATTGCGCGGGCGGCTGGACCTGCGCTCGCGCTGCGCTTCGAACCGCGCTTTCGACCCACAATTTTCTTGATCGCATCCGCTGCATCCTTACGGACGCCAGCGACTGCGCCTATCAGGCCCGTGAAAGTCCCCGCCCAAATAGAGCGTGATCCACTGACCAAGTCCTCGGCACCGTAGGCCATGTCGGTGCTGAGCTCAATTGTGGCCGTTCTGGTCAAGCAATATATCGACTGTCTGGTAAAGGGACCGTCTGGCAGCATCGTGAGCTGTTCGACCCCAGGCGGGGTGACGCTTCTTTACGTCAACGAGCCTGATCTGACCGCTCCCGCCTCTGGGTCGGAATTACGTCTACAACTACGTGAAAGCGACCTATCCTGCTGTCCAGTATGGTGCAATTTTTTCTGAGGCCGACGGCGTGCCGGGGGCGAACACCGATCTTAATAGCGGCGCGCTCATGGATTATGGGATCGAGGAGCAGTTCTCAGCGGGCGGCTGCTGCTCAAGCACTACCGACGACTGGGCGACGGCGCGGGCCGCTCATCCGACTGTCAAGTTTGGGGAAATGCCGGTTTCGACGGCTGCGATCTGCACCAATCACCAGATGGCGCTTAAGACCTTCGGCGGCGTCGACGACATCGAAATCCTCTGGAACATGAGCGTTTATGGGGGATCTGGGGATTCCTCTGGATGCGGACTGGCTGGCGAACGCGACCTCGTTTGCTGCGACTGGAAGCAAGGCCATCTGTGTTCTGCCGCAGGTGTTCCTCAACGGGAACAACACGCCGCAGAAGACCAATTTCACCGTCAAGCCGATCGATCAGAACGCCTGGCCGGGCTGGACGCCCGCTTCGAGCATTTCGGCTTGCCAGTATGAGGTGATCAGCGGGGCCAATGCGATCGATGGGGTCAACGCCTCCGGAAACACGGTGACGCTGCCGTGGACGAACCGGACCTGCAACGCCTCGGTGACGATCGCGGTGGGCGCTTCCGGCCAGTGCAATGTCGACGGAAGCTATACCTGCCTCGTCCTGTTCCGGGACCAGAACATCGGCGGCTCCTGGGGCGATACGGTCTACAACGAATATAACATATCCTATTGACGTTAAGTATGCTCCGGCCGGACCTGCAACGCAGCCACCCCTAGCATGAGCATACGGTCAAGCGGGGAATGTCTCGGCGACATTGGCTTTGGCGTCTATCAGGTGAACTTTTGACGCCCTTACGGCGGTTACCGTGCCGGGTAAAATTCATGATCGGCGGATGCGTTCGCGTAAATTGCCGGCTGCCAATCCCAGCAATTCCGGCTTGAACGAAGCTGTCCCATTTCCGCTCTTCGAGAATGTGGCGAGCGGTGGATGAGACGGTCGAGCAGTGCGTTCGCCACCTTGGGGTAGCTTGCCGTCGTCAGGTGATTTGAGACATATTGCCGGCTTCCAGAAGGGAGGCTCTGGATCATCTGTGACTGAGATTATGCGGCATGCAGTTGATGCTGCAAGCGACGGTTTACGATTGTCTGGCGTTTGATCCTTTCGCGTTCGAGGAGAACGGCCTCAGCGCGCCCGAGGTAGACGTCGGCGGGCGTGAGATTGTCGAGGCTCTCGTGATAGCGGGCATGGTTGTAATGCACCACGAAGGCCGCGACCCGGCGTTCGAGATCGCTGGGCAGGTAGTAGTGCTCAAGCAGGATGCGGTTCTTGAGCGTCTGATGCCAGCGCTCAATCTTGCCCTGGGTTTGCGGGTGATAGGGGGCGCTGCGGACATGCTCCATCTCCTGGCGATCCAGCCACTCTGCGAGATCTCCCGCGACATATGACGCGCCGTTATCCGACAGAAGCCGCGGTCGGTGAACGACGGTCATGTGATCGAGCCCGGAGGCCGCCAGTGCCAGATCGAGTGTGGCCGTGACGTCCTTCGCTTTCATGGTCGCGCAGAGCTTCCAAGCGACGATGAAGCGCGAGAAATCGTCCAGCACGGTGGAGAGATAGTACCAGCCCCAGCCCGTGATCTTGAGATAGGTGAAGTCGGTCTGCCAGAGCTGGTTGGGCGCCGTGGTCTTGTCCTTGAACGCCTCGGCCGCTTTGATGACGATATAGGCCGGGCTGGCGATGAGATCGTGCGCTTTCAGCAACCGATAGACCGAGGCCTCCGAGACAAAATATTCTGCCTCGTCCGTGAAGCGCACCGCCAGTTCCCGCGGGCTGAGTTCCGGCTGATCCAGCGCCAGGTCGACAATCTGGCTGCGGATAGCCTCTGGGATGCGGTTCCAGACCCGATCCGGCCGTGAGGGTCGATCCGCGAGGGCTTCTGGTCCGCCGCGCTGATTCCGATCATACCAGCGGTAGAAAGAAGATCTGGGAATGCCGAGTTTCTCCAGCGTGCGTCGAGCCGCCAAAGGCGATTGCTCGACCAGCCGGATGATCTCCGTCTTGTCGGATGCCGAATATTTCATGCCTCGTCTCCCCCATCCGCGATCATGCTTTTTTTGAGCAGTCGGTTTTCGAGGATGAGATCGGCCACGACCTCCTTCAACGCTTGCGCCTCTCGGCGAAGGTCCTTCACCTCGTCGGAGGTCGCGGCGCGCGCCGTGTCGCCGGCAAGCCGCCTTTTACCGGCCTCAAGGAACTCCTTCGACCAGCCGTAGTACATCGACGAGGCGATGCCCTCGCGGCGGCAGAGCTCGGCTATGCTCTCCTCCCCGCGCAGCCCTTCCAGGACGATGCGGATCTTCTCTTCAGCTGAAAAATGTCGACGTGTTGCGCGCCGAATGTCCCTGATCGCGTCTTCCGCCGGCTGCTTTTCCGGCCCGGATTTCTGTCTCATCTTCGCTCCTTGCGGCTACGATGATCCAGAAATCCTCCCTTCCTGAAAACCTCAGATCCGTCTCAATGGTGCTGACGCCGGACAAGTAATGGTCCCGATAACGCCAGCGTCGGATCGCGCTCAATAACTCATGTCGATCACTCCGACGCCGGCCCGTGTAGGCCACGGGGTTCGAACATGGGTTAGTTCTCGACGGAAAAACCCATGGCGCACGCCTCAGGTCTCAGTGGAAATCAACAATTCTTTGGCTTTCCGCGAAACCTAGGGCAAAATAAGATTTTGATGATTTAGAATTTTGGAATGTTGGTCGGTAATGAGAGTTGTCTTCATGGGCACGCCGGAGTTCGCAGTTCCGACGCTAAAGGAAATCTCGAAAAGCGGTCATATACCCGTCGCCGTCTATACACGTGCGCCTGCGCGGGCTGGTCGTCGAGGGCTCGAGATGACGAGGACGCCAGTTCACTCGGCGGCGGATTCCCTTGGAATTCCCGTCTTAACACCGACGTCCTTGCGCGATGTGAACGCTCAGGAGGCGTTCAGCAGTCTGGCGGCGGACGTTGCCATTGTCGCCGCTTACGGCTTGTTGTTGCCGATCCCTATTCTCAATTCTCCGAGGCTAGGGTGCATTAATTTGCACCCTTCACTATTGCCACGTTGGCGGGGCGCCGCTCCAATCCAACGGGCAATAATGGCCGGCGACATTCGAACCGGCGTTGACCTCATGCGCATGGAGGCAGGTCTGGATACGGGGCCGATAGCGATGCGTCAAATCATTCCGATACGCCCGGACGAGACAGCCGGAGATCTTACAACTCGCCTAGCAACGATCGCTGCTACGGTATCGGTAAACGCCTTACAATCAATGGAGGCCGGTCCATTGGAGTTTCACAAGCAATCGAGCGTCGGCGTTTGTTACGCGCACAAGATCAAAAAGAGCGAGGCAGAGGTTGATTGGACGCAGAGCGCAGGAGGTGTGCGTAACCAAATTCATGGGCTATCACCCGCGCCGGGCGCCTTTTCCAAAGTACCGACCGGAAATCGCTATGAAAACATTAAGTTCTTCCGCGTTGAAGTCGCGACGGGGACCGGTGGCTCGCCGGGGACGATCCTCTCCGAAGATATGCGGATTGCATGCGGAGTAGGGGCTATTCGAGTTCTTCTAGGGCAGCGCGCAGGCAAGGTCATGATGAGTGGTCACGAATTGATGCGTGGCGCGAACCTCGCTCCAGGGGTAGCTTTCACGCAGTCCAGTGCACCTTCATCTGTTCCTCAAGCGTGAGGATGCGAAATGCTCAACCTTGGGCCGCAAATGTTGCGCGACGGCTAGATGATATCAGCGAGGCGGAGCAACAAATCTATATAGCAACAAATTTACGGCCAGCCGTCGAGAAGCACATGGATGAAACAGCTCGAGACCGGCCATCGAACCGCGCAACAGCCCGTAACAACTTGCTCAAAATCGCTCCCTTCAATTCCCTGCGTAGGCGCTGCCGATAATAGCGCCCATAAACATACCGACGATCGCCACTCGACAAGATCCCAACTTCCATCCGCGGCGTCTACTTTTTGCTCTCGCGAGTCGTCGCGCGCCAACCGATATCGCGCCGGAAAAATCCCTCTGGCCATTTTATGCGACCTAGGGCCGCATATGCTCGTTCGCGCGCGTTTGCCAAGTCGCTGCCTAGCGCCGTAATCGTCAAGACTCGGCCCCCGTCAGCGAAGATGATGCCGTCAACTTCGCGTGTTCCACCGTGAAGAACGTCTACTCCTGTCACGGTGCCCGCATCTTCAATTCCTCCAATCCTAGATCCTCGTAGCGGTTCACCGGGATAGCCTCGTGCGGCCATCACGACCGCAAGCGCGGCATTTGAGTAAAATCTCGGCGGGTCATCCCCCAGGGTTCCAGTCGCACAGGCCATGAGGAGGGGCAACAAGTCATCCCTAAGGCGGGGTAAGATAACTTCTGCTTCAGGATCCCCAAATCGGACATTGAATTCGATCACCTTCGGCCCGCTTTTGTCGACGATCAAGCCTGCAAATAGCACCCCTCGAAAAGGTGACCCTCTTTCATTCATTCCTCGTAATGTCGGCATAACAATTTCGCGCGTTATGCGCTGGCTTAATTCCGGGGTCATTATGCTCGACGGAGAATAGGCACCCATTCCGCCAGTATTTGGGCCCTCGTCGCCTTCGCCCGCGCGCTTGTGATCCTGGGCACTGGCGAAAGGCATCGCGACCACGCCGTCGCACAAGGCGAAGAATGAAACCTCCTCGCCTTCGACGAACTCTTCGACCACGATTTCCGCTCTCGCCGATCCGATGGCATTTGACAGCAACGTGTCGACTGCCGCCTCTGCTTGTTCAAAGGTCTTCGCGACGACGACACCCTTGCCCGCGCAAAGCCCGTCAGCCTTAACTACAATCGGCACACCGCGGCCGCGGATATACGTCTTCGCCTCATTCGGATCTCGGAATCGACTATAATCGCTTGTCGGTATGCCAAACTCCCGGCAGAAATCCTTGGCGTACCCCTTGGATCCTTCGAGTCGGGCCGCGTCTCGCGTTGGTCCGAAGCACAGTATGCCAGCGTCTATTAAGTCGTCTGCCAGTCCCGACACCAATGGAGCCTCAGGCCCAACTACTACTAGGTCAATAGCTTCTCTTCGACAAAAGGTGATCACCTTCGCGTGTTCGGCCGGACTCAGCGGCACAACCTGAGCGACGGCTGTACAGCCTGGATTACCGGGGGCCACAAAAAGGTTTCCAATTAAAGTCGATTTGGCGCATGCCCGAGCTAATGCATGCTCCCGTGCGCCAGAACCAAGAATTAATACGTTCGTTCTTCGCTCTCGCATCCAATTTTTCCAGTCGTAGATGTGCTCTCAGAAGGCTATCCATTGGGAGATGCAAACGCCGACGTGTTGCCTGCCCGGTCTTGATACAGGGCAGCAGCGCCAGTCAATGTGAGATATGATCTGGGGTGCGCCTGAGCAATTGGACCCGCAAGTGCACTGCCCTGAGCCGTTGCGCTTGGCTTTTGCCGCAGGCCGAACCGCTCTTTTCGTTTTTGACTGAGTGGTTATCAAGCCGCGTGACGGCCTCTATGATCTCGACGATGCGGGCGACAAACGGTGCCCGCTACGGCGCAAGCCGGCACTATCTCTTCGCAACCTCGAGAATCATTCACGCTTAAGCATTAGCTTATCTGATGGGACGGGCCAGGCACGGACATCATTATCGATCACGGAATGAATTTTTTGTCGAATAGCCACCGCGTTATCCCTCGTATGCCGTCGTCGACGTGTCGGGGTTCCATCACCGTCGGATTGATCACTCAGACACCTACGCGCGCGAAGGGCACAATCACATCAATGCAATCGAGAACTTCTGGAGCCGGCCAAGCGCACCCTCAGCCGCACCAACGGCATCCCGAAAACCCATCGAAAGGCTCACAGTCCACGCCCCTCGATGGATTCATCGCACCCCAAGGTTGACGATGCGTGAGGCGAATGGAGGCACGCTAGCCCCACCGCTTCGAACATGCTTTAACGCGAGCGCCTTTTAAGGAGCGCCGTTTGATGGTGGACCGCTCAATCCCGCACTTTCACAATGATCTCGGAGTCCCTTCGATCAAGGTCAGCGTGAAGGAATTTATGTGCACGGGCGCGAGCCCGCCGTTTGATCATCCTCACATTTTCATCGACATGGGTTCGGACGGCGAGTCGATCTGCTCCTATTGTTCGACCAGATTCGTCTACGACAGCAATCTCAATGGGCCCTGCTCGCCGACCGAGTGCGAATTGCGCGACGCCGCCTGACGCTTGCCGCCGCGCGCGATCATCGCCGGTGCCGGAATCGCCGGACTTAGCGCGGCGCTAGCGCTGATACAGGCGGGTTTCAGTGTCGCGATATACGAGAGAGCGAACACGCTCGATGAGTTTGGGGCTGGGCTGCAACTCACTCCGAACGCGACACGGATCCTCGTTCGACTTGGCGTCCTGGAGCGGGTGCTTCGACTTGCCTCAAGGCCGCGCGCTGTTGTCGTGTTGCGGGGTTCGGACGACACTGAACTTGTGCGAATGCCACTGGACAATGCCGAAGATCGCTGGGGCGCTGCATATTTGGTCATTCATCGCGCCGATTTGCAGCGCGCGCTGCTCGACGCCGTTCTCAGCCACTCGGGCGTCCGACTGACGCTGGGCGCGGCCGTTGTCGACTCTGTCGATGACGGAGACCGTCTTTCAGTCGGAGTGACGCACGGCCTCACCCAAACCCGCGACGAGGCAGAGCTTCTGATAGGCGCGGATGGCTTGCGGTCTGAGGTTCGCGATCAATTGGGCTTCGGAGCCCGGGATCAGGTCGAGTTTGCCGGACGCGTTGCTTATCGGGCGATTGTCAACGCCGGTGACTCGAATCCGCGACAGTCGCATAATATCATTCTGCGACTGGGAAGAGAGGCGCATCTCGTCGAGTATCCCTTGCGGCGCGGATCGATCGTCAACTTGGTGGCGACCATTAAGTCAACGTCGCCGCCAGGCGGCGCCGATCGTGAAAAGGACGAAGGAGCGAACCGTTCAAGTCTAGAACGCGCGTTCTCGGGGTGGTCAAAAGAAGCGCGCGTGCTGACGAAGGCGCCGGTTCCGTGGCGCGCTTGGCCGCTCTATCACCGTCCCCCGATTTCTTCATTTTCGCTCGGGCGCGTCGCGCTTGTCGGCGACGCGGCTCATCCGATGGTCCCTTTCCTTGCGCAGGGCGCGGCCCAGGCCATCGAGGATGCTGGCGCGCTGGGCCGCGTCCTCGCTCAACTGCAAGATATACCGGCTGCTCTCTCAATGTACTCGCGTGATCGCGTAGCGAGGGCAGGTCGAGTTCAACGGGAAGCTCTCAAACTTGGCCGCATCTATCATATGAGCGGTCCATTGGCGTTCGCTCGGGATATGAGCATGCACTTGCTAGGGCCACTCGGCCTCATCGAACGATACGATTGGCTTTATGGTGCCTAACGCGGGAGACGAGACGCTCACATGTCATAGCGAACGCCAAGTACATCTGGGACGCAAACTCAGCGATGAATGTGAAGAATCTGGCTCAGGAACAGCTTGGTGCGTTCATGCTGAGGATGCTGGAAAAAAGGTAGAGGCGCGTTCACCTCGACGATCTCGCCTCCGTCCATGAACACGACGCGATCGGCGACCTGACGCGCGAAACCCATTTCGTGCGTCACGACGATCATCGTCATGCCCTCCTGCGCCAGCGCGGTCATGGTGTCGAGCACCTCCTTCACCATTTCCGGATCGAGCGACGACGTTGGCTCGTCGAACAGCATGATCTTCGGGGGTCATGCACAAGGCGCGCGCAATCGCCGCCCGCTGCTGCTGACCCCCGGAAAGCTGGCCCGGATGCTTGTGCGCCTGATCCAGGATTCGCACCCGTGCGAGCAGCTTCATCGCCAGCTCGTCGGCGTCACGCCTGGGCATTTTTC